>CAVTYW010000019.1:0-344693 GCA_963738955.1 Pirellulales bacterium | reverse complement strand
CTGAACAAGTCCGCCAGCCGCCCGAATCCCGTTTGAATGATTGGATCGAGGCATGAGAGCCCTAGAAGAATTATGAGATTCGCTTCGTGCCGCCAAATTCGGCGTTGAAAGTCGTTAAGATTTGCCACCCATCCCCGTCCTTCTTCCATTCGACTTTTCCAAAATGGTCACTTTGAGCAAACGCCTATTGGCGTTAGAGACGTACTAGGCCGTATCTTCAAACGACTTCTGAATCCCCACCATCGGCAACGCGTCCGGTTCCGAGGGTCAACATCTTTGCTCGCGAAAGCCGCATAACATTCACAGCAAACGTGAATCCGCTGAAACCATGCAAAAAAATTTCCGCATATCCGACTTCATCGGTCCGGCAAAGTTTGACGGTCAGTAAGAGCCTGCGCCCGAACGAGCGTGCAATCGCGCCGGTTTGACACTCAGGCCTAACGATTAGGAAAGCCTTGCCGAAACGAATCGTCGCGCGAGGCGGTGGCGGCTTCAAGTTGTCGCGTCGCAGCGTGATCGGCGCGTGAATTCCTAATCAAATTGTTGACAACGTTGGTCCGATGTTCGTGCTATACGAAACCGTTGGTCCTTTACGTTTTATTACACTGCGGAGGAATAGACCCGAAATTCGGCCGGGACGACGGAGCGCCACGGTTATTTGCCCATTCTCGATTCACGGAGGATCTTTCGATGCGAATTCGATCATTCAGTCGGTGTCGCGCCGCATGGCGCGGCGCTGCCTGTGGAACCATGAGCCTGCTGGCTCTCGCGGGCCTTGGCTTCGCGGCAAGCCATGCCCAGGCTCAACAAGCGGATTTTCCACCCGTCCAGCAAGTCGCTGTGGCGTCCGCGCCGCAGCGATCCGGCCCGTCGCCGATCGAGGAACTCCAGCGCCGGCTCGATGAACAGGCACAGGAAATCCAACAGTTGCAGACGCAACTGAACGGTGGCGCACCGGCGATGACCGGCTTGCAGGTCGGTCAGTCGATGAACGGCCCGATCCAGGCGACTCCGGTCGCTGCCGCGACGGCATCCCGCCCGGATGGCGGCAAGGTGGTCGGCAGCGACATGTCCGTCAAGGTCGACTACCGCAATGGCGGCTCCTTCCTGTATTTCGCCACGCCGGACAATGCCTTCACCATGCATCTCGGCGGCTGGGTGCAGTGGGACAACGTCTGGTGGGACCAGTCCCCAGCGTTGAAGGCAGGTCAAGGCGCCCGGTCGGGCCCCGCTCAGGGAGTCGCTTCAGGCGCCAGCCAAGCCGGCATCGGCGACTTGGAGGACGGCGAATTCTTCCGCCGCGTTCGCCTGATTATGGAAGGCACATTCTGGGAGCAGGGCATCTACCGGCTCAATTTTGCGTTCGAGAACGTCCAGCTCGACACAGCTGGGCTCGACGAATTCTGGTTCGGCGGCCAGAACCTCCCCGTCGCTCAGGAAGTCCGCCTCGGTCACGTCAAATGCCCCATGGGTCTGGAAGGGGATATGAGTTCGTCCAGCCGTTGCATGACGTTCATGGAACGGTCGTCCTACTCCGAAGCCATCGAACTCAACCAGAACTTCATCACGGGAGTCTGGGAGGGCGGTAATTACGACGAATGGATCACCTGGCAAACCGCGTTGTTTCGCACCGACCTTAAACAAGCCACCGGCGCGTTCTTTGGCGACGGCCAATTTGGCTACCACGGCCGTTTGACTGCCCTGCCCTTTTATTGCGACGACGGCCGCGAGCTGTTGCACCTGGGGCTCTCGGGCGGCTACCGCACGGGATCGGCCAGCAACGGTGTCAAAGTGATGCAACTGTCGGCCCGGCCCGAGTTGCGAGACGACGACGCATCGGGCGCCGGCCTCGCCGCGGGCTCCAACGACAGCCGGATGATCGACACGGGCGCCATCGCGGCCAATCAGGAATACCTGATCGGCACGGAAATGTTGTGGATCGCGGGCCCGTTCTCCGTGCAGGGTGAATTCGGCTGGAACTTCCTCGACGGTGCGCATGGCGTTGCGCCGACATCGCCGACCTCTTTCCATCCGGCGATCACCCCGACGCAAGACTATACGTTCAGCGGCGGGTACATCCAAGCGGCGTACACCCTGACCGGCGAAAACCGCGCCTACGACCGGAAATATGGCACATTGGACCGATACTACTACGGCAAGAGCGGTCCTTTCACCAACTTCATTTGCACTCGCGAACAAGACGGCAGCATTTGCTTCGGGCCGGGCGCGTGGGAAATCGCCGGCCGCTACTCGCACACGGACCTCAACGATGGTCCCGCGGGTCCGAGCACTCGCATCCAGGGTGGCATCATGGACGGTTTCAGCGTAGCCCTCAACTGGTACGCCAACAACAACTTCGACATGATGTTCGACTGGGTCTTCGACAACCGCTACGACGTGCCGGCAGGCGTTGTTCCGGGCTGGACGAGCGGCTTTGGAGTGGAGGCCCAGTTCACATTTTAATAACCCGGCCCCGCCGGCCCAAAACTCTGGCGACGCTCGCGGATTTCGCGGCCCAGCCAGACAGGCCGCAAGGCGCCAAATAAGCCGGTGGTCATGCAGAGAACCCATTTCCAATCACCAAAAACCAAACACGAATAATTGCTACGGAGGTAATTTCCCATGCTGAAGATTCTGTCGATATCGATCGTCATCGCCTTGGCGGCAAGCTTGCCGTCGCAGGCGAATGAAGCCACCTGCAACGCGGAACCGAGTTGCGCGGCTTCCTGCCCAGCGGGTTGCTGCTGCCCGCAGTGTGGCTGCCACGAAGGCCTCGTGCCCGTCTGCCATCCCTACTGCGAGATGAAAAAAGTCACGAAGTACAAGTATTGTTGCACCTGCGAAGACAAATGCATTTCCCAGGGACATTGCGAGACTCTGTTCCACCACCATTGCGATTGCGATCAGCCCTGCGGTTGCACGAGCGGCTGCGAAAGCGGCAACTGCGATTGCGGCTGCGACGGTTGCGGCCACTGCAAGGTGTACGAGGTCCGGAAGCTGGTGAAGATTCCTTACGTCGTGGAAGTGCCGGTCCACAAGTGCTGGGTCGAATGGGTCTGCCCGCATTGCGGATGCGGTTGCGACGCGAGCTCGGCTCCGAGCGGCGCTCCGTCGGCCGCGCCAATGCCGCCGGCTCCTCCCTCCCCGCCGGTGCCTCCGACCGCGGGCAGGACGACGGCGACAGACTTGGCGCCGGCCGCGATGGCCTACGGCCACTGAGAATTGAATCGTTCCGTCCGATCGCGGTCGACCGCCCGGCCGTGATCACAACGCACCGGTCCGCGGGTTGCACGAAGGTCTTGTGCGACCCGCGGACCGGCTTTTTTCGATCCCGACGAGACGCGGACCAAAGCGGCAGTTTTACTTACGCGCAGCACCCTGCTGGATTGTCTGGCCATCGGCGAGGCCAACTGCTCGATCGGCGACGGCTTCGTTCCCCGTGAACTCCTGCCATTCGAGCGGCGAGCCGGGTTTCTGCCACTTCAGGACCTTGACGAATCGTCCATCGCCTCGGCCAAGTTGCACGGGCGTCCGGACTGCCTTACCGGTTTCGATCATGAAACAAACCATGGCATCTCCTTGCTTCACCACGGCGGAGACCGGCAAAGTCCAACCGTCAGCCAGCGGATTGACGATCTGTGCATAGACATACATGCCCGGGCGGAGTCGTCCGTCGGCGTTCGGCAGGTCAACCTCGGCCCGTAGCGTTCGAGAGCCTCCCTGCAAGGCCCACGATGTTCGGGCCACAACGTCCCTCAAACTCGGCCCGGTGATTGCCTGGATGGTTAGATTTACTTCCGACTTCTCCTTCACGAGGTCGGCGTCCGCCTCCGGCACCGCGATGACGATGCGAACCGGATCGAGCCGGGCTACTTTGAAAAGCCAATCGCCTTGTCCGCCGGCCGGTTGCACGAAGTCCCCCGAATTCACCTTGCGGAACGTGACGATGCCATCGTAAGGAGCACGGATCATCGAATATCCGAGCATGGCTTCGGCTTCCGATGCGCCGGCCCGAGCCACTTCCACGCGGGCTTCCATCGATAGCACGTCGGCCATCGCTTTGTCTTTGTCGGATTTCGCCTTCCGGACGGCGGTTTCCGCCGAAAGCAAGCGGGCTTGGGCGGCCTTGTACTGGTTCAATGTTTCATCGCGTGACTGGTCGTCGATGGTTCCGGTCTTGGCCAGCCCCGCGAATCGCTTCGATTCCGATTCCCAACGATCCTTGAGCGCCTTGGCTTCCGTCACTACGGCTTCCGTGGTTGCGATGTTGGCGTCGGCAGAGGCTACGGCTTTTTGCGACTGTTCGACGTCGGCCTCCGCCTGTCGAATCATTGCCTTCTTCAGATCGGCCTGCTGTTCCAACTCCGGAACAACGAGCTCCGCCAGCACTTCGCCCGGCTCGACGACTTTCTTGCCCGACGAATCATATTTCGGCCCGCGAATCTTTTGCCCGATGTCGTGAATGATTCGCCCGTCGGAATCGTGGAAGAGCCGCACGTAACCAGGCACGCGGGCAAACAGCATCGTCTCTTCATAAGCTTCGACGCTCCCCGGCTGTTCGACGACCCGCTTGAGCGACTTGCGCTCGGGATGAATCAAGCTGACCGCCGCAGCGGCCGGATTGACGGCGGACGGTCCAGCCGGGGCAGCGGCCCGGTTGCATCCACCGGCGATCATCGGCGCGATGACGAAGACGATAAAACTGATCTTGCATGACTTGCGATTCTCACGCATGAGGCGCCCTCGGATCGAGCTCTTGAGGATTTGCGACGAAGTAGCGGCTCTCGGGATCGGTGGGAGAAAGCGAAACGGAGCTCGTCGAGCTGCGGCCCATGATGAAGGCGAAGACGGCTGGAAGCAACGTCAACGTCGCCAACGTCGAGGCAAGCAATCCGCCGATCACGGCTCGCCCAAGAGGAGTGGTCTGGTCGCCCCCTTCGCCCAGCCCAAGCGCCATCGGAACCATTCCGGCGATCATTGCCAGGCTGGTCATCAGAATCGGTCGCACGCGCGTCCGCGCCCCCTCGATCCCTGCGCGAACCGCCGTCTGACCTTCCCTACGGTATCGATCCGCAAATGTCACCAAAAGAATCGCATTTGCCACTGCCACCCCGACGGCCATGATCGCGCCCATGAACGACTGGATGTTCAGCGTGGTCCGTGTGGCAAGCAGCATTAGCACGACTCCGCATAGCACCGCCGGCACCGCCGCAACGGCCGTCAAAGCCAGCCGCACCGACTGGAAATAGGCGGTCAACAGCAGAAAGATCACAACGACGGCAACGACCAAACCAAACGCGAGCCCCTGAAACATCTCGATCATCGGAGTCACTTGCCCTCGCACATCGACCTGCACACCGGCGGGCGGCGCTCCGGCGTCGTCGATGGCCCGTGCGATCCGTCTCGACACCCGGCCAAGATCTTCTCCCTCGATATTTGCCGTCATGCTGACGATCCGTCGCATATTGTAGCGATCGATTTCGCCGGGCATGGTTCCTTCCTTGACCGTGGCAACATCGCGGAGCAATACGGGAGTTTGGTCGTTCGTCTTCACTGGAACTGTTTCGACGTCGGCGCCGAGCGCATCAACGCCTGGGGAATCTCGACCTGCACCTGATAACCGATGCCGGAAGCCGGGTCGCGCCAGAAATTCGGCACGACGAATCGGCTCGACGAAGTCGCGGCCAACAGTGATCTCGCCGCGTCTTCAGTCGTGACGCCGGTTCGAGCGGCCTTCTCTCGGTCGATTTGCACGTCGACCGTGGGATAATCAAGCGATTGGCCATACTGCAAATCGTGCAGCGACGGGATAGCCGCGAGTTGTCCGTTGACTATTTCGGCGTAGGCACGATTGTCCGCCATCTTCGGACCGCTCACGACCACTTCAATCGGCGTCGGCGATCCGAAGCTCATGACTTCGTTGACGATGTCGGCCGGCTCGAAGGAGAGGCGTAAGTTTTTGATCTGTTGCTCCACTTTGTCGGCCGGTTCTCCCTCCGCGATCCATTTTTGGGTCGTCCACTGCCGCAGATGGTCCGGCAGCTTCTCGCGCAATCGTTTCTTTACTTCTTCAATGCTCGCCGTGCCGGGCTTGAGGGACACTCGCATCACCGCTTCTTCGGGGCCGCCCATCCACAAATAGACGGTGTTGATCGGATAACTCGATCCGACGACGCCGACGTAACCTAATGTGATATCCACGTTTTCCGGGCCGACGTCTTTGCCGATGAAGTCCAGTGCCTCGCGCGTAATCGCTTCGGTCTGCTCGATGCGGGTCCCGTTCGGCGCCCGCAGTCGGAACTGGAATTGACCGGCATCGACTTGGGGAAATATCTCGGTACCCAGGAGTTGGCCGAGAAAAAAGGTGGCAAGCGTCGCCGAGATCAAATAGACCGGCACGACCGCCCATCGCAAAGTCGTGGTAAACCCCAAAAATCGCCCAAATTGCCGCTCCAAGAAACTCTCCCGAGCGGAGTCGGCGACCTGGTGCCGATGTTGGTGCTTCCGCAATAACCACACCGACAACACCGGCACGAACGTGCTGGAAAGCAGATAGCTGGTGATCATCGAGAATCCGACCGCCAGCGAAAGCGGCACGAACAAGCCGCGAGCCGAACCTTGCATGAAAAACGACGGTATGAACACGGCCAGAATGCACAGCATTGCCAGCAATCGCGGCACTGCCGTTTCAGCTGTTGCCTCGTCGCACGGCCAGGGCCATCGAGTCGGTTCTTTCCATCTGACGGTGGATGTTCTCCACCTCGACCGTCGACTCATCGACCAGAATGCCCACGGCCAGCGACAAGCCGCCCAATGTCATCAGGTTGATCGTCTGCCCCGTCAGCGCCAGGGCGACGATCGAGCCGACGAGAGCCAGCGGAATGTTGAGCACGACAACGAGCACGCTGCGCCAGTCGCGCAGAAACACGAGCACCATGAGTCCGACAAGCACCGTCGCCAGGCCGCTTTCGAAGGCCAACTCCGTGGATGGAGTTGGTGACGTAGGGAGACTGATCGAACTCGAAGCTGACCTTGATGTCGTCGGGCAGCACGGCCTGCATTTTCGGGAGGTCGGCCCGGACGTTGTTGACCACCGACAGCGTCGAAGCGTCGGCCCGTTTGGTGACCAGGATGTAGACTGCCCGCTTGCCGTTGACCAGGGCGTAGCCGGTCGGGATGTCGGTGGCGTCCTCGATCAGCGGCTTCTCTGTAACCGGATCGCGGCGAACCACGTCGCGCAGGTACACGCCGGGCTTGATCCCGATGTTGCCGAGTTCTTCCGGCTTGACCACCATCGCGTTGCTCGGCACGATCGGCATGGCCGTGGTGGTGCGAATATTGCCGGACGGGCTGATCGTGTTGCCGGACGTGAGACATCGAACCACGTCGTCAGGCGACACATTGTAGCCGCGCATGCGATTGGGATCGACACGGACGACGATCGTTCGCTGATTGCCGCCGAAGGGCGGCGGCGCCGAGACACCGGGGATCGACGCGAACATGGGCCGGACCTTGAACAACGCCTGGTCCTGGATCTCGTCGACCGATTTCGTCTTGCTCGACAAGCACCAGATAGCCGACCGGCACGCTGCCGGTGTCGAATCGCATGATGAACGGCGGTACCGTGCCCGGCGGCATGAATGCCCGCGCGCGGTTGACGTAGCCGACCGTCTCGGCCATCGCCTGGGCCATGTCGGTGCCGGGATGAAAGTAGAGCTTCATCAACGACATGCCCTGCACGTTCTTCGACTCGACGTGGTGGATGCCGTTGATGTAGAGAAAGTGGTATTCGTAATAGTTGGCGATCAGACCTTCCATCTGACTCGGATCCATGCCGCCGTAGGGTTGAGCGACATAGACGACGGGCAGGTCGAGGCTCGGGAAAATATCCACCTTCATCCGGCTCAGCGCCAGCCAACCGCCCGCGACCAGCGCAACCATCGCCACCATCATCGTGATCGGGACGGCGGAGCGCGAATTCAATGGGATTCATCAATAGCTCTTTCGACGAGCCGACCGGCGCAACATGGCTCGATCCATGATAGATCGAATGAGAGGCCGCATCTACAGAGGCGAAATTCAGGGATACTCCGGGCCACATTTCGGTCGGCGCCGGAAGATGAACCGCCTATTGCGGTAGCGGAATCGGACCGCGATCGTAGGGTCCGTCGGAAAGTGGGCGCGGGACTGGAACGGGTTCAACGGTCGGACCGTTTGGTGGCGGTGACACGGGCGGCGGGGGCGCCGAGGACGGGAATGCGGTCGAACCGCCTGGCATCGGCGAATGTTCGTCCTGCGCCACGCACTGGGCCGGATGCCCTAACGCGCGGTAGAGCCGGAATTGGGCGCGATTGGCGTCGGCCACCGCTCCGTAGTAATCGACATACGCTTGCGCGAGAGCCTGCACCGCGACCACCGCTTCCTGGGGTCGGACAAGTAGAACAACCTGGTCGCCGGCCGCCCTCGTTTGGCCTAGCGCCACCAAATTCTTGTCGGCCGATCGCAACGCCGATTGAACCTCCTTCTCCGCCAGATCGACCCGCCGCGCGGACATTTGAGCCTGCGCAAAAGCCTGGGCCACCTCGGCCGCAATCCGGTCTTGGATGCGGAAGAGTTCCACGACGGCCAAATGATTCTCCGATTCCCGCTGGTGGACTTTCGCCTGATTCCCGAAACCGAGATTGTCGAATTGCCAGAGCACTTGCAGGTCGATGTCGCTGCGAAGTCCGGCGTTGCCGATCGTGTCGTTCGGACCACCGGCAAAAATTCCCGCCGCCAGAGTGCCGGTCGCCGGAGTCGACGTTCCGCGAAGCAAAATGCTCGGGATCAACGGGCGAAGCTGCTCCTGCCTCAATAGCGTGAGACTAAGCTGGACCTCGGCCTGCTGCGACGCCAACTCAGGCCGCGATGTCAATGCAATGGGAACCAAATCGTCCAACGGCTTTTCCGGATCGATCAGTTCGATTCGAAGTTGCGGCGGCTCCTGCGGCTCGACCTGCGCCGTCGGGTCCATATTGAGTACGCGCAAAAGTTCGGCGCTCGCCACTTTCCATCGCTCGCGCGCCAACAACTCGGCTTGCTGTCGGCGGACCAACTCGGCCTCGGTTCGGTCAATCTCCAACTCCGGCACAATTGCCGGCGCCAGCCGATGCGCCCGACCCACGAGATCGTTCATCCGTCGCGTGGCCGCCATCGCTCCGGCCAATTCGCCGCGGGCTTGCTGCACGTTGAAATAGGCGTCGCTGACCGCGACCAATGTGTCGTTCGAAGCTGCCTGACGATCCGCCTCGCGGACTTGCACCTGCTGCCGAGCAGCCAGGGGACCGAATATTGCGTCACCGACGTTGAGAATTGCCGCCGTGCCGATTCCGGTTCCCAAGCCGAACATCATGCTGTCGTGACTATTATTGACGATCGAGCCGTCCGAGCTCTGGATTTGCCCGTCGTGCCGAGCATAATCTCCGCCAACGGTGATCGACGGCAGCCACAACACCTGGGCCTGTTCCAACCTTGCCGATGCGATCTGAATGCGCGCGGCGGCGGCAGCGATATCCGCCGACTGGACATTCGCCAATTGCAGAGCGGTCGCCAGATTGATCGGCAGCGGACGTTCGTCGATTGTCGCCAACGGGGTGGTTGGAAACACGTTGTTCGCCTCGGCAACTGGCGCGAGAGGCGGAGGTGGAGGTGCGGGAACCGATGGAGCCTGAATAACTTCTTGCCGGCTTGGCGCTCCTGGCGTGGAGCAACCTGTGCTAGCTAGCAGGCCGATCAGGATCACGATGCATATATTGCGTGTCTGATCCATGAAGAGACTCCGCCCGCCGTAGCGGGATCACTTTGCCGAGTCTTCGGCCATCCCGGTAGATCAGCGAAGATGCGCAGACTATCTCCGGGGTGCCTTACGTGCGGCCTGTACGCTTTGTATCGGTTGCATGGCACGGCTGCTCCATTGGAAAGACATTCATTCCGAACCCCGCGTCCGTCCGCCGGACCGTTGTCGATGGCGGCGGCAACCCACAGGCGCTCCGCGTCACGCTTGGCAGGGTGTTAAGTGCGACCGCCGGACCCGCTTTTTTGTCCAAGACGCGGCCGGTTGTGTGCCGCCAACTTTGTTTGCGGCTCTTGGAAGGGATGGCCAATGCAAAACCGTATACCGGGCAAGCAGAATGACGCCAAAGTGCAAAAAGTCTTGCGGCAGCCCGCGCCGTGCCTACTATGTGAAAACTCGCTTGGCCCGTTCGGCTTCTCGTTCGCAAGCGAAATTCTCGGGGGATGTGCCGATGTCGCAATCGAGTCACGGGCCGGCCGAGCCATCGCCGGTCGATCGTCACAATGCCCGCTGGGGGCTGATTCTGTTTGCCATCTACGTGGCGCTCTATCTGGGCTTCATGATTCTGGCGGCTTTTGACCCAGAGCAAATGGCCAAGCCGACGCCCGTCGCAGGAGTGAATTTGGCGATCGTGTACGGCGTCGGGCTGATCGTTGCCGCGCTGGTTTTGGCGTTCGTCTATACGTTGGTTTCCAGGTCGCCGGATGCTTCTCCGTAATCCCCGATTGAATAGCCCGATATGCTCTACACGACTTCGCCGGCGGCCATCGGCATTTTTCTCTTTTTCGTGGCCATCGTGCTCGGATTGTCGTTTTACTTGGGGCGCCGAGCTCGATCGTCGCGCGGATACTACGCGGCGCACGGCCAAATCCATTGGGCGGTGAACGGCGTGGCGTTCGCCGGCGATTATTTGTCAGCGGCGTCGTTTCTTGGCATTTGCGGAATCATTGCCTTTTATGGCTACGACGGATTTCTGTATTCGATCGGGTTCCTTGCCGGCTGGATCGTCGCACTGTTCGTGATTGCCGAGCCGATCAAGCGGCTGGGCAAATTCACGTTCGCCGACGCGCTCGATTCGGCGTTCGACTCGCCCGGCATCAAGCTCACCGCCGCAATCTCGACGCTCGTGGTTTCGATTTTCTATCTGATTCCGCAAATGGTCGGCGCGGGAGCGCTGATTACGCCGCTATTGGGCTTGCCGCATTGGTCGGGAGTGTTGATCGTCGGCGTGACGGTGACGGTAATCGTGGTCACGGCCGGAATGGTTTCGACCACCTGGGTGCAATTCATCAAGGGCTCGCTGCTGGTGTTCTTCTGCTTCGTGCTGGTGGTGATGATTTTGAATCGCGGACTATCCGTCGCGCCGCGGCGCCCGAACCGATCGGCGTTAGGATGCAAGAACGTGTTCCGTTCTCCGCAAGCAGGCTGGCGCCGTCTGGAGGTTGGATCGATGCGCCGTACGTTCGGCTGCAACTCATCGATGGCCGAGTGCTGACGTATCGCGCGGCCGCCAAAGATGCGAAGGCCTTCATCGCAGCCCTGCCCATCGAACCGGCGGATTGGACCGACGCCGATTGGAAGCAGCTTGCGTTGGCGCAGACCATCAGCACGAAAGGTGGAGTAAAACTGGTCAACGGTCTGCCGCAATCGGCCGACAACGACCTGCACGCGGTCGGAACGATTTCCCAACTTCCCGGCGGCCAAACCGCCACCGGACCGCTCAGCCCAACGCAGTTTCTCACGACGCTAAGTGATTCGACGATCGTCACATGGCCGAAGGAAGCAAAACCGATCGTCGATGCCGACGGCGTCGCGACCACGGTTTATTACCAGCGACCGCGGAAGGGCTCCGATCTGCTCACGCCGGGCGCATCGCCGACCTTCGCGAGCGTGCGAGCGAAAGACTTGATGGGCAAGCTCGATTTCTTGTCGCTGATGCTCGCTCTATTCTGCGGCACGGCGGCGCTGCCGCATATCTTGATTCGCTACTATACGGTGAAGGATCAAGCCAGGCGCGAAAATCGACGATCGTCGGCATCGCGTCCATCGGCGTATTTTATGTGCTGACGCTGATTCTTGGTCTGGGGGCGATGACCTCCGGCGCTTTGGACCCGACGAACATCAACATGGCGGCGCCGCTCTTGGCCAAATCGTTTTCCAACATTTTATTCGCGGTGATCTCCGCGATCGCTTTCACGACCGTGCTGGGCACTGTGTCGGGCCTAATCATGGCCGGTTCCGGCGCCGTCGCTCACGATCTGCTGGCGAACCTGTTTCGTATCGAGATGGACGATTACAAGCAGGTGCTCTATGGCAAAATCGCCGCCACGGGATTGGGAATCCTGGCGATGGTGCTGGGGATCGTTTTCAAGGATTTCAACGTGGCGTTTCTCGTCGCCTGGGCGTTCAATATCGCGGCCTCGGCCAATTTGCCGGCGCTCGTCATGCTGCTCTTCTGGAAACGCACGACGGCCAAGGGAATCGCCGCGGCTGTGACGGTCGGGCTGCTTTCGTCGCTGGCCTGGATTCTGCTTTCGCAGCAATGCTACAAAGACGTTTATCACATCGATCCCAAGCTGTCGGTCATCCCCTTCTCACAACCCGCGCTGGTGACGATCCCGCTCGGCTTCCTCACGCTCGTTCTGGTGTCGCTGGTGACGAAGCAGCGGACGCCACGGCGAGAAGTCAGCCAGTAAACTTGACGACTTGCCCGGCTCCCTTCGCTGGCGCTTCAGGCTGGTGTGGCGCGGCTTGCCGAATTCACACTAACCCGAAGCGTTAGCGAGGACGAACGGCTATCGCCCCGCTGTGTTCAATCCGCCCGCCGGCAGCTTTTCGATCCGATAGAGACTCGTCGTTGTGCGGATGATGAACGCATGGCCCACGATCGCCGGCGTCGAAATGATGCCATCGGCCAGTTTGTTGACGGCCAACTCCTTGTATTCCTTGCCTGGCTCGATCACCGTCGTCGCGCCCGATTCGCTGAAGAAATAGATGTGGCCGTCAACGACGATCGGCGATGCCCAAAATTCGCCGCCGATTCGCTGGTGCCACCGCTGCCGGCCGCTTTCAGCCTCCAAGCAGGTCACGATCCCTCGATCGTTCACGATATAAAGCGCATCGCCGACCAACACCGGGCTGGGATTCAGCGGCGCTTGCGTCGTCGTTAGCTTCCAGACGACGTTCGTCGCCGTCAAATCGCCATGATCGCCCGGACGAATTGCCCAATACTGCGGAACGTCGTACCCGGTGCTGAAAAATATCAGCCCATGCCCGTACAACGGCCGCGGCACGATGGAATAACCGTCGTAGCGGATCTTCCAAAGTTCTTGGCCGGTCGCCGGATCGTAGGCCAGAATCTGCCCGGCTGCTGGGCTAATGAGTTGATCGTGCCCGTGGAAATTGATCACCAGCGGCGTGCAGAACGATTTTCGCCGATTGTCATGTTCGTCGGGCTTCCCGGAGCGGTCGGTTTTCCACGCGATCTTCCCGGTCATCTTGTTCACCGCGACGATGTACTGGAAGTCGGAGCCGTCGCAATGCACGATCAGCAAATCGTGATAGAGGATCGGCGAGCTGCCGGGCCCTTCCATATGGTTCAGCTTGAGATTCTGATTTGACCACAGGATCTTCGCCGAGTCGGTGGCGAGGCAGGCCGTGCCCATCGTGCCGAAATGGACATACACGCGGCCCGGCTCGATCACGGGCGTCGGCGAGGCATGGCTGTTTCGGCCATTGACGTGGACGGGCGACTCGATGTGAAACACTTCGACATCATGCTCGACTTTCCCGGAATCGAGCCCGACGCAAATCGCCCGCAGCGAATGCCCGTCGTCGCGCGCCGCCGTCATCCAGATTTGGCCACCGAGCACGACGGGCGACGAATAGCCTTTGCCCTCCAGCGGTGTCTTCCAAGCGACGTTTTGCGATTCGCTCCAATTCAGTGGCAGGCCGGTCGCATCGGAAACGCCTTCGCCGGTCGGCCCGCGAAACTGCGGCCAATCGCCGCCGGCCGTCGCTGCCACGGCGTTACGCCCGCCAATGGCCAGCCATGCCGCGGCAATCACGAGTAAACCGACCGCCGCCCGACGTGAAGTGATTCGATAATGCAAAGGGAATCCTCCGAATTGAAGGCCATTCAACGCGCGATAAACAAGTCTTGGTGCGAATTACGATCCCCCGCAGTATTCCCCAGCGGCGCTGCGAAATCAAGGGCGGCTACCAACGTGGGCAGCGGATTGCGTTTCCGCTATCCTGTTGACGAAGAAGGAAAAATAACCCATGAAGCTGCGAACGATCCTCTGGCGAAGCGGCCGATTGCGCTGCCCATCGTGCGGCCAAGACAATCTCTTCCGCGACTGGTTTCGCCTGCGGCCACGCTGCGACCAATGCGGCCTTCCCTTCAACCGCGAACCGGGCTTTTACCTCGGCTCGATCTATATCAACTACGGCCTGACCGGCCTCCTCATCACCGCCCTCTATTTCTCGCTCTACTTCAGCGAAATCGTCTCCCCAACCGCCGCCCTCTGGATCTGCATGGCCTTCTGCCTCCTGTTCCCGCTCTGGTTCTTCCGCTACGCCCGCAGCCTGTGGCTCGGGCTGGATTATTATTTCGATCCGAAGGACGATCACCGCAAATTGCCCGGCGACATGCCGAAGAATTGATTCGTTATTGTTGGGAACCGTGGCGGCCGGTGTGTGAGATAGTCAGCGGCAACTGCGCGTCAGGGCTTCGCGGCGGGTCTAGCCGGCTCCAGTGCGCGCCGCTCGGCCTCGTACTTGCTCATCCGTAGTTCGACGGCCTCGCGGTAGCTTTTCCATTGAGCCGGTGTAGCGCCCCGCTCCGGCTCCGCAACGTCCAACTTCAGCCATGTGGACCAATGTTCGTAAATGAAATCGCGCATCTCGATTCGGTCGTGTGGGAAGCCCGCGGACGGTCCCGAGAATTTGTCACTCGACGACACATCGCGTACAGTCGTGTCGTCGCGAAAGTGATTATAGATGTCTTGAAACGACTGCAGAATCTCGGCGGGTGCGTCGCGCGGCGGATCGAGATCCTCGATCAATTGCATCCGCATTCCGAGATCCGCGCGTTCGACTAACGCGCGAAGAGCCTGCCACACCTTCAAATTCCGCGATTTTGAAACTAACGCGCCGAGGTTGGCGTCTTGATCAGTCCAGTATTCTCCGTTGGCTGTCTTTGGTGCATTCTTGAGCAGCGTGAGCAGCGATTCGTCGGCCAGCGCCGGCGACAGATTCCGGAGCAATCCAAGGGCCGTATTCCGATGCGACCCGCTATTCGTGGCGATTCCGGACTGAAACAGCTTGATCTTTTGA
Source organism: Pirellulales bacterium (assembly GCA_963738955.1). GTDB lineage: Bacteria > Planctomycetota > Planctomycetia > Pirellulales > DATAWG01 > DATAWG01. The sequence continues at coordinate 329,524 of CAVTYW010000019.1, read as the reverse complement.
TCTTTTGGAACACCATTGCTGTGAAAAACCGCCTCAGCCACCGGCCAACTCGGTTCCGATGTTTTCAGCATCGTGCGATAAAAATCGGGCAGAAAAGCGGGATAGCGCTCTTGTGCTAGCAACAAGAGCTCGCGGCTCACACGGCACCTATCAGCACCGACGAGAGCGACGGTGGATTTTTTGACGTACGCTTCCTCGCCGATCGCAGACGCCTCTTTCCACCACGCTTGCACTGCGTCGTCCTCGGCCGTGTATCCCTTTTGGCGGTCAAGCCAATTGGTGTTGAATTCGTTGTTCGCCAGCCGCTGGAGATAGGCATCAGCCACTTGTCCGGCGGTCATCGGGTAGCTGACGAAGTTGTTGAAGCCCTGCATTAGGTGATTGGAGAACCGGCGGGAATTGCGCTCGCGAAGCAGGGCTGGAACCGCCTTGAACCCTCGCACGATCAGCGCGCTCGGCGAGGGAAGTCTCACCGAAATCGAATTCCATCGCACCCGACTTTCCCCCGCTCAAAATATAGTCGTCGACGATCCGCTCGCTCGATCCGGCTGGTGGCTGCTTGTGCTCGACATTCTCTTTCAACGTCGCAACGATCGCGTCGGTCGATAGTTTGAACTGCGGTTCGTCGGTGACGAGCCGTTCGATTCGCTGCTTGATCTTTGCGAAATCGGGCTTGTCCGACGTGACTTCATTGATCCTGGCCGCCAGACAGCTTCGTGCGAGCATTAACACTGGAGTCTCGCCTGCGGGAGAATAGAACATCGAACGAGGATGTCCCGAATCCACGCCGAGCGACCGGTCGATCAGTGCAGCGCCCAACTTTTCATTGCCGCGGCGGAGAAATTGGATACCTGTTACGAGCCCAAAGTTCACGCCGTTCGGAGAACCGAAGGGCGAGGAGGCAGCAATGTCCGCGAGTGAAAGATTTTCGGAATCCGTGACCTCGATTGCCTTCCCACTTTCTTTCAAATCCAAGTAGTCGAATCCGACTAAGGCCCGTTTCGAGTCGCCCGGTTCGACGAATCCCAGGGCGTAGTAGTCGGTCATGCGGGGCGTTTTTTGCGTCGATGATTGATAGATCCAAATTTTCACGATTCTCGCGCCCGCTTTGGGCTGTGGGACGGACCAATCGTCGGCCTTCTTCAGCAATTCCTTTCGCTGTTCGGGCGAGGCACCTTGCGCCATCGCTAAACTAATCGATGCAACGCATAACCCGACGAAAAACGCCGCAGATTGAGTTAGTTTGGTCATCGCAAACCTTGGTCGTATTGCGGAATCGGCAGAGTCACCCATCGCCGCTTCACGATGTGAACTCAGCAATGCGGACGCGGCCTTGTTGCGCGAACGGCTGTGTCAGTTTTTCTGACCTCGCCGTTGATTCTACACCTCCATCACCGCCGCGACCAGTTTGTAGCACAGCGTCGGTTTCGAGCCGTCGCTTGGCGTCCACGGTTTCGACATGCTGACGGTCAGGATGCTCTTGGGGCTGATCGGAACGCCGCCGCCTAATCGCCGGGTTGTGCCGACGTCGGTGATGGGGAGGAAGTATTCGTTGCCCATGGCGTCAGTGAATCTTGCTCGCCAGCGGTGTTGCTCGCGGTGGTCGTGCTCGAATCGCAAGCGGCGCGGACGGACGAGTTGCAGCGAGGTCCATTGCGCGGGAGTGAGCTTGGCGAGAAACGCCGGCGGCACGCGGTCGCCGGCGGTGTGTAGGATCGGGGCCGTGTCGTCGCAGAGGGCGTGCAGGTCGGCTTTGCGAAATCGGCCGACGATCCGCCAGTTCCAATTCCGGATGATGCGATTCTCGCGCTGATACATCGACGGCTCGCGCGGCGCAGATAGTCGAGTTCGATGATGTCGAGTGGGGCGAGGAATTTGTCGTTGACGATGCAGCGGGCCATCGGCACGGCGTCGAGATCGCGCGGCACGGGCCGAATCCATTCGCGCGTGTCCAAATCGATGCCCGCGATGCACTGTCCGCCGGGGCGTTCGGAATTCGCCAGACAGACGAGACGAGTCATTTGCCCAAACCTCGCTACAGGATGCTCCCAGGGGGTCAGGCACATTTTTCGGCATGAGCTTCGATCGCCGTTCATGCCGCGGTGGCCGAAAAATGAGCCAGACCCCTACCCGCGCATTGCCTCGCTACAAATGTTCGACGCTGACGCTCGCCCAATGCGTCTGCAAATACTCAGCCACCAGCCGTCGGTGGCAATGCTCCGCCGTCGGTTCGCTGCAGAGCAAGCACGCGCGGTCGAGATCGCCGGGGCTCAATCGCTTGTCGGGCTGGCGCGTTTCCATCAATTGCCGGAAATGCCGCTCGTATTCGTTCCAGTCGATTCGCTTTTTCTTGTAGTCGTCGAGGATGTCTTTGGTCGGGGCGAGTTGTGGGTCGTGGATGTAGTCGATTTGGCCGATTTCGCGGAGGAAAAATTCGAGATCGCGCTTTTTCGTGAAGCCGGCGAGCTGCGAGACGTTGTTCAGCCGTGTATCGACCAACCGCCGCACTCCTGCGCGCGAGAGTCTTTCGAAAAACTCTTCGGCCGATTTGCCGGTGAAGCCGATGGTGAACAACGTGATTGGGCCATGCTCATCGGTCGTTAACCCCGTCGCATTCTCGTTCACGGAGCCACTCCTTCGCCATTGGCGCGATAAGCGATCTGTTCGCCGCGCAAATCGTAGGCTTGTTGAATGAGTTGTTCGGTGGTCAGGTCGGGCTCGAACAGCGTTCGGGAAACGCCCATCTCGCGGACCAATCGCTTTTCGGTTTGCGAGTGATTCTCGGTCGTGCCGTCGGCGAGGATATGCACGATCTGAAACTCTTCGCGCAGATGGCGGCAAACCAAGACCGTGCGATGGCAATCGAGCGGCTCTTTCTCGGCGCACACCAAGGCGATGCGAAACCGCGCGGCGCCTTCGCGCAGGCGATCCAAGCCCGCGCGGAATTTTGGAAGCACGGCGATGCGTCGATAATCGGCCCGATCGCCGTCGTAACATTCCGGTTCCTCGCGCCGCGCGCCCAATTCGCCGCCGAGAAAGACGTACTCGATGCCGGCGCTCGCCAATTCGGCGGCAAGATTTTCGCGGTTGAACTGCTCTAATCGGCGGCTATACGGATGCGAACGGACGTCGGCCACGGCCGTGACGCCATGCTGCTTGAGCATCGCCACGAATGCATCGAGCTCGTGCGTCGTGTGGCCGATCGTCATCAGGGTTTGCTTGCTAACTGTCATGGCCGCTAGTTTAACTCAATTCGACTTTTCCGGCATCCATTTGCCGCAACGGAGCAACTTGCTAGCTGTTTGCAATGCGTCTGACAACTTGAAAAAGCCGATAAATCCAATGTTGGGCGGTTGCGCGCGAGCCGCTATAATCCGCCCGCTTGTCTGCCGCGGCACGGATGCGTTTTTGGCTTCGCTGCGTATTGGCTTCGCAGCGGATTAGCTTCGAGGAGGATCGGTTATGATACGGAAGATGGCATTGCTGGCGGCGATCGGGCTGATGCTCGCGTCGCTGCATTCAGCGCCGGCTCGGGCGGGCGGGGTGCGCGTCGGTGTCGGGATCGGCATTGGGATACCGGGGCCATACTGGGGCGGATATCCCGGCTACTATCGTCCGTATTATTATCCGCCGTATCCGTACTACGGATACTATCCGTACTACGCGCCGCCGCCGGCATATGCATATCCGCCGCCCGCGTATGCCTATCCGCAGCCGGCGCCGGCGTATGCTCAGCCAGCGCCGACTTATTCGCAAGCCCCTCAGCCGGCGCCGAGCTACACGCCGGCTCCGACGTTGCAACAAGTGCCGCCGTATCCGCAGCCGAGCCGGTAGTGGGCACGGCGTATGAATGGCGAGCAGAGCAAACGTCGCGCACCGATTGATCGGCATCGCGAAGGCTCCGCAAGACGAACCTGCGCGCCCTCCCTCGCTAACGCTTCGGGTTAGTGTATCCGTTCACCGGCGCGGGCGTAGCGCATTTTCCGCGAGAAGCGGAAGGCGAGTAGGATCGTCGTTAGAATCGCCACGACGATGAGCACCAACGTCCAATCGGCATTCTTCGCCGCCGCGGACGCGATCTCGCCAGGCACCTTTGCAAGCGGCTTGCCGATGTTTTCCGCCGCGACCTGAGCGATGTCTTTGGTGCCGTCGATGAACGGTTTCGGATCGGCCAGGAAGGCCACCATCGCGCCGGTCACGGCTAATGCGCCTTTGTTCTTCCAGATGAAATTCATCGCCGAGTCGCCGTATTTCGACACGGTGCCGAGCAATTGGTTGGTGTGACCCAAACCGGCCAACTCGCCCTCTTCCGTCATCATGGCCAGGCGTTGACCGCTTTGCGGGCCGAGCTTCACCAGCGCATCGGCGGCCGGTTCGCCGAACGCTTTGATCACCGGCTCGGCGATCCCTTCGTGCTCGATCATCGCCTTGGCGGCAGGTTCGCCATATTTCGCGAACAGCGACAATCGTTCGGGCTGCGAGGCGATCCAAACGCCGTCGTCGCCATAGCGCGAAATCAACTTCATCACGCGCGGGCCATTTTCGCCGGCTCCTTCCGCGAGTGTAATCGCGCGCGGGCCGACTTTGCGGACCGCCTGATTCACGGCGTCTTCGCCATACTTCGCGCCCGCGGCTTCGAACCGCGCGGCGAGTTCGGTCGCTGCCTCCTCGCCCCCTTTGATGCCGAGTTTTTCAATCACATAATCAGCCAACTCTTTTGCGGCGGCCGATTTTACGTCGGCCCTCGCGAACGAAGGCGACAGACCGATCGCGAGGCAAGCGAGCGCAATGATGCGGGATGCTGTTTTCATAACGTGTAACTTTTCCGCCGCTGGAAACGGCATGGCTTCTCACTTATCCGTGCCGCTGGCCGGCGCGGGAGTCGCGTTGGATTTGTCGTTCGTGTCGCTGTTGCCATAAAGTTTCTCAGCCTGTTTGGCTCCTTCGAGCCGGTCCTTCGGATCCTTGCTGTCGAGTTGCTTCTCGATGGCCTTGCTAGGAGGCGGCGCTGCTGGCGGCTCGGATTTCCCGCAGCCGGCGATTGCCATGAATGGTAATGCGACAACGCCGGCGAGAGTTGCATGGCGGATCGATCGGGTTCGTGGCGTCAAGTTCCTTCTCCTTCGAGTACAAGGCGTTCGAGAGTTTCTTCCCGCAAGCGAGATCGCACTTCGTGGAGTCGCTTTAGTTCGGCCCGCAAGCCGAGCCGGCCGCTTTGCTCGATCTTGTCGGCGGCCGTGCGGCAACGAGTGCGAACCGCCGGATCGGCGTCTTCATTCTCCATTCGGCGGAGCTTGCGGTAAACCCGAATTGCCTCGGGATCGCCGTCGATCAACAGCGCGCGAACCCGATCGAGCGTGCCGTTGACTTTCAATGCGATGGCAGCCGCCGGATCGTGGCCGGTCAGTTTCTCTAACCAATCGACGGCAATATCGACGACAATCAGCGCGACCAGTCCGATGCCAAACGTTGCCCAAGATGACGACGCGCCGGCGGCAATCAACGTCGAATCGACGCTCAGTTCCGTCGCCACGGCCGCTCCGACGCGAGTGAAAATCGTGGTTGCGATGTCCCAGCCGACGAACACGACGACTTCGCGTCCAATCGTGTAGTGCAAGTCGTGCGAAACATCGGTTCCCACAACCCTAAGCAGCCGTTGAAACTCGGCCTGAAAAGTCTTCTGCGAGCCGATTTGCGGAATGGCCCGTTGCGACAGCGGATCGGAATCGCTGATGTCTTGCCGGCAATTCACGAGGAGTTGGTTCTCGATTCCTTGCACCGATTTGACATATTGGGCGACCGACGACTCGACCGCTTCCTTCAATTCATCCGGCTTGAAGACATGCTCGCCGAACTTCGTTTCAAGAAACTTCAAATGCTGGTTCGCCGCGGCGTATGGCAAATGGCCGCGGATGAATTGCCATTTCCCTTTGAGCGACAACACCGACGCGGCAAACGCTTTGGTTCCCTGCTTCCGCTCGCTGAAGAAATCGTTGATCGAATCGATCGATCGCTCCAATTCGTCTTCGGAGGCTCGATCGGCGACGGCCAACCGCGGCTTGATCTTGTGCCATGCCTTTTGGCGAATCGCTTGCACGTCGATCGGCGGCACGACTGGCGTTGCTTCGGCCGATGGGCTGGATGTTGCTGTTTTCGATACCGCAGATTTGGATGCCGGCGACGGGATTTCGGGCGTTTGCCGCGTCGAATGTTGGGAGACGGCCCAAGCACCCGCCGCAAGCAGCAGCCCGACGATCGCTCCGAGGATCAGATCACGATGACGCCGCATAGTAGCAACCGAGGTTGGAATGGCCCTCTGTTCATCCTACGGACCGCGCAGATAAGGACAACGAGCCCTCTGGGCAGCACTTCCTATGCCGCGCGGCCGATCCGCTTCGAATGCGTTCGCCGTTTGGGAAACCAACCCTCGCCGAGAACAGACAGCGCAACGCGGTCTTCCAAATTCGGGCGGAAAATCGTCAACAGCAGCAGCGGCAAATACCAGCCGACGAACAGCCCGCCGCGATGAGCGTCCCAGAATTGGGTTCCGAGCATCAACGCTGCCGAGCAACTAATCAACGACCCCAGATTTTTCTGCGCCGGCCAAACGGTCATGGTCGCCGATAGAGCAACAAATGCCGCCAGGATCGGAATCCGATACACCGGGTCCAAAAGCGACAGCGGCTGGCTCCAAAAGCCTTCGAAATTCTCGCGCTGCATTTGCGGGATGATCCAGCCGAACGTCTGCTGCACGTCGGCGAAGAACACCTCGCGGCTCGGTGCCCAGAGAGCCAACAGCCCCACGAGTAGTAGAAGCGTCGGCGCCAATCCGCCAAGAAATCGCAGCAAGCCGCGCTGCCAATAAAAACTCAACCACAACGGAAGGAGAAACAGCGGATAGTACGACAACCCGATCGCCAGGCCCATGAACAGGCCCGATAGTGCCGGCCGGCGATACGTCACCAGGGCCCAAACCAACGGCGCCGCCGGCAGCACATGTCGCAAGTGCCCCGTGAACTCGGCCGTATAAGGGATCATCAAATACAGCACCGCGGCCGCGATGCCAGTCTTCACGTTGTCGAAATGCCGGTAGCCGATCAAAACCAACCCAATCACGACCGACAGATGCAGCAGCACCAATGCGATGCGCGTCAGCAATAGATCGGCGTGAAATTGGCCGGGTTGCTGAGCTGCCGGCGGCGTGGTTTGCGGCGTCGCTTGCGGCGACTCGCCCGCGATTCGCTTGAAATCATCGTCGCGAAGCTGCATGCGCTGGGTGACGAAATTCGGAACTCGAAATAGCGGTGGATAGCCGGGCCCTTGGCGCGCGATCCGTTCGGCTTCCGCGACCGGCAACGACCGATGTGCGGCGCCGGTTGCGGCGGCTTGCGGATGCGTTTCGGTCGGCGCTGCATGTGGCGCAGTGACGGACGCCATGTCTTTGGAAACCGACGACCCCGATTCGCCCGATTCGTCGGCAATCGCAACCTTCGGAGCCGCGGCGACGGTCGCCGTTTCATGTTCTTCCGGCTCCGGCGCCACGGTCAAAACGTTCGCCATCATGAACACGTACAGTGCGATCCCCAGAAACGTGAGTCCACCGACCGACAGATTCGCCTCCAACAACGGGCGGCGAACCATCATCGGATCGATCAGCGCACGGACCAAGAACCAGAGTGTGGCCGCGAACAGCCAAAGATACCCGGCTTGTTCGACCGGCACCGAATGGATCGTGTGACCATATTGGGCGGCCAACAATCCTGGCGCCACTGAGATCAGGCGCAATCAGGTCCAGATTCCGCACGCTCCACAACCGGCTGAACTTGAAAAAAATGGCGATCGTCAGGAGCGACGAAAGATGGACCCAAGTGGTCGGGCTAACCCGATTGTAAAAAAAGGGCAATTCGTTCATCGACACGACGCCCTCGAGCCACCCAATTCGCAGTCGAGCCAAATTCCCGCCGAGCCAACCGGCTCCCAACTCGACTGCAATCGGGCCGAAAATCAATTCTTAAGATACGTAGTTTACGCGGTTTTGCAAGACCGACAGCCCCGGCCGACGCACCGGCGGCGATTCACAAGCCACACCGCCGGCATAACTTACGCCCGGCAAACCCCGGCAGCGCGAGCGCCACCCAACTCACATAATAGTTGCCACGCGGCCACCGATGGTCACGAAACTGCCTGCAATAAAAAAATCTGTAGGGAACGGCCTCCGTGCCGTTCCGGGCGCACGCCGCAATCAACGTTGGAGTTCACGCTTCAGCGTGCTGCGAGCGAGCAAGCTGAAGCGTGAACATTGGTTGCAGCTCGGCCGCGCAGTGCCGTTCTCGCGGGCACGCGTTTACGCGGAACGGCACGGAGGCCGTTCCCTACAGTCGCGAACCGTAAACTGATTTTACGATTCCGAAAGCCGCCGCGCGCCGTTTCCGCCCACGGGCTTTCCGGCGCTAGCTCCAAGAAAGCGTGCCAATGCCGATCGGCCTCTGCGCGGCGGTCGAGATCGTCGAGCGTGCGGGCCAGATGATAATGCACGTCGGGATACTGATCGTGAAACGCTAGCGCCCCTTCGAATGCGGCGACCGCCAACTCCCGCTCGCCCGCCTCCGCCAACACGCAGCCCAAATTCGCCCGGGCTTCGACATACTCTTCGTCCAGTTCGATCGCCATGTAATACCGTTCGCGGGCCGCCGACGTGTCGCCCATCCGATACAGCAATTCGGCCAGCGCAAAACAAACTTCCGCAACCGGACCACCGCCGACCAATGCGGCGCGATACATCTCCGCGGCAGCGACCAATTGTCCTTCGTCTTCCAGCGCGGCCGCTTGATTCAACAATTCCTCGGGCGTGGCGATTTCGTTACGCACCAGCGGCAGCGCAACCGACGTGTCAACGTCATCCGCCAAATCCTTCGCGCTCTCCGCGTCTTCGTGGTGAACCGCTTCCGCCTCGCCTTCCGTCCGCGCCGAGCCCGACGGTGGCGCGAAGTTGAACCAAAGCTGCCCCCCCGGCGCGATCAGCCCATCGCCTTGCCGCAGCAAAAGCTGCTTCCCCTCGACGATCACCGACAACTGAGCCAACGGCCGTTCGACGCCGGGCCGATATCGGACCAATTCGGCCAGCTTCTTCTCGATCGCTTGCGCCGACATCCCGGCCGCGAGCAATTCGGCCAACTGCCGGGCCGTGGCCACTTCTTGAAAATCGAAGTACGGCAGCCGGCGCACTTCGCGCCGCGGCACGATCAATCCCCGCCGATGCCATCGCCGCACGATCGCCACCGGCACTTGCAACAGTTCGGCCAGCATCGCCGGAGTGTAGAGCCGATGCACATGCTGCTCCGCTTCGACCAGCCCCAGCCGTTGCCAAAGTTGCGTCTCGGTGATGACTTCAATTCGGCCATCATCGACGGCCGCGCGCGTCGCGTCGTCCAAATCGATGGCCCGGCTATCGAATGCCAGCGGCAATTCCTGCTCGCCGACGACGACAACCTGCACATCCGCCGCCGGCGCATCGACGGCCACGCCTCCGTGCTCGCGAATCAACTGCTGTGCCTCGCGCCGCGGCATCCCGGCCAACTTGCCGGCAATCGTCACGCGCTTGCCAGCAAGTGAATCGTCTTGCCGTTCGTCCGCCGTCGCCGTCGTGCTTTTCGAAGACATGAATCCATTCGCTGATTGACTTGTTTTGGGTGCCCGGCATGACGCCGATCGGCGCGCACGGCCTAAAATTGCCGGAGCGACACACTATATCATCCGGTGAGTTGTCGCGGTATCTTCCGAGGCCGGGCTCGGCGGCGTATTTCATGTTGCCGATCCGCCGGCGGAAAAGCCTTCACCGAGCTTCGACAGAACCCAAGTCCAGCCGTCGTTGTGCTGGCGGCCCATTTTGTCGTCCGGGACGCCGGAGTGCTGTAGCGTCACGTTCGTCGCGTCGCCGTTTGGTTCGAACGTGAGCAACACGACCGACTCGACGCCCTGGGTTGCCTCCGACACCCAGGTATACTCGATGCAGCGTGGCCGATCGATCCGAAGAAATCGCCCGTAGTGTGGCCACCGGCGGTTTTCATGCATCACCGCAAAATAAAACAGCCCATCGACGACCGGATTCAGAATGACTCGCTCCGCGCCGAACCACGGGCCGCCGGGGCTTTTTGGATCCATCCAAACGTCGAATATCTTGTCGGCCGGCGCGGCAATCATTTGGGAAACGGTCGCGCTGGTGAGATTCATGATGATTTGTCCTTGGTCGAGGCGCCGTATTTGAGCGTGCGGCTCTTGGGTCGAAGAGCCCAAGGGCGGCGGATCGAGAAAAAACGGGGCGACAAGAGTTGGATGCCGATGACGGAAAGATCGGAACCAGGCCCGATCAACAGGTCAAGGGATCTCACCGTGTTTCATGGTTCGATAGAGCTTATTCCACCACCTCACAAGCTGGACATGCTGTTCCAAACTAACCCAAGTCATGTTGTCGCCGGCGCGATGCCCCCGCCGAATACGAGTGGCTTTGTATACCATTTAATCTTTCCACGGTATCGCTCGTCCGCCTGCAACTGGTTTGTGTCGATCGTAAAACCGAGAGGCGCAAGATAATTCTGGTCAAGTGGAACGGTGGGAATCGTAAAGAGTCCGCCGGCCGGCGCCGCCACGATAAAATCGTCCCATCCCAGCAAACCAACGATTAGGTAACCAGCGATGTAGCTGTCGATCTCGTAGCGATACGAGAAATCGGCCGATTCGTTTTCATCGAAAAGAATCAAGTATTGATCTCGATGCCAGCCCTCGATCATTCGGTCACCTCAACCGCGATTTGCGGACAATTCTAGCGAACGGCGCAGATTTCGTCACGCGCACGATGCGTCTTGTATCGCGTCGAGGATTCTCAGCTTCTCTGCGGGCGATCCCACTGATCCACGGGCCTCATCCGTCCACGGATTGATGTTGGTTGCCCCGAGCCTCGGACCTAATTTACGCGCAGGGTTCGAAGCCGGGTGGTCGAATGAACGCCGCAGCCGCTCGATTAATTCCGCGTGCAACTCGGCAGCGCCTCGGACCGGCAATCGGATCTCGACAGACGCGATTCGCAGATGTTCTTCAAAACGGTCGTGTAGCCATTGGGTCCGCCATCCTGGCCACGTTTGTTGAACGCGATCCTCAATGAATTCGGCAGGGTACGCATTCCAATACCAAAGATCGCGTTGATCAAGATCAAGATGGAGTCCCAGTGTAGGCATACTTCCGGTCCAAGTGAATTCGGACGTCCTCGGAAACGCCGTGAGCGAAGAAAGCTGGCCGGCCCCGGCTTCAAGAGACTCCTCGTCGCCAAGGATTCTCGCGGCAGAAGTAAATCCCCCTTCTTTCACGGTGAGGAGCACGTTGTTATAGTCGGGCTCCTCCGGCCACACGCCGAATGATCCTTCTCGTTTAGTGTCGGATCGTGCGAGGAAGCGATCAAGAGGGATATGAAGGTATCTCCCGATGTCAGTGATGGCACCGGTGGCCCAGCGAATCTCCCAGCCGGGCCATTGCCGTTGCATGAGCGCTACAAACGCTCTTCGGGAGGGAACATCATATTGGATGTCTTCTCCACCGTACCAAACGACAACTCGCCGGTCGTGGTCGATGATCGCGGCGCCTTCACACCAAATTTCATCAAGCCAGTCGGTGCGATCATCCAGTGGGGACCGCTGCTCAATGAATTCCGTGGCCCAAATGGGTCCCCAAAAGAGTTCCATATCCAGTCGGTTCGCGCACCAGTGATCGTAATAGAGTTTCCAATCACCACCCTTCACAACGACGAGGTTCGCCCGCTGACCCATGATGGCCTTCCGTTATCGACAAGTTCTAATTCCGCCCCAGAAAAACAGGCGACTTTCATCTCAGATTATACTGAGAATCCGGCGGCTTGACATTCGGGGTCAGCGGCCCCATGCTGTCGCCGGGGATTGTCGTTCGAGGCTGATTTCATGTCGAGATCCAAGAAACAACGCGATGCGGCCCGGCGGCTCTTGAAACGCGGACGTGGGCCGGCGAAGGACGGAAAAAGCCATGTGGCACGACGATTTCAAGGATTGTCAAACTCGATATTCATCGCGAAGTCCGCTATATCACGCAACTCGCGCAAGCCGAGGATTCGCGGATCGTCAGCGTGGGAAAGTTGGTCTTGTTCTCGACTCGTTCGCGCGACGCCTGGTTGCTCGACCCCGGAGATAATCTTGCGATTTGCCTGTGCCGGGAAGGCGAGCCACAGCCGTTTCGGATCATCGACGGCCCAAGGACATTCCTAATCGAGTGGCGCACACTTTGAAATCGCAGGAACAGCGTTCGTCGTCGAGGAGCTTTCGGGACGGATCGTCGAGAAGCAAGGTTACCCCGCCGCCGAGATTTCCGCTGCGTGCCGAATGGCAATGACGGTTACGACCTCGTGAGAGAGGAAAATCCCTCCATGAAACGCAAGCTCACGGCCGCCGAAAGACAATCGCGGCGAAAGCGGAATGGCGCGACCATGATCATTTTCATCAACGGCAAGCAAAAACGCGTTCCGCGCGAACCGTTGATCGATGGTATTCCGGTTGACGAGTTCATCGCACGAAATGCGGATCCGATTTGGCTCCATCAAAACGAGATGTGGGAACTCATGGAACCCTATAACGGACTTGATTTTGGGCCGCTTTGCGAGAATGAACCTGACGGAGCGAGATCGGATTTCGATTCTGATTCGGCGGAAATACCGTTTTGATCTCCGCAAAAGCCGTCATGCCCTTGGGCGGATTGCAAAGGTGATGAACGTTCGGCGCACCTGCGAGGAATTTCGATTCCAGGACAAAGAGTGCGCGGGTAGTCTATCTTTTGACGCGGGTCCCGTTCTTTCGTCCTTTTCTTTCCACGACGACAACATGGCCGGACGACTCGTGAGTGCCGTTGGCGATCGAGTCTTCCATCTCTACCGCTTTGAAAAGACCCTTTGCGGCAATGATCGGCTGGAAGAAATCGGCAGGATAGAGATAATCCTCTCCGGAGCCGTCAACCACGCGTAGCAGATGTTGTTCGAGCGCGGCGGCATCGCGCCGCACCTTATAGACCTTCAACGGCTCCAGGTCCACATAGCCGCCACTCTTGATACAAACCACGAATTGGACGCCGGGCGAGCTTGCTCGTAAACGGCCCAAGCTCGCGAGTTTAGTCGATGAATCTCTTGATTTTGAACTCTTTTTTTCCGATGCCGTGTGCTTCATACCAATGGACCTCCGCTTCTCGTTCGTCACCATTGCTCAATCGAACTCGTGCTCGCCCTTTCAGTTTACGCCACGCCCCGGGGCCATATCTCTTTCGCAGCTTGTCCCGCGACCGAACTCCCGCGCCATGCGCGATCGTCTCGATACCGGTTATTTCGCTGACAATTGCGAAAAACATCGATACCGCCCCGGAGTGCCGCCACCATTGTAGTCGGTTCGCTCGCGCTTTGCAGCCTGAGTTCCGGTTGAAAGACTATTTCAACCATGAAGGAACATGACGCTACCGCAACGGGTGTAGCGAATCAAAGTCGCCAGATTGGCGAGAATCGGCAAATCGGCGCAACGGGATTTGAATCGCGACGGCATGCAATGCAAGAAGGCGCGCTAGCCAGTGGCGGCGGATTGCTTTTACTGCAACACCAATGCCGATCGACTGGCTTATGTCGTCGTCCCCTTCGCAGCACTATTGCCCGTGGGTCTCGAGCGGGAGCCCGGATTCGAATCGCTGTCGGCGGGGCGGTCTTCTGCCGGGCCGGGAAGCGGTTTTTCGGAATTGAGCTGCGGCTTGCTGGTCGAGTGCTCTCGCGCCGAGCCCGACGATTTGGCGGAGCCGTAATCCGATGAATTCGATGGCTTGACGACGGAAGTCGTGCCCGAACCGGAGTTGGGAACGATGATCGTCGTCAATTCGGGACGATTCACGATCGTCGTCGGACTGCTGGATGACGACGTGTAAGCAGGCGACGTGATTGTGGTTCGACGGCGAAGATGCCGCCGGGCCGGGCAACGGCGGCATCAGCAACGTCGGCGCGGTCGTTGTCGGCGCTGTAATGATCGGCGAAGTGATGATCGGTGCCGTGATGACTGGCGAGCAAGCGCTCGGCGCCGAAACATGGCAGCCGCATGGCTCGATCGGAATTCGCAGCACGATCATTCGCGGCACGCGGCAGGTATACGTCACGGGCACCTGCTTCTCGATCGTCTGCGGCACCTGCACGGTCTCTTGCACCGCCACCATGCGGCAAAGGCGAACCGGAATCTGTTCGACGTGCTCTTCATTGACCATTCGGCAGGTGACGATCGGCACTTTGCGAACTTGCTGCTCGGTGACCATTCGGCAAACTTGCACCGGCACCTTTTGATCGACGTGCTCGACGACCGTTTTGCAAACCGTGATCGGCACCCGGCGAACCTGCTCCTCGGTGACCATCCGGCAAACTTGCACCGGCACCTTTTGCACGACCTCCTCATCGACATACCGGCAAACCTGCACCGGCACCTTGCGCGCTGACAACTTTCTGCACATAGGAAGTCGTCGCCACTTGCTGCGCGACGATGTTCGGCTGCCAACTTCGAGCGACCTCCGACCGCGCCGGGCCTGGAACCTGCGCCCAATACAACCCGGCCCGATGATACTCCGGCAAGCCCGTGACTGGATCGGCCCCACAGCCGGCCGACTCCCAGCGGAGCCGATACCGCGGCCGGCCGGGGACACACACCGGCGTCTCCACCATGCAGCCCTGATCGACATACCGCGTCGTGTAGTTGACGATCGGTTCGTAGACGGTCTGGCAATCGTCGCGTTCTTGAGTTTCGATGATCGGCCGGCGAACCGTGTAGCGATTCTCGCGCTCCTGCGTCTCGACCACCTGCCGGGCCACCTGATAATGCTGCTCCTGCTCGACGATCTCGGAGACATTCCGCACGCGGTCGTAGCTGGCGTCGCGCATTTGCGTTTCTACGACCGGCCGCTGGAACGTGTAACGCTCCTCGCGCTCGGCCGTCTCTTGCACGGGCCGGGCGACGGTGTAGCGGCGTTCTCGCATTTGCGTTTCGTAGACCGGGCGATAGGAGGTAATCACCTCGGGCCGGAGCACCGTCTCTTGCTCGATGCGATAGGCCGAGTGCTGCACTTCGTCGTAAACGGTCTTATATTCGATGCGATACTCCTGGCAGCATTGACTGGGGCAAGCCCCGGTCGAGCACTGAGCCAGGCAGGCCGCGGCCGGAAGCCAGCCGCAAACCATCGCCGCGAAGAGCGTCAGATTCGATTTCATGTTATCCTCGGCTACCGAGCCATTCTTTAGACTCATTTTCCGTGTGCGCATAATCAGCCCAAATGAATGTGCCGGATGAAACGGGGAGGGGCAAACTAGAAAGTTGCGCGAATTCGAGCGATCGCATCGCAACCGGCATCGCCAGGCCGCTTTAGAGCGAGAAAAATTCTTTGAAGTTCTGCCCGATTTTCGCCGATGATCGGCCCCCGCGCTGCCGACCTAAACTGATATTGGAAAAGCATTTGCGATTACAGGTTGCCCGACCCGCACAGATTCACAGACGAGGCGGTTTTGAGATGCGGAAATGGGATCGGTCGGATGGCGTTATTTGACCCGCAATTCCCTTGCTTGCGCGGCGGGCACCTGGCCCGTTTTTGGCACGCAGACTTGCTTCGGAAGCGTACAGTTCCAACATACCGCCGACGATGCATTGAACCTCAGTGCCGACTTTGCCGTCTACGTCCGCAGCGTTGCAACTTCAATCCTCCTGTGCGATATTCGATTCGATGCCCTCCGCCGCGAAAAACTCAACCCGTGCCCTCCTCGAAGACCTCCTCGTCCAAGCGGATTCTGGTCCTCGACGGGGCGATGGGCACGATGGTCCATGCGCTGAAGTTCAGCGAAGCGGATTTCCGCGGGCCAGCAGTTCGCCGAGCACTCGAAGGACTTGAAGAACTTCATCGACATGCTGTCGATCACGCAGCCCGAGGCGATCGAGCGACATTCATCGCCAATATCTCGAAGCCGGCGCCGACATCATCGAGACCAACACGTTCGGCGCCACCAGCGTCGCGATGGCCGATTTCGGCCTCGAGATCGCACGTGCGCGAGCTGAACCTGGCCGCCGTGCCGCTGGCCCGCGCGCGCCGTCGACGAGATGAACCGTCGCACGCCCGAGCGGCCGCGGTTCGTGGCCGGCTCGATCGGCCCGACGAACAAGCAACTTTCGATCGCCGGCAACGTCAACGATCCGGCTTATCGCGACCGCGACGTTCGACCAGATGGTCGAGACGTACTACGAGCAGGTCGACGGCGCTGGTCGAAGGCGGCGTCGATATCCTGCTGCGCCGAGACGGCCTTCGACACGCTGGTGCTGAAGGCCTGCCTGTTCGCGATCGACAAGTACTTCGACCGACCAGCGACGTGCGGCTGCCGGTGATGGCGTCGTTCACGATTTTCGAAGGCGGGCGCACGCTCTCGGCCCAAACGGTCGAGGCCTGCTGGAACTCGATCGCGCACGCCGATCTGCTCAGCGTCGGGCATCAACTGCGCGCTTGGGCCCGAGCAAGCTGCGGCCGTACATCGAAGAGCTGTCGCGACATCGCGCCGGTCTACGTCAGCTGCTATCCGAACGCCGGGCTTGCCGAACGCCTTCGGCGGCTTCGACGAAACGCCCGAGCATGATGGCCCGCACGCTGGGCGAATTCGCCGCCAACGGCTGGCTGAACATCGTCGGCGGCTGCTGCGGCACGACGCCGGCGCACATCCGCGCCATCGCCGAGGCCGTGGCCGACAAGCCGCCGCGCAAGCGGCCGAAGCATCGAGCCGCTGACGCGCCTCAGCGGCCTGGAGCCGCTCACGCTCCGGCCGAAAGCAATTTCATCATGATCGGCGAGCGGACCAACGTCACCGGCTCGAAGAAATTCGCCCGGCTGATCCTCGGCGGACAATTCGAAGAGGCCGTGGCCGTCGCCCGCGAGCAGGTCGAGGCCGGCGCGAACATCATCGACGTCAACATGGACGAAGGCATGCTCGACGGCGAAGCGGCGATGACGCGGTTTCTGAACCTGATCGCCGCCGAGCCGGAAGTCGCCCGCGTGCCGATCATGGTCGACAGCTCGAAATGGTCGGTCATCGAAGCCGGGCTTGAAATGCGTGCAGGGCAAGGCGATCGTCAACTCGATCAGCCTCAAGGAAGGCGAAGAGCAGTTTCTGCACTACGCGCGGCTCGTCCGCCGCTACGGCGCCGCCGTCGTCGTCATGGCCTTCGACGAGCAGGGACAGGCCACCGACATCGACGACAAGGTGCGCATCTGCCAGCGGGCCTATCGGCTGCTGACCGAGGAAGTCGGCATGCCGCCGACCGACATCATCTTCGATCCGAACATCCTCACCGTCGCCACCGGCATCGAAGAGCACAACCGCTACGCGATCAATTTCATCGAGGCGACGCGGCGAGATCAAGCAAGTTTGCCCGGGAGCAAAGATCTCCGGCGGCGTGAGCAATATCTCGTTCTCGTTCCGCGGCAACGACGTCGTGCGCGAGGCGATGCACTCGGCGTTTCTGTATCACGCCATCCGCGCCGGCATGGACATGGGCATCGTCAACGCCGGCCAGCTGGCCGTCTACGAAGAAATCCCCAAGGAACTGCTCGAAGCGCGTCGAAGACGTGCTGTTCGATCGCCGGCCCGACGCCACCGAGCGGCTCGTCGAATTTGCCGAGACGGTCAAGCAGCCAAGGCGGCGCGCGCGCCGGAAGCCGAGTCTGGCGTGGCGCAGCGGCACGGTCGAAGAGCGGCTCAGCCATGCGCTGGTCAAAGGCATCGTCGACTACATCGACGAGGACGTGGAAGAAGCCCGGCAGAAATATCCGACCGGCCTGGCGATCATCGAAGGCCCGCTGATGGCCGGCATGCAGGTCGTCGGCGATCTGTTCGGCGCGGGCAAGATGTTTCTGCCGCAGGTGGTCAAAAGCGCCCGCGTGATGAAAAAAGCCGTCGCCTATCTGCTGCCGTTCATGGAGCAGGAAAAAGCCGCAGCCGGCGGCGAAGACAAGCCGCGCGGCAAAATCCTCATGGCCACCGTCAAGGGAGACGTTCACGACATCGGCAAGAACATCGTCGGCGTCGTGCTGGGCTGCAACAACTACGAAGTGATCGACCTGGGCGTGATGGTCCCCTGCGAGAAGATCCTCGACACCGCGACGCCGAGAAGGTCGACATGATCGGCCTCAGCGGGCTGATCACGCCGAGCCTCGACGAAATGGTGCACGTCGCCGCGCGAAATGCAGCGGCGCGGGTTCTACGCTGCCGCTGTTGATCGGCGGGGCGACGACCAGCGCCAAGCACACGGCGGTGAAGATCGCGCCGGCCTACAAGCACGAAACCGTCCACGTGCTCGACGCCTCGCGCAGCGTCGGCGTCGTCGAGCAACTGCTGAATCCCGAATCGCGCGGCGGCTTCGACGCCGCAACCGCGCGCGAGCAGGCGCAACTGGTCGAGTCGTATCAGCAGCGGCAGCAGGTGAAGCTGGTTCCGTACGACGAAGCCGTCGGCGCGGCGGTTCAAGACCGATTGGGCGACGGTGCGGATCGACGCGCCGTCGTTCCTCGGCCGCCGCGTGCTGGACGACTTTCCGCTGGCGGAACTGCGCCGAATTCATCGATTGGTCGCCGTTCTTTCATGGCCTGGGAGCTGAAGGGGAAGTATCCGAAGATCTTCGACGATCCCGACGTCGGCGAGGAGGCGCAGCGGCTGTTCGACGATGCCACGCAGCCTGCTTGCAGCGGATCATTCGGCGAAAAGCTGCTGCACGGCCCGCGGCGTGTATGGCTTCTGGCCGGCGAGCTCGTGACGGCGACGACATCGTCGTCTTCACCGACGAAACGCGCACGACCGAGCTGACTCGCTTTCACACGCTGCGCCAGCAATGGGAGCGCAAAGGGCAAACCGCGTTTCACGCGCTGGCCGATTTCATCGCGCCGCGTCGACAGCGGCCGCAAGGATTATCTCGGCGCGTTCGCCGTGACCACCGGCATCGGCTGCGACGAACTGGTGCGCGCGCTTCGAGGCCGATCACGACGACTACAACGCGATCATGGTCAAGGCCCTGGCCGATCGGCTGGCCGAGGCCTTTGCCGAATTGCTGCACCAGCAAGCCCGCGTCGATTGGGGCTACGGCCGCGAAGAGCAACTTTCGAACGACGACTTGATCGACGAAAAATATCGCGGCATCCGCCCCGCCCCGGGCTATCCGGCCTGTCCCGATCACACCGAAAAGCGAATCCTGTTCGATCTGCTCGACGCCGAGCAGGCGACGGGCATCCGTCTGACCGAGAATTTCGCGATGTACCCGGCGGCGAGCGTCAGCGGGCTGTACTTCGCCCATCCCGACAGCGCGCTACTTCGCCGTCGACCGCATCACGCGCGACCAGGTCGAAGCCTATGCCCAGCGCAACCGGCCGGTCGATCGCCGAAGTCGAACGCTGGCTAGCGCCGAACCTCGGCTACGACACCGGCGGCTAGCCGCCTTGCCGTGACCGTGTGGCACTGGCCAGCGCAGTTGGCCAGTGCGAGCGCGAGAAGACGACGCATTTTAACGAGACGTCGGCCGTTGTGCCTGTGTTATCGGGTTGGACCGTCGAAAAGCGACATCAACAACTGGCGTTTGAGCGAAGTATAATTAAAAAACGGCCATCGCAATCCCTTCGAGATTCCCGCCAATGAATTTCATACGCCGTCCCGCCGCGATCTCACTCGCCGCTGCTCTCGTTTCGCTCGCGATATCGGCCCGCGCTGACGAGCCCGCCGCGCCTCCTGGCCCGATCCTCGGCAAGACCGTTGTCACTCGCGTCAAAATCGGCGTCGTGATCACGGCGGACAGCGGCCCGTGCCGCGGCATCGTCGCCAGCGCGCCGGTGCCGACCAATTGGCCCGAGCAGCAGGTGAAAGTCGAAAAGGAAGAAACGTCGCCGAACGTGCAGAAGATTCAATATCACATGCTCGGCGGCACGGTGCGGCAGATGGTCGTCACCGTGCCGAAGCTGAAAACGGGCGAAGTCGCCACGGCCAGCGTGATTTTCGAAGTCACCCGCCGCACGCTGTTGCCGCCGCTTGACAAATCCGCCTACAAGCTTCTCGCCCATCCGGAAAAAAAGCCGGAGCTGCTGCCGTATCTGAACCCCAGCCCGTTCATCGAAAGCCGCAACGACAAGATCGTGAAGCTGGCCAAGGAGGTGACGGCGGGCAAGGAAGATTGGGCCAAGGTCGAAGCGATTTACGACGCCGGCCAGGCTCGGCTCACGTATCGCGAAGGGGGCCCGATCAAAGGAGCTCTCGAAGCGTTGCAAGAGGGCACCGGACATTGCGAGGAGTTTTCCTCGCTGTTCATCGCCATGTGCCGGGCCGTCGGCATTCCGGCCCGCACGGTGTGGGTGCCCAGCCATTGTTATTCAGAGTTTTACATGGTCGATGCTGGTGGAAAAGGCTATTGGTTTCCCTGCCAATCGGCGGGCGATCGCAGCTTCGGCGGCATCCCCGAAACGCGCTACATTCTGCAAAAAGGCGACAACTTCCGCGACCCTGCCCGCCCCGGCGGCGAGCCGATCCGCTACGTCGACGGCTTCATGAAAGGCGTCGGCGGCAGCCAGCCGAAATGCGAATTCCTCCGTGAAGATCTCAAGTGAAGCAGGCTCACGAAGAGAGGAACCACGGATCACACGGATTCCACGGATGTCCGCATCGCACACAAGCCTGACGCGCTAGCGAACGCACGCCAGCCTGACGCGCGAGCGAAGGGATACCGCCGGCGAGCCCCCTTCGCTAGCGCTTCAGGCTGGCATCCCCCCTTCGCTAGCGCTTCAGGCTGCTATGAAATAAAAACGAAAAAAAGCCCAGCGGGAAAGTCCCGCTGGGCTTGTGGTTAATTCTCTTCTCTTCGTCGCTTACACCGCCGCCTGGTTCTTGCGGCGTCGCACGACGATCACGCAGCCAATCAAGCCGAAGGCGGCCAACACGATCGCCGAGGGCTCGGGCACGACGGCGAAGATGCTGTTGTGGTTGATGATCGCCCAGGCGTTGTAGTCGTTCGAGCCGAGCGTATCCGGTTCGACGCCCCACACGCCGACGAAGTTCTGCAAATTGCTTCCGTCCGAATCGAATTGGGCTTCCCACTGGGCGAACGTGCCGATAAACGGCCGGTTGATTCCGTTCGGCATCGAGGCCAGCGTGCTCGAACCGATGTTGATCAACTGGCCGTTATAGGTCGTCGTGGTCGAACCGGCGAAGGCGAAGTCGCCGGTGATCGCGTTCTGCCAGGTCGCCTGGCCCTGTCCCGTAAGCTGCATGAACGAGGCGAGGTAAAGATTGCCGTGCGTGGCCATGTCGGCGTTCGTCGCTCCTTCGGCCTTCAGCGTGGCGGGGTTGAACGCCATTTGGAATACGAACGGATCGGTTTGAACCGGCGTGGTCTGCGTGGCCGCCGTGGCCCCGGTCGCCATGCCGAACAAGGCCACCACGTCGCTAATCAACGGCAAGCGGTTCAGCGGCGGGCTGGTCGGCGTGCCGGCGACGAAGCCAGCCGCGTTGCCGTTGGCCGAGGCATCGTTCGACGGCGTCTCGGTCAAGAGCCGGGTGCGCCAAGTCATGCTGGTCGTGGCCGCAGCGCCGCCGGTGAAAGTGCCCGAGTTGCTGCCCGCGAGGATCGTGGCCGCTTCCGTGATCAAGCTTCCTTCGATACCGGCGCTTGCGGCGCTTGCGCCCGATGCCGGCGCCGACCGTGGAAGTCACGCCCGCGTAGCCGTTGGCCGTAGCGCCGACGGCGACCGTCGAGTTGATGACGCTCCCGTGGAAAGTGCCGGGCTCGGTATTGGTGGCCTGGCTGTTGTCGATCGTGGCCGTGGTGGTAGACGCAGCGTCGTTGATCGTCAAAGTAATCGCGCTCAGGTTGCTGCTCCCACTGGCGTTGGTGCTGGTGGGAGTGAAGGTCAGCGTTTCAGACTTTCCCGAGCTGGTGCCGGTTACCTGCACGGCAAGGCCGCTTTGCGAACTGCCCGCCGCGACCCCGCTGAACGTGGTCGCGCCCGTGACGGTGTAGTCCGGAAGCGTGGTGGGCGAGTAGCTGCCACCTAAAGTGTCCTGGAAGGTGGCCGACGAGCTGATAAGGGTATTTGCCACGGACAAGTCGGCAGCGCTGCTGGTTCCAGCCAAGTTCAATGTATAACTGGTTCCGCCGCCGGTGAGAACGCCGATGCCGTTGGTAAGCGAGAATAGCGGCTGGGCAAAGTTATTGACCTGCCCGTTAATCGTGATCGACTGCGAAGTGAGCGGCGTGCTGGCCAAGCCGCTGGTCCCGGTGCCGTCCGACGTCAGGTTGATGGGGGCGGTGCCGGTTATCGCGCCCGCGGTGGAGGTGTGCGCATTGCCACCGAGGCCGACGACGAGGGACGTATTATTGGAGCTTCCGGCGGCCAATGTCGTGATCGAACCCGTGCCGCTGGCGCTGCCGGTGAGTGTTCCAAAACCGGCATCCAATCCTTCGGAGACACCGGCAGTGGCTGTGTTCTGGACGGTGAGCGCCTGAGTGCCGAAGGTCCCGCCGACGTGGACGATTCCCAAGTTGATGGGCGTGGGAGTGATCGGCGCGGCCGACGCGAGGTTCCACACTTTGCCGGTGACCGTGACCGTTTGCGCCGTGAGAGCCGTCATGCCCAGGCCGCTGGTGCCCGTGCCGTCGGAAGTCAGATTGACCGGCACGGTGCCGGTGAACGTGCCCGGGCTGCTCTGGACTCCGCTGCCAAGGCCGACCATCAGCGACGTGTTATTGGTGCTTCCGGCGGCCAGGGGCGTGGTGATCGTTCCGCCGTTGGTCGTGGCGCTGCCGGTGGCAGTTCCAAAACTGGCGTCCAAACCTTCCGACACGCCGGCCGTGGCCGTGTTGGCAATCGTCAAAGCCGAGGTGCCGAACGTGCCGCCCGTGTGGATGCTGGTCAGGGTAACGGTCGGGTTGGTGGTGCTGTTAATATTGGCGCTGGCCAGGTTCCAAACGTTGACCGTGGTCGGCGTTCTAGTGCCCAGCGTGGCCGAAGTGCCAAGCGTGCCGTTCGTGGCCGTGCCAACGGACGGGTTAATCGTGAATGCGCCGGCCGTGCTCGATGAGAACGTCAAACCGTTGTTGTTGGCCGATCCGCCGCCGTTGGCCAACGGCCCGCCGGAGGTTGAGCTTCCCGCGATTCCAGGAGAGGGAGTGCCGCTCGAAGTCGCCGTCAAACCGGTGAAGTTGAGCGTGTCAGCCGTGCCCGTGCCGACATTCGTGATCGTCGAGGTAATCGTCGCCGATTGCGATGCCACCGTGCCGCTGCCCGTAACGTGAATGTTCGCGGCCGTCGTCGTCGCACCGAGGTTGTAAGTGGTGGAAGTGGCACCGCCGCCTGATCCAGGAACGGAAAACGTGACCGCTTGTCCAACCGCAATTGCGCCGATGGTGATTGGTGTGGCGGTGGTAGTGCCGGTCACGGTGTAGTCAAGCTTACCGCCGTTGTTATAGGTTGGTGTCACAGGAGTGAAAATCGTCGTTGAGCCGGCCGAACCGATGGTAGCGCCCGTTGTTACGGAAAACGTACCGATTTCAAACGCCCAGCCCGTCCCAAACGCTTCACTGGTCGCGGACGCAGTTCCGCCGAAAATGAACGTATTCGTCGCAACGTTGATGCCGAGCGTCGTGGCTTTCAAGCCCTTCGGCGACGCTGCGGCAGTTGAGGACGAAATATCGTTGATTCCGTCATTGGTAAAGTCACCTATAGAACCGCTGGTCGATGGAACCACGAATCCGCCGTTCGCCGTCTGAAAGATCGGGGTCACGCTGATTGCGGTCACTCCGACGCCGGCGTTGCCACCCGCGGTGCTAGCGGTGCCACCGATAATTGCCGCAGTCGTGGTTGTGCTCGAGTCGGCACCGAATTGCGCCTGCTCAAAGCCGAGGTCCGCGCCTGATGTCGTCGCTGGAGGCGTGACGACTGCCCAAATTTCGACCGTGTAGGTTGTGTTCGGCGCAATTGACTGCGTGTTAGTTCCCGTGGACAAATCTCCGATAGAATAATCGATCGTCAATGACTGGCCATACGCCGTTCGTTGACTGGCGAAGATTCCGCTGCCGAGCACCAAGAGCGCGACGAAACCGCAACGGAACGATTTCCAAATCTGGGTTCGTGAATTCATTGTCAATCCTGCGTTGTGAGAAGAAAAATTGGCTCGGAGCGGGCGGATGTTCATGGGAGAAGGGGCTAGGGGCTAGGGGCTTGGGACTAGACCGATGTAAGCCGTCGGCTTTTCGGATGGGGTCCATCCGGAACGAAAACGGCTCGCACGGTCGGCGATTGAAACTGTCTAGCGCGGAATCGCGCTTTAGAGGCGCCAGCGGAAGATCGTCGGGCTGGTTCAGCGGCTCACGGGCATTGCCCGTCGAACGCTAAAGCATAACCCAGCGGATCAAGTTGCCCTTGGCGGTTGCGGACGATCGACTAGCTGATCGGCCGGCGGAAAAATAATCCACCGAACTTATCAACAAAGGAATCGCCCGAATTGGCAAACTTGCCAAAGGGCCGAATAGCTGGAAAGCACCTCGGGCATCGCATCCAAGCCGAGAATCGGCTTAGGAGGGACACCGCGGGGTTGACATCACTGGCGCTTCCAAAAAAAGAGAGCTTCGATTTTCGCGGCCGTCACGTCCGGCCATTGACTTCAGCTAACGAGACCAAGTGTAGTCGCAAGCAAAAACGAATGCAAGCAAATTGTCGAAAAATTTTCCGACCAGTCCGACCGGCCAAAAACCACGGGAAAACAGGGCCATTTCACGGCAGGCCCGATTATGCGCCAAACCACGAAATCCGGAAACCCCGCTAACGACGGGTCTGCCACGAAGAATTGATCCACAGATGACACGGATTGACACAGATAGGAGAGATTGGGAATTAGGGACGAGGAGGGAAGCACGGATCACGCGAATGGGAGAAGCACGAACAAAAAAACCCAGGGAGGATGAACTCCCTGGGTCTCGCTGCAATCTCTTCTTATCGTATCTGTGCTATCTGCGTCATCTGTGGACAAAACGCCTTCGTTGCCTACGCGGCGGCGACACTCTTGCGGCGGCGGATCAGGCAGAGGCCGCCCAGGAGGCCGAAGGCGGCCAGGACGATCGCCGAGGGCTCGGGCACGACGGCGAAGTCGCTGTTGTGGTTGATGATCGCCCAGGCGTTGTATTCGCCCTGGCCCAGCGTATTCGGATCGACGCCATAAACACCGACGAAATTCTGCAAATTGCCTCCGGTGGGATCGAAGTCCAATTCCCACTGCGAGAACGTGCCGATAAACGGCCGGTTCATATTGTTCGACATCGCGGCGACAGTGCCAGAACCGACGTTGATCGTCTGGCCGTTATACGTGGTCGTGGTTCCACCGGGCACGGCAAAGTCGTCGACGATCGCATTCTGCCAAGTTCCGTCGAGCAAAGTGGCGAGGTACAGGTTGCCGCGCGTGGCCATGTTGGCGTCGGTGGCCCCTTCCGCCTTCAGCGTTGCGGGGTTGAACGACACCTGCAAGGCAAACGGATCGGTTTGCACCGGAGCGGTGCCATTGGGTGTTCCCATTCCCAACAATCGCACCACGTCGCTAATCAGCGGCAGTCTGTTCAGCGGCGGGCTGGTCGGCGTGCCATTCGGGAAGCCGGGGCCATTGACGCTATCGTTGCCAGGGGCTTCGACAAGCATCCGATTTCGCCAAGCCATACTGACGTTGGCCGAGCCGCCGGTGAATTGACCACTATTGCCTCCGAGCAGAATCGTGGCGACGCTATGTTCGATACCGGCGCCACCTGGCGTTCCCGTGCCCGTCATTGCGGTAGAACTCAGGCCAGCATAGCTCCCACCCGAACCAACCACGCCAAACATGGCCGGGCCGAACGTGCCATCGCCGGAATTTCCGACCAAAGCATTGCCGATATTCTCGGTGAGCAACACCGACTTATTCGCACCGGCCCCTTGAACATCGCCCCCGTTTCCAACGTTCGTAATTGTGTACGTGCCGGTGATCGTGCCCGTGTTCGCAGTACCGGTCACGCCAAAAGCCAATGAATTCGACCCGTTCGCTCCGATGCTCCCGTTCGCCGGATCGCTAAGGGAGAAGCCGCCAGGAGCAGAGCCCGAATATGTCGTTGCGGTTCCCCCTGTTTCCGTTAGCGTCACGCTCTGCGTTGCCGGAAGCGGAGACCGCCTGCAGCACATTGAACGTCAAAGACGACGGGGATAGATTCAAAACTGAACTAGCTACAGATCCCGGGACGGCGAATGTGACGCTCTGTCCCACTGCGATTTCGCCCGTCGTAATCGGAGTGGCTGTTGTCGTACCAGTCACCGTGTAGTCAAGTTTTCCACCATTGTTATACGTCGGCGCGACCGGTGTGAAGGTGGTCGTGGACCCGCCCGCTCCAATATCCGGCCCAGTCGTGACGGTGAATGTGCCGATTTCAAATGCCCACCCGCCATTAAACGCTTCGCTCGTTGCAGTCTGCGTTCCGCCGTAAATGAAGGTGTTTGTGGCAACGTTGATGCCGAGCGTGGTCCCCTTAACGCCCTTTGGGGTGGCAGCCGATGTAGACGATGAGATATCGTTGATGCCGTCGTTAGTGAAGTCCCCGATCGAGCCGCTGCCGGCCGAGACAAGTCCGCCGTTCGCGGTCTGAAAAGTTGAGGTGACCGAGATCGCGGTGACGCCAACGCCGCCATTCGCTCCCGCCAGGCTTGCCGTGCCACCGAGAATTGCTGGCGTCGATGTCGTGCCAGAATCGGCACCAAACTGCGCTTGTTCGAACCCTAGATCACCGCTCGTCGTGGAACCCGTGACGACCGCCCAAATTCCCACTGTGTAGCTTTGGTTTGGAGCGATGATTTGCTGAGTTGCACCGGTTGAACAGATCGCCGATTGAATAGTCAATTGTCAGCGCCGCTGGCGTGACGGCAGACACATCGCCGGGCAGCAATAACCCAGCCGATATTGCGAGTATCGACGCTAAACTGGTGCAGAGCAAAGTCCTGGGACGATGGGAAGACTTCATTGGCAAACCTTTATCTTAAAATGCACAGTTCGTTCTCAAACTAAGCTGGTGGCAACCGCCTCAAGTCGCCCGTTTGAGCAAAACTAAACCCATCAGTATTGCCCTTGCGAGTAAGCGCAAACTCCGTTCATCTACACCCGAACTGCACGGCTGTTCAAACGGTCGGCAATTGCGCCTCGCGACCGCATCGACGAAAAACCGGCGATGAGGCCGATGAGGCCCAACAACGCCAATACTCCTGCCGACGGCTCCGGTACCGCATTGCTCCCGGCTGCAAACGCATTACCCCCCAGAAGCGCATCACCGACCACCGGGTCCGATGGAAAAACGACCGGGTCAGATGCATAGCTGTCCCGCCCGATAACTACGTCGTTCACGTCCGCTTGGTGAGTGATGCCACTGAATTCGCTCTCACCATTAACCCACCCTGGCAGTCCGCTATCGCGGCCGATTACTGCACTGTTAACGTCGCTTTGATCCACGACTCCCCGTAGCTGTGTATCGCCATAGTAGGTAAATTTAACGAGTACACTATTTGGACCAACTGCAATTCCATCCCAATTGCTGTAGCCGGTGTCGTTCTCAAACACATCATCGGTGTTCAAGTCGTTTAACGCGATTCCGATCCCCGTAATAAATTGCGGGTCAGTGGCCGCAGAATTACCCGTCGGATTGCCGGTCTGCGAGGCATCGCTGTAAATACCGACTCCGCCCGCAGGCCCAGGCGTACCGCCAGGGTTGGAATTCCCGCTCCAATTAGCGAAGTTGTACCCAGCCTTAGTAGCCTGATACAGGAAATTATACGCGGCAAGGGCGTCGGTCCCGTTGTCGGCCTGAATTATCAAGTCGTTGTTGGTAACATTGAATCCTGACTGGAACGTCAAACCACTGGGCGAAAACGCTCCGGGCGAAACGCCAGCGGCGGCCGCACCTGCGTTCCAGGCTGCCTGGGTCGGATACTGGGTAGTGGAAAGGAACAGCGTGCCAGTGCCACTTGAATTCCAACTTAACACGTCGGGATTCGCGATAGTCGCCGCATTCGAGATGCTTGGCCAAACGACGAGGGCCAGCGTTGCGGAAGAGAGAAGAAGACTGCGGATGATGCAACGCGTTCTCATTAGTCCAACTCCTTAGCGGAAACCCGCGCGATTGTGATTACTGGGTGGTGTTGGTGAATCTGGCTGAAAGACAACCGCGACGTTTGACTTGAATCTTTGCTCTGTTACAGCAGAAAAGTTTGTTTCTCGACCCGCTTGTCCGCAAGGCGCTTGTTTGCGAGCCGTTTCCCGCGACTCGTGTCTCGCGAACTCCTCGCCCGCAACTTTCGCCCCCCGACTTACTCACCGCGGCCCGGCCCCCTGCCGTCTCCGCGACTTCACTCCCTCTTTTCCCGATCCGTTTCGAGGCTTCTCGCCGATTCGAATTTTCTGTCCGGATCAGGCCGCGGCGAGCTTGCTTGCTACAGCCGCTTGCTTGCTAATTCTTCCGCATGTGTGGCCTAGTCTAATCACGCACTACAGGGAACGCAAGCAAATTGTCAATGAGAATTTTTCGCATTTTTCGTGAGCCAGCCATTTCGATCCGTCGCGGGGACGCAAAAGAATGGGCATCGGCGCCTCGCACACGGCTTTTTCAAGGGTTTTTCCAGGTTTTTTCCCGCTCGCCGCTCGGAGCCAGCCTCGTTCTTTCGCACTCGTTTCCAAGGTTTCGCTAGTATGCTTCGCAACTGCAAGCGTGCAAATAGCCCGCGAGAGGGGCCCGCGGGCGAGGCAAGGAGCGAGGGCGAGAGTGGAGGGTGAGCTGCGCGAAACTGTCGTTTGGAGCGAGATTGCCGCTTGTTTTGGTCGAATCTCGTTCCGTCAGCGTTTTGAGATGTCGCACCGAGCGTAGCCCAACGGGCTTCCGTCTTTAGCCTAGAGTTTCGAGATGTCGCACCGAGCGTAGCCCAACGGGCTTCCGTCTGTAGCCTAGGGTTGTCCGCTGAAGGTGGACTACCCTAGGTGGAAGGCAAGGCGAACGATCACTACGCCATCGGCGTTGCGCCCGCCGCGCGCGAGACCCGGACGAAACCCCGTTGGGGTAGACGGTGATCGAATTCGACGCGTCCCCAGCGTAGACCGCCTTCGGCGTTCAACGCTGGGCTAGAGGACGAAACGCCTTCGGCGTAAAGGTCGGAGAGCGGAGGGCGGAGAGCGGAGGGCGGAGAGCGGAGGGCGGAGAGCGGAGGGCGGAGAGCGGAGAGCGGAGAGCGGAGAGCGGAGAGCGGAGAGCGGAGAGCGGAGAGCGGAGGGCGGAGGGCGGAGTGCGGAGGGCGGGGAGCGGTCTGACTTCCGACTTCCGACTTCCGACCTCAAGCCTCAAGCCTCAAGCCTCAAGCCTCCTTCAACGCCGCCAGCGCGGCTTCGTAATTCGGCTCTTGCGTGACTTCCTTCACGACTTCGCCGTAGACGACGCGGCCGTCTTTGTCGAGCACATACGTGCTGCGGGCCAGCAGCTTCAATTCATCGATCAGCAGGCCCCAATTGCGGCCGAAATTGCGGTCTTGATAGTCGCTGGCCACGCGCAGCGATTTGATGTTTTCCGCCCCGCAAAAGCGGTTCTGCGCGAACGGCAGATCGAGGCTGACCGTGACGGCATTGATCTTGTCGCCCAGCGCGCCGACGGCTTCGTTGAATTTCTTGGTTTGAATCTGGCAGACGCCGGTGTCGAGCGAGGGGACGATGCTCAATAGCGTCGGCTTGCCTTTCAGATCGGCGAGCTTGATGGTCTTTAGCCCGCCCTCGAAATAATGGAGCGTGAAATCAGGGGCGGGCTGGCCAACTTGAACCGCTTCGCCGACCAACGTCATGGGAGTGCCTTTGAAGGTGACGGCGCCGGAACGTGACATGGGGAGGACCTAGGGTGAGAGTGAGGGTGGAGGGGGTGAAGTGCAATATATAGGGGCGAGGGGCGAGGAGCTAGGGGGCAGGGAGCGGAGAGCGGGGAGCAGGGAGCGGGGACGCGCAAGCGGAGGCGATGCGAGTTAGCGGTTGCTCCCTGCTCTTCGCTCCCCGCTCCTTGCTCTTCGCTCCCCGCTCCTTGCTCCCTGCTCGCCGCCCGCTTATCATAAGCGGCTGCAATGCTGACAATCCGTTTGGCATCTGTTCACGAAGGAATGTGGCCATGCATGCTTCCACTGCGGGATTGAGCTTTGACGTCGATCGTGGGCCCGATTGGATTTTCGTTCGAGTCGGCCCGCCCGAGGAGACAGCGGTCGAGACTCCGCAATTGGCGGAGGCGGTGTGGTCGCTGTTGGAGCAGAATTTCGTTTATCGCTGCGTGCTGGAATTGGATCGCATCCAATTGCTGCGCAGCTACATGGTCGGGCAATTGATCATGTTGGCGAAGCGCGTGCATACGCACGGCGGCGTGCTGCGAATCTGCGGCCTGTCGAGCGTGAATGAAGACGTGCTGCTGCTGCCATCTCGAAGGGCAACTGACCAACTACCGCGACCGCGGCGACGCGGTGATGTGCTCGCGGCCGGGGCAGCCGAGGTAGGCTTGAGGCTTGAGGCTTGAGGCTTGAGGCTTGAGGCTTGAGGCTTGAGGCTTGAGGGACGAAGAAGAGGGAACGAAGATAGCAGCGGTGGTCTACACTCATTTTTCTTCCTCGAACCTACAGGCGATCCCACATGCGAGATCATAGGAAGCTGCGCGCGTTCGAACTGGCCGACAAGTTGGCGCTGTCCATTTATAGTGCGACGAAGTCGTTTCCCAGGGAGGAAGAGTTCGGACTGACTTCGCAGCTTCGGCGATCGGCAGTATCGGTGGCGTCGAACATCGTCGAAGGCTGCGCAGCGATCTTCCCATGCGGACTATCGTCGGTTCCTTGACATGGCATTCGGATCTGTCCGTGAACTCGAATACCAACTTAGCCTTGCCGCACGTCTTAATTACGCGCCGTCCGGGCGTGCCAACGAACTGGCGCAGCAAGCGGACGAAACCGCAAAGGTCCTTGCTGGGCTGCTGCGGTCACTAGGAAGGTAAGCTTGAGGCCACAGTCGTGAGGGATGAGGACGGACGCATCGCCAGATTCCGCGCCGCCAAGCCTCAAGCCTCAAGCCTCAAGCCTCAAGACTCAAGCCTGTCGCCTTCCAGCGCCGCGATCGCGGCGCGGATTTCTTCCGGCACGGGGACTGGGCGCTGCGCTTTGTAGTCGAAGGCGACGATCGTCGATTCGCCGTCGGCTACGAGGGCGCCTGCGCAGCTGTGCAGGGCGTGGATCATCGTCATGCTCGTGCGGCCGATGCACGTGATGCGCGAGCCGATGTTGACCGTGTCGGGGAACGTCAGTTGGCGGCGATAATTGCAAGTGATCGACGCCAGGATCGGGCCGATTTGTTCGCCGGCCATCAGTCGCGAGAGGCCGATGCGATCGAGATACGCGATGCGGGCCGATTCGAACCAGCGGAAAAAGACCGTGTTGTTGACGTGCCCGAACATGTCCTGCTCGCCCCATTGCACGGGCAGAGAGATGACGACCGGGAAGGAGGCGAGGGGGAGCAAGGGGCTGGGAGCAGGGAGCAGGGAGCAGGGAGCAGGGGGCTGGGAGCGGGGAGCAGGGGACGAAGAAAGAGCACACGCTTCATTTTCGGGCCGGTGCGGCGGCTTGGGCGGTTTTTTTGTCGGCGGCTAGGGATAGTTCTTGGGCTCGCTGGGTGTCGGCTTGGGATTTTGCGGCGTCGCCGAGTTGGCGGTAGGCCTCGCCGCGATTCTTATAGGCGGCGGCGTACTCCGGATCAAGGCGGATGGCCTCGCTATAGGAAATGACCGCGGCATTCCAATCGCCGCCGCTCGATTGGGCGACGGTGCGCTTGAAATACAACGTCGGATCCTTCGGCGTGACGTTGATGGCCGAATTGAAATCGACGATGGCCTTCTTGTAGTCGTGCAATGCCGCGTAGGCCAGGCCGCGATTGATGTGGGCCAGCACATAGCGATTGTCGTAGCGAATGGCCGACGAATAGGTGTTGACGGCATCGAGCAATTTGCCCTGGCGCGAGCGTCATGCCCTTCCAGGTCGGGGCGCGGGGGTCGGTGAAGTCGATGCCGGCGGCGTCGTCGAAATCGAGAGCGGCAAGGCCGTATTCCTGTTTTTGGAACCAACAGATTCCGCGGCGCAGATAAGCCTCGGCGCCTTCCGGCTCGAGGCGGATCGACTCGGTGAACGCGAGGATCGCGTCGTCGTAGCGATTGAGCATCCGATAGGCGACGCCCATGGCCGTATACGTGCCGGCCTCGTTCTTCGCCAGTTTCAGCGATTTTTTGTAGGCCTCGATGGCTTCGGCATATTTGCCGGCGGCGGCCAGATCTTGGCCCTGCTTGAACTCGGCCTGGCCGGGGGCCGTTTCGACTTCGGTCGATTTCAGGTCGGTCGGCTCGTTGGTGAGCGGTTTGGTCGGATTGGGAGTCAGCGGGATGGGCGAGTCGGGGATGGGGGACTTTGGCTCCGTGTTCTTTGGAATCGGGTGGAGGTTGCCGGGCTCGGTGTCGTCGCGGAAAGGATTGGTTTCGCCTTTTTGCGACTTGGCGGCGGGCGTTTTGGGAGCGGCGTCGGACGCGCCTTTGTCGGCGGCCGGCTTGCCGGTCATGGCTTTGTCGGTGGCCGACTTCGGAGTGACATCGAACGGGAACGGCTCCGGCGTTTTATCGGCGGGAGCTTTGGCATCGGCGGCAGGCTTTGTCGCCGGAGCCGCTTTGGCGGGCGGCGGCGTCGCGCCGAACACGTCGTCCGTGGCGGCCGGAGGTTTTGTGGCAGGCGGAACGGTCGCGCCGTCGGTTTGGGCGAAGGCGCGCGGAGCCAATGCAAGGGCCAAGGCAACCAGCGCCGCGACGCTCACGGCTTTGCCGAAAGCGTTTTCAAATAATGATATGCGTTGATTGACGGTTGAATTATTCACGGTTGCAATATTCATTGCCGAACGTCCTTCGCCTGAAATCGGGATGGCGCACGGGTGCGCCTTGGTTAGCCTGAACAAATATAACGAGTCATTCACTTGATTATTGCCCTTGCGAGCCGGCATGGCAAGAAATACCGCCCGCAGAATCGGAAAAATCGGTGGGGCGGCTACAAGCTGAAGGCAAAGGCCATAGGCTTGAGGCTTGAGGCTACAGGTACGAAGAACGAAGAGACGGCGCCGCTCAAGCCTCAAGCCTCAAGCCTCAAGCGGTGTATCCTTCGCCTGTTGCCTGATGCTGGCAGGCAGCTTAGAATCGCAATTCGCGCTGACTCACGGCGCGGTCGCGGGGGTTGTTCTTCGAATCCAAACTCTGACCGGGAGCTTTTCCATGGGCCGAATCACGGCTCGACCGTCGTGTTTGCTTCTCTGCATTGCTTGCACAATTGCCCTCGCCACCGCCGGTTGCAATCAATCCTCGACTTCGGCCGGGGGCGGCAAGAAGCGAATCGTGCTGCTCATCAACACTTCGTCGCCTTACTGGGAAACCGGTCGCAAGGGGATGGAACTGGCCGCGAAGGAATTGAAGCTCGCCGACGCCGGTTTCGAAGCCGTGTTCGAGGTCAACGACGGCACGGAACAAGGGCAGATCGATAAGCTTCGCCAGTTCGGCACCGAGAAAGACATCGTCGCCATCGCCGTGTCGCCCGTGAAGGCCGACAATCTGGCGATCGTCGATGAGATGAAAAAGATGAAAAAGAACGGCGTCCATGTGATTTGCATGGATGGCGACGTGGATCGCGCAAATATCGCGACGCTCGCGAAGCGTATCTTGGCACCGACAATTTCAAAGCCGGTCAGGTTCTCGGCATCGCGGCCAAGAAACTGCTCGACGATCGGAAAGCGCCGCACAAAGGATACGTCGATTTCGTCGGCTACACGACGGCCCAAAACGCGATCGACCGCATGGACGGCATCAAGAAAACCTTGGGTGCGGACGACATTTACCCGGAACTCGATCGGATGGAAGACCATACCGATCTTTCCAGGGCGAAGGAGAATGTGCCGCACTGCCTTGCAGCAATATCCTGATCTGCAGGCGCTCCTCGGAATCTGGTCGTACAACGCGCCGGCTATCGCCGATGTGGTCGAACACGAATACGCCAGCCGCCGCGCTTCGCTCACGATCGCCACGTTCGACGGCGAAACCGGCGCCATCAATCAAATGGGCAAAGGGAACATCGACGTGATGGTCGTGCAAGACCCGTACGATATTTGCAACGAATCGGTGCGGTTGCTCTATGCGATGGTGAAAGACGATTCGGCGACCGTCAAGAAAATGCTTCCCAATCAAGGCAAGGACGGCGGTGATATTTACGACACGGCGATTCGGGTTGTCGTACCGGAAGGAAAAACTCCTCTTACTGCCGATGTTTTCAAGGAATTTGGCGATGCGGTGCGGTTTTTCACATTGCCGGAATTCAACGGCTGGCTCAAGGAGCCGCAGGCCTGACCGGATCATGAAACGTCGATTGCCCGGCTGGCTCGGCCGCTTGCCGATCGGCTTCCATGAAGTGGCCCTGATCGGCGCCATTGTGGCCGTGTTGATTCTGACCGCGCTGCTCGACCCCAATCATTCGTATTGGACGCAGCCGGTCGAAAGCGCCGCGAATATCGCCCGGCTGACTTCGATGCTGGGCATTTTTTCGCTGGGCGCCGCGGTCGTGATCATTGCCGGCGGAATCGATCTATCCGCCGGCTCGATGATCGCGTTTAGCGGCACGATCTGCGCCACGCTGATGGTGCTTATGGCGCCCGAGGCGATCGCGAATTCCACGCCGCTGGGGACGGGCGTGATCGTGATGGCGATTGTGGGCACGCTGTTGGTGGGCTTTCTCGTCGGCACGTTGCACGCCTGGCTGATTGCCATCGTGCGGCTGCCGCCGTTCATCGCCACGCTGGGCACGCTCGTCGGATTGCGAAGCTTGGCGCGTGTGATATGCAGCCAAGTGACCGATTCCGTGCTCCATGCCCGCAACAATCAGATTCTGATCACCGACGAGCATTTCCGCGATTTGGCGCTTCAAGTCTGAAATCCGGTGATCATTTTTCTTGTTCTCGCCGTTGCGCTGTGGTTGATGCTCAGCCGCACTGTCGTCGGGCGGCATGTCTATGCCCTGGGCGGCAACGAAGAAGCGGCCCGGCTGAGCGGCATCCGCACCGAGCGGGTGAAGTGGCTGGCCTATTGCATCGGAGCGATAACCGCATCGATTGCCGGCATTCTTTACATCGGCGATCAGACGGCCGCGGTGCCGCTGAACCTTGGGCAAGGCTACGAGCTGAACGCCATCGCCGCCGCGGTCGTCGGCGGATGCAGCCTGCCAGGAGGCGTCGGCACGATCTGGGGAACCGTGCTTGGAGTCTTGTTCCTGCAAGTCGTGATCGACGGATCGCACGGTCCGTCAAACCGCACGACGCCGATATGTATGAGGGGCTGATCGTCGGCTTGGTGTTGATTTGCACGTCGGCATTCAGTCGCTTCCGCGAAGCGGCCGCGCCGGAAAGCGGGTTTTTCCCGGTCCGCTTGGTTCAGCGGCGATCCTGGCACTGGCACTTTTGGCCGGCACGCTAACGTCGCTCGTTGCCAATCAGGCCGCTGCCATTTCGACGACCATTGGCACGCTGGCCGTGTTGGTTGCCGTTAAAATTTGGGAAGGGAAGGCAGGGGACAGGAGTCAGGGGCCAAGGGTCAGGGAAAATTAGCTCCAAACATGGCCGCCGAATCCATCATCTCGATCGACCGCGTCACGAAGCGATTTCCCGGCGTCATGGCGCTGTCCGAGCGTTTCGTTCGACATTCGCCGCGGCGAAGTTGCACGCCATCGTCGGCGAGAACGGGGCCGGCAAGAGCACGCTGATGAAGATCCTCTCCGGCGTGATTCCCGAGTTCGAGGGAACCTTGCACCTGCGCGGCCAGCCGGTGCGCTTTTCCGGCACGCGCGACGCCGAGCGGGCCGGCGTGAGCATCATCCACCAGGAGCTGAACCTGGTCGAGCAGCTCTCGGCCGCCGCCAATATCTTCCTCGGCCGCGAGCGGCGCACGTCGCTCGGCCTGCTCGACGAGCGCGGCATGGAGCGCGCCGCCGCGGCAGCTGCTGGAGCAGCTCGAATGCCACATCGCGCCCAGTCAGCCGGTCGGCGCGCTGCGCGTCGGCGATCAGCAATTGATCGAAATCGCCAAGGCCCTGTCGCTCGAGGCCGACATCCTGATCATGGACGAGCCGACCAGCGCGCTGACCGAAACCGAAGTCGCCCGGCTGTTTCGCGTCATCGAGCGGCTGCGCGCAGCGCGGCGTGACGATCCTCTACATCTCGCACAAGATGGACGAGGTGTTTCGACCTGGCCGATCGGATCACGGTGCTGCGCGACGGCCGGCTGGTGCGCACGCGTCGACCGCACGGCCACTACGCCCCGCGAAGTGACGCATCTGATGGTCGGCCGCGAGATCGAGGAGACGCATCTTGGCGACGCGCGCGCAGGCCGGCGAGCCGGTGCTTGGAGGTTCGACGACTTGTCGCTCCCCTGGCCCGGCCACGCCCGCGGCTGGCGGCTCAAGAACATCAGTTTCACGCTCCGCCGCGGCGAGATCCTCGGCATCGCCGGGCTGATGGGGGCCGGTCGCACCGAGCTGCTCGAATGCCTGTTCGGCGTCGGCACGAGCGCGCCGTCGGGCGAAGTCCTGCTCGACGGCCGGCCGGCGCTGTTTCGCCATCCGGCCGAGGCCTGCCGCGCGGGCATGGCGCTGGTGACCGAAGACCGCAAGCGGCTGGGCTTGTTCGCCGCAAATGGACGTCGGCGAGAACATCACGATCTGCACGCTTCGCGAAGCCGCGGCCGCCGGCTTGCTCAGCCGGCGCCGCGAGCGACAAATGGCCGCCGGCTCGGTCGCGGAATTGGGCGTGAAGACGGCCGGCGTCGATGCCGCGATCACCAGCCTCAGCGGCGGCAATCAGCAGAAGAGCATCATCGGCCGCTGGCTGCTCACGCGGCCCAAGGTGCTGCTGCTCGACGATCCGACGCGCGGCATCGACGTCGGCGCCAAGGCCGAGCTGTATCGCCTGATGGATCGGCTCTGCCGCGAGGGGCTGGGCATCATCGTCACGTCGAGCGAACTGCCCGAACTGCTGACGCTCTGCGACCGGATTCTCGTCCTCTGCGAAGGCCGCCTGACGGGCGAATTCACCCGCGCCGAAGCGACCGAGCAGCGGATCATGGAAGCGGCAACCCAAAGGGAAACCGTGCTCGTGAAAGCCAAGTGATCTTGTGGCACTGCTCTGATCGTGTGGCACTGGCCAGCGCAGTCGGCCAGTGCCGGCCACGCGAGCGAGTTGGCAGTTTGCGTTGGCCCTGGGTTCGTGCCTCAAGAAAGAGATTGACGTTCACGTTGTTTCGCCGGTTCAAGCTCCCCTCGCGGCCCACACTGGCCGACTGCGCTGGCCAGTGCCACACCGGCGGTTTTCTCACATGCCAACGTATTTGGCATACACGCTGCGCGCAACCGCCACGTCGTCGGTGCCGGCGATGATCGCGCGGCCGTCGGCGAAGAGCGTCAGCGTGAAGCCGTCGATCGCCAGCCGCAGAAGGTAGGGATTTCGCGTCAATCGGCCGACGCGGTCGAGTTTTTGCGCTAGTGCGTCGAGCGACAGTTCGCCCGTCGATGCCGCAAGTTGCACCGCGTTTCGGCCGCAAAGCACCGCCGTTTGACTTCCACGGCGGCCGGAGAGCCAAGGGAAATCGTCGCCGCGGCACGTCGGACAGCCTTGTTCGGCCAACCGTGACAGACCGACCTGCCGGAAGCGATTTTCCCACAAGTCGATGACGATCAATCCGCGATTCACGGCAGCGCGATTGCCGCTGAGAATTTTGATCGCCTCGCAGGCTTGGATTCGCCGCGACGACGTGGATAGCCGACGCGAGAATCCCGGCCGTATCGCACGTCGGCATGGCGCCCGGCGGCGGCGATTCGGGAATCACGCATCGTAGACAAGGTGGTTCGCCGGGCA
This sequence comes from Pirellulales bacterium, assembly GCA_963738955.1. Classification (GTDB taxonomy): domain Bacteria; phylum Planctomycetota; class Planctomycetia; order Pirellulales; family DATAWG01; genus DATAWG01. The sequence continues at coordinate 291,411 of CAVTYW010000019.1, read as the reverse complement.
GGATCGTCATCGACTGGCCCGTCGCTCCGATCGCGCCGCCGTAGATCCACGGAATCTTTGAACGCAGCGCCGCTTCGTTGAGCAGGAAGCGAGTCTCGAAATTGTCGGTGCCATCGACGATCAAATCGACGCGGTCGCACAATGTCAGAATATTGCCGGCAGTTACGTCGGCCACGAGCGGCTCGATTTCGATCGCCGAATTAATCCGTCGCAATTTCGCGGCGGCAGCGACCGCCTTCGGCAATCCCTCGGCCGCGTCGGCTTCGTCGAACAACACTTGCCGTTGAAGATTCGTGACTTCGACGAAATCGCGATCGACGATCCGCAGCCGGCCGACGCCGGCCCGAGCCAGAGTATCCGCCGCCGCGGAGCCGAGCGCCCCGCAGCCGCAGATCAGCACCCGCGCGGCAGCCAGCCCGCCGCTGCCCCGCCTCGCCGATCGGCGGATAGCGCATTTGGCGAGCATATCGATCAAGAGGCGGTTCGTTCATCGTCAAACCAAATATCCCGCGAAATCGCCCGCTGGGGCTAGATCATATTGTAGTCGATCGCAAGCGGCACGGGCCGCGCGGATGTCAATGGACGCTCGTCGGCGAGCAAGAATCGGCAGCGGCACATCACGAACGCGGCTGGCGCTTTCGGCCGTCACGTTGCAAAAGAGAAGCTGTGCCCACGGCGGCGGAACGATCGGTTTGTCGGTTGCAAACTTCGCGGCGAATAGCAGGTTTCTTGCGGAACCGCGAATCGCCGCATCAATCGCCGCTTCTGGCTCAAGCACTACGAGAAACACCGCCGGCCATTGTCCGAGCCGGCGCACTTCATCGGCCAACCGTTCTGGCGGCGCCGACAACTCGATTAGCAGCGGCACGCCATGCCGGCTCGCTTTCAGGCAGATTTCGTCATCCGGCGGCGGCCCACATAGCACGACATCCGCTTCCCGCGCCGCCTTCAAATCGTCACGGCCGATTCGATCCAGCCAAATCCCCCGCGGCACCCATCGCTCAGTATCCAAGATCAACGATCGGCCCCGCGTCCCCAACCGCCGAATTCCGAGCCACTTTTCAAACGTTGTGAAACTTTCCTGTTCCGGCGCGCGGCCCGTGACCACGACTTCGTGTTCCTCGATCCCGGGCACCCGGCCAATGACCTCCGGTCCCTTCCGCTCGATTCTCGCCTTGTAAAGCATCGGTAGTTCGGGCGTCCAAAAACACGGGTCGGGCACCACCGCCTCGGCTATCAGCGATTCTCCGGGTCCGCGGTCTTGAAACGGAATTCGGGCCGAAAGCGTTTGTGCGAAGCGGCATTCCGGGCCGATCAACTCACCCGTGAGTTGCGAACCAGTCGTGGTTTCGTCGCACGGCAGCCGCGCATATACTCGGGCCACGGCGTCGCTGGCGTCGCCAAAAAACAATTCAAGCTGCCGCGCACGCGCCATTCGGTCGTCGCCGCAATCTTGCGTCACGCCGGTTGCTCCTGCGGTTGGCGGGCCAGCGCTTCGGCAAGGAATCGCCCGGTCGCCGATTTGTTCCTGCCGGGCGATGAATTCCGGCGTTCCTTGCGACACGATTCGCCCTCCCTCGTCGGCGGCGCCGGGGCCGAGGTCGATGATGTAGTCGGCCGCCTTCATCATTTGCAGATTGTGCTCGACCACGATCAGCGAATGGCCGACGGCCAGCAGCGCCTCGAAGCAATCGAGCAATTGCACGACGTCGGCGAAGTGCAGCCCGGTGGTCGGCTCGTCGAGGATGAACAGCGTCCGCGATCGCTTGGCGGCCGACATGTAGCCGGCCAGCTTCAGCCGCTGGGCCTCGCCGCCGGAGAGCGTGTTGGCCGGCTGGCCGAGCCGCAGGTAGTCGAGCCCGACGTCGATCAGCCGCTTCAGCCGGGCCTGCACCTTGGTGCTGCCGCGAAAGAACGTGAACGCCTCGCGGACCGTCATGTCGAGCACGTCGGCGATGTTCCGCCCGCGATATTGCACGTTCGAGAATCTCCGGCCGATAGCGGCGGCCGTGGCACTGGGGGCACTTCATGTACACGTCGGCCAGGAACTGCATGTCGATCTGCAAATAGCCGTCGCCTTCGCACGTGCGTGCAGCGGCCGCCGTCGACGTTGAAGCTGAAATGGCTGGCCGTGTAATTGCGCGTGCGGGCTTCGAGCGTTTCGGCGAACACGTTGCGAATCTCGTCGAACGCCTTGATGTACGTGACCGGATTCGAGCGCGGCGAGCGGCCGATCGGGCTTTGATCGACCAGCACCACGTCGTCGATCTGGCCGTCGCCGAACACGTCGTCGAACGGCGCGCGGCTTTGGGCGCTTCGAGCCGCATCCGCCGGCAGCAGAGCCGGATAGAGCGTGTCTTCGACCAGCGTGCTCTTGCCCGAGCCGCTGACGCCGGTCACCAGGCACAGCACGCCCAGCGGAAATTCGACCGTCAGGTTCTGCAGATTGTTGCCGCGCGCGCCGGCCAGCCGAATCCAGCCGTGGCTTGGCCGGCGGCGGCGATTGATGCCGCTGACGCCGCGCCGGCCGGCGAGAAAATCGCCGGTCAGGCTTTGCGGGCAATTCTCCATTTCGGCGAGCGTCCCCTGAAAGACGACTTCGCCGCCGCGCTCGCCGGCGCCGGGGCCGATCTCGATGACCTGATCGGCGGCGCGGATCATCGTTTCCTCGTGCTCGACGACCACCACCGTGTTGCCCCGATCGCGCAGCGCCGTCGACGGCCGACAATCAGCCGATCGACGTCGGCCGGATGCAAGCCGACCGAGGGCTCGTCGAGCACGTAGAGCATGTTCACGAGGCTCGAGCCGAGCGCCGACGTGAGCGCGACGCGCTGCGATTCGCCGCCGCTGAGCGTGCGCAGCGTGCGATCGAGCGTCAGATAGCCGAGCCCGACGGCGTCGAGATAGCCCAGCCGGGCTTGCACCTGTTCGAGCATCATCCGGCCGACGCGGCGCTCCCAGTCGGACAGGGCGAGCTTGCGGAAGAAGCCGAGCGCGTCGCGGATCTTCAGGGCCGCGAGTTCGGCGATGTTCTGGCCGCCGAGCCGCGTGGCCAGCGCCTCGGGCCGCAGCCGGCTGCCGCCGCAGGCCGGGACAGGGGCGATAGCTTCGCCAGCGGCTCAGAGAAACGCGCAGGTGCATCTTGTATTTTCGCCGCTCGAGCCAGGCGAAGAAGCCGCGCAGGCCGCCGAAATTGTCGCTCCGGCACGCCGTCGCGAATGATCCGCCGCTGCGCCTCGTTCAACTCGCGAAACGGCACGTCGACCGGCAAGCCGAAATCGTCGGCCAGGGCCAGCAGTTCCTTGAGCTCGTGGGCGTAGGCCGGCGTGTTCCAGGGCGCGATCGGCCCTTCGCGAATCGATTTGTTCGGATCGGGCACGACCAGGTCCATGTCGATGTCGATCACGTTGCCGAAGCCTTCGCACTCCGGGCAGGCGCCCAGCGGGCTGTTGAAGCTGAACAGCCGCGGCTCGGGCTCGGGATATTCCAGGCCGCAATCGTCGCAGCGCAGCGTGCGGCTGAACGTGAGCCGCCACCACGGCCTGCCGTCGAGCTCGAACACGGCGCCGCGGCCGCCGCCCGTCAGTTCGGGCCGCTCGGGCAGATCGATCAACACATAGCACGTCCCCTCGCCTTTGGCGAACGTCGTTTCGAGCGAGTCGCGCAGCCGTTGCGGCGTCGTGCCGCCGGCGGTGAGCCGATCGACGATGACGAGGAGCGGGGCGAGGGGCGAGGGACGAGGGGCGAGGGCGGGCGGTGCCAATTCGCTTGGCGAAACGATTACCGCAGAATCATTCAAGTCGACGGTCTTACCATCGAGCACCACTCGAACGAAACCCTCTTCGCGCAATCCGGCCAACGTCGATGCCGTATCCGTCCCGGCCTCGCTCGTGGGAGCGAACGCCAGCATGAATCGCGTGCCGGCCGGCAACGACGCCAGCGTGCTCGCCGTGCTCTCCGGCGATTCGCGGCGCACCGGCTGGCCGCAGTTGCGGCAGAACACCTGGCCGATCTTCGCCATCAAGAGCCGCAGATAATCGTTGGCCTCGGTGGCGGTGCCGACGGTCGCCCGGCTGGAGCGGTTGCTGCTGCGATGGGTGACCGCGATGGCGGGCGGAATGCCGTCGATCCATTCGGCCGCCGGCTTTTCCAGCCGCTCGAAGAACTGCCGGGTGTAGGCGGAAAAACTTTCGATGTAGCGCCGCTGGCCTTCGGCATAGAGCGTATCGAGGGCCAGGCTAGTTTTGCCGCTGCCGCTCAGGCCGCAAAACACGACCAGCTTGCGGTGGGGTATATCGAGATCGATCCCCTTGAGGTTATGCACCTCGACGCCGCGCAGTCGGATGAATCCCTTGGTCCCGCTCACATGTCGTCCTGCCAGCTATTTTCACAATCGGCCAAACTATTATCATAGACAACGAAGCCCAGCCGGCCCATAGTCGGTGCCGGCGGTCGTTGTACAATTGCGTGTTCATAGCTGTCGCCGAATTGCCGCTCGAATGTCCGCGATCAACAAACTATTCCGAAACCCGTTCTACGCATTGGCCATGATTGCCGGGCTGATGTTCACCGTGACGGCTTGCGCCGATGTTGTCTTAATGATGAAGACCAATCGGGCCGGAACGTCGCCCCGGCCGGGCGAGCCGGGGTTCAACTTGCTGGACTTGCTCGATCGGCACGGGACGGAGATACTTGCCGGCGAACTGGCTGGATTGGGGATTTGCACCGTGGCTGCGATCCGGCTCGATCATGTCCGCGATCGACGAGAGTTCGCCGCGCGGCAGCGCCGTGAGGAAGGCGATTACCACGACGGTTAGCGACACTCAGGAACCATCCTCCATGAACGTGCAACATTACGAAAAAACTCCCGCCGCTCCGGTTGAAATGGAAGGCTCCCAAGGCTGCCATGTGCGATGGCTTGTCGGCGCGAGTGACGGCGCGCCGACTTTCGCCATGCGCCAGTTCGAAGTCGCGCCGGGCGGACACACGCCGAAGCATTTCCACGACTACGAGCATGAAGTGTTCGTGCTGGAAGGCTCTGGCGTTGCGATGGAAGGGGATAGCGAACATGCGCTAAAGGCGGGCGACGTGGTGTTCGTGCGGCCGAACGAAGTTCATCAGTTTCGCAACACGGGCAGCGCGCCGCTAAAATTTCTGTGCCTGATTCCGAATTCGGCGGCTGGGAAGCCGGTGACGGTGGCACCGGGCAAAAGCTGCTGATCGAAGCAAGGTAGACACCGAGGGCCACTTGGCTTATGGCGGCCGATGTTTCGCAGCAGATCGAACGGCTTCGGCGCGAAATCCGCGAGCACGATCGGAAGTATTACGTCGAAGCCGCGCCGGCGATCAGCGATCGCGAATACGATCATCTGATGGATCGGCTTCGCAAGCTCGAGGCGGATCATCCCGAGCTGATCACGCCCGATAGCCCGACGCAGCGCATCGGCGACGCTCCAATCGAAAGCCTTTCGCCGGTCGAGCATCGCATTCCGATGCTGTCGATCGAGAACACTTACAGCGTCGATGAGCTGCGCAGCTATGGCCAGCGAATCGCCAAGCTGCTGCCGGGCGAGAGCATTGAATGGGTCGTCGAATTGAAAATCGACGGCGTCGCGGTGTCGATCACGTATGAAAACGGGCTGCTGGTGCGCGGGGCGACGCGCGGCAACGGCCGCGTCGGCGACGATATCACGCACAACATCCGCACGCTCAGGAGCGTGCCGCAACGGCTGTCCGGCGACCGTTTGCCGAAGCTGCTCGAAGTGCGCGGCGAAGTTTACATGAACAACTCCGATCTGGTCTGGCTCAATGAGCAGCAGCAAAAACATGGTCTGCCGGCCTACGCCAACACACGAAACGTCGCCGCCGGCAGCATTCGGCTTTTCGATCCGCGGATTTGCGCCGAGCGCCGGCTGCGGATGTTCTGCCACGGCGTCGGTTATTCCGACGGCGTGAAAGCCGCGACGCACATGGAGTTTCTCGCCGAAATCTCGCAGCTATGGATTGACGCCGACGCCGCAAGTCGAATGCTTTCCCGATTTCGACGCGGCGGTCGATCATTGCGAGGAATTGATCGAGCGGTTGCACGAATTGGATTTCGAAGTCGATGGGCTGGTGCTGAAAGTCAATCGTTTCGATCAGCGGCAGCGATTGGGCTCCACGTCGAAAAGCCCGCGCTGGATCATCGCCTACAAGTTCGAGAAATACGAAGCGACAACGAAGCTCGAAGCGATCCGCGTTCAAATCGGCAAGACGGGCACGATCACGCCAGTGGCCGATCTATCGCCCGTCGAACTGGCCGGCACGGTCGTCCGCCGGGCCAGTCTGCACAATGCCGACGAAATCGAGCGAAAGGATATTCGCGTCGGCGACGTGGTGGTCGTCGAAAAGGCGGGCAAAGTGATTCCGCATATCGTTCGCGTCGAAAAACACGAGCGGACGGGGGAACCGGCGAAGTTTCGTCTTCCCGACCAAATGCCCCGAGTGTCGCACGCCGCTGGTGAAAGACGAAGGGGGCGTGTACATCCGCTGCCCGAATATCGATTGCCCGGCCCAAGCCCGCGAGCGGATCCGCTACTTCGCGACTCGCAACGCCATGGACATCGAAGGCCTCGGCGACAAGTTGGTCGAGCAGCTTGTGAACGAAAAGCTGGTGCGCCGCTACGGCGATCTCTATAGGCTGACGGCCGGGCAACTGACCGACTTGGAGCGAATGGGCAAAAAATCGTCGGAGAATTTGGTGGCCGCGATCGAAGCCAGCAAAACTCGCGGGCTGGCGCGATTGCTCAACGCGCTTTCGATCCGGCACGTCGGCGCGAGGGTCGCGGCGGTGCTGGCCGAGCACTTTGGCTCGATCGACGCCATGATTGCCGCCACGCAAGAAGATTTGAGCCGTGTGATGGAAATCGGACCAGTGATCGCCGCGAGCGTTTTCGAGTTTCTGCACGGCGACTTCGGTCGCGAAACGATCGCCGATCTAACAGACGCCGGCGTCGACATGACGGCGCCGAAATCGCTTGCTGCGGCGGCAGCGAAAACGGGCCCGCTCGCCGGCAAGACGCTCGTCGTCACCGGCACGCTGGTGGATTACAGCCGCGAGGAGATCGAGGAGCTGATCGCGAAACACGGCGGCCGGGCGACTTCAAGCGTCTCGAAGAGCACCGACTACGTCGTCGCCGGCGAAAAAGCCGGCAGCAAGCTCGATAAAGCCAAGAAACTCGGCGTGCCTGTATTGAGCGAAGCGGAGTTCAAGAAGTTGATCGGCGCGTAGGAGTGTGATAAATGCCGACACCGCACGGGCAGCCAACCTCTGACGCGGCCGAAAGGTTCGCTGCGCTTGTAATCGAATGGAGACATGGACGTGGCCATTCGTCCAAGATTCGCGATCTCGTGAACCACCACGCGTATCAGCAAATTATCGGAATGGGTCCGGCGATCATCCCACTACTTCTTCGAGAAATGGAAGAGCGCCCGAGCCATTGGGACAGCGCACTTCGCGAGATCACCGGGGCCAATCCGGTTCCAAAAAAAAGCATCGGGAAGATAGACGAAATGGCCGCCGTTTGGGCGCAATGGGGGCGTCGCCAGGGGTACGAATGGTGAGCCAAGTCGGCCATGATCGCCCACCGGCGGCTAGCGCCTTGCCGCTCACGCGCCGGCAATCGTGAGCGGCGAGGCACTAGCCGCCGGTGTTCTTTGATTCGGCGTTGCTCAGCCCTTCTTCTCGGGGATGCCGAGTTTCTTCAACTCCGCGGCGACGCCGGCGGCCGCTTTGTCGGTATTGATCTTCTTGTCGATCGCCAAAATCTTGCCGTCCTTGCCGATGTAGAATGTCCAGCGGGTGGCGTAGCCTTTTTCCTTATTGACCACTCCATAAGCCTTTGCCGTCTCGCGAGTCGGGTCGGCGAGGATGGCGTAGTCCTTCACGTCGAGCGATTCGGCGAATTTCGCGTTGTCTTCCGGCGTGTCGACGCTGGCGGTGAAATAGGCTACGTCGAAAGCCTTGATCGCCTTGCTGTCAGTTTGGAACGACTTGCATTCCTTCGTGCAGCCGCCGGTGAACGCCTTGGGAAACCAGGCCAGCACGACGGCTTGCTTGCCTTTGAAATCCTTTAGCTCGTACGTCTTTCCGTCGGAACCCTTGAGCGAGAAATCGGGCGCCGGATCGCCGACTTTCAAATCGGCCGCCTGCACCTTCGCGCCGCCAAAAACAAAACTCAAACCAACGGCAATGAGACTCGAAATGACCTTCTTCACGGGTAGGACTCCTGTGGGAGCAAAAGGGGTGGGATGGCGAGCAGCAACGTGCTTTTAAGATTAACACGGTCGAAAGCGAGAGTCCACCTACCGCTCCGCTAGAAGCAGTTTCAAAACCGCAAGGCAAGGGGGACAGTCCCCGGCGGTTTTGAAACTGCTTCTAGTATTTCAACCCATTCTTGCGAATATGCACCAGCGGCCGCGTGCCGTTGGATAAATGCCCGGCCAGCACTCGGGCCAGGAAGACATGATGGTCGCCCGAGTCGATCTTTCCGGCCGGCTCGCATTCGAGGTAACCGACGGTTCCGTCCAAGATGGGCAAACCGGCGGCCGTGCGGCGTAGCGGCAATCCGGCGAAGGCAGTGCCCTCGGCCCGTTCGCGGCTGAAGTGCCGAACCAACGAAAGCTGCTCCTCGGCCAGTAGATTCAAGACGAACGGCGTCCCCTCCAGCAGCCATTCGGCGAGCCGCCGGTCTTTCCGCAGGGCCATCGAGATCATCGGCGGCTCGAAACCGGCCTGCATGACCCAACTGGTCAACATGCCGTCTTCTTCGTCACCCCGGCGGGCGCCCAGCACGAACAATCCGCTGGGCAATCGCCCCAAGACGGCGGCAAGTTGAGTCGGACTCAATGTGCAATTTCCTCGGATGCTTAACGATTCGAGATTGCTAACCCGCAATCACCAATTGCCTGATTCTATACTCCGCCGGCCGTCGAATGGAAACCGCCTCTCACCGCCCACCAGTCTTTTCTTCCCGCTTTCGCTCGGACTCTCCGCGCGAAGCAAACAGGGCACTTCCACTGTTCGCGGCTTTTCCTTACCTTGTTGGGCAGTCTACTAAACGCTCTCGGCCGTTGCGGCCACGAACGCGGAATCGATCATGCCCGGAATGTTGTCGGATTATCGAGTGTTTCTGCGGCAATTCTTTCGCCGCTACCACACGACCGGCGCGATCCTTCCCAGCGGCCGGCGGCTGGCGTCGGCTTTGTGCCGCTATGTGCGCGAAGGGCAGGGGCCGCGGCGGATTCTCGAAGTCGGGCCGGGCACCGGGGCCGTCACCGCTCGGTTGGTCGAAGTTTTGCAGCCGGGCGACCATTTGACCCTCGTCGAACTGAACGATGAGTTCGTCGAACATTTGAAGGGCCGATTTGCGACGGAGCCAAGTTTTCAGGCCGTGGCGAATCGCAGCGAACTGGTCCATTGCCGCCTGGAAGAGCTTCCCGGCGAGGGGTGCTACGATCGGATCATTTCCGGCTTGCCGCTGAACAATTTCGCCGCCGACGACGTCGAGCAGATTCTTAACGTCTTCGGACGACTGTTGAAGGCGGACGGCGTTTTGTCGTTTTTCGAATACATCGCCATTCGCCGGGTGAAGCAAGTGGTCAGCGGCCCGGCCGAACGGCAACGGCTGCGAGAAATCAGCCGCTTGCTGGGCGATCTGTTCGAACGAGGCCAAATCCGCTGCGACGCGGTTTGGCCGAACGTCACGCCGGCTTGGGTGCATCATGTTCGGTTCGCGGAAGCTCTGAGGAACGCCTCCCTCGCTAACGCTTCGGGTTAGTGCTGCAATAGCCGCGCTTGTCGCACCCGCCGAGGCTCCCTATACTGGACAATGGTGACAAAGGGGGCAATCTTCACGGAGCCGGCCGCTATGAATCGTCGCCTGATCTTCGCTGTCTTGTTGACCGCTTGCGTGGCGGTTCCCGTCGGTTTGCTGAGTCGAGCGATGCTAGCGATCGCTCAAGAGCCTGCGAAAACGCAGGCCGCCGCTCATGGCGATTCTCCGTCGATCGAGCCGGTTCCCAAAACGCCCGAGGAAACGGCCGCCGCCAAGCGCGAAGAGCAAGAGTTCTTCGAGATGTACAAAGCGCTGGCCGACACGGTCGATCAGGTCGATCGCAACTACGTCAAGAAAGTCGATCGGCGCGAACTGATGGAGGCGGCCATCAAGGGCGTGCTCACCAAGCTCGATCCCTATTCCAGCTACATCGGACCCGAGGATGCCGGCCATTTTCGCGACACGGTCGAAAACCAGTTCGGCGGCATCGGCATTCAAATCACCTCCGACGGCGGCCAGCTCAAAGTGCTCAGCCCGTTGGTCGGCAGCCCCGCCTACAAAGCCGGCTTGCAATCCGGCGACCGCATTCTCAAGATCGGCGATCAATCGGCGGCGGGCATGGTGCTCGACGACGCCGTCCATAAGCTGAAAGGCGACGTCGGAACGAGCGTCTCGCTCACCGTGGCCCATGCCGGCGGCGGCAAGCAGGAAACCGTCACGGTCAATCGCGAATTGATCCACGTCGACACGGTGCTCGGCGATCATCGCAAGAGCGACGACAATTGGGACTTCATGCTCGATGCCGACAAGCACATCGGCTATATCCGCATCACCACGTTCAGCCGCGACACGGCGCAAGACCTGCAAGAAGGCGATGGTCGAACTCAAGGCCCGCAAGCTCCGCGGACTGATCCTCGACCTGCGATTCAATCCGGGCGGACTGTTGACGGCCGCCGTGGAAACTTGCGACATGTTTCTCAACGAAGGGCGGATCGTCAGCACCGAAGGGCGGAATTCACCGAAGCGAGTTTGGGACGCCACGAAAAAGACCGATGCTTACACGGGCTTTCCGATGGTCGTGCTGGTGAACCACTATAGCGCCAGCGCCAGCGAGATCGTCTCGGCCTGTTTGCAAGACCACCAGCGGGCGGTCGTCATCGGCGACCGAACCTGGGGCAAGGGAAGCGTGCAGAACGTCATCGAACTGGAAGACGGCAAAAGCCTGTTGAAGCTGACCACCGCCAGCTACCAGCGGCCCAACGGTCACAACATCCACCGCTTTCCCGACTCGAAAGAGTCCGACGAATGGGGCGTCATGCCGAATCCCGGCTACGATCTTAAATTGAGCGATTCGGAAATGGCCGATCTGCTGGCCGATCATCGCGATCTGGACATTCTGCAGGTTCACAAGAAGATTCCCTCGCCGGTGGCGGACGCTGGAAAGCCGGAGGCTGGCAAGCCCGATTCGGCGAAGCCGCAAGCGAACAAATCGAACACCGATAAATCGGAAACCGCGAAGCCACGTTCCTCGTCACAATCAAACGCGGCGAAGCCCGGCGACGCGGCGAAGCCGAACGATGCTGGGAAGCCCGCCGAAAAGGCCGTTGGCCCGCATTTCGTCGATCGTCAGCTTCAGAAAGCGATCGACTATCTCACCTCGGAATTGGCCAAGGCCTCGTGAATCGCCCGTTCGGCAAGTGCGAGGGGTCAGGCACATTTTTCGGCGGAGACGTGATTGCGCACCGTGCCGCCGAGGGCCGAAAAATGAGCCAGACCCCGATGCATGCCGGCGATGAACATCCTCACGATCGAAACAACCTGCGACGAAACGGCGGCGGCCGTTGTCACCGACGATCTCGCCGTGCTCGGCTCGGCCATCGCTTCGCAAGATGAGCTTCATCGGCCCTTCGGCGGCGTCGTGCCGGAGATTGCCTCGCGGGCCCACGTCGAGCGGATTCTGCCGGTGATCGACGCGGCGCTGACAAAAGCAGGGTTAAAGCCATCGCAACTCGATGCCGTGGCCATCGCCCATTCGCCCGGTTTGGCCGGATCGCTCTTGGTCGGCTTGGCGGCGGCGAAGGCTCTGGCGGTCGCCCTGCGGATTCCGCTGATCGCCGTCAATCATTTGCAGGCCCATGTTTATGCCTGCCGATTGGCCGCCGGTCGCGACGTTTTTCCCTGCATCGGGTTGATCGTCAGCGGTGGGCATACGAGCCTGTATCGCTGCCAAATGCCGTTGGATTTCACGTTGCTCGGCGGCACGATCGATGACGCCGCCGGCGAGGCGTTCGACAAGGTGGCCGCGCTGTTGGGCCTGCCGTATCCGGGCGGGCCGGCGATCGAAGCCGCGGCACGCGGGGGCGACCCACGAGCCTTTTCGTTTCCGCGGCCGTTCGTCGCCGATCCCGCTCGGCTGGAATTCAGCTTCAGCGGATTGAAAACGGCCGTGCGTTATCAGATTCAGCCTCCCGGCGAACCACCTCGCGCCGAGCCGCTGGCGCCGCGCCGATTGGCCGATTTGGCGGCCAGCTTTCAAGCGGCCGTAATCGATTGCCTCGCGGCAAAAGCTCTCGCCGCTATCGAAGCCAGCGGGCTGCGGCGATTGTGCGTGGGAGGAGGCGTGGCGGCCAACGGGCCGCTGCGCCGCCGGCTGGAGTCGGATTGTGCAAGCTGCGGCATCGAATTGCACATCGCGCCGCCGGCACTATGCACCGACAACGCAGTCATGGGGGCGATTGCCGTCGAAAAGCTCAAAGCCGGTTTGTACGCGCCACTGGAACTGGATGTATTTCCAGCCGCGCAGCAATTCACATCCGACGATTCAGAACGACGGACCGAATCGCGGTGAGCGTCCTTGGCAGCAGTCCCAACCGCTACGCGGCACCGCTTCGACTCAAGCATAGACGTGCTAAGCCGATACGCCGTCGATTCGATTCGAGACGTACGTTACCCGGCACCCCCCGTCGGCCCGCCGCCAATAGGACCAGACGTGCCGCTTTGCGTCTGAGCCTGGACGCCGGTGTTGAAGTTGAACGTCTGCACCGGGCCGATCGACGAAAACAGCGGCGTCGCCGTGATGCGCACGTATCGCCGGTCGGCCGAGATCACGGCCGTCGCAGCCAGGTTCGTGCCGGCGGGCAACGTGGTGATGACCGGCTGATAACCAACCGCGCCCTGAATGGCGAAGGGGAAAAAGCCGGCGGCGTTCACTCCGCCCGGCAGATTGTTCAGCGGATTGCTGCCGCGCGAAGTTGAAAAAGCCTGCAGCGCGTTGGGATCGTTGATCGCAGCCAATTGCTGGCCGATATTGGAATTCGCCGCAGCGACGGCCAATTGCTGATTGCCCACCATCGCCACCGGCGCGCCGACGGCTTGAACGAGAATCGCCTGATTGACGCCGGCCATGGTTTGGGCCGCATTCGCGATTTGAGCATCGGAGAGCGTCTCATGCCGGCGCCCGTCCTTCAACGAGAATTCGACCATCGAATCCTCTTCACCCAATGGAATCTGCTTGCGCATTTGCGTGGCTTTCTTCGAGCCGAAATGCGTGTAGACCTCGACGGTCACTTTTCCGGCAGTCGGCTTGCCCCACACCCGGCGGAGCAGCATGCGATATTTGCCCGCGAATCCTTGCGTGACGACGTATTGCTCCGAGGTTCCTTCGTCGGCAAACGAATCGCGATGCGCGCCGGAGGTCAGCAGCACTCCGCCCGACGCCGTGCGCGGATTGCGGAGCGAGCAAACCGTGCCGGAGGGTTCCTCGACGGTCAAATCGACTTCGGCGTCGCCGTTCCAAGTGACTTTGACGACGCAGTCGCGAAGCATCGCCTCGTTCAACGCGGCTTCGAATCGATCGGCTTGCGCGGTTCGCTTCTGATTGCGGAGTTCCTTGAGCGTGACAAACGCGGTGCGACGGGCCAGATCGACCACGTCGGTCTTGTCGGCCGGCCAGGCTTGATTCAAAACTCCGACGCAAGCCCATTGAATGCCGTCAACATCGCCGACCCGCACCGCCAAATCCAGGCCGTGCATATACGGCTCGAACCGGGAAGGATCCATCTGGGCCACCTGGCGATAAATCTTCAGCGCTCGGGGATAAAAATCCTTGCCCATGCGGCTGAGGTACGAAGCCACGTACATCAAATCGTCGTTGGTGCGAGCCATCGCGACCGCCGACATCAAGACACGCTCGATTTCGGCGGGCGGTTGGTTATCGGCTTGCATGGCCAGCCCCAGCACTTCGTACATCCACGGCTGCCCCCAACCGTTTCGCAGTGCGCCGCGGATCATGGCCGACACTTCGCGAAAATTCTGCTTGTTCATTAACTGACGAGCCGTTTCACGCACCGCGGCATTTTGCTGGCGCATTTGGGCGGAAGCTTGCTGGCGGACGTTCAAATCCTTGCTGTCGAGTTCCGGAACCGCCAGGTGAGCGAAATAGCTATTCCAGGCGGCTTCGACATCCTTGCCCTTGGCGGGCAATTCGATCTTCGCGGCCTTTGCCGGTTGCACCGCGGCCGGCTTTTCAACAACGGCTGGAGCCGCTGCCGGCGAAGTGACTGACACGGTCGGCGTCGCGGCGCCGGTGTCGGGCACATCGAATGCGCCGCCGCCACCGAATCCGCCGCCACCGAACCCGCCCATGCCACCGCCGAATCCGCCGCCACCGCCGCCGAAGCCACCCATCTGACCGCCCATGGCTCCGCCGCTGTTAAAACCACCGGCTCCGCCCAAGCCGCCGCCCGTTTGGAAGGGATTGATGCCGGCGTTGTTGTTAATCGGCAACACCAGGTCGGCGACCGGATAGACTTTCGTGACCGTCTTCGTCTTGGCGACGTCGGCGGTCGTAATCAGCAGCACTTCGTGATCGATGATGTAGGCGAGGTCTTTCTCCGCCAGCAACAATCGCAGCGCCGAGCGGAGCGAAATGCCCTTGATGCTCTTGGTGATCGGAGTGTCGCCGGTCACGCCGGCGTCGGTCAACGCCTTCGTATCGAGTTGGATTTCGATGCCGTGCCGGGTTTTCAGCGAATCGATGACGTCTTTCAGCGGCGTGTCGACGAAGTCCATTTCGGTCGGCTCGTCGAGGGCCTTGATGATCTTGGCCTCGGCGCTGCCGGCTTCCTTCAAGTCGACGCTGCGATACTTTTCGCGAGCCTTGGTCAATTCTCGCCACACATCGGCCGGTGGATAGATGATCGGCTGATCGTCGGGGAAGGGAATCGCCGATTGATCGACCAGGTGCAACGTCGCCAGATACTCCTTCTGGATCGTTTGCCGATTGATCGTGTTCAACGCATCGTAGGCAAAGTACAGCGAGTTGTCGTGCGTCGAGGGAGTAATCGTGTTGACCGGATTGCTAGCCGGCGCCATCCGCGCGATCTCGGCGGCGGCGTCGTCTTGGGCTTCGGCAAAGCGGCCTTCGGCCAGCAGCGAGTTCATCCGTTCGACCAATTGCTTCTTCTTCTCTTGATTGCGGCCGATTCCTTCTTGAATGAGGAGATTCTCGTGGGCTTGAGCTTCCTTGCGGAGTTGCTCGGTTTGCTCGATGTCGTTGACTTCCTGACGGCTGGCCGCTTGCAGAAGGACCGCTTGGATACGATCGCGCATCGTCGCTCGCGTGTCGGCCGGCAACTCCGGCGTCGTGACCACCTGGTCCAAAAGTAATTTCAATTGCTGCTTGACGCCCGCCGGATCGGTGGCGACCCGGGCACGCGACACATCCAATTCATGATTCACTTCGGCAACCAGTTGCTGGATGCGAAGCTTATTGATGTCGCCAAATTGCTGCAGCAACGCGCTTGGTCGGCCGGCGGAGCGGAGCTCTGGCCGACATCGGGGCCGATCAATCGCAAATCGCCCGACGGAGCGGGTGGCTCCGGCAGCGGCGCCTTGCCGACGGTTTCGCCATCGACCGCAGCCACTTGCCGCACCGGATGACCGTCGAGTTGATCCTTGACGGCCAATGCCCGGGCGTTATTCGGATCGCGGCGCAGCGCGTTCGTCAACCACTTGCTTCGCCGGTTCCTTGTTTCCCGTGGCGGCAATTTGCGAACCCAATCGAGCCAGGTCTTGCGCGCCCAAGTGAACCAGGCGGCGGGCTTCCCACAATCCTTGGCTCCCCAATGTCGGCAACCGCTGGCCGCCGTCGGCGAGGGCTCCATCGACCAGTTGGGCAACATACGCATTGTCCGCATCCGGCTTTCTCGGCTCGACGTTCCAAGCGAAATCCGATGCCTTGCCGGCGGCGTTTACCGCGGTCACTTTGACTTGCTCGGCGCCCGACGCATCCGCCAGTTTGCCGATCAGAATCGTGTCGCGATCGGTTCGCAGGGGAGGCGTGTGTTTGGGATAAACTTCCGCGATCGCTTTCGGCAAGGTTGTGGAGGTCGGCCATTCGACGGGCGATTCGGCCGATCGCAAGAGATACTGCCCGGCTTCTTTTCCCGTCATTTGATCGGCGTCGACCAGCAACATGCCGCCGCTCTGATTGGCGACAGCCGCCAACATCGCGGCGTCGGTTTGCCGGCCGATCGCATAGCTGACGACCGAGATGTGTCCCGCGACGAGTTTATCCACCACGTCGCTGTATTCATTCATGGTTCGATTGGCGGCGCTGCTGCCGTCACCCAGATAAACGACCTCGCGTTGCGCGGCCGATTTTTCGCCGAAGCTGCTCGCCGCTTTCGCCAGAGCAATGCCCATGTCGGTCGCGCCGAGTGGCACGCGGCGCCGAAGTTGGGTCATTGCGTCGTCAGTTTCCGCGGAGCGTGCCGCGACGAATCCCTTGGTCAACGGAATCGAGTTCACGTCAACGGCAAACAATTGAATGCGATCATTCGGGCCGGCCGCATGCAACAAGCTGTCGAGCGCTTCAAGCGCCTTGTCGCGATAGGTGCCCGCCTGTCCGGCCGAAGTGTCGAACAGAATCACCATGTCGTGCGCATCGGCCGGCGTCGCCGTGATCGGCGGCAAGCTGAGCGCGAAATACGTCGCGCCATCGGGCGCCTTGTACGTATCGCAACGGGTTGCCTCACTTCCCGTCGGATTCGCGGCAACGGCAGGGATCGCCGCCAAACAAGCCAATCCGGCCACCGTGGAAACGACCACTGCCGGAAGGGCCAACATCCTCGACGTCCAGAACGAGTTCTTGGACTTGCACATGACTGCACGCTCCTATTTAGGGCGAACGACAACGTGGTAGCGCGACGTGTTCCGCAGGCGCCGAGCTACCAACGAAGATAAGGCAATTTGAGTTTGACCAGAACCATTTTCAAGCGATCGTTTTCCGCGAATGCAATCATCAATGAGCATCGCTTCGAATAAGCGCTGTGCTTCTGGAACCGATCGTTCCATCGAGCCCAGCGATCGAGCAACCTGCGAACAGACTGCCGATAGGAATTAGTTTATTCCCAATGCAAGCATTACGCCACAAAAATCCTGTAGATTTCGCCCCGCCGCCGCCAAAGCCGACCCACCGCCGTCCGCCACGGCCGCTAATCGGCCCCGGCGCCACTCCCCGGCCAGCCCCCAATTCTAACCACAATCGCGAATTTTGTCGCCAGGACTCCCGTAGGTCAGCCTTTCCAGGCTGGCAGCGAACGGGGAATGTCCGGCTGGAAGGCCAGAACCTGCTTCCCCTCAACTCTTCCCTGCTCCCCGCTCCCTGCCCCCTGCTTTTGATCTGCTCTCGCCCACCGGTCCAATATTCGATATTTTTTTATTAGGCTCCGGACGGGTCCGATTATAGGATTGGTTCGGGGAATTTCGGCGCCAGGACGTTTTATCCGAGGAACGATTGTCATGCGAAAGAACGTTACTTTATGCCTGGTCAGCGCCGTACTCGGCGCTGCTTTGTCGGTCGCATTATGGAATCCGCCGCACGCCGCATCGCAGCTCACCGCCGCGGAGCCACCCCCCTTGCCGGGCCCTCAGTTCGCACGGCGCCGCGCGGAACGCCGTTGCCGGTCGCTGGAAACGGCCCCTTGGCGCAGGCCGTTCCCGTCCGGCCGACAGTTGACGACGATCTGACGCCGGACGAGCGCATCAATGTCGCCGTCTACGACAACGTCAATCGGAGTGTGGTCAATATCGTCACCAAGATCCCCGGCTCGGCTGGATTCTTGATGTTCGACAACTCGCAGGAAGGAGCCGGCTCCGGGTCGGTGCTCGATAAGCGAGGGAACATTCTCACGAACTACCATGTCATCGAAGGAGCCAATGAAATCGAGGTCACGCTGTTCGACGGCTCGCCGCATGAGGCCCACGTCGTCGGCCGCGACATATCGAGCGACGTCGCCGTGCTGCATATCGAAGCCCCTGCGGAATCGCTGTTCCCGGTTCATTTCGGCGATTCGACTCGTCTGCGAGTCGGTCAGCGTGTGTTCGCCATCGGCAATCCCTTTGGCCTGGAACGGACGCTCACGACTGGAATCATCTCCAGCCTGAATCGCACACTGCCGGCCCGCAACAATCGCAGCATCAAATCGGTCATCCAAACCGATGCCGCCATCAATCCCGGCAACTCGGGCGGCCCTTTGCTCGACACCCACGGACGCTTGATCGGCATGAATACCGCGATCGCGAGCCGCTCTGGCCAGAACTCCGGCGTCGGCTTCGCGATCCCGGTCAGCATGATTGCCCGCGTGGCGACGCAGTTGATCGACAGCCCGCTGCATAAAGTGATCCGACCGGAAACGGGCATCACGCGCGTCTATCAGCCCGAAGCCGGCCGTGGCTTGTACATTGCCACGATGGCTCCCGGCGGCCCAGCGGAGCAAGCCGGCCTGCGCGGATTCAAAATCGTCAAGCAGCGCAGCGCCAGGGGCCGTTTACCTATGAAACCACAACCGTCGATCGTAGCTCGGCCGATATGATCGTCGGCGTCAACGGCCAGAAAACGCTGACGGCCGACGACTTTTTGGAACGCGATCGAAAGCCACCGTCCGGGCGACGAAGTCGATCTGCACGTCATCCGCGACAACCGCGAAATCATCGTCCGCTTGAAACTTGGGGCCGCGGATTCTTGATGAGGAAGTCGTAGCGGAATTTGTGAAAATTCCGTCGCCGCGCCTTGCCGGCCGCTCCATAATTAATGCATGAGCAATTCCTACGTCATCGCCGGCTGTCGCACGCCCATCGGAAAATACCTGGGCGCACTTCCACACTGACAGCGCCGCAACTCGGCGCGACGGCAATTCGTGAAGCGATCCGCCGGGCGACTGTTCGGCCGGCCGACGTCGACGAAGTCATCATGGGCTGCGTGCTGACGGCCGGCGTCGGCCAAGCGCCGGCGCGGCAAGCCGCGCTCTCGGCCGGATTGCCGCCCACGGTCGCCGCCTTGACGATCAACAAAGTCTGCGGCTCCGGGCTCAAAGCCGTTATGCTCGCCGATCAGGCGATTCGAGCCGGCGACGCCGCGGATCATCGTTGCCGGCGGCATGGAGAGCATGAGCCGCGCACCGTATCTGTTGACCGGCGCTCGCGAGGGCTGGAAATTCGGCAACCAAACCGTCGTCGATTCGATGCTGCACGACGGACTGTGGTGCGCTTTCGAAAACGTCGCGATGGGCGAGGAAGCGGAATACATTGCCACAAGCCGCGGTGTCAGCCGTGCGGATCAAGACGCCTGGTCGGCGGAAAGCCATCGCCGCGCCTTCGCCGCGCAAGCCGCCGGCACATTCGACGGTTCAATTTACAGCGAGATCGTGCCAATTGTCGTGCCAGGAAAGAAGGGCGAAGTGCGAGTCGCGAAAGACGAAGGCCCACGGGCCGATTCCACGCTTGAATCGCTTGCCCGACTTCGCCCGGCGTTTCGCGGCGACGGCAGCGTCACCGCGGGCAATTCATCGCAATTGAGCGACGGCGCGGCGGCGGTTGTCGTGGTCGATGAACAGACCGCACGGGCCAGCGAATCGCCGCTAATGGCCCGAATCGTCGCGGCGACAACGTCTGGCGTCGCACCGAAGGAATTATTCATCGCGCCGGTCAGCGCGATCGAGCAAGTGTTGGCGAAGGCCAAACTGACGCTGGCCGAGATCGATCTGATCGAACTGAACGAAGCGTTCGCCGCGCAGTGCGTCGCCTGTGCAAAACCGTTGGGTCTCGATCCAGAGAAGACAAACATCTCCGGCGGCGCGATCGCCTTGGGCCATCCGATTGGAGCCAGCGGCGCCCGAGTGCTGGTCACGCTGCTCCACGCCTTGAAACGCCTCGATCTAAAGCGCGGCCTTGCAGCGCTATGCCTCGGCGGCGGAAACGCCGTGGCGATGATTGTCGAGCGGGTCTGAGATTGCCGGGCAGGCAGCAATCGATCGGGCAAACATCGTGGCTCGGCCCGAATTCTCCTTGCGCTGGCCGCTCCGCTCCGGGCGTCATTCGTTCGACGATCAACTCGCGAATCATCCGCACGAAGCGCGGATGCGTGCCGACGGTTGCGACACGTTCCATGTTCAATCCGAGTTCGTCGCATTGCCGCCGGGCTTCGAAATCGAGATCGTAAACCACTTCCAAGTGATCGGAGATAAACCCGATCGGCACCACGACGACATCGCGCATCTCGGCTGCACGCGCAGTTCGCAGCCATTCGCCAATATCCGGTCCTAGCCAAGGCTGACTCGGCGGCCCGCTACGGCTTTGATATGCCAATTCCCATTTGTTGCGGCCAACTCCCGCGGCAACCAATCGGCTCGCTTCGCGAAGTTGCTCTTCGTAGCGGCAGCCGTGGGCCATCGCCAGCGGAATGCTATGGGCCGTGAATACCAATCCGGCCGCCGCTCGCCGCTCGGGCGGAATCCGCTCGAACGCCGCGGCAACGCTGTTCGATCATCGGCTGAACAAAACCCGGATGATTGAAGAAGACTCGCAGTTTGTCAATCTGCGGAGCGCCGGCCCCAACTTCGGCCTGCGCCGCGGCAATATTCTCGCGATACTGCCGGCAGCCCGAATACGAACTGTATGCCGACGTGAAAAACGCCGCTGCGCGACGAATGCCATCGGCCGCCATCTGCCGCAATGTATCCGGCAACAGCGGATTCCAATTCCGATTGCCAAAATAAATCGGCAACCGCGGCCCATGCGCCGCCAATTCCGCCTCGAGCGCCGCGATCAACGCCCGATTCTGTGCATTGATCGGGCTGACGCCGCCGAACTGCTGATAATGCTCGGCCACCGCCAGCATCCGCTCCCGCGGCACATTCTTTCCGCGCAGCACATTCTCCAGAAACGGCATGACCTCATCCGGCCCCTCCGGCCCGCCGAAGGAAACGACCAGCAGAGCGTCGTATGGAGGCGGACTCATGAAGTTGCCAAATTGTATCGAGCGAAACCAAAAAATGCCTCACAAAAGAATACGACCGCCCCCATTCGACGGCAACCGGCTTTCGCGATCCACTTCCTCCTCGTCTCCGACCGAGAGAATAGTTTCGTTCCGCCGCAGGGTGGAGAAGCAGGGGAAGAAAAAACGACGGTACGAGCATTCGAAGAATGATGTATAGTGTGTATAATGGCAGAATGAACAGCCGGGAGATCATCGAGCGACTGATGAGAGATGGTTGGCTGTGCGTTCGGACGAAGGGGGAGTCACCGACAGTATAAGCATCCCGAGCGATCAAGCCTGGTCACGGTTCCGCATCCCAAAAAGAATCTGCCCATTGGGACGCTCAAGTCAATTTTCCGCTAAGCTGGTTGGAGCAAACGATGAACTTTCCAATCGTAATCCACAAGGAGCGCGGTTCGGACTACGGCGCGACCGTGCCTGATCTGCCCGGCTGCTTCTCCGCCGGCTCGACGCTTGACGAGGCCCTCGCGATGGCTCGGGAA
This sequence comes from Pirellulales bacterium, assembly GCA_963738955.1. Classification (GTDB taxonomy): domain Bacteria; phylum Planctomycetota; class Planctomycetia; order Pirellulales; family DATAWG01; genus DATAWG01. The sequence continues at coordinate 269,776 of CAVTYW010000019.1, read as the reverse complement.
GCAATCGAGTTGCATCTTGAGGGGCTGATTGAAGAAGGCCAGCCGATTCCAGCACCCGCAAAGATCGAGGTTCACCAGCACGATTCGGACTATGCCGATGGCACTTGGGCGATCGTCGGGATCGACCAATCAAAACTGCGAATTCGGGCCAAGCGAATCAATATCACAATGCCCGAGCGAACTCTTGACGCCGTTGACCGATATGCCGAACGACACGGAGACAGCCGTTCCGGTTTGCTTGTAAGGGCCGCGATGGAATACATCGGGCGCGAAGCGAACCCGGTGAAAGGCACGACAGGCAGAGCTCAAAAAAAAGCTCGCAGCCACAAGCGGCGAAAGTAGTCGGACTTGCGATTAGCGTGAGGCCGCAAGTTCATCCGGCAATCAAACGCTATGTGCGCCAAATCAAGAAAATCATCGGCGGCCATTGATCGGCCCTTTGCCTCGGACGTGCTGCGCCGGGCGGCTGAGTTGGCCCGACAGTATCAAGTGATCCTCGAATTCGATGGCGCCGAGTGGTTCGGCCGCGGATTGGAGTTGCCCGGCGCGATGGGCGACGGCAAGACGCCGGATAAATGCGTGACTGCTACCCGCGATGCAATGGTTTCGGCGATCGCGTCGATGCTGGAAGATGGCGAGCGCCCGCCGACGCCGGCAACTTCGGAGTGCGCTCGATGCAAGTGAACGTCCGCCTGACGGCCGAAGAAAAAGCGATTCTGGAATCCGCGGCCCACAATCGAGGCTTCAACGGTTTGTCCGACTTCATCCGGGCCGTGGCAATCGAATCAACACGTTAAGCCGCGGAACTGACCGCGTGTTGAAAAAGGGGACAGGCACCTCGCAACGACCCGAAAACCCGGACGAAACGACAGTACAGCTCGGAGCCAGTCCCCTTTTTCAACGGCCCGCTATAGGAACGGATGACCCCGACGGGACTCGAACCCGTGTTACCGGCGTGAAAGGCCGGTGTCCTAGACCGCTAGACGACGGGGCCGAAATTGACGCGCGACGGTTGTCGCCAACCGACCGCCGCGCAAGCCAAGAAGATACACGGACAATCGCTTGCGGACTAGGGGCAACACGATTTTCGACTTTGGATTCGGATTCCAAACCGCAGCTCGATTGGCCGCGTTCGGAATCTCGTCGGCCCAGCACGATGATCGCGGCCACAGAAAACCGGCCGCGCGAGAAATCGACGACGGCCGAAGCACCGTCCGACTTCACGAAGAATAAAATCTCAACCGGCCGCGTCTTTGTCGTTCACCGACTGACCTTCGACCGCTTGCGCTTCACCGGCAGGCGATGCTTCGTCGGCATGGGAGTTGCGCCGAATCGCGTCGTAGACCTCGCGACGATGCACCGGCACTTCCTTCGGAGCATTCACTCCGAGCCGCACCTTGTCGCCGCGAATCTCCACCACCACGATCGTAATGTCATTGTTGATGACAATACTCTCGTTCTTTTTCCGCGAAAGAACCAACATTCGTGTATCCCTTCTTTCGCCCCAGCCCCTGGCGCAACCGGAGGCCCCTTTCATTCCGCCAAAACATTTGGCGGGCGTTCTCGGCCACCGCCGCCGCCTGTTCGGGCGATTTGGCTTGAACAGGCTTCCATTTCTGAGGTTGCGCACGGGCTTTTCCTTCAATTCACTCTACGTGCCAGCAGTGTAGAGTCAAGCAAATGTCGCCCCGCCGCCCGATTTTTTGACGCCAATTCGTTGCTTTTGGCATGAGATTAGTCACTACTAATTTCAATTAGACCGATCTTCCGGCGCAATGCAAGCGTGAATCCGCGGCGGGCACGTGATTGTAAGTGCATATTCAACAAAGGCTTACTGCTACTGCTCGGTTGCCGGCAGTCGTGCGTCATGCGTTGCTCGCGGACGTGTTCTATGCCGACTCGCTGTTTGGCACCGGCCGGGTCCAACCGGGCGTTTTACGACCGATTCGTGGGCAGAGCCGGCCTGGAAAGGCGGCATAATGGGAAAATCATGCGCCTGCCACATGCCAGCAGACTCTATTAGAAAGAGTGAGTCTTGCTGAGCGCGGCCACACCACAGCAGTGCCATGAGCACGCCGAGCCAACTCGCCGCAATTACATCGCGCGGATCTTGCGACCGAGCTTGTTGCGCAAACGCGCAATCATTCCAATCGCCCCCGTCTTACTCCGCGCCTGCGCGCGCCGCGTGTGTCAACTCCGTCGTTGTGGGCGCGCATGCATCCATCGCTTGCGGACCCCGAGAGTCTGCCTATAATTCGGTTGACCGATTGCCGTGAATGGACAACGAGGATGCAGTCGGCGAATTCTTGGGGAGCGATTCGGATGCGAAGTTGGTTGCGCGATATTTGGGATGCCGTTTCAACGGTCGTGCATGGCCTATGGGTCACGATGCGGTATTGGCTCAAGACCTACGAGCCGGATCGGCGCACGTTCACCGAGAAGTTCGAATATCCCGAGTTGCCGGTTCCCGTGGCGGCCCGATATCGCGGGTTCCATCGCTACGACCTGACGACGTGCATCGCATGCGATCAATGCGCGAAGGCCTGCCCGGTGGATTGCATCTACATCGGCAAGGAGCGCGTCACCACCCGCAAGGGATTCCGGATCACCGGCTTCACGATCGATTATTCGAAATGTATGTTTTGCGCGTTGTGCGTCGAACCTTGCCCGGTGGATTGCATCTTCATGGGCGCCACTCATGATCTAAGCTGTTACAGCCGGGATGGCTGCCTTGTGGATTTTGCTCGATTGCCGGTCGAAGTCGCTTGGGGACGATCGACTTTGAACCCGACCGCCGTGGCCGATTCCAAAGTGCTGGCCGAAGTGGTCCATGGCGGCCCGAATCAATAGCGGCAGGGGTCTGGAAAAAGAAATGGCATCCATGAGCGACGACAAGTCCGAGCCGCGAAAGTTTTTCACCGTCGCACAAGTCAACGCGATGTTGCCGCTGGTTCGGGCGATCGTCACCGATCTGGTCGAATTGACCCGCGAAGTCGTCGAGCGCCGTGAGCGGTTGGCCCATCTGATGCAAGACCGCGAGACCGACGAGCCGAACGATTTGTATCATCAGGAATTGGTCCAGGTCGACGAGCAAATGCAACGCGACGGAAATCGCTTGCGCGAATTGGTCGATGAATTGCGTTCCTTGGGAGCCGAGCCTAAAGATGGCACGCTGGGCCTGGTCGATTTTCCCACCGTGATGGATGGCCGGACGGTTTGCCTCTGCTGGAAGCTTGATGAACCGGAAGTGCTGTTTTGGCACGAATGGGATTCCGGATTCGGCGGCCGGAAGCCGCTCGTTCGTCCTACTGCAATTTCGGCGTCAGCTACAGCGACCGGCGGTGGCTGATTCGCGGGGGAATTCGCTCGCAGTTAATGGTGGTCCGAGCCCAGGGAAGGCCGCCAACACGTATTGCGATTGAGAAGATCAGTGTGGCCTTTCCTGGGCTTAACGCATTGAGCTCCTCGGAGAAATACAACGATGAAACTTGTACTGCGCAGCGCGATTGTTTTGACGGCACTATTGGCTACTGCGGCGCTGATGGCCGTCGAATCACGCGCGGCGGAGTGGGTTGACGTGACGCACAACGTCGGCGGCGAGAAGTGGGGCGCTTATGGCGTTCACTATATGTCGGCCGTTCCGCATAGCGACGCGGTTATCGCCGGCGTGAGCGAGGCCGGATTGTGGATGTCGGCGGATGAAGGGGCCACTTGGAAAAAGCTCGGCGGCAATGAAATTCGCAGCCGGCCCGACCGGATTGTTTACGATCCCAAAGACCCGAAGATTTTCTGGGTCAGCGGCTGTTACGGCGATTCGCCGTTTCGCACCGACGACGGCGGCAAAACTTTTCAGCGGCTCGGCAATCTGAGCCATTCCGACGGCATCGCCGTCGATTTCACCGACCCCGAGCGCCGCACGCTGCTGTTGGGCCTGCACGAGCAATCGCAAAGCCTCGAGCTTTCGACCGACAAAGGCAAATCGTGGACGAAAATCGGCAGCCACTTGCCCGACAACACCAATCACAGCAGCGATCCGGTCGTCATCAATGCCAAAACATTCCTCACCAACACGGCCGGCTGGAAGCCGAAAGCGTCGCTGGGGATTTACCGCTCGGAAGACGCCGGCCAGACTTGGACCGAAGTTTCGAATTTCGGTCCGGCCGGCCAGGCGCTGATCGCGTCCGACGGCGCGATCTATTGGCAGCGAATCTGGGGCGGCGGCCTGCTCAAGAGCTCCGACGAAGGCAAAACCTGGAAAACGGTTTCCAAAACGATCAAAGACAATCCGATCGAACTGCCCGGAAACCGCGTGGCCGGCGCGAACGGCGATCAGATTTACATCTCGTCCGACGGCGGCGAAACGTGGTCAAAAGTCGGGCCGAAGATTCCGTTTAAGCCGAATGGCATCGTGTTCAGCGACAAAGGGCAAGCGTTCTACGCATGGCGGATGGCCGACAACATGAAGCGGCCGCCGATCTCGATTGCTCGCTGGAGCATGAAGTAATCGTCGCATTGCAATCCGCGGGCGGTTTCTTACAATGCCGTATTCGAGCCTTTTGGCTCGCCGTGGATGAATCGGTCCGCGGCGATCCCATAACAAGAAACGCATCGCCGCCCACTGCCGATCATGGCCACTCCCACCGCGATTGCCGCCTACCTCCTGCTGTTCGTTGTCGCAGGTTTTGGTTTTCTGTTCGCCAACCTACTGCTGGGCAAATTCTGCCGGCCGCGGGCTCCTAATTCCGAGAAGCTCGAAGTCTACGAATGCGGCGAGCCGACGATCGGCTCCAGCTTCGTTCAATTCGATCTGCGGTTTTACGTCGTCGCCCTGCTGTTCATCATCTTCGACGTCGAAGTGGCGTTTTTCTTTCCCTGGGCCACCGTGTTCGGCAAGGCAACGCAGTTGATGGATCCGCGGATGGCGGTGGTGGCGGCAGGGAGCGGGGGGCACGGAGCAGGGGGAGTGGAATTGACGCCGGGAGCGATTGGGTTGTATCGCGAGTTGGGGGTTCCGCATCCGACGGTTCCGGTTTCGACGGACGCTCGAACTGTCCACGCGACGAAAGTTTCTCTTGTAAAAGATTCGGCACCGACACCGGCGAATGCAACTCCAGCAACGAAAGCTGATTCCCTGACGCCTTTGCAACAGGCGGATCAGACGATTCGGGCCGATGCGGCGACTTTGGCGCGGCTTTCGATGATTGATATTGGGGCGTTTTTCGGGGTGTTGCTGGTCGGCTTTGCTTATGTTTGGCGACGCGGCGATTTGGATTGGGTCCGGGCCGTCAGCCGCGAGCGATCGACGGGCATCGAACCGCCCGAGCCGCCCGCGGTTATCGAACAACAACCTGTGATTTCGGCCTAGATTCACTTTGCGTCCTTCGCGTCTTTGCGGTGAATACAAAACGTGTTACCGCGAAGGCGCGAAGGACGCGAAGATAGAGAGGGAGATGGGGGATAACGATGCGTGGGCCGGAATTTGTTGAACGGCTGAAGAAGCGGTTCGGGGTGCGGATCACCGGCGCGAATCTCGAAGCGCTCGATCCTTGGATCGAGGTCTCGCCGGACGGATTGTTGGAGGTTGCGCGCTATCTGCGCGACGAGCCTGATCTGCGGTTCAATATGTTGAACTGCATCACGGCGGTAGATTATTTCGAGCCCGACGCCAAAAAGGCGGCCAAAGTGACTTGGAAGCCGCATCTGGAATTGGTCTATCACCTGTGGAGCGTGCCGAATCGGGTGTCGATCGTGCTCAAGGTGATGCTGTCGCGATGGAAAAACGATCAGCCGGGCAAGTTGCCGGAAGTGCCGTCGGTGAGCCACATCTGGCGCACGGCCGACTGGCATGAACGCGAAGTCTACGATCTTTCCGGAATCCGCTTTTTGGGCCATCCGAATCTCCGTCGCATCCTCTGCCCGGAAGACTGGATCGGCCACCCCTTGCGCAAAGACTACGAAATGCCGCTGGAATATCACGGAATTAGGAATAGGTAACAGGCTACAGGCTTGAGGTACGAAGAAAGACGGCCCCGACCATACTCCCTGTCCCACCACTAGCCACTAACCACTCCTTCTCCGTCCCTTACCCTCCACCCTCGCCCTCACCCTCCGCCCCCATGTCCACCTACACCGAAGACCCTCGCATCGTCGAGTTCGATGTTCGCACCGACGAGATGCTGGTCAACATGGGCCCGCAGCATCCGAGCACGCATGGCGTGTTGCGGCTGGTGCTGCGCACCGACGGCGAAGTGGTGAGCGAAGTGACGCCGCACATCGGCTACCTGCATCGCTGCGCGGAAAAAATCGGCGAGAATCTCACGCCGCGGCAATGGATTCCCTACACCGATCGGATGGACTATCTGGCCGGGATGAATATGAATCTCGGCTGGGCGATGACGGTCGAAAAACTGCTCAAGCTCGATCTGCCCGAGAAGGCGAAGCATTTGCGCGTGTTGATCTGCGAGCTGGGCCGGGTCGCCAGCCACTTGGTCGGGATGGGCGCCTACGGGCTCGATCTCGGCACGTTCAGCCCGTTTCTCTATGCCTTCCGTGAGCGCGAAAAGATCTTGGACCTGTTCGAGGAAGCCTGCGGCGCACGGCTCACGTATAGCTATCTCACCGTCGGCGGCGCGACGGCCGATTTGCCGCGCGGCTGGCTGCAAAAGTGCGAAAAGTTTCTCGACGAGCTCGAACCGATCATCACCGAATACCACACGCTGCTTACCAGCAATGCCATCTTCGTGCGCCGCGCCGCGGGGATCGGCATCCTCTCACCCGAGATGGCGATCGACTACGGCTGCACCGGGCCCGTGCTGCGCGGAAGCGGCATCGATCAAGACCTGCGCCGCGACGGCGAAGCCCGCTATACCGAGATGTACGCCGGCTATGCCTTCGAAGTGGTCGTGGAAAAGAATGGCCATTATCCGAAAGACCACAAATATCCGCCGGTGCCCGCGAGCGCCGTGCTGGGCGATTGCTGGCATCGGTTTTACGTGCGGATGCTGGAAGTCGTGCAATCGATGGATTTGGTTCGCCAGGCCATCGATCGCTACAGCACCGCGACGGGCTCGTGGGGCGAGCCGGTCAAGCTGAACGAAAAGCTGCCCAAGGGCGAAGCGTATCTGGAGACCGAAGCGCCCAAGGGCCAGATGGGCTTTTATATTGTCAGCGAGGGCGGCTCGATCCCTTGGCGAGCGCGGGCCCGCAGCAGTTGTTTTTGCAATCTGTCAGTGACCCACGAGCTCTGCCGCGGCTGCCTGATCGCCGACGTGCCCGCCATCGTCGGCTCGCTCGACATCGTGATGGGCGAAATCGATCGTTGAACCACGAAGCTTTCAAATCCAAAGCGGAGGCGTGACGCCATGAGCGATTTGGTGACCATCGAAACTTACACCGATCCCACGGAGGCGACGCTTGCGAAGAACGATCTGATCGCTTCCGGGATCAAGGCGGTCCTCATTGGCGAAGAGACGAATGCCCTATGGCATGTCTCGACCGAAATGGGAATGATCAAGCTCCAAGTCGCCAGCGAAGACGCCGCGCGGGCCGCCGAAATCCTGCAATCCCCCGCAAAGTTCGCGTCCGATGAAGAACTCGCCGCCGAATCGGGCGATACTTCGGAATCGGACGACGACCACGACGACGAATGAATTGCGCCGCGGTGTGACCGACCGTCGAAAAAGGGGACTGGCTCCGAGCGACAATTCGGATTTGCCGAATGTTCTGGGTTGCCGCGAGGTGCCTGTCCCCTTTTTCAACACGCCGCGAACGCCCGGGAACCGAGTTCGGATGAAATCGGTCCAATTCAATCTGCGGCAGTTGCTCACTGCCGTGTTGATTTGCTCGATCGTGTTTGCGATCTCGGCTCCGTTTCTGCGGCTGTTTCCTGAAAAGCGGCAAATCTGGATGGGTCTGACGCTCGTCGCCGGCGCGACGGCTTTTTGCCTGGCGTTGCTGCGATTGGTGTACAAGCGGCATCAGCTCGAAATTGCCGCGGGCAAAATCCTCTTGCCCTTGCACCAGCCGCCGAGAAGCGTCGGCCGGGTGCTGGCGTTTGCCGCGGCGCTCGAAGTGCTGATCATCGCCACGATGGCGATCGGGGGAACCGATTCGATCGGAACGTTCATTCCAATGCTCTTGGCCGTCTGCGTCGCGCCGACCTGGTCGAAGGTCTGCATTCTCTACGCCTGGCATATCGGCGAGGAAACATTGGAGCTTTGCGAAAACGGCGTGATCGTCGGCGGCCTCAAACTCTATGCGTGGCGGCAAGTGATTTCGCACGCATGGCGGCAGGACAGCGACCCGGCGGTCTTGTGGCTCTTCCTCGACGACCAGTTGATCGCCGCAAGCGTCCCCTTGCTGCAGCGGCCTGATGTCGAATCGCTTCTCGCCGCCAAAGCTCCGCCCGACAACAGTTCCGACGCCCTCGCTAACGCTTCGGGTTAGTGTGCCGCGGCCTGCTTTGCCCACACCAACCCGAAGCGTTAGCGAGGGCGAATGATTGGGATGGCACGAGAGCTTCTCGCATTCCCGCTCTGAATTCTGGCGAATCGAGCTACCGATTGGCCCGCGCACCGTAGCTGGATTCGCCAGAATTCAGCATTCGAGGCGTTCACCTGGACGGCTGCGCGCCGCTATAATCTGCAAAACGCCCGCGATTGGAGGATCGTCAATGTCGATCATCGAGAGCGAAGTTTGCACGGCTCGCGCTACCCCGGCGGCGGAATCTCCGTTGCCGATGGCGCTGCCCCATCCTGGCTCGCGGGTTGCTCCCGTCGAACTGGTCAAGCTTTGCTACACGTTGGTTCACGCCGCTGAGGCGGTTGGGATTCGCGATCTGGCCGACGGCGAATATCGGCCCGGCGACACTTGCCTCGAGCAGGGCATCGAGCGGCAACTCAATTATCTGCTCGATCAGGTCGGCTGCGATCGGCCCGGCTTTCGGTTGCTCGAAATCGGCTGCGGCTATGGGCATTTGCTGCGGCTGGCCAAAGCGCGCGGGGCCCGCGCGGTCGGCGTGAACATCTCGCCGGAGCAAGTCGATTATTGCAACGCCAACGGCTCGCAAGTTTTTTGCTGCACGTACCGCGATCTGCTCGACGCCCGCGAATGGTCGGGCCAGTTCGACGGCGTGATTGCCAACGGTTCGCTCGAGCATTGGGTGCAGCCCGAGGACGTGCAAGCCGGCCGCATGAACGCCATCTATCAAGAATCGTTCGCCATCGCCGACAAAATGCTCGATCCCGACGCGACCGACGCCCGCTACGTGACGACGGCCATCCACGTCAAGCGCGAGGTGAAGCCGGAATATCTTTTGACCCCGTGGCGCCGCCACCCGCGCGGCTCCGACCGCCGCCATTTCAGCCTGCTGCATCATTGGATGGGCGGCTACTATCCGGTGGCTGGCCAGTTGGAAGAATGCGCCCGGCCGCATTTCTCGCTCGAAAAAGAAGTCGACGGCACGCTCGGCTACAAAATCGCCAACGACTACCGCATGGCGAGAATGCTCCGCGGCCTATACACGAACCCGAAACTGGTCTGGCGCATCCTTCGCCCGTTGATGCGTTATCCGCGCGTGACCAGCACGATGATCGAATGCTTTTTCATCGAAAAATCGTGGGACTGGCAGTTCCAGGGAGACGATCCGCCGATGAAACTGCTGCGGCATACTTGGCGGCGAAATTCTTTGCGGAGACCCCTTGGCGGGGTCGCATGAAATCCGGAGCGAGGATGCCGCGGCGATGTCGTCGCGGTCCGCAGCAGCCCTGTGTCGTCTACTGCGATCCGCTAAACATTCCAGAAACGTCGTCGGAAATTCGACGGTTAATTTCAACGCTGATTGCGAACCGTTGCGTGACTTCGTTCAATCCGTGGAATCCAGCTTCCAGAAACCTGCGAAGATCGGCCCGATCAAACTCGCAGCGCGCGTCGCCCGGCTCGGCAACAATCGCGCAACAGCAACAAGCGAGTAATCCGGTCGTTCCTGCGTATGGGCTTGCAAGGAAGAATAAGTGCGGGCAGGCCGCGAAGAGCCGTCGGAGGAACTGGCTCGCTTCAGGAATCTTCCACAGTTCGCGGGGGTCGTCATTGTACCCATCTATGAAAAGTGCTACACGCTGCATCGACGCCAGAGCCGACTCACGGTTCGCCACAAGCTCTCCGAGGGCACGCGCGACGCCGGCGATCTCACCTGCCTCAACATCCTCTCGTGTAATCTTCACGTTGAGCAGGCCCACGTCCCCAGCAACGAGGAGGTCGATTGCCTCCGCGATATCGTTGTCCTCCGAGCGTGGCCCGTCAGAGTAGCGAGCCGGATAATTGTTCATGTGCTGCGTGATCGTTAGGAGCGAATGAAGCCCTCCGGGTGTCAGCACGATCGCGCCATTCTGCGGGATGGGCACTGCGTTCGGGACGAATTGCCGAAAGTGTGACTCGATCGCCGCCAGTTCGTCCGGGTGCTCGTGATTGTCCGGGTCGGTGGCGAATAGCGTGAAGCAGTAGGAGTCGATATAAATTTGCCGTTGAACGACGTCAGTTAGCGGCCTATTGCGACGTCGATACTGGGTGAGTCTGAACCAGCGCACCGCTTGAACATCGTGGTGGTCGCCGAATATCCGCCTTGCCGGCGACGGTGGGCTTGTCGAGAAATCGGTCGCTGTCACCAGATGAACATAGACCAATGGCTCGGGCAACGGATCGGCGCCTAGAACGAATCGTCGGTACTTGCGAAGGATTGTGACATCCGCGTTGTGGACCCGACCGCTATTGTAGCAGAGCTTCGTTAGCCAGCGCGCGAGGCGAGATCGGTCAACGTCGAATTTGATAGGCTCGCCGAGGAAGGCGGGATCGGAGAAGTATTTGGTGTACAACTCCTTGCCGTATCCGTCCAGCTCGCCGAGCGTGACGTTATTGCATTTGGCGCACACGTCTTTGACAACCATCGAGCCGTGGCGATGGGTGGTCGGCCTGCGCACGTTGAAGACGTCGTAGTCCGGAAATCGACTCCTGAACCAATCGGGTATTACGTGCTCCCGGGTTGGCACACAATCGAGATCGCAGAACGCGCATTTGAGCATAGATGCCGCGATGCCAGAGGTCACCGCCGAAAAGGCCGACCGGGGATTCCAACGGCGCTGCTTGAATTCAGCGCCGTAACAATAGACAGACACCGCTCGGCGGACAAGGATCGCCGCCGGGACTTTAATTTGCGAGACTTGCGGCGGCCGCATCTAAAATCCGTGCAAAAACTCTCCACCGGGGGCTTGCCCGCCATAGGCCCCTTGTGCCATATTTCACAAACTTAAAGTGCAACGCCCAAGCTAGGTTCCGGTTCGTTGGGCCGGGGCGGTCGCGCCAGTGTTGGGAATTGGCGGTGGGGGTGCCTGGAATCCGCTCGCCCCGCCCGCTCTCGCTTCAGGATGAATCGCAGCCGGTGGCCGAGTTTTTTAATAATTCGTGGGGGCTGGCTCCTTGGGCTCGCCTATACGCTCGCCGCGTTGATCCAGGTCGCCCTGCTGATCAACGTCGTCGCGGTCGGCGCGCTGGTCTTCATCTGGCTGGAGCGCAAGGTCGCCGGCCGCATTCAAGACCGGCTCGGGCCGACGCGCGTCGGCGGCAAGTTCGGCTGGCTGCAAACGCTGGCCGACGGCGTGAAGCTGATCACCAAGGAAGACCTGATGCCCGACGGGGCCGACGGGATGCTGTTCCGCATCGCGCCCTACGTCAGCTTTTGCGCGTCGTTCTGCGGCTTATCTGGCGTTGCCGTTCGCCGACGGCTGGGTGGCGCATGCGGCTGAACGTCGGCGTGTTCTTCATCATGGCCGTGCTGGGGCTGGAAGTGTTCGGCGTGATCCTGGCCGGCTATGCGTCGGCCTCGAAGTGGTCGCTGTTCGGGGCGATGCGCGAGGCGGCCCAGGTGGTCAGCTACGAAGTGCCGCTGGGGATGTGCGTCGTCGTGCCGGTGCTGATCGCCGGCACGATGGACCTGGTGACGATCGGCCAGATGCAGCAGGGCTGGTTCACCAACTGGTTCGTGTTTCACGATCCGTTCACGTTCATCATCTTTTGGGTCTATTTCACCTGCGCCACGGCCAGCGTGAATCGGGCCCCGTTCGATCTGGCCGAGGCCGAAAGCGAACTGGTGGCCGGCTTTCACACCGAATACTCCGGCCTGCGCTGGAGCTTTTTCTTCATGGCCGAGTACGGCTCGATGTTCGCCGTCAGCGGGCTGGCCGCGATCCTGTTCTTCGGCGGCTGGAACGGGCCGGTGCCGATCACGCATTGGCTGGGGCTGCGACCACGGCCACGAATCCGGTGCTGCATTACCTCGGCAATCTGCTGGGCATGCTCAACTTCATCTTCAAGTGCGTCGTTCGGCGTGACGTTCATGATGTGGGTCCGCTGGACGCTGCCGCGGCTGCGGATCGACCAGGTGATGACGACCTGCTTGAAATACTGCACGCCGATCGCGGCCGTGATGTTTCTGGGCGCGGTCGCTGTGGACGTATGCGTTTCCCGGCGGGCTGTGGCATCGCAGCCACGCATGCCGCTGGGCGACGATGCGCGAGGGATGGCTGGATGGACGGAAGCGGCGACGGAAGCCGGCGGCAAGGCTCGCCGACGGCCGACGCAACACTGCGCGAGTCGCGGCAGCCGCGCGTCATGCCGGCACGTCGAGCGCGGTCGGCAGAGCTCGGCTCCGATCGCACAGGCAGGGAAGCTGAACCATGGAATCGCGATCAACTGGCATTCGTTCTTCTTCCTGCTGTTCGCGCTGGTGGCCTGCGTCTTCGCGCTGGCGGTGGTGTTTTCGAGCAACATCGTGCGGATGGCGTTTTATCTGGTGCTTTCGCTGGGGGCGACGGCGGGCTTGTTCTTTCTGGCCGGGGCCGATTTCGTCGGCGCGATGCAATTGATGATCTACGTCGGCGGCACGCTGGTGCTGCTTGATCTTCGGCGTGATGCTCACGGCCCAAGGGCCGTTCATCTCGATGAAGACCCGCAGCGGCGAATGGATCCTGGCGGCGCTCGTCGGCGGCTCGCTGTTGGCGGTGCTGGTGCCGGCGGCGTTCAACGATCGGCGATTGGCAGATCGCGGCCGGGCGGACAATCGGCAGCGGCGGCCAGCGAGCCGCGATGACCGCCGGCGCAAGCCGCCGCCGACGGCGACGCGATTGGGCCTGGGCTTGCTCGGCGCGCGGGTCGATCAAGCTCGGACCGAGCCGGAGACGCCGCAGACCGCGGCGATGGTCGGGCTACCTGCTGCCGTTCGAAATCGTGTCGGTGCATTTGCTGGTGGTGCTGATCGGCGCGGCGTATCTGGCCCGGCCGAAGCGACGAGCGCCGCTGCGCGGCGGCGCCGTCGATGATCGTAGCGGATAGTCCGAACGATGAATCTTGTTGACCGAACCGGTCGGCGTGTCGCACTACCTGGTCGTCGGCGCGATGCTGTTCGTCTGCCGGCGTCGTCTGCATGGCCACCAAGCGCAATGCGCTGGGCGTGCTGATGGGGATCGAGCTGGTGCTGAACGGCGCGAACGTCAACTTCGTCGCCTTCGGCAGCGAGTTCCTGCGGACCGACGCGGCTTGGCGATCGGGCTCGACGGGCAGTTGATCGCCCTGTTCGTGATCGTGCTGGCCGCGGCCGAAGCGGCCGTGGCCCTGGCCATCACGCTTGAATTTCTACAACAACCATTCCACGGTCGACGTCGATCGGGCGGACGAGTTGAAAGGCTGATGGATCCCGCTGTCGACACTACCGATGCTGTTGGGGCTGGCCTGGCTGCTGCCGCTGGCCTCGTTCGCGCTGATCGTGTTTTTCGGTCCGCGGATGGGGCAAGCACGGCAGCATGGCCGGCTACGTGGCGACCGGCGCGATCGTCAGCGTCGTTCGTGCTGTCGCTGATCGCGCTGTTCGGCGTGTGGCTGCCGCACATCGCGCCGGCTGCATGCGGCAGGCATCGACAGCGGCCGACAGCGGAAGCCGCATGCGCCGACGACGCCGGCGCAAGCATGCCGCCGCACCGGCGGCCAAGCTGGACACGGCGACGCCGGATCACATGCCGCGCGGCAGAAGGCGACGGTCACGACGAGGCCGTCGACGGCAGAGCCGGCGGCGATGCCGCGGTCATTCAACGGCGACTGGTACACGCTCGCCGCAGTTCGGCCCGCTGCAGCTTGTCGATCGGCTACTACATCGACGCGCTGACCGTGGTGATGTTCGCGATGGTGACGTTGATCGCCACCTGCATTCATTTCTACGCCATCGGCTACATGCACGACGAGCTGCACGACGTGACCGATCACGAAGTGACGCTCGCCGACGGCCATCACCTGCATCGCACGGGCCGGTTCTACCGCTTCTTCCAGTACCTGTCGCTGTTCTGCTTCAGCATGCTGGGGCTGGTCATCGCCGGCAACATCTGCGATGGTGTTCGTGTTCTGGGAACTGGTCGGCATCTGCTCGTACTTCCTGATCGGCTTCTACATCGAGCGGAAGAGCGCGTCGAACGCGGCCAACAAGGCGTTCATCGTCAACCGCGTCGGCGACTTCGGCATGATCATCGGCCTGATGGCGCTGTTGGGCCAGCCTGGGCACGTTTGCCTTCGGCGACATCGACGCGACGGCAACGGCAAGATCGAGCTGCGAGCGCGGCATCTTCAGCCAGGTGCGGCCGGCCGGAAAACGATTATCACGCTGGCAGCGCCGGACGGCATGGTTCGCAGCGCGCCGGCTGGCAGCAGATCGCAAGATCGCCGATCGGCGTCGAGCGCCGACGGCCGAGCAGACTCGAACGACGCTGGCGCGAGGATTTCGAGCCCGGCGAGACACGGGCCGCCACGCGCTACTGGCTGCTGGTCGTGCGCCGGGCTTGGGCATCTTCTGCGGCTGCGTCGGCAAGAGTGCGCAGTTCCCGCTGCACGTCTGGTTGCCCGACGCGATGGAAGGCCCGACGCCGGTCTCGGCGCTGGTGCACTCGGCGACGATGGTCGCGGCCGGCGTGTATCTGGTCGGGCGGTTCTATCCGGTGTTCGCGCCCGAGGTGCTGCTGGTGATCGCCATCGTCGGCTGCATCACGCTGTTCATTGGCGGCCACGATCGCCATCACGGCCATCGACATCAAGCGCGTGCTGGCCTATTCGACGGTCAGCCAGTTGGGCTACATGATGCTGGCCCTGGGCGTCGGCGGCTGGGTGGCCGGCATGTTCCACCTGATCACGCACGCCTTCTTCAAGAGCCTGCTGTTCATGTGCTCCGGCTCGGTGATTCATGCCTGCCACACCAACGACATGACGCGGATGGGCGGCCTGCGGAAGAAGATGCCCTGGACCGCCTACACGATGCTGGTCGGCTGCCTGGCGATCATCGGCGCCGGCGATTCCGTTCTCGATCGGCTTCAGCGGCTACTACTCGAAGGACGCGATCATCGCCCAGGCGCTGTCGTTCAAGCAGAGCAATCCGAGCGTATCGGCGGCTGTTCTTTACGTGGCGGTCGGCGGAGCGGCGATCACGGCGTTCTACATGTTCCGGCTGTGGTATCATGACGTTCGCCGGCGAGCCGCGCGATCATCACGTCTACGAGCACGCCCACGAATCGCCGCAGGTGATGTACGTGCCGCTGGTGGTGCTGGCGGTGTTCGCCGTGGTCGTGGGCTGGCCGGCTGTTCGCGTTTGGCGTGCGAAGCTGCTGGAGCAGGCGCGGCCGGCGGGCACGTTGGCGACGGTCGACCGGCGGCGTGTTTGCGCCGTGGCTGGTGCATCCGAGCGAGCATTGACGCACCATGAGCCGGTCGTGCACGACACGGCCGACGATCTGGTGCGCCTTCGGCACGGCGCTGGCCGGGTTTCTGCTGGCGACGGTCGTTTATCGCCTGGCGGCTGTTGAATCCCGACGGAGATCGCGCAGCCAGTTCGCCGTCGATCTATCAGTTCCTGTGGAACAAGTGGTACTTCGACGAGCTGTACGAGGCGTTGTTCGTGCAGCCGGTGATGTTCGTTTCGCGCCGCGTGGCCGAGTTCGACAGGACGGTGATCGACCGCTTCATCGACTGGCTGCGCCGATGGCGGTGCGCAGCGTGTCGTCGCTCGACGATCTGATCGATCGCTACTTCGTCGACGGGCTGGTGAACTGGACGGCCCGCTGGACCTACGTCGATCGGGCATGTCGCTCCGCGGCGTGCAGACCGGCAAGCTGCGGCAATACGTGATGTTGATCGTGGTCGGCACGGTGGCTCGCTGTTCATTGCTGGTGCATGAGCTTGCTTCTGGAATCGTGCCAGTCGTAGCTGACCATGCGGCCAGCGCTGGCCGTGACGTTGCAGATCATCCGCGGCAACTGACACGGACATCGACATGGAATCGCTACGTCGTGCTGCTGAGCCTGATCGTGTTTCTTGCCGGCGCTGCGGCGCGCTTGGCGCTGGCGTTCTTCCCGCAAGGACCAGCCCGAGGCGATGAAGCTGTTCTCGCTGGTCGATCACGGTCGTCGTGTTCGTGCTGACGGTCTGATGGCATGGTCGTGCCCGGCGGCGGCGAGCCGGACTGCGCAGTTCGACGTCGGCCACGGCCGCGATGCAGGACACGTTTTCGATCCCCTGGATTCCGCTCGTTCAACATCTACTACTTCATGGGCATCGACGGCATCAGCTTTCCGCTGGTGCTGCTGACGTCGTTCGTCAGCATGCTGGCGATGGGGGCCAGTTGGCCGATCAAGAAGCACGTCAAGGCCTATTGCATCCTGTTCCTGCTGCTGGAAACGGGCATGCTGGGCGTGTTCCTGGCGCTCGACTTCTTCCTGTTCTACGTGTTCTGGGAAGTGATGCTGCTGCCGATGTACTTCCTGATCGGCGTGTGGGGCGGCCCGCGGCGCGAATATGCGGCCATCAAGTTCTTCCTGTACACGCTGCTGGGCAGCGTGCTGATGCTGATCGCCATCCTGATGCTCTACTTCAACAGCGATCTGCGACGCTGCTCGACGACCGAGCAACTGGTCGACCGCCAAGGTCGTCGAACACGCCGGAGCCGACGCCAGCAACGGCGATCAAGATCGAGCCGCAAGACGCCGCAGCACACGTTCAACATCCTGGCCCTGGAGCAGATGGGGCAGCACACCGAATCGCCGTTCGACGGCGAAGTGCTGCTGCGGCAAGAGCGCTGCAGTGGTGGGCGTTCCTGCTGCTGTTCATCGGCTTCGCCATCAAGGTGCCGGCGGTGCCGCTGCACACCTGGTTGCCCGATGCGCACGTCGAGGCCCCGACGCCGATCTCGATGATCCTGGCCGGCGTGCTGTTGAAGATGGGCGGCTACGGCATCATCCGCATCTGCTATCCGATCTGTCCCGACGGCGGCTATCGACCTGGCTATGGTTCGTCTGCGGCATCGGCGTGGTGAGCATGGTCTACGGCGCGTTCGCGGCGCTGGCCCAGAAGGATTTCAAGCGGCTGGTGGCCTACAGCTCGGTGAGCCACATGGGCTACGTCGTGCTGGGCATCGGCGTGTGGAGCGCGACGGCGCGGCAATGAGTACAATCCCGACTACTGGGCGATGGGCGTGAACGGCGCCATGTTCCAGATGATCGCCCACGGCATCAGCTCGGCCGGCATGTTCTTCATGGTCGGCGTGATTTACGACCGGGTGCATCATCGCAACCTCGACCAGTTCGGCGGCCTGTTCGCCAAGATGCCGGTCTATAGCGGGCTGGCGATCGGCATTTTCTTCGCCGGGCTGGGGCTGCCGGGCTTGTGCGGATTCATCGGCGAAGTGTTCGTGACGCTGTCGGTGTGGAACTACAGCAAGGCGCTGGCGGTCATCTCGGCCTCGGTCGTGATTCTGACGGCCGGCTACATCCTGTGGACGATGCAGCGCGTCTATCTGGGGCCGGAATACAAGGGCCCGCACGGCGATCATCTGACGCCGATGACGCCGCGCGAGCTGGCGATCGCCGCGCCGCTGTTGGCGCTTCGCGATCCTGTTCGGCGTCTATCCGCAAGCGATTTTCGACTACATGACGCCGACCGTCACGCAGCAAGTGGAGGATCTGGCGACTTGGACGCGAACGGTGCATGACAGCCCGGCGGATGGGATTCAGCCCGAAGTGAATGCGGCCGCGGCGGAGTTGAATGACGCCGGGCAAGTGGCACGCGGCGGCGAAGCCCGGCGAAAAACTACCGATGTTGGTGACACCACGAATCATCATTCAAGACGAGGATGAAGCGAAGTTGCTTGAACGGCGCCGGCACCGTAGCGGAATTTGCCAGAATTCCGAGCCTTGCCAAGCGCGGCTGAATTCTGGCGAATCCAGCTACGATCGAATTTGACTTATAGCGAAACACAGACAACCACCCCGCGATGATCCTGCTCGAATCCGCCTCCAGTCTTTCGCAACTTGTCGCCGCTCTGCGCATTCGACGGCGGTCAGCTTGCCGGCGTTTCGCACCGAGCTGGTGCTCTGCGCGACGATCGTGCTGATGCTGCTGGTGCGCGTGTTCCGTGGCGGCGATCGAATCAACGCGTTCTTCGTCGCGCTGGCCGGTTCGCTCGTCGGGCTGTGGTTTGCCTTGCCGTGGACGCAGCCGGCCGCATTGTTGGTCGATGGCCACGTCGTTCGGCACGAATTCTTCACCGGCATGCTGGTCTACGATCCGCTCACGGTGTATTTCCGCGGCTTGCTGATGTTCTTCGCCGTGCTGTTCGTCGCTGCTCACGCGGCTGTCGGGCATTCCCGATCGCGAAGACGCGCCCGATTTCTACACGCTGGTGCTGGGCGCGACGCTCGGCATGTGCATCATGGCCTCGGCCAATCACCTGCTGACGATCTTTCTGGGCGTCGAGATGGCCAGCGTTCCGTCGTACGCGCTGGCCGGCATGCTCAAGGGGCGGCGCAAGAGCAGCGAGGCGGCGCTGAAGTACTCGGTCTACGGCGCCGGCACCGCCGGCGTCATGCTCTACGGCATCAGCCTGCTGGCCGGCGTGCTCGGCTCGTGCCATTTGCCGACGATGGCCAATCAACTGGCGCTGATGATTCAATCGGGCGCATCTCGGCGACCGCACGATGGTGCTGGTGCTGGGCGGGCTGATGGTGATGGTCGGGCTGGCGTTCAAGCTGTCGGCCGTGCCGTTTCATTTCTGGTGCCCCGACGTGTTCGAAGGAGCGAGCGCCGAGGTGAACGCGTTTTTGTCGGTCGCCTCGAAGGCGGCGGCGCTGGCGCTGTTGGTTCGCGTCGTCGGTCGGTTTCGGCTTCGTCGCGCCGACGGATGCGGCGGCGAGCTGCGACAGAAGTTGCGACTGGCCGCGTCGCAAAGCGTCCAGCGGCTCAAGCCTCAAGCCTGCCGAGCCGTCCGCCGACGGCGCCGCCCGCGCAGTTGTTCCGTCTGCCGATCGCAAGCGAAGCGCCGGTCGCCGCTCGATCCGTCAGCAGGCGACTGCGCGGATCACTGCTCTCGCTCCGGCCCGCGAGTTTCATGGCCGTGCTCGTCGGCTTTCTTGGCCGCGATCACCTGCACGTTCGGCAACCTGGCGGCCTATGGCCAGACGAACATCAAGCGGCTGCTGGCCTATTCGACGATCGCGCATGCCGGCTACATGATGATGCCGATCGCGGCCGGATTGGTGCTGGCCGGCAAGAATCCGGCGGCGGCCGAGGCGGCGTTCGCCGCGGTGCCGTTTTATGCCGGCGTCTATCTGTTCATGAACCTGGGCGCGTTCGCCATCGTGGCGCTTTCTGCGCAACGCGCTGCGCAGCGAAGAGATCGCCGACTATGCCGGGCTGATCCGCCGTTCGCCCGGTCTGGTGATCTGCTTCGGCTGCATTCTGTTCAGCCTGATCGGCATGCCGCCGCTGGCCGGTTTTGCGGGCAAGTTCGTGATTTTCTCGTCGCCTGGTCGACGCGATCAATTTCGACGCGGCTCGCGGGATGATGATTACGCTGCTGGTGATCGGCGGACTGAACACGGCCTTGAGCTTGTTTTATTATCTGCGGGTGGTGAAGGTGATGACCTTCGAGCCGGAGCCGGAGCAGCGGCCGCCGTTTACGTTTTCCGCTGGTGTCGCTGCCCGGGGCTTATATCGTGGCGATCACCGCCCCGGTGTTGTTCTTGGGTTTGTGGTGGAATGATCTCTACAGTTGGGCCGCGGTGGCAACGGCTCATTTGCTTTGGTAACGGAAGATGTGGTTTTGCGAGTTGGCTGCCTCGCCCTCGCTAACGCTTCGGGTTAGTGTGGGTCGCGGCTCCGCCGCGACACCAACCCGAAGCGTTAGCGAGGGCGGCGTCCCACTTATGTAGGCGACGGAAAAGAATTGATGCGACGACACGATCCTCAAGAAGTTCTCGTGCGGCTGTTTCAGCGGCTCTATCGTTCGCTGCCGATCTATTTGGCCGAAGCGGTTCCTTGGACCCATCCGGGCGGCGAGCAGGCGCAGCGCGTGCTGGCCGGCATTGTCGCTGACGCGCGCGGCTATTGCCAGCGAATCGCCGAGCGGATCTTGCAATTGCGCGGCCGGCTTGATTTAGGCGAATTCCCGATGGAGTTCACCGATTTGAATATGCTGTCGCTCGACTATTTGCTTACGGAATTGGTCCGCTGGCAGAAGGCCGATGTGCGAGAGATCGAGCAACTCTCCGCCGAGCTTGCCCAGGGCTCGGAAGATCGGGCGCTGGCGGAAGAGGTGCTGGGAAACGTGCGCGGTCATTTGCAATCGCTGGAAGAACTTCTCAGGCGGCCCGATTCACCGCCGCTGAAGATCGCCGCAATTTCATGAATGCTGCTTCGTAGCCATGCCGCTTTTCGACACGCATGCGCATCTCGATCAGACGGAGTTCGACGCCGATCGGTCGGCGGTCATCGACAGGGCTCATGCGGCCGGCGTGGCGACGATCGTGGCGATCGGCGTGACGGCCGATTCGAGCGCGGCGGTGCTGCGGTTGGCGGGCGAGTATTCGTCGCGCGAACCGTCCGTCTATGCCGCAGTCGGCATTCATCCGAATTATTGCGCCGAAGCCGCTGCCGGGGATTGGGATCGCGTCGTGGAAATGGCCGGGCAGCCGCGCGTGGTCGCGCTCGGCGAAACCGGCTTGGACCAATATCGCGATCATGCGCCGCTCTCTCTGCAACAAGATTATTTCGATCGCCATCTGCGGCTTTCGCAAGAGCGCGATCTGCCGTTCATCGTTCACACGCGCGAAAGCCAGGCGGAAGTGCTGGCGATGCTCCGCGAAGTCGCGAGGGCGCGGGCCGCTGTCGCGGGGTGATGCATTCATTCACGGGCGACGCGGCCGCGGCGGCCGAATGCGTCGAGTTGGGCATCTATATCAGCTTTGCCGGAATGGTGACGTTCAAAAAATCGGACGACCTGCGAGCCGTCGCCGCGACGGTGCCGGCGAATCGGATTCTGATCGAGACGGATAGCCCCTATCTGTCGCCGCATCCGCTGCGCGGCAAGCGCAACGAGCCGGCGAACGTCGCGCTGACGGCCGCATGTTTGGCGAAGGTGCGCGACGTGAGCATCGAGGATTTCGCGGCGCAAACGACGGCCAATGCGCGGCGAATGTTTCGGCTCGACGGATAAGCCCGCCGCTGCGCTCCTCCCCGCCGCTACGGTCATTTGCTACGATGGCCAGCATCAGCCGCTTCAACACGATGGAGATGCAATCATGGTACTCACTCCCAGCACGATGTTGCCCTTGGGCACCAAAGCCCCCGCTTTCTCGCTGTCGAATGTCGATGGCCAGACGGTTTCGCTTGCGGATTTCGCCGGCGCGCCGGCGTTGCTCGTGATTTTCATGTGCAATCATTGTCCGTATGTGAAACACGTCGCCGCGGGTTTGGCTCAGTTGGCTCGCGATTACCAGGCGCGGGGAGTTGCAGTGGTCGGAATCAACTCGAACGATGCCGCCGGCTATCCGGCCGACTCGCCGGAGCAGATGGTGCATGAAGTGGAGAACCGCGGCTACACGTTTCCGTATCTTTACGACGAAACCCAAGAGGTCGCCAAAGCCTTTCGCGCGGCTTGCACGCCCGATTTCTACGTGTTCGACAAGGAACAGAAGCTGGCCTATCGCGGCCAGATGGATTCGAGCCGTCCCGATTCCGGCATCCTGGTGACCGGCGTCGATCTGCGAGCCGCGTTGGATGCCGTGCTCGCCGGCAAGCCGGCCGCGGCCGAGCAGAAGCCGAGCATTGGCTGCAATATCAAGTGGTGCGCGGGAAATGCGCCCGATTATTTCGGCCATGTGAAGAAGTGAGTCGCGCCGGCTAACCGGGCTTCGGCAAGACACCGGCGGCTAGCGCCTTGCCGCTCACTCCGTCGGCCGATGCATGAGCGGCAAGGCGCTAGCCGCCGTTGGGCCGTTCTGTTTTGTCCGGCGGCGGCGAATGCTTTTGAGTTTTACGATGGGCCTCCGCGGCCGCTTCTTCAGCGGCTTCTTCCTCCGCCTTGACTTCGGCTCGGATCACTCCGCCGAGCCACCAGCCCCAGACGACATAATGAAACGCCGCCAGGCCGGCCAGCAGCAGCACCATCCCCATGATGCCGACCACGACGCCGGCCACTGGGAACAACAGCACCGCCAAAACGGCGAGAATCAACAGCGCCGCGCCGCCGGCGAGAATAATGGAGAGCGACGATTTCGACGTCTTTGCTCCCGGCGACGTTTCGTCTTCCCGTTCGGGCCGAACGGGCCGCACCGGCCGAAATTGTTCGAGACCATCGCGCGGCGAGTCGGATTGTTGATCCATCTTGATTTCCGACTCTTGCGACAGCCTGGATTATGAAACGAATTCCGGCTCGACACGATTGGGGATCACGCCGGCCGCAAAGCCCTCGGCGAGCAATCGTCGCACGGCTTCGCGGCCGCGCGGGCCGAAATCGAGCGTCCAGTCGTTGACGTACATGCCGACGAACCGGTCGGCCTGCGCGTGGTCCAGATCGCGGCCGTATTGCAGCGCATACTGCAGCGCTTCGTCGCGATGGTCCAGGCCGTAGCGAATGCTCTCCTTGAGCAACCGATTGACTTCGCGGATCACCTCTGGCCCGAGATCCTTGCGAATCGCATTGGCGCCCAGCGGCAGCGGCAGGCCGGTTTGTTCGAACCACCACTCGCCGAGATCGACGGACCAGTTTCAGTCCGCGGTCGCCGTAGGTGAGTTGCCCTTCGTGAATGATGAGGCCCGCCTCCATCGGCTTGCCTTGCTACTCGCCCGCCTCGACGGCGTCGATGATCTGGTCGAACGGCACGACGACGTGCGAAATTTCGCGGCCCAGGCAAAGTCGCAGCGCGAGAAACGCCGTCGTCAGCGTGCCGGGCACGGCGATCGTCAAGGCCGCGCAGTTCGTCGATCGAATAATCGCGACGGGGCCACGACCATCGGGCCGTAGCGATCGCCCATGCTGGCGCCGCAGGGGCAAAGCATATACTTGTCGGTCAGGTGGGCATAGGCGTGGATGCTGACGGCCGTCAGTTCCAGCTCGCCGGCAAAGGCGCGGCGGTTGAGCGTTTCGATGTCGACCAGCTCGTGCCGAAACTCGTAGTCGCCGGTGTCGATCTTGCCGTTGGCCAGGGCGTGGAACATGAAGGCGTCGTCGGGATCGGGACTATGGCCGACGCGAATAAGTTGCTTGGTTGCGGTCACGAAAATCTCCTTGCCACGATGGGTGTCAGTGCCATGATAGGCGTCGTCGGCTCTGGGCGTCAAACGGGCCGAGGGATACATTGGACCATTGCCCGTGACGGCCGCTGATCCACTAACCGAAATGCCCGCCGCGCGATAACCAACGATCTGGCCCATGATTACCAGCCTGCAAAACGCGCGGGTCAAAGAGTGCTCTCGCTGCGCGATGGGCGACATCGGCGCCGGCAAGGGCTGTTTCTGATCGACGGCGGGCGGGAGATTTCACGGGCGATTGATGCGGGGATCGAGCTCGACGAGGTCTTCATCTGCCGTGCGCCTGTGCGGCGGCGATGACGCGGAATGCGGCCGGTTGTTGCGGCGGTTGGCGACGATGCCGGTGCGGCAGACAGAGGTTTCGTCGGCCGTCTTCGAGCGGCTGGCGTTTGGCCAGCGGACGGAAGGGATTGTCGCGGTGGCCCGGCCGCCACGGACGACACTCGACGATTTGCGGCTGTCGGCTTGTCCGCTAGTGGCCGTGTTGGAAGGCGTTGAAAAGCCGGGGAATATCGGAGCCGTGCTGCGCAGCGCCGATGCGGCGGGCGTGTCGGCCTTGATCGTGGCCGACGGCGGGACTGATCTTTACAACCCAAACACGATCCGCGCGAGCTTGGGAACGATCTTTTCCGTGCCGGTTTGTGCGGCGTCGGCGCCGGCGGTTCGCGATTGGCTTGCAAGCCGGCGGATACCGATTTTTGCCGCCCGGGTCGATGCGGCGACCGATTACACGACGGTTGATTTCACCGGCCCGGCGGCGATCGTACTCGGCAGCGAGGCAGCCGGGTTGTTCGACGGTCTGGACGAATAGCGTAACGCCAATTCGTCTGCCGATGCACGGCGCGGCCGACAGTTTGAACGTCTCCGCGACCGCGGCGGTGCTGTTTTACGAAGCGGTCCGGCAGCGTGGACTTCGGAAATAGGAGATACCTGCGACGCTGCTGGCATTGCCCTCGGCGAGCAGTTATCCTAGACGCACTTCACTGTTGTTCCCGCCCGCCTATCTCACCCCATCCAACTCAAGGAACCAACCATGAATCCCGCCGGACTTGCCAAGATACTCGCTTCGCTGATTGCCATGCTCGGCCGCGCCCGCCGATATGCCGAAGGAACTGCAACTCAAGCCGGGCGATCAGATCATCGCTATCGGCGATTCCATTACGCAGGACGGCGGATATTTGCGCGATGTCGATATGGTTTTGGCGAGCGAATATCCGCAGTTGAAACTGCCGAAAATCGTCAACGTCGGGATCAGCGGTCAGAAGGCCGAGGATTTGGCGCCGCGATTCAAACACGACGTGGTCGATCGGAAGCCGAAATGGGTGACGATCTCAATCGGCATCAACGACGTGTGGCATCGCCTCGGCCAGCCGCACGATCCGAAGGTGCTGGAGAAATACAGCGAGAACGTGGCGAAGATGGTTGACATGGCCCAGGCCGCCGGGATCAAGGTGATTCTGCTTTCGCCCACGGTCATTCAAGAAGACGCAACGCAAGAGGGCAACAAGCGGCTGCTGATGTATATCGCGGCGGAGAAGAAAATCGCCGAAGAGAAGAAGTGCGAGTTCGTCGATTTGCACCAGATGTTTTTCGACGTGCTTGCGAAGAAGCCGGCCGATGTCAAGGACAAATGGCTGACTCGCGACGGCGTTCACATGCAGGCGCGCGGCGACGGACTCATGGCGCTCGGGATCTTGCGAGCCCTCGGCGTTCCGGATGCGAAGAGCGCGGGAGCGGCGACCGCGGCGAGCAAATCGTCGGCGGTCGAGAAATAATCCGCCGCGACCATTGCCCTCGCTGACGCTTCGGGTTGGTGTTGGGTGGCGCTGTCTATTCGCCCCGCCGACGATCGGGTATTATCGGTCGCATGGTCTCGTCCACCGCAGTCATGCATGCCACCGATCAGGCCCCGCCGGGCGACATTCGCGTGCTGATCGTCGACAACGACGCCGCGCACGCCGAGGCCGTCGCCGAAAGCCTGGAGCGCGTCGGCTACGACTGCACCGTGGCCACCTCCGGCACGCAAGGGGCCGAGCTGATCGAGCAGGAGTCGTTCGACATCGTCATCACCGACCTGATGATGAACGACGTCGACGGGCTGGAGATCCTGGCCCGCGCCAAGGAGGCCCTGCCCGACGCCGAGGTGATCCTGGTCACCGGCCACGGCACGATCCCCTCGGCCGTGTCGGCCATGCAGCAGGGGGCGTTCAACTATCTGCTCAAGCCGCTCGATCTGGGCCAGCTGCGGGCCGTCGCCGAAAAAGCCGCGGCCAGCCTGCGGCTGCGGCGGACGAACGCCGAACTGAACCGCCGGCTGGACGAAAAATTCGGCTTCGAGGGGGTGATCGGCTCCAGCCCGCAGATGAACGAGGTGATCGACCGCCTGAAGCGGATCGCCCCGACCGACGCCAGCGTGCTGATCCAAGGCGAGACCGGCACCGGCAAGGAACTGGTCGCGCAGGCGATCCATCAGAACAGCCCGCGCAAGAACAAGCCGTTCGTCGCCCTGAACTGCGCCGCGCTGAGCGAGAACATCCTGGAAAGCGAGCTGTTCGGCCACGTCCGCGGGGCGTTCACCGACGCCTCGACCGATCGGATCGGCAAGTTCGAATACGCCCACGGCGGCACGCTGTTTCTCGACGAAGTCGGCGACATGCCGATGGCCACGCAGATCAAGCTGCTGCGCGTGCTGGAGAGCGGCGAGATCACGCGCGTCGGCTCGAACGATCCGATCCAGGTCAACGTGCGCATCCTCTCGGCCACGAACCGCAACCTGGAGGATCCGATCGCGGCCGGCACGTTTCGCAGCGATCTGTATCACCGGCTGAAGGTGGTGACGATCGTCGCTGCCGCGGCTGGTCGAGCGGAGCCAGGACATTCCGCTGTTGATCGAGCACTTCATCAGGCAGTTCGCCAAGCGGCACCACAAGACGATCAAGAGCATGTCGACCGCCGCGCGGCGACGGCTGATGGCCTATCGACTGGCCGGGCAACGTGCGCCAACTGCGCAACGCGATCGAGAGCATGGTCGTGGTCGATTACGACGGCGTGCTCGACGTCGACGATCTGCCGAGCGAATTGGCCGGCGCCGTCGACTGCTCGCCGACGGCCGAAGCGTCGACCGGCAGCATCTGGCGAGCCTGGTCGGCAAGCCGCTGGCGGAAATCGAGCGGCTGTTCATCGCCGAAACGCTCAAGCTCACCGGCGGCAACCGCGAAGCACGCCGCCGAGATGCTGGGCATCGGCGAGCGGACGCTGTATCGCAAGATCAAGGAATACGGACTCTAGACGATTCGTGCGATTCGAGCAACGTCGCACCGCTCGACGCGCCGCTTCGACCTGCGCATCCGTCACTGATCTGATCGCTCATGCCCGACATTCGCCAACTACCGCCGAGCGTCGTCAACAAGATCGCCGCCGGCGAGGTGATCGAGCGGCCGGCGAGCGTCGTCAAGGAGTTGATGGAGAACGCGCTCGACGCCGGCGCGACGCGGATCGACGTGGCGGTCGAGCAAGGGGGCGTCGAGCTGGTGCGCGTCGTGCGACAACGGCTGCGGCATCGCGGCCGACCAATTGCCGCTGGCCGTCGCCAGCCATGCCACGAGCAAGATTCGCGAGGCCGACGATCTGTTTCGCGTCGGCACGCTCGGCTTTCGCGGCGAGGCGCTGGCGTCGATCGCCGAAGTCAGCCGGCTTCGTGCTCCGCAGCCGCACGGCCGACGCAGCGGCCGGCGCCGAACTGGAAGTCGACCGGCGGGCAGCTGTCGCCGATCGCGCCCTGCGGCTGCCCGGTCGGGCACGACGATCGAAGTGCACAATCTGTTCTTCAACACGCCGGTGCGGCGCAAGTTTCTCAAGTCGACGCAGACCGAGATGGGGCATACCAGCGAGGCCTTCACGCGGCTGGCGCTGGCCCATCCGCAGGTCGCACTTCACGCTGCGGCATCACGACAAGCTCGTCTACGATCTGCCGCCGGCCGACGACTGGCGCGAGCGGATCGCGGCTGTTTTCGGCGCCGAACTGGCCGAGCGATCTGATCTGGGTCGAGAGCCGCGACGGCGACGTGCGGCTGGCCGGCTACGTGGCCAATCCGAGCCACAGCCGCGGCAATCAGCGGATGCAGTATCTGTTTCTCAACGGCCGCGCGATCCGCGATCGGTCGCTGCAGCATGCGCTGGGCGAAGCGTATCGCGGGCTGCTGCTGACCGGCCGCTATCCGATCGCGTTTCTGCGAATCGAAATGCCGCCCGAGATGGTCGACGTGAACGTGCATCCGACGAAGCTCGAAGTCCGCTTCCAGGATGGCGGCCGGCTGTACAGCCAACTGCTCGGCACGCTGCGCACGCGGTTCCTCACGACCGACCTGACCGCCAAGTATCGCCCGAACGGCGCTGCCGTGGAAACCGGCGGCGCGGACATGGCCGTCGAACCGGCATCGGCATTCGCGGCGGCCGATCCGACCGGCGGGCATGACGCGGCCCGCGCGGCGCAGATGCGCGAGGAACTCGTCGCGCTGGGCGAAAGGAGAATTGGCGGCGGTTGGCGGGGCCAGTGGGCTCGGCGAGCCCGGTTTCTGCTGCGCAGCCGGCTTAACGAGTTTGCCCCCGCTTCTCCAGGTAGGGCGTCCGAGCAGCGCGAATTCGCATCGCTGCCGGGAATTCCGCGGCCGTCGGCGCAGCCGCTGGAACTGATGCCGCTCGATCGCAGCAAGTTCGGGCTGCCCGATGCGCCGATCGTCTCGCGGCTCGCCGACGACCGCACATTTGCCGCGGTGCGCCAGCCGAGCCCGGCGATTCAGGTTCACGATCGCTATCTGATCGCCGAAACGGACGACGGCGTGGTGGTCATCGATCAACACGCGCTGCACGAACGGGTGATTTACGAACAGCTGCGCGAAAAGGTGCTGGCCGGAGCGCTCGAGACGCAACGGCTGTTGGTGCCCGAGCCGGTCGATATGAGTCCGGCGGAAACGGCCGCGGCGCTGTCGAATCGAGAGCTATTGGCGCAACTGGGAGTCGAGGTCGAACCGTTCGGCGGCGGGACGCTGCTCGTCAGCAGTTACCCGGCGATGCTGGCGAAGCTCCGGCCGGCCGAACTGCTGCGAACGCTTGTCGAGCGGCTGTTGGACGGCGGCAAAGCGCCCGACCGCCGCGACCTGCTCGACGAACTGCTGCACATGATCGCCTGCAAAGCCGCGATCAAAGCCGGCGACCGCCTGACGCCCGAGGAAGTGGCGGAGCTTGTCGAGCAGCGCCATCTTGCTCAAGACGCCCATCATTGCCCGCACGGCCGTCCGACGGCATTGGTGTTCACGCGTGACGATCTTGATCGGCAGTTCAAGCGAACTTAACGGCAGTCCACCGCGATTGTGCGAGGTACGGGATGAGCCGGCGTGATAAACTAATTCTAAGGATGCGCGCTGCACCCCAGAGCACGCGATTTTCGGAAGTGGTAGCGTTGCTGGAGTATGAAGGGTTCGTTTTATTCAACTCGCGTGGCAGCCACTTTACATTCCACCGTAAGGGCGGTCGAGTTTTGACCATCGTTCGCCCTCATGGAGGGCGAAAGGTGTGTCATCCGGCCGATGCGAAGAAAGTTTTGGAGGCTCTCGGATTATGACAACAACCCACGGATATCGAAACTACGTCTTCACGATCGAATACCAACCCGCAGACCCCGCATATACTGTCACTTTTCCCGACATTCCCGACATCATCACGAGCGGCGACACTTTGGCCGAAGCATTCGGCCATGCCTGCGAAGCGTTGGATTTACATTTGGAGAGCCTGCAGAAACTTGGCTTGCCAATGCCGTCCGCCAAACACCGGCTGGTCGTCGAGACCGCGTGACGATTGAACAACCTCTTCCGCACCTGCGTGAACCAATCCAGAGGGGACGCCATGAAACGAATCGCAACGACTGCGGTTCTTGTTTTCGCCCTGGCGGGAGCCCGCGGGGTATTGGCCCAAATGGGCTTCCGCGATTGGAACGCCGCGACCTTGGATTCTCCCTCGGAGCGCGATTCCGGCTCGGATTACAGCGGGCTCATTCCTGACTACACGATTGGCATCAAGGCGGGCTCGCGCTCCGTTCGGAAAAGTTATTGGGCGCCGTACAACGACCAAGTCACGACGGGTTGGACAGGCGCTCAACCAGTAACTGCGAGTGCCGAAATCCCAGCCCAAGAAGACCCCACGCCGGGCGAGGATTTTTTTGCGCCCTGGACGGGGCTCGATTGCGCCTCGAATCGAGTTCTTCCCCAGTTCTATTCACCACATGTGCGTATGTTTTCACAATCCCTGGGTACTACGTTTACGTGACATACAATGGCAACCGGGGCGACGAACCGGAAACAGAATGGGTGCCAGAAATGGAGGTTTCGGTTTCGGCCGACAATTCGTGCGCCGATTGCGAATCGGATTGCGTGATGCTCAGATCGAGCGACGCACGTTCGGGTGCACGGTTTCAACCCGGCACGTCGGCCGGTCTGTAATAGCGGCGACCGACGCACGGCAAATGAATCAGAACCCATCCCACTGCCGAAGCGCCTCGTACGCCACGATCGCCACGCTGTTCGATAGATTCAAACTGCGCACTTCCGCCCGGATTGGTATTCGTAGCGTTCGCTCACGATACTCGTCGAGCAATGCCGGCGACAGACCTTGCGATTCGCTGCCGAAGACGAAAACTTCGCCCGGCTCGTAGCGTGGGGTCGTGTAGAGGTTCGTCGCAGTTTTTGTCAGCAGCCACGGTTCTCGCGACGGCAGGCACGCGTCAGGGCGGGCCAGTTGTCGACCACTTCGAATTCGAGGTGTTCCCAATAATCGAGGCCGGCGCGGCGGAGGTAATAGTCGTCGAGCCGAAATCCGAGCGGGCGGACTAGCCATAGCTTGGCCCCGACGGCGACGCACGTCCGGCCGACCGCGCCCGTGTTGTAGGGAATCTCCGGCTGGTGCAGCACGATATGCAAGCGAGGCTCGTATTTCACACCGCTTGGCATACCGCGCAACGCCAGCCCGGGTCAAGGACGCAATTGCCCGCCAACTACTGTTTCACTCGCCCCATTTGCCGAGTAAACTAGGGGCCAGCCAGCAATTGGCGCCCCGCCGTTCCGACCATTCGTCAGTTAGTCATTCGTCATTTGCCCTTTGGGAGCGTTTCCATGCGGATCGTCCTTGGCGTTTTTGGCCTCGTCTTGACGATCGCGGGAACGTCGCTGGCCGCCGACCCGGGCGATTTCAAGACGTTCACGCCCAAAGAAGGCGGCTTCACGGTTTCGTTTCCCGGCAAGCCGGATCAATCGACTTCGACGACGAACACCGAAATGGGAGAGGTCGCGATGCACCAATTCGTCGCCCGGCGGTCGAAGGACAAAGAGACCTACGTGGTGATCTACTGCGACTTGCCCGCCGATCTCGTCAAAGACGCCGATCCGGAAAAGCTGCTCGACCGGATGCGCGACGGCGGCGTGGCCAGCGTGCATGGCAAGCCGGCCAAGGAAAACAAGATCAAGCTCGATGCCAACCCGGGCCGGGAACTGGAAGTGACCGGTCTCGGCGGCACACGACTATGGCGGCTGTATCTGGTCAATGGCCGTTTGTATCAACTGTTGGTGACGACGGAAAGCGGCCGACCGTCGGCCGATCGCGCAAAGACGTTTTTCAATTCATTCAAGTTGACGAAGGAACCGTCAACGGCTCCGGCGGCGGCGACGCCCGCCGCGAAGTCTTGAGTTCTTCAACCAAGCAGGAATGGATTCCGCAATGCCCAAAGTCGTTAGCCGATTCAAGATCGTCGGCGATTTTCTGATTTACCTTTTCGTTCGCCTGATGATTTGCCTCGTGCAATCGGTGCGGATCGAAACCTGCGTGGCCGCGAGCCGGCGGCTGGCCGTGTTGGTGAACGACGTGATCCGCAAGCGTGGCGACGTTGTCGATGAAAATCTGCGGCTGGCGTTCCCGGAGCTGACGGCCGACGAACGGCGGCGGTTGTCGCTGCGGATGTGGGAGCATTTGTTTCTAATGGTCATCGAGATGGCCCACGTGCCGCGGAAAGTTCACGACACCAACTGGCGAGAGTATATTCACGTCCGCGACATCGGCCGCACGATTCGCCGGCTGTTCGCCGATCGGCCGCATGTGACCGTCTCGGCCCATTTCGGGAATTTCGAGTTGGCGGGCTTTGTGTTTGGGCTGTTTGGGTTCGAGATGTTTTCGGTGGCTCGGCCGCTGGATAATCGCTTCTTGGACCGCTTCGTGCACGATTTTCGCTCGGCGAACTTCCTCAAGATTCTGGAAAAGAATGGCAGCGCCGGCGAGATTTCCGATTTGCTGGGCTGCCGGGGAACGCTATCGGTGCTGGCCGATCAGAATGCCGGCCCGAAGGGGTGCTGGGTCGATTTTTTCGGCCGGCCTGCTTCGACACACAAGGCGATCGCGCTATTTTCGCTAGCCAACGACGCGCCGCTGGTGGTCGGCTATTTTCGACGGTTGGGCCAGCCGATGCATTTCGAGATGGGAATCGAGGACGTGGCCGATCCGCGCTGCCTCGGGCCGGATCAGCAGGGAGTCGCCGGGTTGACGCAATGGTATACTCATTGCTTGGAGCAAATCATCCGCCGCGATCCGGACCAGTATTGGTGGGTCCACCGCCGCTGGAAAGACACCCGTCGCCCCCGCACGAAAGCCGCCTAAAAAATTCCCAACCGCCGACCCCTCAAAAAAACTCCGCGCACTTGAACCGCACCGAAGCTCGCTTGCGGGGAGCGCGCATTGCCGCTGCATACCGTTTGCTTTCCTTTTAAGAGCATCACTCCGCCATGTCCAACTGGGTCACCGTCGCAAAAATCTCCGAATGTCCGCCCGGCACCGTGTTGGAGCGTGTTGCCGGCGAGCGCGTCGTCGCGCTCTGCAACGTCGATGGCAAGTTTTTTGCACTCGACGGCGTTTGCCCGCATCAAGGCGGACCGCTGGGCGAAGGCGAACTGGTCGGCACGACCTTGATGTGCCCCTGGCACGGCTGGCAATTCGACGTTTGCACCGGCCAGAACCAACTTAACCGCCGAGTCCGCCAACCCCAATTCCCAGTCCGCATCGAAGCCGACCAAATCCAAATCGACACCGCCGAAATCCCCGCGCAGTAACAGCCGCGATCCGTTCTTCTTCGATCCTCGTTCTTCGATCCTCGTTTTTCGTCCCCTCGCCCCTGGCCCCTTCCCCCGTGCTCCGCTACCGACCGTTCTTGAATGGCGATCCTCCGCTGTTGACCGCCGTTTGGCGCGGCTGCGTCGGGCGGCACGGCTAGCGCAGCCGATCACGACCCAGATGCTCGATCAGTTGGTGCTGTCGAAGCCCTATTTCGATCGGGCCGGCTTGATTTTGGCCTTCGACGACGAGCGGCCAGTCGGATTCGTTCACGCCGGCTTCGGGCCGAACGAAAAGGAAGACGGGCTGTCGACCGATTTGGGCGTGATCGTGATGCTGCTGGTGGTTGCCCATCCGGAAGAGGCGGCGATCGCTGCGCGGCTGGTGGCTTTGGCCGAGGAGTATTTGCGTGACCGCGGAGCGAAGGTGATCTATGGCGGCGGCGTGCGGCCGCTCGTGCCGTTTTACTGGGGGCTGTATGGCGGGAGCGAATTGCCGGGCGTGCTGGATTCCGATCCGCAAGTGCAGGCGGTGTTTCGCGGGGCCGGCTATCGCGAAATCGGCCGCACGGTGATTCTGCACCGCGACCTGAGCGGCTTTCGCCCCTGCATCGATCGGCAGCAAATGCAGATTCGCCGCGGCACGATTTTGGAAACCGTCGCCGACCCGCCGCCGCGAACCTGGTGGGAAGCCTGCACGATGGACGAATGCGAACGAACGCTGTATCGCCTGCTGCCACATGCGGGCGGCGAACCGGTGGCCCAAATGACCTGCTGGAACATCGAGCCTTTCGCGGCCCCATGGGGCGTTCGCGCCAGCGGCCTGATCGATCTCGAAGTCTCCGATTCCCAGCGCCGCCGAGGCGTGGCAACGTACCTAGTCGGCGAGACACTGCGCCAGCTTCAAGAGCAATCGTTCGTGATGGTCGAAGCCCAAACGATGACGACGAATACGAACGCCATCGCCCTCTACCGCAAACTTGGTTTTCAGCAGGTTGATAGCGGCGTTGTGTTTCGGAAGGAGGGCGACGGAATAAGTTCGAGTTAGTTGCGCGAATACAGCGATGCCGGAGCGCATGAATTAGATAGTGTGGCGTACCATCAGTTACAATATGCATGGGCAGTTTTGTCTTGCGGGGAGAAGCGACCATGCCACGGTGGCGCTCTTTGCTGTTGGTTGCGGCAACGTGCCGCATCCGTTACGGGCTTGGGATTGGCAACTTCAAGATTCTTCGGTCCTGCCGCGCCTCCGACGAGCAACGCGCCGCCCCCATTTGAATTCAAGACGCTCGAATATATCTGCTATCGGACATGGTATGGTGCGACGCCCCGGCTCATACTGTTCCCCGATGGCAAGGTTGATTTGAGTCGCACCGAATGGTTGACCTTCCACCACGAGAGCAGAGACCCTGCACGCGAACCTTTTGACCCCAAACGGAACACGCTCACGGAGGCTGAATTGTCGCGCCTCCGGGCCCTAGTCGCGGCTGTGAATTGGAATGATGTGAAGCAGGAGTACCACAGCGACGGCATTTTCGACGGCAGTGAATCAAGATTGAAAATTTCAACGGACAGTCGGATCATCGACACATCGGTTTACGTCGTTGGGCAAGCCAAAGAACCAGCAGAACTAACATCGCTGTTCAATTACGTTGATGGCTTATTATGGATGTTGTCGCCTCCGGAGCCACGAGATAACGGCGAACTGGATTCAATCCGCCCGGCTAGCCAATCCACGGCGGGCAGATCAGGGCCGAACGCCGAGGTCGAGCGATTGGAGCCACCGCCCCCTCTTGATAAGGACGATACACCCGCATTGCCATCTTCGTCCGACTTTGCGCCTGAGTTGCCTGCATCGCTAAGAGACATGAGTGGAAACGGACCCAAGTAGGCCGCGGCACGCAATGGACTGCTTGGTGTTGTGAAGAGTTGTACGACCGGAAGAGCGACGCCGAGCGGTTTCGCGTTTGCAGGCACAAATATCCTTCGGTATGATGCCAATTATGGAATCGATCCGTAGTATTGACGTCATCAGACTCGACGCGGCGCACCGCCGCGCGATTGAAGACGTGATCGGCGTGCGGCTGCAAGACAATCAGCGCCTGACAATCAGCGTCGCCGAAATTTCCGACCAAGCGCCTAATGAGCTACGGGGCCCGGGGCCGACGATTGAGGACTGGCAGAGCGTCTACGACGGCCTGACCGACGAACAGATCGAGTTCATCGACCGAATCGCCAACACGCGAGCCAATCTCACCCGCGACATTCCGTAGCGCGGGATACGTCGCGCCCCGATCGATTTTTCTTCAGTACCCGCGTTGCTGCCTCACGACAACGCCATCCACCGCGATTCGATATTCGTGCGGTCGTAATCCCGCGAATAAGAGCGGCCGGGTTTGTTCGATGGCGAT
Organism: Pirellulales bacterium; assembly: GCA_963738955.1. GTDB lineage: Bacteria > Planctomycetota > Planctomycetia > Pirellulales > DATAWG01 > DATAWG01. Next base: position 234,561 of record CAVTYW010000019.1, on the reverse strand, counting down.
TTCGTGTTCGCCGAGGCGGTGTTGGAGCACGCGCGTCAATTTCAGCGAAAAATGCGTTGACAGGTTCAGCGAGCTTCGCAGCACCACGACTTCGCCGCGCAGGCGCAGTTCCGCGCGGCCGGTGAAGCAGTTGCGGTAGAACTCGACCGGCTCGCCGGCGACGTCGAATTGAATTAGCATGGTCGCACTTTCGGGCTTTCGCGCGTGTTGAAAAAGGGGACAGGCGCCTCGCAACTGCCCGCAACGTTCGACAAAACCGTGAACTGCTCGGAGCCAGTCTCCCTTTTTCAACCGGCTTACGGCTTCTCGACGCGGCCGAGGAATAGGATGCTGTGCGTCGCGTTGTCGCAGATCGCGAACAGGAACGGTTTGTCGGCCCAGAAGGTCGGGATGAAGGGGCGTGTCTTGGGTTGCTCGAACGGCGCCTTCTCCGCGGCGGCCATCGCCAGGCCCGTGGCGGCCGCCGCTTCGGTGCCCTTTTCGTTCACTTCGACGAACGTCTTATGCTCGACGGCCGTGATGTAAAGCTGTTGCGCCGGGATCGGTGCTGGTGGTCATGCGGTCGAATTCGGCGCCGCCTGGGGCCGTCGGATTGTTGAAGGCCCGGACCATTCCCATGGCTTGAAGCGATTTTACCAGCGAATACTCGGCCTCCAATTTGAATTTCGGCACGTTGACGATCACGGTGCGATCGTTGATTCCGGCGATCCACGACTGCAAGCCCTTGCCGGGCAACTGCTGCTCAACGCTGGCCAGGCCGTCGGCCGATTGCGGAACGATGATCGCCATGAAGAGTTTGCCGCCTTTGTACGGGAGCCGCGCGGCGGTAAAGCCGTGCGCGTCGGGATAGAGCGACGGATCGTCGTCGTGCATTGCGACGGGAATTTCATGGGGCGTGTTGAACGGAGTGCCGTCGCCGTTGAAGGCGCCGTAGCCGGCGGCGTCGAACATGTATTTCGACATCATCGGCGTGGAAAAATTCTTGCCGCCCGGCAGATGGAAATCCTTGGTTTGCGTCGAGCCGACGTCGAACGGCCGCAGCCATTCGCCTTTGAAATAGACGGCGTTGGTGATGACCAGCCGTGTCAGCTGATCGATCGAGCCGGCGGGCATGAGGTCATTGATCCGGTCGCGCGTACGCTGGGCGACCCAATCGTTGATTTCCTTGCGCGACGTCTCGGCATTGCCGCGGAAATCGACGGGCATCGCCACGCTGCCGTAATAGGTGTGGATCGTGTCGAGAAACGACTGGCGGAAAGGATACGTCTTCTCGGCCCAAATCGCATTGGCCGTGCGCCATTCGTAGGGCTCGGTTTGCGCGAGCAGCGGATTGAGTTCGCTGGCCAGTTTTTCGGCGGCGGCGTTCGACGCTTCGGCCTTTTGCCAGTTGTTGGAAGTTTGGAGACGTTCGGTTTCGCGATTCGCCGCGTCGAGGCCGCTGCGCAGCTTGGCGATTTTCGCGCTCAGTTCGGGCGAAACGGGCTCCGGGCTAAGCCGATAGTAAATCGCGGCCTGGCCCTTATGGAGATCGGTGAGTTGCCACGGCAGCGATGCCGCATTGGAGCCCGAGTTGTGCAGCGACGTGGGAACGTGCAGCACCTTGCCCATCTGATCGGCTGTCTCCCCGCTGGCCCCTTCGGCGGCGATCAACAGCGCGCTGGAAACGGAGAATGGCGAGAAAAACAGATTCTGGTTTGGGTTCTCCTTGGCGAGCTGCTGATAGAGATCGACGGCGAAATTGCCGTTGGCCGATTCTGCGAGCTTGAGTTCCGCGGGGCTGGCCTTCACCGCCGGCGGACGCTCGACCGTGGGAGTTGCCGCTGCATTCGAACAACCTTGCGAAATCATCGAAAGAATCAGCGCTAGGCAGAATCCGGCCGCTATGTTGTGCCGCATTGGAAGCCCTTTCGCGGAAGAGAAAATGCGGATCGGTTGCCGGGATTGATCATCGGGCTTGGCAGGCGGCGCGTCAAGCAATTTGGGTTACGACGATTCGGTTCACCGCGAAGCCGCGAAGAACGCGAAGAAGGGAGCTGGTTGCGTTGTCTGCCGCGATTTTAGCGTTGGGGGCGGGTGCTGGCGGCGAGACGCGGTGATTTTCATCGACGTATAGGATACGAGGGCCGTTTAGTTGTTCGGAATGGCCCTTCGGAGGAAGAATTGGGCTCCGCAGCGCGTACGATCAGCCCGCTTGTCTCGATTCTTGTATGGTGGCTTGGCTTAGACCGCGGTTTCGGTCCGCAACGCCCGGGCGATCGGGCTCAGCCGCATCTTGCCAAGAGTTCCTTCCCGGCGCGGAGCGGAGGCCAGCACCGTGGCGAAGGCCGCATGCACGAGCATGACCACCGACACCTGGGCAAAAAACCGGCGCGCTCCTCGGATGTTTCCGTCGTCGGCGCCCCAAAACACCTTGAGCCGAGCGTTGATCCGCTCCACCGCCGTGCGACCCTTGTACATCCGCTCGAATTTCTTCGTCGCCCGCGGCAACGCCGGAAATCGCCGCAGATCGATCGCACGCGGCACGCGGACGGTCAATCCATACGACTTGCCCGCGTTGCAAATCTTCGACATCGGGCACTCCCAGCCTTCGTGCTTCGCCGGGCAACGGTACTTCAGCGTCTCGCGAGCCGGCTCGTGGCCAATATAAGACATCGGATGACGCACGATCGGCTCGCTCACCCGATCGTAGCAGTACACCGTTCCGGCCTCGTCATAGACGATGTTCGAGTTGCCGTCGTGGCCGGGCAACATCCGTTCGGGCTCGCTCTTCCAAAGTGCTCGATTCTGAATCAGCGGCTTGATCTTGGCCTCGGACAGCAGTTGATGCACGTCGTTGGTGTCGGCCGCCTTGTCGTAAGCTAGCGTTTGGATGCGGCCCTTCGGCAAATTGGCCTGCCCCTGGGCCAGCAGCGTCGGCAGCGTTTCGCCGTCGCCCGCCTTCGTGTCGGTGATCTCGTAAGACAACGTCACTTCGTGTTTCACGTCAACCAACAGATGGAGCTTGTATCCGAACCATTCAAAGGCTTCCGTGACGTTTCCCTTGTCGTCGGTGTACTCCTTGCGGCCTCCGGTGGCTTGCGGCAATCCTTCCTCGACTTCCGCAGCCGCGCCCTCGGCATTTTTGCGGCGGGCGTTGAGGGCAGTGGCGTCGCCGGCCGTGTCGCGCCCCAAGTCCGGCACAATCGTCCCGAGGCGCCGAACCATCTCTTGGAACGCTTCCTTCGCCAGTGTGCGGTGTGGCTCTTGTCCGAGCACGTCTTGAAAGCGCGAGATGTTCCATTTCTTCGGCACCCTCTTCTCCGACTCGATGCCGATCAACCGTCGCAGACCCTCGTTGCGTCGCAGTTCGGCGAGACACAACTCGATCGTCGGGTGCCGCAGCGCAGCGGTCAAAACCAACACGCCCCACAGCACGGTAACGGGGTAATCGTCGCGTCCATGTCCGCGAGCCGAGCGAAGCGAATCGAGCAGCTTGTGATCGGGAATGCTGGCGAGTAATTCACGGACGGTTTGTAGATTGGGACAGTCGTCCAGACTTTCCCAAGCAAAGAGCGGCTGGGGCGCGGTGATACGCATGGCGTGCTCCTCCATGAAGGCCTCGTTGGAGATGCACGATACTACGCAACATATCCCCGAATGGCCAGTGGCCGGGTCGAAAAAAGCACGAAAAAATTCCTCGCCGCGCGATTCCCGCAAGATTTTGATCGACTTGCGGGGAAGCCCCTTTTCAAGCCGCGCACAACATCAATCCACGCGCGATGTTCCGAACAGGCGCAACCGACTCCGAAGAAGGGGATGGAGTTTGCGGTTCCGGTTTCCGCGGCATATCATGGGGCGCGTGCGGGGAGTTGGCGCTTGGAGAACTTTGTTCGGGGGATTGTTCGATGAAAATCGTTTCGCTGCTGTTTTTCGCTGTCGTTCTCTCGCCGATTGTCATTCATGCCGCCGATTCGACGGCCGAATCGCAGCGGCCGAATTTTGTCGTAATTTTGATCGACGACATGGGCTATGGCGACATCGGGCCGTTCGGGTCGAAGCTCAATCGCACTCCGCGGCTCGACCGCATGGCCGCCGAGGGGATGAAGCTGACAAGCTTCTATGCCGCGCCGGTTTGCACGCCGTCGCGAGCCCAGTTGATGACCGGCTGCTATGCCAAGCGCGTGTCGCTGCCGAATGTCATCGGGCCGGTGGCGAAAGTCGGGATCAGTTCCTCCGAGCGGACGGTGGCGGAATTGCTCAAGGCACAGGGCTACGCCACGATGTGCATCGGCAAATGGCACTTGGGCGACCAGCCCGAGTTCCTGCCGACACAGCATGGCTTCGACCATTATCTCGGTCTGCCGTATTCGAACGATATGGGCGGCAATGGCAAGAACAAGAGCGGCGCGCCGCCGTTGCCGCTGCTGCGCGACAAGCGAGTGATCGAAGCGCCGGTCGAGCAGAACAAACTCGTCGAGCTGTATACCAACGAGGCGATCAAGTTCATCACGGCGAACCAATCGCATCCATTTTTTCTCTATTTACCCCATACGGCCGTCCATGTGCCGATTCATCCCGGCAAGGCGTTTCAAGGGAAGTCGGCAAACGGTCGATACGGCGATTGGGTCGAGGAAGTCGATTGGAGCGCCGGTCGGGTGCTCGACACGCTGCGCGACTTGAAGCTCGATTCGCGGACGCTGGTGCTTTTTTCGAGCGACAACGGCCCGTGGCGCAGCCAGGGAAAAGACGGCGGCGTGGCCGGACCGTTGCGCGGCGGCAAGTCGTCGACTTGGGAAGGGGGCATGCGCGAGCCGACGATCGCCCGCTGGCCCGGTAAGATTCCAGCCGGCGCGGTTTGCGACGCGGTGATGAGCGAAATGGATGTGCTGCCGACAATCGTGAAACTCGCCGGCGGAACCGTTCCCAGCGAAAGAACGATCGACGGCAAAGACATCTGGCCGCTATTGGCCGGCGAAAGCAAAAAATCGCCGCACGAAGCGCTGTTCTATTTCTCGGGCAATCGGCTGGAAGCAGTTCGCTCGGGCCCTTGGAAATTGGCGATTTCGCAGCAGATCGAGCATGGCATCGACAAGGAACCAAAACCCACGACCAAACCCTTCGTTCCGATTCTTTTCAATTTGGATACCGACATCGGCGAGAAAACCGATGTGGCAGCCCAGCATCCGGAAATCGTGAGGCGACTCCAGGGGCACATCCAGCAAATGGACGGCGACCTGGGCATCACCGGCCGGGGCCCCGGCGTTCGCGCCAGCGGCATGGTCAAACAGCCGCAACCGCTGCTGATGCGCGATCCGATGGAGTATGACTGAAAAAAGTTTAGAAAATCTTCTCCGCGACCCAAAGATTCTTGTTCAAGCGGCGAATGAAGGCTATGGCAGGCTGATATGCGGCGTTGGCCGCCGGCCTGCAAAACCATTTTCGTTCGCCGAGCGTCTTTGAATAGGAGGGTCACGTCCATGATCAAGCGGATTGTTTTCTCGACCGTGGGGCTGGGGTTGTTGGGCACGTTTTTCTTCGGCCGCAGTGCCGCCAGCTATGTTTCCACATCCTGGGCCCGGCTGACCGACTCGGTCGAGCAAAGCGTGCCGGTTGAATTCCAGATCGATCGGGCTCGCAAGATGGTCAAAGACCTCGTGCCCGACATTCAGCGGAACATGCACGTCATCGCCAAGGAAGAAGTCGAAGTCGATCAATTGACGCAGCAAATCGCGACGTCGGAGCAGCGGCTGGCTAAGGAGCGGGCCGAATTGATGCGGCTCAAAGCCGATGCCTCCAGCGCGCAAGATCATTTCACCTACGCCGGCCGGACCTACACGCTCGACCAGGTGAAAACCGATCTGGCGAATCGCTTCGAGCGGTTCAAGACGTCCGAGGCGACGCTCGTCAGCCTGCGCGGAATGAATTCGGCACGGCAGAAGAGCTTGGATGCTGCCCGGCAGAAGTTGGAAGGGATGCTGGCGGCCAAGCGGCAGTTGGAAGTCGATGTCGAAAACCTCGAGGCACGCAACAAGATGGTCGAGGTCGCTCAAACAACGAGCAACTATCAGTTTGACGACAGCCAATTGGGCCGCGTGAAGGAGCTCGTCACCGACCTGCGGACCCGGCTGCAAGTCGCCGAAAAGATAGTCAATGCCGACACCAGCCTGCGCGACGAGATCCCATTGGATCAACCCACCCCGGCGAATATCGTCGAACAAGTGGGCCAGTATTTCTCGGCCGATCAAGGGAAGGTTGCCAAAGCCGACACGACGCAAACGACGGAGAAGTAGGCGGCGGACAAAGGGGTCGGGCACATTTTTCGGCGTGGGTCCTGCTGCGGTTCGGGCCGCCGCGGGGCCGAAAAATGAGCCAGACCCCGACCGCACGCGTGGCACCAGATCCTCAAGCCTGTAGCCGGTCGTCTCAAGCCTTTATACTACAATGTACGATCGTCGCCGGCTTGTTGAGAGGTTGCAGAGGGCGTTGCGGCTCGGACAGTGGAGCGAGGTTCAAGCGGTCGTCGAACAGCTTCGTGGCTCGGGGCCGGTCCAAAAATCCGACTGGCGGCGGCGATTGCTGCCGATCGTTGGGCGAAAGGAAAAAGACGTGGAGAAGGGACGAGGGGCGAGGGACGAGGGGCCAGGGATGAAGCGGCAGCATACGGCTGTGGCGAACGGGAGTGAGCGGTTTATGTTGTGGGTGGATGCGGTTGGCGGGTTTTTGGTTTGCATGGCGGATCGGGTGGTGGTGGGACAATCTTCGCCGGGACATTTGGTGGGCGATGATATGAATGCCGACGAAAAAATTTCGAACGAAAGGATTGATGTGCCGATCCTCGGCGATCTTTCCCGCCGTCATGCGGTCATCCGACGCGATGCCGAAGGGTATTGGGTCGAACCGCTGCGCGAGACACGGCTCGATGGCTGCGCGGTGGGCCAGCCGACGACGCTCGACGACGGGCGCGTGATCGAACTCGGCGGCGTGCGGCTGCGGTTTCGCCGGCCTCATCCGCTCAGCGCGACGGCGCGGCTCGAGCCGGTCAGTCTTCACCGGACGCACCCGGCGACCGATGGCGTGCTGCTGATGGCCGACACATGCATCCTGTCGCGCGATCCGGCGAGCCATGTGACGATGCCGGATCTGGAGGGACAGGTCGTATTGTACCGGCAGGGGAACGGATTGGCGTGCAGCGCACCGGGCAATTTGGAGATCGACGGTAAACTCCATTCGCGCCGCGGCCCAGTTAAGCCAGGCTCGCGAGTTGTCGGTGAAAACTTTTCGTTTACGCTCGAGGCGGTGTGACGCGGGTGGGGCTAGGACTGGGGCCTAGGGGCTGGGAAAAGACGTTGCATCGCTCGTTTATGGTATGATGAGTCGCGAAGGCTACGACGATGAACCTCCATGCGACACAGCCGCTCGAAGCTCCGCCGGCAGGCGCTGGGGTTCGCTTTGCATATGCCAGCGGTGATCGGCCATTGGACGGCTACACGATCAAGCGCGGCATCGGCCGTGGCGGGTTCGGCGAAGTCTATTACGCGCTGAGCGACGGCGGCAAGGAAGTCGCGCTCAAGCTCGTTTGCCGGAATCTGGAAATCGAGCTGCGCGGCGTCACCCAGTGCTTGAACATCAAGCATCCGAATCTGCTCAGCCTGTTCGACATCCGGCAAGACGATCACGACGAGAGTTGGGTCGTGATGGAATATGTCGCCGGCGATTCGCTGGAACGGGTCATTCAGCAGCACCCCAACGGAATGCCGATCGACGATGCCATGTTCTGGATGCAAGGCATCGCTGCTGGGGTCGGATATTTGCACCATCATGGAATCATTCACCGCGATCTGAAGCCGGGCAATATCTTTTGCGACGAAGGGGTCGTGAAAGTCGGCGACTACGGGCTGTCGAAATTCATTTCATGCAGCCGGCGCAGCGGACAGACCGGCAGCGTCGGCACCGTGCATTACATGGCGCCCGAAGTGGCCAATGGCCGTTATGGAAAAGAGATCGATATCTATGCTCTGGGCATCATGCTCTACGAGATGATCACCGGCCGGGTGCCGTTCGAGGGCGAAAGTCTCGGCGAGGTGTTGATGAAGCATCTCACGGCGCAGCCCGATCTGACGCTGATCGCCGAGCCCTATCGAACGGCCATCGCGCGAGCACTCGCAAAGGATCCCGACGCTCGGCCGCATACGGTGGTCGAATTCATGTCGCTGTTGCCGCGGCAGTTGCATGCGACGTTGGCTTCGCTGGGGCCGGTGCCATTGCCGCCGCCGCTGGCGCGCGAAACGATTCAACCGCGGATCGTGCCCGATGTGCAAAATGGGCATGTGCCGATTGCCGCCGCGGTCGGAGCGGTCGCTGCGCCGGCTGCTAATGGAAGTCGCCCGGCGCCAACTGCGGCGGCGGCATCCATTCCGCTCGCCGAGGCGGCGGCGCCAGCAGTGGCGGATCGTGTCGAAGAGCCACTGGCCCGATTGGTCCGCGAGGCTTGGAGCGATTTGCACGGTTGGTGGCGAAGGGCCAATTTGCCCGCGTGGCAGCGTCTGGCGATTCTGCTTGCCTCGTTGTTTGGCTTCGGACAAGTGGTGTTGGACACCAATGCGTCTTGGATGCCGGCGATTGCCTGGCTTGCAATTTTGTACCTGGTGTATCGCGTCATCTGGTCGACGGCGCAGCGCCGGAAAACGACGGCTCGGAACGCCCCGGTGGCGGCGGCACAGCCTGCGCCAGCCGGCGCGGCGCCGAATGGCTATCGCCCGAATCCGGCTCGGTATGAAAGCCCGACGTGGCGGCGCTCGCGCGAAGGCCCGCCGCCTGCGGCGCCGGTTGCGCTCAGCCTCCGCGCGCGGCTGGCGGATTTGATCGGCTCGATGCTGCTGTCGGCGATCGTGGTGCTGGTCGTGTCGCTGGTGGCCGTGCTGTATCGCGTGAGCGCGCTCAGCGGCAGCCCGGTCGAGGTGAATCAATATGCGTGGCTGGCGTTGTCGGCGATCGCGGGAGCTTGGAGCATCATGATTCCGGCGAAGATTTGGGAATACCGCCCGGCCGACGCAGCGCTGCGGCGATTCGTGATGTTGGTGCTGGGGCTGGGCGTGGGGTTCGCAGCGTATGGGTTGTACACATGGCTATTGGTCCAATTGCCCTACGATTTCCACGACCAACTGGCTCATGGCATCATTGCTGCCCGCCTCCGGCACGGTTTTTACGGCCCGGACGGCGCGCCGTTGGTGTTTGCGTTCCTGGCCTATTTTGGGCTGTTGTGGCTGGTGCCGCGCTGGTGGCGGCAGGCTTATTTGCGTCGATCGACGCGATTGAGCATTTGGTCGGTGGTGGTCACGTTGTTTTGGGCGGCGCTGGTGAATTGCATCTCGCCGTTCCCGCAGCCCTGGGGATTGATGTTCGCGGCGACCGTGTCGATCGCCGTGCAGTTGGCCAGTCCTTGGCAGACAAAGAAAGCCTGACGATCAGGAAGGCGAATCATGGTACATCATTTCTGCATCATGCAGCCGGTCCGATCGCTATTCGGATTCCTGTTGCTCGCCGGCGCTGCCATCTTCTTTTACCGCGCAATGGAGAGCAGCCAGTTGAATTGGTTGACCAACAGTTCGCAGCGGCAGCCGCATAATTGGACGGCCACGGAAACGCACACTGTCAAGATGGTGCCAGCCGAAGAAGTTCCTCCGCCAAATCCGCCGCTGTCGAGCAGCGACGGCAATTCGGCGCGGCCTTCGTGGGTCGATCGTCCGGCGCACTTGGAACTTCGCGAAGGAGTATACGTCGCCACGGCAACTGCCGGCCCATACCCCACGATCGACGAATGCAACCAGGCGCTGCCCTCCGAAATCGATCGGGCCGTCACCGATTACGCCGAGAAGGAATTCCAACCGGCCGTCGATCAACCGATCAAATTGGACCGCGAAGTCATCAAGGATCACTTGATTGCGCAACAATACACGGAGAAGGTCAGCACCTCTTTCGGTCCGATGCAGCAAGAGCACGTGCTGCTCGAATTCGGCAGCCAGGTCCGAGCGGCGATCGCGGAGCAATGGCGAGCGCTGGTCGTTTTCCAACGACTTTTCGTCACCGCGCGTGTGGTTGGAACCTGTTTCCTGGCCCTCGGCGGCGTCTATTTGCTGCTACGATGGAAACCAACCACGCGGTAGAACCGTCGCTCCTGTAGCCTATAGCCTTCAGCCTGTTGCCTTCCCCCAATGTCCTCCGACGCCATCCTCATCGACCGCATTCGGGCCGGGCAGCCGGAAGCCTGGCAGGAATTGATTGCGCGATTCGAGGGCCGGCTGCTGGCTTACGTCGAGGCGCGATTGCGGCGACGCGATGCCGCGGAGGACGTCGTGCAAGAGACATTGATCGGGCTGCTTACCAGCCTGCCGAATTACGACGTGTCGCGGCCGCTCGAAGGTTATTTGTTTTCCATCGCCGCACACAAGCTGACCGACCACCTGCGTCGTCAGGGCCGGCGGCCGGCATTGCCGCTGGCCGCCAGCACGACAAGCGGCGCCGCCTACGAACCGGCTTCCCGCGATCGGCGAGCCAGCAGCCTTTTGCAGAGCGCGCAGCGGCGGCACATCGAAGCCGAGGCGCTGGCCACGGCGATGGCGGAAATTCTCGACCGTTGGCGCCAGCGCGGGCAGTGGCAGAAGATCCAATGCGTGGAATTGCTGTTCGTCGCCGGCTGGCCGAACAAGAAAGTGGCCGAGGAGCTCGGCGTGTCGGAGCAAGTGGTCGCCAATCAAAAGTTCGACTTCATCGATCGATTGCACAATAGTCTCGTCAAGCAACGGCTTTCCGAAGACCTGTTCCCAGAGCTTCACACTAACCCGAAGCGTTAGCGAGGGCGACGGAGATTTGTTGCCCACGCATCGTGCTCCCTCGCTAACGCTTCGGGTTGGTGTGGTTAGGCTGTGCCGCATAGCAGGATTGTCATGTTTTTTTCCGATGCCGAACTTGAAGGCTACGTCGACGAAGCGCTGCCGGCCGAGCGGATGGCGGCGATCGAAGAGGCGGCGCGCGGCGACAGCGATTTGCTCGGCCGGCTAGCGGCCGTCAATGCACGGCGCGATGCGGGCGTTCATTCGCTCGGAGAGATTTGGCGACGCAACCGGCTGACCTGTCCAACGCGCGAACAGTTGGGAAGCCTATTGCTCAATGTTTTGCCCAACGAAACGGTCGCCTACATCCGATTTCATCTCGATCAGATCGGCTGCCGCTATTGCCAGGCGAATCTGGCCGATCTCGAAACGCAGCAAGCGGAACGGGCCACAGCCGATCGTCGGCGGCGAAAGTTCTTCCAATCGAGCGCGGGCTATTTGGATCGCACGCGGTAGGCCTAGCTATCGATCCCGTGCTGCCGCAACAGCGCCTGATACGCCGGCAGATGCCGGATGCTATCAAGATCGGGGTCGATTTCGAGATGGCCGAAGTCGTCGTAGCCATATTCCATGGCGACGCCCAATTCCTCGATGGCCTGCCGCGGCGAACCTTGCACGGCCAAGGCGCAGGCGAGATTGTAGCGAGCCACGCAATCGTGCGGCACGAGGTTGACCAGCCGGCGATCGATTTCTAGCGACCGGTCGTATCGCCCCTTGAGAGCCAGCAATTCGCCCAAGGCTCTCAGCACCAAGATGTAGTTCGGGTTCCGAGCCAGAATTCTCTCGTACAGATCGATTTGCAAGTCGACCAGGCCGAGGTCGCCGAACCACCGGACGGCATCGCCGGCCGGGCGAACCGGTTTCGAGTCTAACGGAGATTTGTCGGAACTGGACATGGCAGTTGGTGGGTCAGTTCAAGGTTGCTTCGATTCATGTCCGCCGTCGAAAGCCACTCTCTTCCAAGCATCGTCTTCCGCACGGCCGTCATCTTACAGATTATACGCTATCGTCGAAATCCTCGTCCAAATCGGGTTCGTCGCCTTCGCCGTCATCGTCCGCAGCGTCGTCATCATCGTCGGAGTCTCCCTCCGAGTCGTCGAGGTCTTCCTCGAAGTCATCGTCGAAGTCGTCGTCAAAGTCTTCCTCGTCGAATTCATCGTCCTCTTCTTCGTCCTCGGTGTCTAGATCCTCCTCGATCTCTTCATCATCGTCGAGCTCCTCGTCAACTGCCAGCACCTGGGGCGGCGAGCCAAGCAGTTCGGGAGCAGTCGGATCGGAATTCGGATCGATCGCAAGCGGCATGGAACAATTCCTCGAAAACGGGCGATGATGAAAACGCTTCGCCGCCGGCGTCTTCGGCACGGACCGCCACGGCAACCCATGCCAGACAATTTTCACGACCGACCCCAAGTCGTCAACCCCTATCGGGCCAACCGTTTGGGTGCGCGGCCGCAGCCGGAGTGGATCGAATGTGCCACGGGCCAGCGAAGTCGGCCAGTGTGCGCGCGAAAAACGGTGGACTGGCCGACGCAGAGATTAGGCGAGAGCAATGCGATTACGTCGCGTGGTGCCGCTCGACACTCATGGGAAGAGGATTCAACGATCCGATTCCAACCGGCGGATCAATGCGCAGCCGGCGGGCGGCGGCTTCCGCAGGCTGACCGATTGTCGAGGCATCCGATTCGCCGGCGGAATTTTTCCCGGCGGCGATCATGTCCAGATAGCGCCTCGGTTCGGCGATGCCCGGCGCGGTGGCTTGCCACTGGAGCAGAATCGGTTCGGCGGCGGCCAAATCGCCGCTCGATGCCAGGGCCACGGAGAGCCAACGGAGGCACAGCACGTCGCGGCAGCCCGAGTCGTAGGCGGTTTGCAAATACGCCCGAGCCGCCACCCAATTCTTCTGCCCCGCCAGACACGCCCCGCGGACGGCGCTGCGCAATGCATCGCGATGCGGCGTCTCCGGCGGCAGCAGCGACACTTGCTCGAGCGCCTCTTTGCGGCGGTCGTGTTTCACGTACAAGTCGATCAATCGGCGGCGGAGCCGAACCGGGTCGGGCTGGCCGGCGAGCGATTGCTCGACGACTTCGCGGGCCTCGTCGTCTTCGCCGAGCAATTCCAGCGACAGGCTCAAGCAGAGCGTGGCCACGTCGCGAATCGCCGCGACATGCCATGTTTCGAGATTGAGCTGACCGTGCCGCACCGCGGTCCGGTACGAACGGCTCGCCAGGTCCAATCGCCCGGCCCGCTGCATGTAGCTGCCGATGGCGCAGAGCAATTGGGCGTCGAACGGATACACCTCCAAAGCTTGCACGCAGATTTTCACTTGCTGGTTGTGCGATTCCGGAGCGCCGTCGTAGGTGGTCAGCAGCCCATAAAAGGCTTCGAGCATTTCGGTCGAGCCCGATCGAGCGATTGCCAGGGCACGGCGAAAGCAGTCGGCAGCTTGCCGCGAGTCGCCCAAGTTTGCCAGTGCTTCGCCCATCGCCACCAGCGGAATCGCGATCTCGCCGCGATCGCGCAATTCGAGTTCGGCGAGTTTCCAATCGCGGCGGGCTTTGCGAGCTTTGACCGCCGGGTCCTGGTCTTCGGCGCCGCGCAGGATTTGCCACGCCTTCACTTCAACTTTCATTGCAGCGCCTGTCATCGCAGTGGCGGCCAACGCCGGATGGACACTTTCGCGCACGCGGCCGCTGAAGCGGATCGTCGGCAAGTTTGGCATCAAGCGGATGCGGCCGACTTGTTCGCTCATGCCATGTTCGCCGGAGGGCGGAAGTTGCACGAGCACTAGATAGACTTTCGCCGGATCGGCGGCTTCGTCGATGAATCGGCGGATTTCCGTGGCAGTTTCGGCGGTGATCCGTTCGCCGGCATCGATCCACAACACCCAATCGCCGGTGCATTTGGCCAGGCAAGCGTTGCGGGCCGCGGAGAAGTCGTCGGTCCAGGGAACGTCGATGACGTTAGTTGCCCGGCCGAGCGCGATCTGCCGGGTGCGGTCCAGCGAACCGGTGTCGGCCACGATGATTTCGTCGGCGATCGTGCGCACGCTGTCCAGCGAAGCCGCGATCGTTGGTTCGGCGTCTCGCGCGATCATGGCGACCGAAAGCCGCCGCGTTTCCGATGGCATGGCAAACACCCCAGTTTCTGGCGGAAAAGCCGCGGAAAGGAACGCGGCGCAAAAGCGGGGCGGAGTGTAGCGGGAACCAAGGAATACGGGAATAGGGGTCGGAGGTCGAAGGTCGGGGGTCGGGGGTCAGACGTCGGAGGTCAGAAATGCGCGAAAGCGCAACCGTAGTTCGCTATCAAACGGCGTGGAGAAGCTCGCTTGCGGTTTCCCGAGTCTGGCTCACCCGCGCGGGCGGATATTCGCCGTAAAATCGTTTGATGTAGTGCCGATGCCAGCGGGTCGGTTTGTGGGGCGCCCAGCCGTGTTTCGCTAGCAGTCGCGGCGAGATGCGGAAGTTCAGCACGTCGGCCAGCAGGGCGTCGGTCTGCTTAATGCGGGCGATTTCGTCGAGTGCGGCCAGTGCGGCATGGATGGTCGATAATCGGGTTCCTCGGCCGCAAAGGATGTATGGCACGGCCAGAAAATTGGAGAACCGCCGGGGTTGATTGAAATACAATCGACAGCGGTCGGCCCGTCGATACTGGTGATGCCAGTTGCCCAGGAACATCGCTTCCGGCAGCGACACCCATTTTGGCCAGGGCCGAAATCGCACGGCGACCAATCGGCCGTCGATGGCTTCGATCACGCCGTAGCGCCGCCGTCGGAGGAGACCGGCCGCGGCGTCGAAAATCACTGGACCGGTCAGGCAATCGAGCGATTCGCAAAGCGGCACGGGCAGGGCTCCAGAGGAACGGAATTCCGGCCGAATGGCAGCGGCCTCGGCAAGTTTAGCACCCTGGATTCGTCGGGCTCGGCAGCCGGATTGGGCCAAATTTTTCCCTGTCAATCTGGCTAGCGTGGGGGATTTTAACGGCTATAATGATCGCGACAGAAAGCCGGGTTACGCGGGAGTTCCGGCACGTGTCTGATCTGCCAATGGTTTCATCCCCAAGGAGTTGAGCATGAAGACGCGAGTATTTGGAATCGTCGTGGCGTTGATGGCATTGTGGGCCGTTCACGGTTGGGCCGCCGACGAAAAGGCCGACACCGCCGGCAAGTGCCCGGTATCCGGCAAGGCGGCCGATAAGGATCACGCGGTCGATTTCGACGGCGGCAAGGTCTACTTCTGCTGCGACAATTGCCCCAAGGAATTTGCGAAAGACAGCACGAAATACGCAGCCAAGGCGCATCTCCAGATGGTCGTCACCGGCCAATTGAAGCAAACCGCCTGCCCATTCACCGGCAAGCCGATCAACGCCGAGCAAACGGTTGACGTCGGCGGCGTGAAGGTTGCCTTCTGCTGTGCGAATTGCAAGAAGAAAGCCGCCGCATTGGCAGGCGACGCACAGATCAACGCGGTGTTTACCGATGTTTCGAAGGGCTATAAGTTGGCGAAGTAAATTGGCTGTTTCGCTCGCCGGCAATCGCCGGCCGCGCGAACGCAAGCAAATCGGGCTGCAAGTAAAAACCAGCGGGGACGCGTTTCTTGGGAACGCGTTCCCGCTTTTTTATGCGCTATGCCGATCGAGGCTGAATACGACGCGCTGAGTCAGGGCCCAAGTAGTTTGAGTGTCTCATTACGGACCTCATCCAGTTTCAATCCAAAACTCATCAACACTTGCGCCGCGACGCTTTCTTGCTCACGCAACAGCCCGAGGAGAATATGCTCGGTGCCGACGTAATTGTGGTTTAGACTTCGGGCTTCTTCCATCGCGTATTCAATCACATTCTTGACTCGGGGAGTTTGCGGCGGAGTTCCGATGGAGACCGCGTCAGGCCCGCGTTGGATGAGTTTTTCCATTTCAAGCCGGATTCTGCGCACACGGATGTCGAGGTTCCGAAGCACATTGGCCCCAACGCCGTGCCCTTCAATGGCTAGCCCAAGCAACACATGTTCGGTGCCGATGTATTCATGGTTGAATCGCCGCGCCTCCTGTTTCGCCAATTGCATTACCGCCAATGCCCGATCCGTAAATCGCGAGTACGCGATGTCTGATTTAGGTTCAATGCTCGCTGCCGGCTTCGCGGAATCATGCGAACGGCCCAATAGCGATTTTAGCCGCAGCTTGAGCCTACGGATTCTTGCACGAAGGGTACGTCTCAAGTCGCTTTTGAGACCATCGATCTGATCTCGCAGCGAGGCCGCCTTCTCAAAGTCCATGCTGGCAATCGCCTCTTCTTTTTTCCTTTGCAGGCGATCAATCTCCGCTTCGATGTTCTTCGGGTTGTGCGTTCTTGGGCTTCGTGGCGGATCTGGTGTCACACGATTCAACGCTGAAATGTCCCGACCCAAAACTACCAAGACCTCAGCGCGGGCATCTTCGAGATTTAGTCCGAGATTCATCAACACGTGCGCGGCGAGGCCTTCTTTCTCGCGCAACAGGCCAAGGAGAATATGCTCGGTGCCGATGTAGTGGTGATTCAAGCTGCGAGCTTCTTCCAACGAATATTCGATGACTTTCTGCGCGGGGAGTTTGCGGCAGCTTGCCCACCGTGACCGTGTAGGGTCCGCTTCGGACGAGCTTTTCGACTTCAAGCTGAATCTTGCGCGGATCAATATCGAGGTACTTAAGGACGTTGGCCGCGACGCCGGTTTCTTCCTTGATGAGCCCCAACAGCAAATGCTCGGTGCCGATGTATTCGTGGTTCAACCGCCGGGCCTCTAGGTTGGCGAATTGCATCACTTTCCTGGCTCGGTCGGTGAATCGTTCGTACATCGATCGCGTCCTCTTTCGCGGGAGATGTCACAGCCATCCAATTTGCCACGTTTCAAGGAACAAAGATACCGAGTTTGCCATGAGCCGCGCCCCAGTGCTGCTTGGGGTCAGGGCAGTATCGTTCACGCGGCTGTCCTAACTCCAAAGCTGTCTTTAACTTGCCTTGTACGATCCCGAGTCGGGGGTTAAAATTCCCGAGCCTGGAGGCAGCCCGATTCGTGGGCTTCGGTTTGACATGGAGGTTTCACTCATGCGCCAACTGCGGTGGCTCACGTTGCTGTGGCCCGGTTGGCCCCAATTGTGGTTTGCCGGGGCATGGTCGGGGCTGGCGATTGCCCTCGGCTTTGCGGCTCTTTTGGACCTAGGGTTGTTAGCCAGCCGGATGTGGACGGAGCTGTTTAGCCCGGCCACGCGGACGGCGATTTGGCTGATGCTGGCGGCGATTTGGACCGTTTCGGCAGCCGCTTCGTGGCGGTGGGTCGGCGGTTTGCAAATCGGACGGTTTCGGCCGGCCGACAACGAATTGTTCCTGCACGCCCGCGAGGAATATCTCAAGGGAAACTGGTTCGAAGCGGAGACGGCCCTCGGCCGGCTGTTGGATCGAAACGTACTGGACATTGAAGCCCGGTTGATGCGAGCGGCGCTATTGGCACGCACGGCTCGGCGGAAAGAAGCGGCCGGCGAATTGGACCGGCTGAAGCGGATGGATGGCAGCGAGCACTGGCGAATGGAGATCGCTCGGCTGCGGTCCCGGTTAGCCGAAATGGGCAGCACGCGAACCGCGGAGCGGAACAAAAACGAAAGCGGCGGCGAGACGGGCAGTGTTGAAACCGGCAGTGTCGCGGCGGTCGCTGCCGACGTTGGGCAATCGGAACGCCAGGTTCCGGCTCCGACCGTGTCGAAAGCCGCTTGACCGGTTCGCAATAATCCACTGGCGTAGTAGGCCAACAAAGTTAACAATGAAGAGGGTCGGGTTGTGTCGTTTGAATAGTCTGGCAATGCCTCGCCACCGACGTGGAACACCAATTGCACTAGACTTGCCTCCTTCAACCAAACTGCCAAACTAAGCACAGCAAAGCCCATCGAACTGCCACAACTGCCAGAGCAATCAGCGCTGGAAAGCCTTTCGGGAGAATTGAAGCATGTACGAACGATTTACGGATCGGGCCAGGAAAGTGATGCAACTGGCCAACCAAGAGGCCCAGCGCTTCAACCACGAATACATCGGCACCGAGCACGTGCTGCTCGGGCTCATCAAGGAAGGCAGCGGCGTCGCCGCCAATGTGCTCAAGAACCTCGACATCGATCTGCGCAAGATTCGCCTCGAAGTCGAGAAGCTCGTCCAAAGCGGGCCCGACATGGTCACGATGGGCAAGCTGCCGCAAACGCCGCGGGCCAAGAAGGTCATCGAGTATTCGATGGAAGAGGCCCGCAATCTGAACCACAACTACGTCGGCACCGAGCACATTCTGCTCGGCCTGTTGCGCGAGCAAGAAGGCGTCGCCGCGCAGGTGTTGATGAACCTCGGCCTGAAGCTGGAAGACGTCCGCGAGGAAGTGCTCAGCCTGCTGGGCCACGGCATGGAAGGAGGCGAAGGGGGCGAACGGGGCGGCGTCGAGCGAGGCGGCGGAGCGGACGGAAGCGGCGGCAGTGGCACCGGCGCAAGCAGGCAAATCGAAAACACCTGCCCTCGACAGCTTCGGCCGCGATCTGACCGAGCTGGCTCGCCAAGGCAAGCTCGATCCGGTCATCGGCCGCGAGAAGGAAATCGAACGGGCAATCCAAATTCTCTGCCGCCGCACGAAGAACAATCCGGTGCTGCTCGGCGAAGCGGGCGTCGGCAAGACGGCCATCGTCGAAGGCTTTGCTCAGCGGGTCGTCGACGGCAACGTGCCCGAGCTTTTGGCCGACCGGCGGATCGTCGTGCTCGACCTGGCGATGATGGTGGCCGGCACGAAGTATCGCGGTCAGTTCGAAGAACGAATCAAGGCGGTGATGAACGAAGTCCGCCGGGCGAAGAACACGATCCTGTTCATCGACGAATTGCACACACTGGTCGGCGCCGGCGGCGCGGAAGGGGCCATCGACGCCTCGAACGTGCTCAAGCCGGCCCTGGCCCGCGGCGAAATCCAGTGCATCGGCGCGACGACGCTCGATGAATATCGCAAGTACATCGAGAAGGACAGCGCGCTCGACCGGCGGTTCCAGTTGATCATCGTCGAACCGTCGACGAAGTCGGAAACGATCGAAATCCTCAAGGGCTTGCGCGATCGGTACGAATCGCACCATCGCGTGCAAATCACCGACGACGCGCTGGAAGCCGCCGTCGAACTGTCGAGCCGCTACATCACCGGCCGCTGCCTGCCGGATAAGGCGATCGACGTGATCGACGAAGTCGGGCGCCCGCGTGCGGCTGAAGGCGATGACCAAGCCGCCGGATTTGAAGGAGATCGACGACGAAGTCGAGCGGCTCAACAAGGAAAAGGAAGAGGCGGTCGCCAATCAAGATTTCGAAAAGGCCGCGTCGCTGCGCGATCCAGGCCGACAAACTCAAGAAGAAGAAGCAAACGATCACCCGCGACTGGCGCGAACGCTCGCGCGAGGCCGACGGCGTGGTCGACGAAGAAGTGATCGCCGAAGTCGTCTCCAAGATGACCGGCATTCCGCTCACGCGCATGAGCACCGAAGACAGCATGCGGCTGATGAAGATGGAAGACGAGCTGCACAAGCGAGTCGTCAGCCAGGACGAAGCGATCAAGTTCGTCTCCAAAGCCGTCCGCCGCAGCCGCAGCGGGTTGAAAGATCCGAAGCGGCCGACCGGTTGCTTCATCTTCGCCGGGCCGACCGGCGTCGGCAAGACGTTGCTGGCCAAGGCGCTGGCCGAGTTCATGTTCGGCGACGAGGATGCGCTGATTCAGATCGACATGAGCGAATACATGGAGAAGCACAACGTCAGCCGGTTGATCGGCGCTCCGCCGGGCTACGTCGGCTTCGAAGAGGGTGGGCAGCTGACCGAGAAAATCCGCCGCCGGCCGTACGCGGTCGTGCTGCTGGACGAAATCGAGAAGGCCCATCCCGACGTGTTCAACATGCTCCTGCAAGTGATGGAAGAAGGCCGGCTGACCGACAGCTTCGGCCGCAACGTCGATTTCCGCAACACGATTTTGATTATGACCACCAACGCCGGCGCCGAGGCAATCAAGAACGAATCCGCCTTCGGCTTCCAAAAGCCGGACGACGACGCCTCGTACGACAGCATGAAGCAGCGCGTCACGGAGCGGATCGAAAAGGTGTTCCGTCCCGAGTTCCTGAACCGCGTGGACGACGTGATCGTGTTCCATCATTTGACGATGGACGATCTGAAGAACGTGATCGACATCGAGCTGTCGAAGGTTCGCGATGCGACTGGGCGAGCGCGGCCTGAAGCTGATGCTGACCGATGCGGCGAAGAATTCCTGATCCAGAAGGGTTCGGACCTCGATTTCGGCGCCCGGCCGCTGCGTCGCGAGATCGAGAACGTTCGTCGAAGATCCGCTCTCCGAGGAATTGCTCAAGGGCGAATTCCAAGGCAAGAACATGATCACGGTCGACACGAAAGAAGTCGGCGGCAAGAAGCAGCTTTACTTCGTCGGCAGCGTCGGCGAACCGGCCGAAGCAGCGACGGTCGGCGCGGGAACGGGAGCCGACGATAGCACGGGCGAAACCGCGTCAACGACGTGATGGCGTGATTTACCACAAGCCCAGGGAAGGCCGGCAAGACGCCTTGCGAGAGCAAAGTCGGTCGGCGGCCTTCCCTGGGTTTTTTCGCGCGCGACGGGTTTTCTCCGTGCGCACATTGCACGCCATTAAATTCACTACAACCGGCAAAGCTTTCTCAAGCCCTGCTGTTTAACATTCCGACAATAGAGCGGCGACAGTAGGTTTCATATCGCCGCCGAACCGCCGCGCGCACTGCTAGCGGTGCACCGTCCCTTCCGTGCGTTCTCGCGTCTTGCGTGATTTCGCCTGTCTTCGTAAAAGCATCGCCGCCATGTCCTCCGCCAGTTCGCCAAGCCGAAAACCTGGAATGGTCGTAGCGATCGCGCTGGGCATTGCCAGTTGGGTCGCCGATTTGGGCGAGTTGATCATCAATTGGTTGGCGACGTTGGGCGACATCGCCATCTTCTCGTTCCGCACGTTGGTCTGGATGTTTACCCGGCTGCCGCGGCGCGAAACGCTGTTGCCGAATTTCTATCAGATCGGCGTGCTCAGCCTGCCGGTCGTGGCGCTTACGGGCACGTTCATCGGCATGGTGCTGGCCGTGCAAAGTTACGATCAGTTCCGCATGTTGCATTTGGAAACGCGGCTTGGCGCGATCATCAATATGTCGCTGGTGCGCGAGCTTGGGCCCGGTGCTGGCCGCCACGATGCTGGCCGGCCGCGTCGGCAGCGCCATGGCCGCCGAGTTGGGCACGATGCGCGTCACCGAGCAGATCGACGCCCTGTGCAGCATGGGGGCCAATCCGATCCATTATCTGGTCGTGCCGCGATTCCTGGCTTGCCTGCTGCTGATTCCGACGCTGACGATCATGGCCGACTTCATGGGCGTCGTCGGAGGGTTCTTTTACAGCGTGCAGTTTCTGCACATCGACTCGCACCATTACTGGGAGAACTCGCGAGAAATTCGTCGGCGATTTCGATTTGTTCTCGGGCGTGTTCAAAAGCCTGTTTTTCGGCGCCGCCATCGCCGTGATTAGCTGCCATCGCGGCTTTCATTGCGATCCGGGCGCGGAAGGCGTCGGCCGGGCCGCGACCAATGCGTTTGTCTATTCGTTCGTGCGTTATTCTGATCCTCGACCTGTTCCTGGGAATCTTCTTGGACTCGGTCTACAACATGATCTGGCCGCAACCGGTCAATCTGCTGTAACCGACGAACAAAGTTCACGAACCATGTCTCCCGCCGCACCAAAGCCTGCGAACGACGGCCAGCCGCTGGTCGAATGCGCCATCTGAGTGTTCGATTCGGGCGCCAGCCGGTGCTGCGCGACATCAATCTGACGATTCCGCGCGGTCAGACGCTCGTGATCATCGGCGAAAGCGGCTGCGGCAAGACGGTGTTGCTAAAGAGCTTGATCGGGCTGGTGCGACCCACGCAGGGCGAAGTGCTGTTCGACGGGCAGAATCTGGCCAGTCTCACCGAACGAGAGCTCGCTCGCCAGCGAATTCGTTTCGGTTTCGTGTTTCAAGGCGCGGCTTTGTTCGACAGCATGACGGTGGCTCAAAACGTGGCCTTTCCGCTGCGCCAGCATACCGATCACGACGACGCGAAAATCCGCCAAATCGTCCTGGATCGGCTGGCCGAAGTGGGCTTGCCGGAGAAGCATCTTGGACAAGAAGCCGGTCGAGCTATCGGGCGGCATGCGGAAACGCGTGGGCCTGGCTCGGGCCTTGGTGCTTTCGCCCGAGGTGATGCTCTACGACGAACCGACCACCGGGCTCGACCCGATCATGAGCGACGTCATTAACGAACTGATCCTGCGCACTCGCAAGCGCACGCCGGTGACCAGCATCGTGGTGACGCACGACATGCACACCGCGGCGAAGGTGGCCGATCGCGTGATCATGGTGTATCCCCTATCGCGATTGAAAGAGGGCGAATCGCAGATCATTTTCGACGGCCGACCTGCCGAGATCGAGCGAACCTCCGATCCGCGGGTGCGACAGTTCGTCCGCGGCGAAGCGGGCGAACGGCTGATGGAATTGGGCGAACGATCGGCTGCCGTAAGTGGGCGGACCTAATGCGAATGCGAAACAACTAAAATTGAAACGGGTGCGACGATGGACGATCGGATCATGCAGTTTCGCGTCGGCGTCGTGGTGCTGGCGGTATCGTTGATCGCCGCGGTCATGACGCTGAGATTTAGCCATTTCGAGGCGAAGAGCTATACGATCTATATCGATTTCGCCAACGCGCCAGGCGTCGCGCCCGGCACTCCGATCAAAAGCAGCGGCGTGTTGATCGGCCGAGTCTCATCGGTCACGCTCCAGACCGACAAGCCGGGCCAGCCGGTGCATGTCACGGCGGAAATCGAGTCCAAGTACCAAATTTTGCATAACCAGACGTTGCAACTCACGTCGGGATTGCTGGGCGACGCGGAACTCGACGTGGTGACGATTCCGCAAAAACCGCTAAAGCCCGCGCCGGTCATCCACACCGAAGCTCCGGTTCAGCCGAAGACGTCGGGCCAACCGTCGCTGCTGATCGTTCCGGTGCATTTTCAGGTCGGCCCGCAACCGGCTCCCGTGGCGCCGCCGGTTCTGCCTCCCCCGCCGCTCCCCGCGACGCCGATTCAGCCGGGCGAAACGATCCAAGGCACTGTGGGGCCGAATCCGATGCAGGAAATCGGCAAGCTTGAGGCCGACATGGCCACGGTCAGCAAATCGCTGTCGGCGGCGGGCGACGAGGTTCGCGATCTGGCCCACAATATCAACGGCATGATCGGCGATGGCGATTCGGAACGTTTAAGGCGATTGGTCAACAAGACCGATGCGTCGATGGATGCGATGAAGAAGACCTTGGACGACGTCGACAAGATTGTCGGCGATCCGCAGATGCAATCCAACATGAAAAAGAGCCTCAACGACCTGCCCGAAACGCTGCACCAAATGCAGCAATCCTTTCAGGCGATTCAAAAGACAACGGCCTTGGCCGACGAAAACTTGAAGAACCTCGAAGGCGTGACTCGTCCGTTGAGCGAACAAGGGGATGAAATGGTCCGCCACGCTCACCAGAGCATTCGCGAGCTCGATGAGTTGCTCGGCCAAATGGCGCAATTCAGCAAGGCGGTCAATACCTCGCAAGGAACGCTTGGGCAGTTGATTAACAACCCGGAGTTGTACCAGCAACTGAACGAAGCCGCGGCCAATATCAACGACCTGACGCACCGCTTGGCGCCGATTCTGGGCGATGTGCGCGATTTCACTGACAAAATCGCCCGGCATCCGGAACTACTCGGCGTCCGCGGGGCGATCGAGCGCAGCCCGGGAATCAAATAATCCCAGAGCCCACGTCGCAACCAACGGATGTCGCGCGCTCTTGCCGCGCCTAATTCGGCGTCCCCGGTGGCGGCAAGCTGTAATTCGGCGGCGCCGATGATCCCGGAATCGGTCCAAACGGCTGCGGCTGCGTGATGATTGGCCCAGTGCCCTGCAGCGGAATGCTATTGGACTGCGGATAAACGCCCGACGGATAACTTCCTTGCGGGTAGACACCCTGCGGTTGCGGATAATAGCTCGGCGTCGGCAGCACGCCCGGAGCCGGCGAAGTGACCGCCGGGATCGGTTGACCGCGGCGTATCGTGGGCAGGGGCACGATTCCTTCCGCCGCTTGTTCGGCCTTGACGGCCGCTCGCAGTGCGTCGGCCCGGCCGGTGAGTTGGTTGTTCGGCACCAGGATCGCCGGCCGCAAGTTGTAGGTTAGCACCCGTTGGTCGCGGATATGGCCCGGCACGAGATTCTCCGCAACGAAATCGGCCGGGAAGTATTCATACCAGGGGGCCGGAATCGGCTGGTTGATCACCAGTGTCTCGTAACCGTCTTTGACCAGCCGAATCTTACGCGTGCCGTAGTAGATAAACGACGTGGCGCAGGGCGTGATGCCGATTTCGTAGTCATCGACGTATAACAGCGCCCCAGGCGGATTGGTGCGCACGATCATCCGCCGCTCGACGCAGCCGGCTTGCGATGCCGACAAGACGATCGCCAGTGCCGCCGCCAATCGCGGGCGCCAGCCGATCCAGCTTCGCAAGTGGTTGAACATAGGCAAGGCCACGCCAGGCACCAGGTCGAACGACCGGAAAAGGAGATGAATGCCGCCATTTTGAGGCGGCGGAGTATAGGTGCCCATGCGATGCCGGACCAGACCGAAAACCCGGTTTTGCCCATCCAGCCGGTCTGGCGCCGAATAAACCTACCTTCCGCTAGCATCTATTCCGTCGCAATAAGGTAAACTAAAATGGCAATTTTCGGGTGCCGATCGAATTCATAGGCTCCGGGGCCAGCAGGCCAACCTAAACGATGCCGCAGGCGACTCTTGTAGACAGGTCCACGATGGAACAAGGGCTGAATTGGAACGACTGCCTTGCGCATGTCGAAGCCACCGACGTCGGCATGAGGCGATCCAACAATCAGGATTCGTATGCCGTTCTGTTGGCGAGCAACGCCGAGAATTGGCAGCGGCGCGGGCATGTGTTCGTCGTCGCCGATGGGATGGGCGCTCATGCCGCGGGCGAATTGGCCAGCAAGATGGCGGCCGACGGCATTCCGCATAATTACTACAAGTTCCGCGAAGAGTCGTCGCCCGACGCGATTCGCAAAACCATTCGGCAAGTCAACGAGGAGATTCATCGGAAGGGCCAGGCCAACGCCGAGTTTCACGGCATGGGCACGACTGCGAGCGTGCTTGTGCTCGTGCCGCAAGGAGCGTTGGTTGCCCACGTGGGCGATAGCCGCATCTATCGGCTCCGCGGCACGCGGATCGAGCAGCTAACGTTCGACC
The DNA here is from genome assembly GCA_963738955.1 of Pirellulales bacterium. Taxonomy (GTDB): domain Bacteria; phylum Planctomycetota; class Planctomycetia; order Pirellulales; family DATAWG01; genus DATAWG01. The sequence goes on along the minus strand of CAVTYW010000019.1, from coordinate 209,334 downwards.
ACAGCCTCGTGTGGGAGATGACCGCCAGCGGACAATACAATCCGAATCTGCCCAACTTGGTTCCGAAGAATATCATCACGCGCTCGCTTGGCCCGCATAAGAATGTGCAGGTCGATCTGGAAGGTCCGTTTCCGCTGGAAGTCGGCGATACGTTTTTGCTGTGCAGCGATGGTTTGTCGGGGCAAGTCAAGGACGAGGAGATGGGCGTCATCATGAGCACGATGCCGCCGGCCGAAGCGGCGCAGGTGCTCATCGATCTGGCGAACTTGCGCGGCGGCCCCGACAACATCACCGTCTTGATCGTGCGCGTCACGGGTCCGGCGATTTCGGCGCGGGCCAATGCACAAGCCGCGCCGCTGGCCTTGGCCGACGACGCTGCCTCGCAAACGGCGGTTCCGCCGGCCACCGGGAAGTACTGGCTCGGCGCGGGCATCTTGCTCGCGGCAGCCGTGGCGCTGGCGGCATTCGAGCAATATCCGTTCGCCGTCGGGGCACTCGTCGCCGCCGTTGGGCTCGCCACTTGGGGATTCTTGCAACGGATGCCGCCGGAAAACCCGGCGCACTTTTGGCGCCCGGCGCTCGTTTGGGCCGCGGTCCGTATCGAGCCTGGGATTGCCCACCGAACGAAGCGCTGGTCAGCAATCTCGGTCTGCTGATCGAACAGCTTCGCGAGGCAGCCACCGACGGGCAATGGTCGGTCGATTGGACGAAGTTCAACGCCTACAGCGCGCAAGGCAAATCAGCCATCGAACGTCGTGATTATGCGCAGGCCGTCCGCGAATACTCCCGCGCTTTGCGGTTCATGATGAACGAGTTGCGCAGCCAAAGCCGCCGTCGCGACGGCGACGTTTTGAGCGGCGACTGAGCGAGTTCGATCGAGATAGCTATTGCACGGCTGTTCCGCTCTGTTCAAGCCGCCCGCAAATCTTGGTCCGGTTTCCGCTCGCTGCCTACGGAATCGCTTTTCGCAGCCTTCTCCGTCGCGGACCATTGCAGCAATCCAATCGCCGCGCCGAGAAACCAGGCTGTCGTGCCCAAACCGAGCAAGCCGGCTCGTCCGGTCCAGTCGAGCAGCAGATAATGAGCCCACAACAATCCACACGCCGAGACTGCGAGGCTCTTTGCAAAGCGGATCCTTCCGTGCTGCAAAAACCAAAGCGGCACGAACAAGAATCCAGGCGCGGCGATTAAATAATGGTGCCCCCATGACAACGGCGAAACCAAAAGCGTGGCCACGCAAGCCGCTCCATAAGCTGCCGCCAAATCCAATGCCGCGCCGCGCCGCGCGCGCGCCAACCCACGGCCGTCAGCAAGACCAACAAGCCAAGCCGAATCACCATTAGCACGCGATGTACGATCGGTTGATCCATCGGCATGACGACCGTCTCTCCCGGCTTCGGCTCCGCCAAATCATCGGGTCCGCCGTCCCAGGCAAAAGCGACCCAATTTCCGAGCCGATACACCGCATTCGTCAGACTCTGATTGCGGACGCTGTGATACGTCAGATCGTTTTCGCCGCCGACGTCATGGTTCAGCACGATCAGTTCGACGAATCGGTGCAGGTGATGCAAATTCGCCGACCATCCGACCGCCGCCGCCGGAAGCAGCAACAGGAACAGCACTAATCCTGCCGTCAACCCGCCGAGCAATGTCGCAGCTTGCGGAAGCTTGGAACGATTCCAGCCCATCACAACCGGCAGCCCGAGCAGGGCCACGAGAAACAGCGCCGGCATGATGGGCGTCAGTTTGATCGTGATCGCTAGCGCCAACGCAAATCCACCCGCCGCCCAGCCAAGCCACGATCGACCGCCGAGCGTCAGCCGCAATCCCAGCAGCACGAAGTAAGTCACCAGCAACCCGACCTGGCCGCGCTGCAAGCAATTCAGCGCCGGAAACAACATCGCAGCCGCCGTAAGCCCAACGAGCCACCTCGGCGCCGCGAAGAGTGCCGCCGGCTTTACCAGCCGCAGCAACCGCAGAGATTCGTAACAGCAGCCCCACGCCACGGCGAGATTGAAGAAATACCAAATCACTACCTGCCATTGGCTATCCAGGCTCGACAACGGCGCCAGCGTAATTGCCAGCAGCGGCGGATACAGATAATGCCAACCGCGAGGATTCGAGACCGCATACGGATCGCGGCCGTCGAAGAACGCGGCGCCGGCCTCCGTGTAGACCGTCAAATCGGTCATGTGGTTCAACGGAGTCGCCGGATCCCACCGGCCGCGATTGCGAACGTCGGTCAGTCCCCACACGACCAACACCAACGCCAGCACGGCCCAAAACAGCACGCGCATCGTGCGCCAGCGAGACGGAGTGGGCGGCATCGTCGCATCCATGCGATAGCGGGGTGGGATTGCGCGGGGCGGTCGGAAACGACGCAAAATGTAGTCGTCACCCAAAAGTCGGTCAATCGCAGAACTACGCCTTCTTCGTCCGCGTGCGGTCTTCCGGCAGATAGAGCAGCCGGCCGCAAGTCTTGCAAAACACGACCGTGGCCATCGACAATTGGCTCATGACGTTGGGCGTAAGCTGCTTATGGCATCCGCCGCAGCTTTCCCCTTCGACTTGGGCCATCGCGTCTTCGCCGAGAACCTTGACGATCCGCTGATAGGCCTCACGAAGATCGTCGGGCAGGCCGGTTTCCGCTTCGCGCAATTCCTTCTCCAACCGTGCCACTTCGCCCAGTAAAGTCTCCTCTTGCGCTCGAACCGTTTGCTGGAGCTTGGTCAAATCTTCCTTCGCCTTGGCGACTTGTTGCTCCGCTTCGGCGATCGTATGCTTGAACGTATCGCCGCGCTCCATCGCCTCCAGAATCTCGTCCGACAGCACGCTATTGGCCATTTCATCGGCCAGGATTTGATCGCGCAGCGCCTGATACTCGCGGTTGGTGTGGCAGGTGTTGAGCTTGTTCTTCAGGTCGAAAATCTTGGCTTCGCCGGAGCGCAGCAGCAATTGCTTTTGATCGACCGCAACCCGGGCCGCCTTCGAGTCGGCATGAGCCTTGGCCAGTTTCTCCTCGGCCGCGGCGGCATTGGCCTGCCGAGCCTTGATCTGCTTCGGGCCCCGCTCGAGCCGCTCGCGCAGATCGGATAGCTGACGATGAATGCGATGTAGTTCGCGGAGCGACGCCGCGGTGAATGTCATTGAGGTGTCCTCCCTGGGTTGCCGTATCTACTAGCATACGACGCCAAGCGACATGCGCCCAGCGGGCAGCCCAGAAACGGCAGCGACGCGGCGGCGTTTTTCGTGCGCCGCCGCGTCGGCCGATAATTGACAATCTTAGAAGGACGACCGGCGGTCAGGCCTGCGCCACTCCGCCCAAGAATCCTTCGAGCTGCTTGCTGCGCACCGGATGTTGCAGCTTGCGGACGGCCTTGGCTTCGATCTGCCGCACGCGTTCGCGCGTGACCTTGAAGATCCGGCCCACCTCTTCCAGGTGTAGGTGTAGCCGTCGCCCAGGCCGTACCGCAGGCGGATGATCTCCCGCTCGCGATAGGTCAGCGTCTTCAGCAGTCCTTCGATCTTTTGCCGCAGCATGCCTTGCGTGGCCGTGGTGATCGGGCTTTCGCGTGCCGCTGTCCTCGATGAACTCGCCGAAGCTGCTGTCCTCGCTCTCGCCGACCGGCCGATCGAGGCTCACCGGATGCCGGCCGATGTTCAGCACGCGGCGGGTTTCCTCGACGCTGATGTCGGCCGCACGCGCGGTCTCTTCGGTCGTCGGCTCGCGACCCAATTCCTGCAGCAGCCGCTTCGAGACGTTCCGCAGCCGCGACAGCACGTCGATCATGTGGACCGGAATGCGGATCGTGCGGGCCTGGTCGGCGATGGCCCGCGTGATCGCCTGGCGAATCCACCAGGTGGCATAGGTCGAGAACTTGTAGCCGCGGCGATACTCGTACTTGTCGACCGCCCGCATCAGGCCGGTGTTTCCTTCCTGGATCAGATCCAGGAAGCTCAGGCCGCGGTTGCGATACTTCTTGGCGATCGAGACGACCAGCCGCAGGTTGCCGCTGGAAAGCTGCCGCTTGACCTGCTCGTAGTCGTGGAACTGCCGCATCATCGTCGCACGGCGATTGCGCAGGCTGCGCGGGCTTTCCAGCGTGATCAGCATCAGGTCGCGCAGCTCCTTGCGGAGGTTGGCCCGCTCGTCCTTGGCGGCCGACTGCGTCGACGCAGCAGTTCGATCCGCGCGCGGCAGATACATCCATCCGCCGCGACATCTCGTTCAACTGCTTGCACCATCGGCTGCACGCGGCGCGTGCGCAGGCTCAGCTCCTCGACCAGCGTCAGCGCCTTGCGGCGGCGGCGGCAGAACCGCTTGCGGGCGCTCGAGCCATTCGCGCCGCGGCGTGCTGCGGCTGATCAGCTTGCGGAAGTCGTCCCGGTTTTGCGTCGAGCAGATGCTCGAGCGTCCGCAGATTGTGCGGCATGCGGGCCATGATCTGCTCTTTGGTCAACCGCTCGGTCAGCGAGACCTTGATCGTGCGGTCGAACGGCAGCGCGCCGTTGTGGACCTTGTCGAGCGTGTCGATCGTGGCCTGCATGGCGAAGTTGCAGCCCAGCACCGTGCGGCGGAATCGCTTGCGCGTGACTTCGATCTTCTTGGCCAGCGAGATTTCCTCCTCGCGGGTCAGCAGCGGAATCTCGGCCATCTGCGTCAGATACATCCGGATCGGATCGTCGCTGAGCTTCGGCAATCGACGGTCCGAGCCGGCAGCGGCATGTTGCGCGGCAGTTCCAGTTCTTCGGCCTCGAGTTCCTCGGCGGCAGTCGGCGGCACGACGATGCCATTCGCTTCCGCTTCGGCGCGGCGCTCGGTGACCAGTTCGATGCCCAGCTCGTCGAGCGCGACCAGCAGGCTATCGAGCTTCTCGGGATTGACGGCCTCGTCGGGCAAGTAGTCGTTGACCTGGTCGTAGGTCAGATATCCTTGGGCCTTTCCCTTGGCGACCAATTCGTTCAAATCCATATCGCAATGGTCCATCTGAGTTCTCCTTACTCCCGCTTGTCGGGCGCGGGGCTTGGCGATGCTCTGTTCCGGCCGCAAGATCCTAGAAGATTGTCGAACCTGATTCCATCAGGAGCGAGTCTGGATTAAGGCGGCGCGGAGGCGAGGCATCCTTACCCATCCGTGGGCGCGGAAATGCCTTGCCGATTCCTCTTCTGGTCGATCATCCGTTGCAACACGGCCAACTCTTCGTCCTCCGCAAGACGCTTCTCCTCGACGGCGCGGGCCTGGTCGCGGGATTGACGATCTTCATCGCGGTGGCGAAACGCTTCCAAAAGCTCGTGCAACCGGGCGGCTGCATCGAGCGATCGCTTGGCATGTCCTTGCTCGTCGAGCTCAACTAACAAGTTTTTGTACTGTGGCTCGTCAAACTCCAATAGCAATCTGTGAAAATCTGGAGTGATCCCGGCGGCAGCCAGACGACAGCAGGCCGAAAAAATCCGCCGGCTGGCCTCGCCGCTCAATTGCTCGGGCCGAACCACGTCCGCCACTGCTGTCACTGCTTCCGGCTCCAGCAGCAAGATCTCCAGCAGTTCGCGGTCCCAAGGATTCAATGCGACCAAAGCCGGTGCACCGCCGCAGCCACTCCCGCCGCGATGGATGTTTTGGTCGTTCGTTGCTTGTCGCGCAATTCGGTCAATCGCCCGCGCAACACGTCTTCGTTGATGCCGAACATCCGGGCCAGCCGGGCCATCATTGCCCATTGGCGAATCCGCACTTCGCTTGTCGTTCCCTCGCGCAACCGCGGCGCCTTGGCGATCGTTTGCAGCAAGCCATCGAGCGCCGCTTGCGCCTGATGCGGCATTCCGGCGATATCCAGGCCCCGCGTGGCCATGCGAAAGGCGTGTTCCAAGGCGTCAACCGGCGAATCGAGTTGCTTGCGGAATTCGTCGGCCCCATGCTTGAGCAGATAATCGCACGGGTCCAAATCATTCGGCAGCGTCACGATTCGCAAATCGACTTGCTCGGCCACGAACAGCGACAGCACTTCGCCAGTCCGTTTTTGGCCCGCCTCGTCGCCATCGAGCACCAGCACGATCCGATCGGCAAACCGTCGCAGCAAGCGAATATGCCGTTCGCCCAACGCCGTGCCAAGCACCGCCAGCACATTCTCAAAGCCATACTGCCGAGCGACAATGCAATCGGTGTAACCCTCCATCACGATGGCGGTCTTGTTCGTGGACTTGGCGATTGCGTCGCGGGCCAGATCGAGGCCGTAAAGCATCGTGCTTTTCGAAAACAACGGCGTTTCGGGCGAATTGATGTACTTGGCCGGATTGGCAGTGGCATTCTCGGGCAGAACTCGTCCGCCGATCGCCACTGGCCGGCCTTGCACGTCGCGGATGGAAAAAATCACGCGGCCGCGGAAGCGATCGTAATGCCCGCCGCCACCATCCCGCCGAATCAATAGCCCGACTTTTTCCAACACCGCCGGCGAGAATCCGCCTTTTAACGCCTGCTTGATCAGCCAATCCCAGCGATCGGGCGAAAACCCGAGATGATAGCGACGAATGCTTTCGTCGTTGACGCCGCGATTGTCGAGATAGCGCCGCGCCGATTCCCCTTCCGGCGCCGACAACAGACATTTCTCGAACTGCTGTTCCGCCCAGGCGGCGGCCTGATAGAGTGTGCGTTTGTCGTCGGGGCTGCCGACCACTCCTCCCTCGCCCCTCGCCCCTCGCCCCTCGCTGTTCCGCGGCGTCAATGTGATATTCGCGCGATCGGCGAGCATGGTTAGCGCTTCAGGGAAGCCAACCTTCTCCATCTCCATGATGAAGTTGAAGATGTCGCCGCCCTTGTCAACGCAAACCCAGCATTTGAATGACTGCCGATCCGGGTTAACTATAAGGCTGGGGCGCGTGTCGTCGTGCCAGGGGCAAATGGCCTTATAGTTCCGGCCTTCGCGCCGCAGTTGCAGATAGCTGCCGACCAGATCGACGATGTCGATTGCCTGGCGGACCCGCTCTTTATCGTCAAACGACGAAGCGAAAGACACGAGCCAACCCCCTGGAACACGTGCGGCGGGAGAGACGACTTGACTCGAAGCAGTTTCAAAACCGCCGGGGACTGTCCCCCTCTCCGCGCGGTTTTGAAACTGATTCTACACGGGCCAGAGGGTCCACCTTGACCCTGTTCACCAGTTTCCGAACAAAACTGGCCTTGTCATCCCTGACGTGCGGCGATTATAGGCCCGCCCCCGGCGCGGGTCAACGGCGGAAAATACCGCCAAATGACGGCCGAATAATTGGCCAGTCGCAGCATTGTCGCCAAATTTGCGAATGGCTAATGTCGAATGACGAATCTCAAGGGAATGACGAGGCACGATCGTCGTTTCAAACTTGCTTGTCAAACCATCGCGGAGCGAGATATGCTGTTTGTCGGCAAGCAATCGTAGCGATGAATCGAGTCCACTCTTGAATGGAGTCAAGTTTATGCCCAAACGACATGGAGCGCGCGAGCAAAAGCGCCAAGCCAAGCAGAAAGCCAAACGCGACGAAAAACGTCGGCAACTGGCGAGGCGGACGTCGCCCAATCCGGCTATTCGCCTCCAAGCCGCTGACCATTGGCCAATCACGGCCTGCTCGGTTTCCGAAAGCGTGTGGAGCGAGGGGATGGGCAGCGCCGTCATCGCCCGACGGATGCCCGACGGCCAACTGGCCTGCGCGGTGTTTCTGCTCGACGTCTATTGCCTCGGAGTCAAAGACGCGTTTTGGAGAATCCTTGCGCCTGCCGAGTTCAACGATTTGCTGGAACGCATCGAGGAGACCGGTACACTGAACACGGTGACGCCCGAGTATCTTGTGAAGCTCGTGTACCAAACCGCCGATTCCGGCCAGTCGTTGGGCTTTCCGCCGCACTCGGATTTCCGCCACGCGCAGCGGCTGCTAGCCGGCATCGATCCGTCGCAATGTCCCGATGAATTTCAGTTCGGCCACGATGGCCGGCCCTTGTACGTTCGCGGGCCGAATGAGTCGCTGGAAGAAGCGCAATTGATCGCCAACCGTGTGGCGGAACACGGCGGCCACTACACGTTGCAACTGAAGCCCGCGGAGTTGCTTCCAGAATGGGCCGACGAGATCAACACGATTGAGGAGGAACGAAATGAGGAGTCTATTTGATCGTCGGACACTTTTGCTCTGCCATTAGCTTCGCAACATTCCAGAAGTGAAACATGATAGACGACAAGGATAAGCTACTCGAACTCACAGACGAAGAGCAAAGGGCGGCCGATCGGGAGGCTATTCTTCTCGACGCGGCCCGTAAATGGAATGAAGCGAATTCCACCGGCAACTCGAGTCTTCCAAAGGGCGCTATCCCCATTAGCGATTTGGAGGCGGCATTAATAGCAGGCAAGATGCACAAAATCAAACTCGCGGTTAGGGGAGGTGCCGACGTAAACGGCAAATTCGTCGCGTTCGCCAGCCCCCTTCACTTTGCCGCGTCAAAGGGAAACGTCGAAGCCGTTAGACTGCTGTCGGCCCTCGGGGCGGACAGACAGGTCCTGGACAAGAACGGCAAGAGGCCCGCCGATTTGGCCAACAATCCAGAGGTTGTTGAATTGCTGCGGGGTTGAACCCCGGCTCAAATCCACCCGCTACTCGCCCCGCCACGCCGCCTCGGTTATGATAAAGCGTGGCCTGAACGCAGGTTGCGGGTGCCTCGGGGAAACCTGTGCCACACTAACCCGAAGCGTTAGCGAGGGCGGAACGTCAAACGCAGCGCCGCCCTCGCTAACGCTTCGGGTTAGTGTGGCCAAAGAAACAAACATCAACTCTTCGCAGTTCACGCTCCATCGAGTGCTTCCATGCCGCAAGCAATTGTCGATCCGGGCGAAGTTCGCCGCTTTGCCCAACAGCTCAAACAATTTTCCGGCGAGCTATTGAATCAAATGTCGATGATCCAGCGCCAACTCGCCGCGCTCGGCGGCACGTGGCGCGATCAAGAGCATAAAAAGTTTTCGGAAGATTTCGAGCAACAGATGCAGGTCCTCCGGCGGTTCGCCGAATCGACGAACCTCTACGTCCCTTATCTGGTTCGCAAGGCGGAACGCGCCGAAGAATATCTCCAACAGCGGTGATCGCGATGTCGCAGGGCGCCCAAGTCGGTTCGGTCGCGGCCATCGAAGCCTTTCAGGCCGCGCTCGCGAAGTATATCGACGATTCGAAACAAGCGCTCACGATGATCGACTTGGAGATCCGCCGCGCCGTCGATTGGGTGCGCATCGATCGGGCCGAGCATTGGAAACACGAAATCCGCCGCAGCGGCGAGGCCCTCAATCGCGCGAAGGATGAATATCATCGCTGCATCAGCTTCAAAAGCATGGAGGGCTACACGCCGTCGTGCGTCGACGAACGAAAAGCGATTCAACGCGCCGAACAGCGCCTGAAGGAAGCCGAGCAAAAAGCCGAGGCCGTGCGCAAATGGACCCGCGCGATGCAGCACGAGCTCAATGAATATGCCGGCCGCATCGTCCAGTTCAACGCGGCCCTGGATGGCGACATCCCCAAAGCCCTGTCAACGCTTGGCCGAATCCTCGACACGTTGGAACGATACACAACCACGACCGCCCCGCGGCCGATGGCCGAATCGGCGCTCGCCCGGCCCGGCTCGTTGAACGAACCCGAGTCGGCCGTGTCGGAAGCGAGCATGGCCCGGCCGTTGGATGAAATCGCTCCGGCCGCAAAACCGCAGTCCGAATCGCCGGAAACAGAAGTGGCAGCAGAGCAAAATCAGGTCGTTGAAAGCACGGAGACTCGCGTATGATCGTCGGCGATTTGGTCTCTGGCGCCGGCCGCCTGGCGGAGGCCATGAAAGACCTGCAGTTGCATTGGGAAGAGACGAAGGAACAATGGCGCGACATTGCGTGCCGAAGATTCGAGCAAGATCATTTGACCGATTTGGAACCGCTCGTGCGGCTAACGTTCGACGCCGTCAGCCGCCTGGCGGAAACCTTGGACCGAGCGCAGCGAGAATGCAATTGAGGAAAGGCTTGAGGAGTGAGGCTTGAGGATGAACATTTGAGGGCGGCTTTCGTTCTTCGAACCTCAAGCCTGCAGCCTTATTCGGCGTGTTGAACCGGAACAGAAGAATTTAGCAGGCCTCTTTCCGAGGCCCATGGGCCGGCTGGTATGACCCAACCGTTGTCTTCCGAACGCGAGCGCACTCTGCTCGACGAGCTCTATCGGCTCGCCGCCGAGCGGCAGGCTGCCGAAGTGCGCGTGCAGGCCGAGTTCGAAGCCCGCAACAAGGCGGCCGAACAGCATTTCCGCACGACCCGCCAGCAAATCGCCGACCGCTTCAAGGCCGACGAACGCTCGACCCAGCAGCAATACGAGCAGGCAATCTCCGGGCCGACCAAAGACTACGACACCACGCATGCCGCCGCCGCCGCCGAGCATGAATCGCGCCGCCGCGCCGCCCTCGACGAATTCGAAACGCTCAAGCACACCGCCAATAAGCAGCAAGAAGTCGATGCCTGGCAAGCGACCACGGTCTTCGAGGCGTCGCACCCCGGTCTGCTCGAGCAATATTATCGCGTCGAAGCGAAAGTCAATTCGCACGGCGATTCGATGGTGGCGATCGTCAACCAGGTTTGGAAATGGCTCGAGCTCGTCCGCATGGGCGTGGCCTGGCGAGACACGCCGCTTGAAGACAAAACCAATCCCGACGGCGACCCGTTCGCGCTGTTGCCCGAATGCGTTACCGCGGCCCAAGATCGGCTGAATGATCTCCGCGGCCTCATCGCGCCGAAATTCTTCATCGGCGTGCGGCCGCAAATTCTCAGCGTTTCGATTTTGCTGGTGTCGCTCGTGGCGACGTTCGTGCTGATGCATGGAAGTAGCATTTTTGCCTGGCTGGGCGTCGGCGCCGCGATCGCCGTCGCCGCTGGTGTCGCAGTGTTGCTGACGCTCTATCAGCGTGCGCGATCCCGTTCGACGGCACTATGCACCGCGCTTCGTCAGTCGCTTGCCGATGCCGAGCGCTATCAGCAGCGTTGCCGCACCGATGCCAAGGCCTATTACGACAGCCAGCGCGCAAAATGGCCGAGCGCCATCGCCGCGAAATTCGCGAAGCCAACGAGCGCCATCTCACGCAAATCACGCAAATCATCGCCGATCGCGACGGCCGCCTGGCCGAGGCCGATCGCGATTACCACGCTCTCGAAAAAGAACTGATCGAACGTCGCGATCGATTGCTGGCCGAGGCGCATGCCAAGTATCCAGGCTTGGTGACTCAAGTTCGCCGCCAGTTCGATCAAGATCAAATCACGTCGCAAGCCGATCACGACCGGCGGATGGAAGAGAGCCGCGCCCGCCATGAAGCCGATTGGAATGCGATGGCCGCGAAGTGGCGCGACGGCATGGCGGCCGTCTACGGCACGATCGGCGAAATGAACGACCGCTGCCGCGAGCTGTTTCCCGAGTGGAACGATCCGGCCTGGCAAGACTGGTGGCCGCCGACCAGTCCCGCCGCCGACGATTCGCTTCGGCGAATTTGCTCGTGCGGCTGGACCAGGTGCCGGGCGGAATCTCGGCCGACTCGCGATTGAACGGCCTCGGCCCGGAAGTTTTGCAACTCCCGGCGCTGTTGCCGTTTCCGCATAACGCGTCGATGTTCGATCCAAACGGCCGGCGAAGGCCGCACGCACGGCGTGCATGTGTTGCAGGCCGTCATGCTGCGGCTGCTTGGCCACGTTCCGCCGGGCAAGGTTCGATTCACGATCATCGATCCGGTCGGGCTCGGCGAGAATTTCGCCGGCTTCATGCACCTGGCCGACTTCGACGACGTGCTCGTGACCAATCGCATCTGGACCGAGCCGCAGCAGATCGAAGCCCGGCTGGCCGATCTGACCGAGCAGATGGAAAACGTGATTCAGAAATATCTGCGCAACGATTTCGAGACGATCGCCGAATACAACGAATTCGCCGGCGAGGTGGCCGAGGCGTTTCGGATTCTGGTGGTGGCCAATTTTCCGGTGAATTTCACCGAGACGGCCGCCCGGCGGTTGACGAGCATCGCGGCCAGCGGTGCGCGGTGCGGCGTGCTACGTGCTGATGACCGACGACGAACCAGCTTCGCTGCCGATGCGGTTCGACCATCAAGGATGTTCGAGCGGCATAGCGACGAATCTGGTCTGGGAAGGCGAGCAAGTTCGTCTGGAAAGATCGCCGGATTTCGGCAAGTATCCGCTCGCGGTCGAGTCAGCCGCCGCCGGAAGAGCGCTTCACGCAGATCGTGCAGCTCGTCGGCGAGAATGCCAAGGACTCGCGGCGCGTCGAAGTGCCGTTCGAGTACATCGCCCCGGCCGACGACCACTGGTGGAGCCGGCAGCACGTCGCACGGCATCGACGTGCCCCTCGGCCGCGCCGGCGCGACGAAGCTGCAGCATCTGCGGCTCGGGCACGGCACTTCGCAGCACGTGCTCATCGCCGGCAAAACCGGCTCCGGCAAATCGACGCTGTTGCACGCGCTGATCACGAATCTCGCGCTGACCTACAGCCCCGCCGAAATCGAGCTCTATCTGATCGACTTCAAGAAAGGGGTCGAGTTCAAAACCTATGCGACGCACGAGCTGCCGCATGCCCGCGTGATCGCCATCGAAAGCGAGCGCGAGTTCGGGCTGAGCGTGTTGCAGAAGCTCGACGCCGAGCTGAAACGCCGCGGCGATTTGTTCCGCGAGTCTTGGCGTGCAAGATCTGGCCGGCTTTCGCGCAGGCCGAGCCGGGCAGACGATGCTGCCGCGGATCCTGCTGATCGTCGACGAATTTCACGAATTGTTCGTCGAAGACGACAAGATCGCTCAAGAGTCGGCGTCTGCTGCTGGACCGGCTCGTGCGGCAAGGTCGTGCGTTCGGCATGCACGTGCTGCTCGGCTCGCAAACGCTCGGCGGGGCGTACAGCCTGGCCCGCAGCACGCTCGGCCAGATGGCGGTGCGCATCGCCTTGCAATGCAGCGAGAACGACGCGCATCTGATTCTGAGCGAAGAAAACTCGGCCGCCCGGCTGCTGCACGCGTCCCGGCGAGGCGATTTACAACGACGCCAACGGCATGAGTGGAAGGCAACAATCCGTTCCAAGTCGTCTGGCTCGTCCGACGAGCGGCGCGAGGTTTATCTGAAGCGGATTCGCGAACGGGCGCGACCGCGACGAGCCGCCGTTCGAAGCCGCGGCAGATCGTGTTCGAAGGGAATGTTCCGGCCGAGTCAGCCGCAATCGCGCTGCTGGCCGATCTGCTGCACGCCCGACTGGTCTGGAACGACGATCGGCGGCCCGCAGGCGCTGGCTGGGCGAGGCGATCGCGATCAAGGATCCGACGGCGGCCGTGTTCCGTCCGCAGAACGGCTGCAACCTGCTGCTGATCGGCCAGCGCGACGAAGCGGCGCTTGGCAATCATGGCCACGGCGCTGGTGAGCCTCGCGGCGCACAGATTCCGGCCGCGAACGCAATCGCTCAACGGCCGGCCCGCACGCGACCGAGGCGCCGTTCTATGTGCATCGAGCCCGGCCGCGTCGAATCGACCGACACTCGCTCGCTCGCGGCGCTGGCCGACAAGCTGTTGCCGCATCCAGTTCGCATCCGGCGGCCGCCGAGAGTTGCACGAGCATCATCGGCGAGATTGCCGAAGAAGTCGAGCGCCGCCAATCGGCCGAAAAGCCCGACGCGCCGACATTTATCTCTTCATCTTCGATCTGGCCCGTTTCCGCGACCTGCGCCGCGAAGACGACTACATCAGCTATTCCTTCAGCAGCGAACCGAAGCCGGCCGAGCCTCGGAGCCGCAATTCGCCGACATCCTGCGCGAAGGTCCCGGCGCAGGGCGTCCACACGATCGTCTGGTGCGACACGCTCAACAACCTGAAGCGGGCCGTCGATCGCCAAGGCATTCGCGAATTCGATCTTCGCGTGCTGTTCCAAATGAGCGACGCCGACTCCAGCCAACCTGATCGACACCCCGCTAGCCAGCAAACTCGGCCCGAACCTGGCGTTGTTCTACAACGAAGAAGAAGGCCGGCTCGAAAAATTCCGCCCCTACGCCTGGCCGACGCCGGAATTCGTCGCTTGGACCGTCGAGCAACTGCAAGCCCGCCGGGCAACCGAACCGACGGATAAGCTGGCCTCCTGAAGAGTGCCTGCTACTTTGGTCACGTTGTCGTTTCGACGGCTCGTGGCGCGAGAATTCGCGGGGGAAATACTCGTTGACCGCGTTCAAGAATTCCTCCGGCGTGCAGACTCTTGCGACGGCTGCGCGGAAATCGCGCGCGCCGCGGCGGCCTTGGGCGTAGCAGCAGGCGAATTTGCGCATTAGTAATGTCCCCCGCTCCGCGCCGAAGCGGCTGCGGACGAGGTCGTAGTGCCGCACCAACAGTTCGCACTCTTCTTCCAGCGTCGGATCGGGTGGGATTTCTTCGCCGCGCATCGCGGCTAGCACTTGGCGGAAGAGCCACGGCTTGCCGAGCGCTGCGCGGGCGATCATGACGCCGTCGACGCCGTAGCGCGGCGAAGGCCGCGAGAACTTCCTGCGGCGAGCTGAGGTCGCCGTTGCCGATCAGCGGAATCTTTTTCAGGTGCGGCTTGATTTCGGCGATCCGGTCCCAATCGGCCTGGCCCTTGAAAAAATCCTGGGCGGTCCGGCCGTGGACCGTCAGAGCCGCGCCGCCGGCCGATTCGACCACTTTCGCGACTTCGATCGCGCGGATCGAATCGCGCGTGCAGCCGAGGCGGATCTTGGCGGTGACCGGCGTCGGAGCGCAGGCCGCGGCCACACGCTCGACGATCGCGCCGATCCGCTGCGGTTCGTTCAACAGATACGATCCGCTGTGTGCCCGTTCGGCGACGTCTGCGCACCGGGCAGCCGAAGTTGATATCGACGACGCTGACTTTCAACTCATGGGCCAGCTTCGCGCCGACCGCGGCCAGGCGCTCGGGATCATTGTCCCAAATTTGCACGGCCAGCGGCCGCGCTTCGTCGGCCACGCCCCACAGCCGATCGGGCAGTTCCCCTTCCGCCCGTTCGCGGCCCAAGAACCCCTGGGCGCAAATCATCTCCGTCGCTTGCAAGCCCGCCCCGCCGAATTCGCGAACGACTTGCCGATAGGCGTAATTCGTGAATCCGGCCATCGGAGCCTGGAGGACCGGCGGATCGACGACGACGGGGCCGATGCGGAGAGGAGGATGGGGCATGGCAAGGGAAATGACCAATGTCTAATGTCTAATGACGAATGACTAACGTCGAATGGCCGATGACCAACAGCGCGCTTCATTTCGTCATTCGTGCTTCGTCATTCTATAGGCATCCGTCATTCGACATTCGTCATTTTCCCGCTGGGGCGGCGGGGACAAACGACGGCGGCGTTGACGAATCGGTGCTTGTTGGCGGAGCCGGCGGCGGAGTTGTGGGTGCGCTAGGGGCCGACGGAGTTGTCGGCGCGGCGGGAGCGATCGGCGGCGTTGATGTCGCTGGTGTGGTCGGGCTCGCCGGTGCTCTTGCGGATCCCGAGTCGGCGCCGCTTGCTGCCGGGGCTGGCCGGGTGCCTGAAGGCAGCGCCGGTCGCAATAGGGGATCACCGGGGGACGGACGCACGATCGTCGGCTCGCTCGAAGCTGGTGGTGCTACGGTGCTGGATGGCGGAGGCGCGATCGTCGGCGCCGCTGCCGGTCTCGTGCGAATCAACATGCCGATCACGCGGTCGGTGGGCACGTTTGGCTCGGCCACCGTCAAAGCATATTCGTCGATGTCGTAATTGTAATCGCGCACGGCCATGAGAAACGACCGCCGCTGACGGCTCAAATCGGCTTGGCAGAGCAGCAAGTTTTGCAGGTCCGACGTGCCTTTGGCGCGGGCGTCTTCAGCGGAGTGGACCGCGCTGGCGGCGGCTTGCACGGCGGCGACGTGCGTTTCGATCGCTTCACGGCGGATCGGCAGCGTTCGATCGATGAGCCGCATCCGTGGCGGCGGCACGCGGCCGGAATACAAAGTGTCGAAATAGGTGCGATACGCGCCGACCAACGGCGGATCAGCGGTCAGCGGCAAGGGATTGTTCGGCGGGATGGTAAGCAGATCGGCCAATTCTTGCTGCGCCGTGACCGCGCCCAGCTTGGCTTCGAGCAACCGCGCTTGCGACGAAGCGCGAGCGGTGGCGATGACGGTGGCATCGGTGGGGGTCGTGCCCGCGGCAATGTGGTCGAGTTGATCGGCTTCGTCAACGGCCCAGTTGTAATCGCCTTCGGCGGCCGCGAGCTTCCAATAGGCGCGGGCGATGGCGAGCTGGAAGGTTCGGTTCCCGGCGAAGGGAGTGATCGCTTGCAGGAGCGTCAACGTGTGGCCGGCGAGCGGCGATGTTTTGGAGGGCTCGAGCGCACGGTTCAGCAAATCGCTGGCGGCCAGAGAGGCCGCAGCGGCGGCGGCTGTGTTGACCCCGTCAGCGGCGGCAAGTGCGCCCAAGGGTTCGTTGGCCGACGCAGGCTGCACAGCCTTGTCGATCTTTCTCACGGGCGATGTGGTCGGACCGGCCGTCGCGGCATCGCTATGGCGGACCATGACCGACTTGGTTCCCTGCAAGGCGTCGGTGGAATAGAGCGTTGTCGCGGCGGGATCGGCGGCCAGCGACTGCCCGGCAAATACGCCACACCCGACGAACGCGACCAAACGAATGAGCGAGACAAAACGGATGCGAACCATCGTATTCAAGCTCCCTCGAACGCGCGAATATGCCGCGATAGCACACCCCCGCGGCCACAAACAGATAGCCTGACAGCTTCCGCCGCGTGCGTCAATCCGGACCGCGAACCCGTTGGAGTTCAGGCTTTAGCCGCCCGTCGAGCGCCGGAAAGCTGAACTCCAACCTCGGCCGCGGCTTTGCCTGGCCGTGCCGACCGGTTGCACTTGGCGCGGCGCAGTGCGATAGTTGCTCTCGGTCTTTGGTCCAAGAAACGCCTGGCGGGGGCGGTTATGACGATGATTGATTCGGGCGGGCAAGAAGTTCGGCATTTGCGCGATCTTTCCGGCGAGCAATGGCGATCGGGCATTGCCGCCTGGATGGGCTGGCTGTTCGATGGCTTGGACATGCACCTATATGTGCTTGTCGCCGCGCCGTTCGTCATGGAATTGATCGGCGCGAAGAGCGAGCATGATCCCGACGTCGGGTTCTATAGCTCCTGGATTCAAGCCGCATTTCTCATCGGCTGGGCTCTCGGCGGCGGGTTTTTCGGCCGCATCGGCGATCGGCTCGGTCGCAGCCGGGCGTTGATGCTGACGATTTCGACCTATGCCATGTTCACCGGGCTGTCGTTCTTCGCCCAGACGTGGTGGCAATTGCTCATCTTTCGTTTTTTGGCGGCGCTTGGGATTGGCGGCGAATGGGCTGTTGGCGCGACGCTGCTATCGGAGACCTGGCCGCGGCATTGGCGACCGTGGCTGGCGGCGGTGTTGCAAACGGCGGTAAATATCGGCGTGTTGCTAGCAGGACTGGTTGTCTATTTGCTGGCGGGGCACGAACCGCGGTATGTGTTTCTCGTCGGCGTGATTCCGGCGCTATTGGTCGTTTGGATTCGCAAGGCGGTGCCGGAGTCGGAGCAATGGGAGAGCGACCGCAAGCGAACCGACCGGGCGATGCCGCGATTTGCCGATTTATTTGGCCGGTCGCTGCGGCGGACAACGGTGCTGACGATGTTGGTTTGCGCGCTTTCGCTGACGGCCCATTGGGCGTTTCTATTTTGGTATTTGCAACTTCTGCGCAATCTGCCCGATTTGGCGGATTGGACCGACGTCGAAAAGAGCCGATTGGTGAGCCAAGTGGTCTGGCTCGTGATCGGAACCTCGATTTTCGGGAATTTCTTCGCCGCCTGGCTGGCGCGGTGGCTGAAATACCGCCGAGCGATTGCACTGTTGTGCCTGGCTTACGGCATTTCAATGGTGGTGACTTTCGGCGTGCCGCGAGCACATGGCGATTTGTGGATCGGTTTCACGGCCATCGGAATCTGCCAAGGCGTGTTCGGATTGTTCACGATGTATTTGCCGCCGCTGTTTCCCACGCTGCTGCGGACGACCGGCGCCGGCTTCTGCTACAACATCAGCCGCATCGCCGCGGGACTGGGGACCGTCGCATTTGGCCTGTCGTCGTCGAATGGCGACCATCGCTACGCGCTGCTATATGCCGGCTGCCTGTTCTTTCCGGCAGCCGCGATCGCCTGGGTGCTGCCGGGCGTGCCGGACGAGTAGCCCGCCGCCGCCCTCGCTAACGCTTCGGGTTAGTATGCATATCGCGCCGGCATACTAACCCGAAGCGTTAGCGAGGGCGAGCGGGACAAGCCGATGTTCCGGCGAGAATTGGCGATTCCAGTCCGTCGAACCGGCCTATCAGCGGTCTGCCAAGCCCGATAAAATAGGCGATTACGATGGCCGTTTTCCGGGGATTTTCATGTTGCGTTATCTGACAGCCGGCGAATCGCATGGCAAAGCGCTGCTGGCGCTGGTCGATGGGTTTCCGGCCGGCGTGAAGGTCGATACCGGGCCGATCGATGCCGAGCTTCGTCGCCGGCAAGGGGGATACGGCCGGGGCGGGCGGCAGCGGATCGAATCCGACGCGGTCGATATCAAAAGCGGCATCTGGCAGGGCGTGACGCTTGGCAGTCCGATCGCGCTGGAGGTCGTCAACCGCGACTACAAGCTAGAGCGCCTCAGCGATCTCGACCGACCTCGACCGGGACATGGCGATCTGACAGGCGCGATCAAATATCTCGGCTCGATCCGAGGCACGCTCGAACGAGCCAGCGCCCGGGAGACGACCGTGCGAGTCGCCGCGGGGGCGCTCGCCGCGCAGTTGCTGGCGGAGTTCGGTATTCATGCGCTAGGTTATGTCGTCGAGCTCGGCGGCGTTGCCGTTATGCCACAACCGGGCACGCTGGAAGAGCATCGCGCGCTGCGCGATCGGAGCGAGCTTTACACGTTGAATCCCGATCAAGACGAGCAATACAAAACGATGATCGACCAGTGCGGCCGCGACGGCGACACGCTCGGCGGGATTCTCGAAGTGCGCGTCGAGGGATTGCCGTTCGGACTCGGCACTCATGCTCAATGGGACCGCAAGCTCGACGGCCGCCTGGCCCAGGCCGTGATGTCGATCCAAGCGATCAAGGGGGTCGAGATCGGGCTCGGCTTCGAAGCGGCGCGGCGGCGCGGCTCGCAAGTTCACGATCCGATTCAATACGATGCCGAACAAGCCGGCTCGCCGAACCTCGGTTACATCCGTCCGACGAACAACGCGGGCGGCCTGGAAGCCGGCATGACGAACGGCCAGCCGCTCGTGGTTCGCGCGGGAAAAAAGCCGATCAGCACGCTCCGCAAGCCGCTCGAATCGGTCAATCTGAAAACGAAGGAGCCCGAGGCGGCGCAGTACGAGCGGAGCGACGTTTGCGCCGTGTCGGCGGCGAGCGTGATCGTCGAAAACGTGGTGGCCTTCGAGGTGGCCGCGGCACTGATCGACAAATTCGGCGGCGACAGCCTCGTGGAAATGAAGGCGCGTTATGAGATGTTTTTGAAGATGGCACAACAGCGCTAAATTTTCGCGTAGGGAACGCCCTCCGTGCCGTTCCGTCGCGCTGCGTCAAGTCGTGCGCGCGGAACGGCACGAAGGCCGTTCCCTACAAGTGTACGCGCGCGACGGATAGTTATTTGCGGTTTGGACAAGGAGGTCCGGCAAGATGCACGATCGAACGCGGCGGCTGGTTTGTCGGGTTGCGTTTCTTGCGCTGGGCGTCTTGCCCGCGGCGGGGGTGTTGGCCTGGTCGGGCTGGCGCGGCGGGGCCTGGCATCAGCGGGCTTGCGCGGCCGAATTGTCGCGGACCGTCGGCTTGCAGGTCTCGTGCAATGCCGTCTCGTATCCGCGGCCGGGGATCGTGCTCTATCAGGGCGTCGAGCTTTCCGATCCGGAAACCGCGGCGCCGTTGGCCCGGATGCGGTTTCTTGAAACCGGCGGCACCAGCGCGGCCTCGGCTTGGGTCGCGTCGCAGCCGGAGTTCGACGCCGCGCAGCTTCGCGGCTTCTGGCAACTCGTCGATCACCGATTGCGCGAAGCGAGCGACACGGCAGCGACGACACGGCTTTCCGCCGCCGAGGCGACGCTCCATTGGCCCGCCGGATCGCAGACGCTGACCGACGTGCATGGGCAACTCTCGATGCCCGGCACGGCCGGTGGGCCGTGCGCGGCGACGATCAGCTTTCGCATCGCCGGAATCGACATGACCGATCCGGTACAACTGACGGTGACGCGCGAACGCGATGGAGCGGGCGCTGACGAAAAAAGCACGGCCGGCTCGCGGCTAAAGGCCACGATCGAGCTCCACACGTCGGGCGCCGCGCTGCCGTGCGCGATGCTGGCGGTTCCGCTCGGCGTTGTGAATCGGCTCGGAAAAGGCGCGAAATTTCGCGGATCGGTTTGGGCGACGGAGACGGCCGGCGGTTGGGAAGGCGAACTCTCGGGCCAATTCACCGACATCGATCTGCAAGCCCTGGTGAGCGAGCAGTTCCCGCATCGGCTGAGCGGCATGGCGGAGATCACCGTGCAAAAAGCTCGCTTCAGCCACGGCCGGCTCGAAGAGGCCGTCGGCACGTTTTCGTCCGGCCCGGGCGCGGTGAGCCAATCGCTTGTGGCGGCGGCGATCGAATTTCTGCATCTGGTGCCGCAGCCGGCCACCAGCCACGCCGACATGCTTCGGCAATATGAGCAACTCGCGTTCGCTTTCGTCGTCGATTCGGCCGGGCTGACATTGAGCGGGGCATGCACGGGATCGTCGAGCGTCGTGATGCGACTTGGCGACGGAACGACGCTGGTTGAAGCTGGCGCGCCGTCCGGCCCGCTCGTGGCCTTGGTGCGAACGCTGGTGCCGCAAAGCGAAGTGCAAGTGCCGGCAACGCGGCAATCGGATTGGCTGATCGAATGCCTGCCCGTGCCGCAAGTGATTCTGCCCGAGGGGCAAATGCCGCAAGCTCAATTGAAGCTCGATCGGACGAACAAATGGGGAAGCGGCGCGGCGGATTGAAGAACGGCCGCGTGCATTGTAGCTGAGTTTGCCAAAACTCAGCCGCCGCCCGCGCGAAGTCGGAATTTTGGCAAATTCCGCTACACGCGCAACCGACGGCTTGCGTTTACGCGATCGCCTCCGACGCGCTCGGCCGGAAGCTGCGCCAAACTCGCTTAGGAAGCGAGCCGAGCACGATTAGCGCGAGTTGGCTGGCGACGAAGAGCGAGAGCCAGAATGCCACGCCATTCGTGAAGCCGTAGGAATGCAGGCCAGCGCCGAGTTCATTAACGCCGAATCCGGACCAGGCGACGGCGATGTTCCCGCCGATCGCCAGCACCGCCAGTCCGCGATCTTTCACCATGCCATCCCAGCGGGCGTGCAGCACCAGCGCATTCCAGATGACGATGATCAGTGCCCCGTTTTCTTTCGGGTCCCAACCCCAGAAGCGGCCCCACGAATCGTCGGCCCACAATCCGCCGAGCACCGTCCCGACGAAGCTGAAGAAGATTGCGAAGCAAAGGACACCGTAGATCATGCGGACGATTGCCTTACTCAGGCTTGGTGTCAGCGACCGCGTCACGGTGCCTTGCACGACGTATAGCACGCCGAGCAAGCCCGCGATGAATGTTGTTGCATAGCCGAGCGTGATGCAAACGACGTGAGTGGCGAGCCAAAACTGCGTATCGAGCACGGCCTGCATGACAGTGAACGTGTCGCCGCTGCTGGCGAGAAAATGAGCGATCAACAGCGTCATGAACCCGGCGAGCGAGGCGATGATTGTGCCGATCCCAAGCCGATAAATCAGCTCCAGCAACAATCCCAGTCCGACGCCGGCCCAACCGATGAAGAGCGCGGCGGAATACAGATTCGTCACCGGTGGCCGACCGGAGATGACGATCCGCCCGATCATCGCGGCCGTGTGCAAAACCAGCGTCGTGGCGACGAGCCAGAATGCCGCGCGATTCAGCGGCACGCTCCAACCCAGAAATGCCAGGCAAGCCAGGATGAAAGCGGTCACATACAGGAAGCAACCATAATAAAACGGCTCGAAGTGGTTGAAGAACGATTCGAAACCGAGCTTGTCGATTTTATTGCCGAGCAGCAACTTCGGCGGCGACGCAACGAGCGAGTCGTGATATTTGTCCACGCCGGAATTGAACGCCGCGGCATCTTTTTTCACGTAGTCGCGGAAGATGGCGGCCAGCGCGACGGTGTTCGGATTCCCCTCGGAGCCTTGAAGAACGCGGTCGATATAGGCTTGATCGATGGCCGTGGCAAACGGTTGCCACTCGCCGCTGGCGGTGCTGGGGGGCACGGACAGAGGCGCTTGCCGCTCCATTAAATCGGCGTGTAACTTCGGCATGTCTTCTTGAAGCATGCGGCGGATTTCCGTCGCCATCGCCATTGCGGCCGTTCGGTCGTTTTTGATTTCCTCCTCCGTCGGCATCGGCGGGAAATCCAACGGCTGGAAGGAATCCTGGATGACTCGATACACGCTCAATCGCCGAGCGAATTCGATGATCTGCCGCTGCAGCGCGGTTCGCTCCGCGGCCTCGACCGACTCGGCTTGCTTCCACTGCTTGCCAAACTCCTTCAATCCGCCGCGGAATTCGGCGACCGAATACCGCATGCCGTCGCGCAGTTTGAGGCCCAGCACGTCGAGCAATTCGGTGTTTTCAATGCGAAATACCGGTTCATTGGCCGCAACGTCCGGATCGGTAATCACATCCAAAAGCCATTCGACGGCCGTGTGCCGATGCCCCTTGTTGTTGACCCACGTTTGCCGTTCGGAGATTGCTTTCAGAGCGTTTCGCGCCAGTGTGTCGAACGGTTTGACACGGCCTTCGTAGACCACTGGCAACTCGCCGAATTTATAGAGATTCATTGCGTCGGGCGCGGCCCGCGGCGGAATCGCGTGGCTCCAGGCCCAGCCGACCAGAATGGCGACCGCGATCCAGGGGAAGAATTCTCCGGCCGTTTGCCAGGCCGATGGAATTGATTTCGAACCGCCCGCCAACTGCGCGAACGGCACCGACAATTCGTCGTCCTCGCGCGGATTCAGCGAGCCCGACGCTCGCCGGCGCAAGAACCGCAACAACACGCCCATGAAATGCGCGAGCAATCCGACCGCCACGATCATGCAGCCGATGTAGGGAATCATCCAACCGCGATTGGCGACGACGGTGAGCGTCGTTTGGCTTTCGCCGGTGCGCGGGTCTTGCACGAAGCCGCTTTGATAAAACGTCTGGCCGTTGTAGCGCAGCGGGTTGTTCATCCAGATGTGGATGCGGTCGCGATCGGTGCCGTTGGTCCGATCGATCAGGTGAATGTCGGACGAGTAATTTCGCGGCGTGTCGGTGCCGGGATAGTTGTCTTTTCTGGCTTCGAGCAATTGCACGACATAGGGCTCGTAAGTTCGCTGGAAGCGCAGTGTGAGGTCGTACGTCTTGCCGTCAACCTTGATTGGCTGCGGTTCGTCTAATGCCAGGCTGACGAGATACGTGTCGATCGGCTGGTCGGTTCCCTTTTTCAAAAACGTCAAGTAGGCCGCTGAGATATCGACTTTCGAGTCGGTGTCGGTGCCCGTGCCGGTGCGCACGGGCTCGGCGACCCATTCCTTGCCAAGACCGGCCGTGGCAAGATTGTCCTTGCCTGAGTCAGTTTGCCTTTTGATTGAGGCATTCTGCATGAATTTGGCGACCTTCACATCGAACGGCAACCGATCGTCGCGAATCACATTTCCCGACAGAAGAATGTCTTTCGGGATCACGACGACATTGTCTTTCGTCTTGTCCGACGGATCGACGACCGCCAATTCGATCGTGCGGATGTCTTCGACGTAGTTTTGCACCGCGCCCGGCTTCATGCGCATTTGGGCTTCGACGGCCGTCATTCCGACGTACAGCTCGTTGAACATCATCAGCGCGATGCCGGCATGAATCAGCACGACTCCGGCCCGCTTCTTGAATGCCAGCGCGCAGCCGGCCAGCAGCACCAACCCCGCCGCGCCGCCTTGCACCAACTGCCACAAAATCCGCATCGACGAATTGTCGGGCACGAAATCGCTGTGATAGAGCAGCCAACCGAGCAGGCTCCCTTCCACGACCGTCGCAACGGAGAGCAGGCCGAGTTCCAGCTTTCGGCTCCAATCGAGCGTCACCAGGTAATAGACCGTCACGGCCAACAGCGCCGCGAGGCCGAGTTTCATGCCGTTCCAAAGCATTCCAGCATCGACCGTATCGAGCCCGTGGATCACGCACCATGTGACGCCGACTCCCGCCGCGATGACGGCCAGCCCGGCCAGCAGCCGATTGCCGCGCGCCTGAACCTTGAATCGCAAACCATGTGCGGCGAGCAGATTGATGATCAACAGCCCGCCGATCGTCCAACCGCCGGGAAACGGAAATCCGCCCGAGATATGCAAAGTGCGAGGAAAGAAGATGCGGAAGTCGATCCAAGTGAAGAACGAGCGGAAATAATGGTGAACGACTTGCCACACGTCTTGATCGACTTGCGCCACCGTGCCGGCGAAGACAATGAAAATCGCCATCGCGAACAGCACGACCGTCAACTTCAGCGAAGCAAGCGGCCGCAGTAGAGCTTCCAACGGATTCGCCGTGCGGACCGCCGGTCGCGGCGGCCGATCGCCGGGCGATAGATAGGGGTCGTTCGATAGGACGTTGGTTGCCATCGGATATCGAGCCTCTATTTGGCCGCGAATTTGATCGACTTCAAGAACGACTCGAACTTCGGTTTCTCGCGCTCGGCCAGTTTCGAATCGCCGCGGAGCGTGATGAACCAGACTTTGTCGCTGGCCGCGGCCATCGCGCCCAGGATCGTCTGCTGCGGCGCCGGATCGGCCGGACCGACGAGCTCGATGGAGCTGCCGGTGATGCCGTCGATCGAAACGGGCTTGGCCAGCTCGGTGAGATCTTCGGCGGTGGCTTCGGGAAGATGAAGCTGCCCGCGCCAGCGATTGACGTTCGACAAAAGATCGCCCGCGAACGGCGGCAGGGCGACGACGGTGATCTCTACTTTCCGTGAATCATCTTCGACGACGAACGCGGCCTTACGCATTTCACTGAGGCGGCCAGGCTTCCAGCCATCGGGAGTTTTGAACGTCAACTCCGCGGCCGCGTCGACCGGCGGTTTTTCGGCATTGCCGGCGTTGTCATTTGGAATCGCCGGATGGTCGGACGGCAACTGCGGGTGATCGGGCGGGAGTTCGGGATGACCCGGCGGCAGGGCGCC
Organism: Pirellulales bacterium; assembly: GCA_963738955.1. GTDB lineage: Bacteria > Planctomycetota > Planctomycetia > Pirellulales > DATAWG01 > DATAWG01. The sequence continues at coordinate 184,053 of CAVTYW010000019.1, read as the reverse complement.
ACCGGCGAATGGCGCCCCACTGGCAAATGGCGGCTTTCCCATGCCTCCCTTACCGAGCTTTCCGACGAGGCTGACCAACGTGGCCGTTTCGCCGCCGAGTTTGAGCGGCTTGGTTTGCTTGGCCAACTCGTCTTGCGAAATCGACGACAGGCCCATCTGGCCGCGCCAGCGGTTGACGTTTGAGAGCAATGCGTCCTTCGTGGCGTCTTCCTCCGGCGGCTTGGGAAGCGTCGTTACCGAGACGCCCAGCGGCGGCGGAGTCGGATCGATTTCCAGCGTCGCGTAGCGGACTTCGTTTCCCGGCAGACGTTTCCAACCCTCGGGCAGCGTCCACTCCGGCGGAGAATCGGCCCCGTCGGCGAAATGGAGCGACAGCATGAACTTCAGAAACTCCTCGCCGTGGCTCGCGACCACTTCGTCGGGTCCAACGAGTTTGAAAAACCAGAACTGCGAGCCATGCGGCACGATTGCCGCGAGCATTCGATCCGTGCCCGACGACGCGGCTCGCGTAGCGGGCGAATCGGGGAAGTATTTCTCCGCCAGCACTTCCGGCTTATCGACCTGATATTGCTCGATCTTCTCGGCCGGAGAGCAGCCGGCGAGAGAAACCGCGAGCGCAAGGATCAGCAAAGGCAAGACGCGAACCGTGCTGGCAGGTGGATTACCGACCATAAAAATCGTCCGACCGGTGGCCACTAGATTCCCCGCGGCGCTGGATCGGGTTTTGAATTCAGGCCGTGCCGTGGAAGCGGTTCGACGCAACAGTACGCGACCGCCCAGGCAGGTGGCGCGCCCGCTCGCGGCAGGCACGGGGAGGACAGCAATCGATTATAGCGCCCGGCGCGGGGAATGTATAGGGAAAGCTGGCCGGGGCAAACGTGCGCTCCCCGATTGGTAAAAACCCAGGGAAGGCCGGCAATGCATTATTTGGAAGCTGGGTCGTGGGCGGCCATCCCTGGGCTTGTGGATTGACCGACTACTTCTTCGGTTCCATCCAACCGATCGTGCTGCCGAAGGAATCGGTGATCTGACGCGTGATCGGTTCGGGACCGTCCCATTTCCACATGTTGCGGATCATGTCTTGCATGACGATGCCCGTCATCAGCAAGAGAAGGGCGCAGCAGACCAGGCCCATCACGTTCCACATCGAATAGGGCGCTTCGGGAACCGCCGGCGCCGTCATCAACGCCGCCCCCGCCGCCACGCTGCCCGCCGGAGCCATGCCGGCCATTGCCGGGCCACCTTCGCCCGTGTCTTCTTCGAGCATCGCGACCATGCCGGAACTGGCCGGCGCGAAAGCCCCGGAACTCAAATCCTCTTCGGAATCCAACGCGATCACTTGCGAACCGCTGTCCGATTCGTCGGGCACGGCATCTTCCTGGACCGGAGTCAGCAGGAAATCGTCGTCTGATTTCAATTGCGTCGCCCCGGCGGAGTCGGCTTCGCCAAGCTCGAGCAATTCAACGGCCGAGCCGCCCAATTCCAACGGCTGCTCCAAGGAAAGGCCGCTATCCTTGGGATCGACCAAATGGATGCCGCTGTCGGTCGCGCCGCGCGTGATATCGCTGCCGGGCTTGCCGCCGAGCACGTCGTCGTCGTCGAGGCTGAGATCGTCGACGTCGAAGCTCACCGTCTTGGCCGACGCGGCAGTCTTGGTAACGTCGGAGCCCGGTTTCGACTTTTTCTTCGAGCTGCCGCTCGGATCGGCCAGTTTCAATTCGGAATCGGCCGAGACCTTGCTGCTGCCGCCGGTCGGTTCGAGCCGCAGATCCAAATCACTGAGCGTGCTGCTATCTTTCTTGCTCACGTCGGAACCGCCGAGCACAAGCTTCACGTCGCTGCCGGTGCCGGAAAGGCCGGCGGCAAGGCTTACGTCGCTGGCGCCCGGTTTCGCAGCCGGTTCGGCCGGGCGGGCCATTTCCAGGTCGCTCTCCGCCGGCGTGGTTTTTCGGCCGGGTTTGCCGATGATCGTGCTCGAAGTGCTATCGCTCGATTCGCCCAGTTCTTTTTCGCTGAGCAGCACCGACTCGACATGCTCGTTCACTTCCAACGGAATTTCCGAAAGATCATTCGTCTGATTCCAGCCGGATCCGCCCGAGGCCCGGTCGTTCTTCAGCCGCTCCAGATCGTCGACCTTGTATTTCCAAGTGCTGCCGTCGCGGAAGGGAAATAGCTCCTTGCGATCTCGCAGCGCGTTGATCTCTTCGACCGAGACGCCGAGAATTTTCGCGGCTTCCTCTTGATCGACCAATTTCATGGCCATGGCGGATTCCTCGCTACTGCGACTCGCCAAGCGAGCCGACTGATTGTCAAAAACGGTTCAAAGGGGCGAATCAAGGTTGCTAGACTGCTTCAGCTTTTTCCGGCGACACAGCCTCAATGGTTTTCCACCATCGAGCGGATTTCTCGCGGCAACGGGCTGACGCCGTTGAACTCCGACATCATCAAATCGTATTGGATATTGCGAACACTTTTGAGCGACACCACGCCGGTCGTCGAATCGATGTGATAAATGGCCATCGCGCGGGTTCGCGGGTCGATCACCGTCAACTGCTGTCGGTTTTCCGGAGCTTGGGAGGTGAATGTGATCAATTCACCGCCGAAATCCGGACCGCCGTTCGGTTGCGCCGTCGCCTGGTTTCGCGATTGCACCAATACCCCGGCCAACAACACGAGAACCGCGCCGATAAGAGCACCCAGACCAGTGCGCCGCATAAGTCACCTCTTGTCTTATGGGAACGAGGAAGCTGGGGCCTCTAGTCCATTCTAAAAGCCCCGAAATCGAATACAAGAGTTTGCGGCCGAAATGCCGCAAGAACTTGGGGAGCGGGAGTTTATCGGTGGGTTGTGCGGGGGGCAAGGGCAATGAGGCGGGGAGCGGCGAGCGGGGAGCAGGGAGCAGCACACTGAAACTGAGCCTCGCGCTCAACTATGCCGCGACGATCGGCCAACCGCTGGGCAGCGGTGTTTCACGGCTGGCCCGCCCGGTTCCGTCGCGGGAACCGGCGTTGACGGAAAGTCCGACGACGCCCTATCATGCCCCTCGCGCGGCCGGCTCGGATGCCGGAAAAACCGGTTCGGGCATCGGATAAACCGCGATGTGGGCACGGCAGGCTCGCCAGACAGGAGAACGACTCGATGGATTCCGAAATTATGCCCGCGGAACTGCCGGATCTCGACCGCATCGTCGACGCCTTGGGGCCCGCCGCCCAAGTCGCCTACGCGCCGTTTAATATCTACCCGATGTCGGCCCCGCGGTTCAGCTCCCGCCCGGACGCCGTGCGCGAGCATCCCGCGAGCGACGAGTTGGGCATCTATGTCCACGTTCCCTTTTGCAACCACCGCTGCACGTTTTGTTTTTATGCCACGCGGTTGACGCCCTCGGTGGACGAAATGCGGCGTTATGTGCGGGCGCTTGTGAGCGAGCTCTCGTGGGTCAAGCCCGGCACGCGATTGCAGCAATTCTACTGCGGCGGCGGCACGCCCACGGCGCTGCCCGCCGAGTTGCTCGACGTGGTGCTAAGCAACGTGTTCGTGCGCGTCGAGCGCACCGATGGCGGTGAGGTTAACACCGTCGAATGCTCGCCCGAATCGATCACGCCCGAGCATGTCAACGTGTTGCTCAAACACGGGATCGAGCGCGTCAGCATGGGAGTGCAGACTTTGCAGGGCCGCGTGCAGACGGCCGTGCATCGCGAGCATGCGGCCGAGCGCGTGTTCGAATCGTGCCGGCTGCTGGTGTCGGCCGGTTTCATGGTCAACGTCGATTTGATCTACGGCCTGCCGGAACAAACCGAGGCCGGCTTTGTCAACGATTTCACGGCGTTGGCCGAGCAAGGGGTCCATGCGTTCACGGCCTACCATTTGCGCATCAACGAACGAACTCCGGTCGGCCGCGCGCTGGCCGCCGATGAGCGGCTCGACGTTCAGCGGCTGGTTCGCTGGCGCAGCTTGATCAAAGCCCACGCCCAGCGTCTCGGTTTCCTGCCCACCCGTTGGCACACGTTCAAGCGCCGCGATCCGGCGACCGCGGCCAACGTCGTCCGCCGCTTCCGCGACGTCACCGGTCAAGGCGAGCAGTTCAGCGCCGGCATCAGCGCTCGCAGCCGGTTGAACAACATCGTGTTTCGCAATCATTCCGCTTACGACGAATATCTGCAATGCATCGAGCGCGGTCAAAGTCCGGTCGCGGAGACCGTGGAATTGAGCGCACGACGATCTTCGAGTTCGCTACCTGGCCCTGACCTTGGGCGACGGCTATCCGCTGTCGCGAGAAGCCTATGCCCAGACGTTGGGACGCGACCTCGACGCGGATCATGGCGACTTGCTCGGCACCTTGGCCGATCTCGGCCTGGTGAACGACACTGGCGCTCAAATCACGCTGACCTCGCAAGGTCAACTCATCTACGACCTGGTACTGCGCGCTTTTATCCGCAGCCAGTCCGGCATTGGCTGGAAAAGCGACAAGAGTTGGCCCGGACGGCGGCCAATCTGCATTCCTCGGCCATTCGCGCCGCGGGTTGAACGACGAGCGATTTCTTGAACGGAAACCAACCGCATGGAAGCCGATCGCCGCGTTTGGCGAACATTGCTGCAACTCTCCAATCCGCGCGCCGCGGCGAGCGGCGCCGAAGACCCGAGTCTTTCGCCCGCGCAGTGGAACCAGCTATTCGAATTGGCTCGCGTCCACGGAGTGCTCGGCATTCTGCTGCACAATCTCGGCTCGCCCTGCGCCGCGAATCGGGAGGCATGGCAAACGGCCGAGCAACTCTGGCACGCGAAGTTGGCTAAGTCGCTGCTCGTGCGGCATTATGGCCCGGAACTGGTCAATGGTCTTTTGGCGGCCGGTATTCCGGCAGCCACCTTCAAGGGCGCCGACTTCGCCGATCATCTCTATCCGCGCTCCGGCCTGCGTGCCATGTACGATATCGACGTGTTGATTCCGCGCGAGCATTGGAGTGCCGCCGGCGCGGCCCTCGAAAAGCTTGGCTATGTGCGGGATGTCGTGCCCGAGATGCGATTCGCGGCCAGCGAGTATGGCGAAGAGAGCTGCGCGCTGCGGTCGAACCCAAAGATCGAATGCGACCTTCACTGGAATCTGATCAACCACCCTTCTCAGCGCCGGCGCACATCGATCGAATTCGCCGACCTCGATTGGGAAGCAACGGGCGAGCCAGGCTCGGCAGCCAGACGCGCGACGCCGGCCTCGCGGCTCGTCATTGCCGCCGCCCATGCGGCGATCACGCACCAATTTGATCGGTTGCTGCTGCTATGCGACCTGCGAGAAGCCTGCCGCCATTTTCCCGACGAGTCTGAACTGGCAAAGCTGCGGGCACTCGTCGATCGCACGGGAATGCGCACCGCAATGGACGTGGCGCTAGCGGTGACCGCCCGCGTGCTGAACGACCCGGCGCCGCCGAGTTGCGACATCGACTAGGCACTCGCGCAGTCACTCGCATTGGCGCGGGCTTGGCTTCGGAAGTGTTGCTCCTCGACCGTCAAAGCAGGTCGAGCCGAGTGCGCCAACGACTTCTCCGCGAATTGTTGAAACGCGCCGCGTGAGTCAGCCGCTGGCCAAAACCGGGACAAGTCGGGACCGCAGAAACGACGCCGGCTCGCAAGTGCTTGCAAAGAAGCTGCTTGCGAGCCGTGGTAGTTTTACAGCGGAGGGCATGGGATTCGAACCCACAACCCCTTTCGGGGCACCTGATTTCGAGTCAGGCTGCTGGCCAATTCGCTTACCCTCCGAAGCGATGCGATCGACGGGGTGTATTGTATCGCACGACTTTGGAGCGTCAAACGATTGAATTTCACGAAGGCGCGACAAACGATCGCCGGCATTTAATTCATGCCCTGCCAAGCCACTGAATGGAATTGACGCGCGCAAAAAAAGACCCGTTCAGCCTGGCTAGGTCTGAACGGGCCTTATCTAAACAATCTTGGTAGCTGATCTGCCTCGGCCTGCCATTTCTGGCGAGCTAACGCAGATCAATTCTTTTTGGACCGGCACAAGGACCGTCTCCACATGGTCAACCCAACCTCGTTACCGAAGTTGGCTTGGAATCCTTTAGAAAGGAGGTGATCCAGCCGCAGGTTCCCCTACGGCTACCTTGTTACGACTTAGTCCCAATCGCGGAGTTCATCTTAGGCGCTTGGCTCCTTGCGGTTACCTCAGCGACTTCGGATGCCCCCCACTTTCGTGGCTTGACGGGCGGTGTGTACAAGGCTCAGGAACACATTCACCGCGGTATGCTGACCCGCGATTACTAGCGATTCCGGCTTCATGCAGGCGAGTTGCAGCCTGCAATCCGAACTGGGGCACGTTTTTTGGGATTTGCTTGCTCTCGCGAGTTTGCTTCCCTTTGTGCGTGCCATTGTAGGACGTGTGCAGCCCTAGTCATAAAGGCCATGAGGACTTGACGTCATCCCCACCTTCCTCCGGTTTAACACCGGCAGTCTCACTAGAGTCCCCGCCATGACGCGCTGGCAACTAGTGACAAGGGTTTCGCTCGTTAAGGGACTTAACCCGACATCTCACGACACGAGCTGACGACAGCCATGCAGCACCTGTGCACGTTCTACCCGAAGGCCTGGCTCCTGCTTTCCAGGAGTTAATCCGTGCATGTCAAGACTAGGATAAGGTTCTTCGCGTAGCCTCGAATTAAGCCACATCCTCCACCGCTTGTGTGAGCCCCCGTCAATTCCTTTGAGTTTCAGCCTTGCGACCATACTCCCCAGGCGGAGCACTTAACACTTTCGCTGCGACTGGAAGGCTATGGAGGGCCCTCCAATCCAGTGCTCATCGTTTACGGCTAGGACTACCGGGGTATCTAATCCCGTTCGCTACCCTAGCTTTCGTGCCTCAGCGTCAGAAGAGATCCAGTGAGCCGCTTTCGCCACCGGTGTTCCTTAGGATATCAACGCATTTCACCGCTCCACCCTAAGTTCCGCTCACCTCTATCTCCCTCGAGCACGGTAGTTTTGAGCGCAGTTCCTCGGTTGAGCCGAGGGATTTCACACCCAACTTTCCGCGCCGCCTACGCACCCTTTAAGCCCAGTAATTCCGAATAACGTTTGTACGGTTCGTCTTACCGCGGCTGCTGGCACGAACTTAGCCCGTACTTCCTCTGAGGATATGTCAAACAGATGGGAGAACCCACCTGCATTTCATCCCCTCTGACAGTGGTTTACAACCCGAAGGCCTTCATCCCACACGCGGCGTCGCTCGGTCAGGCTTGCGCCCATTGCCGAAGATTCTCGACTGCAGCCACCCGTAGGTGTCTGGGCAGTGTCTCAGTCCCAGTGACGCGGGTCGTGCTCTCACACCCGCTACCCATCATTGCCTTGGTAGGCCGTTACCCCACCAACTAGCTAATAGGATGCAGACTCATCCTCAGGCGGAATCACACCTTTGATCCGGAGATGTTATCCGGTATTACCTGCAGTTTCCCGCAGCTATCCCGGACCTGAGGGTAGATAATCTACACATTACTGTCCCTTTCGCCGCTGTCCCCCCTTGCGGGGTTCTCGCTCGACTTGCATGCCTAATCCACGCCGCCAACGTTCATTCTGAGCCAGGATCAAACCCTTCAATTTGTTTTGACGCTTACCGCACAGCATGGCTTGCGCCACACTGCACGGGTTAATAGCCAAATCAAGCTTACAGGCCTGAAATTAACAAATCCGGCAATCCGCGCCACGAAAATTCACGTGGAATCCTCACGGCCGGTGTCGCCATTTCGCACGGTCTTGCGCTGGCTAAAACCAAAAAGAAATAACTACCAGATTGTCAAAGATCGACGGTCAAGCGTGCGACGATTTCCCCCGCACGCCGCTGGCCCTCAGAGAGGACCGCGAAAGAAAAACTCCCCCCAAACGAATTCGACCCGCCGATGGCGAGGCTCGCGCTTAGGGGAACACGAGATTGTAAGCATCGGCCGACGAGTGTCAACAGGCTTGTAAAAAATTTGTTGCTATCGCCAGCGAAATAGCCGATTCGACCGATTCTGCACATCGCATTTTAACCAATTTACGCAGATTGCGCCGAAGCGGGATTTCGGGAGCAGTGTCCCGAAATCCCGCACGGACGAATGCCGATAGCCGTCAATTCAATCCGAACATTGCCTCGAACAACTGGTCGGCCGCGTCGGATGCATGGAGCGTTGCCCGGCCGGCGGCGTGGATGGTCGGCGACAACAGCGGCGAAGCGACGACATTCGCGATGCTCGCTTTCATCGTCGTCGATGTCGTCGGAGGCGTCGTGGTCGGCGTGGTTGTCGGCGTCACCATCGCGGCCAACACCTGCGTTGGCGGCGTGTTGCTTATGCCGAGGCCCGTGCCGGGCCCGATCGGGCCCGGCGGCGGCGGAAGCCACTCGCTACGGGCCAGGTCGTTGACCAACAGATTGGCGATCGGAGTGCCACGGCCGGTGGTTTGATCGAAGCCGACCTTGGCGCTATAGAAGCCGGTGTTGCCGGTGGTGATGTCGTGAAAATCGCTCGACGGGAGTTGATAGATGTCGGCCACGGTGTTCGACAGCGTGTCGCCGCCCCACTCGGCACGTTCCTGGTTCGCCAGGGCGATGATCCCCGCCCACTGCGGCGCTCCGGCGCTGGTGCCGCTCACGATGCTCCATTCGTTGTTGTTCGAGTCGAAAACCCAGAAGCCGGAGGCACCGTAGGCAACGTCGGGCGTGGACCGCATCGAGTTGGTATTGAACCCGTTCTGATAAGCCGGCCGCGATTCGACGCCGCTGAACCCTCCGCCGCCGTCGCCCCATGCCGCCTCCGTGTCGTACGACATCGTCTGCCAGTTGTTCGGCACGCTGGACGAGCCGACTTTCGTCGCTTCCGACGCCGTGATCACGGTGCCGCCCACAGCCAGCACATTCGGCGATGTCGACGGATAGACAACCCTCGATCCGACATCGCCAGCCGCCGAGACGAACGACACCGGCCGATGCCCTTGCGGCGTGACGAACGTGCCGCTGTCGTAATCGGTCTGGTTTCCACTGAACCACGCACTGGGATTCCACGAACTCTCGAACTCGGCACCGCCAAAGCTCATCGAGACGACGCTCACACCGGGCGCGTTGCGGGCGTAGTCGACCGCCGACATCAAGTCGTCGAACGAGTCGCTGGTTGCCTCGACCAGCAAAATGTTGGCGGCCGGCGCGATGGCATGGGCCCATTCCACGTCGAGCGCTGTTTCGTGATCCCACTTCGTGTTGTTGGTGTTCGTGGTCTTGTGGATCGTAAGCTGCGGAGTAGGCAGAGCGGGCAGGCCGAACTCCGTATCAAAAGTTGCCACGTCTTGGACGATCGTCGGATCGTTGTAGGCATCGACGATGGCGATCGTCGTGCCGGCGCCGTTGAGCGACAGCTTATCGAAGCCGTAGATCTGGCGGATTTGCAAAGGATTGAACGGACCTGTGGTTGTCGCCGAGGTGAGCGGCGTCATGGCGTTGGTGACTTGCGCGACAGTGAGCATCGGCGCCATGTTCGGTCCTGCCAGCGGCGCCGGCGGTGCGCTGTTCATGCTAGCGCTCATCATGGCGCGTGGTTCCAGGGCTTCGAAACTGAACGTTCGCCGCGATTTGCGGTTGGACGAGCGCGAGGTATTGCGGTCCATGACACGGTCTCCATGGCAAAATGTGATGTGCGGGGAAAAATGCCGGCGCAACTTCGCGCCTGCGGTCGATCGGCCACACCGGTTCCAATAGACGCGGCGTCCCCAGCCCCGGCGTTTGGCCGACTTCTATGCATAGCGAAATCAGCGCGGCGATGTTACAAGCGGCGACGAAACTGCGGATCAAACCGTCGTGCAACGGTCAAAAGGTCTCGCGCGGAGCCGCGGAGACAGAGAGGATGCAGAGAGATCGGGGCGGGGCGTCAAAATCTTCCTTGTGGTAGCGATGGCGAAACGTTTTTTGTCCATGCCCTCGCTGACGCTTCGCGCTTAGTGTCCCACATTCGCCCCCTTTCGCAGCGACACTTTGCCGGCACGGCCGACCGCATAGGCGAAATCTGTCGGCTCCGTGCAAGCGGCCCCGATTTCGCCCCGCGGATTCAGCGCCAGTACGCCGACCTCGGCCGGGCGCACGCCGCGCCGCTTGGCCACGGCATTGATCCGCGCGATCATCGCCTCGCAAGCTTCCTGCGGCGACCGTCCTTGCCGCATCAGTTCTACGATCAGAACAACGCCGCCGGCCCGAATGATTTCCTCTCCGACGCCCGTCGCCGCCGCCGCGCCCGCTGCGTCATCGACATACAGCCCGATGCCGATCAGCGGCGAATCGCCCACGCGGCCGGGCAACTTGTGCGACAAGCCCGACGTGCTGCAAGCGCCCGCCAATCGTCCCCGTTCGTCGCCAACCAATACGGCCACCGTGTCGTGCGACAGCGGCTCGCTATTCTTCGCGCGACCCTTTCGCGCCGCGGGTTTCCGCCGCCCACGCCGTTTCCATTCGGCAACGCTCTCGGGCGTGTTCAAATTCTCCAGCGCAAAACCTTGTTGAATCGCGAACAGCCGAGCCCCTTCGCCGACCAGCAGCAGATGCGGCGTCTTCTCCATCACGCGTCGCGCGACCGCTGCCGCATGTCGAACGCTTTCCAATCCGGCAACAGCGCCGCAAGCCAATGTCGCCCCATCCATGACACATGCATCCAACTGCACCGTTCCGGCCGCATTCGCCAATCCGCCATACCCAACCGACATCACACTCGGATCATCCTCGACCGCCTGCGCACCGCCACCGCCGCATCCAACGCCGGACTGCCCCGCTCCAATTCGCCGAGTGCGGCACGAGCGGCAATGCGTCCGAAACGCCAAGTGGCAAGAACGGTCATTCGGGTCAGGGGTCTGGGGCGAGGTGACGTGTTGAAAACGGTGCGAGATCAAGCCATAACGAGCAGTGGCGAAGAACCAGCAGTATACTGCATGCGTCAATCCGACGTTTTCGATTGCCGGACTTGCGAATTCACGAGACTTCCATCATGCGCCATTCAGCCCGCCGTCTCTCTCGTCGTTCGTTGCTTCGCGGCGTGGCTTGCAGCGGGGCCGGTTTGTCGATCGGCGCCATGCGCCGCGAGCCTGCCTCCGCCGCCGAGCCGGCGAATCTGGCCAACGAAACTTTCGCCTTCATAAAACGCTGCGAGCGCGACGATGGCGGCTATGCTCCTTCGCCCGATCCGAAGTACAAGGGAAATTCCGACACCAATCTCAGCGATCTGGCCGCCGTCACCTACGCCGCCACGCTGGCGAAAACGATGGGCTGGCAACTGCCGCATCCGCAGCGGTCGATCGAATTCATTCATCGGCATCAGCAGCCCGACGGCGCGTTCATGAGCCAGGCGGGCAGCGCCGATCTCAAATCCGATTTGTCGGTGCTGTATGCGACGGTGCAAGCCGTGGTCGCGCTACGCGCTCTCGGCCAGCGGCCAAAAATCGACCCGGCGAACGTCATGGACCGCTTCTTTGTTGACGGGCGGTTCGAAAAACTGCCGGCATACACTACAAGCTTCTTCCCGCTCTTCTACGCGGCCTTGGAAAAACCATTTCCGCGGAAATACGACCTGGCCCTGCGCGACCTGCTCATTCGCAGTCAGAAAGACGACGGCTACGTCGGCGATCATGTGGCGGCGACGTTTCATCTGGCCCACTACTTCCGCCTCATCGGCCAGCCGACGCCAAGAGCCGAGCAAATGGTGCGGCGAGTGCTGCGCGATCAAAAGCCCGACGGCGGTTGGAACATCAAAGCGCCCGATTGGGACGTTCATGCCTGCTTCGACGCGGTGTTCATCCTGCGTCAATTGGGCGGCAAGACGGAAGCGGTGCGGCGCGCGATTCAAAAAGCGGCCGACTGGTCGCTCGGCTGCCGCAATCCCGACGGCGGATTCGGCCATTTTCCCGGCCGGCATTCTGACATGGACGCCGTCTACTTCCAGTTCGGCACGCTAATCCAAGCCGGCCGCCTGCCAACCGCCAAACTCAACCTGCCCGACGGCCAAACGCTAAGCTGGGGCCACGCGATGGAGCCCGGCAGAATTTATTGAGGGCGCCGTCGCGCGGCAATTTCAAAACCGCCGGGGACTGTCCCCCTTGCCTTGCGGTTTTAAAACTGCTTCTAGGCATTGCGGAGTGCCCGAACGGCTACTTCTTCGCGACCGATTGCACATACTGACGCCAATTGTCGGCGCCCGCGTTGTCGCTGAAACCGACTGCCTTATGGTCGCTCGTTACCCAAACCAGCCATTGGTCGTGCGTGGTGCGGCCTCTGTCCCGCCAGGTGAACGCGATTCGGACCCCACAGGCCGCCGATCGGTCTGGGACCGACTTCACGAGATGATCCCTGGGTATCTTCGGGATGGTGGCGTACTCCGGCTCTTCGCAGCGGGTGATGTCGAAGGAAATCGCCGGGTTCGAGTAGAAGCTGTGGACGAACTCCCGCGCAGCGTTGGTATCGGGCATGGACGAGCTCCCGCAACCCGCCACGCATAGCAATAGAAGTGCAAACGATCGTCGCATGGCGTAGTCCCGCCTGATGGTGTTCCGGTGTAAACGGAAAACAGGTCGCGCTCACAGTTTCTGGTAGGTGATTGTGTTTCCGTCGCTGAAGAGTTCCAACTGTCGCGCGGTTACTTTCGCCTTGCATTTCGTAGTCCGACCGCCGACGGTCCACTCCAACTCGTCGTTGCCATTTATCGTGTACGTGCCCTGGATCGTCCTCCCAAGCATCGTGAGCTTTGCCTTGCCGTCGGTGGCGAATTCCGCCGTGACCTTGGCGCCCTCCTGTCCTGCCCCCCACTTGCCGACGATCAGACTCTGGGGTGTCGAGCCACAGCCAGACATGGTTATGACAACGCACAGAGCAAAACCGAACCAACGCATCGTCGCCCGCCGAGGGATGGCCGATTGGATGTCGCGGCCCACGAGAGGCGCGCTTCGTTTAATCGTCACAATGTCCTCCTCTCTAATCTGCCCTAGTCCGGATTGGCGCGTCGATGTCGTGCCCTCGACAGGCCACAACCGCGCCTACTCAAGCCTAGCTCGGCAGACGAACGTTGACCTGCCCGGTTTGGAGTCGCCAGACGGCCGGAACTCAAGAGAGCGACAGAAAAGTCGCTACAACCGCGCGGAAACGGCGGCGCGTTACTCGGCCGCGATTACAAGCCGCGTGGATTCATCGAGTCGTGAGCGCATATCCGGGTGAAGACGAGATCCCGATCTTTATTTTGCGCGTGGCAATCAAAACAGCTTTGGAGCTTCGCTTTGTCGATGGGTTTGCCGTCGTTGAATTGCGCGAAACCCCAGCCGCCGGTCGAAGCGTATTTCTTTGAGTCCTTCACCATGAACTGAATCCCATTCACCGGAGCCCCGGCCACGAACGATTGGTCTTGGCCCAGGGCTCTGTTGTTCTCCTCCGACGACACATATTTCCAGGCCAGCCGGGCAATGATCGTGCCGTCCGGGAATGGCAGCTTCCCTTCCCGATAGGCCTTGATCGCCACGTCGTTGCCCAAGATGCCACGCAAATCGTTGAGATCGCCCGCTTCGTGGGCCACGGAGATAAGCCTCCAATCGCGATACCCGGCCGGCAGTTTGCCCGCGGCGATCGAGGCCGCCGCTTCGTCGGCCTGTTGAGGACCGGAACCCAAGCCGGCAACCACGCCGGCCAGCGCCACGACCGCAAGCGGAACGAAGACAATCCGTCTCATGTGGAGCCTCCTTCGGCTTAAAACCAAAACCGCCGGGGACTGTCCCCTTCTGCCAAGCGGTTTTGTGAGTGGCTTTCAGACCAGGTTGATCGCGACGTTGATATTGCCCCGCGTGGCTTTGGAATACGGGCACGTCTGATCCGCGCCGTTGACCAACGCCTGGGCGACGTTGCGCTCGATGCCTGGCAGGCTGACGTTGAGACGAGCTTGCAGGAAATACTCGCCGCCGGCCATGCCCAAGTCGATTTCGGCATCGACGGCCACGTCGGCCGGCAAGCGGACCTTCATTTTGCCCGCCACGAGCTTGATCGCGCTCAGATAGCAGGCCGACCAACCGACGGCGAACAACTGCTCGGGATTGGTGCCGGTCCCCGCGCCGCCGGGAATCGCGAGCTTGACATCCAGATGCCCATCCGACGTTCGCGAAGCCCCGCCGTCGCGTCCGCCCGTGGTGTGTGCCTTGGCCGTGTAGACGACTTTTTCGATTTCGGCAATAGCGTGTTCCATTTCGCGCGAGACATGGTGGGCTCCTTGCTAAGGACAAGTTTCAAAACCGCCGGGGCCTGCCCCTTTCCGCGCGGTTTTGAAGCCGGTTGTGAAGACTGCCTGTTGCAAAAACTCCGGACCATTACAACGGCCGGGCCGAGCCGGCCTGACCGAAGGGCTTAGTGCCGTTCTCGACCATCGAGTGCCCCGCGATCCGCTCCGCCGCGCGGATTTTACCAACTTCTTGACGCTGAAAGTAGCACCCCTCAGCCGCTCGTCTCAAGCTCCAGATATTCGGACGACGCTCGAAGGCTCGGGAATTGCGATTCCGTCTTCTGCGCATTCCGTCGAGGTGCAATCCAATGGCCTCGCGCAGCAAGGACTCCGTTTCTTCGACCGTACTGCCGGTTGCCACGCATCCCGGCAGATCGGGAACGTAACCACCGAAATTCAACCGGGCCTGTTCGATAACAATCGCGTATCGCTTCATTGCGTGCTCATATCTGTAGTCCCGCTTGCTTCAGGATGCTCCGGATTAAAAGATCGCATAAACTGACCCATTTTACCCAATTATATGCGCCTGGCCCCTTTATCATTCACAATGGCTTGACCGGGCGATCGTACCAGAAAGCGGCGGAGTCGGGTATTATGGGATTATGGACCGCGACACGTTTGAGATTCGACTTCGCACCGCCGCACAACGAGCGCCTCGAGTTCGGCCGTCAATTTGTTCGACAGCGGCTTCCGGACGCCGTGAAATTCGTTGTCTATCCCAATCAGTCGTACGACGGCCGACCGCGTGTCGGCGACGAAGTTGTATTTCCGGACGAATCCCTGCCCGACGGTCAATATCACGGACCGTGGTCAACCGAGGAGGATTTGGGATTCTGTTGGCGGGATGGCAAAGTGCCTGAGTGGATCAACATCGCTGTCGAAGCAGAAGATAGGAATCATTCCATTGTGGCGCTGAAATGCTGCGGCCGATTCACGGCTCAAGAGGATCTTCTGTATTACCGTCTTCCCGGTGAACTACCGCCATTCGGCATCAAAGGCCCGACGATTCCGCCAGCATGGACCGACGCCGAGACCTCAGGAAAGTTCGACTTGTATTGGTCGAAGCGTCGGCGTCGCCGAATGTGGCGACTGATCCAACGGGCGGTAGGTCGTTCAGTTGACTGGTTTCGAACGGGGTCTTGATCGTCTCCAACGGCAATCCATTGCGGCCTCTCCGGCGCTGTTGTGTTGCGGGTTGTTCAGTGGTTCACAGGTCCGTCGGGAGGGATCAAAAGGGGACGCGACCCTCGCGTCCCCTTTTCTTCGTCCGGCGGCGTTGTCCGATCCACGGCTTCATTTTTGTCGCACGCAGGTCCAGGTCGTATTGAAGTACACCTTTCCGGTCCCGTCGGAAACAACCACGCGCCATTCGTGGTGATCCGCATCGATGAAATGCACGGAACTCTGCGACGTCAGCCCGTTAGCGATATCGGCCCGGAACGACATGGTCTCCGCTGCGGCGTCCCAATCTCCAGTGGTCTTGTTCATGTGGCCTTCAGAACTGAACCACCACCCTCGATATTTCTTCGCTTGCGAATCGTAAGTCAGCAACGAAAATTTGTCTGTGCCATCCGAGACATGCGAAGTGTCTTGCACGAAATGCCGATCCAAGACCCACGTTCTGGTTATCTTGCTCGTCGTGCGGACCTCCTTCGGCGTCCACTCGGCCGGCTTTGAAAGGGCGGTTGCGTCCCAAGATCCGATGAGCCGCTGCAAAACCTTGAATTCGGGGGCCAACGCCGCATCGGGCTTGCCGTCGCTCGTCCATGTGCTTAGATAATCCTTGCCGGCTGATTCCGGTTGGCGCGCCTTTCCGCGCCTCCGAGTCGAATAACAGCGTTCCCGCGTCGTCTTTCATCCAAACGGAAACATGATCGGAATTCTCATCCGGGAAGATGTTCGTGCCGTGGCTTGTCCAGCCGGCGGGCGTGTCGGTGGCCTTTCCGGTAAGAGTCTTGTTTGCTTCATCCCAAGTATTGCTCCATTCGCCGCCGAGCACGCCGTTGGAACTGAAGAACCACAGCGGATAAGTGTTCGTCTTGGAATCGTGCGTCATCAACCAGAGGAATTTGTCGCCGCTCGGTTGGCTTGTCTGTCGGCCAAGGATAAAGCGGTCTTTGAGAATCCAAGATGTGAATTCACTGTCGGTCCGTTTCGCTCCGTTCGGCAGAGCCTTCGTCGGCTTGTCGGTCACGGCCGTTTTCCAGACGCCGACAAAGTGGTTCAGCGGCTTGAGGCCATCGGCGTCGTTTGCGTCCTGAGCGTACGCCTTGGTGGTAATAACAAGGAAACTCAATATCGTTGCTTGAAGCAATCCGCGTCGCATATTGTTCTCCTATATTATGGCAACTCAAGCGATTCACAATTCGCAGCTTAGGCCACGAGCGTTTTTCGAACCTTTCCAAGTCTCAACAACCAGAAAACAATAACCAGTGCCAACCAGAAGCAGAGGATCATTGCGGCGGTTTCCATTGTATCCAAATCTTGCAACTGGCGTTCGAGTCGATCCGGAATCAGCCGCTTGAACAACTCGATTTCGTGCTGTGCGCTCTCTCTTTGTTGTTGGGTTGCAATTGAACCT
This sequence comes from Pirellulales bacterium, assembly GCA_963738955.1. GTDB lineage: Bacteria > Planctomycetota > Planctomycetia > Pirellulales > DATAWG01 > DATAWG01. The sequence continues at coordinate 167,217 of CAVTYW010000019.1, read as the reverse complement.
ACTTCGATCAGCTTTGCATAGCGGTCCGTGACTTCGAGCGTGCGCTTGTTTACCTCGACATCGCGCCTCAGTATCTCGGCTGGAATGATAATCACGGCCCCAAGCGCGACAAGCCATCCCGTTGAAAAGACTGAAAGAAGTATGCACTTCGCGAATGGCTTAGCGAGCTTCTTCGCATTAATTGCGATCGTCGTGGTGTTGATCGTGATTTTCATTTCGGAGACTCCGGTCACTCCTTCAATCGCTTGAAGACCACCAGAATCAGCTTCGAGCCGGCCTCGGATTTGAATTCGGCCGGCCGTTCTGTCCCGTCTGGACCGTAACAGATCTTGATTGTATCGCCATCAAGCTCAAAGATCCCGAGCATCGCTTGGCCTTTCTTTTCGCCTGGCGCCGCCGGGAAGAGCATGTCGATCGCCTGCGGAGTTTTGGTGGGGTCCAATTTGAAGGTTCCTTTCGGGGATCCGTCTTCGACGTCAGCCAGGAAGGTGACTTTGTCCCCCTTGAAAACCCATCGCACCGGTGACTCTTGGGGAGCTACTTTCTCCCCCTCTCCTTGCCCATCTTGGACGTAGGAAATGGCGCCCCAGACGCCTTGGAGCTTTTCCGCCTGCTGCTTGGCCTCGTTGGGACTGGCGAAGCCGAGTGCAGCGAGCAAACCGACCGTCGCGATCGCGGGAAAATACAATTTCATGGGTCAAGGCTCCAAAAAGAAGGAGGGAATTGCTTCCGATCATCACGGGTTCGCACGCGAAATTCCGCTCGCCACAAAACTAGGCGTAACTCATCCGCACATATAACGCAACGAATTTCTAATCAATCTCCATCAGTTCGTTTTTTGCGCTCCCAGGTTTGCAGCCAACGGCCGTCGCCGTCCAATCCGCCGAGCTATTTCCCGGATTTGCTCTCGATCACAGGAGTCGTTCCAGCCGCCGAATCCGCAGCCTTCTGGGAAAGCGATTGGACTTTGATATTGCGAAACGCGACCGCCGCGTTGCCTCCCTCAAGCATCAGCGGGCCGGTGCTATCTTCGGCACGCATTTCGGGTAGATCGGGCCGGCGGATATCGACATTGGTTTGCACCTGCCGTCCGTTTAGCTTGACGCTCTTGAAGCGCGCGTTGCTGATCTTTTTTCCGGCGGCGTCGAATCGGGGGGCGAGAAACTCGATCTCCAGCGATTGCCACTCGCCAGGAGGCTTTTCGGCGGAAACCTCGGGTGGCTTGGAATTGCCCCACTCGCCCGTGGGAAAGACGGCTCCACAGTCGCCGTGCAGTGGTTTGGTCTTGCCCGCCTCGAAGCTATCGACCAGTTCCACTTGGTAGCGGCCCATAACCCACACGCCCGAATTGCTGTTGTCGCGCCCTTGGGCAAGAGGAACTCCAAACTTATGTGGCAGTCTCCCCAGCGTTGGCGGGTAATGAGTTCGCTGCCATGTTCTTTGTCGGTGACGCTGACGAGCGCGCCGCTTCCCTCGCTCCATTGGATCACGTCGGGCTTCTGGGCCGTCCAACTCGCCGTGCCGACTTGCCACCTGCCGGCTTTGAGGCCGTCGCGCTTGTATTCGAGCCAGCCCGTCAGGTCGTGCCCGTTGAACGGTTCGTCAACGAAATGCGTCGGCAAGGCCGCCGCTTTGCACAACGGTCGCACGGTTAATTTGTGAATGCGAAACACTCCGTTGTAGGACTGAATTTGCAGGAACGTCGGGTTGCGTGTGGGCCACCCGGCAACCGACAGGCGGTCAAGCGAGCCGTGGTATTCGATCACTTTCTTACCTCCGCACTCAACGTTCACTGCCGATTTTCGGACCGTAATCGTAATCGTGCGCCGTGCCTCCAGCGGCAGCAACTGGCCCGTATGGACTTCCTTCGCGTCAACCTCTTTCACCTCGTGACCATCCAAGCGCCCGAAGCCGGTCAGCCATCCCAATGCCGGAAAATTGTCGAATTCCACATTGAAGCGGGCGTCACCCGACACCAGCAGCAACCCCAGTAAGCCGTCCCCTTCCGTCCGCTCGACGTCGGCGACCAATTCGTATTCCTCGGGAAGATAATACGGAACTTCGAGCACCCCAAACGGGCCGCGCGGCGTTTCGAGTATTTCATCGCGCTTCGTCCAGCCCTTGTTGTCTTGCTGCCAATGGTGGTAAACGTGGTCGCGCGCGGCATCGATCCGAGCGAGTAAGTCGATCGTCCCCTCGGGTAGTTTTCCGGCCTCGCCGACCACAGTTTCGTGGGTCGATCGATCACCAGGACTTTTTTTCATCGTGGCGATCGAAAGACTTACATCCTTGATCCAAACCGTCCCGGACCCCTCGATATTGACGTTGAGTTTAATGCGGTCCGGCCGCTCCCCTTTTTGCAAAATGAAGGGAATTTCGTACTCCGACCATCCGGTCGTCCCTCTAACAGCATTGTCAAAGCCTTTGGAGAAGAATTCGGCCCCGTGCGAGCGACATCCACATTTCCAGGAATGCGCGGCCTTTGACGTTCTCCGTTTTCATTTTCGCCCGGTAGAGAACGACGCAATCCTCGAGTGCCGGTTGGGCAACTTCGAAGAGTCGCGCCGTTCGAGGTTCGCGGGCGTCGATCTTCCAACCGCCATCTTCGGCCGTCACACCGTCCGAAGCGATCGTCTTTTCGCTTGGCTCGAACTTTTTAAATGGCGAAATTTTCAGCTTGCCGCTGGTCCAGGCGGTCATCAGGTCCGTAGCGTCGGTTTTGCGTGTGACTTTGATAATCTCCGTGCCCCATCGCGATAGCGTGAATCCGTCGCGGTTGATTTCCAGATCGTTGCGATCCCCTTTCAGTTCGATGTCATACTTACCCGACGGCAACCACTTGATGAGCGAACCGGTTTTAGCGTCGAGAAAATCGATCTGCTTGCCACTCTGCTTGATGACGATTTCGACGTCGTCGACTTCGGATTGAATCTCGACGCGCCCCTTGTCGGTCATGACGACGATCACGCCGAGCGCTGCAAGAATTGCAAAGGCGGCTAGCGCCACCCTCACGCGACTTCTGATGCGCCAGCGGGGGGGAACGGCTGAGGTTTTCGCCGCGAAGGGGGCGTCCTCGGCAGTCTTGATCAAATCGGCTGCCCGTGCGAATGGCGCGAGGGCCTCGGCCACTTCCGCCGGCGTTTGAAAGCGATCGGCTGGCAACTTGGACATCATCTTTTTGACTACCGCCGCGAGTTCGGGTGGAACATTGCCGCGCAGCTCCTGGAGCGGAGCTGGCTCGCGCTCCACGTGTGCCAGGATCTTTTCCAAAACCGAACCCTCGGGAAACGGCGCATGACCGCTGAGAAGACAATACAGCGTGCATCCAAGGCCGTAGATATCGGCTCGAATGTCGGCCGAATGGGCGTCGCGGGCCTGCTCGGGCGCCATATAGTCGGGGGTGCCCATCATCGCGCCGACCTGAGTGAGCCCGCTTTCCTCGGCGACCTCGCTGGCGAATTGAGCCAGGCCGAAATCGAGAATCTTAATCTGACCTTCGGCCGTGAGCATCAAATTCTGGGGCTTGATATCGCGATGCACCATCCCGCGTTCGAAGGCGTGCTGGAGTCCGAGAGCAGCTTGCCGCACGTAGTCGCAAGCTTCGCGAACGGTCAGCCCGCCGCGCTCGCCGACGATTTGTGCCAAGTCGCGACCCCGTACGAGTTCCATGACCAAGAAGTGCAAGTCGGCGGCACACTCGGCATCATGCGCGGCGACGATGTTCGGGTGCGACAATCTGGCGGCCGTCTGAGTCTCGCGCTGAAACCGCTCGACCAAGCCGGGCGTTTGCACGAGCTTCTTTTCGATCACTTTCAGGGCCACGTGCCGATTCATGAGCCGGTGTTCGGCCTCATACACGCTCCCCATGCCGCCGCGACCGAGGAGCGATACGATGCGATAGCGGGGATGATTCTGTAATTCAGGCGGAATCTCGCTCGCCGAAAGGGAGCAACCTTGCTCCTCCGAGTGCTGTGTCTCGGGAGTTTGAGCGAGGGTGGGCGAGCCGACGTCAGATGATCCGTGCTTGTGCGGAACCCCTCCCGGAAAAATGCGACTGGGGTCCGTTTTGGTATCGGTTTGGGCTTCGCGGAGCAGGGAGATCAGCGTGTCGTTGGGGAGCGTTTTGAGCAGCCCGCAACAGGCATCGCACTCGGCCAGATGGCGTTCGATTTCGGCCGATTCAAGTGGACCGAGTCGGCCCGAGTTGAAGGCGGACAGGAATTCCTGGCTCGGGTGCGTGCAATGGGTGGCGTTCACGGTTGGGCTTTCGCGAATTGAGAAGAGAGGTGGCTTCCCTTCTAAAGAGCCGGCGTCACCGATTTCTTGCTGCCAATTTCGAAAAAATGTCGCCCGTCAATCGATAAGTCCGCGGCCCAAGATGCGTAACTCTCTGAGCACGCGCGACTTAGCGGTGAATACCGCGTTCAAGGAAAGTCCAAATTCGGCCGCCACTTGGTCGGCATCAGCGTCGTCGAGCACGAGCCGTCGGAAGGCGCCGCGCGTCGATTCCGTGAAGCGCAATTCGAGCAGGGCCAAGATTTGCAACGCGAGATGCCGATCGTGCTCGCGGTCCCAGAGAAGGCTTCCTTGGCTGTTGGGATCTTCCAATTCGTCGATCCGGCCCATCAGATCGCCGCCATCGTGCCGCGCCACCCGGCCACGTCGCCGCCAGAAATTGCGCAACCGGTTGACGACGATTCGTCTCAGCCAAGTTCGAAACGCCCCCCGCTGCTGGTTATGCCGAAAGCTCGGCAACTCGCGCATCACGACCACGAGCACGTCTTGAACGAGATCGTCGGCGTCGGCCGCCTGTACTTCATATCGGTCGATCCATTTTCGCAACAGCGGGGAATACGCCGCAATCAAGCGATCCCACGAAGCGGCATCCGGCTCCTGGCATAGTCGGTCCAGCAAACTCAGAGATGTTTCATTGTGAACCATGAGGAATCCGACCCCTCGCCGAACTCAATTGTTCCTGAGCGGCGGGCCAATTGCAAATGAATGGGCAATGCCTTGTCGGGAAACCAAGGCCCGTTGCGCATGGGAGCGCTGGCGACGAGGTTTACGGCGAACGGGAGAGCGACGATCCAGGGAAGATTGCCTTGGAGCGCCATTACGAACACGAATCCGAAGCTGAAAACGATGACGGGGTAGAGCACCGTCCAAATCATGCCGATGGTCGGGAGAAGGATGAAACGGGGACGCACCTAGAATTCTCGATTCGATGCGGGCTTTGTCATTAGCCGGGATCAAAGGGGACGCGACCGGACGCGACCCTTTTTTTCTTTCAATTTAGCCAGGGGCTGTCGTGCTCTCAAGATAAAATCCCGCGGATCACTTCTCCCGACGTATCCGTCAGCCGGTATCTGCGGCCGTTGTGTTCGTACGTCAGCCGCGTATGGTCGATGCCGAGCAGATGAAGAATTGTTGCATGAATGTCGTGGACCGAGACGGGATCGACGGCGGCTTTCCAGCCGATTTCGTCGGTCGCGCCGTGGCTGGCGCCTCCTTTGATTCCGGCGCCGGCTAGCCAGATGCAGAAGCCGTGTGGGTTGTGGTCGCGGCCTTTGCCTTTTTCGCTCACCGGCATGCGGCCGAATTCGCCGCCCCAGATGACGAGCGTGCTGTCGAGCAAGCCGCGCTGCTTGAGGTCGGTCAGCAGGCCGGCGATCGGCACGTCGGTTTCCTGGCAGCGCGGGGTGTGGTTCTCGGCGAGGCCGCCGTGGGCGTCCCATTCGTCGTTGCTGTAGACCTGCACGAACCGCACGCCGCGCTCGACCATGCGGCGGGCGAGCAGGCATTTGGCGCCGAATGTTTTCGTGCCGTCGGACTGATTGAATCCGTACATCGCCTTCGTCGCCTCCGTTTCGCGCGCGAGGTCGGTCACTTCCGGCGCTTCCATCTGCATCCGGTAGGCAAGCTCGAAACTGTCGATGCGGCCCAAGAGCTCCGCCTCTCCGGGATGGGCTTCGGCATGACGGCCGTTGAGCTTTGCAGCCAGGTCGAGCATCGATCGTTGCTGCTGCCGATCGACGCCGGCCGGGCGCGAAAGGTTGAGGATCGGCTGGCCGCTGGTGCGGAGAAGCGTGCCTTGGAAACTGGTGGGCAGGAATCCGCCGCCCCAGTTCAACGCCCCGCCCTTTTCCACGCCGCCGGCCATGACGATGAAGCCGGGCAGGTTTTGGTTCTCGGTTCCCAGTCCGTAAGTCACCCACGAGCCGACGCTGGGGAAGCCGGGCCGCGTGATGCCGGTGTTCATTTGATACATGGCCGGGCCGTGGTTCGGCGACTCGGCCCAGCAGCTTTTCACCAGCGCGATGTCGTCGGCGTGCTGGGCGAGGGTCGAATACTTTTCGCAGAACCAATGGCCCGACTGGCCATATTGCTTGAACGAATAGGGCGAAGCCAACAGCGGGCCGGGGTTTCCGAAATGCGTTTCGATGCCGTCGACGTGCTGGCCGTTGCGCTTCTGCAATTCGGGCTTGGGGTCGAACAGGTCGAACCCGCTGGGGCCCCCTTCCATAAAGAGCCAGATGACGCTTTTCGCCCGCGGAGCGAAGTGCGACGGCTTTGGCGAAAGGGGAGCGACGCGCGGCGAAGCGATGCTCGACGCAGCGACATTCGGCGCTTCGGCGGCGAGCAGGCCTTGATCCTGCAAAAGCCCGGCGAGGGCCAACATGCCGATGCCCGAGCCGGCGCGCTCGAGAAACTGCCGGCGGTTCGGGAGATGCGGGGCGCGATACGGGCGGCAAGTGAGGTCAGGCATGGGAGGAAGGGTGAAGGTGGAGGGTGTTGAGGTTTCAATCGATGTAGGCGAACTCATTTAGCCCGAAAAGCACTTGGCAGAAGTTCGTCAGGCGGGATTGATCTTTGCCGATGAAATCGAGGGCGTCGGAAAGTTCTTCTGAGGTCGGCTGTCTGGATAGCGCGAGGACGTAGGCGCGGCGGATTTGGGCCGCGGCGTCGGGGCCGGCTTCTTTTTGGCAACGCTCGGCGAACAGCTCGGCTTGCTTGCGCACGAATGGGTCGTTCAGCAACAGCAGCGCCTGGGTTGATACGGTCGATTGGCTGCGGCGCGAGCAGGCTTGCGTCGGCTGCGGGGCGTCGAACACTTCCATCATCGGAGTCGCCAGCGAACGTTTGACGAATAGGTAAACGCTGCGCCGCCATTGATCGGGACCATCGACGCCGGGGCGCGGATCGAATCTTTGTCGCGCCCGGCCCGCGCTTCGGGCGGGATATACGGCTTGACGCTTGTGCCATAGAGATCGAGCTTGAGCTTTCCGCCGGCCGCGAGGATCGCGTCGCGCAGGGCTTCGCTTTCCAACCGCATCGGCCGGCGATGCCACAGCAGACGATTGTCGGGATCGATGGCCGCCTTGGCCGCGTCGAACGTCACATCCTGGCGATACGCGGCGCTCAGCAAGATGAGCCGATGGATGGGCTTCAAATGCCAGCCGTTCGCGATTAGCTCGGAGGCAAGATAATCGAGCAATTCCGGATGCGTGGGGCGTTCGCCTTGAGCGCCGAAATCGCCGGGCGTGCGCACCAGCCCTTCGCCGAAGTGATGCTGCCAGAGGCGATTCACGATCACGCGGGCCAGCAACCGCCCGGCGCCGTGGTCGGCATCGGTCAGCCATTCCGCTAATGCGGTGCGCTGGAAAGTCGTGTGCGCCTGCGCCGGTTTGGTTTTCACGAGCCAGCGATCGGGCGTTCCGTTCGGCTCCAACACGGAGAGGAAGCCGACGGTGACGGGCTCCTTGTGCCGCGTCGGATCGCCGTGAGCAAAGAGAAACGACTCGGCGGGCGAGGCCGATTCATCGGTAATGCCCAGCGGACGCGCGAAGGCGTCCATTTCCTTGTCCGACTTCTTCTCCGACTTCCAACTGAAGCCGATTCGCTTCGTGCTGGTGAACGCGGCAGCCATGCGGTAGTAATCGCGCGTCGGGATCGGGTCGTATTTGTGGTCGTGGCAACGGGCACATGCGACGGTTAGACCCAGCATCGCGGAGCCGACGGTCGAAACCATATCGTCCATTTCGTCGGCGCGGTATTGCGCTCGCTCGGCCGGAGTTCCCTCGTCTTTGATCGTCAGCACCGACACCGGGCCGGCCGCCAGAAATCCGGTCGCGGCGAGGGCTTCCGGGTTTTGCGGCGCATACTCATCGCCGGCCAATTGCCATTTGACGAACGTGTCGAACGGCAGATCGGAATTGAACGAGCGGATCACGAAATCGCGATAGTGATACATCCCAGGCCGATCGGCGTCGGGCTCGTAGCCGTCGCTATCGGCATATCGGGCCACGTCGAGCCAATGCCGCGCCTGCCGCTCGCCGAAGTGATCGTTGGCCAATAGCTTGTCCACGAGCTTTTCGTACCAATCCGACGAGGCGTCGGCACGGCTTGCATCGAGCTCTTTCGGCGTCGGCGGCAGCCCGATCAAATCGAAATAGAGCCGGCGGATCAACGTTTGCCGCGAGGCCTCGCGCGCGGGCGCGAGCTTTTTGGCTTCTTGCGCGGCGCGGATGAAGTGATCGACTGGAAGTGCGCGCCCAGGCCGCATCGTGATTCATCGGCGGTTCGGTTTTGCGCAGCGCCGCGAACGACCAGAAGCGCCGATCGGAATCTTTGACGATCATTTCGCCCGCGGCCGATTTCGCCGTCGGCGTCGCCAGCGGTCCATCGTAGGGCGCTCCTTCGATGATCCATTGCCGGAAGAGCGCGATGGTCGCGGCGGGCAGCTTGTCTTTTTTGTACGGCATGCCCGGATCGTCTTCGTGCGTAAGCCGGCGGTAGAGGACGCTCTCGTCGGGCTTGCCGGGAACGATCGAAGGGCCGCTATCGCCGCCTTTCAGCAGCGCGTTGCGCGTCGTGAGATTCAGCCCGCCTTTAACTTTCTCGCCGCCATGACAGCCGGCACACGATTCGATCAAGACCGGCCGAACCCGCTCGAACGACGGCGTTGCTCGCGCCGACTCGGCCGCCACCGACAGTGCGAGGCCGAGGACCGCGATTCGGATCATGAGTTTTGGAGTCTCAATCACGGTTCTGCTCGGCGTGGCTGCCATCGGATTCCTGCGGACATGTCAGTATACCCGCTCTCACGTCGAATCGCATCCAAACGTGCTTTCTCGGTTCAAATCGAATGTTGCTGGAAAGTTGCGGTTCGGTAGCGTATTCTGACGCTTCCCGCTCAGTCCCACCCACCGAAGTGAAAGGCTCAATCATGCTGGCAATCGTCAGACGTCTTCCCTGCAAACTCTCTTTGACCGCGGCAGCTCTATTAGTGGTGGCCGCTTTCTCATCGGCACAAGCCGACACGCCGGCGCCCGTCGGCGAGGCGAAACTGTTGGAGCCGAAGCCGATTCTGCCGGGCGACAAAGTCGTCACGCTCTTTCCGCCCGGCCATCCGGCGCTCAAGAATCTTAGCGGCTACGACCAGCCCGAGAAATTCAATTGGTCGAAAGGCAATAATCCGCACGTTCAAAACATCACCAACATTCACAACCCATCGATTGAGCTGCAGCTTCCGCCGGCGGAGAAGGCGAATGGCATGGCCGTGATCGTGGCGGCGGGGGGCGGCAACACGACGCTGTGGGTCGGGCCCGAGGGGGCCGAGATCGGCAAGTGGTTGAACGGATTGGGCGTCGCCGCGTTCAACGAGCGCTATCGGCTCAAGCCGTACGATTCGGCCGTCGATGCGCTGGCCGATACGCAGCGCTCGGTGCGGATGGTCCGCGCTCATGCGAAAGAATGGGGCGTCGATCCGAAGAAAATCGGCATCATGGGCTTTTCGGCCGGCGGCGAGCAGGCGGCGCGAGCGGCGCTGAACTTTGACGACGGCAAGCCCGACGCCGCCGATCCGGTCGATCGCGAAAGCTGCCGTCCCGATTTCGTCGTGTTGGTGTATGCCGGATGGCAGCACGTTCGACTTGAGCCATGTTCCGGCGAACGCACCGCCCGCGTTCTGCGTTTGTGCCGGTGTGGATGATTCGTTTCATGCCAAAGAGACCGTCGATTTTTATAATGCGTACTTCAACGCCAAGATTCCCGCAGAGTTGCACATCTATGCGCACGGCGGCCACGGCGGCGGGATTAGCCCTCGCAAGGGAATTCCGTTTGGCACATGGCAAAACCGCTTTGTCGATTGGGCCGCGGATATCGACATGTTGCCGAAGCAGGTCGCGACGGCGGCGAAGTAGGGGCGGCTTGATGTTGAACTGTCACCATTTGAGGGTTCATCGGATGAAGAAGTTTCGAGCGCTATTGTTTTGCGCGATTGCATTGCTTTCGTTTCGCGGGGCATTTGGCGTCGACTTGGCGGCGGAATTGGCGAAGGCCAAGCCAGGGACGGTCGTTGCATTGCCGCCGGGGACGATTTCCGGCAGTTTCGAATTGCCGGCGGGCGTTACGCTGCGCGGCGCCGATTATCAAAAAACAGCCATCGACGCCCGCGGTTCGCAATTCGGTATTCGCGTCAAAGGATCAGGTGCGCGAATCGAAAACATGACGATCCTGAATGCCGGAACTGGCATCGTTCTTTCCAAGGTTCAAGATGTGACTGTCAGTCGCGTAATGATCCTGGGTGGAACGATCGGCGTCGGCGCAAGTCACGTCGCGAAAACCACGATCGAAAATACAATTGTCGCCAGGGCGCTCATCGGCATTTCGATAAACGTCGCCAGCGATTCCTCGGTGGCGAATTGCACCATCTCGACCGCGAATGCCTGTGGGCTGACCGTATCGTCGGCCGAGAATACGGCGCTATTCAACAATACCGTTGTCGATGCCGGAACCGGCATTGTCGTGGGCGGCGAAAACAAAAAGCTGGCGATCGACTACAACTTGTATGGTGCGTTGTCGATCGGCAAGATCGAAGGCCAATTGCAGCGGCCGTCGCTGCCGACGTGGCGCGATGTCTCCGGCGGGATGGATGCGCATAGCGTGCAACTTGAGGTCGCGTTTGCCAACGTCGCCCAGAACGATTTTCATCCCGTTTCGACGTTGATTTGGAAACCCAGCCGCATATCGACTGCCGACTGGGGCACGGCTGAGCTCGCTGGGCATCATGCGCCGCCGACCGACATGGATGGGCAGCCGCGCGTCGGGCCGGTCGATCTCGGGGCGTTTGAATCGCCCGACATGCCGGGCCGGGCCGCCGATGGTCAATTTCAGATTGCTTCGGACGCCGGTTACAAAAGCGCCGGCCTGTTCGGCGCCGACAACCGCGCGGTCTGCTATTTGTTTCAAGGTCTGCCGTTGAAGAAAGGAACCTACGGTTACGTCTTGCCGTCGCGGGATATGTTTGGCAGGCCGATCGCGCCGGGTCGCTACGAACTGCGTGTCGTCGAGAGCAATGCGGCGTGGGATTATCGCGGCATGACGGCCAACGCGGGCATCGACAATACGCCGGCCAATACCGACTCGGTTCATGTCGGCCTCGTGGCGTTCGCCGCCGACGGCCAATTGCTGACCGCCTCGGGCTGGAGCGAGCGGCATATCAACCTACGATTGAGCGATCCGGCCACGGCAAAGGCACGCTGGGTGTTCGAAGGCTCATCCGACAGCACCGGCCTGTGCGTCGATGGCGCCGGGAAAATCTATCTGGCCCGCAATGCCGCGGAAAGCAGCGTTGATTTTTACCGGATTGATCCGGCGAGCGGGACGCCGATTTCGCGGGCCGATGGACGGCTGTATGCGAACATCAAGGGGAAATTCAAGAGCCCGTATCTTGGCGGAATTGCCGAACTCGACGGCAAACTGTTCGCCGCCGACCCGGTTGTCGATAAGGTCTATTTCGGTTCGACGGACGACCTGAAATTCGAAAACTCGGCCGACGTTCTCAAACCGCATTCTCCGGCCGCCGACCGAAAGCACAAACTCGTCTGGCTGATCAGCAACCGCGAAAAGATCGTCGCGCTATCGTCGGATGGCAAGCCGGCAGTGGAATTCAGCGGCGTCGGGATGCCGTTGGCCTTGAGCGTGGCCGGCGATCGGCTGGCGGTCGCCTCAGGGACGACCGGGAAGATTCACCTCTTTGACATTACCGATCCGCGAAAGCCGGCGGCGGTGAAAACACTCGGCCGCGGCGACGGGCCGTTTGCAAAATGGCTTCCCGATCGGTTCCAATTTCAAGCGCATCCGCAAAATCGGAGCATGGCGAATGTGAGCCTGGGGCTGAACATTGATGGTTCATTGGCACTGCGCGATGCATCGGGCCGAGTAGTGACAATTGGGGCCGACGGACATTTACTGCACGACGGCTTCGCGGTATGGGGTGGCGATCCGACGTTGGCGCCGTTCGCCGGCGACACGAAGCTGCGCGTGTTCGACACGTCGGCCGCGGTGTCGTATTTCATCGATCCACACACGGGAAAATGGGAGCCGGACGCCTATTGGGGACTGCCGGAGATGATTCAACCGAGCGTTCGCGGATTCTTTACCGCGGGCGGAAAAAACTTCGGCGTCTTCACTTGTCAGAATCCAGTCAAAGATGGCGGCGAGGAAGTGTTGATCGCCAGCTACGACAACCCCGTCGTTCGGCCGCTCGTCATTTATAAGCGCAATCCCGCCGGCGGCTGGCTGCGGCAGCGCGATACAAATGGCAACGGACGAATTGACGAGAAAGATGGGCCGGGCGAACCAGTGCTCGACACCGCGGGCAAGCCCGTAACTGCATCGCTCACCGGGCGGTTCATGTTCGTTCATCCCGACGGCACGATCGTTCATTCCGAGCCGCAAATCGCGCTGCGCTGGAAGTTCAAGGGCATCGGCGATCGGGGCGAGCCGTTGTATGAATTCGGGAACGACATGATTTTCACCGCCAAGGATCCGCTCGTCCCAAGTCCCTATTTTCTGGATCAAACCGATGATCTTCGCTGCGCCTCGACGGCCAAAATCGCGCCCGACGGCGGAATCTGCGCCGGCGTCAACCTTCGGCACACGCCGAACGGCATGGGCCTGAGCAACAGCGGCGCGACCGATCTGGCCCGTTGGAATCCCGACGGCAGCCTGCGCTGGTTGCGCACGGTGAACGACTACTATCCGATCCAAGGCGTCGAGGCGTTTCCAGGCGTGACGATTTCAAGTTGGGGTCATCAGGCGGAATTCATGGCCCTCGATGACGACGGTTTGGAACTCGGCCGGTTTGGTTTTCCGGCCGCGCTGAATTGGAGCGGATTCTGGGTCGATCATCCGCAAGAATGGGTTGCCGCGCGCGATCCGGATGGAAACGTCGAAATCGTCGTTGGCGACTACATGCAGAATTGCCATCACTGGATGACGCTGCGCAATCTCGCGGCCGTAAAGAAAAGCAGCTATCCGCTGACGATCAGCGACGCGAAAACTCGCGAACTGGCATTTCGCCCGCCGCAGTTGCACCAACCGATCGGCAAAGCGAAATCGCCCGAGATCATGATCAAGAAGCTACCTGGTCCGATGACGATTGACGGCGACATGCAAAAATGGCGCGGCTTTCCGCCGCAAATCCTCATGACGCCGCAAACCGCCGTCGGCCGGATCGACGGGCCGGCCGATTGCAGCGGCGTCATTCGGCTTGGTTATCATGGCCACGATTTATACGGGCAAGCGATCGTCTTCGACAACCTTGTCAGCTTCCATCAACCGGCCAGCCGGTTCTATCTCGAAGACGGCCTGCAATTCTGCATCAACGGGTTCCTGCCCGGCTTCGCGTTCAATCTGGCTCAAACGGTCGACAAGGGCCCGATCTTGTTTCGAAATCGATTCTTCTTCGGCGCGATGGACCTGCAGCTCGATCCAAGCCAGGCGCCGCGGGTCATCAAGAAATTCGAAAGTGCGAAAGACATCCCCGAACGGCAATACATCGAAAGCATCTACGGCGTCGATCTTTCGCGCTCTCCCGGTTACATCGTCGAATTCAAACTGCCGCTCGACGCGAACACGTACAAAGGCGATGAGAAAATCGTTCCGCAGGCGGAATCGGGAAAGTGGTTCTGGCTCGGCTTCATGCTGAACGACAACGACGTGCCCGGCACCGACGTGCAACGCTACATCGCCTGGCCGGCGACGTTCGGCATGTTCAATCCGGCCGAAGCGGGGGCGAAGGCGTTTTTCGAATAGATCGCCCGTGTTGCCGGCTTTTTTCCTAACCACCGAGTCACAGAGAGCGCCGAGAAGACAAAATCGAGTTGAAGGGTTAGGTGATCCGCCGCCTGCGCCCTGTCAGGTCCGATGATTCCCTGTTCTCTGTGTTCACGGTGACTCTGTGTTTAGCCCTTCGCGAGCCTGCACGCACTAGATCCCCGCCAAGCGCGTGTCCGAATCGCCGAAGCGGTCGAGCTTCACATCCAAGCGGTCCATGAGCGACAGATACAGGCTGCACAGCTTGCGGTCGTCGTCGGATCTCTTGGTGTAGTCGAGCACGCGGCCGGTTTCCAGTGCGCCGCCAAGACCGCCGACCAATAGCAACGGCACCTTGCTCGAATCGTGTGCGCTGCCCGACCACATGCTCGAGATGAACATCAAGCAGGAATTATCCAGCACGGTGCTCTCGCCCTCCTTCATCGCCTCCAGCCGGCCGGCGAGATAGGCGAACTGGCTGCAATAGTAGCGGGAGATGCGCTCGTAAGCCTCGGATCGATCGGAGTGCGAGGCGGGATGATGCGGTTCGCGCACGTCGAGAAACGGATAGAAAAGCCCCGACAGATCGCGATTCAACAGCAGCGTGGCGACGCGCGTCTTGTCGGTTTGAAAGCCCAAGGCGACGATGTCGCACATCAGACGCATGTGCTCGCGGATATCCTCGGGCAGTCCGTCGTCGGGGCGTTTCATCATCGCGATGGCTTGCCCGCGACCCTTGGCCCGCTCTTCGGCTTTGTCCTTGGCGGCGCGCATCATGGCCGCGCGTTTTTCAATTTCGCGGACGCTGGTGAGATATTCGTCGAGCTTGGCCTTGTCGCCGGCGCTGACGTTGCCGCGGAGCGCCACCGCTTCTTCGCGCACTCGGTCGAGAATGCTTTGATTGCGGCGATTGCCACGATTCTCGAAGAGGCTGTCGAACGCCAGCGAGGGATACACCTCCATCGGCACGGGCGACGTCGCGCTTTGCCACGAAATGTGCGAACTGTAGGCCATCGAGAAATTGGTTTCGTGATAGCCGGTGACGGGTTGTTCGCAACCGAGAACCATGCTCGGCTGGACAGTTTGCTCCTGAAAACGATTGGCGAGCACCTGGTCCATGCTGATGTCGCCGCGCAGCTCCGCGCCTTTTTGCAGCGATGCGCCGGAGAGGATGTTGCCGGTCTGGCCGGGGTGGATGCCGACGTGCGTGGCATGAACGTTAAACAGGCCGGTGACGAAATTCATTTTCGCCTTGAACGGCTCCATCGGGGCGAGGCTCTTGCCAAGCTCCATCGATTTGCCGGAGCCCTTGGCCGTCCAATGATCGGAGTTGATGCCACAGCCCATGAAGACCGCCGCGAAACGCTTGGGCGCGATCGATGCCGAGGCATTCGCGCCGGCGGCATCGCCCCACACTGGAATCGACTCCAGCCACGGCAGCGCCATGGCGACGCCGGCGCCGCGCAGAAACGTTCGCCGCGAGGCCGCCGCGCTGTTTCGCTCGCCGGTCGTTCGATCGGAGTCGCTCATGTTCGTCACTCCTTGGTGACTTCGGTATTCGCGCGCTTCCTCAGAAACTGCGGGCTGGTGACGATCACCTCAATCAGATTATCGAACCGATAGCCGTCGGCCGCAAGACGATCTCGCATGGCGCGGATCGTTTCGTCGTCGGAGATGAGCAGCGTGCGGCCCAGGCCGTAGGCGAGCATCTGGCGGCAGATCGTATCGACGAAGTCTTTTTCGCGGTGCTCGTGGATGTACGCCCGCAAGCCGGCGGGGCCTGATCCTTCGCCGCCGCCGGGGAACCTGGCTTTTGTGTCCACCGGCCGGCCGCCGAGATCGACGCGGCGCATTTCACCGATCGGCCCATAGCCTTCGAATACGAGGCCCATCGAATCGAATCGATCGTGGCAGGCGGCGCAACTTCGATCGGCGCGATGCCGCGCCATCGTCTCGCGAAGCGTGAGATCGCCGAGCTTCGATTCGTCGTTCGGGATCACGGGCACTTTCGGCGGCGGCGGCGGGATGCGCTCGCCGAGAATTCGGCGAACCACCCAGTTGCCGCGCTTGACGGGGCTCGTGCGCAGGCCCGGCGAATTCTTCGTGAGAAAAACGGCCATCGGCAGCAATCCACCGCGGCCGTATTTCGCGGCGTTGTCGATTCGCGTCCACGAGTCCGGCGTGCCCGCGGGCAGCGGCATTCCGTAATGGCGCGCGAGCGCCGCATTGACAAATGTGTAATCGCCGTAAAGGAAATCAAGCACGCTGGCATTGCGCCGGGCAACGTCGAGAAAGAAATGCACCGGCTCTTCGAACATCGCCTCGCGCAGATCGCCATTAAACGACGGAAATCTCGCCCGATCGACGCTGTTGATCTCTTGGAACCGGCGGAAGTCGAGCCAGTTGCCGGTGAATTCGATCGCGAAGCCGCGCGCTCGGTCGTCGCGGAGCATTCGTTTGGCTTGCGCGACCAAAACTTCCGGCCGATGCAATTCCCCGGCGGCGGCGAGATCGAGAAGCGTGCGATCGGGCATGCTCGCCCAAAGAAAATAACTGAGCCGGCTGGCGAGCGCGTAATCGTCCAGCGGCCGCGCGGGGCCATCGCCCTTCCGCGGCAAATCGAGCCGGTAGCAAAAATTCGGCGACATGAGGATGCTCACGAGCACGTCGCGCACTGCTTCCTGATGGCTCAATCCGTCTTGCTTCCGCAGCGATTGGTAAAACTCGGTGAGCCCGTCGCGCTCTTTATTCGACAGCGGTCGGCGATAGGCCCGTTCGGCGAAGGATTGCAATGCGCAGATGGGCTGGCTCGGCGGCGGCGTTCAATTGCTCGCAACGGCGCTGGCGGTCCGACATTTCCTGGAAATAATCTTCGATCACTTGCACGGCGGCTTTACTGGCGCCTTTGCGAATCGCCTTGGCGATGTAGACGTCGGAAAAGTGCTTCATTTTAGTTTCCGAAATCGCGTCTTTTTCTTCAGCGCGGGCAAAATTAAATTCGTCGCCGCGGACGAAATCGGTCTCGCTGCGCTCGTACCACAGGAAGTTGTTGTATTGCCGCGAGGGAATCGAAGCGACGTAGTCGAATTCTTGCCAGAGACGGTCGAGTTCGTGTTGCTCGTTTTCATTGAGCAACAGTTTGTAGAGCGGGCCATCGTCGCGGAAATGGCCCATCTGATTGTGAAAGCCGGCACTGAGCAGGCGGCCGGTCATCTCTTTTTGCGTCTTGGGATCGAGATAGATCAGCGCCCGTTCGGAGACGAAGAAAGCATCGGGAAATGTTTCGCAGAATCGTGCGAACGTTGCCTCGAATCGCGTTGTGGCAGCCGGGTCTTTTGGAATCTCCATCGCTCGCGCTGCCGGCGAATCCTTTGGTAGCGACACAGCCGCGAGCTTGAGCGCGCCGCCGGAGTATTTCATCCGATTGGCGGCGAACTGCCGGTCTTTCCACAACACCGCGGGCTGCGAGCCACTGCTAATGCCCGCATGGGCGAGATTGTCGACATGCGGGACAAGCTGGGCACGAAGGCCCGACACGAAGTCTGCGCATCTTCTCGCAGCCACGGTTCGCCACGGCAGTTTGATCTTGTCCGCCGGCGGGCAACTCGCGCCACATCGCTTGCAATGCCGCGATCGGGCCGACGTCCTCTGCCGGGCCGGTGAGCGCCGACCAAATCGTCGCGAGATATTTCAGCGCTAACGCCGGCTTCGGCGGCCGTGTCGTTCAGCGTCGCTTGCGACCGACGGAGTGCCGCCCGATTCTTAAATCGCCACGCGGCTTCGAAGTATTTCGCGTAATCGGTGCATTGACGCTGGTAAAAATCGATGATCCGGTTGACGCAGTATTTGTCGCAATCGGTGTCGGCCACGACGGGATGCGGAGCAAATTCGAGCCCGTCGGTCGTGAACACCAGGTGATCGGAGACAAGCCGGGCGGCTTCGAGATATTTTTTCACCAGGCTCGGCGTCATCGTGAGCGATTCGCTCGAATTGTCGAATCCCGCCTCGTTCGCCGGATCAACGGGGAAATGTTGGGCCGGCCGGAGATCGACGCCGATGAGATCGCGGATCGTGTAGTCGTATTCCGCGTTGCTCAGCCGCCGGGCGAAAACCGGTCCCGGATCGCCGGCGTTTTTCTTGGCTTCGAATCGCCGCACCGACTGAATCCAATCGATCACAAGCCGGCTCTCCGCTGGCGCAGGATGCCGCTTGGCTTCATCCGGTGGCATCTCTTTGGCGTCGAGCCGCTCGGCCATCAATTCCCAGCGGCGATAATCCTTGGCGGCTGCCTCCGCGCTGGAATAGCTGCTGAGATCAACGTCCCCCTTGGGTTTCGTGCCGCTGTGGCACTCGAAGCAATACGATTTGACAAACGGATGCACGGTCTCGCGAAAACCACGCTCAAGCTGATCCGCGCCGGGATCAGGCGCGTCGGCCGCGAGGGCGGCCGACGTGAAAAGGCAGAGGATAATTGCGATTGGAAAGCGCATGGCTGCTCGCGGTTTGCTTGCTCGCCGTTCATCGTTTGGCACTTCCAAGCCTATTCGATGCACGGCCCAGCGACAAGGAAATTGCCGCGTGGCATCCCGTAGGTCAGGCTTTCCAGCCTGACTTTCCGCATTTGCCGTCAACCTGGAAAGGCTGACCTACGCAAAGCCGTTGTACATAGCTTGGCCGTATGTTGTAATGCAGCGACCATTACCTGGGATTTGGGCAGGCTTGAATCATCCGCCAGCACATTCGTTGACTGGAGCAATATGACCGCTGATCCGAAATCCGGCGGCGCGGCGCACGATCGGCAATGGTTCATCGTCAGCCGCTGGCAGGAATACGAAGGCGAGGCCCGCGCGAATCTGCTGCGGATCGTCGGCATCGCCGCGTTTTACATCATCGAACTGATCAACCACGGCGGCCGGATCGGCACGCTCCAATTGCCGAAAGTGAGCGACGATCGGTTTCACGCATCGGTCACGGCGCTGGCAGTCGCCTGGACGATGGTCGCTTTGGTGACGCTCGTTTGCCTGCGGAGGCAATTCTTTCCCGCCGCGCTGAAGTTCGTCACCACCGCTTGCGATCTGGTGCTACTGACCGCGGTGCTGACGATCGCCGACGGTCCACGCAGTCCACTGATCGTCGTCTATTTTCTGATCATCGCGCTGGCGGCGCTGCGATTGAATCTGCGGCTGATGTGGATGACGACGCTTGGCTCGATGGCCGGCTATCTGTTTCTCGTCGGCTACGCCGATTATTGGGCCAGCGCCGATCGGGCCGAATTGATCCGCGTGCCGCGCGTATTATCAATTGATTGTTCTGGTGGCCTTGGCTCTGGCCGGCATTGTCTTGGGACAGGTGATTCGGCGCGTGCGAGCGATGGCGGAGGATTTTGCTCAAAGGACAGGGGCCAGGGAATAGGGGCGAGGGACGAGAGGACGAAGACGGATGGCGACGACTATGGATCCGAGCCAACCGATCCCGCGACCAGAAGATTGTCCCGGTTGCGGCGCGGTGTTTTCGCACGAGGAGGATTGCTGTTGGCTGTGCGGGTGGAAACTGGGCGACCCAGTGGCCGCTCGCCCGCGGAAGCGCCGCGAAACGGGATTGACATTTGGCATCGGAACGCTGCTGCTGTCGGTGACGCTCGTCGGAGCGGTGATGAGCGTGGTGAGGGTCGCGCCGATCATCGGCACGGCGCTCGGAATCGTGACTTTTCCGGCGGCGCTCTACACGGCCAGTCTCGCGGCAAGGCAGAAACGAAAAACAGGCCGACGGATGCCGTTCTATGAGATAATTCTTTGCTTCACCCAGTCGCTCGCGGCCATAATCGCGATCGGGACAATGGCCGCCATCGGCGTCGCGCCAGTGATCGGTTTGGTGCTTTTTGCCGCTTCCTTTTTGCCGGCCGGCATTGGGAAAACTCCGATTGCGATCGGTGCGGCCATTGTCGCCTGCACGATCATCGGTGCTGGCGGGTTTCTTGTTCTTCGCTTCGTGTGGCAAGACGAATAGGTGCGGAGAGATAGTGGTCCGGCGGGAGCGGAGAGCGAGGACATGGAAGCGAATCAGCCCCTTGAACGACCACAATTCTGTCCCGACTGCGGGGCCGCGTTTTCGCGCGAGGGAACTTATTGTTGGCTCTGTGGCTGGGCAATAGGCGATCCGATTGGCGATCGGCCGAAGCAACCGGCCGCGACCGGCGTAATGCCGACGGCTTCGCTCGCGCCGTCGAATACTGTCGATCCAAAATGGACGTTCCGGCTGAGCACGCTGTTTATTTGGACGGCCATGGTGGCCGTCGTGATGGGAGTCATAAGAATCGCGCCTGGATTGGGCATTCCGTTGGGCATTTTCGCCGTTCCCGCGGCCCTATATACCATCGGCATCTCCGAATACCGCAAGCATCGCACGGGCGCGTCATGACCGGAGGCGAGAAAGTCGGTTCGTTCGTGGGGGCATTCGCAACGGTCGCGGGGACGTTTGCAATTATCATGTTGATCGCCATCGCCGTCGCCATCGCCGCTATCTTCGCCTTTTTCATGAGTTGCCTGTCGATGCTTGGTAAGGTGTAGGCTCTGAACTCGTCAACACTTTTGTTGTCGCGTTTATTTCGTTTCGAGCAATTGATTGCGGACCACGGCGGGCATGATGGAACCGAGCCAACCGATTTCGCGACCGAAAGATTGCCCGGATTGCGGTGCGCCGTTTCCGGATGTTGGGGTAGCTTGTTGGCTCTGCGGCTGGAAGTTGGGCGATCCGGTTCGAGCTCGCCCGCGGGAAGTAGGCCCTTCAAAAGCGAATCCGTATGCACCGCCAACTCTTAATCCCGCCGATCTGAAATGGACGTTCAGCCTGAGCACTCTGTTTCTTTGGACCGCATTGGTGGCCGTCGTGATGGGCGTTGTGCGCATTGCGCCGGGATTGGGGATCGCGCTCGCGGTTATCACGTTTCCGGCGGCACTAAACACCGTTGGAATCGCCGCATATCGCAAACGCAAATCGGGTCAGGCAATGACCGTTCCAGACAAGCTCGCCGCGTTTACGGTCTCGGTCGCGGCATTCGTGATCATCGCCGTTTTGGTCATTATCGCGGCAATCAGCGCCTTATTGGTCATGTGCATGGCGTCGGGCACTGGATTGATCTCGAACAACAGCGGCCTCGCCAATGCCACGGTGGTGGTCGCATCGATCGTCGCCGTTGTTGCTGTTATCTTCGTCGCGTGGCTTATCCTGCGCGAAGTGTGGCGAACGATGGGCTAACGGAAACGGATGGGGCGAAGAGTAGGCGGAAGGTGATTATGGATCCAAACCAACCGATTTCGCGGCCGAACAATTGTCCGGATTGCGGTGCGCCGTTTCCGGACGACGTAACTTACTGTTGGCTCTGCGGCTGGAAGCTGGGCGATCCGGTTCGAGCTCACCCAAAGGAAGAGGGCCCTTCAAAGGCGAATCGGTATGCACCGCCCGCTCTGAATCCGGCCGATTTGAAATGGACATTTAGCCTTAGCACGCTGTTTCTGTGGACGGCACTGGTAGCCGTCGTGATGGGAGTCGTGCGGATTGCGATGGATTGGGAATTCTGGCTCGGGGTTTTGGCGATTCCGGCAGCGTTGCATGCGACAGCGATCGCTGTCCGGACGACGTAACTTACTGTTGGCTCTGCGGCTGGAAGCTGGGCGATCCGGTTCGAGCTCACCCAAAGGAAGAGGGCCCTTCAAAGGCGAATCCGTATGCACCGCCCGCTCTGAATCCGGCCGATTTGAAATGGACATTTAGCCTTAGCACGCTGTTTCTGTGGACGGCACTGGTAGCCGTCGTGATGGGAGTCGTGCGGATTGCGCCTGGATTGGGAATTGCGCTCGGGGTTTTGGCGATTCCGGCAGCGTTGCATGCGACAGCGATCGCTGCAAAGCGCGAACGGCGGTCAGGCCATCCGCTGACCGTGCCGGAGAAGATCGCGGCTTTCGGAGTGTCGTTTGCGTTTGCCACGTGGATTGCGTTCGGGAGCTTCATTGCCGCTTTCGCAGCTTTCTTCGTGACCTGCACCGCGGGATTCATGACGGGCGCCGGGTTCGGCAGGTCCGGCGATTACGTTCTGACGGTTTCCGCATTCGTCGCCGGCGCCGTGTTCCTCTGTTTTTTGGCGTACTTTCTGATTCGAAACGTTCGGCGAACCAAGGATTGAATCATGCAACTTCGCGAACATCGCTTTTTGGGAATGACGCAGAGTCTGTGTCCGGAGTGCCTGGCCGTGGTGCCGGCGAAGATCATCGTGAAGGACGAATCGCGGGTCTATTTTCGCAAGCGCTGTCCGACGCATGGGGTTCGCGAGGATTTTGTTTGCTCCGACGTGTCGCAATTCGATCGGATGGAATTCAGCCTGCCGGGAAAGACGCCGCTGTTTGGTGTCGAACCGGATAAGGGCTGTCCGCTGGATTGCGGACTTTGCACCGAGCACGAGCAGCACACGTGCGTCGGGCTGGTCGAGATCACGGCGGCTTGCAATCTGACTTGCCCGGTTTGTTATGCGGGGAGCGGGCCGGGCCAAAAACATCTATCGCTCGACGAATGCCGGCGGGCCATCGATCGGCTGGTGCAAGTCGAAACGCGGCCGGAAGTGCTCCAGCTTTCCGGCGGCGAGCCGACGATTCATCCTGAGTTCTTCGAGATTCTCGAATACGCCTGCGCCCAGCCGATCGATATCGTGATGATCAACACGAACGGAATCCGGCTGGCTCACGATGCGCCATTCGTCGACCGTCTGGCTCGCTACAAACATCGATTGGAGATTTACTTGCAATTCGACGGCCTGAGCGATGCCGTCTATCAATCGCTGCGCGGCGAGCCGCTGGCGGAGATCAAGCAGCGGGCGGTCGAGAATCTCGGCCGGCACGGATTGCGGACGACACTGGTGACAACGCTTCAGACCGACGTCAATGAACATGAAATCGGCGCGATCGTGCGCTTCGGGCTTGCGCGGCCGTGGATCACCGGCATCAGTTTCCAGCCGGCAACCTATTCCGGACGAGTCGTTTTGCCGGAAAGCCTGGAGCGGCGGATCACGTTTCCGGATGTGATTCGCGAAATCGTCGAGCAGACCGACGGGCTGTTTTGCACGGAAGATTTCATGCCGCTGCCATGTGCCCATCCGAATTGCCACAGCCTGGGCTACGCCTATCGCAGCGGCGGCAAAGTCGTTCCGCTGGCCCGATTCATCGATGCCCGCAATCATCTCGAATTGCTCGCGAACGGGATCACGTTCACGCGCGTGCGTGCGCGGGAATTGATCGAACAGTATTTGGGCAGCCAAAGCTGCTGCGGCGGCAAATGCGGGCCGGAGAATGGCGCGGGTCCGTCAATGCGAGTCTGGTTCAAATCAACGGCGCCAACGGCAACGGATTGCCGGTCCTGCCGATCGCGGATTGTCGAACGGCCGGCGCGATGGAAACGGAATTGCTGGCCGCGGAATTCTTCCGCCGGGCGACGGCGGAACAATTGGCGCCCGAAGACGTTTTTCGAATCACGATCACGTCGTTCTTGGACGCGTACAACTTCGACGTGCGCCGAGTCATGAAATGCTGCATCCACCACGTGCTGCCAAGCGGCCACGTAATCCCGTTCTGCGCCTACAATGTCCTCTACCGCAACGGCCACGTCCCCCTGCCAACGCTGCGAACACTGTCGGCGATGACTGCCGACGCGGTGGCCACGCCGAAGGAGACCAAGCCAAAGGGGTCAGGCACATTTTTCGGCGGAAGCTCCAACGGCAATGCCGGCCGCAGCAAGCCGAAAAATGAGCCAGACCCGGTCCATCCTCGCCTTTCGCCCCTCGTCCCTCGCCCTTTGCCGCAATGACCTGGCTGTACCCCACGATAATGCTCTTGGCCCTCGCCGTCGGCTTCGCCATCAGCCGGCGGATGCAGCAATCGCTGCCGCTATCGGGCACCGAGCGGCTCGGCATCGGCTTGGGAGCATTTTGCGGCGCGTTCATTGGGGCCCGGCTGCCGTTCATATTGTCGAATTACGACGGCCTGATCAGCGGCGCGGCGTGGTTCAGCGATGGCAAGACGATCATGACCGGAATCGTCGGAGGCTATTTCGGCGTGGAGCTGGCGAAATGGGGGCTGGATATTCGCGTGAAGACGGGTGATTCGTTTGCCGTGCCCGTCGCCGCGGCGGTGGCCATCGGCCGGCTGGCCTGCTTTAGCGCGGGCTGCTGCTACGGCACGCCGACGTCGCTCCCCTGGGGCGTCGTGTTTCGCACCGCCGACGCTCGCCCGCGCCATCCGACGCAGCTTTACGAATCGGCATTCCATTTCGCGGCCGCCGTGGTGCTCTATTTTCTGTGGCGGCGCGGGCGCTGTGCGGGCAACTGATTAAGCTGTATATTATCTCGTACCTCGTCTACCGGTTTTTCAGCGAGTTCATTCGCCCCGAGCCGGAGATTTGGCTCGGCTTGACCGCTTATCAATGGACCGCCGTCGCACTGCTGCCGGTTTTCGCCGCGCTATGGATTCGCGATGCAAGAAGGCAAACGGCATCGGAGCTGAAAGCGGAGGCGTGTGCAGAGACTCTGGCGACAAACGATTGAGATGCCACAATGGGCCACGTTGCCACGGGCTCGCGTCTATCCGTCCTGCTCCCTGCTCCCCGCTCCCTGCTCCCTGCCCCCCGTCCCTTTCTCAAACGCCAGCGGCTCGTCCGATTTCGGATCGACGATCCGAATGCTCGTGCGGCCAAAGAGCAGGTCGTCTAGCTGCTGGCCGACGACTTCCGCCCGCCAGCCGGTGGCCAACAGCGGCGGCTCGTCAACGTTGTAGCCGAGACGAAATGCAATCAGATCGCGGACATCGCTGGCCGAGCCGACCAGGCTGGGGGCGAGTCGGCGCCGCGGCAGATGCTCGTCAGGGCCGTGGCCAGAAATTGGCCGAGCACGTTGAGTTGCTGCGGCACTTCGCGCCGCTCAAATTGCGGAATACCGGTATCGGGCAGTTGCAGGGCGATGTCGATATGCCGAGCGATCTCGGGCATGAGCCGTTTCAAATCGCCGCGCTCCAATCCGCGCACCGCGTGAATTCGTTTCAGATCGGACGTTTGTCGCCGGGCCAACTCGACGATTAAATCGTCGCGCAACACGCGCCGAACCGGCAGATCGCGACGCTCGGCTTCGGTCTCGCGCCAGCGCCACAACTCGCGGACGATGGCCAGCGATCGGGCCGAGAGGCCGTTGATTCCGGAAACCCGACGCCATTTTTCCCGCGTGCGCGAGGCTTCGACCTCGTCTTGCCAGGCGGCCATTTCGGCGTCCATCCAAGCGTTGCGGCCCAGCTTTTCGAGTTGATCGCGGAGCCGATCGCGCAGCGCGGCCAGATACGCGCACGTCGTCGAGCGCGTATTCGATTTGATGATGGCTGAGGGGCCGGCGGCGCCAATCGGTGCGGGTTTCCCCTTTTTTCGGCGATTCGCCGAGCAGCTTGTTGAGCAGCGAACCGTAGCCGGCCGGATATTCATAGCCGACCAATCCGGCGGCGATTTGCACGTCGAACAGCCGCGCCGGCCGCCGCCCGATGATCGCCAGCGAAAAGCAAAGCTCCTCGCGGCCGGCGTGGACGACGGTCTCGTGCCCGTCGGCGGCAAGCCGCTCCCAGAACGGGGCTGTGTCGGTCACTGCCAGCGGATCGACGACCGACAATCGATCTCCCGCGGCCACTTGGATCAGACATAATTCCGAACGATACGTGTCTTCCGAAACGAATTCGGTGTCGAAGGCAATCGTCTCGGCGTCGGCCAGTTGGTCGGCCAACGCGGCCAGTCCTTGGGCGGTAGTGATCGGTTCGGAGGACAAAGGAGTCGTTCGTTGGGCGAGGTCGCTATTGGCGGATAAAATCAATGAGTCGTTTATCGTACTGGCGTTGCGATTCTCTGCAAGTCTTAGCGGCTCGATCAGCGTCGCTGGAATCGGGTTATTGTCGAACGTCGCCTCGGCCGGTAAAACGTGAGGATGCATGAAGTTTGGCTGCGTCCGAATCGCCGAGCGCTGTGGATGGGCATGCAGCCGCCCGCGCTATTGGCAGCGATCGGCTTGGCGCTTGTGCTGCTCTGCGCCGCGCCATTGCCTCGCGCGATCGGCTGGATGGCAATTGCACTGGGCGGGGCGTTGTTCGGATTGCTGCTGCGGCAGATGAGTCAACCTCGTTTGGCTTACGAACCCGGCTACATGCTGGCTTATTTGCGGCTCGGTTCGCCGGTGCGGGTGCCGATCGACGTGGTGGAATGTTTTTTCCTGGGCAGCGGGCCGTTGAAATTGTCGGATCAGGTGAACGCGCCGTTTCGCACAGTGAGCCTGATTGTGCGGCTCGCGGAAAAAGCGACCGATTGGACCGATCGGCCGGTCAAGCCGGCGCTTGGCCGCTGGGCGGAGGGATATATCATGATTCACGGCACCTGGTGCGAACCGCTTTCCTTGGAGGTCGTCACGCGTTTGAACACTCGTTTGCACAGTATCCAACATGGCATCGAAGACGTGCCGGCGACGGATCGGCCCGCCGTGGAGAAAACGACATGACCAAGCTGCTGGTCAGTGTGCGAAGCGCCGAGGAAGCTGCCGACGCGGTCGCGGCCGGGGCCGATTTGATCGACGTCAAGGAACCGAGCGCCGGATCGCTCGGCGCGGCAACGCCGGAAGTGGTCGCGGCCGTGATGAAAACCGTCGCCGGACGCCGCCCGACGAGCATCGCGCTAGGTGAACTGGACCGCGGCATCGCCGAATGGCAATCGTTCGCAGACCTATTGCCACCGAATCGCCTGCCGCAATTCGTGAAGTTCGGTTTGGCCGGCTGCTCGCTGCGGCCGGGCTTGGCGGGCCGATGGAAAGCGGCGCTGGCGACGTTGCCCGATTCGGTGTCGCCCGTGGCAGTGCTCTACGCCGATTGGTCGGTCGCTGGTTCTCCGACAAAAAATCTGGTGTTGCGATACGCGCAGCGGCTGCATTGCCGGGCGTGTTGGTCGAACACATTCGACAAGCGCGGCCCGGGTTTATTGGGCCTGTGGTCGGATGCCGCGCTGGCTCGCTGTGTCGCGGCGGCTCGAGCGGCAGGCTTGCTGGTCGTGCTCGGCGGTCAGGTGACGGCGGAGCAAATCGACCGGCTGCTGCCTCATTCGCCCGATTTCATCGCCGTTCGCGGAGCGGTTTGCCGCGGCGATCGATCGGGGCGATTGGATCCCGAGCTTGTCAAGCGATTGAGCGAACGATTGCAAAATGCACGATTGCCCGCCCGCGTCTAAATTGCAAATCCGCGAATTTTTTCCTGCCGTCAATTTGCTTGACAGCATCGCCGCGAGGCCCAATACTGGCACCTTGGTTTTGCCGACCGTGCGCGGCCAGGATGCCGCGACCTCTTGAACCTGCGAGCCGGCAAGGAGGGGCTCATTCGTAAAACAGGTTCGCGCCGCTGGCAGGAAAGTCGCAGAGGAGTCTCGTCGTGCCTCATTCCATTCTGGAAGCGATCAAGCAGGGATATTGGGATTTCGAGCCGCAGCAGGTCCGCGATGCCGAATTCGACGCCACGCGAGCCATGCCCGGCACCGATGAAAAGCTGGCCATCATGGCCGAGCGGCTACGGTTGGGACTGCCGCTGTGGCATCCGGCTGACGTACTCGATTTCGAGCAACTGCGCGGAGATCCGCGCGACTGAACGGGCGCACCGTTGCGGAATTTGTGAAAATTCCGAATTCCGCGCACGACGGCTGAGTTTTGGTAAATCCATCTATTTGGGCGAGAACCACTGCTGCAGGTTGTTCCAAACCAGCGCGCCGCGCAGGGCCGTGAAATACTCGCTCAAGCGCTCGCGCTGCGGCGGAGCAACGTCGGCCAGCCAGCGATCGACGCGCCGCGCGTTGTCGGCAACCGCCGCCAATTTCGCTTTCGCCGTATCGCCGCCGTGCCCCTCCAGCGCCGCCATCTGCTCGAGAATGCCCAATTGCTTCACGCGGTCCGCTTGTTGCCGGAGCAGCGTCAATCGGCCTGACTCCGGCTCGGCGTAAAATCGCTCGGCCTCGCGGAAGAACCAGCATTCCGCCAGCCGATCGACGTTCTCCAGCAGCCGAGTGCGCTGCGACGAATCGATTTGCGACAGACTTTGCGTCAGATCGATTCCGTTCGCGAGTTCTTGTTCGACGCGGTTCAACAGCCGCGTTTGAATGTCTTGCGGTTCTTCGCGCAAATGGGTTTGCACCAGCCAGCGAAACAAGCCTTGGCGATCGGCCGTCTCGGGTTCGGGCAAGCGTGGATGTACGCCGCCACTGCAACGGCAATCGAAGCCGTCGCCACGGCGGCCAGGGTCAGGAAAATGACCAGACGGTGTTTCAGCATGATGTATCTCTGGAGAATGTCGAAGTCGGCGATTCGACGACGCGGGCACATGGTCGCCACGGGAGCATACCCTTTCGGGTGCCCGATGGGTTTCCTTTTTCTTGCGCCCAAGTATACGATGGTCTCGCTTGGTGATGGAAGGGGGAAGATAGGGTGAAGTGACGGTGGAGGCTTAGGAGTTAGGCATTTACGACGACGTTTTGCGACTCGCTTGCGGGAAGCACGCGTGGTCCCGCAATTTTTTCCGGAGAAATCGGCCATGCCGAGCTTGCAAGTCACCATTCCGCATAAACTGGGACAGGAAGAAGCGCTGACGCGCCTCAAGGGCTTCTTGGCCAAGGTTAAGCATCGCTATCAAAACCAGGTTAGCGATTTGCAAGAAACTTGGACCGACAACACCGTCGAATTCGGCTTCAAGACCTACGGATTCGCCGTCTCCGGTCAAATGGCCGTCGAACCGGCCGACGTCCGGTTCGACGCCAAAATCCCGCTGGCCGCCATGATGTTCAAGGGAAAAATCGAGCAAACACTCCGCGACGAAATCAATCGGGTGTTGGCGTAGGCTACCGGGGACAGGCTAAAGACTTGAAGGTACGGCCTGTAGCCTCAAGCCTCAAGCCTCGAACGTCCGATGCAATCGGTAGACCCAGTTCTTTAGACCCGATTCTCGGTGCCGCCACGTCACGAATTTGGCCTGGCAGCGGATCGTTTGCGCCCGCACGCATGACCCAAACTACGGAATCCATCAAATTGGCCCGCGCCGCCGCTGCGCGCCCGCCGGAATTGCCGGCCGGGTTGGGGGCCAGCATTGGCTTGCGCACCTCGGCGGCCGAGCCGCTGCCGGCACAGGCTGGTTCGTGGCGATTGGAGGGTTTGCTCGGCGAGGGGACGCTGGCTCGGGTGTTTGCGGCGCAGCCGGTGGGAAGTCCGATCGATCGACCGGCTCCCTATGCGCTAAAAATGCTCCGTCCGCGATGGAACGATCGGCCCGAATGCATTGGCTCTGCTGCGGCGCGAAGCTTCAATCGGACGGCTCGTGGCCCATCCACATTTGGTGGCCATTCTGGCGGACCATGTGAATGAGCCGCCGTATTTTGTCGTCATGCCGCGGTTGGCGGGCCACACGCTTGCGGCGCTGCTTGGCCGGGCGCCCACGCTCAGCGTCAGCCGGGCGATGTGGATTGCCCGGCAAGCGGCCGAGGCGCTCGACGCATTGCATCGGCATGGTTTGTTGCATGGCGACGTGAAGCCGGCCAATCTGCAATTGGCGCCGACTGGCCACGCGACGCTGTTGGACCTCAGCTTCGCGCGGCCGATGAACGACGGTAGTTCGCTCGTGGATTTGCCGCTGTTGGGCACGCTCAATTATCTGCCGCCGGAGCAAATCGCGTTCAACCTTGCGCCGCGATCAGCGCAGCGACATTTACAGCCTCGGCATCCTGCTCTACGAAATGCTTGCCGGCGGGCCGCCGTTCGAAGCCGGCGATCTGGCCGAACTATTGCAGATGCATCGCCACGACCGGCCGAGGCATTTGCCGCGTGCGGCCCGAGGTTCCTTCGCCACTGGCGAATCTGGTTCGCCAGATGATCTCGAAGGAACCGCTCCGCCGCCCGCAATCGATGGACGAAGTGATCCGGGCGCTGGTGCGGATGGAAATCGCAGAAGGCGCCGCCATCAACCCGTCGTAGCTGGATTCGCCAGAATTCAGTCGCCAGACCATTGGCGACGCACGGAATTTTCACAAATTCCGCTACGGTCGCGCCCTATTCCTCGTCGTCCGGTTCAGCATCGCCGCGATCGATGGCAATAGCATACGCGGTCGCATGGCTGCGGCAGTGTGAGATGCTGATGAGCATCTGGCCGATGCCAAGCTCTTCCATTACGTCGCGCACTCCGCCGCGGAGCGAGACGGTCGGCCGGCCGCTCGCGAGATTGCGGATTTCCACGTCGCGCCAACTAATGCCCCGCCGCCAGCCGGTTCCGACCGCCTTGAGCACGGCTTCTTTCGCGGCCCAGCGGCCGGCGAAATGCTGCGTGGCCGCCTTCCGGTTCTGGCAATACTGGATTTCGTGCGGCGTGTAGACCCGCGTGATGAACAGTTCCCCATGGCGCTCGATCATCTGCGCGATCCGCAAGCATTCCACGATGTCGGTGCCGATGCCAAGAATGTTCATGGGAGAGGAAGGCTTGAGGCTTGAGGCTTCAGGCTACAAAAAAGAAATCTGACGGTCTAAATGCTGTTCATCCGGCGTTCCCTCATGTTCTTCGTTTTCCTCAAGCCTCAAGCCTTTCACGCTACCCCACAGGCTTTTTTGGCTCGATTGAGAACTTCACTTGCTTTGCGACGGGCACGCTGCGGCCGTCGGCTAGGATTTCGCGGATTTTCTCTGGATTGGCCGCTAGTTCGGCTCGTCTTGCTCGCGCCGGGGCGAAGTATTTTTCCGACGCGTCGGCCAGTGCCTTTTTCACTTCGCCATAGCCAAAACCGCCGCGACGATACAGTGCCGCCATCGCTTCTCGCTCTTCATCGGTCGCCACGAGCGAATAGAGTTGATAAAGATGATCCGTCTCCGGATCTTTCGGCTGGTCCATCGGACGGGAATCGGTCGTGATGCGCATGATCTTTTTGCGCTGCGCGGCCGGCGTCTTCGAACACCTCCAGCGTGTTGTTGTAGCTCTTCGACATCTTTTCGCCGTCGGTGCCAGGCACTTTTTTCGAGGCGTCCAGCAGCTTCGCCTTCGGCATCACGAACACTTCGCCGAAGTGATGATTGAAGCGCCGGCCAAATCGCGGCAAACTTCGATGTGCTGGACCTGATCTTCGCCGACCGGCACCGTGTCGGAATCGTAGGCCAAAATGTCGGCCGCCATCAGCACGGGATACGTGAACAATCCGGCGTCGGCCGCAAGACCGCTGGGCCTTTTTGTCCTTGTACGCATGGCAGCGCTCGAGCAAGCCCATCGGAGCGCCGGTCATCAGCAGCCAGCACAGCTCGCTTACTTCCGGTACGTCGGACTGCACGAACAGCACGGCTCGATCGGGATCCAAGCCCAAGGCGAGCAAATCGATCGCGGCGTCGAGCGTCAGGCTGCGCAATTGGGCGGCCTCGCGGACAGTCGTCAAGGCGTGCAAATTGGCGATGAAGTAGTAAGCGGCCGTCTTCGTGCTGCAAATCGATGTACTGTCGGATGGCGCCGAAATAGTTGCCCCAGTGAAAGCGGCCGGTCGGTTGAATGCCGGAGAGAACGTGCATGGGAGGAAGGGGCTAGGAATCAGGGACTAGGGGCTAGGAACGAAGAAGGATGCGTTGGAATTGGGCGCGAATCGTTAAATTACGGTTGGATCTTCGGAGCGAGGGTTTTCGGTTAACGTGCCAACGACTTCGCAGACACGGGTGACGCCGAGTTGGGCTAGCGCTGCGGGCAGGGCGTCGAGGATTTCAAGGGAAACCGTGGGACGGTAAAAGTTGGCCGTGCCGATTTGGACGGCGGTGGCGCCGGCGACGATGAATTCCATCACGTCGTCAATCGTCGCGATTCCGCCGATGCCGACGACCGGCGTCTTGACGGCTCGGGCCACCTGATACACGGCTCGCAGCGCAATCGGCTTGATGGCCGGTCCGCTCAGGCCGCCCATGCCGTTGCCCAATAGCGGACGGCGGCGGCGCCAATCGACGGCCATGCCGAGGCAGGTGTTGATGAGCGAGATCGCGTCGGCGCCCCCGTCGGCTGCTCCACGAGCCACGGCGGCGATGTCGGTGACGTTCGGCGTCAGCTTGGCCAAGATCGGCCGCGACGATGCCGCGCGAACGCCCGCCACCACGCGGCGGCACATCTCCGGATCGGTGCCGAAATCGACGCCGTGGCTCACATTCGGACAAGAGATATTCAACTCAATGGCCGCGATGCCCGGAACGTCTTCGAGCCGAGCCGCCATCGCCACGAACTCTTCGTACGTCCGCCCCGCGATGCTGACGATGATCGGCACGCCGAGGCCCGTCAAATACGGGATATGATGCCCGGCAAACGCCTCCAGGCCGTCGTTATCGAGGCCGATCGAGTTGAGCATACCCGCAGGCGTCTCGACGGTCCGCCACGGCGCATTGCCGCGGCGTGGCTCTTGCGTGATCGTCTTGGGAATGATCCCGCCCAATCGCCGCAGATCGACCAGGCCCGCCATCTCGCGGGCATATCCGAACGTGCCGGAAGCAACCAGGATTGGATTAGGAAGCCGAAGCCGGCCCAATTCGACCGACAGGTCGACGGCAGGGGTCGGAGGATTCACGGCGGATATATCACTGGCGGTCGGGTTCACAGCAAGCCAATGTACCGCCCCAAGTGCGGAGCGCCAACTTGCGGCGACTTGAAGCCTTACACCGCACCGCCCTAGAATAGCCATCGCGGCAATTCCTAATCCCTCACCCTCACCCTCGCCCTAGCCTTGGCTGAAGACTTCTATCAAACGCTCGGGCTCCAGCGCGACGCCTCGCAAGCCGACGTACAGAAGGCGTATCGCGATTTGGCCCGAAAATACCACCCCGATCTCAACCCGAACGACAAGACGGCCAAGGAGAAATTCCAAAAAGTGCAGGCCGCGTTCGACGTGCTCAACGACACCAGCAAGCGAGAAATGTACGACCGCTATGGCAGTTCGTTCGAATCGCGCGGCCAGGGCGGTCCCCGGCCGCAGGGCCGCGGCGGCAGCGGAGCAGCGCCAGGATTCGAGGAAATCGACCTCGGCGATCTGTTCGGTCAGCGCTACGGCGGCGATCCCAGCAGCATTTTCGGCGATTTGTTCGGCGGCCAATATCGCCGCAAAGGAAGCGCGGGCACTGGTAAACGCGGCCGGAAGCCGGCGCCCGAATCCGCGGCCGGCGCCGATTTGCAGCATACGATCGAGATTCCCTTCCAAACCGCGATTCTCGGCGGCCAGATCGAATTGAGCGTTCCGCGATCGTCGGGCCATATCGACACGATCAAGGTCAAAATTCCGGCGGGCATCGCCGACGGCGCCAAAATGCGGCTCCGCGGGCAAGGGGAATCGCTGGGCGGCGAACCGGCCGGCGATATTTTGCTGACGGTTCGCGTCGCGTCCCATCCCTGGTTCATGCGGCGTGGAAACAATCTCGAAGTGAAATTGCCGGTCACTTTGGCGGAAGCGATCCTCGGTGCGAAAGTCGACGTGCCGACGCCGCGTGGAACGATTTCGTTGCGAATTCCGCCGCATACGTCGAGCGGAACGAAGCTGCGAATCAAGGGGCACGGCGTGAAGGTGAAAGACGGGCCAGCGGGCGATCTATTTGCCGACGTGCTGATCATGTTGCCCGAGAAAATCGACGACGCGCTGATGGAAGCGGTGAAGAAGCAATCGGCCGAGAACCCGCAGAATCCGCGCTCCGGGCTGCAATGGTAGCGGAAAAAAGGAACCGATTGCCGCCTGAATGCCGCCTGCGGCGACCGGCCGATTTCGATCGAACGTACAAACGACGGCGTTCGGCCTCGGATGGCCGGCTCGTTGTCTACGGCTGCGAAAATGGTCTCGCGTTTTGCCGGATCGGATTGTCGGTATCGTCGCGACTGGGCGGCGCTGTCGTGCGCAACCGTTGGAAGCGACTGCTGCGCGAGGCGTTTCGGCTCCATCGGAGTGAATTGCCGGTCGGCATTGATTTGGTTGTCGTTCCTCGCGTGGGCAGCGAACCGGAATTACTGTGGCTGGAAGAGTCGTTGGCTGGCTTGGCCGGCAAGGTGGCGAAGCGGTTGGCGAAAGACACAGGCCGTAGCTGAATTCGCCAGAATTCAGTTGCAGAACCATTGCCGACGCACGGAATTTTCATAAATTCCGTTACGGGCATTTTGGAACCGCGGAATGAGATTTCTTTGGGCCACGATTGTCGGTCTGCCGTCTTGGACGCTGATAGCATTGGTGCGACTGTATCAATTCTTTCTTAGCCCTTTCCTGGGACGACAGTGCCGCTTCCAACCGACATGCAGCCACTACTTCATCGGCGCGGTGAATAAGTACGGGGCATTGCGGGGAGCGGCCAAAGGCGTTTGGCGGATTCTGCGCTGCAATCCATTTTGTCAGGGTGGATGGGATCCGCCGTAGGTTCTGCGCCGACGCGCGAAACCGCAAGCGAGCTTCAACATACCGTTTGATAGCGAAGCTCGCATGCGGCTTGGCGCGTTGCCGGCGTCCGCAACTCACCTTGACCGCGCCGAAGCGAACCACTATCTTCCCCGCCGTTCGTTTCTCGTCTTTTCACGCATTCGCGGACAACCCATCGCTTCGGACCAGCGCGGCGGCGCAGGGATGCGCTCCCGTGGTCAACTGATTTTCCCGAGCGATCCCATGGAGCGCGGCACGGCATGAAGCCTGTTGATGCCCAACTACTACCGTCGCTGGACCGCCGAGACTTCTTGGTCTGCGGCAGTTTGCTGTTCGTCGCCGGCTGCGCGGGGCCGGCCGTCCGATCGCAAAGCCCCGAAGACGCCGAAATGGCGTCGATCGAGAAGCAGGTTCGGCTCGTCGAATCGGTCGCCGGACCGTTTGGCATGCACTTCGTCAAAGCGGAGAGCACGGCTCTCGTCGTCGGCCTGGCCGACACCGGCAGCGATCCGCCGCCGTCGCCGCAGCGCGCCGAGTTGATGGCCGACATGCAGGCCCGCGGCGTGATCAATCCGAATTCCGTTTTGGCTTCGCCGAGCACGGCATTGGTGGTGGTTGGCACGTTTTTGCCGCCCGCCGCCCAGCGTGGCGACACCTTGGACCTCGAGGTGATTGTCCCTCCACACAACGACACGACCAGCATTGCCGGCGGCTGGCTGATGGAAACGCGGCTCAAGGAAAAGGCTCTGTTGGGCGGCCAGATTCACGATGGCCACGTGCTGGCCGTCGGCGAAGGGCCGTTGATGGTCGATCCGCCCGGTCCGAACGACAAGACATCGCAACTGCGCGGCCGGGTGCTTGGCGGCGGCAAGGTGCTGCACAATCGCTCGCTCGGCCTGATGATCAATTCCGACGACAAATCGGTCTTCTTGAGCAAGCAGATCGGCGACGCCCTCAATCGGCGATTTCACAACTACGCTCACGGCGTGCAACAAGGCGTCGCCACGCCGAAGACCGACCAATACATCGAGTTGCTGCTCCATCCGCGCTACAAATACAACATGCCGCGGTATATGCGGGTCGTCCGCTCGATCGCGATTCACGAATCGCCGCAGGAACAGGCCGGCCGGTTGAAGCTCTTGGAAAAACAGTTGCTCGATCCGGTGACCAGTTCCACGGCGGCGCTGCGGTTGGAAGCGGTCGGGAAAGAAGGAATTCCGGTTCTGCGCACCGGCCTGCGAATGAGCGATCCGGAAGTGCGATTCTATTCGGCCGAGGCGCTGGCTTATCTCGATGACACATCGTCGGCCAAAGTGCTCGGTGAATCCGCCCGCAATCAGCCCGCCTTCCGCGCGCACGCTCTGACGGCGATGAGCGCGCTGAACGACGTCGAATCGGCCGACGAGTTGCGAGCCTTGCTGGATGTCCCCAGCGCCGAAACCCGCTACGGCGCCTTCCGAGCGCTGTGGGCCATGAATCCGCACGATCCGGGAATTCAAGGCGACGATTGCAACGGCCGTTTCTTTTACCACGCTCTGCATACGGGCGGCCCGCCGATGGTGCATGTCACGCGAAGTTTCCGCGCGGAGGTCGTCACCTTCGGGCCCGATCAAATTCTTCAGCTTCCGCTGTCGGTTGACGCCGGCAAGTCGATCGTCGTCAACGGTACCAATGCCACGGACGGCGCCGCCGACGCGCGCATATCACCGTCAGCCGCTTTGAAGTGGGCAAGCCCGATCAGAAACGAGTCGTATCGACGCGATTGGACGACGTGATTCGAGCGATCGTCGAATTGGAAGGAAACTATCCCGACGTGGTGCAGTTTCTGCAACAGGCCAAGGCGTGCGGCGCGCTTGCCTGCCGATTCGAGGTCGATGCCCTACCCAATCCGCAGCGATTGTACGAGCGAACCAAGACGGATGGTCCAGCGTCCGGCGGCGACGGCTACCAGGTCGCCACGCCGCTGCCGAACCTATTCGCCCCGCCGGGCCAGGCGCCGCACATTCCCGACGTAGGTTCCGAACCCGACATCAAATCCTCCGCTGGGGCAAAGTAGCAGGCACTCTCCGAGTGCCGTCCGCCGCGGTTTGTCACGGCACACGGAGTGTGCCTACTACAGTTCAAAATGGCCTCCATCCTCTCAACTCCGCGGCCGTGGCCATGCTAAAGGCGCTGGAACTTGTCGGCTTCAAGAGCTTCGCCGACAAAACCCGCTTCGATTTTCCCGCCGGAATCACGGTGGTCGTGGGGCCCAACGGTTCGGGGAAATCGAACGTCGTCGACGCCATTCGCTGGATTCTCGGCGAACAGAGCATCAAGAATCTCCGCGGCAAGGAGATGGTCGATGTCATTTTCAACGGTTCGACCAGCCGGCGGCCGCTGAATTCGGCCGAAACGACGCTCGTGTTCGACAATTCCGATCATCGGCTGCCGATCGATTCGGCCGAGGTTGCCGTCACTCGCCGTGTCTATCGCAGCGGTGAAGGCGAATACCTGCTGAACCGCCAGCCTTGCCGGCTTGCGCGATATTCGCGATCTGTTTTCGGGCACCGGAGCCGCGACCGAAGCCTATAGCGTCATCGAGCAAGGCAAGGTCGATATCCTGCTGCAATCGTCGCCGCGCGATCGGCGGGCGATCTTCGAAGAGGCCGCCGGGATCAGCCGGTTCAAAGTCAAGAAGCTCGAAGCACTGCGAAGATTGGAACGGGTCGAGCAAAACCTGCTGCGGCTGCGCGACATCGTCGACGAAGTCGAGGGCCGGCTGAATTCGGTGCGCCAGCAGGCCGGCAAGGCTCGGCGGTACAAGGAGCTTGCAGATCGTCTGCAGGAATTGCGCCTCCAAGTCGGCTGGTCGGATTGGCGGCAATTCACGTCGCGGCTTGAGGCTGCCGAGACAGAAATCACGGCCCTGCGAACCGAAGCGGCCGGAATCGCGGCCGAAGCGGAGACGATTGAAACGCGCGGTTTGGCGCTCGACACCGAGATGGCCGAGATCGATCGTCTGATCCGCACCAGCGAGGCGCGCATCGCGGAAAACCGCGAACGGCTCGCGGGCCTCGAATCGACGATCGAACATCAACGCGCGCACGTCGCCGAGCTCGAGGAGCAATCGGCCCATCATCGCCGTCAACTTGCCTCGCTCAGCGTGCGGACCAGCGACGTTGAAGAGCAGATGCAGGCCACCAAGGATGCGGCGGCGGCGGCTGAGGCGCGTCATCGCGAAATCGCATTGCAATTGGCCGATCAGCAGCGAACGCTAACCGATCTGACAACCGAGCTCGACCAAATTCGCTTCGAGAATGAAAAATGCCGCACGGCGTTACTTGAAGAAACTCGCGCCGCCGCAACCTTGGCCAACGAGATCGCGGCACTTGAATCGCAGTCGGCCGAGGCCCAAAAGAGCCGCGAAAACTGCCTCGCGCAACAAGCGGAACTGAATTCCGAAAAAACCCGGCTCGCCGCAGAATTGGACGAATTGAACGACCGTCACCAGCGGTTGATCGATCAATTGTCAGTTCGCGCGGACGCCCGCACGGCGGCGCGGAACCAGTTGGTCGAAGTCCGCCGCCGCCAGGAATCGCATCAGGCGGAACTGACGCGGTGGAGAGAACGACTCACCGCCGCCGTGGAACGCAACCGCATCCTCGCCGAGTTGGAAAGTCGCTTGGAGGGAGTCGGGGCCGGCGTGAAGCATATGCTAGCGCTGGCCAAGAAACATCCCGACGGGCCCATCGGCACGGTGCGCGGG
Organism: Pirellulales bacterium; assembly: GCA_963738955.1. Taxonomy (GTDB): domain Bacteria; phylum Planctomycetota; class Planctomycetia; order Pirellulales; family DATAWG01; genus DATAWG01. Next base: position 128,897 of record CAVTYW010000019.1, on the reverse strand, counting down.
ATGCTGGCCGATCTAATCCAAGTCGATGTTCCGATCGCGGCGCTCGTGGAGTTGGCGCTCGGCGAAAAAGCCCAATATTTAGTTGTGGAATCAAACAAGCGTCTCGGCGAGCTTTCGACAACCGATCAACCGCTCGCCGGCCGCGCCGGTTTCTTGCCGCTCGCTCCGCCGACTTTCGCGACGGCCGCAAAAGATTTCGACAAACGGGCCGGCATCATTGGTCGCGCCGACCGTTTCGTTCGCGCGGCGGCCGAATATGGCCCGTTGATCCGTCATCTCTTGGGCCATACTTGGATCGTCGAAGATTTGGCAACCGCAGTGGAACTGTCCGAATCGACCGCTGGACGGGGTTTGCAATTCATCACCGTGAGCGGCGCAGCTTCTCGATGCCGACGGCAGCCGCTCGATCGGACCACTGCAATCGGCCGCCGGATTGATCTCGCGCCGCAGCGAACTTCGCGCTTGGAGCATCAACTCGTCGAATTCAAGCGAAACATCGCGCAGCTCGATGCGCTGATGTCAAAATTGGAGCAACAAGCGGCCCGGCACGATCGGGAATTGACCGATGCAACCGCTCAGCATCAACAAGTGTCGGAACAACTGGCCGAGAGCCGGATGCGGCTGGAAGCGGCGACAGGCCGGCAATCTCGCTTGGAACGCGCGCTACGCGGCACTCACGGCCGCCGCCAGCGCCGCCGAGCGCCGCCTGTCCGACTTGGCAGCCGCGTTGATTTCATCGCGGGCCTTGGCAGCTCAAAAAGCGGCCGCGTTGGCCCAGGCCGAACTCCGCATCCACGAAAACGCGCGGCGCATCGCTGAACTGGACGAAAGCCGTGAGCTTCGCAACCGCGAGACGATCTCCGCGAAAGTCGAATTGGCTCGCGGCGAGCAGCAACTCGACCATTTGCAAAACCAATTGCGGCAGTTTTCGCAAGACCGCGAGGAGCGTCAACGCGCCTTGACCGACAGCCGCGAGCAATTGTCGCGCTGCACGGATCGCATCCGCGACGCTGAGGCCCAAATCTTGTCGGCTGAGGCAGAGTTGGCGGAGTTGTATTTGCAAAAAGAAGCCTTCGGCGGGGAAACGATCGGCCACATCAATCTTCGCGAAACGCTTCGCGCCGAGCGATCCCTGGCGATCGATGAAGCCCAGCGTCGCCGAAATCGCGTCCGCAAACTAGAAGAAAAACTCCACAAACGCGAACTCGCAGCCGGCCAGTTCCTCCACGAGCGAACCACGCTCGTCGATCGCCTCCGCGAAGACTATGGCATCAATTTGGCCGAATTGCCCGAACCGACCGCCGACGAAGGCGCCAGCGATGTCCTCCCCGGCCGCAAACGAACCGACGTCGAACAGGAAATCACTGATCTGCGCGGCCAATTGGCAAGCCTCGGGCACGTGAATCTCGATGCCCTAGACGAAGCCGACGCATTGGAGCAGCGCTTCGGCACGATCTCCGGCCAGTTCGAAGACCTCGCCAAAGCAAAAGCCACTCTGCAACAGATCGTCGGCAAGATCAACTCCGACAGCCGCCGGCTGTTCGGCGAGACGCTCGCAAACCGTCAAGGAGCATTTTCAGGAGCCTATTCCGCAAGTCTGTTCGGCGGCGGCCAGGCCGACATCGTGTTGGAAGACGGGGTCGACATTCTCGACGCTGGCATCGAAATCATCGCCCGGCCGCCGGGTAAGGAGCCGCGAAATATCTCGCTCCTGAGCGGCGGTGAGAAGACGCTTACCTGCGTCGCGCTGCTTGCTCGCGATCTTCCGCAGCCGGCCCAGCCCCTTCTGCGTGCTCGACGAAGTCGATGCGGCGCTCGACGAAGCCAACACCGAGCGATTCGTCGGCGTGCTGCATGAATTTCTGTCCTGGACGCAATTCATCATCGTCACGCATTCGAAGAAGACGATGACCTCGGCCAACACGCTCTACGGCGTGACGATGCAAGAATCGGGCGTGTCGAAGCGAGTGTCGGTCCGCTTCGAAGACGTCAGCGAGAACGGCGAAATCCTGCCATCGGCGACCGCGCGGCCGGACAACCGACGGCGGCGCCGGCGACGCTCGAGCGGCATCGGCTTCGCAAAATCGCGCCGCATTGTGTCCACTGGCCTTTTCCGCCCGGCCTTCCTATAATTGATAAGGTTTGCCTGACCGATTTCTTCGGCGCGGCGGATCGCGTGGGAGCAGAACAAGAAGACCGGATCGTCGCACCGATTGCGTGCGACGATAAGCGGTAAAGTGGGTCTCGGCGATAGAATCCGCGGCTTCTGCGGTTTTGACGACGTTCGGCAGCACTTCTCTGATCGGTTCGAGCGTTACGACTGGCGAAACTTTCTAAAGTCATGCCTGCCGTGCGACTCGAAACTAATCATCGGAAGGCTTGCTCTCGGAGACGATTCGAACAGACTTCGGCCCGCTGAAGTCCGGACGACGGTTCGCGAGTGAGCCGCAGGGGGGACCTGCCCCAGAGGCTTTGCCACGCACAGGGCGAAAGCGCGCATTTGCGCGATCGGTCTAGGCGCGAGCGGGCCCTTCTCGTTGCCTGTCTGCCCCCGCGGTTCCGTCCGCGCGTGGATTCGGCTAGCGAAGAGCCGGTGAATGGGGAAACACGATCTGTTTCCCTATTTACGGATTTTTGCCCATTTCCACCCGTCCGGCTAGCCGATGTGTCCCTTGTAGGCACTGGCACAGAGGGAACTGAGCCACCGCCCAACACGAATCGAATATACGTGAAGGCCCCGACCCAGATGTCGAGCGGACGGCCGGTTACCCCACAGCCGGCGAAGAAGGATCTGACCGAACACGACCGTCAGTCCGCGAGCAAGGGGCGTGGAAGCTGACCTCGGAATCGCCGCCGCACTCCGAACACGTCAGCGGAGTTCCCAAACCAAGCGAGAGTAAATTGGAGAGCCTGCGATGAAGGTCTTCACAACGGGACAGGTCGCAAAGATCTGTAAAGTGGCCCCGCGCACCGTCAGCAAGTGGTTCGATTCCGGCCGGCTCAAGGGCTACCGCATTCCCGGTTCCCAAGACCGCCGGATTCCCCGCGAGTATTTGATCCGGTTCCTCAAAGAGCACGGTATGCCCCTGGGCGACCTGGAAGACGAAGCGATGGCCAAGGTGCTGATCGTCGGTCAGGACCAGGTGCTGATCGAGAACCTGAAGCGGCAAGCTGCCCGTGGACCGCTCGTTCAAGGTCGCCGTGGCCGCCAGCGGCTTCGAAGCCGGCATTCAGGCCGAGAGCTTCCATCCGGACTGCATCATCGTCGATTTCTCGATCGGTCGCGTCGAAGCGCTTGCAGATTTGCCAGAATCTGCGCCGCAACCCCGAGTATGCCGACACGATCCTGATCGCCCTGCTGCCCGACGACGGCAGCTCGACGAGCTTCGATCGTTCGAGCATCAACGAGACGTTCAAGAAGCCGTTCGACGTGGCCCTGTTGGCCGAACGTCTGCGGACGCTTGATCGGTGCCCGCAAGGAACTGGTCTAAGCCCAGGCTGTCGGACCGCCTCGCGCCAGCCGATAGCTTCGCCGCAGCTCCGCATCAACCCGTCGCGGATGACCCCCGCGACGGATAATTTTCGCATAGATACACCAACCCGAAGCGTTAGCGAGGACTCGCCTCGCCAACGCTTCGGGTTCGTTTTTTTGGTGCGCCGCGCCGTTGCCACTTTTGGGAACGCCCTCCGTGGCGTTCCGTGGGGTGGCGATGCGGGCAGAGAGCGGAGAGCAGAGAGCAGAGAGCGGGGAACAAGTGCAGTGGGCGGGGTTGCGGACCGTTTCACTCGGCCCGCGCTCGATGCCCCCGCGGCCAGCGGGCGACGGACTCGCCACTGCTTGCCGGCTGGCGCGGCCAAGCACATAATCGCCGTCTGACGCCTCAAGCCTCAAGCCTCAAGCCTCCCATGAGCCACTTCGACGAAGCCGGTCATAGCCGAATGGTTGACGTGGGCAGCAAGCCGATCACCGAGCGGATGGCTCGCGCCGCGGGCGAAGTGCGGATGCTCGCGTTGACTCTGGACCGCATCCGCCGCCGCGACTTTTCCAAGGGCGACGTTCTGGAAGTCGCCCGGCTCGCCGGCATCATGGCGGCCAAACGCACGCCCGATCTGATTCCGCTCTGCCATCCGCTGCCGCTCGACGCCGTCACCGTCGATTTCAGCTTTCCCGGTGCGGAAACGCTAGCAATCGAAGCTGAAGTGCGCTGCACGGCTCGCACCGGCGTTGAGATGGAAGCCCTGACCGCCGTTTGCGTCGCGGCGCTAACGATTTACGACATGTGCAAGAGCGTCGATCGCGGCATGACGATCGGCGCCGTGCGGCTGGAAGAAAAATCGGGCGGTCGAAGCGAGCACTTCGTGAGCGAGCAGGAGCCAAGGCGAGTGGTTTGAAGCCGACGACGAAGCAGCCGAGCTACAATCCACACGCCGACCTTTCAGCCGCTTTACCAGATGAAATCGATCGCCGCCGTTGCGCCATTGTAGAACAAGTCCCCATTGCTACTGACTGTCCGCAGGAGGGCAGGATTGGTGAGGCTGCGGCTGGCCGCATCGCTGGCCAGGGCCAGATCGTCGAGCCACAGCAGTTGGTAGCCGCCGCGAATGGCCCAATGACGCGAGAAAATGTACGCGGCGGAGATGTCGAGCTCGCCGACGAAGGCAGTCGTCGAGCCGGTGCCGAGGAAGGACTGAATCGGAGTGCCGCCGGCCGACTGCGTGATCCCGCCTTCGCTGGAATTGCTATAGATTCCCGCTTTGCCGACGACGCTGATTTGCAGCGGATTGCCGCGGCCGGTCAAAGCCCAATCGCCGCCGAGTTGACCGCCATACAAATGATTGCGGTATCCGTAATCGCCGGTCGCGACCGTCGTGTTGAGGTGGTAGACCAAATCATCGTCCAAGTCGATCGCCCGGAAACCGGCCAAAAACAGGAATTGATCGGTCAGGGGATGCTCCCAATTAAGCTCGAAGCTATCCAACTTGGTGGCGTAGTGTGCCAGGAAATTGGTGCCCCCGGGGCCGGTGAATCCCGCCCCGATGAAAGCCCCCGGCGAGACGAACTGATTCGTGGCGCTCTCGTAGTTGTTGAAGAAGCGCGCGTCCCAAATGTTGCCGCTGGCCGTCCGGCGGTCGATCGTGACATCCGGGCCTGCGGTCCAGTCGAAACCGAAATCATTGCCGCTGCTGAACGCCGGGGTGAGGCCGGGATTCGCGGCCACGATAGTTCCTGGGTCGGGCCGCTGGCGATGCAAGATCACGATCCCAGCCGAGACGTCCCAATCCGGGAGGCAGCAGCAGGAGTAGCGAAAACCTTCATCGCAGCAGCCTGGCTTGGCCTGGTCTGCTACGGGCGCCTCGTCGCTGACGGTAATAAATTGGCCGTCTTGCATCGACGGAGGTGCGGGCGGCATGTCGCTGGCGAGCGCCGCGGCTTGATTGGTGACGGATGAGTCACCCGCCGTGGCGGACCCGGTCGCGGCCAGAGCGCCGCAAGCCACCAGCGAACTCAATACAAACGCCGTCGCCGTCCTGAGCAACACCGCCATGGGAGCACTCCTTTGCGCGCCACGCTACAGAATATAAGGGCTTTACAGCCGGGGGTTTTCACACGCTATCGGCCTGCGCAAGCGACCGGGCTGAATAAAATAGGTCCTCATGCCACAACCGTTGCTTCCGCCGGGCTAGGAAAAGCTGCTAAAGTTTCGCGCAGCGGAAAATAAAGCGGCGATCGCGGCGTTCGGATCGGAGCCGCGCGGCTCGGGGAGAAGGCCGCCGGCAAGAGCCGGCACTTCAGTAGGGGCCAGGGCGACGGGGCCACGACGAAGAGCGCTGACGCTCATCGCGCGTTTCGCCGCGATTCAGCTAGAATGGGCTCTAGCTCTTCGACGAAGTCGCGAACGTCTTTGAATTCGCGGTAGACGCTGGCGAAGCGAACGAAGGCCACCTGGTCGAGCTTTCGCAGGTGTTGCATCACCAGTTCGCCCAGATAGCGGGTTTCGACTTCCGCGTCGAATTTGTCGTAGACGTCGGTTTCCACCGCCGTGACGACCGCTTCGATCTGGTCGGCGCTCACCGGGCGTTTCCAGCAGGCTTTCGTCAGCCCTTGCCGGAGCTTTTCGCGATCGAAGGGCACACGGCCGCCGTCCTTCTTGATGACTTTGACCGACGGCTCTTCGATTCGTTCGTAAGTGGTGAACCGCCGCTTGCAGCCCAAGCACTCGCGCCGCCGCCGGATAGCGAAACTATCCTGGCTGGCCCGCGAATCGATGACCCGATCGTTATCAATCCGGCAAAAAGGGCATTGCATGACAAAACTATACACAACCGGCCGCGCTAAGCCCAGGGAAGGCTGCCGACGACCGTCGATATAAATTGGCGGTTTATCAGCCTTCCCTGGGCTTGGGGGGCGACGGCGCATCGGATGTCCCGAGCGCCCGGCTGGTCAAACTTCGGTCGAAATAATTGACCGACATGCCGGCGTCGACGACGATGCTCTGGGCGTTGATGCCGCTGGAGCGCGGGCTGAGCAGAAAGGCGGCGACGTTGGCCACTTCTTCGGTCTGCGACGGCCTGCTTGCGCAGCGTGGCCTGCTCGGCGTACAGATACGCATCGACGTAGCCGGGAATGCCGGCCGAGGCCGAGGTCTTCAGCAGGCCCGGCGCGACGGCGTTGAATCGCACGCGCGAGAATTGGCTGAACGATTTGGCCAGAAACACCAGCGACGAATCGAGCGCCGCCTTGATCGGCGCCATGTAGCCGTAATTCTCGCTGGCCATGCGCGTGGTCGAAATCGAAATCGTCACGACCGAGGCGTCGGGGTCGAATCAGTCCGCGAAGGCGTTCGGCCAGCGCGATCAGCGAATAGCACGAAATGTCGACCGACCGCAGGAATGCCGCCTTCGGCGTTTCGTGAAACGGCTTCGGCTCCGCCGACGTAGTCGGCAAAGGCGATCGAATGCACCAGGCCCGTGCAATGCGGATGCCGGCCGCCGACGAGTTCGTCGGCCAAGCGGGCGATCTGCTCCGGAAGCTCGACGTCGCAGACGAACACGGGCGATTCGCCGGCAGCAGTTTCGCCACGCTTTCACGCCGCTCGGCCGTGCGGACGACGTAAACGACCGGCTTCGCGCCCGCCTCGGCCAGCACCTGGCCGATGTGCCAGGCCACGCTCTTGCGATTGGCCACGCCGAAGACCAGGATCGTCTTGCCGGCCAGTTGCAGAAAGTCCATGATTCATGTCCTGCATCGCCTCACTCGATATTTCGCGGGGCCAGCGTGCAGGCGAATTCGAACCGCACCGCCAGCTTGCCGCCGCAAGTTCACTTTGGCCTTCAGAAAAAACGCGTCGGCCAGCCGTTCGGTCAGTTCGACTTCGATCTCGATCGTCTCGCCCGGCTTGACACGATTCGCTTGAAGCGCACGTCGTTCATCCGCGTGGCGACCGGCACTCGCGCCATCGTCCGGCCGGCAACGTGGCTCGACAGCAGCACGGCGCCGGCCTGCATGGCCGCCTCGCACAGCAGCACGCCGGGCGTGATGCGGAAAGTCGGGATAATGGCCGGCGTAGAAATATTCGTCCGCGTGAAACGTCTTGCGGCAGACGATCCGCGCTCGTCGACCGCTCGACGATCTCGTCGATCAGCAAGAACGGCGCGCGATGCGGAATCGCGGCGTGAATTTCGGCGAGTGCTCATGAGCGTTGCTGGAACCGGCGCCCGGCGAGATGGCAGATTTCAGCAAGCAGCGAATCGACGTCGTTGGCCACGATCACGCCGTAGTTCATCGCCCCCAGCCAGCCCGACATGATGATGCCGACGCTGCCGGCGTGAAACAGGCCGGCAATCTGCTGCGGGAATCGCGCGGCTGACGGCCAGCCCTTCGAACTTCGTGCCGAAGCTGGCCCCTTCCAGGTGCTTGCGTGTAGTGCTGGAACGTCAGCGGCGTCGAGGCCTCGGCATGGTCGAGCTTCTCGCGAATGTCGGGAATGTATTTGGCCAGTGCCGTCGAGCGTCGTTTCGACCAGGTCGTGCTTGCTGGCCTCGTAATCTTCTGGCGACAGGTTGGCCCAATCGTCGTAGTTGGCGTTGGTGCTCGAAACGATCAGCGAGCGATCGCTGCCGGGCCGCGTGCGCGGATAATAGAACGAAAACGTGCGGCTGGTCACGTCGCGGCTGAGCAGCATCTCGGTGCGGAACAGCGGGGCCGTCGAGCTGAACAGCAGATCGCCGCAGGCTTTCGTCCAATTCCACGCCGGGCTTCAGGGCCATGTAAACCTGGCAGCTCGAATTGTTCAGCCGCACGGCCCGGCGCTTGATCGACAAATTCGCGATCGAAATGCTCTTCGCCGACCAGGTTGGAAGATCGTCGACTTCAGATTGGCGTTCGACACGACCGCGCGGGCTCGATCTTGCGGCCGTTGACGGTCACGCCCTCGACGCGGCCGTTGCGAACGTGAATCTTCTCGACGTCGGCACCGAATCCGCACATCGACGCCGCTTTTGCAGCAGTTCCTCGTGCATCAGCCTGATCAGCCGATCGGTGCCCCCTTGAAACGTGAACACGCCCTTGGACATGAAATTCGAAAACACGATGCCGTAGCTGATGGCCGGGTCTTCGAGCGTCGAGCCGTTGGCGTAGGTGATCGGCTCCATCAGCAGGCGGATCACGTCCTCGCGGCCGGGAAAGAACCGCTCGAACAAGCTGGCCGACGGTCGTCGCCTGGTCGTCGTAAAAATTCATGCCGCGGGCCGTGTCGAAAAATGCCTGCGACCTGCTCGGCCGGCACCTCGAACTTGCTCGATCAGCAGCCGCGTGAAATCGTCGCGATTGAACGTCGTGGTCAGCGAGAACATCGGGTTGTCGAAGCGGATGTTCTTCAGCTGCACGATCGAGTCGGCGATCTCGCTGGTCCAGTAGCGGCGGCAGCTCTTGATCATGCCGACCGGAAAGCCGTGCAGCGAGATGTCGAAGATGTGCCCGCCGGGCCGCTTGAACCAGGTGGCCATGCCGCCCAGCTTGTAGTGCTGCTCCAGCAGCAGCACGCGACGGCCGGCGCGGGCCAGCGTGTTGGCGGCCGTCAGTCCGGCCAGCCCGCTGCCGATGACGATCACGTCGTACTCGTCGCGGGCGCCTTGGAGAAAATCTTTGGGCATGGAGGGCCGTTTCGTGAATGGAGTCAAACGCCAACCCGAAGCGTTAGCGAGGAGCGGCCGCGTTAGTGCTCGCCTTCGCTTGCGCTCAGGCTGGTTGGCAAGCGGATTCTAGCCGGGTTCGGCGCTGGCCGGAACCGCTCAGCAGCCGGTTGGCCATCAGGATGCCGCTGATCATCGCCCCGATGATACCGACGAATCCCTGGTCGGTCCCGCAGATGAACAGGTTTTTCAGGTGCGTCGTGCCGTCGAGCGCTTTTCGCGGCGCGCCGTAGACGGCGCCGTTGTCGTGGCCGGTGAAGCGGCGAATCGTTTTGGGCGTGAACGATGTCGGTGGCGACGACGTGCGAGCGGAAGTCGGGGACGAACCGCACGGCCGACTCGACGATCCGCTCGTACCAATGCTGCTTCGCCGCCGTGTAGTCGGCCTCGGGCAAGGTGTTCCAGCGATCGAAATTCGCCAGCGCCGTGATCCGCATCGCGCCTTCCGCCGGTCCAGCGGCTCGGTTCCGCATACGCAAAATTGTTCGGCGAGCAGATCACGCCGCTGCGCACGTCGACCAGCTCGTCGGGCCGTTCCCAATGAAACTGGGGGCTGTCGTTGAAAAACACGATCGTATGCCGATGACCGATCTGCGACGGCAGAACGTCCAAAGTCGCCAGCGATTCGACGAACGAAAGCTGCCCGGATGGCGGATTTGCTGCACTCAGCTTCTCGTCAACGGGTTGGCCGGCGTCGGCGGACGTAGCTTCGAGCGGCGGCACATCGCACATACGCATGGTTTCGCACCAACCGGCGGACGACAATATCTGTCGAGCCGAGAGTTCGTCCGCGTCGTCGAGCACGACTCGCGCACTTCGTCCGATTCGGCCGCCAATCCGCTGCACGCCGGCGCGCAATCGCAGTTCGCCCCCCAATTCCTTGAACTGGCGGACGAGCTTCTTGAGGATCAGCCGGATGCCCGCCGGCGGCCGGCCCAGCCCTTCCAAGAAAATGCTGCGAAACATGATGCAGAACTGCCCGAAATCCATGTCGTGCGCGCTGGCGCTGCCGTAAAACAGAATCGGGCAGAAGAGCATTTCGATCAGCAGCGGATCGCGTAATCCGCCGCCCAACCATTTCCCGGGCCGACGACTGCGCCACTGGCGTGTCCAATGCGTCGTAGTCGAACAGGTCGCCGATCAGTTGCCGCCGAAGTCGTCGACTTGTCGGGGAAACCGCTCCGCGATTTGGCTTTCCAAGAGCGCCGGATCGTTGTTGAAATCGAGCGTCACGCCGGGAAACGCGATCCTCGACCCGAACTGCTGGCACAAGGAGAAATCGTCCCAACTCAACCGCAATTGACGCAGCAATCGGGCCAGCGGACCGTGCCGGCGCCCTTGGGCGTGAAGTTCGTCACCGCGTGCAGGCCGACGTCGTAGTTGCGGCCGTCGAGGCGATAGAACGAATTCAGCCCGCCGATCGTCGTAGTGCCGCTCGAGAATGCAGACACGGCGGCCGTAATAGGCCAGGCGAATCCCGGCGGCCAGCCCCGACATGCCCGCGCCGATGATGATCGTGTCGTACATATGGTGCAAATGGTTATGCCCGTCGCCTCGGCGTCTTTCATCCGCGGTTCGAGATATTCGACGGTGCTATCCAGCGTCGCCAGCTGGATATAATCGTCCTCGGGAATCTGCACGCGGTAGCGCTTGCGCAATTCCATGACGATGTCGAGGAAGTCCATGCTGTCGAGCTCGAGCTGCTCGCGCAGCGGCACGTCGTCCTTCAAGTCGCTCAGAGTCTTCATCGGGAGCGATGTCCGACAAGAATGTCGAGAATTGCCGTCTCGAATTTCCGCCCGATGTCATGTTCGATCCGCTCCCGACGTTGTACCGACCATTAGACATTCGTCAATTCGTCTTGATGATCACGACCGAATTGATTCCCAACATGCCGAACGAGTTGTTCAAAATATAGTCGACGCGGCCCATTTCCCGCGGCTGGTTGACCACCAAGCCTGCCAGCGCGGCACTCGGGATCGAGCTGCTCGACGTTGATCGTGGGATGGCAGACGCCGTCGTGGAAGGCCGGCAGATTGCCGGCCAACTCCAAGCGCCCGGCGGCGCCCATCGCGTGGCCGATGAAGCTCTTGGTGTTGTTGAATCGTGTGCGACTCGAGCCGCCGAACACCTGTCGCAGCGCTCGGCATTCCTGAGTGTCGCCGCTGGTGGTGCCGGTGGCGTGGGTGCTGACGATGTCGATCTGGTCGGCCGAGATCCGCGCGCGATCGAGCGCCGGTGCGATGCACTCGGCCTGTCGATCGGGGTTGGGCAGCACGAAATCGGTGGCGTCGCTGTTCATCGCATAGCCGACGATTTCGCCGTAAATCTTCGCGCCGCGAGCTCGGGCGTCGGACAGCCGCTCGAGCACATACATGCAGCCTCCCTCCGGCCACGACGATGCCATTGCGCTCCGCATCGAACGGCCGCGACGCCTTGGTCGGATCGGCATGCGACGCCAATGCTCCTTGGCTCTTGAAGCTGGCAAAAATGCCGAACGTGTGAATGCTTTCCGAAACGCCGCCGGCCAGCGCCACGTCGCACTCGCCCAACAGCAGCATCTGCGCCCCTTGAATCAGGCCGGCGTTGCCGGCGGCACAGGCCGCGCCGATCGTGTAGTGCGGGCCGGTGATGCCCAGGTTGAGCGAGATCTCGCCGGCCGGATTGTTGGCCACGGTGCGCGGGTTGTGATGGTGCGACCAGAACTTCGTGTCGTAGTCGAAACCCTTGAGCTCGGAAATCTCGTTTTCGGTTTCGACGTTGCCGTGTTCGGTAACGCCGACGTAGACGCCGACTTGCGACTTGTCGACGTTCGGCCAATCGAGCCCCGAGTCGGCAATTGCTTCCTGGCTACAATAAATGCCAATGCTGCCGGCCCGCGTGCCGCGGCGGAGATCTTTGCGTTTTTGATACTTCAGTTCGTCGAACTCGCAAACACCGGCCAGTGTCTCGCCGACATAGCGGATTTCGTACCGCCGCACGCCGCTGCGGCCGGCCAGCAAGTTCTCGCGAAACTCCGCCAGATTCTTCCCGTTGGGCGCAGCCAAGCCCACTCCGGTAATTACGATCCGCTGGCTTTCGGGTTTTCCGGCAATCATCCGCGCCGTCCTTGCTTCGTGTTTAACCCTCGAACTTACCGGGTTTCGCGTCGGTTGACAAGGCGGCGCGGGGAGTTAGGAATGGTCGGCGATGGCCGGCGGATGCGTGTTTGAAGTGTTTCCGGCGGCCAAATATCGGCCCAAGCGGGCCATCCCCTCCGACGCGCTGATGGCTGCCCGATAGCCAAAGTCTTCGCGGGCACGGCGGATGTCGAAATAATGCGATTGTCCCAATTGGGCGGCGAGAAATCGTGTCATCCGCGGCTCTTCATCGGGATAAAACCAGCGGTGGTACGTTTCCAGAACCGCCCCGGCAAACCAGGCAAGATTTGTCGGAATCGAGCGGCGCAGCGGCGGCAATCCGGCCAATCCCAACAGTTCGTCGATCCACTGCCAGCAATTGACCGGCTCTCCTTGGCTGATGAAGTAAGCCCGGCCGCAAACCGGTGAACCCGGCTTCATCGCGTCGGCGGCTTGCAGATGGGCGGCGGCGGCATTTTCCACATAAACCATGTCGATCAAATTCCTTCCACGACCGACGCGGCGCAATTCGCCGTACCGTGCCCGTTCCAGCAATCGCGGAACCAAATGCCGATCGCGCGGGCCCCAGATCAAATGCGGCCGCAAGGCGCAGGTCAGCAGGCCGTTTTCGCCATTGGCCGCCAATACACGTTGCTCCGCGATTGCTTTCGTATGCGGATAGTGGCAAAGCCAGCGGCGAGAATACGGCGCCGATTCGTCGATTCCGCTCTGATCGCGCCCCTCGAATGTGACGCTCGGGCTGCTCGTGTAAACCATACGGCCGACGCGATGCTGCCGGCATCCTTCGAGAACATTCTCCGTGCCGACGACGTTGACGCCGTAGTACGTTTCCCACGGTCCCCAAATGCCCGACAGGCCGGCAACATGAAATGCGACATCGATTCCGGCACAAGCGTCGACGATCGCCTGCCGCTCGCGCACGTCGGCCTGCACGAGTTCCACGCCGAGCGCCTGCAATTCCGGATTGTCGCTGCGCACCAACGCCCGCACTCGATCGCCGCGGGCGACTAATTGTTCAACGATGTAGCGGCCAAGAAAGCCACTAGCGCCGGTGACAAGTGCGAACATACATAACCCTGTTCCGCGCAACCGAGGCCGGCCGACCGCATGCGGTTTCGCGCGCCGCACGCTTGCCACGAAATGTTCACCCCTCGCCCATTCGCCGCGCCGCCCACACTGCCAAGGCCTCGCGCGAAATCTTCGCATTATGCCGAATATCGACCGGCAAACTGCGGCGAACAAAAAAGTGCCGGATTTCCGCCGTCAGCGGGCTCGACATCGCCAAGGTGCGAAGTTCGCCCACGAGCCGCCCTCGCGCCAGCCGCCGATGCAAGCCTTTCCCTGGCAGCGGTTCGACGACAATCGCCGGTCGCTGAAAACCCTTCGGCCCGACGCCGACCAAAGCCGAGCGGCCGACATCCGGATGCCGATTGAAAATCGCCTCGCAGGGAATCGTGTACAGCGGCCCACCGGCGGTGAGCACCCGTTGCGACATTCGCCCACAAAACCAGAATCGATCTTGCGAATCCAAATACCCGACGTCGCCCATGCGATGCCAAAAGCCGCCCTCGTCGGGAATCTTGGCTAACGCGTTTGCTTGAATTCGCGTGACGTAGCGCCGGGTGACAACCGGCCCGCGCACGATCAATTCGCCGATTTCGCCCGCCGGAATCTCCAACTCCCGAATCGATTCGATCGGCCCGTCGACGATGCGAATCACTCGCCATTCGATGCCGGGAAATTTTCGACCGACACACACGCCGCTGCCGGCATCGGTCCGCCGACCGGTTTCGCCCAACACATCGCGTGCCTCGATCGACGCGACCGGCAGAGCCTCCGTGGCTCCGTAGGGCGTGTAGACGTCCCCTTGCGGATGAATGCAACTTTGCATCCGCCGCAGCATATCAACCGCTGCCGGCGCTCCGGCGGAAAAGACTCGCCGCACGGTCGAAATTTTCACGCCCTGTTCTTCGCAATATCGCCCGACGCGATTCCAAACGGCCGGCGAGCCGGAGCTCTGCGTCGCTTGCCAATCGTTGATCGTGGCGATCAATCGACGCGGATCGACGCGGGCCGGATGCCGCGGATTCATGTCGGGAATGATGGTCGTCACGCCCATCGAAGCATTGAACAATCCGAACAGCGGGAAGCAAGGAACGTCGATCTCGCCCGGCGGAATGTTGTAGAACGATTGAATCTCGCTCGCTTGATGGACGAAATTGCCGTGGCAATAGAGCACTCCCTTCGCCGGACCGGTGCTGCCGGACGTGAAAATAATCGCGGCCGGATCGTCGGGTTGCATCGCCAACGCGTCGAACTGGCCCGAGCCGCGGCGGCGAAATTGGGCGACCGTCGGCCCGCGCCAAAACCAGCGCCGGCCGACGGTGACATTCAACCCTCGTTTCGCGAATCGGCCGCCGGGCAGCACTCGAAATGCCTGAACCGCTGAAACGGCGACGAATCCCTCCGGACGGACTTCGTCCAAGCAATCCAACATGCTCCGCAACCCCATGCCGGGATCGATGAGCACCGCCACGCCGGCGGATTTGAAAATCGCATAGGCCAGCGAGATGAAATCGATCCCAAACGGCACGAACATTGCCAGCCGCGTGCCGGGGCGAACGCCAATTTCGACCAATCCTTGGGCCAGCCGATTCGTGTCTTCTTCGAGTTCGCGAAACGTCAGCCGGCGATACGACCGCTTTCTCGCCGATCCCCACCCGCGAGGTTCGGCGATCGCGATGGCCTCCGGCGTTCGGCGTGCCCACTCGGCAAGTTGGGCCGCGGCGTTCAATGTTTCGGTCGTGGCCAATTCGGTTGCCATGCGGAATAGTGTAAAACTTTGCACGAGCGCCCCCAAGCCCAGGGAAGGCCAGCGACGTGTTCTCAATCGCGAAGATCCCTGTTGGCCTTCCCTGGGCTTAGCGCCGCGTTTCGATTGGCAATCTGTATTGCTGCGATATACTCCAAAACCGCGGCGGCGATGTCGAAGTGCAGCGCCGCGGCCAGCGCCTTCCAACCAGGCACGGCGTTCACTTCCAGCACATACGTCCGTCCATCCCGCGCCGGCAGCAAATCAACGCCTGCGATCGGCGCTCCAATCGCCTCGGCAGCTCGGCGGGCCAAATCGGCCATTTCCGCTGTGATTTCGATCGGTTCGGCTATCGCCCCGCGGCTGATGTTCGTTCGCCAGTCGGTCGGATTGCTCCGTCGCATGGCGAACATTTTCCGGCCGACGACCAACACGCGCACGTCGAATCCGCCGTGCGGAATGAACTGCTGCACGTAAAGCACGCCGCCCAATCCAGCGATCATGCGAAACGCCCGCTGCGCCATCGCTTCGTCTTGCAGTCGGGCAATGCCGCGCCCCTCGGAGCCGAACAGCGGTTTGACCACGACATCGCTGCCCAACGCCGCAAACGCCGCCATCGCGTCGTCGGCCGTTTGACAAACGATCGTGCGCGGGACCAGCAGACCCGCGGCCGCGAGCCGTGCCGATGCCAAGTATTTATCAACCGCCGCTTCGATCGCTCGCGGCGGATTGAACACCGGCACGCCCGCCGTTTCCAGCCGCCCAAGCAAATCCATTCGGAACACAACTTGTTCGAGTGACCCCGGCGGCATCGTGCGCACCAACAACGCATCGATCCGCCGCAAATCGCTCCCACCGGCCGAAACCTGCACTTCGCGGCCGCCGGCCTGCGCGCCAATCTCCGATTGCAAGTCTCGAAACGCGAGCGCCGTCACCTCATGCCGGCCCGCCGCGGCCCGTCGCAGATCGGCCAAATACCAACTTTCGGGCGAAGCGAGAATGGCCAGATGCACAGTCGCGGAACCGGGGCTGGAGATTAGGAATTGTGGCAGACAGTTCCGAAGGATTTGCGGATCACCTCCGGCAAGGTTCGCCCAAAGCGGAAACTGCGGCCAGTGTCGAGATTCACGAACGTCACAACCGCCGGGCTGAACAGATGCGGATCGATCGCGTAAAAGTCGCGATGGTAGCGCGCAAAAATCTCAGCGAACGGGGCGCCGAAGTCGGGCGAGGCATTGCTCGGCACCCGCGGACCGATCGATTCCAAATCCGCATCCGAGCCGCGCACCCACAGCGTCACTTCGCCGCCGTAAAGAATCGCGTCGTTCGTGCGGCCGATCGCTTCCAAATCGTCGCCGGCGACCGGCGGCAACGGTGCCGCGCCGTATCCACTTTCGATCCGATGCAGATCGAATCCGAGTTCAAACAGTTTGTGCAACGCCGTCTCCAGCGAGCGCGCCACGATTTGCACAGTGCCGGCCTGACTGGCGGTCGGCGCCACCAGGATCGTCAGCCGTGCGGGCTTGACGCCGCAAGCTTCGCCCAACATTTCCAACACGTCGGGCGGCGGCAATCGCCTCGATTCCAACACCCCGACGGCCATTTCTGGCCGTTCTCCGATGCCCAGCGTTTCCAGCAGCGTTTCCTTGCCGGCCGCGGCACGCATCGGCCCCGAAGCCATCGCGAAATAATCCCCCTGCTGCACTTTCCAGCCGGCATATTGCGCCGCCATGCAGGCGGCGACAGGCGCGTCGGACCGAACCGTCACGGCCAGGCCAGGCCACAAATCAGCCGCGGCCGGCGCGAACGCGACATTCCCCAGCCCGGCCATGCAAACCTTGGCCGACTGCCGCCCCGCTTCTAATCCACCGCGCGCTTCGATCCCACAATCGACGACAGTCGGCCCAAGCGGCGTCGTATGGACGGCAACCCGCAGCCGGTCGGCCTTGGCGACCATCCGCCGACATATCGCGGCCGCGTGGTAGTTCAGCATCAAGTTCATGGAATCAATCACGCCTTTGCCGGCACCGGCGGCGCTCCGCCCATCATCGGCGCGTGGCCCAATGCACGGCGGGCAATGCTCAGTTGCCCCGTGTGCAATCCTTCGTGCCAAACCAACAGCTCGAACATCGAGGCATTGTCGGTCAAAAACGGAGGCCCGCCGGGTGGCACTGCCTTGCTCAATTGTTCTTCGCTCATCGCGTCGAGCGCGGCCAAAAGAGCCTGCCGACGGCCGCGGAACAACCGCAGCACCTCTTCGGGCGTCGGATAAATCGCCGGATCGCTCGACGGCTTGCTTCCCATGCCGAACAGTTCTTTATTGCTCTCAGGCAACTCGATGGCTTTTTCCGGAGCGATCTTCGAAAGCACGAAATTGTCGGTCCGCGCCATGTGTCCAGTAAACCACTGGGCATGGTTGGCCGACGGATCGACCTGATAGGTCCAATCCTGCGGCGTTTTGAAATCGGCCAGCATTCCTTCGCTGGTCTTGCGAGCCTGATTCAGCCACATTTTCAAGCGTTCTTTCATCGCCACGACGAGACCCTCCAATGATTCGATGGACCGCGAGATATTGCAGCATCATACCAATTTCCGGCCGTTTGACGACGGGGGCGGCAGACCATACAACAATACTGGCGGTCGGGGCGCGATGAGCGAACGTCGCCCTGCCGATGCCGTCGGTCTCCGATGAGAGACCCCCGCGAAGGGGATCTGTGAACCTGGTCAGGGACGAAAGTCAGCAGCCATAAGCAGCCATCTTCTTGTGCGACGGGTCTCTCATCGGCGGCCGAGGCAAACGAGCAACGAGGCAAAATTGCGCGCGTTCGGATGATCGACTTAACTATCTCATTTTCGACGATCTATCATGGACGAACCCTCCGCAATCGCTTCGCCCGGCTGCTAACGGCGGTGAATACGTCGTCGTCGCTCGGCGCTATCGGCCGCAGACGTTCGACGAACTGATCGGCCAGGAGCACGTCGCCCGTGGCATTGTCGGGCGCGATCTCGTCGCATCGCGTCGGCCACGCCTATCTGTTCACCGGCGCCCGCGGCGTCGGCAAGACCTCGGCGGCGCGCATCCTGGCCAAGGCGCTCAACTGCGAGCACGGCCCGACGCCGACGCCCTGCAACGAGTGCGACATCTGCCGCAGCATCGCTCGCGGCGACGATGTCGACGTGCTCGAAATCGACGGCGCCAGCAACCGCGGCATCGACGAGATCCGCCAGCTGCGGCAGAACGTCAACATTCGGCCGAGCCGCGCGCGGTTCAAGATCTACATCATCGACGAAGTCCACATGCTCACGCGCGAGGCGTTCAACGCCTTGCTCAAGACGCTGGAAGAGCCGCCGGAGCACGTCAAGTTCATCTTCTGCACGACCGAGCCGGAAAAGATTCCGATCACGATCCTGTCGCGCTGCCAGCGATTCGATTTCGCCGGCATTCAGGCCGACGTCGATCGTCGAGCGGCTGCGGCAAATCGTCGGCGGCCGAAGGGGTCGAGGCCGAGCGACGAGGCGCTGGCGCTGTTGGCCCGCCGGGCCGCCGGCTCGATGCGCGACAGCCAGTCGCTGCTGGAGCAACTGCTTGGCGCTCGGCGGAAAGCGGATCACGGTCGCCGACGTGCATGCGATGCTCGGCACGGCCGGCGGAGCGCGGCTCGATCGGCTTGGTCGCGCACCTGGTCGAGCACAACGCGGCCGGCGGCGTTGGCCGATCTCGACGCGGCGTTGGCCGAAGGGGTCGACGTCGGGCAGTTGCTCGACCAATTGCTGGGCTACTTTCGCGACGTCGATGGCGGCGGCGGTCGGTTGCTCGACCGAAAGCTTTTCTGCACACCGATCCGGGCGAGCACAGCCGCAGATCGCGACCGCGGCACAGCAGTTGGGGCTGGAAACGATTCTGGCCATGATGCAAATCCTCGACCAGACGCTGTCGCGATTGCGATTCAGCACGCAAGCCCGCACGCTCGCCGAATTGGCGCTGGTGCGGATCGCGAAGCTGGACGATCTCGAACGAGCTTGTCGGATCTGATCGCCGAATTGCGGACCGGCGTTGCCGGCCGCACCGGCCGCCAGCAAATGTCGGCAATGCTGCCGCGTCGGGCGCTTTGGCCGCAAAAAAAAAAGCTGACATAGCGCCGGCGACCAACGGCCATCCTGCGGCCGCGCCGCATTTCCGCAGCGCCCGGCACCCGTCCTGCCCAGTCGGCGGACAAAGCCACTCCGGCCACTGCACCCAGCAACGGAATCGCTTTACGGCCCGAAAATGCCCTGCAACTATTCCAGCAGGCGGCCGAGAAATCGGAGGATCTGACCGCCAGTTCCGCCCAGGAGGCGGAGTCGGCTTCGTGGGCACAGCAATCGCGCGCCAAATCAACTGGTCGTCACCTTCCCAGCGAAGTATAATTTCTGCAAGACGTTTTGCGAGCGCTTCCGACAAGGCCGAGCAATTAGAAACTGCATTGACGGAATTGGTCGGAAGCCCGGTCCGGCTGGTATTCGCCGTGTCCGAAGGTCCGGTCGCTGCGACGGCGGCAACGGCGGAATCGAATCGTCCGATGTCGTCGCGGCAACGCGAAATGCAGTTGATGCAGCATCCGCTGGTCGAGCGGGCATCGGAATTGTTCGACGCCCGGCCGATGTTCGGGAAGCGAGTGGTAGAGATTGATTCTGAGTGAACGGCGGACGACGGCCCGATTTTTGCATCGCGGCTCGGTGCCTAGCCCGTTTTCGATCGACGAAGAACAGAGGTGAGGGTCCAAAACATGTTCAAAGGTCTCGGCAATCTCGCCTCGATGGTCAAGCAGGCCCAACAAATGGGGGGCCGGCTGCAGGCGCTGCAACGAAGAACTGAAGAAACGACGGGTCATCGGCCGCGCCGGGGCCGATCTGGTCGAAGTCGAAGTCAACGGCCTGGGACAAGTGCTGCGGCTGCACGATCGATCCCGGACTGGTCGAACGCGGCGACCGCGAGATGCTCGAAGACCTGATCCCGGCGGCCGTCAACCAGGCCCTGGCCAAGGCCAAGGAACTGCACGCCGACGCCATCAAGGAAATGACCGGCGGCATGAATCTTCCGCCGCTGGACGAGTTGATCGCGCAAGTTGATTCTTCAAGCTGAGACCGCAACGATTCTGCCGACAGCGGCTCCGAGACCGATAGCGAAACGGCTGCGAACTATGCCGCTGGTCACTGAATCCGTAAGCCGACTGATCGACGAATTGGCCAAGTTGCCCGGCATCGGCCAGAAGTCGGCCGAGCGGCTCGCCTATCACATCCTGCGCGTCCACAAGAACGAAGCCCTGGCGCTGGCCGATGCGATTCGCAACGTCAAGGAAAACGTCCGCTACTGCAAGACGTGCTACAATCTGGCGGAGGCGGAGGAATGCGAGATCTGCCGCGACCCGCGGCGCGATCAGCAGTTTGCTGTGCGTCGTCGAGCAGCCGCGCGATCTGATGGCCCTGGAACAGGCCGGCGTCTTATCGCGGGCTGTATCACGTGCTGCTGGGGCGGATCGCGCCGCTGGAAGGAGTCGGTCCCGAGCAACTGACGATCGAGTCCGCTTGATCGAACGAGTCCGCAACGGGCAACTTTCAGCGAAGTCATCATGGGCACGAATCCGACGCTCGAAGGCGACGGAACGGCCCTGTATATCGCGAACCAACTGGCCGGCTTGCCGCGTCGAGATCACGCGGCTGGCCCGCGGAATCACGACCGGCAGCGTGCTAGAATTTGCCAACAAGGAAATCCTTGCGCGACGCCCTCGTCGGCCGACAAAAGTTTTAGACCGGGGTCTGGCTCGATTTTCGGCCCGCGAACGTCGGAATTGCAGACGAACCGTAGACGGCCGAAAAGATGTGCCTGCCACCTTGCACCACACAAAACAAGAACTAGCGTGACCCCATGCGACTTTCCTTCGGACAAGAACTGCGGCTCGTTCAGAAGCAGGTGCTGGCGCCGCGCATGATCCAGTCGATGGAAATCCTGCAGTTGCCGATCATGGCCTTGCAAGAGCGCATCGAGCAGGAGATGCAAGAAAACGAGGCGCTCGAACTGGTCGAGGAAGATCCCGATCTGCCCGAGGAAGAAGTCGAGAAGCTCAGAATCCCGACGCTCCGACGCCCGAAGAGCGCGAGCTGGTCGTCGACGAAACGAAGAACAACGAGGACGATTTCGAGCGGCTGCTGCAACATGGACGAGGAGTGGCCCGACCACTTCGAGGAGCGCAGCCGCCCCTCGACCACTCGCGTCGACGAAGAAGGCGACCGCAAGCACGACGCGATGGCCAACATGGTCGATCGTCCGCAATCGCTGCAAGACTATCTGCACGATCAACTTGGCTGGTTCGATCTCGACGAGCCGCTGCGGCAGATGTGCGACCGGATCATCTACAACCTCGACGCCAACGGCTACCTGCAAGGCCGGCTCGAAGACCTGGTCGATCCCGACGGCGGCCCCGAGCACATTGGCCCTGGCCCAGCAGGCGCTTGGCGACGCGTGCAGAAGCTCGATCCGCCGGGCGTCGCGGCCCGCGATCTTGCGCGAATGCCTGCTGTTGCAACTCATGCCGGGCATGCCCTACTACGAGCAGCTCAAGACGCTGATCACGAATCATCTGGAAGACATCGAGCACAATCGCCTGCCGGTGATCGAGCGCCGCACCGGCTATTCGATCGACGCTGATCAAGCAGACGCTGGTCGAGCTGCGCAAGCTGAATCCCAAGCCGGGCGCGAATTTCGCCGACGGTTTGGTGCCGAACGTCACGCCCGACGTGTTCGTCGAGCTGAAGGCGACGACGGCCACTACAAAGTCCGCCTGGAAGACGGCCGCACGCCGAATCTGTTCATCAGCCCCTATTATCGCCAGCTGCTCACGTCGGCCGACACCGACGAAAAGACCCGCGAATACATCAAGCGCAAGATCAACTCGGCCC
This sequence comes from Pirellulales bacterium, assembly GCA_963738955.1. Taxonomy (GTDB): domain Bacteria; phylum Planctomycetota; class Planctomycetia; order Pirellulales; family DATAWG01; genus DATAWG01. The sequence goes on along the minus strand of CAVTYW010000019.1, from coordinate 106,817 downwards.
AATGGCTGATCGAATCGATCGAGCAGCGCCGCAACACGCTCACCCGCGTGGCCCAGGCGATCGTCGATCATCAGACCGAGTTCCTCAACAAGGGCCCCGAGTTCATCGAGCCGCTGAAGATGCAGCAGATCGCCGACAAAGTGGGCGTGCACGTCACGACGGTCAGCCGGGCCGTCGACGACAAATGGATTCAGACGCCGCGCGGCATTTTCCCGCTCAAGCGGTTCTTCGGCGGCGGCACGGTCAGCGCCGGCGGCGAGGAAGTCGCCTGGGACGCCGTGCGGCTCAAGCTGCAAGAAATCGTCGACCACGAAAACAAGCAGCATCCGCTTCAGCGACGACGAACTGGTCAAAGAACTCGCCAAGCACGGCCTGACGGTCGCCCGCCGCACCGTGACCAAATATCGCAAGGCGATGAACATCCCCAGTTCGCGCCAGCGCCGCGATTGGACCGCGGATGCGCCGGCGGCGGGTGCTGCTTCAACACCTGCCGCTGCCGATTCCAACGGCCATGGAGCGCTTTCGCACCACGATTCGGACGATGATGAATCGGAGGAGGATGAGTTGCCCCACTCGGAAGCCGCGACCCAGGACGGCCATCATCACGACGGATCCATACCGCACGTCGATGGTCATGCGAGTGGACACATCGGCCACACGCAACCGCCGGCACACGCCAATCAACCCCCGTCGGCAGAGTAGTTCTGCCAGTGTTGGAACTGAGAGTGGACGCCGCGATTGCTAGCAGGCCAGACGGCGGCGTTTTTTGGCACTGCTTCGCTCCGTGCGCGCTCGCACTGGCCGACTGCGCTGGCCAGTGCCACACTCGCGATCAGCTTACCGGCAGCAATTCTCGAATCGGGTCGCCGTAAGGAAGAATCGGCACCGGGCGGCCGGCGAAATCGTTGAAGGCTCGTTGCGGATCGATTCCGAGATGCTTAAGTCGCCGTGGCCCAGAGATCGTTCGGCGATAAAGGCCGTTCGGTTGGGAATTCGCCTTTGGCGTTCGTGGCCCCGACAATCTGGCCGGTTCGCATTCCGCCGCCGGCGACGATCATCGACATCGCACTGGGCCAATGATCGCGGCCTGGTTGCATCACGTGGCTTGCCGTTCCCAGCGAATACGAAAGCCGCGGCGTGCGGCCGAATTCGCCCGTCACCACCAGCAACACCCGGCGATCCAGCCCTCGCTGATAGAGGTCTTCGATCAACGCCGTCACCGCCTGATCGTACAGCGGAAACCGCAGCCGCGCGTCGTTGAAAATGTGGCAATTGACCGCGTGCGAATCCCAGTTGTAGCTGACATAATCCGGCAGCGATTCACCGGGCATCGGATTCTCGAGCACCATCGTCACGAACGTGCAGCCCGCCTCGACCAGCCGCCGGGCGAGCAGCAAGCGAGCACCGTAAGCGTGTTGACCGTAGCGATCCTTGAGCGAATCGGGCTCTTGCGAAAGATCGAATGCCTGCCGGGTTTTTCCACTTGTGACGAGTTCCACGGCGCGGCGATTGAATTGATTGAGCGAGTCGAAATCGCCGGTCTTGTCGAGCTTGCGGCCCCAGGTGTCGAGTTGTCCGAGCAGTTGAACGCGCGATTGCAGGCCGGCCAGCGGCTGCAGATTTTCGATCGTGAATTTCGGCGACGACGGATCGCCCGGCACGTTGAACGGCTCGGTCGAACCGCCCAAATAGGCGCTGCCGAAGGCGAACGTGTCGATCCCTTGCCGGCCCGCATCCATTCCCGCGACGTAATTCGGCAGCCCGCGCTGCCGGCCTTCGATCACCTTGGCGATCATCGACGGTACCGCCGGATGGTCGTTGACCGTGCCGGTCGGCTCCTTCGGATCGCGAGCCATCATGATTCGCTTATGGCCGCCGCCATGATCGGCGAACTTATGCGAGATCGAGCGGATGATATTGAACTTATCGGCGCACTTCGCATGTAGCGGCAGCAGTTCGCCGACTTCGACGCCGGAGACATTCGTGCGAATCGGGCGGAAATCGCCGCGGTATTCGCTCGGAGCATCGGGCTTCAGGTCGTACATCTCCATGTGCGGCGGTCCGCCCGGCAGCCAAACGAAGATCACCGACCGATCATCGTGCCCCGCAACCGTTCCCGCCTGGGCTTGCAACCGAAAGATGTCGCCAAGCGTCAGACCACCCAAGCCGAGCGCGCGAACTTCAGCGCCGTGCGGCGAGTGATCGGACCAGGGCAACCGCGCGACCGTTCGGGCATGGCAAGTTCTCGGGCGGGAGAGCAAAAGGCGGGATCGACTCCGGCGGACTCGCTCGTATCCACCGGCAGGAGCCATTCTAACGTTGATCGAAACGATAGATCAAGCAAATCGAGCGATTATCTCTCAACTCGACTCGATATACAGCCCGCGGCGGTTCCGTTCGGCTCGACGGGCCTGGTCGATCAAGTCGGAAACTTCTTTGACATGCTCGACTCCTTGCAGCCAGAATTTCGGCACGCTGCGGTCGGTCGAGGTGAGCGTGATCGAGCCGACGTCGAACAGCCGCTCGACAAGATTCTGCTCGAATTGCAAATCGTCGATGTCGATCACTTCAATCCGTTCGGTGACCCGGTGCAGAACGCCTTTCTCGATGAAAAAACGTTGATTCGTCAGCCGATATCGAATGCCGAGCCGGCGGCGAAGCATCGTGATTGCCACCGCTAGCCACAGCAGCATGATGCAGGCGAGATCGATGTACCGGAACCACAGCTTATCGCCGAATTTCATCAGCCCGACGAATCCGACAATCGTCAGCAGCCCAACGGCAATCAGCGTGCCGGTCATTGCTTTGTAGCTATAACTGCCGCGCCATAGTTCTCGCTCCGCCACGTCGCCCACGCGCGAATCTGCGCGCTGCGATTTTGCAATTCCTTGGCCGTGTTGTCTTGCGGAGCGGGAGATTTGCCCAAGGGCTGGCCCGTGTGTTGAGCCGGCATTGGCCAGCCGCCGGCCGCATCCCGAGCAGAATGCCGCCGAATCAGGAACGTCGGTCGAGCAGTGCGGACATTGCATAGAGCGAATCCTACATGTCGGCGTGCGATATGTCTGCCGTCAAACAGCCGCGACGGAACGCCACGGAGGGCGTTCCCTACAGTTTCGTCGTGCGCTCCCCCTCCGATCACTTTGCCGCAAAAACTACCGGACGCACATTCTCCACCGCGGCCGGCAGCGACGCCGCGGCCAACGGCACGCAGGCTCGCTGCCAATCGACGGCCAGCATCAGCGAGTTGATTCCCGAGCCGATGCCGAGCATCGCGACGTGATCGTCCTTTTTCAAATGCCCTTGCTCGATGCCAAGCGCCATCGCCATCGGCAGCGCCACCGAGCCGGTGTTTCCCAGCGTTTCCACCGTCGGAAAATCGATCGAGGGCTCCAGCCCGAGCGCTTCGAACATCAACTTGCGGTGCGTCAATCCGACCTGATGGCAAAATGTCTTGTTGACATCGGATGCCGACCAATTCAATTCTTGCAGAAAATCGGTGAACGTGTCGCGCCCAATGCGGATTCCCTCGAGCATCAATCGCTCGGAATCGGTGTCCATCAGCGGACGCATGTCGCCGGCGACCGATTCATCGCGGCCGCTATGGCACAGGCCATGAAAACGCGTGTCGGTGCGAGCGGTCGCGGCGAGCAAGCGGTTTTGCGTGCGGCTCGAATCGCGATGCATCAGCAGCACCGCCGCGCTTCCCGAGCCGATCGTCAGCGAGGCGATGGCCCGCTTCAATTCATTGCGGCCCATTGTCGTATCGGCATTGAGCCGGGCGATCGTGGTTTCGACAAGCTGCCGGCCCCCTTCCGTGCCGACAACCAATCCCGCGCGAATCTGGCCGAGCTCGATCATATTCGCCACTTGAACGATGCCGTCCAAAATTCCCAGGCAGGCGTTCGATACGTCGTAGATCAGGCATTCATGCGGCAGGCCGAGCCGATGATGGACCGTGCAAGCCGTCGCCGGCTCGAGAAAATCGCGGCAGACCGAGGCATGAATCAAGCAGCCGATTTCGCGCGGATCGACCGACGCGGCCTGCAAAGCCCGCGCGGCGCTTTCAACGCTCTTTTGGCTCGGCAATTCGCCGCGCGGCCAGAAGCGGCGCTGGCGAATGCCGGTGAGCATTTCCAGCCGGCCGGGCGACAACCGCAGCCGCTCGTAGAGCGGTTTCAGCCAACATTCAATTTCTTCCGAGGTGACGATCTCCTCGGCCAGCGTATAGCCGAAGCCTTCGACGCAGACATTTTGATACTTCATTTCGGAGGCCAACGGGCTGGCAATGCGAAAAACGAACCGACATCCGCGCCGACGCTGGCGCGACAAACCATGAGCCAGCATACACTTCGGGCCGGGGGGCGTAAAGACGCGGAAACGAGCCACGATGCGATCGGCCACGCCCAGGGACGGCTGACAAGTGCCGTTGCAATCAGAAAACGCGCCGCCAGCCTTCCCTGGGTTTTCGCGCCGCGAAACTACCGCGGCAGTTGCCTCGCGCCACGATAAAAACCATGCTTGCACACGATGTTGTGCCAGCACATTGGCCGGCGCAAGATGAAGGCCCTCTATTTACACGCCTTTTTCAGGCTGTACATTCGGCTTCGTTGCTCAGGGGCCGTTCTTGCGGCTCATCAACAAGGAAGATTATCGAGCGTTTAGGCCACGGAAGGAGCGGATAAGGAAATCCCTCGGCTCGTTGTCCCGTGTGGAGTGTTCAGGATGGACACACTTAGGACCAACGCCGGCATTCGCCCGGCAACCGAAACCACCGACGGCAAGATTGCCGTTCGGGTTCCCCTATCGTCCGTCGCGCCCCACGATTGCTTTATCGCTCGATTGAGCGAAGCGGCGTCGCGCGCCGATGGCTGGACGACAGGCGGATTTCGATTCCCCAGTTGATTTGCGGTTTGAATCACGGTTTTGATCCCTTGCAAAACCACTCAAAGAGCAGGTGCGCCATTCGCATTGATCGGCTGGTGTGAGTCGATCGGCTCGGTTTTTTGCAGTGGATCACAAAAAGGGCACAGGACGTTGCCCAGAAGGAATTGCGATGCGCAAGAAACCCATGATCGGTTTGAATGCCGACTATCGAGCCGCCAAGAAGGACGCCCCGGCGTTCACCTTCCTTGCATCCGGGCTACTACGACGCGATCCTGCCAGTCGGCGGAATCCCCGATCGTCTTGCCGCCCTTGGCCGACGAGGCCGATCTGAAACGAGTGCTCGACATGCTCGATGGCATCGTGATGGTCGGCGGTGCCGATCTCGATCCGCGCCGCGACGGCTTCATGCTGCATCCCAGGTGCGGCCGATGGAAACCCGCCGCGAGGATTTCGATCGCATGCTGATGCGCATGGCTCGCCGAGCGCCGTTTGCCGATATTCGGCATCGGCGTCGGCATGCAATTGCTGAACGTGTCGCAAGGGGGCAATCTGCTGCTGCACATTCCCGAAGACATGCCCAAGGCCGTGCCGCACAAGGACCCGCTCGACCCGGCCCATCGCCACGGCTTGGAAGTCGTGCCCGGCTCGCTGATGGAACGGGTGTACGGCGACGGCGAAATCCGCGTCAACAGCTTGCACCACATGGCCGTCGATGAAGTGGCCCCTGGCTTCCGCGTCACGGCCCGCTGTCCCGACGGCGTGGTCGAAGCGATCGAAAGCACGCGCGACGACTGGTTCGCCTTGGGCACGCAATTCCACCCCGAAAGCGAATCGGCCTCGGCGCTGGATCTGCGCATCTTCGAGGAATTTTTGGTCGGCATCACCGGCGAGACGATGATCCTGCCGATGGCGGCATAGGTTCACTCAGAAGTAACGACCAGCGCTGTAGCGCGATTCGCCAGAATTCCGAGCGTTGGCGAGTGGTAAAAACCACGGGGGACGCGATTCAATCGATTGAATCGCGTCCCCGTTTTTGTTTCTCACGGCCTGCGGACATTCGCCAAATTCGCTGCTATAATCGAATTATCCGACCTTCCTTCCGAGGACTAAATCGATGAATAAAATCATTCTCGACCCAACCGTTCTTACCTCGCTTGGCAATCTAGACCACTATGCGGAACTTTGGGATCAATCTGGCCGAATCCTAGGCTACTTCACGCCCGCGGCCGACCGCGACTTGTACGCGACAGCCGAAATTCCGCCGATCGACGAAGAAGAGCTCCGGCGGCTCGAGAAGGAACCAACCTACACGACCGCCGAGGTGCTGGAACATCTGGAGAAGCTATCGCGGGGAGAGCACGCTTGATTTTCTCCGTTCAGTAGACGACGTCCGCTCTGGGCCAGCTAGCAACGTTGTGGGCCGATGCAGATTCCGCAGAACGGCAAAAACCATCACCGCGGCGGTCGCCAGATCGACTTCGTCCTCCGCGCCAATCCCGACTCGGCGGGCGAGTCTGCGCGACGCGGCTCGTCGTGTATTGTTCGTGCCACCGCTGGCGATCACCTTTAATGTGCAGCCCCTCGACCAAACCGTGCGCGTGCTGCGCGTTTGGCGGTTTCGGCGACGAGATGCGGGGGCGTGAGGCGATAGCAAACAGGCGGCGGAGATTCAATCTATGTCCGTTCGATTTCAACTTCCCGACGATATCGAACAACAACTTCGCCACGACCTGACAAACCTCGATCAGGTGGCAAAAGAGGCGGCGCTTGTCGAGCTTTATCGACAGGCGAAGATCACGCACCACCAGCTTGCCACCGCCCTGGGCATCGAGCGATTCGAGACGGAAGGCCTGCTCAAGCGGCACAACGTCACCGAAGACTTGATCACCGCGGAGGAGCTCAGCGATCAGATGGCCACGTTGCGTAAGCTCCTCAACGGATGATTGTCGTCTCCGATACTTGCCCGCTCAATTATCTGGTGCGGTCCCAAGCACTTTCAGGAATTCACGTATCCAAGCCGGATGCGCTGGCCACGCTGGGGCCGTTACCAAGTTGCCGTTGACGCAAGCCGTGTCGAGGTTGGGGCCGGGTTCGCTCCATTGGCCGCCGGCGGCGGAGACTTCGGGGCGGCACGCCGGATACGCGCTGCACTTGCGGCCGGTGAGGACGCCGGCGGCGGCCAGGAGTTGCGGGCCGTGGCAGATCGCGGCGATTGGTTTTCTCGCGTTCGCGAAATGGCGGACGATCTCGATCACGCGGCCGTTCATCCGCAGATATTCGGGAGCCCGACCGCCGGGGATCACGAGCGCGTCGTATTGCTCGGGCTTGATCTCGGCGAAAGTGGCGTTGAGGCGGAAATTGTGGCCGCGCTTTTCGCTGTAGGTTTGGGCCCCGTCGAAATCGTGAATAGCGGTGGCGACCGTGTCGCCTGCTTTCTTGTCGGGACAGACGGCATCGACCTGATGGCCGACCATCAACAGCATTTGGAACGGCACCATCACTTCGTAGTCTTCCACGTAGTCGCCGACGAGCATGAGAAGTTTTTTGATGGGCATGGCGGAGCAAGGGGCAGAGGGCAGGGGGCAGGGAGCAGGGAGCAGGGAGCAGGGAGCAGGGAGTAGGGAGCAGCGACGCGCAAGCGGATGTTTGGGTTGGTTTGTTGTTCAACGGCTCAAGCGTAAAGCTATGGTGGCGCACCGACGTTCGCAAGGGTTTGGATCACGTTTCTCGTGCGGGGCTGGTGACCATATGGCCTACGCCAGATGAATCTCGTAAAAGCGAATCATTTGTGGTGCCGCGGATTTATCCGGCTTTGCGACCGGGATCGGCGGCCGCTCGATGATTCGCAAACCGTGGCCTTCGCATTCCGCCGCGAATGTGGCGGCGGGGGGACGGCCGGGGTCGGTTAGCAGGCCGCGGCCGCCGGGGGCGAGGGTGCGCGAAAAAGCGGCAGCGATTAGCGGAATGTTGGGCTTCTCGAATAGCACGTCGGATGCGACGACCAAATCGAAGCGGTCTAAATCTTCCGGAAACCGTCGCCAATCCACGAGCCGCGTCGCCGGCGGGCGAAGGTCGTTGTGATGGGCGTTTGACTCCGTGAACGCCAATGCTTCTTCATAATAGTCGGTCGCGGTCACTTCGAAGCCGGCGCGGATCGCCGCGAGCGAGACCAGGCCAAGGCCGCAGCCGAGCTCCAACAACCGGCGGCCGCAGCCCTGCTCTTTGGCAATTTCCAGCGCCATCGCCATCGCGCTCGGCCAAAGCTCCGCCCAATATGGCAAGCGGCCATCGCGGTCGAATTCCAAGTCGGAAATCAGGTCGTCGGGATTCGACGGGCGGTAGAGATCGAATTGCCAATCGGCGATCGCGATTTGCGTCGTCGCCAGAGGAAAGCGTTGGCGGAGGAGTTCGAGTTGCGGGTCCATCGCCAAATACAGTACCACGACGAAGACGGAACGGCACGGAGGCCGCTCCCGACAGAAAAGCTGACGATTGGCACGCAAGTTTAATTTGCGAAAGCTAGTGAAGATGGGGTGCTGCTGCCGATAAGTAAAAGCGGTTGGACGTTCGGCCTTAATCCTGAGGGCCGCTCCGTCCAGACTTGGTTTCCTCCCCCACCAAAGTCCCCCGGAATGCCTGCCATGAGCGTTCCCGCGCCTCATTTTCTGTTGTTTTCGGAATCGCGTCGCCGGTCGGCGAAGTCGCCCCCTTCCGATTGGCGGTTCGTGTTGCAATCGCTCGACGGTTCGAGCCGGCTCGAAGCAGCCGATGCCGAACCGGCGGTCGGCGGCGAACGGTTGGAGCTACTTGCGGTGGTCCGCGGGCTGGAAGCTCTGGAACAGCCCTCGCGCGTCACGCTCGTTACGCCCAGCAAATACGTTAGCCGAGGCCTGAGCTACGGCCTGGCCGACTGGCGCGAAAACGATTGGAACTGGGAACATCATGGCCAAATGGTGCCGATCAAAAACCGCGATCTCTGGCAGCGGTTGGATCGGGCCCTGGCTTTCCATCGGGTGCAATGCCGCACCGCCCCGAGAGAATCGCAATCGACCGTCGCCGCCCGAACGGAGCAAACCACAAAGGCGGCTCGGAACGACGCCGCCATGCCGCGAGCCGAATTGCCATCGGCGATCGTCGCGCAGCCCGCTTTGGCCAGCCGTTTCGTGCGAACATGGAACCGGTTCCTCGCATTTTGCCGGCGGGTGAAGGCCTATTGGGCCGAAATGGAACCATCGTCGAGCCGGATGAGAGTTTCCTAGCAGGCCGATCAAGCATTTTAACCGTTCTTCGCGCGATCGCAAAATGAGAATTGGGCCAGCGGCGACGGAACGCTGCCGGCGCGGGAATTGCACTGCCTGACGGGCAAAAAAAATCGATAGGAGAGCAACGTGCGAACGTCCGTTGAATTGGATAAACTGGGCCCACTGGTCGAAGGGCGCGAGGAAAACCCGTTTGCGATCCTCGGCCCTCACGAGGTGATCGAGGCGGGGCGCCGCGCTCTGTCGGTTCGCGCCTTTTTGCCCGACTCGGCGAAGGCCTGGGTGGTCGATCCGGCGCATGCTGGAACGCGCCCGATGCAGCGAATTCACCCGGCCGGTGTGTACGAAGCGATTTGCCCGATCAACGAAGATTCACGCCGAGACACCTACATGTTGCAGCACGACCGACTCGCGCGGCCAGCAGACCACGACGCACGATCCCTATGCCTTCGATCCGCTGCTGACCGACTACGATCTGCATCTGCTCGGCGAAGGGCGCCATTGGAAGAGCTACAGCCGGATCGGCGCGCAATTGCGAACCATCGACGGCATCGCGGGCGTGAATTTCGCCGTTTGGGCGCCGAATGCCAGCGGGGTCAGCCTGATCGGCGATTTCAATTCTTGGGATGGCCGCCGTCATCCGATGCGCAAGCACATTCCCGGCGGCATCTGGGAACTGTTCGTTCCCGGTTTGAAGCGCGGGCACGATTTACAAATACCGCGTCAAGCATGGCGGATCGGAAGTCGAGAAATCGGATCCCTACGGTTTCGCCGCCGAATTGCCGCCGCGGACGGCCTCGAAGGTGGCCGATCTCGACGGCTATCGTTGGAACGACTCGGCCTGGATGGACAACCGGCCGCAAGCGAATTCGCTCGACGCCCCGATGTCGATCTACGAAGTGCATCTGGGAAGTTGGCGCCGCCCAGGCGACGATCCGCGCCGCTGGCTTTCGTATCGCGATCTGGCGCATCAATTGGTCGATTACTGCAAAGAGATGGGCTACACGCATCTCGAATTGCTGCCCGTCAGCGAGCATCCCTTCTCGGGAAGCTGGGGCTATCAGACCGTCGGCTATTTCGCCGCGACCAGTCGCTATGGCTCGCCGCAGGATTTCATGTATTTCGTCGATCACTGCCATCAGAACGGCATCGGCGTGATCATCGATTGGGTGCCGGCCCATTTCCCGAAAGATGTGCACGGCTTGTATCGCTTCGACGGCACCTGCCTCTACGAGCATGCCGATCCGCGGCAAGGCGAGCATCCCGACTGGGGCACGCTGATCTTCAACTACGGCCGCAACGAAGTGCGCAATTTCCTGCTCTCGAACGCGCTCTTCTGGCTCGACAAATATCACATCGACGGCCTGCGCGTCGATGCCGTCGCTTCGATGCTCTATCTCGACTACAGCCGTCAGCCGGGCGAATGGATTCCGAACGAATTCGGCGGCCGCGAAAATCTCGAAGCCATTTCGTTCGTCAAGGAATTCAACGTCCTGGCGCACCAGCAATCATCCGGGCGTGCTGACGATCGCCGAGGAATCGACCGCCTGGCCGAGCGTCTCGCGGCCGACCTATGTCGGCGGACTCGGCTTCAGCCTGAAGTGGAACATGGGCTGGATGAACGACACGCTCCGCTACATGCGCCACGAGCCGATTCACCGCAAGTATCATCACGACGAGCTGACGTTCAGCCTGATCTACGCCTTCCACGAGAATTTCGTGCTGCCGCTCTCGCACGACGAAGTCGTGCACGGCAAGGGCTCGCTGCTGGACCAAGTGCCCGGCGATCTGTGGCAGAAGTTCGCCAACCTGCGGCTGCTCTATTCCTATATGTGGACGCATCCCGGCAAGAAGCTGCTGTTCATGGGCGACGACTTCGGTCAGTGGAACGAATGGAACTACGACGACGAGCCTGCAATGGCATCTGCTGCAATGGTCGTCGCACCAGGGCTTGCAGAAGTGCGTGGCCGACTTGAACCAGCTCTATCGCCGCGAGCCGGCGCTGCACCAGGTCGATTTCGATCCAGCACGGATTCGAATGGATCGATTGCCACAACTACAACGACAGCGTGTTGATCTACATGCGGCGGGCCAAGGATCCCGAACGATTTCTTGGTCGTCGCTTGCAACTTCACGCCGGTGCCGCGGCCGGCCTATCGCTTCGGCGTGCCGCGAGGGCTGGCTGGTACGAAGAGATCTTCAACAGCGACTCGACGTACTACGGCGGCAGCAACCTGGGGAACGGCCCTGGCGTTCGAGCAACGGACCAACCGAGCCACGGTCGCCAGCATTCGATCGAGATTGCGCTTTCGCCGCTAGGTGTAAGCATCCTGAAGCCGCGCGGCTGAATTTTGGCAAATTCAGCTACGGGCCGGATCGCGGTCGTGGCGCTTCAATCATCCGATTCGTCGTCCGTCGGCATCGACGAGCCGCCGGTGCGCTGGCCGGACGACGATTGGGGCACGAGCCGCTTGAAACCCAACTCTTCTTCGATCGCCATTACTTTAGCGATGACGACTCGATTCGTCGCTCGTTGCGCCGCCAGCGCGGCGATGTCGCGGTTGGGGCTGTTGACGGCTTGCGTTTCGTATGTTTGGAATTTCTGGCGGAAGACATCTTCCGTCGGGTCGAATTTCTGCACCTGCACGACGTAAGCGATCGTTTGCGGTTGATTCATGGCGACCGTCGTCGAACCGACTTCGGTGTCGAAAACGGCTCGCATGAATTCATCGCCCGCCATCTCAACGCCCGTCACTTGCGTTAGCCGAGTGACCGGCTGCATCGATTCGCCGAAGGGGACGCTGCTGAGCGTGAGCCAGGGGAACGGTCCGACTTCCTTCGGCGCCAGATTGGCCCGATTCTGGAAGATTTCCTTGAGCGTCGATCGCCGCTTGTTGGCGTCGTCGGCATACGTCTTCGCTTCGGCCAAGGCTAGCTTGCGGGCCTCGATCATCTTCCAGGCACGCAATACGTCGGCTTTCACGTCCGCGAACTCGGGAACATAGGCGTCTTTGAAATCGTCGGTCCGCCACCACAGATAGGAAGTTTCCGCGTCGGGCGACGCCGAATCGACAGGCCGATAGGAGGGGAGCCGAGGATCGAACGCCTGAGCCGTGAACGGGATCAAGCGGAGAAACTGCGTTTCATCGACGTGCGACGACTTCGCCAACTCGGTTTGGTCTTGTGCCTCTTGGGCCGAGACTTTGCCGGTCTGCTCGAACGTGACGCCAAAGCTCTTGGCCAATTCCTTGAAATCGGGCGCTTCGGGCTCTTGATCCGGAGGGGCGCCCTTGGCACGCCAACGGGATCGGGCCTGACTGTATTTCGACACTTCCAGTCGCAGCTTGCCGGTGGGGCCGAAGGCTTTGTTGATTTCTTCGGCGGCCTTTTGGTTGGCAAGCAGCGTGCGAATCTGAGCCCGCACTTTCGGGTCGGTCACGGAGTCGTATTCGACGACGGCCGACGTATCGGCGCCGGTTTTTGGCGGTGCGGTTTTGGTCGTTTCGGCCTTTGGCGTTTCGGCCTTTGGCGTCTCGGACTTTGGCGTCTCGGACTTTGGCGCGTCGGACTTTGGTAGGTCGGTTTTCGGCAGTTCTGTCTTTGCGGGAGCCGGTTTGTCGGCGCCCGCCTTCGTGGAATCCTTCGCAGGATCCGGCTTCGCCGTCGAACTGGCGTCCGTCGCCTTGTCGTCGGCCGGCTTTTTGTCGGTCGTTTTTGTGTCGGCGGGTGGTGTCGCCGGATCGGCTAGAGCCAACAGTTCATCGTCGCCGTAGTGATGGACCCGCGGCCCGGCGTTCGCCGATTTGCCGTCTGCGGATTTGTCGTCCGTTTTCGGCTTGTCGTCCGACTTGGGTTTGTCGTCAGTCTTGGCCTTTTCGTCGGTCTTCACCTTCTCGTCCGACTTCGGCTTATCGTCGGTTTTTGGTTTGTCTTCCGTTTTGGGTTTGTCGTCGGTCTTGGCTTTGTCATCCGTTTTTGATTTATCATCAACCTTGGCTTTGTCGTTGACCTTCGGCTTCTCGTCGGTCTTTGCCTTGTCGTTTGTTTTCGCTTTGTCGTCCGTTTTTGGTTTTTCATCGGATTTCGTTTTGTCATCGGCCTTCGCCTTGTCGTTGACCTTCGCCTTCTCGTCGGTCTTCGACTTGTCGGTCGTCTTTGGCTTATCGTCTGCTTTTGCTTTATCGCCCGTCTTCGATTTGTCATCCGTCTTCAGCTTGTCATCCGTCTTCGGCTTCACGTCGGGCGGAGGAAACGTGGTGTCGTCGAATGACGATTTGCGGAAGTTTTCCTTGTGTTTGGCGTAGTAGTCGTTGATTTCCTCGTCGGTCACCTTCGGCTCGTCGGCTTTGGCGAACGTGGCCTTCACGGCTTTGAAGTATTGAAACACTCCTCGCGACGGCACTTTGAAGCCCGGCTCGGGTGAATCGGGGCTGCTCAACTGGTCTTTGTATTTGTCGAACAGCGCCATCAATTCATCGTTGCCCGGATTGGGCACCTTGTTCGACGAAATCCTTCACGGCCACCGGCATCACTTGCACCGTGGCCGTCCGATCCAAGCGGCTGAAGTAATCCCAGCGTTGTTCGGGCGTGTCGTATTCATTGGCGTCGTTGAAAATGAGGCGGGCAAAATTGTTCGCCAGGAGCTCGAACCGCATCGCGTCGAAGAATTGGTTCGAAAGCTGGGCCAACGAGCCTCGATCTCCGATTGCCTTGAGCAACGCCTGGTCTTTCGTCGCCTGATCGAGCGATTTGTGAGTCACCGCGTCGATGAAATCATTCACGGCCTCGTCGCTGACGCTCATTCCCATCAGCTCGGCCTTCTTTGCCATCACCATCGCTCTCAACACGCCGTCCACGTTTTCCGGCTGGAAAGCCGGCGGATTGGACTCGAAATCGACTTTGCCTTTCTCCACGGCCTTGTCATGGATCTCTTTGAGAAACCGATTGATCCGAATCCGCCAGGTGAGCTTGTCGTTGACCTGGGTCTGCAGAATGTCGCCGTAGTTCCATTTGGCGACGGCGGGGATTTGGTTGGGACCGCCCGCATTGCCGCGGCCATACATCGACGGCCCGACGCAGACGAAGGCGAACATCGACAGGAGCGTGATCGCCGCCAGCGCCGTTTTCTGGTACTTGCGAAATACATGAAACGGGCTAAATGAACTGGCCATGATGATGATTCCTTATCCGGTCTTCCGGCTCGAACGGCCGGAAGGTGTCTTGACAGCAAGGGGCGAAGAGCGTTATGCGAATATAAGTAGCGTGTTGAAAAAGGGGACTGGCTCCGCGCGGCAATACGCCGTTGTCCGATATTTCGGGTTGCGGCGCGGTGCCTGTCCCCTTTTTCAATACCCGGCCTTTACCGGCCTTCGGCTTGGCATCCGCCCCCGGCTCGGATACATTTTCCGAACACTTGACAGGATACCCGCTTACGGCCAGTGAAAGCTAGGAATTTTACCGCCGCATGACCTAAATGCAATCCCAATCGTGGCCGGCTCGGTCGTCTTCGAGTGGCGACAACTGAGTCGATTGCAGCGATAATCCGGCCCGCCGAGCGCGACGGATCGCATAGAATGCAGCGATTGAGCCGCCAGACAGACCTCGAACTTAACAATCCGCCAACCGGGCGGCGATACTTAGTGACAACCTACCCAGACGGTACATTTTACAATCTTTCCCCTCAGGATTTGGCATGGCTAAGAAAAAGGCCGCAAGCGGTTCGTCCAAATCCTTGGTGATTGTCGAATCGCCCGCCAAGGCCCGCACGATCAGCAAGTTCTTGGGCCGCGGATTCACGGTCGAAGCGAGCATCGGGCACGTCCGCGATCTGCCGCAAGGCGCCGGGCAAATTCCCGACGAATATCGCGATCAGCCGTGGTCGCGCCTGGGCGTGAATGTCGACAAGGATTTCGACCCGCTTTACATCGTGCCCCCCGGCAAGGCGGCCCAGGTGCGCAAGCTCAAGGGCCTCGTCAAAGACGCCAAAGACCTCTACCTGGCGACGGACGAAGACCGCGAAGGGGAAGCCATCAGTTGGCATCTCAACGAATTGCTCAAGCCGAAGGTGCCGGTCCATCGCCTCGTGTTTCACGAAATCACGAAAGAAGCGATCGAAGAGGCCCTGGAGCATCCGCGGCAAATCGACGCCGATCTGGTGCGGGCCCAGGAAGCGCGGCGCATCGTCGACCGGCTGTATGGCTATGAAGTCTCGCCGCTGCTCTGGAAAAAAGTGCGGCCGAAGTTGTCGGCGGGCCGCGTGCAGAGCGTTGCCGTGCGGTTGATCGTCGATCGAGAGCGGCAGCGGATGGCGTTTCACACGGCCACGTATTGGGATCTGCTGGCCACGTTTGCCACCGCCAAGGGCGAAGAGTTGCATGCGATGCTCGTGGAAGTCGATGGCCGCGATATTCCGGCCGGAAAAGATTTCGATCCCGCCACGGGTCAAGTTAAAAACCGCCGGGCCTTTGGTGCTCGACGAAACCGCGGCCCGCGAGTTGGCCGCTCGGCTTGAACGGCCAAGACTTCCGCGTCGCCACGCTGGAAGAAAAGCCCTACACGTCGAAGCCCTATCCGCCGTTCACCACCAGCACGATGCAGCAAGAGGCCAACCGCAAGCTCGGCTTCACCGCGCGGCGAACGATGCAGGTCGCCCAAAGCCTGTATGAAAACGGCCACATCACCTACATGCGTACCGACTCGACGACGCTGGCCTCGGTCGCCATCGAAGCGGCCCGGCAATTGGTCGCCGAGCAATACGGCCCCGAGTATCTGCCCGCCACGCCGCGCGTTTACCAAACCAAAGTCAAGAATGCCCAGGAAGCTCACGAAGCGATTCGCCCCGCCGGTCATCCCTTCGACCTGCCCGAGCAGCTTCGCGCCGAACTGAGCGCCGAGGAATTCAAGCTCTACGATCTGATCTGGAAACGCACGATCGCCAGCCAAATGACCGACGCTCGCGGCACCCGCCTCACCGTGCGCATCGCCGGCGGCGGAGCGACGTTTCAAGCCAGCGGAAAAACGATCGAATTTCCCGGCTATCTCCGGGCTTACGTCGAAGGCTCCGACGATCCGACGGCCGATCTGGCCGATCGCGATGCCGTGTTGCCCGCCGTCGCGCGCGACGAATCGCTGGCCTGCCGCGAGCTTTTGCCCAAGAGTCATACCACGCAGCCCCCGGCCCGATTCACCGAAGCGACGCTCACCCGTTCGCTCGAAGAGATGGGCATCGGCCGGCCGAGCACGTATGCCTCGATCATCGACACGATTCTGGCGCGCGAATATGTCGTCAAGCGCGGCACGGCGCTGGTGCCCACCTGGGTCGCGTTCGCCGTTTCGCAGCTTCTGGAAAACCATCTGCCGGCCTTCGTCGATTACAAATTCACGGCCCAGATGGAAGACGATCTCGACGCGATCAGCCGCGGCGAAAGCCAGCAGGTCGATTATCTGCGCGGCTTCTATTTCGGCAACGGCGACGCGGATGCGGCCGCCGGCACCGGCCTGAAACCGCAGCTTGAAAGCAAAGTCGATCAGATCAACGCCCGCGACGTAAGCCGCGTGACGATCGGCCAACCCGAGGGGCAAGAGAAGATTTTCGTTCGCGTCGGCCGCTATGGGCCGTTCGTCGAACAAGGAGAACGAAAAGCCAGCCTGCAAGACAACATCGCGCCCGACGAGCTGACCGTGCCGATCGCGCTCGAATTGCTCGAATCGCGCCCAGCAAGCCGAAGAGCCGCTGGGGATTTGCCCCGACACCGGCCGGCCGATCTATTTGAAGATGGGCCGCTTCGGGCCCTACGTGCAGCGTGCTCCGGAGAATGAAGACGAGAAGCCGCAAAATGCGTCGCTGCTGAAAGGGATGGTGCCGGAAGATATTGACCTGCCGATGGCCGTGAAACTATTGTCGTTGCCGCGGCATTTGGGTCTGAATCCGACGAACGGCGAAATGGTGTTGGCCTATAACGGCAAATTCGGGCCGTATATCAAATGCGGCGAAGGCAAGACCGCCGAAACCCGTTCGCTTCCCGCGGGCGTTTCGCCGCTCGAAGTAACGCTGCCGGAGGCGCTCGAACTCTTGGCCCAACCAAAAGCCCAGCGCCGCGGCTTCGGCGCGAAACGCGAACCGCTGAAAGTGTTCGAAGGCGTCTCGCCGATCACGCAGCAGCCGATCCAACTCTTCGACGGCCGCTACGGCTTGTACGTGACCGACAGCGTGACGAACGCCTCGCTGCCGAAGAACAGCACGGCCGACGAGCTGACGCTAGAATCCGCCCTGCTCCTCCTCTCCGAACGCGCCGCCGCCGGGCCATCGAAGAAGCAACTTCGCCGCAAAGCGGCGAAGGCAAAGCCCGCCGCCGCCCCAAAGAAAAAAGCAGCAAAACCGAAGCCCGACGCAGCGCCGAAGAAAGCCGCGAAGAAAAAAGCGGCCCCGCGCAAGAAAGCCGTCGAAGCCGAATCGGCCGGCACGTAGAACAGCCCCCCGCCGTCGCCACGTCGCAACAATTCACGCCCCCCGGCAATTCCGGTTGAAGTGTCCCCAGCCCCGTTCACGGGGCTTTCCGCGAAGCGGTATTAGGTCCGTCGTTTACGACGGGTTTTGCGAGTCGAGAACACGTTCTTTGAGCCCCGTTGACGGGGCTTCTCGCTGTGGGGCTTTAGCCAATTGCCGCGCCCGGGTTGCCCACACTGAACACCGTGCGACGCATCGCAACCACGGCTCAAGCCAAAAACATCGAGAACCCCCGTAAACGGGGCTGTTCAAATTGCGACCGTTTCGCCGATTCACCCGTCGTAAACGACGGGCCTAATACCGCGAAGCGCGGGAAGCCTCATGAATGAGGCTGCGCGAAGCGGTAGACCGTGCCGTCATCGTGCGCAGCAATGCCGCGGTGATTGCGCACCGCGGCCATTGCGCGAGTGGGTTGTCACATCGACAAGCACGCGTTTGTGCGCCGCCGCCGCCGCAGGAGTAGGCGGGTGGGCCGCCGGCGGCGGCCTACCCTGGGTTGGAAACGACGGGGCGACATCTACGCCAACGGCGTTGCGCCCGCCTGCGCGCGCCGTGCTGGCGCAACGCCGTTGGCGTAGGAGAAATCCGCGCGGCAGCGAACCTGGGGTAGGCCGCCTAGGACGGCGGCCAACCCCAGGCTAACGGGCGCAACGCCGACGCGGGACGTCAAGGCGGTCGAAGGCCGGAATACAAATGGGATAAACTCTCGACTGCGCGAAGAGATCATTTTGTTCAGCCTACCCTCATCCATTCTTCGCTGGCAGTGCTAGCATTTCAACCGTTCGCTGCCGGATTTAGCGATGATGTAAACCTTGCCGCGTCGAAGAGGAGATAGAGATGAATTGTTGGCCCGTCGCCTTGGGACGCGATCATGCAGAACGTGCGGGATGCGCTTGGCCGGGCCGCGGCGCTGGTGGATCGGCAAGAATTCACGGCGGCGGAAGAGATTGCCGGGCAGATCGCGCGGCAGTTGCCCGATTGCGCCGGGGCACTTGTGCTGCTGGGGATCGTGGCTCGAAAAACTGATCGGGCAGCGCAGGCGGTCGAATGGTTGCGCAAGGCCAGTTTGTGCCGGCCCGATGACGCCAGCATTCGCTGCGAACTCGGCCGGGCGTTGGCGGATTGCCGGAGATTGGATGACGCGGCGACCGAATTTCGCCGTGCGATCGAGATGAATCCGCACGATGCAGGGGCGTGTCTGAATCTTGGCGCGGTGCTGGGGCAACTCGATCAACCGGAAGCGGCGCTGCCGTGGTGTCGCCGGGCGGTGGAACTGGCGCCGAACGATGCGGTCGCGCAGTTCAATCTGGGAAGCATTGCCCGATTGCTCGGCATGTTGGACGAAGGCGCGACGGCGTCGGAAGCGGCGATTCGATTGGCGCCTGATTTCGCGGCGGCTCATTGGAATTGCGGCTACTGTTATCTGCTGGCCGGCGATTTTTTGCGCGGCTGGCGCGAGCATGAATGGCGCGAAGCGGCCGGCGAGGTTTCGCTCGATCGATATCCGCAGCCGCGATGGAACGGCGAATCGCTGGCGGGCCGCACGATTCTGGTGCATGGCGAACAAGGGATCGGCGACGAGATTCTGTTCGGCTCGTGTCTGCCCGACGTGATCGAGCGCGCGGGCCATTGCGTTGTCGTATGCGATCCGCGGTTGGAGCCGTTGTTCAAACGGTCGTTTCCGCAGGCGACCATGCATGGATATGCGCGGCGGCAGGATCGAATCGGGATGCCGCTGGCCGAACGGATCGATGCGCAGATTCCGATCGGAAGCTTGCCGCTTTTTCTGCGGCCGTCGCGCGATAGTTTTCCACAGCGAGAACGATTCCTGACGGCCGATCCGGTTCAAGTCGCCGAGTGGAAGAATCGCTACGTCCAATTGGGTCCGGGGATGAAGATCGGCATTTCGTGGCGAGCGGGTGGGCAGCCGGGCGAGCGGCGGATGCGCACGACTTCGCTCGATCAATGGCGCGAATTGCTTTCGCTGCCGGGTGCGACGTTCGTCAATTTGCAGTACGGCGATTGTGTCGAGGATTTGGCTGCGGTGCGGCACAAGATGGGAATCGAGATTCACGATTGGGCCGACGCCGATCCGCTGGTGGATATGGACGCGTTTGCGGCGAAAGTTGCGGCATTGGACCTGGTCGTGTCGGTTGACAATTCGACAGTCCATCTGAGCGGGGCGCTGGGCGTTCCGACGTGGGTGTTGTTGCCGCATGTGCCGGGGTGGCGATGGACGATCGCCGATGCGCAGCGTTTGGTATTCAAGCTTGCGGCTATTTCGTCAGCCGCAGCGGGGCGATTGGGCGGCGGTGTTCGAGCAGGTTCGCCAGTTGCTAGGCGAGCGATTGGGGACCACGCTCATCCCAGGGAAGGCCGGCGATGGTCAATTCACTGAACAGGTCGATGGCGGCCATCCCTGGGCTTGGGGTGGCGCACTGCGCTGAACAGCCGCCCGACGGCGCAACATCATCCGAAGCCGGCTGGGCGCCGACGATTCTGCGCCGCCGTCGATTCCTATGAGCATGGCGATTTCGCGAAGGCCGAAGTATTGTGTCGCCGCGTGTTGAACCATTCGCCGCGGAATCTGCAAGCGACGAATCTGCTCGGCACTTTGGCCGCGCAATCGGGCCGGCTTGATCTGGCGGTGCGCACGCTGAGCCGGGCCGCAGCGATCGGCGGCGACGATCCGGTCGTCGCGCTGAACATGGCCGCCGCTCTGACCGACGCCGGCCAATTCGATCGCGCGATTGCCGCCTATCAGCGGGTCATCGAGCAACGGCCCGAGCTGTTCGATGCTCACCTCGGTTTTGGAAAGGCCTTGCAAGCGGCCGGACGGCGCGACGAAGCGATTGCGGCATTGCAGAAGGCCCTGCGCATTCGGCCCGATCAACACAAGACATTTAATCTGCTCGGCGCCTGGTGTCTGGCGGCCGGCCGTTTGCCGGAAGCCGAAGCGGCGTTTCGCGAGGCGGTTCGGCTCAATCCGGAATACATGGCCGCCCACAACAATCTTGGCATCGCGCTCCAGCGGCAGGAGCGATTGTACGAAGCGATGTATTGCTTCGAACGAGCGTCGCAGCTCGATCGCAATTGTTCGCAGGCCGCCAATAATCTCACCTCACTACGAAACAAATTGGGTCAGCATGCGCTGGCAGACCTCGCCCGCAATTAGGGGTTGAATCGATGAAACGAAGCGACGAAGTCAATCAAAAGGTCCAACGGGCCGTCGATCATTTGAATGCGCACGATCTGCCGGCGGCGGAAGCGACATGCCGCGAGATTTTTGCACTCGAGTCGAAAAATGTGAACGCCTTGCGAATCTTGGGCGCCATTGCGCGCGAGCGGAACGAATTCGGGCCGGCGCTGGAGTATTGTCTCGAAGCGGTGCGGCAGGCCGGTCGATTGGCGGTGCTGCACTTCGAGCTTGGCGTCACGTATTTCGCGATGCAGCGCTCGCGCGAAGCGTATGAGGCCTATCTCAAAGCCATCGAGCTCGATCCGAATCTGTACGTCGCCTATCTGAATATCAGCGCGATCATGGAGCAGCAGGAGCGATTCGCCGAGGTGCGCGATTGGGCTCTTAAGACGTTGAAGATCAAGCCCGACTATGCGCTGGCGCACTACAATCTGGCAAATGCCTATCGCGAACTTGGTGCGCTCGATGAAGCGATCAAGAGCTATGAGTTGGCCCATCGCTATCGGCCGGAGCATCCGAAGACGCTGTGGAACCTCGGCATTTGCCACTTGCTTTTGGGCAACTTTCGCGAAGGCTGGAAGTTGTTCGAATGCCGGCAAGAAGCGGACGAAGTGCAACTGGACCGATTCACCGAGCCGCGGTGGGACGGCTCGTCGCTCGACGGCAAAACCATCGTCGTTCATGCGGAGCAAGGCATCGGCGATGAGATTCTGTTTGCCACTTGCTTTCCCGACGTGATCGCGCGGGCGAAGAAGGGTCGCTGCGTGCTGATCTGCGATCCGCGCTTGGAGCGGTTGTTTGCGCGGTCGTTTCCCGAGGCGAAAATATATCCCCATGCCAGGCGAAACGATTGGTCGCCGCCCGCGCTGCCGGAACGGATCGACGTGCAGATTCCGGCGGGCAGTTTGCCGCTGCATTTTCGGCCGTCGCGCGAGGCGTTTCCGCGGCGGAAGCGGTTTCTGACGGTCGATCCGACGCTCGAAGCGATGTGGCGCGATCGATTGGCGGCGCTCGGCGGCGAAATGAAAATCGGCATCTCATGGCGGGCGGGCGGAAAACCGACCGAACGGCGCGAGCGCTCGATCCCACTGGAGAAATGGAGCGAATTGCTGGCCACTCCCGGCGTGCGATTCATCAACTTACAATATGGCGACGCGATTGCCGACATTGCCGCGGCGCGGGCTCGCTTCGGCGTCGAGATTCACGATTGGGAAGAAGGCGACCCGCTGGTCGACGTCGATAGTTATGTCGCCAAAATCGCGGCTCTCGATCTGGTGATTTCGGTCGGCAACGCGACGGTCCACATGGCCGGGGCGGTTGGAACGCCTGCCTGGACGATGTTGCCGCCGCTGCCGTCGTGGCGCTGGATGATCGCCGGCGATGTCAGCCCGTGGTATTGCGGCGTGCGGCTGTTTCGGCAACGGCAACGCGGTGAATGGGAGCCGGTGCTCGAACGGATCGCGGGATTGCTGCGGAGCGTCGCGGGATCAGCAGCGGAGCAAACGGCGGCGGGGCTGGTGGTGGAAAACGCGGATGGACAAATGGAATTTGCAGCTGGACGCGCAAAACCGCAAACGAGTTGCGATGCGGAATTTCGGGACGACCCGCAGACGGTGGAGAAAGAGGAGCGATGGTTGGGCGCGACCGATGTTGTTGGGCATGAGATTCTTGCGACGGTGAATCGCCTGATCGACGAGGGGCGGCTGGCCGAGCAGTTGGGCGATTTGGCTCGCGCCGAAGCTTGCTACCGCGACGTGCTGCAACTCGCCCCGCGGCATGTCAAAGCAATGTGCGGGTTGGGCATCGTGGCGCGGAAAACGCAGCGGAGCGAACTGGCGATCCGCTGCTTCCGCCGGGCATTGGCCGTTGCGGAGCCGGTCGCCGATCATCATCTGCATTTGGCGGATGCATTGCTCGACGCCGGACGAATCGACGAGGCGGTTTCGGGCTATCAACGCGCGCTCGATTTGAACCCGGCACATCCGGGAGCCCAACTGCAAATCGGCCGCGTGCTGCGTCAAAGCGGTCGGCATGAAGAAGCCGCCGAACATCTGCGGGCTGTTTTAGCCCTGCAACCGCAAAATCACGAAGCGCTCGTGGAACTCGGCCGCTGTTTGGCTGCCAGTTGCCGAACCGACGAAGCGATCGACTGTTTTCAGAAAGCGTTGCAATTCGAGCCCAATTCGGCCGCGGCGCTCGAAGCGATGGGCTCGGTTTACTTGGAAGACCATTGCTACGACGAAGCGCAAGATTGCTTCCGCAAGGCTGTCGCGTTGAATCCCGCGCGGGCCGAATCGCGTGTTCATCTCGCGCGGGCCCTCGATGCACAAGGCCTCATGGCCGAGGCCGCCGAAGTGCTCGAACAGGCCGTGGCGCTCGATCCGCGGGCGGAAGGCCCGCTGCTGCGATTGGCAATGGTCCGCCGGTCGCTGGGCGATTTAGAGGCTGCGGCGGAGCTTTTGCGCCGGGCAGCCGAAATCAAGCCGGACGACGCGGATTTGTGGAATTCGCTTGGCGCCGTGCTGCGCGAACTGGGCCAAGCGACCAAGGCGATCGAGTGCTTCGACCGAGCGTTGCAATTGCAATCCGATCATGCCGACGCGCATTTGAATCGCGGATTGGCACTGCTGCAAACGGGCCGGCTGAAGGCGGCCTGGACGGAATATGAATGGCGGCGGCAAGTCGCCTTCCCGCAACCACGTTGGAACGGCGGGTCGTTGGTGGGAAAAACCATTCTCGTTCACGGCGAACAATCGCTGACCGAAGAGTTGCTGTTCGCCGGTTGCTATGAAGACGTGATCGCGCGGGCGGCGGAATGCGTCATTGTTTGCGATCCGTGCGCGGAACGGCTGTTCAGACGGTCGTTTCCAGCGGCGAAAGTTTTTTCGGTCGTCCGCGGCGGCGAGGCGCAATGGCGGATGCCGGACGGCTTGCGATGCGACGTGCAGATTCCGGCCGGCAGCTTGCCGCTCCATTTGCGCACTTCGGCAGCCGATTTTCCGCGACGGCATCATTTTCTCATTGCCGATCCGGCTCGTGTCGCACAGTGGCGGCAGCGATATGTCACTGCCGGGGACGGATTGAAGATCGGCCTGGCATGGCGCGACACGGCGCAAGTATCAACCGGCAACGGCGCGAATGTCGCCGAATGGCGGTCACTTGTTCAATGGGGCCGTGGATTATCAAACGACGTGCAGTGGATCAATCTCCAAGATGGTCCGAACGCGAACGTCGAACGTGCCGCGATTCAAGCCGAATTGGGCATCGCAATTCACGATTGGCCCGATGCCCAATCGCAATACGATCTCGACGATTTGGCGGCGCGGATCGCGGCTTTGGACCTGGTCATTTGCGCCGACGGAGCGCCGGCTCATTTGGCCGGCGGGCTGGGCGTGCCGGCTTGGGTGCTGGTGCGGCAAGCCGACGAATGGCGCTGGCTGGCCGGCCAGAATTCGACAAAGGAATCGACCAGGGACTCGACGCCGTGGTACTCCAGCCTCCGATTGTTCCATGCCGGAATGCCGGCCGGCGCGATCCAACCGATTGCAATTCTCCGCGACGAATTGCTCAAGCAGATGGCGATTCCGGCCGAAGAAAACGGGATGCGGAGCATCAGTTCGCCGCATTGGAACCGAACTTCCGCGCCGCAGCGGACAAGCTAGGCTTTACGTATGAGTCAACTCCAATCCAGCGTCGGCTTGGTCACTGGGTTTCCGATCCAGTTGACCGTTCAAAAGCTGATCAGCTTGGACAAAGTGCCGGTCACCGCGTGCAGACCCAAGACACGACCTATCAGAATCAGGTCACCGCGATCACGCAGTTGCAGGCCCTGCTGTCGTCGCTCGAAGTGAGCACCAATGCGCTCGGCCAGGCTTCGCTCTACTCGCAGACGAACATCACTAGCAGCAATCCTTCGGCGCTGACGGCCACGACCAATCCCAATTCGACGGCGGCTCCCGCACTCGGCAACTTCCAATACACGCCGATTCAACAGGCCCAGGCCCAGCAGTTGCAAAGCACCGCGCTGGCCAGCGACAGCACGGCCCTCGGCGCCGGCTCGCTCTCGTTCCGCTATGGCCCGCCGATCGATCAGCCCGTGAGCGTCGATTTGCTCAACGGCGGCCAAGGCATTTCGCCGGGGCAGATTCAAATCACCGGCCGCAACGGCGTCACGGCCACGGTTAATCTCACCGGCGCACAAACGATCGGCGACGTCGTCAACGCGATCAACTCGGCCACGGGAATTCAGGTCGAAGCCAGCGTCAACGGCAATCATCTGCAATTGACCGACATCAGCGGTTCGACCGCCAGCAATCTGCAAGTGAAGGAAGTCAACGGCGGCGGCACGGCCGCTTCGCTCGGATTGGCGAACGTCAATTCGTCGTCGTCGACCGTGCAAGGAACGAATCTGCTGACGCTGTTCAACAATCTGCCGACGAATCAGCTCAACTCTGGAAACGGCGTGCAATTCGATCCGTTCTTGCCCGACGTGAAAGTGCAATTGAGCGACGGCACGAGCGTGAATGTCACGTTGCATCAACAGGCGACGGTCGGCACATTCGCCTCCGCGACGACGCAAGCGGCAAACGGAGCCAACGCCAGCCTGCTGTTCACCGCCAAGCAGGCCGGCAGCAATTTGACCGGCGTGACGATCAATTTCGTCGAGAATTCGTCGATCACGCCCGGCAACGAAACGGCGAATTACAACGCGACCACCAAGACGCTGACGTTCGACATCGATCAAGGGCAGACGACCGCCAACGACATCATCAACGCGCTGAATTCCAGCCCGACGGCGTCGGGATTGTTCTCGGCCCAAGCGGCGAATGGCGGCAACGGCACCGGCTTGATCACGATCTCCGACGTCGGCCTGACCGCCGGTCCGAAAGCGACGGCCACCACCAGCGCACGAACGGCGCCAATAGCGCCGTCCAAGTCACGGCCGTCAGCGGCGGGCCGAATTTCGACAACGTTCAAGTCGAATTTCAAAACAACGATTCGATCACCGCCGGCCACGAAACGGTGGCCTACGACACAACCGATCCGAACAGCCCGAAGCTCGTGTTTCAAATCGCCGCCGGTCAAACCACCGCGAACGACATCGTTCAGGCGCTGGCGAACAATCCGTCGGTGAGCCAGTTGTTCACCGCTTCACTGCCGACGGGCGACAGCGGCGCGGGCCTGATCAGCACCGCCGACACCGCCACAACGAATGGCGGTCAGATCGTCGAACCGGTGTCGTCGGATGCGCCGACCACGATCGGCGACATTTTGAACGCCTTGAACACCGCCGATCCGGGCAAGCTGCAAGCGCGGATTTCCGCCAACGGTCAAGGCATCGAACTCATCGACAATAGCGGCGGCAGCGGCGCGTTTTCGATTTCCGACATCAATAGCTCGCAGGCCGTCGAAGGTCTTGGGCTGAATGTGTCGGCCAGCGGCAATACGATCACTGGAAACAGTTTGTTCGCCGGCCTTAGCGGCACGCTGTTGAGCAATCTCAACGGCGGCAACGGCGTCGGCACGCTGGGCACGCTCGACATCACCGATCGATCCGGCGTCGGCACGACCGTCGATCTTTCCGGCGCGCTCGAGTGTCGACGACGTGATCAACGAGATCAATACGGCCGCTGCCAGTGCGCATGTCGGCATCACGGCCAGCCTGAATTCCGCCGGCAACGGCATTCAACTGACCGATACGTCCGGCTCGACGGCGCACAACCTGATCGTCGCCAACGGCGATTCGACGACGACGGCCGAGAACCTGGGCATTGCCGTCAACGCCGCGCAAAACAGCGTCAATAGTGGCGATTTGCATTTGCAAACGGTTAGCGAAAACACGACGCTGGCCTCGTACAACGGTGGCGAAGGCGTCGCCAGCGGAACGTTCAAGATCACCGGCACCGGCGGCCAATCGACGACGATCAAAGTCAACAGTCAGATCAATACCGTCGGCGATTTGATCAACGCCGTCAACGCCGCGAACATCGGCGTCAAGGCACAGATCAATTCCACGGGCGACGGAGTCGAATTGGTCAACACGGCCCACGGCACCGGCACACTGCAAGTCACATCCGGCAGCACCACGACCGCGGCCGACCTGCATATCGCCGGCAGTTCGACGACGGCCACGATCGGCGGCCAGCCGACGCAAGTCATCAATGGCGCGACGACGCAAACCGTTTCAATTTCAGCCACCGACACGCTGCAAACGCTGATCAGCAAAATCAACAGCGGAAATTACGGCGTGCAAGCTTCGGAGGTGAACACCGGCTCGTCGATCGATCCGTTCCGCCTCGTGCTCACGTCGCTGCAAGGAGGCACCGCCGGAAATCTGCAATACGATACGTCAAGCTCGCCCATTTCGTTGAAGCAAACGACGGCGGGTCAAAACGCGCTGTTGCTTGTCGGCTCGGGAATTTCCGGCTTCGTCGCGTCATCGGCGACCGACACGTTCAGCAACGTCTTGGCCGGCGCAAACATCGTGCTGACCGGCTCCTCGACCGCGCCGGTCTCGCTGACCGTGGCGCAAGACCCGTCCGGATTGGCGTCGGCGATTCAATCGGTCGTGACTGGGTACAATGCGATCGTCTCCGCCATCAGCAGCGTGACCGCTTACAACACCGCCACGAACACCGCCGCGGTGCTCGAGGGAGACACGTCGGTCCTGCAGATTCAAACGGCGCTGGCGAACCTGGTTTCCGGGCAACTCGCCGGCAATAGCGGCGGATCGATCCAATCGCTGGCCGCGCTCGGCATCAGCATCAATCAAAACGGCTCACTGTCGCTCAACAGCAGCACGCTCAGCAACGTGCTCGCCTCGAATCCGCAAGGCGTGCAACAGTTTTTGTCAACGGCGAACTCGGGGCTGTCGGCGCAGTTTCAAACGAGCTTGAAGCAATTGGCCTCCCCGATCAATTCGGTCCTCGCCAACCGCACGACGGCGTTGAACAAGAAGATCACCGACAACACGGCGCGCATCAATCAGCTCAATGCGCAATTGACGATCGAGCAAAACGCGCTGACGGCCGAGTTCGATCAGATGGAAGTGACCGTGTCGCAGTTGCAGAGCAATTTGAGCGCGATTTCGTCGATTCAACCGTTCGCCACGATCGGCGGCTCGATCGCGAACTCCTCGTTCGGCGCCTCGGCCGGCCAGTCGCTGAGTAGCAGTTTGAGCAGCATCAGCAACAATATCAGCGGCGGATTCTAACCACAGGACAGCCCGATGAATCCCGCGGCTCGCGACGAATACCTTTCGACCGAGGTGCTCACCGCCTCGCCACAGAAACTGCAGCTTATGCTGATCGATGCCGCGATCCGCGCCGCCGGCCAGGCCCAATCGCTGTGGACCGGCGAACGAACCGAAGCGGTCACGCGGGCCATCTTGCGCTGCCAGGCGCTGGTGGCGCAACTCATCGCCGGGCTCGTGCCGAATCACGAATCGCCTCTGGTGCAGCGGGTGATCGCTGTCTACGAATTCGTGCATCGCACGCTCGTCACTTCGCATCAACGACGCGACCCGAGCCGGCTGGCCGACGCGATCGCGGTGCTGGAAATCGAGCGCGAGACATGGCGGCAAGTCTGCGAGCAACTCGATCTGCGAATCGATGCCGCCACGCCGTTCATCCGCGCCGCACGGCGAGGCGGGCGCGGATCCGATCGATTCGAGCGCCGAATATTCGACAGGCATCTCGTTCGAGGCTTGATGAGACGGCTGAAGGCGACAGGCGACAGGACGAACAATCGTATTCCTGTTGCCTGTCCCCTGCAGCCTATAGCCTCCCCTCAAATTCTCCGCAATCCGCCCGATCGGCCCTTTTTTCTCAATCGGCACGGGTGCGGACACCGAAAATAGCTAATAGGGCCCGCTCGCTTCGAAACGGGCGAATGCTCGCGCCCGGCCTTTTCAACGCTTCTCGCAAGGAATCACAAGCCATGCTGCGGATCTTCATCGGATGGGATTCTCGCTTTCCCGAGCCGGCCGACGTGCTCCGCTACAGCCTGATCAAGCATGCGTCGATCCCGCTCGAAATCCGCTATCTCAAGCTCGATGAACTCGGCCTGCGCCGGCAGCACGATCCGCTGGCGTCGACCGAATTCACCTACAGCCGGTTCCTCGTGCCGCATCTTTGCAATTTTCACGGCAAGGCGTTGTTCCTTGACAACGACATGCTCTGCCTGGGCGACATTCGCGAAATCGATCAGCTCGACATGGGTCCGTATGCTCTGCGAGTCGTCCAGCACGATTACCAGCCGAGCAACACGGTGAAGATGTACGGCTGCCCGCAGACTAGTTATCCGCGCAAGAACTGGTCGAGCATGATGTTGATGGATTGCGCGAAGCTAAAGCTCTGGTCGAAGGAGGTCGTGGAAACGCAGACCGGCGCCTATCTGCACCGCTTCCAAGACATCCCCGACGCCCAAATCGGCGAACTGCCGAAAACATGGAACACGCTCGACACGATGGACGAATCGACCAAGTTGATCCACTACACCAACGGCGGCCCGTGGTTCGACGAATATCGCGGCCACCGGTTCGCGGGCATTTGGTTCCGCTATCGCGACGAAATGCACGCCGTCGCTCGCCGGTCGCCGCCGCTGATGCCGCATATCAATATGGCGGGCGCAAAGAGCCCTATGGCGCAGTTGAATCGGTGACCGTTTGCGACGGCCGACTCAACTCGCGGCGCTGCACTGGCAGACTGCGTTTGCCAGTGCCACACGACTGAAGCCTGTAGCCTCAAGCCTGTAGCCTCAAGCCTTACTCAGAATCGAATCGAACACGCGGACTTTCTTCCAGTCGGCCTTATTCTCGTCGATGAACTTCAAATGCCGCGGGGCGGTTTGATAGGCGTCGTGCGCGGCGCGATTCTCGAATACGATGTGCAGCGCGACGTCGAAATCGCGATCGTTCACGTCGCGCGAGAGGTCGGCCAAAGTGCCGACCGAAAACGACACTTCGCCGGGATGCCCTGTCAGATAGCGATGGCAAGCGTTCAACCAGTTTCTGCCGATTCGCGGGCGTGGATTCCTTGATCGCGAAAAAAACGATGTGGGCCAATTGCGGCCCGCCCGCCGACGCTGTTGCCATTTCCGCGGTTCCTCGTGAGACATTGCACAAAAGCGGCCCGTCAATGCGACGGACCGCTCGGGAATTCTCACGATCATATCCGCCCGAACAAAACAAGCAACAGAACGATCAGCAGCACGAGCCCAACGCCGCCGCCCGGATAGTAGCCCCAATCACGGCTGTAAGGCCAAACCGGCACGGAGCCCAAAAGCAGCAAAACCAAGATGATAAGAAGGATTGGTCCCATGACGAATCTCCTTGAATTGGATCGTCGAAACTTGGCGAAGGTGAATCGCATCTATCGTGCCAATCGGTGGCGACATGCCAGTTTCGGCGTTTTCCCCATTTTTTTCTTGTCGTGGGATTGCGGTTGCACGGTGCGAGGTCGCCAAAAACGCGCTGGCCCGTGAAATCGTCGCCAATTTCCCGACGTTTTCGTGGCTGCGCATCCGCCAGAGTGGTCGTTCACTCGGCGATTTTCGTAGGTCAGCCTTTCCAGGCTGACGGCGGTTGGGCAAAGTCGGGCCGGAAAGCCTGACGATTACGCACATTTCCGATTGCCGTGTCAGGCTGGAAAGCCTGACCTACTTGACAACGACCGCGGCGCGGTGTGGAATAGTGCTTATACGACTGTCGCCGCTCGACGCGGGCCAAACGACGAAGCGGCAGTTGGGGCATCACCGGGGAAATCCCCTTTCGAGGCACGTCATGATCTCGCCCGCGCGCGTTTCCCGTTCGCAAACAAAGTTGCCCGTCCGCGCGCGATCGCGCCGCGGCCTGTCGGTGGTCGAGCTTTTGGCCGCGACCGTCATCAGCCTGATCGTGATGGGGGCGACGGTGCAATTGTTCGGCACCGTCGGAAATCAAATCAGCAACGGTCGCTCGAATATCGAATTGGGCGATCGGATTCGCACGGCCGTCGAACGGTTGCGAAAAGACTTGCGCGGGCACACGGCCGACACGCTCGCTTGGAACCGCCCCGAAGACGCCAGCGGATATATCGAAATCATCAAAGGACCGCCGAACTACTGGGACAAGAATGCCTCGCCGACCACCGCCGTGACAACGCCCGGCGGCACGCTGACGGGCTACACCAAAGACATGCTGTTTCTCACGACTCGCAGCCGCGATCAGCCGTTTGTCGGTCGGGTGGTCGATGCTTCCCTCCAGAACAGGACCGTCGAATCGCAAGTGGCCGAAGTCTGCTGGTTCTTGTATCCGACGTCGTTGGTTCCCCCGCCGGCGAATCCCGTTCCGACGACGCCGCCGACGTTCACGCTTTATCGGCGACAGATGCTCGTGTTGCCGGGCTTGGGATCAACCGTTAGCACGGGCACTCCCCCTTCGATTCCGGCGAATCGCTACTACGACACATACTCGGGCAGCACGAGCATTCCGAGCGGCACGGTCCCATTGTGCGATATCTCCGCGCATCCCGACGGCACCAGCACTTGGCCGAACGTGAACATGATTCTCAATTCGTTGGCCGATCTTTCGTATCGCGAGAACCGCTACGCGCACTTCTTCGCCCCCGCTAGCGGAGCGAGCAATGCCTACGGCAATACGGCGTTCGGTTCTGGCCAGCCCTTTCCGGTTTATCCGAGCCAGGTGTTGCCCTTCCCGCAAAATCCGGCGGCCGATCCGAATTTGCGATATGGCGAGGACGTGGTGCTGTCGAACGTGTTAAGCTTCGACATCAAAGTGTGGGATCCCTGGGCCCAAGTCAAGCAAGACTCGAAGGGGAATCCATTGGTTCCCAGCGACCCCGGATATGGCGCCGGTTCGACGATCGGCTCGGGCGTCTATGGTGCGTATGTTGATTTGAACTGGAACAGCGGCGCGGCGGTGACGAACCCCTCGGGAGTGCCCTCGCCCTACTTTGCCCAAGGTTTCTATGGTTTGGGCCAGAAGTCCTACCTTACACCGAACCTTCCAGTAGCCTCTTCGACAACTCTGCCAGCGCCGGGTTCGGCAACTTACGACACCTGGTCGGCCGGCTACGAGACTTGGCTATACAACCCGACGGGCAGTCAACTGCAAACCTCCAACCAATCGAACAATGGCCTCGACGACATCGGCTCGGGCAACACCGACGGTGGCGTCGATAGCCCCAACGAACGGCTCACCTGCCCGCCCTATCCCGTGCCGCTGCGGGGCGTTCAAATCAAAATCCGGACCTACGAATTCACCTCGAAGCAAGTTCGCGAAGTGACGCTCCAGGAAAGCTTCGTTCCGGATTGAGCGGCGGCGATACGCCTCGCGCCCGTTAAGCCCAGGGATGGCGGCCAACGCGTTCGCAATTCAAAAAGTCGCTCGCCCGCCTTCCCTGGGCTTGCTCGACGTCGCATTCTCCTTGCCGTGTTTCGCCGGCACTCGGCGCATTCTGCGTTGACTAGGCCGATTCCTCGTCTAGTATTGACAGAGCCGGCTTGGTCTGGAGCGGTTCGGCGAAACTCGCTACCCTTTCCAAGCCGATTTTGTCTCGCTCCGCGTGCCAGCATACCGTTGAAAAAGGAGACTGGCTGCGAGCGGCGATTGTTTGTCGCGACTTGCGAGTTGCGGCGCGGTGCCTGTCCCTTTTTCAACACGCAGCCAGGGCTTTCGGTTGC
This sequence comes from Pirellulales bacterium, assembly GCA_963738955.1. Taxonomy (GTDB): domain Bacteria; phylum Planctomycetota; class Planctomycetia; order Pirellulales; family DATAWG01; genus DATAWG01. The sequence continues at coordinate 74,287 of CAVTYW010000019.1, read as the reverse complement.
CATGCATCCCGTCAAACCCGTCTCGAACGACGACCTGCGGCGTTTCTTTTCCGGTTTGACCGAGTACGCCTTTCAAACGCACCTGGGCGTGGCCGATCCGCCGCTGGTCGAATATCTGGGCGATCTGCTGGCCCGGTTCGTTCGCTCTGATACGATCTTCGCGATTCGCAATCTTTCCGGCCGCCGGCTCGATGCCGTGGCCGACATGCTGGTCGAAGCCGACTGCCCGGATCGGCGAGGCGAAGCGGCAAGTGCATCGCCACATCGGCGATTTCACGCTCTTCTGGACCGGCGTCTATCCCGAGGCGCTGGCCCATTTCCAGCGCGGCCCGCGGAAGGATTTCTTCCTCGACTATTGCGAGCACGGCAAGCGGGCCTACTACATCGCCAGCACGATCCCGGCCCGCGACGCCGACGCCGAAAACGCCGTGCTCGAACGGCTGAGCCACGATTTCGAGCTCTGCGTCTACGGCCTCGGCGAAGTCCGCCGCGAATGGGAACGCCGCGACCAAGACGGCGAGCAGCCGCGCGGGCCGATCGTGCTGAAGTAGGGCTGAAGTAGGCTTGAGGCTTGAGACGCCAGCGCTACGGGGAACGAAGTCTATGAAGTTGCATTGCCCGCGTTGCAAGCGTGCGATTCCGGTGGCCCAGTTGAATGTCGAACGGGACGTGGCCCTCTGCGCGAATTGCGACGAAGCCTTTGCGATATCCGATCTGCTGGCCGAAGGGCAGGGCGCCGACGTTGATGTGGCCAGTCCGCCGAAGGGGGCTTGGTTTCGCGAAACCTTTGATGGATGGGAAACCGGCGCAACGACACGATCCTGGGCGCGCTGCTGCTTGTTCCATTTACATGTGTATGGTCTGGCGGCTCGCTCGGCGGGATTTATGGATCGCAGATTGCCCGGGGTCAGTTCAATCTCCTTCTGTCGCTATTCGGCCTTCCATTCCTAATCGGGTCGTTTTTCCTTTGCGGCATGACCATCATGTCGATCTGCGGAAGAGTCGCGTTTGAAGTCGCTGGCGATGAGGGGCGTCTCTTCAGCGGAGCGCTTGGCGTCGGACGGAGAAAACGATTCGATTGGTCCGCCATCCAGAGCGTGAAACATGAAACCAAATACGGCAGCAAGGGAAGCTCCCAGCAAGTCATTGCACTCGAGGGCGTAACGCCGCCGATCCGGTTTGGCGGAATGCTCAGCCCCGACCGCCGGAACTTTCTTCGCGACGTATTGCGAAGCCGGTTGCCAAAGCGATGAGAATTCGCGCGACGGTTTCCTACCGCGGCGGATCGCCCGCGAACGACACGACGACGGCTTCGTTCATCTTCCAATCGAACGTGAAATCGCCGCCGGCGCCCAGGGGTTTGCCGGTGCGCTCGTCCTTCGCATCTTTGATTGGCGCGGCGAAGTGGAGCGTGATCGGGCGGGTCGCGGTTTTTAGGCCGACGGCGTTGCCGCCTCCTTCGCTGGTCACATGAATCTCCGGCTCCATGACGACGAACAGAATCGTCCGGCCCTCGCGCGTCCAGTAGGTGATTTCGTAGCCGAATTCCTGGTCGCCGGCGTTTTTGATTTCCACCCGGCGCTTGATGCCCGCATCGTGGATCGGCTTCATGAACACCGCGCGCTTGGCGGCGGCCGTGAATCCGGCGACACGATAGGCGTTGTACCACTGCGGCGAGAGATTCAGCAGCACGGCGTTGCCGCTGCCGACTTTGTTCGCATGTGCGACGCCCATCTTCCGCACGGCCTTGTCGAAGCCGCTGGCGTCTTTGATCGACGAATTTTCGTGCGTCAGCAGTTGGTCGTAGGTTTTGTAGCCGAAGTTGGCATCTTGATCGATTTCGCACCAGAGATGGGTGCCGAAAATGTCGCCGGCCTTCATCTTGGGATCGTGGTGAACGCCGAACATGTCGTCGAGCACGCCGCCCGCCGCGCGGCCCTTGCCATGCTGGTCCCACACGCCCGGCAGATAATCGGCGATCACGGTGCCGCCGGCGGAGCAGAATTTCCTGATCTCGCGGGCCTCGGCATCGGAGAGACACAGCGTGGCCGGCAGGATCAGCACCTTGTATTTGCCCGGCACTCCATGCTGGATCACATCGGCGTAGCTAAGCCAGCCGAACTGGATTCCCGCGTCGCGCAGCATGTTCTCCCAGGCATGGCGGACGAGATGCGAAGTGCCGATTGCATCGTCGCCGTTGCGATTGATCCAGGTTTTGCCGTGCGCCTCGGCGTCCATGATCCAGCCGAGCTGAATCGACGCATGGCTGTAGTAGATCGCGACGCCGTCGTCGATCCATTCGGCGCCGCTCATCGCCGGGCCGATCTTCTCGGCCTGTTTCCAGGTGCGCGGCGACTTCCGCGATCCACGGCTTGGGCGTTTTGCCGTCGAACCACTTCTCGACCCAGCCGATGAAGCCCTTGATTGCCGTTGGCCAGGTAGTACCAGGTCTGCCAGATGGCGTCGGCCGCGGAGGTGTAGAAATACGACGTGACGGCCGGCATGGCGTTGTGCGGATTCAGTCCGCGGATGACCGATTGCGAATCGCCGCTGTTGTACGACTCGATGTACTGCACCTTGCGCATGACTTGGCGTAGTCGTAGCCGCCGAAGGCATTCGGCGATTGGCCCGCCGACGAATCCGCACGGCGTGGCCGGATCGACGCTGTTGGCGTATTCGACCAGATCGCCGATGAAATTGTTCCAATACGAATCGTTGAACGTCCATTGGTCCATGAGCTGGCTGGCGTCGAAGCTGGCGACGTCCCACTCGCGAAGCTTGGGAAGAATGTCGTTGTAGCTGATCCAGCCGGTCCATTTGGGCTTGCTCGTGCCGTAGATTTCCATTTGCCATTGGGGATACGCCGCGCGATCGTCGGTGACTTGCCACATGCAGGGATGAACGAAATAGCCCCAGGAGATTTCGTCGTCGAGCGCATAGGCGCCGCGGAACGGCGAGCGCTTCGACGTCGCCGATCGATCCGCGCAAGATGCTTTCGAGCCGGGTTTTCATCGCGGCATTCACCGGCCGCAGCCGCAGGCCCGTGCCGTGGATGCGGTCCTTGTAGCGATTGACGAAATCGCCGGCCCCTTCGTGCAAATCGCCTTTGCCGGCGGAATGGTCCATGTAGAAGCGGAGATGGAATTTGTCGATCCAATCGAGCCGGCCGTCGCTGCCGTGATCGCAGAACGAGCCGTTCATGCCGTTGTCGACTTGAAACTTTCCAGCAGCATCATTAAAGCCGATGTTCCATTGGTAATACCAAGGCATCACGGTCCAACTTGGGAACGCTTTCAACGCCCAGGCTTTGTCTTGCTTGACCGGCTTGAAATCGCGTGAGGTTTTAACATACGTTTCATACGGATCGTCTGCCGCCGACGCTTGCGCGGCGAGCGACAGGAGCGCGAGGGAAAATGGAACAAGAATCACCGCATTGATCGAACGATGGGATTTCATTTTGGTTTCCTCGTTTGGTGGCCATCCGCGGAACGGCACGGAGGCCGTTCCCTACACCCTCGCCCCTCGCTCTTCGTCCCTCACACCGGCGGCTGCATTGGATAATCGGCCTGCGCGAAATTGCGATTCGAGCGCCGCCATCAATGCCAACACGACATCTTCCCCCCACGGCAGCCCGATCACTTGCACGCCGATCGGCAATCCGACGCTCGATCGCTCGGATCGAATCGCGGCCCGGTCGCAGCGGTCGCGACTGGCGGGCCGATCGCTTTCTTCGTCGATCCGCACTCGTGTCGCCGCCACCACGCCGGCCGGCAGATTGAGCACGTTCGGCAAGAGCGAGTAGCTCGCCGCCGGGATCAAAACGAGCGACGAACCGTGCGGCACCGCTGCCATAGCATAAGGTGGCGTCAGCACGGCATCAAATCGGCCGAGCCGCAATCGTTCCAAGAACCGTCGCACGTATCGCTGTCGCTCGGCGATCAGCCGCCAATAGGCCTTGGCCGAAAGCGCGCCGCAACCGCGCACCAGTTCGGCCGTGCGACCCTCGCCGAGCCAATGCAGCAAACGGCAAACGATCGGCCGCAACCCGCGTGGCAGGCGAGCCCACCGCAACATTCGCCGAACCCGCCAATCGACGCGGCTCGAACCGAGCATTTCGCGAATGCCGGCCCCGCCGTCGGCCCCGGAAAGACCGAAGTAAAAACGCATGGCCTCGCCGGCATCGGGCGGATCGATCGGCTCGACCGTCGCGCCGTGCGCTCGCAGCGCCGCCGCCGCTTCGATCACCGCACGCCGCGCCGCCGGCGCCGCGGGGAAATAGCCGTCGTCGGTCCAATAGCCGACGCGCAACGAACCGACCGCCACGTCGGCCGGATCGCGCCACGTCGATGGCACGACGTTGACCTCGATCGGCGCCGACTTGGTGTTGCCAGGTTCCTGATCCGCGCGCGTCAACACCCGCATCGCCAGCGCCAAATCTTCGACGTGCCGAGCCAGCGGGCCCGGTTGAACGTGCAGCGCGTCGAAGCCTTCGAACGCGCTGGCGCTGCCGGCGCAAGTTAGCCGGCCGCCGGTTGGCTTCAGCCCATGAATTCCGCAAACGTGAGCCGGCTGGCGAATGCTGCCTCCCATGTCGGTCGCCAATCCGAGCGGCACACCACCGGCCGCGATGATCGCCGCCTCGCCGCCGCTCGATCCGCCCGCGCCGCGCTTGATCGACCAGGGATTGTTCGTCCGCCCGTAGAGCGGATTGTCGGTTTCGTAGAGCAACATGAGTTGCGGAACATTCGTCTTGCCGACGACGATCGCCCCGGCCGCACGCAATCGGGCAACGAGCGGGCCGTCGGTTCGCGCCGACGGCTCTTCATGCCGGCGAGCGACGCCGAGTGTCGTCGGCGTGCCCGTCAGTTGAAAGCATTCCTTGACCGTCATTGGCACTCCGGCCAGCGGCCCGAGCGGCAATCCGCGCTGCCGGGCATCGTCGATCATCCGCGCTTCGGCACGCGCGGCGTCGAACCGGCGCACGACCACCGCATTCAATCGCCGATCGACGTCTTCGATCCGTGCCAAATGCGGCTCAAGCACTTCGGCGGCCGAAAGCTCGCCAGCCGCGATATGCCGGGCGATCGTCGCCGCACTCGGCGGATGCTTCCAGATGGGAACAGTCGCCAAGAGTGGGACTAGGGGCTAGGGGCAGGGGGCGGAGAGCAGGGAGCGGGGAGCAGGGAGCGGGGAGCAGAGACGGCGCGGCTATTGAGGCTTCGCGGCGTCGGGGGGCGCGGTGGGTTTCTCAGGCACCGGCTTGTCAGCGGCGGGCTTGTCAGCGGAGAGCTTATCGGTGCCCGGTTTGTCGGCCGCCGGCGGTTTGTCGGCAGTCGGTGGCGCATCCGCTGGCGGCTTGTCCGCAGCCGGTTTGTCCGCCGCCGGTTTGTCGGAGTCGGCGGGCTTGGGGGTCGGATTGGCGGCGGGCGTGGCGTGGGTTTTCTCGTCGCTGGGTGAAACGATTTCGAGGGCCGTGCCGCCGCCGTCGGCATTCAGCAGGCCGAGGACGACGACGGTCGAGCCATCGGCCGCGTCGGGCTTCTTCGCCGTGGTGAAGAGCATTTCACTCGAATCGCTCGGCATCTTGATGTGAGCGACAAAGCCCTTTTCGGTCGGCTCAACTTTCACCAAGGTGCCGACGACGACCGCGCCGTTTTCTTTGCTTTTCTTTCCGCGATGGCGAGGCGATCCACTTTCCGGCCAACATTGCGGTCGTGTCGTGCGCGGCGGCCGAGCCCATCGATTCGGCGAGCGCCGCGGCTTTCTTGTCCAACTGTTCGAATCGAGCCTTGGAATCCGGATCGGCGGTCGCGGGATCAATGGCGCCAAGCTCCGTGACTAAATGGCTCATCGCCTTGTATTCAGCGACACGCGCCCGCAGCAGCTTCGAAGGTTCGGCGCCGGGAGCGGCCGCTGCTTTGAGCTTGTCTTCTGATTGGACCGTCGCCGCGACGGCTGCATCGGCGTCGTCGAGTTGCGCGGCGATCGGCGATTTGGCGACCGCCGGCGGAGCCGGATTGTCCGCCGGTTTATCGAGCGGTTTGTCGGTGACGGGTTTATCCGTTAGCGGCTTATCGGTAGCCGGTTTATCCGTGGCCGGTTTATCCGTCGCCGGTTTATCGATAACTGGCTTGTTCGACGACCGTCTTATCCGGCGTCGGCGCCGGTTTATCGGTCGAATCGGTAGTCGTTTTCGGCGCGACCGGCGGCTTCACGTCGCCCAGCGGCGGGACCGTCGTATCGAATTTTGGCGGGGCGATGCCCGTGGCATCGGGCTTGGTGGGGTCGCCCTTGTCGAGATCGGGCGGCGGAGTTTTCAATGGATCTTCGGTCGTCTCGAGTGGCTTGTCGGGCGATTGCTGTGCGAGATCGTTCGTGCCGGGCTTTTTCGGCGGGACAACGGCGGTTGAGTTGTCACCAGTCGCGGGAGTCTTCGAGGGATTGTCTTGCGAGCCGGTTTGCACCGGAGGAGTCGTCGGCGGATTGGTATCGGCGGTGCCGGTCGGCGGCGTCACGGGGTTCTCCCCCAGCGTCGGTTTCTCGGATCCCTTCTTGTGCGGCGGCGGAACCGGTGCAGTGGCAACACGATTTTGCAGGAATGTCGGGAAGAATCGCTTCAGATGAAACTGATCGCTGTGCATCCACAGAAACGCGCCATACACCAAATAGCAACCGAGGAATCCGAATCCAAAGAACAGCAAGACACCGACCAGTTTGACGGCCAAAGGAGCTTGCCGTCGCTTCTTTGCCGGCGGCGCGGTTTGGACGAGCGTCGCGATGCCGCCCATCGAATGGTGCTCTTCGCCCGCGTCTTCTTCCATCCCTTCGCCGGATTCATCGCCCGCAAATTGGAATTCCGGATCGCCGTCGGCATGTTCGCTGCCCGGTTCGATGCGGTGGTCGCCTTGATACTCGCCAAGCGCTGTTTCGCCCGCGTCGTGATGTTCGCCATGTTCGCCGATTCCGCCATGCTCGGGATGTTCCAACGCTTCGGCATGTTCGGCCAGTTCCAGATCAAATTCGCCGAGATGTTCCGTTGCGCCTTCTCCCAACGTGCTGACTTTGTCAACGGCTGGGGGCTGACCGCCGGGCGCGGCATGTTCCAATTCGAGCCCATGTTCGCCATTCGAGCCCTGATCGGCGTGCGGAAAGTGCTCGGTGCCCATCGCCGGCGCGAGGCCGGCAGCGTGTTCGGCAAACGGCGCCGCACCGCCATGGATTTCGCCCTGCGCCTCGCCGAAGGCAACCATTTGGCCCTCGGCCGGCGGTCCGAGAATCTCCAGCATCGGCGGAACATGATCGAGCGCCAACCGCAGCGAATACTGCTCGCTGCATAGAGGACAGCGAACCCAAACCGAATGGTCGTCGGTGGTTGGCAACGAAACCTGTCGATGACACTTCGGGCAAGTAGCGATAGACATGAAAATACTCCGGTGAACGGGCAACGTTCTTAGTTTACCATCGGTATTCGGGGCGTTGCTAGTAGGATTTGGAGAAAGCCGATTGTGCGCAGTTCCGCTCGTAAGCCCAGGGATGGCGGCCAGCGCGTTCTCAATCAGAAAAGTCTCTCGCCCGCCTTCCCTGGGCCCGTCGGTCGCAAATCTCGAGACCTCGCGCCCGCCTTGCCAAGCCCTGCTGATATCCGCTAAAATCGTCGTTTGCGCCGTTCGCGACGCCATCGCAGGAGGGGGGCTGCCTCCGCTTCGGCTGATCGGCCGTCAGTTATTCCATTTCGCCCGCTATCGGATCCGATCGTCATGTTCGAAGCTCTCGAAGAAGGCCTAAAGAGCGCCGTCAAGACGCTGCGCGGCCGAGGTAAGCTCTCCGAAGCGAACATGCGCGATAGCATGAAGCTCGTCGAACGGGCTTTGCTCGAAGCCGACGTCAGCTATCCGGTCGTCAAGGAATTCGTCGCCAAGGTCACCGAGGAAGCCGTCGGCGAACGGGTGTTGAAATCGATCGATCCCGACGTGCAAGTGTTCGGCGTCGTCCATCGCGAGCTCATCAATCTGATGGGTCCGGTCGATCATTCGCTCCATCTGAAGGCCGACACGACGGTTCTGATGCTTTGCGGTCTGCAAGGCTCTGGAAAAACAACCACCTGCGGCAAACTCGGCCGGCTGATCAAGGAACGCGGGCGAAAGCCGATGCTCGTCGCCGCCGACCTTCAGCGCCCGGCCGCTATTCAGCAGTTGCACGTGCTCGGCGAACAGCTTGACATTCCGGTCTATTCCGAGCCGGGCGCGACCGATCCGGTGCAAGTCTGCAACAACGCGGTCAAGAAGGCTCGCGGCGAAGGAATCCAAGTCGTCATCCTCGACACCGCCGGCCGATTGCACATCGACGACGAGTTGATGGAGCAATTGAAGCAGATCGACAAACGGGTCAATCCCGAGCAAGTGTATCTCGTTGTCGACGGCATGACGGGCCAGGATGCCGTCAACAGCGCCAAAGCGTTCAACGAGGCGATGGGGCTCGACGGCGTCATCATGACGAAGCTCGACGGCGATGCCCGCGGCGGCGCGGCGCTGTCGGTCAAAGCCGTGACGAAAGTGCCGATCAAGTTCATCGGCACCGGCGAGCATCTCGATGCCTTGGAAGAGTTCCATCCCGATCGGATGGCGGGCCGAATCCTCGGTCAGGGCGACATGCTGACGTTGTTCGAGCAGGCCCAAAAGAAGATGGATCAGGACGAATTGGCCGCCCAAGAGGCCGAGCTCAAGAAGGGCGAGTTCACGCTCGACACGTTCCGGCAAATCCTCGGTCAAACGAGAAAACTCGGTCCGCTCGGCAAAGTAATGGGCATGATCCCCGGCATGGGCGCTATGAAGGAGATGATGGGGGATACCGATGTCGAACGGCGAAATGAACCGCCTGTTCGGCATCATCGATTCGATGACCCCCAACGAACGGCGCAATCCGAGCAAGACGATCGATCCGAGCCGCCGCCGCCGAATCGCAGCCGGCGCCGGCGTTCAGCCGAATGAAGTCAATGATCTCGTCAAGCAATTCGACGGCATGGCCAGCCTGATGAAGGAAATGGCCGGCATGGGCATCCGCGAACGCATGCGAAAGATGCAGGAAATTCAGCGAAACCCGACGGGAAACCTGACCAAAGCCAAAGGCAGCACCGGCAAACGTCTCACGCCCGACGAACGCCGAAAATTGAAAAAGCAGCGAGAAAAAGAGCTCCGGCGGAGGCGTTAGCACACTAACCCGAAGCGTTAGCGAGGGCGAAACTCGCGCCGCCCTCGCTAACGCTTCGGGTTAGTGTGACCACCAGTGGCACTCGGCGAACAAATTACTACAATAAGAAGCCCCGATCACATAACCCAAGTCAGGAGCACCGCGTGGCAGTCAAAATTCGTATGAAGCGATTCGGCCGCAAGCATCGGTCGTTTTTCCGTATTTGCGCGACCGATTCCCGGGCTCCGCGCGATGGCCGCGTCATCGAGGAGCTGGGGACGTACGATCCGTCGGTTCTCGACACGGATGCCCGCGCGGTGATCAATGGCGAGCGCATCAAGTATTGGTTGAGCGTCGGCGCGAAGCCGTCGGATCGAGTGCGCGTGTTGATCAAGAAGTACGGTCCGGAAGGAACGCACGTCAAAGAGCAGCAAACAGCCTTGGAACGGCTCAAGGGCCCGAAGGCCATCCCGGATGCCGGCCCGCCGGCGTTCGTATTGCAACCGAAGAAGGAAAAGGGCGCGCGCCGCCGAAGCCGCCCCGGCGGAAGCTGCTGCACCCGAAGCGAGCGCCACGCCAAGCGAGCCAGAAGCCGCCGCTCCGGCTGCCGAGCCACCCGCGGGTTGATTGGCCCGGGGTCTGGCTCATTTTTCGGCGTGTTGCGGGATGATTTTCGATTGCCGGTCCGTGCCGAAAAATGTGCCTGACCCCCTGATGTGCCAAGCGACACCGCGCTATGCGATTCGACGTACTCACCCTTTTCCCCGAAATCCTCTCGGGCTATTTGGGCCAAAGCCTGTTGAACCTGGCGATCGAACGCGGCCTGGTCGACGTTCGGCTGCACAACATCCGCGATTGGGCCAAAGACAAGCATCGCACGGTTGACGATCGCCCTTTCGGCGGCGGCCCCGGCATGATCCTCAAGGTCGAGCCGGTCGTGGAATGTGTCGAAGCCGTGCGAGCGGAGGATTCCGACCCCGGCCATCTCGTCATGCTGACGCCGCAAGGCCGCCGATTGACGCAATCCATCGTCGAAGAGCTTGCCGGCCACAAACGGCTGCTGCTTCTCTGCGGCCGATACGAAGGCTTCGACGACCGCGTGCGGCAGATTCTTCAGCCCGAGGAACTGTCGATCGGCGACTATGTTCTCGGCGGCGGCGAAGTGCCGGCGATGGTCGTGATCGACGCGGTCGTGCGGCTCGTGCCGGGCGTGCTCGGCGACGAACGGAGCCCGTGGGACGATTCATTTTCCGGCGAAGGCCGGCTCTTGGAATTCGCCCAATACACGCGTCCGCGCGAATTCCGCGGGCTGGGAATTCCCGAGGTTTTGCTGGGGGGCAACCACGAAGAAATCGCCCGCTGGCGCAAAGAACAGAGCCTTCATGCCACGTCGGTTCGCCGTGCCGACCTGTTACCCCGGCTTGAAACCAAACCGCCCAGCCAGTAATATCCAAGGTTTCACCAATTTCGAATTTTCCCCCGATTGGGGATCGTCCGCCAAACAAGTGCGAATAGAGAAGGATCCGAGCGATGAGTGAGCAAATCCTGGCCCTGGTCGAGAAAAGCAGTCTGAAGACCGAGGTGCCGCAATTCGCGATCGGCGACACGGTCGACGTGCATACCCGGATTCTCGAAGGCGAGAAGGAACGGATCCAGATTTTCAACGGCGTCGTGATCGCCCGCAACGGCTCGGGCACGCCGCGCGATGTTCACCGTCCGCCGCATCGTGCAGGGCGAGGGCGTCGAACGCAAGTTCCCGTTGCATTCGCCGAAGATTGCCAAGATCGAAGTGAAGCGCTCGGGCGTCGTCCGCCGCGCGAAGCTCTATTTCCTCCGCGATCGCATCGGCAAAGCCGTCCGTCTGCGCGAACGCCGCGACACTGCCGCGGAATAGCTTCGTCCTGTCCGTTTGACTCAATTCCAGGTTGGACTTCGCCTCTCGCTTGCGGGGAGCGCGCGTATGCGTTGGCCCCTCGGTCTGCAATCCTGGTGGCGGCAAACTCTCGGCCCGAAAACGCTCGGCCAGCGCGGCGAAGCGGCGGCCGCGCGGTATCTCAAAGGCCTCGGCTACAAAATCGTCGGCCGCGGCGCGCAACTCCGCATCGGCGAAATCGACATCATCGCCGTCGACGGCCGCACCGTCGTGTTCGTCGAAGTGAAAACCCGCGACTCGACGATCGCCGGCGAGCCGCACGAAGCCGTCGATTTGAATAAACAAAAACGGCTGACGCGCCTCGCGTTGGTCTATCTGAAGAGAAACGGGCTGCTCGAGTGTCGAGCCCGATTCGATGTCGTTTCGATCGTCTGGCCAAAGAACAGCCGGCGCCCGCAAATCGAACACATCAAAAACGCCTTCGAAGCAACCGGAACGGGGCAGATGTTCAGTTGACCGCCGACAAAACGCGAATTCCCCGAACAACCCACCGCAATGCAACCGCACCGCCGCCAAACGCTTGCAGCGCTACCGCCTGTTGTTAGACTGGTTGATTGAGATTGCAATTTAATTGAGACGGCAATTTCATGCGGGCGTAGCTCAGTTGGTAGAGCGCTAGCTTCCCAAGCTGGATGTCGAGGGTTCGAGTCCCTTCGCCCGCTTTTGTCCTAAGTCCCGCTGAAATCTAGGATTGGATTACCTGCCGACGTTCGGCGGTGCAGCCTGAAAACGAGTCGGATTCTCCGTAGTCTACGGAGGCCGTCTTTTGAAAGGGTTTGCACATGCCGACTAGCTCTGCTCTCCGCGTCCCCGGTTTCACCAAGCACAAGGCCAGCGGGCAAGCCGTTGTCCGCCTCAATGGGAAAGACCACTATCTAGGCCGGTTCGGTTCCGACGAAGCGGCGACTGCCTATGAGCGGTTAATCTCCGAATGGTTGGCCGGCGGCCGACAACCGCTCGCCACGGATGCGGATGCGGAATTAACCGTGGAGGAAGTGTTGGCCCGCTATTGGGTGTTCGCGGAGCAACACTATCGCAAGCGGGGCGAACCGACCAAGGAAGTCGATAACATTCGCTACGCCCTCCGTCCGCTCCGAACACTCTATGCCGACACGCCGGCCGCCGACTTCGGCCCGCTGGCATTGAAGGCGTTGCGAGCAAAGATGATCGAATCGGGATTGTCTCGAAAGGTTGTCAACCAACGGATCGGCAAAATCAAGCGAGTCTTTCGCTGGGCAGTGTCCGAACAATTGGTTCCCCCTTCCGTTCACGAAGCGCTCTCCACGGTCGATGGCCTTCAACGCGGCCGAACCGACGCCCGCGAAACCGAACCGGTCGGCCCCGTTCCCGATGCGACGGTGGACGCGACGATCCCGCACCTTCCGCCAGCCGTGGCGGATATGGTTCGCTTCCAACGGTTGACCGGTACTCGCCCCGGCGAAGTTTGCTTGCTCCGTCCGTGCGACGTTGACCGCTCCGGCGACGTATGGACGTATCGGCCCGACAGTCACAAGACGGAGCATCATGGCCGCCAGCGTGTCGTATTCATCGGCCCGCGAGCGCAAGCCGTGTTGCTCTCCTATCTGCTCCGCGACTCGCAAGCATTCTGCTTTTCGCCGACGGAGAGCCAATCAAAGCAGAAGGCCGAACGTCGGGCAAAGCGAAAGACCAAAGTTCAACCGTCACAATTGAATCGACGCAAGGCAAAGCCCAAACGCAAGCCAGGCGGTTGCTACAATCGAAACTCATATCTCCACGCGATTCGTCGGGCGTGCGGCAAAGCGGGTGTCCCGAACTGGGCACCGAACCAATTGCGGCATTCTGTCGGCACCGAACTTCGCACGCGCTTTGGGCTAGAGGCAGCACAAGTTGTGCTGGGCCACAGCAAGGCGGACGTGACGCAGATTTACGCCGAGCGGGACTTGTCCAAAGCGGCAGCAATCGCCAGAGAAGTCGGATAGAATCCGAGCATTCGCCGAGTCCATTACTTCCCACTATTCTTAGTAGGTGTATTACGGGAAGGAAGTCCGGCAAAATCAATCATTCGCCGGGTTCGCGGGATAGCTACCCGCACAGGCCGGCCGGTGTCCGTGGTCACACCTACGCCACGACGCCAGCCGGCCGCCTGGCATTACCGCGTAGGTGGATCATGCAACGTAAACGTGAGCCGAGTCGCTACGTCGCAAGAAACGAACGCGACAAGGAATCGGCCGACGCTTCCCAACCGCGTTCATTGCCGGACGATGTTCGCCTTCGCGCCGGCGACAAGTTTATCGAATTGCTCTTGAGCCAACAGACTGTTCAAGAGGAACCCCACCCCGACGACATATCAAACGATTCCGTCTCGCCCCAAAAATTCCACCGCAAGATTCTTGAACACTTGGCCCGCTCCCAAACGGCTCAAACGCAAGTAGAAATCGCAACGGCAATTGACGCCGAACGAAAGACCGTTGGGGAGAAGCTACGCGAGTTGGAACTTGGCGGCTTGGTCGCACGCCCGTATGGCAAACGTAGCGGTTTCACAATCACGAGTGTCGGGCGACAGCGGTTGCAATCTACGGATGGTTCCCATTGATTACTCACTAATTACCCACTAGGTACGCACAAGCATTTCGCAATCTGTCTACCCTTTGATTGTTGTTCGGTATTGATCCGCACTGCAACGTCCAAAGGGTATCAGAATGATCGACCTGCAATCTGAATCTCTTCTCTCCCTTCCGGCAGCGGCGAAGTCGCTCCCCGGCCGGCCTCACATAGCGAGCCTCTACCGCTGGTTTCAACGCGGCGTGCATGGCGTGAAGTTGGAAACCATTTTGGTCGGGGGTAAGCGATTCACTTCCCGAGAGGCGCTTCAACGATTCGCCGACTGTCTCACGGCCGTTGACGCTGGCAACCCCACACCCGCCGACTCTCGCCGTCGCCAGCAAGAAAAGCAACAGGCCAAAGCCAAGTTGGACAAGGCCCGCGTCTAGTCACTCGGAACGTAAAGGGGGAAGTAGTGGCATACACGAAACTCTTCACACGCAATGCTATGTCGGCCGCCTCTACCGCTTTGGTTGATCGAATTCTGCCGTTGCTGGACGGAGTAACGAAGTCCGGCAAGGGCTGGTCCGCACGATGCCCCGCTCACGCCGATCGGAAGGCATCATTGACCGTTAGCGTCGGGAACGCCGGCCGCATCTTGCTCAAATGCCACGCGGGCTGTGAGACGACAAACGTGGTGAAGAAAATTGGACTGACAATGGCCGACCTATTCGACAAACCGAACGTCCACCAGACGAACGGCAAGCGCCGCCTCATCGCTTCGTATGACTACCGCGACGAACGGAGCAAGGTACTGTTCCGCGTTCGGCGATACGATCCCAAGGGGTTCGATCAATGTCGGCCAACACGCGGCGGCAAATGGATAGCTTCGGTTAGCGGTGTTCGCAAGGTGCCGTACAAGCTGCCTGAGTTGGTCAAGGCTGGCACCGATGAACCGGTGTTTATCGTGGAAGGGGAAAAAGACGTTGAATCCCTCTTCACCATCGGCGTGTTGGCGACGTGCAACGCGATGGGTGCCGGAAAATGGACGGCGGACCACTCGAATTTTCTGCGAGGCCGACGGGTAATCATCCTGCCCGACAACGATGAACCGGGCCGCAAGCACGCTGAACAGGTTGCCCGAAGTCTCGAAGGCGTCGCGTCCAACGTCAAAGTTGTGCTACTGCCCGACCTGCTAGACAAGGGCGATGTAAGCGATTGGTTGAAAGCGGGCGGGACCAAAAACGCATTGCTGCGGTTGGTCACAAAAACCAAGGACTGGCAGCCCGCCGCGACTGTAGAACCGGAGTCGGACGCCGTGTTGGTCAAAATGTCCACCATTAAGGCGGAGCGTGTTTCATGGTTATGGCTTGATCGAATCCCGTTGGGCAAATTGACGATCGTTTGCGGCGATCCAGGATTGGGGAAAAGTTTGGTGACAATTGATATTGCCGCCCGCGTTAGTAGCGGTCGGCCATTCCCCGGATGCGAAACAGTATCTGTGCCCGCAAGCGAAGTGGTGCTGCTCTCCGCCGAAGATGATCCGGCCGACACGATTCGGCCACGGCTTGACGCGGCAGGTGCCAACGTCAAACGCATACACTTGTTGAAAGGTGTCGCCTCGCAAACGCCAAACTGTCCGGCGACGTTCAATCTTGAAAATGATTTACCGTCGCTGGTGTCGGCGTTGAAGCAAAACCCGAACGTCCGACTGGTCGTAATCGACCCAGTAAGTGCGTATCTTGGCAAGGTCAATTCACACCAAAACTCCGACGTGAGAGCGTTGCTGGGGCCATTAGCCGACGTTGCTCAACGCTACCGTGTCGCGGTAGTAGTGGTTTCGCACTTGAACAAAGGCGTAGGTGGAAAAGCAATGTATCGTGCGAGCGGTTCGCTAGCCTTCGTTGCCGCCTCACGATCGGCTTGGCTTGTGACGGACGACCGTGACGATTCTAACCGGCGGCTCTTTTTGCCTCTCAAAAACAATCTGGCCCGCACGCAGGGGACCGGACTTGCGTACCACATAAAAGAGAAAAAGGCGGTCCCCGTTGTGGTGTGGAGTAACAAACCAGTCGAAAAAAGTGCCGATGACGCTCTCTCCGAATCTGAGGGACCACGCTCCAAGCGACCAATCGACCAAGCAATCGAGTTTCTCAGAGGCCGTCTAGCGAATGGGCAGCAACCAGCATCCACGGTCGAAAAGGAGGCAGACGAACAAGGGATTAGCCCCGCGACTCTGCGGAGGGCTACCAAGCTTCTCTGTCTACAGCGTCGCAAAAAAGGGTTCGGGAAACAGGCGACGTGGATTTGGCAGCTTCCGACCAAAGGCACTCAACGGTCGGGCGGCTCCAAAGAGTGAGCATCTTAGCATCTTAGCATCTTTGGCTCGCTAAATCGCCAATGGTGCTAAGGCGCTAAGATGCTCAGACAACCATTCCGCCACAATAGGACGAATCAATTCAGGATCACGCACCATGCCCCGAAACCCAAAACGTCAGGCAGAGCCGGTCGAAGCCGGTTTAGACCGTGGTAAAACCGTCCGGCAGCGTGACGAAAACGGCAGATTTCTCAAAGGGTGCGTGGCCGGCCCCGGACGCCCAACGCTGGCGACGGAGAGGGAGTACGCGGAAGCAACTATTGCCAATTGCTCGCCAGACGAATGGGCAACGATCGTTCGGAAGACTGTGCAAGACGCGATGCAAGGCGATGCCAAGGCCCGCGATTTTCTTGCCAAGTATGTGTTACCCTCTCAGCCCGACGCGCTTCGCGTTACGCTGGAAGCTGCTAACCGTTCGGACTTGCCGGCCCGTACCGTGTTGCCGCATCCCCTCTACGAACCGGACCACCGCACTTTGGCAGAATCCTTCGCAGTGTTAATGGAACTCGGCTTGCTCCCCACGACGCCAGTGCCTCAACCACAGAACGTGATTGAGGGAACATCCACCCCCGCACCTTCCGTTAGTGGGGCCGACACGATGTTAGATGCGAGCGACATTGCGGGACCGCCTACCGTCTACCATGCAAATGGCTTTCACCGCAAATCCTAATGCTCTGTCATTCCTTCGTACTCGTTGCAAACCAAATCACGAACAGGACCACCGTCACAAAGAGCCAGAGTGCCGTAACGCCGAGAAAACCAACGAAGCCCGCGAATATCGCAGCCTCATGCGCTTGCTCCCAGCTATATGGTATTTGGTAAGGCTGCAAATAGTATCCGCTTCCCACAGGCTTAAAACCGGACATGACGCCTTCATAAGACACCCATGCAACCAGGGCACCGACAAGCGGCCACAGGATCGTGGCGATAAGCATTAAGCGCTTTGCCAGATGAAATCGCTTCCCCGTTGCGGTGTTGGTCGTTTGCGGCACTGGCAGGCGTCTGGACGGTAACGCGATACCGCAAAGCAAGGTCACGGTGAGCGCGGCCAATGCTACCCAGCGGTCCGTTGCCAAACTTTTTTCAAATACGACAAACATGAACCAGGATTCTAGGGTGCAACCCGGCCACGGTCGCACTCGCATTAGGAACCAGAACGGGATTGCCAGCACGACCAAACAAGCCACCGCGTTCCACACCGCCCTCACAATTCGCACAGGGTCACGGCTCCGCCGATGCAGTTTGGTTGTCCACCCGCCGTCCATTGCAAGCCGCTTTCCGGCAACGGTCTGGCCGGCCGACGGAGAGTTGAGAAAGTCGAGAGGGGATTCCTGGGCGGTGGTAGGCGGCGGTGGTGGAACGGAGGAGAGATTGCCCAGTGGACTCGCCGTCAGGTTTGGTAACGGAGGAGGCATCGGTGTCCGTGGCGTCAGAAATTGCCCGCGACAGTGCGGACAAACAACGGTCTGCCCCGCGAAGCGAAAATCGTATTGGACGCTTCCCCGGCAATTCGGACAGCTAGTAGTCGCTGGCACAGTGCGTCTCCACAATCGGATTCGGCAAACTACGATCCATTCTTAGGGGCATCGCCCCAGAGATTCAGAACCGCGTGGGCAATTGTCGGGTCGCGGAGCAACTTAAAGTATTTAACCGATTTCAACACGTTGCCCTTGCTTCCAAGGTCGCGCACAGCGTTCTGCAATCCCTTAGTTCGCAGTCGCTTGCGGGTTTCCAGGAAGACCATAACCTGATTTGATCGGCCGTCGCGGTATCTCTCCGTATGCACGACCGTTCGCGGGGGACGGATAACAGTTTTCTTGCGATTTGACTCTTCAATATCAATCACCGAATCTCCCGGCGCGACGCTCTTTCCAAAATTGTTGGAGGTGTCCCACTTGAACCTTTCAACCCGGAAGTATTGAGTGTTTCTAATCTTTTTCTGGGCGTGAAGCATTCCCTCGCGTTCCGCTTTGTAATCTGCGTCCGACCAATCGCCAAATACCGTTCGTACTGCCCAAAGCCGGCCATGCTGCGGAGCGCTGGTTTGCTTGGTTTGCGGCTTCCGACCGTTAGGAAAATCCGGTGCGTGCCAAAGGAGTTGCTTTGCTTTGGCCAGTTGTGGCGTGACACGCTCCCCGGTGAGCGCTTTGACGAAACTGCGGCACTTTGCCACAGCCTCACGGCTGGTCAGTTCAACGGCCGCTTCGACAAGCGAATTTGCGGAGTTGTCAGACACGTTGGCCGAACCGACAAACGCACGGCTGCCGATGACGAATACCTTCGCGTGGAGATTGGCAACAGTATGAACGTCGATGCCCCGTTTCAGCATAGCGAGAATCTCGCTGGGCTTCGTCAGGCCGTTGCGGACGGCGTTGTCTCCCATGTTGACGACAAGCGTGCTGCCACGCTTCAACGGCAAACGCTTGCTCGCACCGCCTCCGAAATACGCCACGGCGACGTGCGAACGTCGCTTGGCATGGCGGGCGTGCCGCTTAATGGTTTGCCACAGATTATCAGAATGTAGTTGGAGCATCGGCTACCGCGTGGTGATGCGTATGCGATTGCCGGCATAGGTCGAGCGCTCCAAAGCAACAAAAAAGGCGCTGAACCACGGCCGTTCCCGCAACCCCGACCAAGGGGCAAAGTAGGACAGCAATGGCCAGCGCCCCTTGCGGGGCGCGGCACAAGTTGCTGCTCCTACTTTTCAAGAGCCTTGCGGCTCAGGTTGGTCGTTTTGCGGAAAGCAGTTTCTTGACGCTCGCGCGTCGTTCAAATTGTCGTTGTGGCCCATCGTCGGCCACGCATTGAATTCTTCTCCACGTTTTGGCCTTGAACGGCAGTCCGGGCATTGCCGGACGCCAATGAATCTCCCCATATCTTACTAGGCCGGGTCTGTCCCGCAAGCGATTACTTCACGGCAAAATCCCAGCCGGCTACCCTTTTTCTTTCCGTCCGCCAGAGAGCGGGCGGGCCGGCCCATTAGGCAAACGGGGGGCTGTTAGCCGCATGTCGAAATAAGCCGCGAGTGCATTGGCCGTTTCGACCGTAATCGTTCGATTCCCGTTCACGAATCGTGAAATGACCGGCTGTGAAACGCCGGTGTCCAACGCGATGCGGTAGACGGAAAGCCCGCTTGATTTAATTGCAGAGCGGAGTTGATCGGCAAGCGTCTGACGGCGAGACATTTAGGCAGCCCTTGTCAGGATGCGGTTGACGGCCGTATGGGTCCACACGGCGTTGCCCTCTTTCGTCGGAATCATGCGGGCGGTTAGCTCCGCCGCAATCTGGCGAAGCGTGCGGCCCTGTCGGCGTAGCTCCGCCGCTTCGCCGATAGCGGCTTGCTGCTGGGGATTCTCCAATAGTGTCTGGCCATCGGCGGCTAGATCGAATCCATATCGGACTTTGCCGCACCGCTGGCGGTTTCGGATTTTGTGCTGCAATGCGTCCCGCGTCCGCTCGCCAATCGTTTCGCGTTCCCATTGGGCAACGGACAACAGCACGTTTAGCACAAGCCGGCCGGCCGCCGTGCGAGTGTCAATCGAATCGGCGACAGAGAAAAGTTGCTTGCCGGCCCGCTCTCCAAAATAGCCGTCAATCAGAATTTGCCAATCGGCAACCGAACGGGTAAGCCGATCCAACTTGGCGACAACCAGCCCCACTGCGTCTCCCCGGCGGAGCATCGCCAAGGCGGCTTGCAAGCCTGTGCGGGAGAGCGTCTTGCCGGACTGGCCAGCATCCTCAATCACCGTGACCAGTTCAAGATCGTATAGCTTCGCGTAAGCCTCTACCTTGGCCCGCTGGGCGTCAAGGCTCTGGCCGTTGGTCGCTTGCTCTTCCGTCGAAACCCGAATGTAGCCGACGACTTTCATGGCTTGTCCCTCTGGTTTGTTTCTCCCCATGTCCTAAGTATACCAATCGGTAAGTATATGTCAAGTAGTTTGTACACAGACGAACATTTGTGTACAAGAAATCTCGGAATCCCGGCGGTCAACGGACGATTGCCGAGCAACCCGCAACACGGACAAACGAAACGTAACGAGAGAGGCCCTCAAATCGCTTACGCGGCCCGTAGACGACGATCCTGGCCGCCGGTCCTAACACTTGCGATTGCCGACGCAATGCGTCAGAGGGGCAACCCGAACGTATGCCAGCCGGCTAGCGGGCTGTCCCGCGTCTCCGTATTTACGGAATTGCGGCCGACCGATACGGAGAATCCCCGCGAATTCTTGCGTTGCCGTGCGAACGGTTGCGACAGTGGCCCGCAATCGTTATGCTGACCGAAACCACTTGTTTTCTAGGCTTTTTCGGCGTGTTGCGGACGGTGCGGCAAGGCTCGTTCCCAAGCTGGATGTCGAGGGTTCGAGTCCCTTCGCCCGCTTTTTGTAAGAACTCCTCACAAAACCGCAAACCAACGGGGCAGTCCCCGGCGGTTTTGAAATTGTCTCATTGCCTTCTCAACCTCCCTTTTCTCTCGGGATGAAGCCGGGAATGCCGGTCTCGACGACGGCGTTAAACCGGACTCGCGACTTGATTCCTTCGCGAATTTCCTGCATGGCGTCTTCAGGAAGGGTGGAGATTTCGAAGTTCTCCTTGATCCGGCGGGGATTCGTCGACGTGGTCAGCAGCGCCGTGCCGCGCTGGATGGCCCAGGCGAGCAGGACTTGCGCGGGGGTTTTGTTGACTCGCGTCGCGATTGCGGTAATGACAGGATTGTCTAGCAATCTGGGCTCGCTGCTATGCCCTAATGCCGCGAAGGCTTGCAGTACGATGCCATTTGTTCTGCAATAGTCCAAAAGCTCCCATTGCGGGAGATACGGATGCGACTCGACGTGAACGACAGCGGGCTTGATCCTCGCGGCTGCGAAGATTTCTCGCGCCTGTTCCAGATTGACGTCGGATAATCCGATTGCCTTGCACCGGCCCTCGTCCACGAGGCGCTCCAGTGCCCTCCATGTATCCAGCAACGTAACGCCTGTATCGTAAATCACATTGCCGCTGGCATCCCGCGGGTCTTGCTCGTCACCGGGTTGGAAGGCAAAGGGGGTGTGGATGAGATAGAGATCAATGTAGTCGAGTTGAAGTCTCTTGAGGCTGGCCTCGAAGGCGGGTTTGACGCGTTCAGGGCGATGATTGTTGTTCCAGAGCTTCGTGGCGACAAACACTTCCTCCCGCTTGATCTTTCCCGCCCCGAACACCTCTTGCATCGCTTCGCCGACCTGCTTTTCATTTCGGTAGCGTTCCGCGGCGTCGAGCTGACGAAAACCTGCTTCCAGCGCCGCCTTGGTTGCGGTATTGGTTGCCACAGGGTCGGGAATCAATGTGCCAAATCCGAGCGCGGGGATTGCGCCGGATCCGTTGTTGAGCGCTATCTTCGTATAGCGAAGGTTGTCGGGTTCTGCCATTGTTTCACTCCTCTGATTTTACCTAGAAGCAGTTTCAAAACCGCACGGCAAGGGGGACAGTCCCCGGCGGTTTTGAAACTGCTTCTAGTCGGATTTCAGACCGCGACCGTCGCGGACCAAGTTCAGATGTCGATTACCAAGTCTTCCGAGGGGCGAGAGCAGCAAATCAATAGGTTTCCGGCCGCCGGAGGCTCGAGCGGCTCGGGATCATACTTCACCGACCCGGAAATCAACCCGCACTCGCAGGTATGGCAAACTCCGGTCCGGCAAGACCAGCGCACCGGGACGTCGCAGGCTTCGGCGAGTTCCAGCAGGCTCTGGAACTTCGAGTCCCAGGAAACCGTAAGCCCGGCGCGAGCAAATGAAATCCTTGGACCTTTGCCGGGCGACCCGGCAGGCGCGTGCGGTTGCCGCCGCGGCACCTTCTTCACACCCGGCGTGATGGGCTTGCCTGAACCGAAAATCTCCGTGTGGACGCGATCACGGGCCACGCCCCAACCGCCGAGTCCGGCGGTGAAGTCCTCAAGGAAAGCCGGAGGGCCGCACAGATAAAAATCGGATTCGCGGGGCACGCCCAGCTTTTCGAGCACCGTGACGGTCAGCCGGCCGG
Source organism: Pirellulales bacterium (assembly GCA_963738955.1). Classification (GTDB taxonomy): domain Bacteria; phylum Planctomycetota; class Planctomycetia; order Pirellulales; family DATAWG01; genus DATAWG01. The sequence continues at coordinate 52,256 of CAVTYW010000019.1, read as the reverse complement.
CAGCATCGTAGTCAACGCCCAATCGGTCAGTCGCATCGGGCCGGCTGTACTGGACGTGGCTCCGGGCATGGGGCAGCTTAGCCAGCAGATCGCGTGCTTCACCGGCAAACGGATGATCCAGGCGGTTGCGTGCTCCATGAATCCACCAGACCGGAGCGCGGCGACGCGTGGGCCGCCAGCGCGTGGAGCATGGCCATCACCGGAGTCACACCCACGCCGGCGCTCAATAGCACCACAGGCAACATCGCCGCGCCGCAGGATGAAGGCGCCGCGGGGCTCGCTGACATCCAGCACGTCGCCGGTACGAAGCTGCGTGCTCACGTAGGTGCTGGCGATTCCGTGCGGTTCCTCCTTAATGGTGATGCGATAACGACCGGCGTCCGGCAGATCGGACAGCGAGTAGCTGCGCAAGACCGGAGGCGCGTCAGCTTTAGGACGGAGTCGCAACACCACGAACTGCCCGGGCAGAGGGACGGTCAGGGGACGACCGTCCACCGGCTCCAGCACCAGCGAGACCACACTGCTGCTCTCGCGATCCATTCTGGCCACTTTCAGAGGCCGGAATCCGGGAGCGGCCGTGACCATCTGTTCGGGTGACGCCAGTCCGGCATTCCCTGTGCGCGATCCCGGCTGCGTCATCTGCCGGAGAAGAGCCTCAAAGGAAGACTTCCAGCCCGGGCTCAGGGCCGGGATGCGCAAAGCCCGCTCAAGTTCTTCTTTGGCGGGTCCGGGAAGATAGAGCAGCGCGTCGACCGCGGCGACCGTGAGGCGTTCAGGGCCCTCGGCAACTTTGACGATTTCATCGCCGGCGCCCACCTCACCCTCTTCCAGGACGCGAAAATAGAACCCCGGGCGGTGATGCGCGACCAGCAAAGCCGCCATCCTGGGCTCATCCATTCGTATGCCAACGCGGTAGCAGGTCACACGCGGCTGCGTCACTTCGAACAGAGCGCCGCCGATGCGATAGCGATCGCCGACGCAGACCTCGCTGTCGGCCAGGCCTTCCACCGTGAAGTTCTCTCCGAATTGCCCGAATGTGAAATCGGCTCGCTTCAGTTCACGCTGCCAGTAGTGATAGGAATCCATCTGGTAGACAAACACAGCCCGGTGTTCTCCACCGTGACCGGCTAGATCACCCTGTGCGTCACCGTCGATGTTGAGCCGCCGAACCAGGTGCCGTCCCTGCACTGGCTCCTTCCACACGGACGTGTAGACAGTCTTACCGCGCCACGTGATCTCGCGGGGAAGACCCACGTTGACTGACAATAACCGTGCCATCCGAATTACCTCCTATTCAGGCAGCGCCCGTGCTGTGCAACGGCCCAGAGGCAATGCTCATTTTTCCATCTTCATGAACAACGTGTTCAATCCCTCCGCCAACGCGGGATGCGCGAAGATGCCGTCTTCCAGCGCGGTGTAAGGAAGCTTGCCCATCATGGCGATCTGAAGCATCGACATGATCTCGCCTCCTTCGATGCCCAAGACGGCGGCGCCAAGAATCTGTCGTGTCTCGGCATCAACGACGGCCTTGATGAAGCCGCGTGTTTCGGCCGTTTCGATTGCGCGGGCGACCCAGGCCATCGGGATTTTGGCGACGCGGATCGCGCGGCCCTGCGCTCGTGCCTCTTGCTCGGTTAGGCCGATCCGCCCGAGTTGTGGGTCGATGTAGACGGTGTACGGGATGAGTCGATCTCTCGTCGACGATTGCCCGCCACGGAGCAGATTGTTGCGAACGAGGCGATAGTCGTCGTACGAGATGTGCGTAAACGCGGGACCGCCATTGACGTCGCCCAATGCGTAGACGCCGGGAACGTTTGTCTGCAGCCGGTCGTCTACTGGGATGAAGCCGCGGGCGTCGACGTGTACGCCGGCAGCGGCGAGGTTGAGCCGTTCGGTGTTCGGCACTCGCCCGGTGGCGAGCAGAAGGTGAGAGCCGCTGACGGATATATCTCCCGCAGGGCCACGTAGATCCAAACCGACGCCCGAGCCGCTGGCATGAACGCCGATCGCCGCGGTTTCCAGCAAAATCTCGAGGCCATCCGCTTGCAGGAGCTTGCAAACTTCAGCGGCAACGTCCGGATCCTCCCGATTCAGGAGTTGCTTCCCATGCTGCACGACCGTGACACTGCTGCCGAAGCGGCGAAACATCTGGCCAAATTCCAGACCGACGTAGCCGCCTCCCAGAACCAGCAAATGTTCAGGCAGCTCTTGCAACTCCATGATCGAAGTGGAGTCGAGAGCGCTCACTGCGTCGAGTCCGGCGATGCGCGGTCGTGCTGGCCGAGCGCCGGTATTGATGAAGATGTTGTCGGCGATCAACGTCCGCGTGCCGCCGGCAGTGAGCCGCACTTCGACGACATGCGGACCGGTGAAGCGCGCTTCGCCGAAAATGAGGTCGATGTTCTCGGCATTTTCCAGTTGACGCTGCGATCCTGTGCGGAAGTCGTCCACGATTGCCTGCTTGCGCCGGTACACTTGCCCCAGGTCAACGCCGACAGGCCCGCAGTGAACGCCGTAATCGGCGGCGCGCCGGGCCAGGTAGGCGATTCGGCGCTGGCGACCATGGTCTTCGTCGGCGTGCAGCCCTCATTGATACAGGTGCCGCCGACGTGCTGACGCTCGACGAGAGCTGTTTTTCGTCCAGCTTCGGCGAGGGCAAAGCAAAGCGGTGTTCCCGCCTGTCCCGACCCAATGACGACGGCATCATACCGATCCATAAGTCCTCCAATCGCGAGTTAATACGCAACGGAAGTAAGCCCGGTTCCAGCCCCTTCAACATCTCGCGGACTATTTGCCCGTTTCGACCCATTGCGAGCGCCATGCGGGCGGCTCGAAGGGTTCGGCAAAATATTGAGTTTCATGGATGACCCGGCCATTCTGAAACTCCATGATGCTGACCGTCTGGACAGCCGTGGTCTGATATTTGATGACGTACTCGGTTACCCACAGATTGTTAGTGCCCACGATGCGGCGGATCGCGAAGCCGCTTGGTTTTGCCGGATGGTGGCCACGCAAAGCCTGAAGATTGCGGCGGCCACGGATCGTCTCGCCCGATTGCGGATATTCGCAGACGACATGATCGTCGTAGATCTGGTGTTCCGCTTCCAAGTCGCCGGATGCCGACGCCGCCCAGTGCTGGTCCAAGGCAACGCGGTTGTTCTGAGTTTCCATGTGCTCTCCTCCCGTTCCTTTATGGGGTCGCTGTTGACTCGCAGTCGGCGGTGCGCCGGACCACGGAATTGATTTTCGCGCTGGCGATCACGGTTGTCAATGTGCAGGCTTTATTGATGCACGCGCCAGCGGAATGCCTTCATTCGAAAATGGCCAGCGGTTTTCGTACGTGCGAATCCGACTTTTTTCACTTTTTGACTTTGCAGGCATCGCGTCGCAGGCTACCGTGATGGATGGAAAAAGTATCTTTAAGGAGGAGTTATGGAATCGATCGCCCCAAACGAGCAACAATTGCAGGTCGTGAAGTCCCGTCCCGGCTTCATCGCAGCGCTGGACCAAAGCGGCGGCAGCACGCCCGGCGCGCTGCGCCAGTACGGAATCAAGGACGGGGCGTGGTCGAACGACGAAGAAATGTTTGCGCTCGTGCATCAGATGCGAGCGCGGATCATCACCAGCCCCGCCTTCACGGGAGAGCGGATTCTTGCCGCCATCTTGTTCGAAAACACGATGGACCGAGAGATCGAGGGCCGGCCGACCGCCGACTATCTTTGGAACGTGAAACGAGTCGTGCCGTTTTTGAAGGTCGACAAGGGCCTTGCCGCAGAGAAGGACGGGGTCGAGTTGATGAAGCCCATGCCCGCGCTCGCCGCACTGCTCGACAAAGCCCGAGCCAAGGGCATCTTCGGAACCAAGATGCGTTCGGTCGTCAAGCAAGCCAATGCGGCCGGCATCAAGAGCATCGTGAGCCAGCAATTCGACCTCGCCCGACAGATCATCGCGGCCGGCCTCGTGCCGATCGTCGAGCCGGAAGTCGATATTCACTGCCCGGACAAGGCCACGGCGGAATCGCTGCTTAAAGCGGGAATCTTCGGCGAGCTCGACCGACTGCCCGCCGGTCAGTTTGTCATGCTCAAGCTCACTCTGCCGTCACAAGACGATTTCTACGCCGATTGTGTCGAGCACCCCAAAGTCCTGCGTGTGGTCGCGCTATCGGGCGGTTACTCGCGCGATGAAGCCAACGACCACCTGCGGAGAAATCACGGCATTGTCGCGAGTTTCTCGCGGGCACTGCTCGAAGGGTTGTCGGCGCAGCAATCCGACGCCGAGTTTAACGCCATGCTGGACGAATCCATCGCAAGCATCTTCGAGGCGTTGACGGTCAAGACCTGACCTTTACGCCAAAGGCGTTTCGTCCTCTAGTTTTTGATCAGCCTAGCGCAGAACCGCCTCAATCTTTGGAGGAACCGGCAACTCGATTTCATCGATGTAGCACCACGCCCATCGCTCACCGGGCTCGAACGACGCCATAACTGGATGGCTCGTTTGGTGGAAGTGACGCGTGGCGTGGCGGCCCGGCGAACTGTCGCAACAGCCGACGTGACCACAACTCAGACAGAGCCGGAGATGAACCCACGGCGTGCCGGTTCTCAAACACTCTTCGCATCCGGCGGTATGCGGCTGAACAGCATGAACCTCAGCCAAATGTTGGCAACTCATATCGCGCTCCAAAAGAAAATGCTGGATCGCAGCGGCTGGCGAGCCGCTGCTGCCGATCATTATAATGCCTTAGCGGAGCGGCTTGGGCAAACGCCGGCCACGCCGCGACGATCCGAGATTGATCCGGATCGCCGGTGCAAGACGTTTTGTCACCCGACGCAGCTTGTTTGCTGCTCCAGCCTAAGGAACTAAATCTTCGCTTCCCAAGCCGGATGCTGAAGATTCCCTTCACCCGCTTCCTCGACCCGAGGGCGACGATGAGTGGCGAGATAGCTAGCCGGTTTCTGGCGACGCGGCGATTTAGCGAGCAGATCTGCCGGCCGTTGGCGATCGAAGACTTCGTCGTGCAGGCGATGCCGGACGCTAGTCCCACGCGCTGGCACTTGGCGCATACGACCTGGTTCTTCGAAACGTTCGTGCTGGCCCGCTGGCAGGCCGACTATCGACCGTTCTCGGCCGACTATCAGTATCTGTTCAACTCGTACTACAACAGCGTCGGCGAGCAATTCCCGCGCGCACCAGCGTGGGCTGTTGACGCGGCCGACCGTGGCGGAAGTGTTTGCCTATCGGCAAGCTGTCGATGAGCGGATGAACGAGTTGCTGGCGACCCGCGACGACGCGGAACTGTCACAGGTCGTCGAGCTGGGAATCCAACACGAGCAGCAGCATCAAGAATTGATCCTGACCGACCTCAAATATCTGCTCGGTTGCAACCCGCTCGGGCCCGTCTATCGAGAAGCGGGCATAAAGCGCGGTCCATGCCGGGCAAAATGCACGCTGGAAATCGTTTCCCGGCGGCGTTGTGCCGATTGGGCATGGCGGCCGAGAGATTCTCCTTCGACAACGAACGACCGCGGCACCAGGTTTTGCTTCAGCCGTTCGAGCTGAGCGATCGGCTCGTCACCTGCGGCGAATATCTTGGAATTCATGAACGACGGCGGCTATCGACGGCCGGAACTCTGGCTGTCGCTCGGTTGGTCGACGGCGCGAGCAAGCATGGACGGCGCCGCTGTATTGGACGGAGCACGATGGCCAGTGGCACGCGTTCACGCTGAGCGGCATTCGGCCGTTGGAGCCGCAAGAACCGGTGTGCATGTCAGCTACTTCGAGGCCGACGCCTATGCGCGCTGGCGCGGGGCGCGATTGCCGACCGAAGCCGAATGGGAGCACGCCGCGGTGGAATCGCCGATCGAGGGAAGTTTCGCCGAAAGCGAGCATTTCCATCCCGCGCCGAGGCCAACGCCTTGCGCAGGGCATTGCACAAATGTTCGGCGAAGTGTGGCAGTGGACGCAGAGTCCGTACACGCCCTATCCCGGCTATGCGCCGCCGGCCGGCGCGCTCGGCGAATACAACGGCAAGTTCATGTGCAACCAGTATGTGCTGCGCGGCGGATCGTGTGCGACGCCGGCCAGCTCACATCGGGCCACCTATCGCAATTTCTTTCCGCCCGAGGCGCGCTGGCAATTCAGCGGCATTCGCCTGGCCCGCGATGCAGCCGGCGACTGCTCGAGCCGTAAATCGGTCGCACGGATGCGTTGACCGTGACGCCATTTGGACATGTCGAGTCATGCTCCAATTTCGGGAGTTTCGAAAGCGTTCGACGGCAAAACGGTCGTTGCAGCCGTTCGATTTGACGGTCGAAACCGGCGAAGTCGTCGTGCTGCTGGGGCCGAGCGGTTGCGGCAAGACGACGATCCTGCGGATGGTGGCGGGACTTGTCGAACCAACGCGCGGCGAAATCACGGTCGACGATCTCGCTCGGCAATCGAACACTCGGCTGACGTCCGGCGCCGACTCGGCTACGTCATTCAAGAGGGCGGACTGTTTCCGCATTTGACGGCCGCCGCCAACGTCACGCTCATGGCCCGGCATGAAGGCTGGTCGAAGCAAGCGAATCGCACGAGCGGCTGGCCGAACTGGTCGAGATGACCCGATTTCCGGCCGATGCGCTCGATCGCTATCCCAACGAGCTGTCCGGCGGGCAGCGTCAGCGGCTGAGCCTGATGCGGGCGCTTGTTTTTGAGCCCGCAAGTGCTGCTGCTCGACGAGCCGCTGGGGGCGCTCGATCCGATGATTCGCGCCGGCCTGCAGCGCGATCTGAAAGAAGTGTTCGCACGCACCGGCGCGACCGTGCTGCTGGTGACCCACGACCTGGTCGAGGCGAGCCGGTTTGCCGATCGGGTCTGCGTGCTCGAATGCGGGACGGATCGTGCAGCAGGGTCCGTTCGCCGAGATCGTCGAGCGGCCGGCCAGCGACTTCGTTCGCGAGTTCGTCAACTCGCAGGTGGTCGCCAGTTGAAACACCGCAGCGATTGTCAAATGGGCCGCGCTTGCCGTCGTGCTGTTGGCGGCGGCCTGGCTCCGCTGCCGCGCCGCGCGGCGCAGGTGCGCATCGGCTCGAAGAAATTCACCGAGTCGGTCATCCTGGGCGAAATGCTGCGGCTGCTGGCGGCAAGATCGACGGGCTCGACGCGGTCCACTATCGCGAATTCGGCGGCACGCGGATCGTGTTCGACGCCCTCGAAGCCGGCGAGATCGATGTCTACCCGGAATACACCGGCACGATCGTCGCAGAAATTCTCGCCGGCAAGCATGTCGCGGACGAAGCGGCCATGCCCGCGAACTTGCTACGCGCACAGGGAATCGGCATGTCGAAGTCGCTGGGCTTCAGCAACACCTACGCACTGGCGCTGACCAGCAAACGGGCCGCCGAGTTGGGAATCTCAAGAATCTCCGATCTCAAGCGCTTGCCCGAACTGCAGCTGGCGCTGACGCACGAATTTCTCGATCGCGGCGACGGCTGGCCGGCGCTGGCAACGCGCTACGACTTGCAGCAGCGCGACGTCGTCGGGGTCGACCATGACCTCGCCTATCGCCAACTCCTGGCAGGCGAAATCGACGTGATCGACGTCTATTCGACCGACGCCATGATCCACCGCGGCGATCTGGTGGTGCTGGAAGACGATCTGAAGTTCTTTCCGCGCTACGACGCCGTGTGGCTCTATCGGCTCGACGCGGCCGAGCGCTACCCGACAGTTGCTCGCGGCGATTCGCCGACTCGAGGGCGCGATCTCCGAGTCGACAATGCAGACGCTCAACGACGTGGTCGAATCGCGCGAGCAGTCCGAGTCGCAGGCGGCCGCCGATTTTCTCGCACGCACCTCGGGGTGAACGCCGAAGCGGAGCGAACGTCGCGGAGCCGCGATGATCCTACACGCACGTGCGGCGAACATCTCGACCTGGTGCGGCGCTCGCTGCTGCCGGCGATCGTGGTGGGCGTGGCACTGGGCATCTTCTGCCAGCGGCGGCGACGAGTCGGCCGCGTGGTACTGGCGGCGGTGGGCTTGCTGCAAACGATTCCGTCGTTGGCGCTGCTCGTGCTGTTGCTGCCGGTTGTGGCGGCACTCGGATATCGCGAGCATCGGCGAAGGATCGGTCACGGCCGTGATCGCGCTGTTTGCCTATTGCTTGCTGCCGATCGTGCGAAACACGTTCACCGGCCTCGAAGGCATTCCGCGCGGGACGATCGAATCGGCAACGGTGTTGGGGTTGGGCCCGCTCTCAAAGCTTGGCCGAGATCGAACTGCCGATCGCGCTGCCGACGATGCTGGCCGGCATTCGCACGGCCGCGGTGCAAAACGTCGGCTTTGCGACCCTGGGCGCGATCATTGGCGCGGGCGGCCTGGGCCAGCCGATTTTGCGCGGCATTCGACTCAACGACGTGTCGTTGATCTTGGCCGGAGCGATTCCCGCCGCCTTGCTCGCGCTGCTCTTGCAGTTCGCGATCGACGGTTTGGAATGGGCCGTGGTCCCGCGTGGCTTGAAAGGCGATCGACCACGCTGATCCCTCGCGAACCACAGCGCTACTCGACAACCAAATGCAGCACCGCGAAGTTGCGATCGCGATCGGTCCATTGGTGGTGCAACACAGGCCGGTCGGAGCGGCCAGCGCAGCGAATTCTTCGACCGAGTATTTGTGCGAGTATTCCGTGCGAATCGCTTCGCCCGATTTGAAATTAAAGCAGCGGCCGGCGACCACGACGCGTTGGTTGCAGCGGCTGACCAGGTCGATTTCCACGCGGCCAAATTCGGCGTTGTAGACCGCACGGTGCTCAAATTGATCGAGATCGAAATTCCCGTCGAGCTCGCGATTGATACGCCGCAGTAGATTGAGATTGAACTGGTCGGTGACGCCGAGCGCGTCATTGTAAGCGGCTTCGATTTTCGCCGGGTCCTTCTTGAGATCGATGCCGATCAACAGCCCGCCGCCCCGGCCGCAGAGCTTCGCGACGTCCCACAGTAGCTCGACGGCCCGATCGGGCATGAAGTTGCCGATCGTCGAGCCGGGAAAATAGACCGCCGCATGAGACGCCCCGCGGCGCGGCAGCGGAAGTTCGAACGAATCGGTGAAGTCGGCGCACACCGGCAGGATTTCGATTCGCGGATAATCGGTGGCCAGTTCCGCGGCCGTTTGCTCCAACAGTTCGCCGGAAATGTCGACCGGCACGTAGGCCACCGGCGCCGACAGCGCGTCGAGCAAATACCGTGTTTTCACGCTGCTGCCGCTGCCGTATTCGACCAACATCGCGCCGGAGCCGATTTGTTCGCCCATCTCCGAGGCGAATTCGTGCATGATCGCCAGCTCGGCCCGGGTGAGATAGTATTCGTCGAGAATGCAGATTCGCTCGAAGAGCGCCGATCCCCTTTGGTCGTAGAAGTATTTGCACGGCAGCTCTTTGGCGGATGCGCTAAGCCCCGCGATAACGTCGCGGAAGAACTCGCGGTGGGCTCGAATCGCGCGCGTAGTAAGCGTGGGGGATCGTGGCATCTTTCGAGTCCTTCCTTCAAGGCGTTTGGCGGCTGGCAAGGAATTCGACGGCCCAACGGTGCTAGCAAAGCCCATGCCAATGGCGACGCAACGGCGCCATCCTCTAACGAATGGCCCATCTATTTCAGCCAGCGCTCCAGCCACTCGACGGCTTCGCGGTTTTGCTCCTTCGTCACTTGATGGCCGATGCCGGGGGCTACGTCGATCACGAGTTTGTCGTCCGCGCCCGCGGCATGATACGCGGCCTTCGCCGTCGCAAACGCCAGCTTGGCGCCGCCCAGCGGATTGTTCGGGTCTTTTTCGCCGTTGACGATCAACATCGGCCGCGGGGCGAACAGGCGGATCATGCTCGGGCAATCGAATTGGTCGAGGATGCCGGGGACCACTTTGCTCCATAGTTCGCGGCAGACCCGCGCGTTGACTTGCTTCTCGCCGAGGTCTTTGGCCGCGGCTTCGTGGGCTGCGCGGATCGTGCCGGCGCGGCCTTGCCATGCCTCGTGATCGACCGACCAGCGCAAGCTCTGCACGCCGATGCACGGCACCACAACGCCAACGCGCTCATCGACCGACGCGGCCAGCCAGATTTCGATCCCGCCCATGCTGAAGCCGATCATGCCGAGGCGATGTGGATCGACGTCGTCGCGCGTGGTCAGATAATCGACCGTGCGCCACAGGTCCCAGCAGGTGTCGTAATAAAACGGATGCTCTTGCGGCTGGCCGGCGGGAGTGCGCCAGCGCGGGTGATCGCGGCGACATAGGCTTCAGCGCCCTTTGCGCCGGGAACACGTTCGCCGTGGTATCGGGAATCGATGGCGACGCCGATGATTCCATGCCGGGCCAATTCGGTGATCAGCCCGCGCTGGCCTTCCTTATTGCCGCCGGTGCCGTGCAAGGCAATCACGAGCGGCAATCGTCCGGTGACTTTTTCCGGCCGCACGATTAGCATCGGCACGCGCTCGAACGAGCCGTCGGTTTTTTTCTCGGTGGCAATGCTGAGATGCTCGGTGGTCAAACCATTTTCGGTGCGCGGCGGCGAGAGTTCCTTGACGTCGGCATCGACCTTGGGCCGATCGAGGAGTTTGAGAAACGCGGCTCGCACGTCGGCCGGAGGCGGATATTTCGGGAGTTGGTCGGATGAAGCTTCTGAAACTGGCGCCGCGGCCGGCGCTTCGGCGCGCAGTGCGTTGTTGATCGACCAAGTCAGCGAGATTCCGGCAATCGCTGCCGCAAACATGACGGTGACACGCAACAACGAATTTCGGCGACAGGACGAGCGATTCATCGAAATGTCTCCTGCAAGAGCGCACCGGCGAGCAATTTGAACTCCCCACGTTTCGTGCGATTCTAACCCCGGCGACATTGCAATAACAATCGGCCGCTGGTTTTGAAAATCCTTGCTTCCGCCCGCCGCAGCAAATAGCATGGAGCGATCGTTGCCTTCCCTTTGGTTCATCCCACCTTCCCTCCGAGCCAGTCATGAACATGCGCCTGCTCTTTGTTCCCCTCTGTTTTGTCGCCGCCGCTGCCGTTGCCGCTGATTTACCTGCCATTCCCGACAAGCCGATTGCCGAGAAGAAGGAGCTATTGTTCTCCGATGATTTCGAGGCGGCGGTGCCGGCGAAGGTTTGGCATGATGTCGTGCCGACGTTTGTATTCGAAAAGGGGATGCTCAAGGGAACGCAGACTCGCGATAAGAATGTGCCCGCCGCCGACGGCAAGCCGGCGATCCAGGCCCATGCGGCCGTGCATGGTTTGCAGATTCCGACGAAAGACAGCGTCGTCGAGGTGCAAATTCGTTTCGCGGGCGCGACGATGATCGACGTGGAGTTCGACGACCGCAAATATACCGGCTCGCACTACGGCCATATCTGCCGCGCTCAGGCGCACTTGAATAGCGTCACGCTGGTCGACGAACGCGACGGCTCGATGCGGAACGACATCTACGCGATGAGCGGCGATCCATCAAAGAAAGCCGAACGGGCCGCGATGTTGAAAGGCCACAGCGCGACGTTTCCCGTCAAGCTCGAAGCGGAGAAGTGGTATACGTATGTCGTCGAGACGGTCGGCGATGAGATGCGCGTGTCGATCGACGGCAGGCCGGTTGGATTTTTGAAGTCGTCGGGCATCGGCCATCCGACGAAGTCGAAGATCGAACTTGGCGTCGGCGGCAAGGACGGCTATTTCAAGGACATCAAAGTGTGGAACGCGGAGCCGGCGAAGTAGTAAGGTAGAAGGCACTCTCCGAGTGCTGTCCGCCGCGTGTGGCAACGGCACTCGGAGAGTGCCTGCTACAGTTGGCCGCCGGCCCTCGCTAACGCTTCGGGTTAGTATGGATTGTCGCCGCGTCGCGGCACACCAACCCGAAGCGTTAGCGAGGGCGGGGCGCGCTCACGGGCGGTTTACCGCGGCTTGGTGCGATTCCAGTAGATCACGAGGTTATGCGACGCGCGGCCGGCGGCGATGATGTCGGGGTGGCCGTCGGCGTCGAGATCGGCGATTTTCAGGTCTTCGCAGGCCATTTGGTTGTCGTCGATCCAGTGTGTCTCCCATTTCTCGCCTTTGTCGTCGAGCGGGACATAGAGCTTGATGCCGACTTTCTTGTCTTTGTTCGGCGCTCGCCATCCGGCGACAACCTGCCAGCGCTTCAGCCCGAGAAGATCGGCGCAGGCCAAGCCGTGACCCTCCGCAAGCGTGTCGTCAAGGAGCACTCGATTCGATTTATCTCCTGCCTTAAATGGACCAAGATGATAGAAAACCACTTGGTTGCCATGCATTGGCTCAATCGTTGCAAGGTTGAAGTTGTCAACAAGCCAGCAAAATCGGACCTCTCCGGCCGCGTGCTTCATATCCCACTCGGGCGAGAAATCCGCGCGGCCGCTCCATTCCCCTGACGAAAACACAAAACCCCCAATTCCCTCGCGTCCCGCAACGAATCCGTTCTCCGATTCCATGTGTTGATTCAAATAGAGATCGAAATTGTGCGTCATGTGCATCGTGTCGCTGACCACGTGTGTTTTCCACGGGTCATGCGGATTCTCCGGCCGCTCGTATGCCATGATCCGCACACCGTTCCCTTTTCCGTCTTTGTTGCCCAGACCGTGCAGCGGGACGACAACCAGTTGAAAATCGGTCTTCCCGGGGCCCGTGCGTACCCAATGCATTCGATGCGTCGTCACTTCGTGATGCAGGCGGACCGCTTCCCAGCGTTGCTTCGGATCGGCGGGGCGGATCAGGTAGAAGACCGCGCCGCTTTTTGACGGGTCGGTCGTTTCGCTCGGATTCCAGCCCGCGCCGACGGCCACCGACACTTTGCCGCTGCCGTCGATATCGCGGGCGGCAATGCAGACGTTGTCTTGCGGCGTAAGGTCCTCGGCCATGACGAACCGCTTCCAATCAGGATTGCGATACCAGACGATCTGCTTCTTGTCGGCCAGCAGAATGTCGGGCTTGCCGTCGCCATCGACGTCGCCGATCGCCAGGCCGTAGCCGATCTGGATCTTCGCGTCGATCACCTGCCGCTCGAATTTCGGCGTCGGAATGTCGCTCGCGGCGGGCGGATCGGCGGCAAAAACGGCCGACGGGAGCAGGACGACGAACGGGGCGAGGAGCAGGAGGGATTGGTGCATGGGGGGGCGAGGAGGGGAGGGGAGGGCGTGATGAAAAATGCCCGCCACGAATTCGAGGCCGGCGACCAAAACGAATTGTCAAATTGATTGAACTTTTGCGATCGGCGATTCTGTCGCTTCTGGTTCTCCAACGCGGTTCGCAACGGAACTTACCCCAACGGGGTTGCATCCCTTAGCCCAGGGTTGGCCGCCAGCGGGCGGCCTACCCTGGGTACGAATGTGTGTTGGAAATTCTACCCCAACGGGGTTGCGTCAGTGTCGGCGCGGGGCTGACGCAACCCCGTTGGGGTAGAAAAACCGTTGTTCAAACCGTCACCCCAGGGTAGCCCGCCTTCAGCGGGCAACCCTGGGCTAAAAGGCAAAACCCCTTCGGGGTAAATTCACGGCCTTGGCCGGGGACGCTTACTTCATCATCTCTTTCACCGTCGGTCCGATCGCTTCGGCCCAGATTTCGTAGCCTTTGGCGTTCGGATGCAACGAGTCGGGCATGATGCTCTTGGGGAGCGTGCCGTCGGCTTCGAGGAATTTGTCGCCGATGTCGAGATACTTGATCGTCTTGCCGTCGTCGTCGAGCTTGGCGATGATCGAGTTGATGTGTTTGATCCGAGCGCGGGCTCCGTCGCTCGCCTTCATGCCGCGGGGGAAAATGCCGAGCAGCAGCAGTTTCGTGTCGGGCGTTTGCTTGTGAAGCTCGGCGACGATGGCCTTGATGCCGTCGACGATTTCCTCGTCCGTGTTGCCGCCGAGATTGTTGGTGCCGATCATCAGCACGGCCAGTTTCGGCTTGATGCCGTCGAGCTCGCCATGCTGCAAACGCCAGAGGACGTGCTGCGTCTGATCGCCGCCGATGCCGAAATTGGCGGCTTTGAGCGAACCATAGTTCTTTTCCCAAACCTCCCTGCCGCCGCCGCGCCAGCCGTCGGTGATCGAGTCGCCGAGGAACAACAAATCGACGCCGCCCTTCTTGGCGATTTCGACGAAGCCATCGTGGCGCTTCACCCAGCCCGGATCGCGCGGTGCGGGCGTTGTCGCGGAATTGCCTTTGGCGTGAGCGGTTTCGGCGACGAGTGCGAATGCCAAAGCAAAAGTTGTGGTGAACAGCAGCTTTTTCAGCGGGTTGCGTTGCATCGGGTTGCCTTTCATCGTTGCGGGAGAGATACGAACGGGGTGGGATGATTTGCCCGCAGTTCGAGCCGAGCGTTCGTCGCCAAAATGATCGGCGCGGAAACTGGGCGGCAAGAATAGGCGCGGTGCGTGCCACTTGTCGCGGCGGGACGACAATCCCGCCGCGACAGGCGTGTGCCAGCCTACCACGGCCCGCGGCGCGAGGCAATTATTTTCGCCTTGCCGTAGGTTAGCCTTTCCAGGCTGACAAGCGTCAAAAAAATGGCTGGCGCCGAACTCCGGAAAAAGTCAGGCTGGAAAGCCTGACCTACGGCCGGCGCGAGGCAATTATTGTCGTGCCCCGTGGGCCACGATGATCATCCAGGCGAGGCCGAAGCGGTCGTTCAACATGCCGAAACGCGACGAGAAGAACGTTTTGGCCAGCGGCATGAACACCTGGCCGCCGTCGCCGATCGCGGCAAACAGCCGTTCCGCTTCGGCGTCGTTCGGCGCGGTCAGCGTCAGTGCAAAACCTTTGAACGTCGGGGCACTCTGGCAGCGGCCGTCGGACATCAGCAGTTCCGAATCGCCGATCTTGATGCTGGCGTGCATCACCTTGTCGGCGTTGGCCGGATCCATTCCCGGCATCGGTTCGGGGCAATCCTTGAAGCGCATCAGCATGGTCACTTTCGCATCGAGCGCCTTCTTGTAGAACTCGATCGCCTCTTCGCAACGGCCTTCGTAATGGACATAGGCTTGAATCTGCATGGTGGCTCCTCGTTGAAAAAATCGTTGAATGGAGTTTTCTCGCATCCTTGTCGCTAAACGCACGAACCGTATCGTAGCGATCTCCGTAAGACTTTCAATTCCATGAACGGCTGCGACAATCAATAGTCGTCCGGCGGGTGTCGGAATCGACAAGTTGACGGTAAAATCGCGCAGAATTCGGTTTTTTGGTTGCCGTCGAGAGTGGCGATGCCCTGATGGATAGCAAGAAAAACCTGGTGCTGGGCGCCATCAAGGGCTACTCGTTCGAGCAAATTCGGCCGTTCGTTGTCTCGTTGAAGCGAACCGCGTTCGACGGCGACTTGGTTCTGTTTTGCAACCGTGTGAGCTCCGAGACGCGGGCCGCTCTGGTCGATCATGGCGTGAAGTTGGAGTCATTCCAGTACCGCGGCAGCAGTTCCTGGAATTCCTGGAGCCGTTTCTGGCCGATGATCGCGCCCGTGGTGCGAAAGCTCCACGGCTCGCCGATGGCTCGCAAGATGTTGCGGTACATCGTGCCGCTGCAAACGGCGCGGTTCTTCCACTATCACGATTTCCTCGCCAAGCACGAATCCGAGTACCGCCAGGCCTTGCTCACCGACGTTCGCGACGTGTTCTTTCAGGACGACCCATTTTCAGGGCTCCAAAGCGAACTGATGGTCTTCGAGGAAGACTCCAGTCTCCGGCTTGCTGACGAGAAGGAATTCAATGCTCCTTGGATCGAGCAACTTTTTGGGCCGGCGGCATTGGCCCAGCTTGGCCGGTTTCCGATCCTCTGCTCGGGGACGATCCTGGGAACCGCCGCAGCTTTGCTTCGCTATCTGGCGGAGTTCGAGAAACTGTTGGTCCGCGCGAAGAGCATTGCGCCCGCCGGCTCCGATCAAGGCGTGCATAACTATCTTTGCCGATTGCTGATCGATGCCTCCGTGCAAATTTCGAAAAATAATTTCGGCCCGGTCTTGACCATGCGGCCGACTTTGACAGGCGGCGTTGACTTCGCGCTGTCGAGCAGCGGGCAAGTTCTCGACTCGAACGGCAAGGTGATTCCGGTCTTGCATCAATACGATCGCCACCCGGAACTCGCGTCGAGCTTGATCCGAACACTCGTGGATTGACGGCCGCTAGCATGGCACTGGTTTGGTTAATCTGTGCCGATTCCGCCGGATTTAGCGACAGGCCGTGCCGCTGGCTGGCCGATGTAAACTCTACGATGTTCAAATCCTTCACGATGCGCCACGATCGCACGCCGATGGCCGCCGACCGTCGGCCGGACGTGTCGCTGCTCATCACGACCTACGAAAAACCGCGGCATTTGCGGTTGACTCTGGCCTCGGTTGCCTTGCAGCAGGGCGTCGATGGCCGGATGGAAGTGATCGTCACGGACGACGGCTCGACCGACGAGACGGTGCAAGTCGTCGAGCGATTTGCCCAAAACGTCGATTTTCCGGTCAAGCTGACGACGCATCGGCACGCCGGCTACCAGGTCGCGCGGTGCCGCAACGAGGGCGCGGCCGTTAGCTCGGCTCCGTATCTCGTGTTCATCGATGGCGATTGCGTGCTGCCGCGCGATTTCGTCGCCCGGCACTTGCAGCGGCGAAAATCCCGGGTCGTGATGTTCGCCGACGCTTTTCGATTGGACGAAGATGTTTCCTCGGGCATCGACGAAGCGGAAATCGCCGCGGGCAGGTATTTCAAATGGGTTTCGCCGGCGGAACAGGAGCGATTGAAGCGATTCGATCGCCAGGCGCGATGGAATAATTTCGTCCGCCATCCGAAGAAGCCCCGTTTGATCTCCTGCAATTTCGGAATCTGGCGATCCGACTATGAGCGGGTCAACGGTTTCGACGAGAATTTCGAGGGCTGGGGGCAAGAAGACGATGATCTAGGTTATCGCCTTCGCCAGGCCGGCGTTCGGTTGCGATCGATCCTGCGCTGGACGCAAAGCTATCACGTTTGGCATCCGCGCGACGCGACCTGGACGCCCAATTGGCTCGAAGGACGGAACGTCTCATATCTACTGCGGAAAGACCGGCCGACGCGGTGCCTCAACGGATTGATCAAGCTCGGTCGGCCGTATGAACGGCAGTCGTATATCGTGCGGCTTCTCGACGATGCCGAGGAACCGATCATCTTGCCGTTTCCGAGCGACAAGGCGGAACGCCAAAAGCGACCGTCGCGACAGATGGCGGCGTAGCAGGACGTGAAAACGGCCCCCGCCGATCTCGCGCGAACCTCACTTATCCCCGTGCCCTTCGGCGCGAGCCAGAACCGCGATGGCCACCGCGGCGGCTCCGGCGCGGCGGACGACTTTCGTCGCTTCGTTGGCCGTCGAGCCGGTCGTCAACACGTCGTCCACGAGCAAAACACGAGCGCCGCGCAGATTCCGTCTCATCCCGACGCGAAATGCGCCCCGCACGTTTTCCGCGCGATGTTCCCGCGGAAGCTCATTCTGATGGGCCGTGCGGCGGCGGCGAACCAGCCCTCGCGAGGCCACTCGCATTCCTAATGCCTTTCCCAACACAGCGGCCAAAACCTCTGGACTATTCGTGCCGCGAACGATGCGGCGAGTCCAGTGCATTGGCACGGAAAGGATCAAGGTCGGCGCGAATTGCTCGAATGCCGCTCGGCACTCTTGGGCCAATAGTCGCCCCATCGCGTCGGCCAGCGGCTCGCCGGCCGGCCGTTTCATTCGCAGTACGGCTTCGCGAAGTTCGTCATGATAGCTGCCAAGCGCGATGACCGTGTCGAACTCGAACTTCGCATCGCGGCAATGGCGGCATGAGACGTCTTCCTGGACCGGCCCGTCCGCCGCCGCGATATTTTCAACGAAGTCCGCCACCGTCGCCCCGCAACGCTTGCATGCCGACCGCGGAACCGCCAATTTCCGCCGGCAAAGCCCGCAAAGCAAAATGCCGTCGGCGGGCACGACGATATCCTGCCGGCAAGCGCCGCAAATCGGCGGATAAACCAAATCGACGCCGCGCACAGCAGCGCGCCGCAACCACGCTTTCGTCATTGTTCCAATTCCGGCCAAACCGTCGCCTCCAATTCCACCGATCTTGACGCAAGCCAACGACTTACGTATCCTTCGCCCCGCCTCTTTCCCGTGGTTCCGGCCCGGCTGCGCGCATGTTCATTCTCTACCGCTATCTGCTCCGCCAGTTCTTGCAGATTTTCTTGATCTGCTTCTGCAGCATGGATGGGCTCTACATCGTAATCGATGCGTTCACGAACTTGGAGGAGTTCATCAGCTACGGCGAAAAACATGGCGGCGTGTTCGTGGTCATCGGGAAATACTACGCCTATCGAAGTCTGTCGTTTTTCGACGCCACCAGCGGCATCGTCGCCCTGATCGCGGCCATGTTCACCCTGGCTCTGTTTCAGCGATTCAACGAGCTGACCGCCCTGCTCGCCGCCGGGATTCCCAAGCGGCGGATCATCAAGCCGATCGTGTTCGCCGTGCTGGCAATCAGCCTGGCGGCGGCCGCGAGTCGTGAACTGTTGATTCCGGCCATCCGCGACAAGCTGGCCCTCGATTCGCACGACTTGGGCGGCGAACGGGCCAAGGAACTCCATCCCAAGCGCGACGACTCGACCGACATCCTCATCTGGGGTAAGCAGACCTTCGCCAAGGAACGGCGAATCCACGAGCCGAATTTCATGCTCCCGGCTTCTTTGGACGCCCCGTTCAAGCAACTCCAAGCGACCGACGCCTTCTATCGCCCGCCCACCGCCGAGCATCCAGGCGGATACCTGCTCAAAGGCCTCACCTCGCCGAAAGATTTGGCGAAACGGCCGTCGCTCGTCAAGAATGGCCAGCCGATCGTCCTCACGCCCCACGATTACCGCTGGCTGAAGGACGACGAATGCTTCGTCGCCAGCGAAATAACTTTCGAGCAACTTGTCGGACAAGATGATTGGCGGCAGTATGCGTCGTTCCTAGAATTAGTGGCGGGGCTGCACAACCGCAGCCTGGCCTTGGGGGCCGGCGTGGCCGTGGCGATCCACGCCCGGCCGCTGCAGCCCGTGTTGGACATGACGCTGTTGTTCCTCGGCTTGCCCTTGATGTTGCGGCGGGGAAATCGGAATATCTTCGTGGCGATTGGAATGTGTCTCGGATTGGTCGTGGCATTCCTGATGCTGGAGATGGGGGCGGCATATTTGGGTTCCAGTTACTTGATCAGCCCATCGCTGGCGGCCTGGCTGCCGCTGATGGTGTTCGTGCCGCTGGCGGTGGCAATATCGGATCCGTTGCGGGAGTGAGACATGCCGGATTCTGATGCCGCTCCTTGGGTCGAAGGCCTGACGATCGGTCAGACGCTCGAAGCGACGGCGGCTCGCTTTCGCGACGGCGATGCGCTCGTCTTTCCGCAATTGAACCTGCGGCTCTCGTGGCGGCAGTTCGCCGAACGGGTCGACGACGCGGCTCGCGGGCTGCTGGCGCTGGGCATTCACCGCGGCGAGCACGTGGCCATCTGGGCGACGAACGTGCCGCAGTGGGTGGTGCTGCAATTCGCCACGGCGCGGATCGGCGCCGTGCTGGTGACGATCAATCCGGCCTATCGGCCGTTCGAGCTGAAATACGTGCTCGAAGCAGAGCGACGCGGTGGCGCTGTTCCTGGTCGATCGCTTCAAGACGTCCGACTACTTCGCGATGCTCGCCGAAGTCTGTCCGGAGCTGGCCAGCGCCGAGCCGGGCCAAGCTGCACGTCGGCCGAATTTCCGCAAGCTGCGCTGGGTCGTCGCGATGCGCAGGCGCAGCGCCGCCGGAGCGATCTCGTGGGACGAAATGCTGCGCGCCGCGGTCGGAGCCGTCCCGCATGCGCGAATCGCCGATCGGCCGCCGGACTCGAAGCCGACCGAGCCGATCAACATTCAATACACCTCCGGCACGACCGGCTTTCCCAAGGCCGCCACGCTCAGCCATCGCAACCTGCTGCTCAACGCTTACTACGTCGGCATGTGCCAGAAGCTGACGGCCGAGCGATCGGATTTGCATTCCGGTGCCGTTCTATCACTGCTTCGGCTGCGTGCTGGGCACGATCTGCGCGGTCGTCTACGGCGCGGCGATGATCGTTCCGGCCGAATCGTTCGATCCCGACCGCCACGCTCGACGCCATCGAGCAGCGAGCGGGCCACGGCGCTCTACGGCGTGCCGACGATGTTCATCGCCCAGTTGCAACGACCCGACGCTCGCCGGGCCGCGATCTGTCGTCGCTGCGCACCGGCATCATGGCGGGCAGCCCCTGCCCGATCGAAGTCATGCGGCAGGTCGTCGACGATGCTCGGCTGCCGCGAAATCACGATCGGCTACGGCCAGACCGAGGCCTCGCCGATCATCACGCAAACCCGCACCGACGATCCGCTCGAGCTGCGCGTCGAAACCGTCGGCCGGCCGCTGCCGGGCGTCGAAGTGAAAGATCGTCGATCCGGCCACCGGCGAGACGCTCGGCGACAACCAACAGGGCGAACTGTGCGCCCGCGGCCACGTCGTCATGCTCGGCTACTACAACAATCCGGAGGCGACCGCGCGCCGCGATCGACGCCGACGGCTGGCTGCACACCGGCGACCTGGCCTGCGGCTGCCGAACGGCTACTACCGCATCACCGGCCGCATCAAGGACATGGTGATCCGCGGCGGCGAGAACATCTATCCGCGCGAGATCGAGGAGTTCCTGTTCACGCATCCGGCCATCGAGCAGGCGGCGGTCGTCGGCGTGCCCGATCCGAAATACGGCGAAGAGCTGTGCGCCTGGATCAAGCTCAAGACGGGCTGCGACGGCGACCGAGGAAGAAATCCGCGACTTCTGCCGCGGCAAGCTGGCCCACTACAAGGTGCCGCGCTACGTCCGGTTCGTCGAGAGCTTTCCGCAAACCGTGACCGGCAAGATCCAGAAGTTCAAAATCCGCGAAACGATGCGCGAAGAGTTGGGCCTCAGCGAACAAGCGACGGCGTAGTGATCGAAGACTGCGGTTCACCCGCCTCGTACGAGGACAGCGTTTCACTTGCCTCGTACCCCGATAGGGGTTCTGTCTCGTAGCCCAGGGTTGCACGCCGTCGGCGTGCTACCCTGGGTTTGGTCGCCCAACCTCATTCTCTACCCCAACGGGGTTGCGTCAGTCCGGCGCTACGACTGACGCAACCCCGTTGGGGTAGAGATTGCGCGATTTCCCCGTCAACCCAGGGTAGACCGCCGCTGGCGGTCAACCCTGGGCTAGAAGATGAAACCCCGTTGGGGTATGCACCCGCTCCCGTCTTCAGCTTCGCTTCCGCCCCACTTCCGATTTCACCGGCGGCCCCAATTCAATCTTCACCGCCGGACACGTCATCCGCGTTGCGTAAACGACATTGTTGATCGGATCCCAGGTGTAGTCGCCAAACCAGCCGACGTCGAATGGTTCTTTCCCCTCGGCGCGGCCGCGTAGTGCGGCCACTTGTGTCCAGGTCTTGCCGGCATCGACGGTTTTGAAAACGCCCTTCGGGCCGGTCGCGACCATCGTCTTTTCGTCGGCGCCGAAGCATGGCCCCTGGGCAAGATCGATCTCCGAGCCTTCGAGTTGCCAGGTGGCTCCTTTGTCTTTGCTGACGATGAGGCCTTGCGACGTGCAGAGGTAGAATTTCTTCTTGAACAGCACCGGAATTTTCGACCGCGGCTGGAAGTCGGACACGCGTTGCCACGTCGCTCCTTGGTCGGCGGCTGCGCTGGATGCCGTTGTTGTTGCTGTAGATGAACGTGCGGGCATCGATCACGCCGATCATGCAGGCATTTCGATTGCGCTGCGGGTCCATGTTGATCGAGAGCTTCGTCCACGTTTGGCCGCCGTCGTCGGAGCCATAGACTTCGCCGCCGGATTCGTGTTTGCCGGCGAGGATCACTTTCGCGTCGGGCGAGCCCCAATCGACCGAACCGAAATCCCAATTGCGGCCCATGCCTTTGAACTTCGTCCAATGCGTGCCGTCGGTTGTGTAGCCGGCGCTGCCGTCGAGCGAAAAGACGGCGACTGCGCTTGGGATTGTCTTGATCGACTTGCACGGCCCAACCGCTCTCGCCGCGTCCGCTGATCGCGCCGCCGTCGAGCCGAGTCCAACTCTGGCCGCGATCGGAGCTTTTCCACAGACCGAAATTGATGAAGTTGACCATGACATCGCCATTCAATCGATCGACGGCGCAGCCCGCACAACCGTCGATCCCACCCTGCGAGCCGAGCTTAGCGAGATTGGCGCTCGAAATATCGATCCAATTGTCGGCCGAGGGCTCGGCTGCCAGAACGGGCGAGAGGGCGAGAAACGATAAGGCGATGGTCCAGAGGGCGGTTTTCATCGTGGGAGATCCTGAGGTGGGCAGCGAACTGGGGCGGGATCGAATCGACGCGGCGGCGAGCGTGCGCCGGGTGCCACGATTCTAGTTTCCCGTGCGATGGATTGACAGCGAACGGTTGAAATCGTTCGTCGGCCGAAAGCGGGCGTTCCCGTAGGGCGGCCTTTCCAGGCTGACGGCGACCGAGCAACGTCTGGCGCTGGAAAGGCTGACGGCGCTCTGAGAAAGTCAGTCTGGAAAGCCTGACCTACGCTTGCCAACTGGAAACTCACTTGGCGCATTGCTAGAATGGCGACACGACCGCCGCTCAGAACCGGGCCGGTCGAATTCGCGAGAGGGCAACCGCCGTGATCGAACTTCATACTCAAGAAAGCAGTGAGCGAATCACGCGCGTTGCGCTGTCGGCATGTTCGACGTGATTGCCGTCGGGCAGGTCGAGACGAAGTTCATGGCGGCCACGGTGGTGCGCGGCCGCGACACGATCGTCGATCTTTCGCTGCTTTCGTTCATCTCTTCGATGGGAATGGGCGTGTTGGTGACTACGTACAAGGGCCTGAAGCGCCGTGGGGCCAGGATCGTTTTGCTCAGTCCGCAGCTCGAGGTCGAAAACGCGCTGCGAGTAGCCCGGCTGCAAGACATTCTGCCGATCGTTCACGGCGAAGAAGAAGTCGAGCGATTTTTCGTGGCGTCGTAGGGCGAACACGAGGCCGTTTAGAAATTCTGGCCGCTTCGTCGCGCCCGTTCTTTGCTCCAGCGGCCGATCAGCAGCCAAATGCAGACCGCGAATCCGCCGAGAAAGCCGACTGCATACGACGCCAGATGCGCCCATAAGTCGGCTTGAAACACGTTGAGCTTTGCCTCCGGCAATCTCGACACGAGCGATGCGGGAAGCCAGGCGCCGAAAGTCCGCGCGGCAAAAAAGCCGGCGATTCCAGAAGCGAGCGCGAATACTGCCGCCGTCACCATCAACACGGCAAGTGGCCGAATCAACTCCGTGGCAGCGGCCTTGGGCAATCCACCAACGCGAGCCGCGACGGCTGCGAGGATTCCAAGAAACGCTCCGACCCACCACGTCGCGATAACGCCCCAGCCCAGGCCAAGCAGCGTCGGCGAATCGGTGTGAAAGACGGGCGGATGCCCGATCGTAAAATACTCGACGCAAACCCGCGCCGTGATCTGATCGTGCAAAACCCCGTAAACGACTGCCGCGAGGATGCAGAGCAGGATTATTTTGATGGACTCCATCGCGCGAGACTATTGCCGACGGCCGCCGTTCGTGGCCGCCACGCCGCTGCCGTCGGCGATGTACATGAAGGCGTCGTTGACGATCCACTGCGTCGACCAGCTTTTGCCGTCGTCCATATTCACCAGGTCGAAGAAGAACGATTCGAATTGCTCGCATTTGTCGCCGTAGGCGAAATACGAAGCGACGTGGTCTTTGGCCGTCAGTTCCTCGACGCCCTGCTTCACGTAGTAATTCACCTGGCCATTCGCGCCGAACGACATGCCGAGCGTGTACCAGCAGTCGCCTTTCGGGATTCGCGGGCCGGCGACATCCTGGCCCATTTGATCGGCGCGGATGACGAACTGGGCGAAATCTTCCTTCGCGCCGGAATCGACGTGGCTATAGAAGCAAATGAACATGCCAGGCCAGAAGTTGTCGCCCTTCGTTTCGTGGCGCCCCCAAAAACTGGAGCTCGACTTCGTGGTATGGATGCAAGTCGCGATAGCCGAACGAATTGCCGGTCCGTTTCTCCCATTTGTCGAACGGCGGCAAATAGACGCGCACGACGACGCTCGGCCGACGCGAGATCGGAATCAAGCCAATTTTCGAGGCGACATCGGCGATGAAGTCGTCCTGCTGCGGTTTGAAGCTGGCCCGGCCGGGAACGCCCGACCACAGCGTTTGCATCAGCATCGAGCCTTTGCTGCCGGGAATACCGCCGGGCGGAGTTTGCACGAGACGAACGATGTCGGGCGCGCTGCGCATTTGCGGCTCGAACCAGCGGCCGTTGGCCGAAACGCCGCCGGGCAAACTGCGCCTGGTGGTCGATATTCTCGCTGCTCTTCGGCAGGTTGGCGATGTAGTTCCACTTCGGGTCTTCGAAATCGTCGCCGACTTCCATCACCCGCCGGCCGGAGCCGGGCACGAAATCTTGGGCTCGCGCACGTCGCGCATGAACGAAGCTCAATGCAAACAATACGGCGACCATTGCCGGCGTGCCCGTCCGCGGCAATCCGATTTTCAGCCAGCTAGCCATTTCCAATCTCCTCCAGATAGCAACGGACGTGAGCCCGACGGCACGTCGCCCGACAGCACGGCGCCGTCGGGTTACCGCCGTGGGCGACTCTGCCAATATCGAGCGCAGGGCGGCACTAAAATAATCATAATCGTATTAGCCCCCCACGAGCCGGGATTTTACCCAGTTTCGCGCAGCACGCAAGGTCGATACAACACAGCGTTCCAAGGACCTCGGTCAATAGTTATAAGCTTCGAGATTGGGCCAAGATAGTTGCCAATTCGACGTTCACGGGGCTAAAATAGACCGTCCTGCCGGGAGGGCCGTTGCCTGCTCCCGCCCAACCCGCCTCGATTTTTTGGGATGATCGATTTCCGCCGGTCATTGAAGACCGGCGAGTCTTTGGAGCAACCCACCGATGGCCACAATCTATCGGCTTTCGGTCGTCGTTCTGCTCATTGCGCTCTCGATTTTGAATTGGCCGGTGCGCGTTTTCGCCGCTGACGTTTCGCCCGGCGATTTTTTCGAGGCCAAAGTCCGGCCGCTGCTGGCGGCGAATTGCTATAAATGCCACGGCGAGAAAACCCAGGAATCCGATTTGCGGCTTGATTCGCGGCAAGCCGCCATGAAGGGCGGAACGGATGGGCCGGTGATCGTTCCCGGCGAGCCCGACAAGAGCCTGCTCGTGCGGGCGGTTCGCTATAAGGGCGACACCAAAATGCCGCCCAAGACGCCGCTGCCGGCGGAAGCGGTTGAAACGCTGGCCACCTGGGTGAAGCTCGGCGCGCCTTGGCCCGATTCACCGGCTAGCGGCGTGACCGCCGGCGCGGTCGATCCGAAAAAGCATTGGGCGTTTCAGCCGGTGCGCGAGCCGACGCTGCCGGCGGTGAAAAACGCAGCCTGGGCGCAATCGCCGATCGACGCGTTCATCCTCGCCAAGCTCGAAGCACAGTCGATTCCGCCTGCATCGCCTGCCGACCGCCGCACATTGATTCGCCGGACGACGTTCGATCTGATTGGCCTGCCGCCGACGCCGGCCGATGTCGAAGCATTTGTCAACGATTCGTCGCCCGACGCTTTTGCCCGCGTGGTCGATCGCTTGCTGGCGTCGCCTCATTATGGCGAGCGCTGGGGCCGCTATTGGCTCGACCTCGCGCGGTATGCCGACAACAAAGGTTATGTCGGCGTCGACAAAGACCGCGAATTTCACTTTGGCTACATGTATCGCGATTGGGTGATTCGGGCGCTCAACGACGATCTGCCCTACGATCAATTCATCGTCAAGCAAATCGCCGCCGATCGGCTTCCGCACACCGACAATCTCGATCTGCCGGCGATGGGCCTGCTGACCGTCGGCCGGCGGTTCATCAACGACCGGCAACTCATCATCGACGATCAGATCGACGTGATCTGCCGCGGCACGCTGGGGCTAACCGTTACCTGCGCCCGTTGCCACAACCATAAATTCGATCCGATTCCGACCGAGGATTATTATTCGCTCTACGGCGTGATGGATAGTTCCGATGAGAAGGAGATTCCGCTCGCGCCGGGCGCGGCGGAAAAGGCGCTCGTCGAAGAGGACCGGCCGCAGCCATCGAATCCACATATATTCATTCGCGGCAACCGGGGCAATCCGGGAGCGGAAGTGCCGCGGCGGTTTCTCGCAGTGCTTTCCGGTCCGGATCGCAAACCGTTTCACGACGGCAGCGGACGCTTGGAATTGGCCGAGCGAATCATCGCCCCCGACAATCCGCTGACGGCGCGCGTGATGGTCAATCGCGTGTGGCTGCATCATTTCGGCGAGGGCCTGGTGCGCACGCCGAGCGATTTCGGCGCCCGCAGCGATCCGCCGACGCATCCGGAGCTGTTGGATTTTCTGGCGGCGCGGTTCATGAAAGACGGCTGGTCGATCAAGCGGCTTCATCGTCTGATCATGCTGTCGAGCGTTTATCAGCAGTCGAGCAACGGTTCGGCCAAAAGCGAATCGCTCGATCCGGAGAATCGGCTCCTGTCGCACTTCAATCGCCAGCGGCTCGATTTCGAGTCGATGCGCGATGCCTTGTTGGCCGCCGGCGGCGAATTGGACGAGAAGATGGGGGGGCCGAGCGTCAATCTGTTGTCCGAGCCGTTCGTGCGGCGGCGGACGGTTTATAGCTACGTCGATCGCCAAAACTTGCAGGGATTGCTGCGCACGTTCGATTTCGCCTCGCCCGACGCGCATAGCCCGATGCGGCATGTGACGACGATTCCGCAGCAGGCGTTGTTTCTGATGAACAGCCCGTTCGTCGTGCAGCAAGCCGAGCGTCTGGCTGCCCGCCCCGAAATCGCCGCGACGCCGGACACGGTCGAACGGGTTCAACGGATGTATCAACTAGTTTTCAGCCGCGCCGCCGACCGCGGAGGAACTTGCGCTGGCTCAGCAGTATCTTGCCGCGCCGTGCGCTCAGCCGGCGCGAAGCCGAATCCCGAAGACAAGCTGACGCCCTGGCAGCGCTATGCGCAGGCGTTATTGATGACGAACGAGTTCGTGTATATTGATTGAAGGGGCGGATGGCGGGTTTTTGATCGCGAGGTGATGAAATGGCGAATGTTTCTTGCAAACACATTGTTTTGGATCAAAACGGCGTTGCCCGTATTGTTGGGAGCCGAATCAAGGTGAACCACCTTGTGTTGGTCAAGCAGGCCGACGGCTTGACGCCGGAAGAAGTCCAAGCCGAGTATCCACATCTCCCGCTAGCCGCAGTTTATGCCGCGTTCGCATACTATTACGACCATCAGGCCGAGATCGACGGGGAAATCGAGGCGGACTTGAAGATGGCCGATGAGATGCAGGCTGAAGCCGGTCCGTCACCGATCGCCGCAAAGCTTCGCGCAATGGGCAAGCTAGCGTGAGCCAGAGGCGTTGCGTGGACGAGAATATAGCGTCGGTAAGCGAAATTCGAACATGAACGCCAAACCTCACCCGAATCATCGCGAGTACATCTTGGCGTTGCGGCGATTGACGCCGGGACAACGGGCCAAAAAAGCGATGGAGATGTCAGACCTTGGCAGGCGGTTGTTGCGTCAGGGATTACGGAAGCGATTTCCAAGATTATCGGAAGAGGCGTTTCATCAGTTGTATCTCGATCGGCTGGCGAAATGTCACAACTCGAACTACTAGCCAAGGTCGCGCAAACGCTGGCCGAAGCCGACGTCGCGTACATGGTGACTGGTTCGTTGGCGTCCAGCTTGCAAGGCGAACCGCGGTTTTCGCATGACGTCGACCTGGTCGTGGCATTGAACGAACAACATGCGGTTGCATTACTACGGGCCTTTCCGCCGCCGAAATATTACCTCAGCGAACCGGCGATGATAACGGCGATCTCCAAGCGACAGATGTTCAACCTGCTCGACGTGACGGAAGGAGAAAAGATCGACTTCTGGCTGCTGACCGACGAGCCGTTCGATCGAGCCCGATTTGCCCGCCGACAACGGGATGAGATCGATCAGGTGCCGGTTTACGTTTCAAGTCCGGAGGATACGATCCTGGCGAAACTTCGCTGGGCGAAATTGTGTGGAGGCAGCGAGAAACAATTCACGGATGCCAGGCAAGTCTACGAATTTCAACGGCCGATTTTGAATCTCGATTACATAAACGAATGGATAGAACGGCTGGGAGTGCAGGAACTTTGGAATCGCCTTCGAAGCGAAGCTAAGTCGCACGACTTCGAAGATTGATCTGCTTCTGAAAGGCTTAACCAATGAATGAACCGCATATTAATCCGCCGGCCCTCTCGCGTCGCGATATGCTTTGCCGCTGCGGCACGGGCTTTGGCGCGCTGCGCTTGTCGATCTGCTGAGCCAAACCGGTTTCTTCGCTCCGCCGGTGCAAGCGGCCGAAATGGTGCGGTCGATCAATCCGCTGCTGGCGAAGCCCGCGCCGTTTCCGGCCACGGCCAAGCGCGTCATCCATTTGTTCTTCAACGGGGGGCCGTCGCACGTCGACACGTTCGATCCCAAGCCGTCGCTTGCCAAATATGCCGGCAAGAATCTGCCGATGAGCAATCTGCCGACCGAACGGAAAACCGGCGCCGCCCTCCCATCGCCCTACAAATTCCAGAAATACGGCCAAAGCGGCATCGAAGTCAGCGAGATTTTTCCGCACGTCGGCAGTTGCATCGACGATATTTGCGTCGTCCGCTCGATGCGGGCCGACGTGCCGAATCACGAACCCTCGCTCTCGCTGATGAATTGTGGCGAAGGACGGCTGATTCGCCCCAGCCTCGGGTCGTGGCTCACCTACGGCCTGGGCTCGGAGAATCAAAACCTGCCGGCCTTCATCGCCATGTGTCCCGGCGGATACCCGATCCAAGAATCGCAAAACTGGCAAGCCGGCTTCCTGCCCGGCATCTATCAAGGCACCTACATCGACACGCAATTCACCGACGTCGAAAAGCTGGTGCAGCATGTGCGCAACAAATTCACGTCGCCCGCCGAGCAGCGCCGCCAGTTGGACCTCGTGCAGGCTCTGAATCGCCGCCATGCCGAAGAGCGGCCGAACGACACCCATCTCGAATCGCGCGTGCAATCTTTCGAATTGGCTTATCGCATGCAATCCGAAGTCGCCGAGGCGTTCGATATCGAGCGCGAGCCGCAATATATCCGCGACATGTATGGCGGCGGCACGCAGGCCCGGCAGATTCTGATTGCACGACGGCTGATCGAGCGCGGCGTGCGATTCGTGCAAGTCTGGCATGGCGCGGGCCAACCGTGGGATAGCCACGACGATCTCGAAATTCAGCATCGCAATCTGGCGAAGCAATGCGACCAGGCGATCGGAGCGCTATTGAAAGACCTCAAGCAGCGCGGCCTGCTGGAAGACACGCTGGTGATTTGCGGCGGCGAATTCGGCCGCACGCCGACGGTCGAGCTACCGAAGCCCGGGAGCAACGCCGGCAAAGTGAACGGCCGCGACCATAATCATCACGGCTTCACCGTCTGGCTGGCCGGCGGCGGCGTCAAGGGAGGCCACGTTCACGGCGCGACCGATGAATTCGGGTTCCAGGCCGTCGAACAACCGGTGCATGTGCATGATTTGCACGCGACGGTGCTGCGGCTGTTGGGCTTCGACCACGAAAAATTCACGTACCGCTATGCCGGCCGCGATTTTCGGTTGACGGATGTGTACGGGAAAGTGGTGTCGGATTTGATTGCGTAATCCGCCCGCAGCGGAACGCCACAGAGGGTGTTACCTACAGCCCTAAACTAATCCCACTTTGCTTCATTCAACATGCTCGCCGACCTCATCGCCCGTTACGCCGCCGGTGGCCCGCTCCTGTCGCAATCGATCGCCGGCCTTTCGCCGCAAGAACTGACGGCATTCCCCGTGCCCGGCACGTGGAGCATCCAGCAGATCGTGTTGCATCTGCTCGATAGCGATTTAGTTGCTTCCCACCGGATGAAGCAAATCATCGCCGAAGACAATCCAACGTTGATGGCGTGGGACGAAACGGCATTTGCCGAGCGGCTGTCGTACAATGAGCTCGATCCGCATCTGGCCGCCGAATTATTCGCTGGCAATCGCCGCCTAACGTGGGAAATCCTGCGCCGGCAACCGGAGAGCGCGATGGCCCGGCAAGGCACGCACAGCGTTCGCGGCCCTGTGACGCTTGCCGGGCAACTCGAGCTCTACACGAACCATTTGGACCACCATTTGAAATTCGTGCGCCGAAAGCGGGAGTTGTTGGGCAAGCCGCTATAACTAGCGACGAACTATTTTCGCTCGCTCACAAGCATTTGCGGCTCGCCCTTCTCTTGTGCCGCTTCGTCTTTAACTGCGACCTCGTCCTCGGTCCATTCATAGGCCTGATTCGCACAAACGAGCGCCAAACGCCCGAGCAAGCGGAAATAGAGCAAGATCGCGCCGGTTGCCAGAATGGCGGCGAACGCGAACGACCAGATCGATCCTTCGCTTTTCAGCCAAAGCTCGGCGCTGATCCAAGCCGCCGCCGCGACAATCGCCGTCGATTGGCCGTAGAACCAAAGCCAGGTGCCCGGCCGATTGCGCACGCAACGAAAGATCGGCAGCGAAAAAGGAATGAAGACCGAGCCGGTTTCCAAGATCGACAATAGCGTAAAGGGAAACAGCAGCACCGCCGACACCGGCGCCAAAAACCACGCCCACGGCAAGCCGTTCTCGCTCATCCAATTGATCGCCACGCCCGGGAGTGCCGCCAGAAACAACGCGATGGCCGGAAAAACGAGCGACGGCAAATCATCGAGCACGAGCGACTCGGGCCAATTCTCGATGTGGTTCATTCCCGCCGCCGTGTCTTCGATGATCGCCGAACCGACGGCCCAGATCATCGCGACACAGATGCACCCGAACAGAATCGCCGGGGCCAGTAGCACGAGCGCCCGACGGCAATCCCGCCTCCGCCGAATCCGCCCCCTTCCGACGACAAGATCAATTGCACGATTTTCCAAGCCAGCGCAATTTCCACCATCGAGACAAACGCCAGCTTGATCCACTGCGGCAACACGTCGAGATAGAAGGGAAACTCGAACACGCCGCGCAAGAATGCCCGGCGAGGATCGGCGAGCGTCGCGTCGGGCGTGAATTTTTCCCCCTTGCGCTTTAGCAGTCGGTCGCCAATGGCGCCACGCCCGACAATATCGCGCCCAACAGAGTCCTCGCTTTCGGCATCATCGCCCGCCAACTCCGCGTCGATGATATGCTGCATCCGCGAGCCGGCCGCTTCGGGCAAATCCTGTTGCGCACTCAGCCGAAATTCCCGGTCGCCATGTGCGACATGAGTCGCATCCGGTGGTGGAGCAAAGGCGGACGACGGCAGCGGCGGCGGAAGCGGCAGAGGGCCGAGTTCGGTGGACAGCTTGTATTCGTCGGTGTCGGCAGGCACGTCGAAAGCCACGACGCCGGGGTGCGCAATTCCGGGCGCGGCACTTCGGTCGGAGGAATCGTGTGCGACGGCGCTTCGATTGGCGGCGCGACCGGCTTCGCACTGTCCGGCCGTGTGCTGCCCGTGTGCGTATCGGCGGCGAGATCAGCAAGCAAGAGCGCATCGATCTCCGCGCCGACGTCAGTCGAAGGAGTCATCGCGGCCGTCGGCGCTGATCCGAGCGGCTGCGGTTCCGATGCGGCGGGTTTGGGGACGCCTGCCGCCGACGAAGGAATCTTCAACACCGCCGCGCATTTCGGACACTTGAGTAGCAAGCCCGGCCGCCCCTGCGGAACCAACACCCGGCTGCCGCAATCGGCGCAGGTGACCGGCACCGCCGTTTCGCGAAATGAGGCCATGGTGCGCGATGCTTCCGGAATGTCCCTGCCACTATTATATCGGCTTCGATTATCTTGGCACCCCCGGAAGGTGTCGGGCCTTCGGATCAGTCGGTGGCCTGTCCAACATCAAGAATTCGAAGAGATCGATCAATTCTTGCTCGGAATACTGCTTTTCCACCCCCTCGGGCATCAGAGAGAGCTTGCTGATGCCTAGCGACTCGACGTCGCTGCGCGGAATCGTTTCCGTTTTGCCGCCCTGCAATTTCAGCACGATGCGCTGGGCATTATTCTCGGCCAGCAAGCCGGTCAGCACTCGGCCGTCGGTCGTGGTGACGACGCGGGCCTGATAGCCGGCGCCGATGACGAGACTCGGATCGAACACATTCGACAAAAGTTGATCGAACGATGCGCGGCCATTGGACGTGATATCCGGACCGACGTCTTGCCCTTCGCCATAGATCTTGTGGCACTGGGCGCAGATTTTCTTGAATGCCACCCAACCTTTGTTCGGATCGCCGCGGCGGCTCGTGATCAGCGACTTCATTTCGCGAACGACCTTTTCCCGCGCCGGATTTCGCTCGGTGCGCACGCTGCCCCATTTCGCCTCGACAAGGGCTGCTAGTTCCTTGTCGCGGAATCCGAGCATCCGCTGCACCTGGTTCACGTTAAGCGCGTCGGCCGCGATTTCGTGCCGCCCGACCGCGTCGAGCAAGGCCTTGGCCCAAACCGAACGCTGCGTAAGCAATTCAATCGCCCGCGGTTGAAGTTCGGGCTCGAAGTGACTGTAGGCCGCGAGCACGACGGCCGCGACGCGTGGGTCTTCCGAGCGGCCCAGCGCCGCCAGAATTGCCGCGCAGAGCGCGACGGAGTTTTTCTTCGGCTCGGCAAAGATCGTGGCGACGTCGTCCAAAACATTTTTGTCGCCAAGCTTCAACAATGCGCCGAGGGATTCGACGCGCCGATTGTCGGGCTGGCTGGTCGAGGTCAATGTCTGCCGAACCGCTTTCAACACGATCTCGTCGCGGCTCCCCATCGAGGCCAGCAGCGAAGCCACGTCGAGTTTCAGCGGGCTGTTCCCTCCGTCGGCGAGGATTGGCGCCAACATCGGCTGTAGCTTCGCTCGCAAGTCGTTCAATTCCTGACCGGCGAGTTCGTGAGTCTGTGTTTTCTGCGCCAAGACAGCCAAGAATCGAGAGGCCGTGGCATTGTCGGAATGATCGGCTTTGATCATCAATTCGGCCAGCGTGGCGATCGGGCCGACGTCGTGGTTTTTGCGCCCGAGGATGCGGTCGACCAATTTCGGCAACATCAGCCGCAAGGCCGGCGACTGCCGCACGGCATCGCTGGCGGCGATTCGATGAATGACCTCGTCGGCATGATCTTCCATCCGGGGATTCAGATTTTGCCAGACGATGGCCGGGATCAGCGGATCGTCGCCGGCATTGGCCAATACGTCGAGCAATGTCGCGACGGCATCGACCCCATCGAGCTTGCCGGCGGCGATCGCCACTTGCAGCTTCACGTCGGGCGATGAATCGGCGGCAAGGCTGACGATTTTCTCTGTCAACTTCGGGCCGACGTGATGAAAATTCCCCGCCGCGCGAACGCCCCAGGCCCGCAGGCTCGCATCTTTGTTCGCCAGCAATTTGCTATGAAACTCTGGGTCGAGCGAACCGCTGCCGACCATTGCCCACAGAGCATGCATTCGGGCTTTGTGCGGAGCCGCGTCGTCGAGCACGAGCTTTTCCAACAACGGCCGAGAGGCCGGATTCTTCACTTCGCCGCGCTCGGCCAGTAGGCGTTGAGCCGTCTCGCGAAAATAGATATTGCCGCTGTGCAGCCGCTCGACAAGCTGCTCGTCCGTCTCCTTCGACAGATCAAAAACACCGGCCGGCGGCGAGTTCTTATATCGCAGCCGATAGAGCCGGCCGTAGGTTCGATCGACGCCCTCCGGATCGCGGCTCGCATCTTGATAACAGTGATATTGGTCGTACCAATCGAGGATGTAGAGGCAGCCGTCGGGTCCGATTCGCTGGGCGACCGGCATGAACCAGGCGTCGTTGGCGGTGAGCAAGTCGGCATCGCCGGTGGCGCGGTACGTCGAGCCGTTGCGATGCAGCACGTCGACGTTCAGACAATTGCCGTGGATATTGCCCATCACTAGCTTGTCGCGATATTTCGCCGGCAGCGCATCGCTGTCGAGATATTGCAGGCCGCAATAGGCCGCCTTCTGATGATGGAAATCGACGATCGACGGCAGTTCCCAA
Organism: Pirellulales bacterium; assembly: GCA_963738955.1. Classification (GTDB taxonomy): domain Bacteria; phylum Planctomycetota; class Planctomycetia; order Pirellulales; family DATAWG01; genus DATAWG01. Next base: position 18,159 of record CAVTYW010000019.1, on the reverse strand, counting down.
GTAAACGGCGGATAAGGCCCGCCCTGGCGATGGTAGTAGCCGGTTTCGGTCAGATGCCATAAGTGATCGACGACGCAAGCGCTGATGAACGCGCTGCCTTCGGGATCCCAAGCCAGGCCCCACGGATTGCTCGTCCCTTCGCAGAATATTTCAAACTCGCGCGTTCGCGGATTGATGCGGTACAAAGCGCAGGTGAAACGAAAATCCTTGCCGTTCTGCTGAATATGCGCTTCGTTGAAGACACCGTTGAGGCCGTAAAGATAACCGTCGGGGCCCCATGTCAGACTGTTCGGCACCTCGTGAGTGTCGAATCGGCCGAAGCCGGTGACGACGACTTCCTTTTTGTCGGCCTTGCCGTTGCCGGTCGTGTCTTGCATGAACAGGATGTCGGGCGAGTTGTCCACCCACACACCGCCATGACCGACGGCAATGCCCGAGGGGATATTCAAGCCGTCGGCGAACGTCGTGATCTTATCGAAATGGCCGTCGCCTTTGGTCGATTCGAGCACTTTGATGACATCCTTGCCGGGGCCAGGGCTATGGCGCGGATATTCGAGGCTCTCGGTGATCCAGATTCGGCCGCGCTCGTCGAACGTCATCGCGGTCGGGTTCACCAGATCGGGTTCGGAGGCGACAAGCTCGACCGTAAACCCCTCGGGCACGACCATCCGCTTCATCGCTTCTTGCGGCGAGAGCGCCGGACCGGGCATCACATCCTGTGCATGCGGAATCGGTTTCGCCGGCGGCGCAATCGGCTTCGCCGCCTGGACGGAGAACGCGGAGATCAGGCAAAATGTCAGACCACACAAGAGGGCGAATACGGCAATCGAGCGAAAACAGATTCTGGACATTGGGGATCGGGGGTATGGAGTCGGGAAGGTGGTTGGGCGGGACCGCAGGGTTTGATTATGGATGTCGGCAATTGCAGAGGCAAGCGGTTGCCCTTGAATCGTTCTTTCGCAACGGCTCAACCCGAGCCGAACTGGATCACCAAACCGCCGAGCAGGATAATCCCGGCCCCGATCCACGTCGTTGCCGGGACATGCTCGTGGAACGCAAATCGCCCAACGAGAATGCTCGACAGCGCGAAGACGGCCACATAAACGCCGATCAGCTTGGAAAAATCCCAATGGACGGTGTTCACCACCAGCCCATAAACGGCCAGCATGACGCAGCCCAGCGCGATCCACGGCCAACCGCTTCCCCGCAAACCGCGGCGGATAATCGAATCGCCGCCGACTTCGAGGGCGGCGGCCGTGAAAAAGACGATCCAGATGAAAAGGTGTTCGCTCAGTTTTGCCATATCGGGGCCACCAATGGGTAAGAGGTCGATGGAAGAATTCGTCCGTGTGTGCCGCGGCCTGGCAGCAGTTGACACTGCTCGCAACCGCTACTATGATTCCGTGAATTAACGGTTTAGGGCCGGTGGCAAAAGGGGACTGGCTCCGAGCAGCCGGTTGGGTTTCCAGTAATTTTGACGTCGCCGCTCGGTGCCTCTCCCTTTTTCAACCAAGTTCCTCCGGCCGCGAGTAAACCCAAGGAAAAGGAGCGTTTCCGCGATGACTCACGTTGTCTGCGAACCTTGTTTCGATTGCAAGTATACCGACTGCGTGGTGGTTTGCCCGGTCGAGTGCTTTTACGAAGGGGAACAGATTCTCTACATCCATCCCGACGAATGCATCGATTGCGAGGCGTGCGTGCCCGAATGCCCGGTCGAAGCGATCTTCCACGAAGACAACGTGCCGGAGGAATGGAAAGATTTCACCGCGTTGAACGCCGAGATGGCGCCGCAATGCCCGGTGATCACCGAGAAGAAAGAGCCGTTGGCGGGGAAGGAATAGCTTGCCCGAATAACCATAGACGCGATTTTGGCGGCAGCCAGTTCGGCTGCCGCTTTTTTTGCGCCTGGGCTTTCAATCAGCTCTCTATTTCAAATCCACCGACCAGTAGGCGTTGTCCAAGAACGTCTTCCAGCTTTCGTACTTGGGATTGCCGAGCTTGACGGTCAGCAGCGGGCTGCGTTTCGGGCTGGACCGGCGGGCGAATCAGTTTCAGATGGGCTTCGTGCGGAGTGCGGCCCCCTTTTCTCACGTTGCACGCCACGCAAGCGCAAACGATATTTTCCCAGCAAGTGTCGCCGCCGCGGCTGCGCGGCATCACATGGTCGAGGCTCAACTCGCTCGTCGGAAAATGCCGGCCGCAGTATTGGCATTGATTGCCGTCGCGGGCAAAAATGTTGCGGCGATTGAAGCGAATCGTCTGCCGCGGAATCCGATCGAAGAACAACAGCCGAATCACTCGCGGCACCTGCAGTTCGAAATTGATCGCCCTGAATCCAATCCTCGTGCGGTTCCTGCTCCTTGAAGGCGGCGCGCAGCTCGCTGATTTCGCGCCACGAGTCGAAATCGTAGTTGGCGTATTGGCCTTCCTCGAGGTGGATCACCTCGGCCAACTCGCGAAACAGCAGCCCGAGCGCTCGCCGCACGTTGATCACGTGGACGGCCATGTAGAATCGATTCAGCACCAGCACGCTCGAACTAAGAGCGTTCGTTCCGGCCGGGCCGTTCGTGCGACTTGCATGCATCGCAAAACCTCTTTCGCGACGCACGGGGAGACCGACGGTCGTCGGGTACTATCGCCGCGGACCAATCCGAGGGTCGCCGTGCATTTTGCCATTCTATCCACGAAGCGGACGGCGAACTAGAGGAAGCTGCGATTCCCGTGAGCCACTGGCCTATCACTTACTGGCTGGCTCAGCGCCCAACTCCTTCGCCAACTTGGCCAAGCCAGCTTGGGCGACGGCGACGTCGTCTTCCGATTTGCCGCCGCTAAACACGGCCAGCAGATAGCCGGAAGCGGTCTTCTGGATCACGCCTCCCTTGTATCCGAATTCGCCTTTGTAGGGCGGACGCGAGCCGCCGCCGCTGTTGTGCAGCGTGTCGGCCATTTCGGCGGCCTTGGTATAGGCCACGCCCAGCACATTCGACTTGCCCAGCACGAACGAGCCGACAACCTGCATTCGCGAAACCCAGCCGGTCGTTTTGTCGCCCGGAATGTAGGCCACTACCGCCGCGCCGCTCATTTTCCGTTTCTCGGCTTGCTCTTTCATTTCGTTCAAGGCCGTTGCGGAGGCGCGCGGGAAACCGGCTTCGGCCGGCTGCCAGCGCGACCTGACTTTCCGGCTGCGGTTCGGCGACAGACAACGACGGAGCGCACGCCAGCGTGAACAGCACGGACAACGCGAGGATCAGCAAGTGATTGTGTTTCATGGTCATCTCGGGTTCAGTTTGACTACGTAGATGCAAGCATAGCCCGCACCGCTTGTCAAGCATCCATCGCCGACTTCGACGGCCGCACGAAAAAAAAGGTCAAGGATGGGTTGCTCCGATTTGCAAATTGAGCTTACGATGGGGTTGGCATTGATACGTTTGGCGTTCGGGAAGTGCGCCAGCCAAATCCATCGTGGAGAGCGACCGATGATTCATTACTCGTGTGACCTTTGCAAGCGACGACTCGACCCCGAGGACGACCTTCGCTACGTCGTCAAAATTGAAGTCTACGCCGCGGTCGATCCGGTCAACGCCGACGCGTGCGGCGAAAGCTGTGGCCTCGACTGCCACGCCGACGATGATCGCGATCACTTGCAGGAGATGCAAGAGATTCTCCAACGCATGGACGACACCGCCGACGACGCGGTGGGCGAGGATGTCTATCAGCAACTTCGCTTCGACCTCTGCCCCGAGTGCCGCAAGAAATTCACGAAGAACCCGCTAGGCCGCGAATCGTCGAAGCATTTCGACTTCAGCAAGAATTGACCGAATGAACAGCACCGCGAGGCCACTCAAGATCGCCGTCATCGGCGGCGACGGCACCGGGCCGGAAGTGGCCGCCGAAGGTCTGAAGGTGCTCGAAGGCCGTCGCCGGGCTGGAAAACTTTCGCTACGAGTTGCAGCACTTCGATTTCGGCGGCGAGCGCTATCTGCGCACCGGCGAAACGCTGCCGGCCGGGCGCCGTCGACGAGCTGCGCAAGTTCGACGCCATCTATCTGGGCGCGGTCGGCCATCCCGACGTGCCGCCGGGCATCCTCGAAAAAGGCCTGCTGCTCGAGCTGCGATTTCAGCTCGATCAGTACATCAACCTGCGGCCGGTGAAGTTGTTTCCCGGCGTCGAGACGCCGCTCCGCGACAAGGGCCCGGCAGACATCGACTTCGTCGTCGTCCGCGAGAACACCGAAGACCTGTATTGCGGCGTCGGCGGCTTCCTGAAGAAGAACACGCCCGACGAAGTCGCCAGCCAGACGGCCGTCTACACCCGCAAGGGCTGCGAGCGCTGCATCCGCTGGGCCTTCGAGTTCACGCGCAGCCGCAACAACCCCAAGAAGATGCTCACGCTCGTCGCCAAGACCAACGTGCTGACCTACGGCCACGACCTGTGGTGGCGAACGTTTCAGGAAGTGGCCAGCGAATATCCCGACATCAAGGCCGACTACAACCACGTCGACGCCTGCTGCATGTGGATGGTCAAGAATCCCGAGTACTACGACGTGATCGTGACGACGAACATGTTCGGCGACATCATCACCGACCTGGGCGGCATCTTGCAGGGCGGCATGGGCGTGGCCGCCGGCGGCAACATCAATCCCGATCCGGGCGGCACCAGCATGTACGAGCCGATGGGCGGCAGCGCCCCGAAGTACACCGGCCAGCACGTCATCAATCCGATCGCCGCGATCAACGCCATGAGCATGCTGCTGGAGCACACCGGCCAGCCGAAAGCCGCCGGCGCGCGTCATGCGAGCGATCCAGACCGTCACCGGCACGAAGATGAAGAGCCAGGCCGCCGGCAAGATGGGCTACAGCACGCAGCAAGTCGGCGACCTGGTCGTCGAGGCGCTCGAATGATCGGTGGTCTTCGATCGGTTAGTTCAACCCCAGCGCGTTCAGCAAATCCCCCGCGTCGCGGTCTCGATCCGACAGAGGCGCTGAATCCCAGCGCTCTTCGATCAACCGCAGAATCGATGTCGTGTCGTACTCCGTGTGGTCGATATACCCGCGTTTCGCGAACGGCGAGACGACGATCGTCGGCACGCGGCTTCCGGGTCCGAAGCGGTCTTTCTTCGGCGGGGCGACGTGGTCCCAGCGGCCGCCATTTTCATCGTAGGTGATGATCACGACCGAGTCGTCCCAATACGAACTCTTCTGAATCGCCGCGACCAAGTCGGCGACGTGTTGCTGGCCACGCGAGAGCGACGCATAGCCGGGATGCTCGTCGTCTTCGCCGAACGGCTTGAAGAACACGACGCTCGGCAGCGACTTGCCGGCCAGCGCCGCCATCATGTCTTTCTCGTCTTTGAGATGTTCCTTCTTGGCGGCCGTGCCGTCGGCGTAGTTGGCGAAATAAATGAACGGCTGATGGTGGATTTCGAACAGGCCGTTGAATTTCGGATCGGGATCACCCGCCATCGCCCGATCCCAGCCGCCGGCATACCAGGCCCAGGAAACCTGCTTTTCGCTGAGCCGGTCGCCGATCGTCGGAAAGGTTTGATTGGGGAGCAATTGCTCGGGCTTGGCGATGCTCGTGTCGTGTCCTTCTTTGTCGTGATAATGGGGCAGATTGACCGAGAGCATCGTGTTGACGGCGTAGCCGTCGGGCGTCAATTGAGCGTCGTTCAAATGAGCCGGATCGGGATTGGATCGGAGCGACGCCGGCGCGCCGGGATACGTCGGCGAGGCGGCCGCGATCAGCCAGAAGTGATTCAAGAACGACCCGCCGAAGGCGCCGTGAAAAAAATGATCGCAAAGCGTGTATTGCTTCGCGAGCTTTCCCTCCGGCAAATCGGATGCATCGTAGTAGCTCATCGTCAGGCCGGCGGCATCGGTCCAAGCGACGAAGCGGTCCATCTTCCCGCCGTCGATTTGCAACTGTTCATGGTAAAAGCGGTGAATCAGATCGCCGGTTCGATCCTCGGGCCGCACGAATTGCGCCAAGTCGAACGGGCCATTCGGCAGATCGGCCGGAAATCGAGAATCGACCGTGTCCTTCGTCGATTTCTTGGAAGTGTCGATCGGCCGCGGCAGCGTATTGTAGGGCACGCCCTGCTTATCGAACTGCCGACCCGCGGCGCCGGCGTTGGCAAGACCGTCGGCGCCGGGGAATTTTCCATACAGGCCGTCAAAGCTCCAGTTCTCTTGATAGATGACGATGATATGGTTGACGCGCTTGCGGAAGAGTTCGAGCTTTTGCGCGGAATTGGCCTTCGGAGCCGCGTCATTCGCGACCGAAGCGTTGCAATTCGAAACGCATATCAACAACGCCAATGCGCCCGCCGCGAGGAGACGTTTCTTCATGGGGAGACCGGGAAAATTCGAGATGAACGGCGCGGGATTCGCGCCGACATGAACGAAGAAACCCAGGGAAGGCGGACGGAACGTCTTTTGATGGAAAGATCGTTGGCCGCCATCCCTGGGCTTGGATGCACGTTTTGAGGTTCAGCCTCGGCTACTTCGCCGCGGCCGCATAACGTTCGGCGACGTGATCCCAATCGATGACATTGTAGAACGCGGCCACGTATTCCGCCCGGCGATTCTGATACTTCAGATAATAGGCATGTTCCCAGACATCGATCCCCAGAATCGGCGTGTTGCCTTCCATCAATGGGCTGTCTTGGTTGGCCGTGCTGCCGATCGTCAGCTTTCCGGTTTTGCTGTCGATATAGAGCCAAGCCCAGCCGCTGCCGAAACGGCCCATCGCGGTCGGCGTGAAATGCTCGGTGAACTTTTCGAAGCCGCCAAGGTCGGCGTCGATCGCGGCGGCCAGTTTTCCAGCAGGCTTGCCTCCTTTTCCCTTGCCCATCAATGTCCAAAACATCGAGTGATTGGCATGCCCGCCGCCATTGTTGCGCACAGCGGTGCGGACCTTTTCGGGAACTTTGTCGAGATGGGCAATCAATTGCTCGACCGGTTCGTCGCCCAGGCCGGTTCCTTCGAGGGCTTTGTTCAGGTTGGTGACATATGCCTGGTGATGCTTGTCGTGATGGATTTCCATCGTCTTCTGATCGATGTACGGCTCCAGCGCGTCGTAGGCATAAGGTAGAGGTGGCAGGGTGTAAGCCATGACTCAACTCCTTTTTCCGGGTGTGATTTGTTGGTGGGCTGCGGCGCGCAGCATACCTTATCGCCGGGCGATTGACAATCGGCTGGGCAACGCCGTAGGTCAGGCTTTCCAGCCTGACATTCCTCGGTCGCCGTCAGCCTCGAAAGGCTGACCTACGGCAAGTTGCGTTCCCGCGGATCCTACCGCCGCTCGTCCTTGTTTAGCAGCCAGGGCACGATCATGTGCGTGGCGCGGCGCAAGACGTTGCCGTTTTCGTCGACCGGATCGTGGTCTTCCGTGGCCATCAGATACGACCGCAAGCTGTTCAATACCCGGCGGGCTCGGTCCACGGCGCCGGCCCGGCGGCGATCGCGATTCCGTTTCGGCCGCACGACGACATGAATTCGCGTGCGCGTCACCGTGCCGGCCGCGCCGCCCGAGCCATTCGTGCCGCGAACTTGCTCCTCGGCGAACGACAGCTCCATCAAGAGTGGAGTGGACCGATCCGTGGTGCGACGCGTCAGGCCGACGGGGTCGCCCTGAATCGAGATGCAGATACGGCTGTCGTCAATCGTCTCGACGTGAGCAGGCTGGTCGGCGACGAACCCGCGCAGCTTTTCGATCGTCACTTTGAGCGGCACCAGCGTGATCAGTTTTTGCTCCAAGAGCGATTCGGCCACCGACGTCTGCCAGAAGTGCCACCAGCGTCGGGTCGGCTGCTGCGTGGCATCGCCGCCGGCGCCGAGTTGCACGACCAGATTCCTGCCCGCCCCCTTCGCCGAGAGGAGCGCCCGATCGGCCCGATTGAGCAAAGTCGCGGAGGTGTCGCCGTCCTGAGTTTGTGTCACGCCAAAACTAGCGGTCACCGGCCGTCCGCCGGTCACCGGCTGTGGCAACGCCGCAAACGATCGTCGAACCGCCTCCGCGCGATCGAACGCGGTCGTCACGTTGCAATCGGCGCAGAGCATGACGAATTCCTCGCCGCCGTATCGAGCCACGAGATCGCCGCTGCGGCAAGAGACCTTGAGCAATTGCGCGAAGCTGCAGAATCACTTCGTCGCCGGCCGGATGACCCCAGGTGTCGTTGACGTGCTTGAAATGATCGATGTCGCAAATGATCAGGCTGCACGGCAACCCGCGCTGCGAATGCGCTTCGATGAACAGGCCTTGCACTCGGTCGAACTCCGCGCGATTGGCCAATTTCGTGAGCGGATCGCGGATTGCCTTTTCGTGCAACGCCTGGCAGCGCTCTTCCAGCGACGTTTCCGGCGAGGCGTCGTGGAGCAACAGCGTGACGCCGTGCAGCGCGCCGTCGGTCTGGGCGACGGGAATGATGTGAGCGTCGATCGAAACGTCGTGGTCATTGCGGCCGCGAATGATCAGTCGCAGCCGCGATTGCACGCCGGTTTGCAGAGCATGGGCGACCGGGCATTCGGCGTCGGTGAAACTCTTGCCGTTTTGCTCACGCATCTGCAGCAAGCTGGGCGCGAAATGCCGGTGCAGAATTCCCGCAGTGTCGATGCCCGTCAATCGCTCGGCGCCGCGATTCCAGAGCGTAATTTGCAGATCGCCGTCGAGAAACGCCACGCCGTCGTACATGTTGTCGAGCAGTTTCTGCTGAAACAGATTCTCTTCCGTCACGAGATTGGGCCCCGCCTCGGGCATCGACGGCCGCCAACTGGCGGCGGCCGCGGCGGGGTCGAGCGACTGCAGCCATCGGGCAGCCATCCGCCGATGCAAGCAGCTTCATGTCGTGCTCGTGCAGATCGGCGAAGCAGGCGACCAACCGCGGATCGAATTGCGTGCCGGCGGCGGACAACAATTCCTTGACGGCTCGCTCGTGCGACAGCGCCGGCCGATAAACCTGGCTGCAGGTCATCGAATCGAAGGCGTCCATGATGGCGATCAATCGAGCGCCGAGCGGAATCTGCTCGCCCGCCGCCTTGCCGTTCGATCGGCTCCCGTCGTACCAGGCGGAGCAATGATCGACAATGTTCAGCAATTCCGGCGAGGCTGAACACGCCGCCAGCACGTCGTGCGTCATCCCGCGAAACCGCTCCATCATCACAGCTTCTTCGGCGGTCAACGGACCCGGCTTGAGCAGCACGCGATCGGGCACGCCGATCTTGCCGATGTCGTGCAACAGCGCCGCCACTTCGATCGCGTCGCGGGTCGCCTCGGGGATATTCAGCGCCGTAGCCCATGCCGAGCAACCGAGCGCAACGCGCAACGAATGGCTGGCCGTCGGCGTGTGTTTGCACCGCAGGGCCAAATACAAGCTGCCGGCCATCCCGAGCCGCGCCTGGACCAGATAATTCTCGATGGCCGAGCCAGCGTCGCCTTCCGTCGCGCCCTTGGAGCCCGGCTGCTCGAGCCGCTCGAGCAGAGCATTCAATTCCGTCAAATGCTGATCGATGCGCTGATTCGAATCGGCGGAGGAGCCTGCCACCGCGGGGGGCCGTGGCACGATCGCCGGCGTCGCCGCGACGGGATGCGGCGTCAGGTCGGTGAAATCAGCGGAAGTGCTCATGGAAGCGTTGACATCGATGCGCAGGATCAGCGGCCAGCCGCGCCGAGGCGCCCATGCTCCAGAGCGGGGCAGCCATCGGCCGTAATAAGCAAGCGTAGGTTACGGTTCACCGCCGGTCCAACGCACCGAATGCAGGGGCGTTGCCGAGCAGGCCGAAGAATCGCATCGCGCCGGTCGTGGGGATTATGGAATGGTCGATTGTTCTCGGAACGTCCAATTTGCGGTCGGCGCAGACCAAATCGTTTGATAGTGCCGCCCCGCGCCCGGCCGCGGTTTTCATTCACGCCGCTGCCGTCTTCCGATGATCGTCAGGCAGCGCTTTTTTGGCGTTGCGGCGGGCGCACGCGAGGATCCCATCCGTGGTACGTCAATTGCTTCGCTTTTTTAACGTTCAATCCGGAACGTTGGAAATGCACCGCGTCGGCTGTCAGGCGGGGAAAGATGTTGCAAGTGGGCAAAATGCCGCGAGACGCGTTTTCCATATTGGTGTGTTCTGATTTTTCTTCTTTTTCAGGAGGAGTCGTTATCATGTGCAAGAAATTGTCGATGCTATTGTCCGTCGCGGCGATTCTGGTCGCCGGAGCAACCAGTTTGACCGCAGCCGATGCGCCGGCGTCGCGGGCGCCGAACAATTCAAATCCGCAGAAGGCAACGGCCACACAAGCCAACCCGCGACAAAACGCAACGTCCACCACGCAAGCAACGAAAAACGAGCGCGCATTTCTCGGGGTTGCATTCCGGCCGGTTCCCAAGGCCCTTGAAAGTCAATTGTCGACCGCATTTCCCGATCTGGCTCGCGGAGCAGGCGCCATGATCACGAATGTGATGCCCAATTCGCCCGCCGCGAAGGCTGGTATCAAGCCGTACGACATCGTCACCGAAATCAACAATCAATCGCTGAAATCGACCGACGATTTGGCGAAAACCATCGCGCGCGAGCCCGCCGGCCAAACCGTGACGATGCAAGTCGTTCGCGCGTCGAAAGCGGAACAACTGAAAGTGACCCTCGGCGAACGCCCCAACTCGGCCGTGATTCGCGGGCAGTCGCCGGCCGAAAGCTCGGCGCCAAACGGGCAGAAATCAGCTAATAACCAGGCGTCGGCCGATCATTCAGCGTCGACCAACCATCAAGCGTCGGCCAAGAGCAACGACGTCGAATTGGAATCGTTCGACGCTCTCACGCTCGAACGGACCGGAAAAGATCAATACCAAGCGGAAATCAAATTCCGCGACAAGGACGGGAAAGTCGAGACCTGCAAATTCAAAGGCTCCCGCGACGAAATCCGCAAGGACATCATGGAGCAACAGAACCTGCCCAAGAGCGAACGGCATCAGTTGCTCGGCTCGCTCCGCTTGCCCGTCGATTTTGAATTGACCCCGGAATCGATGCCGCGCCCGACAGCGGCACTTGATCCATCTCGTTTCGCGGTAGCTCGATTTCGCAATTGTTCCTTGCAGCCGACGGAGACGAATGTCTCCGCCGGCTGCAAACATTTCGGCGAGTGCCACTGCCCAGTGTGAGCACACGATGACGCGCGAAACCGCAAGCGGAGGACTGACTCAGCTTGTGGGAAGCGAGTGTTGAGGATGCCGGCGGCGGCCGTTACGGCGAAACGTCGCTGCGCACGATCACCGCGTCGTTGACGTGGCACCCCGCCGCCGCCTTGCCGTCGTCGTTGGTGAAGATATCGTCCATCGAACCGACAAGACGGCACGACTTCAAGAATACGACGTGCCCGTCTTCGAGCAACACATTGTGTCCTTTGCCGGAATGATTGGGGCTCGACGAGCAATCTTCCGACGGCTCGTCGGCGACCAAGGCAAACGTGTCGCGATACAAATTCCGCGTCGGACGATAAACGCCCGCTTGCCGATAGCCGAGAGCATAGCCATAGCTGCCGCCCATTCGGCGATGCAATTCCGTCAATTGTTCGCCGCTCGCTGCTTGAAGCTCGGCGACGGTCGGAATTCGCAAGGAAGCGTCGTCGGCTAGCGACGAGCCAGGACAGATGAACGTGCGCGGATCGGTCACATAACCGCCGGCCAATAGCGTGGGAGCATAAATGCCGCCCGCCGCCAGGCTTCCGGTTTCGGCCACTCGAGGAAAGAAGCCATTTTGATGCTCGCTGTATTGCGTCATCGCCATTCCCACTTCGCGCAGATTGTTCGCGCACGCCATCACTCGCGCATTGGAGCGGCTGATATTCAGCAGCGGGAAAACAAGGCCCGCCGCGGCAAGGCAGACCGCCGCGGCCACGGCAATATCAACGAAGCGCCACGACCGCATTGCCGGCGTCAACGGCTCTCGGGCCACCTCGCCGCGCCGATTGCGCTTGCGGGCCGGATCGAATTCCACGCGATTGTCTTCGAGCGGAGCAGTTCCGGTAACCGGATGCTCCTGTTGGGCAATCAATTCCAAAGTGCGACTGGCCAACCCCGGCGGCGGTTCATAATCCAAGCCGGTGTCGTGCAATACCTCCAACTGCCGGCGAACATACCGCAATTCCTCCTTCAACGCAGAATCTCGCCGCAACGATTCCTCAATGGCGAGCCGCTCGTCCGGCTCCAGCGCATCGGCCAGATAGCCCAGCAGATCTTGTTGTATTGGATTAGTCATGTTCCACACACCGCGATTGCTTCCAATCTTCGTTGAGCTTTTCGACCGCCGCATGGAGGCGGCTTTTCACCGTGCCGACCGGAATCCCCAGCACCTCGGCCGCTTCGCGATATTTCAGTCCTTGGTAGGAAACCAGCAACACGACTTTTCGCAGCGTCTCAGGCAGCCGCCGGACCGCGCCGCGAGCCCATTGCCGCTGTTCCTGGTTCAGCAAATTAGCATCCGCCTCCGGCTCTCGGCTGACCAGGGCGTCAGCCAATGTCCCGCTCTCGCCTCCGTCGGCCAGATTTGCTCGTCGGTCAAGGCTCGGCAGGCGGTGGCGGCGATTGCGGCGTTGCGCGTCGATGGCTTGGTTCGTCGCAACCGTGTACAGCCAGGGGCGGAATTTTCGCCCCTCTTCGAATTGCCCGCACTTCAGATGAACCTGAAGAAACGTCGCCTGGAAGGCATCTTCGGCCATCGCGGCATCGACCAAATACCGTCGCAAATAACTGTACAACTCCCGTTCGTAGCGATGCACCAACTCCTCGAACGCCGCGGCGTCCGCCTTCGACCGATAATCCAACAGCAGCCGTTCGTCGCTCCTCTCCGACTGGGCCGGAGAGGCGACCGCCGCTGCTCGCTCGGGTTCGGAGGCAAAGGCCATAAATCAGTACGGAACAGCCGCAAGAATGGTTCGACGCGGGATGCCGCAAGATAAGCCGGCATCGACCAATTATTATACCGCCTTTCCAGCGGCGTTCAGCGGGTTCATCGAATTTTCCGAGGCGAGACGCGCGAAACCGCAAGCGAGCCACCACGTTCCGATTGATTGTGAAGCTCGCTTGCGGTTTCGCAAATCCGTTCGTTGACACTCGCCCGGAAGCGGACTTAGAATCGCCCCGGCTTTCAAAAAACCTTTTTTAGCGGGGGAAATCAACCATGGCCGACCAGCCTGGCGGACGCGTCGATACGGTGATGCAAGAAGAGCGACTGTTTCCGCCGTCGGCCGAATTTGCCGCCAAAGCCCGGATCGGGTCGCTGGCCGATTACGAAAAAATGTGGAACGAGGCCGCCGCCGACATCGAAGCCTTTTGGGGCAAGCTGGCCGCCGAACTGCATTGGTTCAAGCCGTTCACGAAAGTGCTCGAGTGGAATGAGCCGTTTGCCAAATGGTTCGTCGGCGGACAAACCAACGCCTCGTACAACTGCCTCGACGCCCATCTGGGCACGCCAGCGCAGAACAAGGCCGCCATCATCTGGGAAGGCGAGCCGGGCGAAGCGCGAACGCTCACCTATCAGCAGTTGCACCGCGAAGTCTGCAAATTCGCCAACGTGCTGTTGAAGCTTGGGCATCCAGCAGGGCGACGTCGTATCGATCTACATGCCGATGGTGCCCGAGCTGGCGATCGCCATGCTGGCCTGCGCGCGGATCGGCGCGATTCACTCGGTCATCTTCGGCGGCTTTTCCAGCGAGGCGATCGCCGATCGCAACAACGACGCCAAAGCGAAGCTCGTCATCACGGCCGACGCCGGCTGGCGGCGCGGGCAGCAAGTGCCGCTGAAGGCCAACGTCGACGAGGCGCTGGCCAAATCGCCGACGGTGAAGAACTGCATCGTCGTTGCGCCGCACCGGCATCGAAAGTGCACATGCAAGAGGGCCGCGATCATTGGTGGCACGATCTGATGAGCGATGCTCAGCGCCGATTGCACCGCCGCGCCGCTCGATAGCGAAACGCCGCTCTTCATTCTCTACACCAGCGGTTCGACCGGAAAGCCGAAGGGAATCAAGCACACGACGGCCGGCTACAACCTGTTCGTCAAGAAGACGTTTCGAATGGGTGTTCGACCATCGCGATGAAGATGTGTTTTGGTGTACGGCCGATTGCGGCTGGGTCACCGGGCACAGCTACGTCGTCTACGGTCCGCTGTCGGCCGGGGCGACGGTGCTGATGTACGAAGGCGCGCCGAATTGGCCCGATGAAGGGCGCTTCTGGCGAGTTGATCGAAAAATATCGCGTCACATTTTCTACACCGCGCCCACGGCCATTCGCTCGTTCATCAAATGGGGCGATCACTGGGTCGATGCAGTGCGATCTGTCGAGCCTGCGCGCTGCTCGGCACGGTCGGCGAAGGGATCAATCCCGAGGCCTGGATGTGGTATCACCGCAAGATCGGCGGCGAGCGCTGCCCGATCGTCGATACCTGGTGGCAAACGGAAACCGGCGGCATCATGATGAGCCCGCTGCCGGGCGCGATTCCCACCAAGCCGGGAAGCTGCACGAAGCCGCTGCCAGGCATCGTGCCGGCGATCGTCGATGAAACCGGCAAGCCGGTCCAGCAAGGCCATGGCGGTTGGCTGGTGATCACGAAACCTTGGCCCGGAATGCTGCGCGGCATCTGGGGCGACGACGCTCGCTACAAAGAGCAGTATTGGAGCAAGGTGCCGCACATGTATCTCGCCGGCGACAACTGCCGCCGCGATGCCGACGGCTACTACTGGATCATGGGCCGCATCGACGACGTGCTGAACGTTGCCGGGCATCGGCTGAGCACGATCGAAATCGAAAGCGCGCTGGTCAGCCATCCGGCGGTGGCCGAAGCCGCGGCAGTTGGCCGGCCGCACGACCTGAAAGGCGAGGCCGTGGCCGTGTTTGTCGTGCTCAAGATCGGCCGAGCCGAGCGAAGACTTACGCGAAGAATTGAAGCGAGCACGTCCGCAAGGAAATCGGCGCCTTGGCCCAGCCCGACGACATCCGTTTCACCAATGCCCTGCCGAAAACGCGCAGCGGCAAAATCATGCGCCGCCTCTTGCGAGACATCGCCAGCGGCAAAGAAACCGTCGGCGACACGACGACGCTGGAAGATTACAGCGTACTGGCGAAGCTGCGGAGTGATGAAGAATAGGCATGAGGTCTTGACCAACAGTCAAGTTCTCGGTATCATCAACTTGAAGTTGGCAGCTTGAAACCATGGCGAATCAGCCGATTTTCGAATGCTCTTTTTTGATTCCGATTCGGCGTGACAAAAGTTTGTCAGACGGCGAGCCTCACGATCCCGAACTTTGGGATTGGCTGGAGCTAGACGCTTTTCAACCGGTTTGATGGTGTGACAATCGCGCCTGGTCAATTCGAGGGGTTCTACCGGGATCCTGACACGAAACAGCAGGTACGAGATCTGTCAACTAAGTACGTTGTCGCAATTCCCGAGGCACGAATCGACGAATTGCGGTCATTGCTGTCGGTCGCGTGTTTCGCGTTTCAACAGAGGTGCGTATACCTGAGTGTGGCCGGAAACGTCGAGTTTATTCAAGGCTCCAAACATGTCCCTGGATAACAACTACACCGATCTCGATGGCCGCGATTACGGCCTTGCTACGCTTGCGCCGGATGAAATGGAATTGATCCGCCGCCTGCACGAGTTTTCGACGCGAAATCCCGACTGGTTCGCGTATCGCAATTATTACGTGGCAGAGCTTGCCAAGTTCGGCAACAGCCGGGGATTAACACGTCGCGAGACAACGCAGACCACGGCATGGCGTATCGCACAGGATCTGGCGGGCCGAATTGCGATCGCGGCTGGCCTTGCGAAGCGATCCGATTATCGCAGTGAACTTGAGACTCTCATTCACACCAAGTTCCGCACGCGCCGAGAATTCTGCGAAGCGACGGGCCTTTCAGAAGATATGCTCAGCCATGTGCTGGCGAAGCGCAAGAATCTGTCGATCGACGCGTTGGCCGACGCGCTGGCTCAAATCGGCTACACAATCCACATCACTCCGCTGCCGGAAGTGAAGTGACACCTTCTTGTCGGATTGCTCTGAAAGGCGGCAACGAATGGATTCCGTGATCTTGGTGCGCCCACAGCTTATGAGCAAATACGAACGGCAATTTGCCGCGAAGAATTTTCGCATCGAGGAAAGCCGCGTGGCGTGTGGCAAGTGTCTGGTCATCGGCCGCTATTCGGTGCTACCCTATTACGAAGAAGTCGATCGCGACCTTCGTTTGATTGGCAGCCGACTGGTGAACTCGGTCGATGAGCACAATTGGATTTCGAGCTTCGCGTATTACAACGAGGTGAAGGAGTTCACGCCCGAGACGTGGGATGATTCAACGATCCATTTGTGCCAACACAATGGCCCGTTTGTCGTAAAGGGCAAGTGCAGCTCGCGGAAGTGGCAATGGAAAACGCACATGTTCGCCGAGACGAAGCGCGACGCATTGGCACTCGGCGAACGCTTGAAGGAAGATTCCGACATCAAGGAGCAAGGCGTCGTCTATCGGCGATACGTGCCGCTCAAAACGTTTGAAATCGGACGAAACGGATTGCCGTACACGAATGAATGGCGATTGTTCTACTATGGATCAACGCTGCTGAACGCCGGCTATTATTGGTCGGTCGGCGATTGCTTCCGGCAAGCGTCAATGACGCCCGAATGCACGGCAACGGCGGCAGAAGTCTGCGCAAATCGCGTCAAGATTCGCGACGTTTTACACGCTGGATTTGGCCGAGACCGCCGAAGGCGACTGGATTCTCATCGAAATCAACGACGCCCAAATGGCGGTTCCATCGGAACACGACCTAGACTCGCTGTATAGCAAATTAAAAGAAGTTCTTGCCGAGCAATGACTCACGGCCGACGACCGCTTGCGCCTCCCTCGGTATGGGTTCAGGACATGGGTGGCGCAGTTGGTTCAGGACATGGGTGGCGCGTCAGGGCAGAATGGGTCTCCGAAAGGAGACCCAACGTATGCCTTGGACGGAGACCCGAGTCGTGGATCAACGAACAGAGTTTGTGTTGCGGGCGCTGCGGAACGTGGAGCGTTTCGACGATTTGTGCCAGGAGTTTAAGATCTCGCGTAAGACCGGTTACAAGTGGAAACAGCGGTTCCTGCGGCATGGGTTGTCGGGGCTGGGCGATCGATCGCGGCGTCCGGCCAGCAGTCCGCAGGGGGTTGGCGAAGCGATGGTTTGCCAGATCGTGAAACTGCGAACGGCGCATCCCACGTGGGGAGCGCGGAAGTTGCGTGCGGTGCTGGAACGGACGGCGTCGGCGGAGCCATTGCCGTCGGAGAGCAGTTTCAAGCGAATTCTGGACAAGGCTGGATTGGTCGAACGGCGCCGACGGATGCCGGCCGAACAAGGCTGTCGCTTGCAGATGGCAGTTCGGGCGGAGCGTGCGAACCAGTTGTGGACGATTGATTTCAAGGGATGGTGGTACACGCGGAATGGCAAGCGGTTTGAACCGTTGACGATCCGCGACGCATTTAGCCGATACGTGTTGTGTGCCCACGCGCTGGACGACGCCCGGACGGAGACGGTTCGTCGGCGGATGATCGAGGTGTTTGAACGTCACGGCCTGCCGGAGGTGATTCGCAGCGACAATGGGTCGCCTTTTGCGGCCCGGAACTCGCCTATGGGCTTGAGCCGGCTGTCGGCCTGGTGGCTGTCGTTGGGGATTAGCTTGGACCGAATTCCTCCGGGGCGGCCGGACCAAAATGGCGGTCACGAACGGATGCATCGCGACATGGCGTGGGAAGTGGAAAGCAGTGCCAGCGAGGACATGGCCACGCAACAAGCCGAGTTGGACGTGTGGCGGCAAACGTTCAACGGGGAGCGTCCGCATGAAGGGTTGGGCATGCGCGTGCCCCAGGACGTGTACGAGGCGTCGTCGCGGCGATTCGATCCGGCGCCGGTGGAGCTGGTATATCCACCAGCGTGCCTGGTTCGCCGAGTCAATTATTGCGGGTGCGTGAAGGTCCGTACGGTGCCGGTGAGCATCTCGCAGGCATTGCGGGGCATGCAGATCGGACTGGAACCGCTCACGGCGGATCGGCTTGGCGTCTGGTACTGCAAATTGTGTCTGGGGCAAATTGATTTGAGCACGCATAAATTCAAAGCGGTACAAGCATCGCCGCCGCCGAAGGCCGAGGTTGTCGG
>CAVTYW010000018.1:0-116684 GCA_963738955.1 Pirellulales bacterium | reverse complement strand
ATGTGCGGGACGGTACACCACATTCCGAAGCTCCGACGGCAGGGCCTGCCATCCTGGAGCGGACTTCGGAGATTGGGTTGAAGGTTTGGTGCGCGGATTCAAATGCGATTAGTTCCTGTGATTAGTATTAGTAGGCCTCGGTGCATTACCTAGTTCTCCCATCGCGTAGGCGAGGGTCGTTGCGGCTTGATAGACCGCAGATCGGGATTCAAAGACCGAATTACGCGCACTTGTCAGCTTCGTTTCGTTTGTCACAACATCGGTGTACGTTGAAAGGCCCAGTTTGAAGGAATCGAGGACGGCATCGTAAGCAGATTGGGAGGACTGCAATAAAGCCGTTGCCGCAGCCTGACGGCGAACTGCAGTGCGTAGATCAATATAGCTCTTCCAGACTTGTCGGACGGCGTCGTCACGTGCTTGGCTGAGCTGCTCGGAGGCGGCGGCCAATTCGGCCCGAGCAGCCTGCAAAGTTCGATCTCTCAGGAACCCTTCGAAAATCGGAAGCTCGACCGCAAGACCGGCGCCAAAGGTTGGAGCGCTGCTGTCAATGGTATTACTGGAGCCGAGAGAGCCGAAACTGATCCTTTCCTCACCATAACCAACACTCGCCAGCGCGCTTATCTTAGGAAAATAGGAGGCCTTAACGGCTTTGATTTGATCTTCGGCGGCCCTAACCTTTGCTAATGAGGCGACCAGATCGGGGCGCTGGGATAGCGCGCGTGTAACAAGCCTGACAAGCGGCGTTTCCAGGTCAACTTGCACTGAGCCGGTGAAAGCCTCGGTGATCCTGATCGGGACAGAGGGCGATAAACCAACTGCTTCCATCAAATCCACGAAGGCATCCCGTTCTGATCCACGCGCCTTTTCCAGATCGAATCGGGCTTGCGCGAGCTGCTGCGTCGCCTGGAGAAGCTCCGGCTGGGTTGCCAGGCCGTTTGTTACGCGAGATTCTACTGCGTTTTGAACTGTATTGGCTGTCTGGAAAGCGGATTCGGCAACCTTGACTGATTCCCGCGCCAAATTGTAAGCGTAAAAGTTCTGGCTAACCTCCTGGACAACGCGTTGATGAGTGCCATTAAAGGCGACGTTCGCAATGAGAAGACCTTCCCGGGCCGCACTGACGACTGCATCGCGCTGTCCAAAGTCGAACAGGAGCCATTTCATGGTCAGCTCGGATTGATAGAGAACGTCGAAATAAGCGGATTGCCCTCGGTTAGCGTCACTGCGGTTTGCACCGGCGCACCGGTAGTCAGCACTCTCTTAAGAGCAGCCTGGTTTATCTCAAGCTGAGGAAGGGGAACGAAGAATCTTGTATAGCCGGCAGCTGCCGCTAACGATAGAAACGGGTAATAGGCAGACTTACTGACACCGACCAGCGCGAGCGCCTGCCTCGCTTTTTGCCATGCTGCACGCGTTGCCGGATTCAATTGTTCTGCCAGGTCAATGAGTTCGGGAAGCGTATATTCCTTTCGGGGATCGACCAGTTCCTTGCCTTTCTCCAACGCTTCCACCGAGCTTCTCCGCAAAGTATCTTGATAGCCCGCCAGATTCGGGGGCGCCCATTGCCTTTGCGATGACGGAGGAACCTGATCGTGACTTGAAGTTCGGCCTGCCGCGTGAACCTGTGATAATCCGAACATATAGGCGACCACCATGACCGCTGGGAGCCAGGAATGGTCAAAATATCCCTTCTTGATAAAATCGAACCGTCCCGGAACAAACCGCAGCCGCTCGACGGCAGGGCGGCCGAAAACAATCTTATCATTCGGCATACCGGATCACTATAAACCGAAAGGGCGTTTCTTTTGCGACTCAAAAGAGGGGTTCCGCGTTCGCAGAAGCAGCAAAAAGAAGCGTCGAGACGTGCAGCGCCGGACGCGCGGGAGCGCATCCCTACCGTTGCCGGCGAAGCGGCTCGATCCGATCATTTCTACGGTGCATACCAACGCAAAAACCAAAGCGACGAGCTCATTGCGGGCTAGAAAGTCTTAAACAGACTCGTCGCCCGCAATAAGTGCTTCCTTCGCCGCAGCGAGTTCCTTGCGCTGTCCTTCAGTGACTTCGGGATACTGCAGGTCCAGTGATGAGATCGCGTCGATGACAGCCGCGCCGACGACGACCCGGGTAAACCACTTGTTGTCTGCGGGTACCACATACCACGGCGCGTAATCGGTCGCCGTGTTGCAGATCATATCCTCGTAGGCTTCCATGTATTCCTTCCAAGAGCCGCGCTCGCGCAAATCCCCAGACGAGAACTTCCAGTTCTTCGCTGGATTATCGAGCCGCTCAAGGAAACGTTTCTTCTGTTCCTCTACGGAGACGTACAGAAAAAACTTTCGAATAACGACGCCGTTGCGCGTGAGGTAGCGCTCGAAGTGCCGGATGTCGTGATAGCGCTCCTCCCA
The DNA here is from genome assembly GCA_963738955.1 of Pirellulales bacterium. Lineage (GTDB taxonomy): Bacteria > Planctomycetota > Planctomycetia > Pirellulales > DATAWG01 > DATAWG01. The sequence goes on along the minus strand of CAVTYW010000018.1, from coordinate 114,279 downwards.
GATGTCCTTTGTGATGAGTTGCTGCGGGATCTTCTGTTTCGCCAGCAACTCGGGATGGACGCGGACGACCAGCGTTTCTTCGTAGTAGCTTCGGTTGAAAATGCCGATTCGCCCACGTTCCGGCAGACATTTCATGCACCGCCAGAGATAGTCGTGATTGAGGTCTTCTGCCGATGGGCTCTTAAACGAATACACTTGGCAGCCCTGTGGATTAACGCCGGACATAACGTGCTTGATCGCGCCATCTTTTCCGGCGGCATCCATCGCCTGAAAGATCAGCAGCACCGACCACCGGTCCTGCGCGTAGAGCACGTCCTGTAATTCGGCAAGTGCTTGAATGCCAGTTTCCAGCAATTCCTTTGCGCGCGGTTTGTCTTCGGAGGTAGCGTCGCCCGTATCGGCAGGATCGACATCCTTGAGCCGGAACCCTTTGCCATTGGTGACGCGGTAAGGCTCGGCGAATTTATGTGACCTGTCGAAGATTTCGCTTTTTTTCATGTTATTAGGACTTGACGTTATGGTTGACAGTGGAATCTGCCAGTTCTTGAATCTTGCTGAGGAATTCTTTGTACTGCGCGGTCTCCTCTTCGAGAGTAGTTCAGGTTCTTGAACACGCCGGTAATCGCACAAAATAGTCGCGAATTGCTGATTTGTCTTTGAACTGATACGGTCGAGCTCCCGCGCCATTTTCAGGGCAATTTACCAGTTAGGAAAGTGAAACGTATTCAGTACGGTATTGAGAGTTTTTCAGCTGCAGCCACAGCCGCATCGCTCACAAATCTCTTGCAGGCTAAGCCGAAGGTCGGAGAATCCGATTACCTGAGCTTCAGAGACTCAATGGCATCACGGAGAATGGAAGCGCACCGTTGCAGACCGAGTTGCTCATGGGTGTCCAACCGCAACGGAATAGTGCTTAACGCGCCTTGGGCGCCCACGAGATGGGGCAGGCCCAGAGTCACGCCTTCGCAGCCTGGCAAGCCCTGGATTCGGCTGCAAATCGTTAACACCGCTCGCTGATCATACAGCAGCACTTCAGCAAGACGTGCCACGGCGCTGCCGATGCCATAATAAGTTGCGCCTTTACCGGCGATGATCTGATAAGCCGCGCGCCGGACCTGCTCGTCAATCCCCTGTCTCTCTGCGTCCGTTAATAAGGCGTCGCCATGTCGGATTGCGAACTCCTCCAGATGCGTCCCCGCAATGGACGCCACCGACCAGGTTAAAACTTCCGAATCGCCATGTTCGCCGATGACGTAGGCATGAACGTGCTGCGGGTCCACCCCGAAACGACGTCCCAGCAACGTACGGAAGCGTGCAGTGTCGAGCATTGTGCCCGAGCCGATAACGCGAGTGGATGGCACTCCAGCGGATGCGGCGAAATGCGCCGCGAGATGCGTCATGATATCTACAGGGTTAGATACGACCACCAAGATCGCGTCACGTGCATGTTCCAGAATAGAAGGTACCACCTGCTCAAGGACTGCGGCGTTCCTTTGGAGTAGTTGAAGCCGGGTCTCGCCCGACCGTTGCGCAACACCTGCGGCGATGATCACCACCCGGCAATCTACCAGGTCCGCGTACTCTCCAGCGCGAACTCTAAGCGGATGAGCGAACGGCACTGCGTGCAGAATGTCGTTTGCCTCAGCCTCGGCGCGAACCCGATCGATATCCACGAATACAATCTCCCGACCCACGCCGTTCATAACCAGGGCGAAGCCCGAAGTCGCTCCCACCATCCCGCAACCGACAATGCCAATTTTCATCAAATTGATCATATAGTCTCGGCATCCTTTTGGGCTACCAAAGAAGTACTCGTCCGGGGATTTGGGACGGCTTATCTGATCGATTTACCTCCTCTGTGGTCATTTGAGTCAGGGCACATTCTCCGAAGCGCCGAAGGCGCAAAAAGACGAGAGCCTGGGCTGACAGGCCCAGGAACCTGACCAACCAAGCGTGAAGCACTGTAGGTGCGATCAGAAAAGTTGTTCAGTTGTTCTCCATTTCGATATGATCAAGGCTCGAAGCTCAAATTAGGGAGAGACGTTCACGCTCCGCACTGAGAAAGATGGGCTTCCCTGAGACCGATTCCTAAGATCGAACTCTTACGCACATCTCAGTCCTCCGCGCTTTCAGCGCTTGATCTCTTCCTTGATCATTCCTGGGCCTCTCAGCCCAGGCTGCCGTCTCTTTGCGCCTTCGGCGCGCTTATATCGCAAAATCCGCTTAACTTCGCGACCTTCACGGCTGACCCCAACACGACTACCGACGAAAGCGTTAGTGCGTTGAATTGCAGCCTGACCTGCAACGGTATATCTGTAGATATTTTACGTAAAGGGCATTGCCACTTTAGTAAAAAGTAATACGATCAGATCTGTGTCGCGATCGCCGTTCTACCAGGGGTCCGTCAATCCCCGTCGACGACCCGTATCGCTCACTTCCGGACTTTATTCCGCAAACGTTCAACGGTCTTTCAAACTTCTGGAACGCGAATGGAGCAGTGAAACCTGCCGCAGAGTTCGCGCTCCAACTGACAGCGGGTGCAGCAGCCGCAGCAGGAACAATCCTGGCACTGTTTGCTTGGAGCGGTGCTGGATTGTAAACGCGACCTCTCGATCAAGCTCGGGGTCGCGATTCCCTGCCCCGAGCCTTTGCGGGCGATTCGGCAACCAGAAGCGCCTGCACCTTAGTCCCATAGCGGCGGTCGCGTGAAGAGCACATCCTTGTTTACCGCTTACCGCCCAGGTATTGTTGGATGCAATTGCTAATTCAAATCGTTTTATTCCTCACATTTTGTTGGGCTTCCGGCGGCAACATGGCAGAAGCCCAACAAGCTTCGGCGTCCCCGGTGAAGCTGAGCGCGGCGCCTACCCCGATCCCAGTTCTTAAAGTTGCGTCGGAAGCGGAGTCCGCGCTTACTTCTCTCCAAGAGATCGACGCGAACGTGTCGAGGGATCGGTCAAGCGCGGACGGCATCGCCCGCACTCTCTCGGATCTGACAAGTGAAATCGACGCGAGAATCGCTGACGACACAAGGTTCCTGACGACGAGTCCGTCCCTCGACCTGCTTTACCGGCTCAAGCTTAATTGGGAAGATTTTGGCGTTCGTTTGTTGGTGTCTGCTCGCGAGCTGTCACGGCACGCCACAAGTCTGGAAGAGCAACTCGCGCGTCTTGATCAGTTGAATAAGACCTGGCAGGCAACGCTCCAATCGGCGAAACTTCCCGAAACTCCCCCGCTAGTCTTGCAGAGCGTGCAGAGTGTCGTCGGCTCCATTGAGCGGACGCAACAGGCGGCCGAATCCGGCCGAGACCATGTCTTGACGTTGCAAAGCCGCCTTTCCGAGCAGGAAGCCCGAGTACGGACAGCTCTGTCTTCGATCGAACAGGCAGAAACCCAAGCTTTGGAAAACATTTTTGTCAGAGATAGCAGACCAATCTGGAGCCTTGAAACCAGTCTGGGCACAGAGTGGAAAAAGCACAGTGGCCAGTCGTTTTCTTCGCAACTGGAAGCATCCGCCGCGTTCAGTAAACGACTCCCTTTTACTTTCCTGATCCACGCTCTTTTTATTGTGCTGATGGCTGCCGCGCTTCACTGGATGCGGCGCAGAATACGAAAACTAGCGGAAGAAAAACCGGATCTGGAGCGCGCTCTGCCGATCCTCGATCTCCCCGTCTCAACTGCCCTTGCGCTTTCAATGCTGCTCGTACCCTTAATCTATGCGCAAGCTCCCCGCTTGATTGTTGCAATCATGGGAGCCGTCACGATTATCCCGACCGCACTGGTTCTCCGACGGCTACTGATACGTAATTCCTATCCAGTCCTCAATGCGATCGTCATCCTCTATTTCGTTGGTCAACTCCGAATACTTGCGGCGTCACTACCGGTGTTGGCCAGGCTCATATTTCTCGGACAAGTGCTGGGCACGTCTATCTTTCTTGTCTGGGTGCTTCGGAGCTGGCGCCTACCGGCGGAATCTGTTGAAACCCACGGCCGCGTTTGGCGAACAATCCGGGCAATTGCCAAAATCGGGCTTATTATTTTACCGGCGGCGTTGCTGGCAAATATTTTTGGATACGTCAACTTGGCGAATCTTTCGGGAATCATATTTTTCAGGAGCGCTTACATCGCGGCCACGCTCTATACCGTCATTCGCATTATCGAAGGATTGATCATTATTGCACTGCAGGTCCGACCGCTTGGCTCGTTGCGGGTCATTAGTCTGCATCGGCCGATGCTGCAGCGGCGGGCGTGCCGCGTACTCGAGTTTTCGGCTCTTTTGTTCTGGCTGAATCTGCTGCTGAGCTTTTTCGGTCTACGAGATTCGTTAGTCGCGTCGATTGGAGCGACGCTGAACGCGAACCTCACAATCGGCTCCTTCAGCATTTCTCTGGGCGGCATCCTGGCATTCCTGATCACGGTTTGGGCTTCCTTTCTGATCTCGAAATTCTTGCGTTTTCTGCTGGAAGAAGACGTTTATCATCATTTGCATCTCGCCGCCGGGATTCCGTACGCGATCTCTACGATGCTTCACTATGTCATCCTGCTCATAGGCTTCTTCGTCGCCTTGGGCGCACTCGGGATTGATCTGACAAAGGTGACACTCCTGGCCGGGGCATTCACCGTGGGGATCGGATTTGGATTACAAAACGTGATCAATAATTTTGTGTCCGGCCTGATCCTGCTTTTTGAACGTCCGATTAAAGTCGGTGACGTCATCGAAGTAGGTGGCAATGTGGGAGAGGTCACCCGTATCGGCATCCGGGCCAGCGTCATTCGCACCGCGGACGGTTCGGAAGTCATCGTGCCGAATGGATCGCTCATCTCGAGTCAGGTGACTAACTGGACTTTTTCGGATCGACAGCGCGCGGTCGAAGTCTCCGTCAACGTGGCTGGAGGCGCCGATTCCCAGCGCGTGGTTGAATTATTGAAAAATACCGCCGCAGCTCATCCGGGTGTAGCAAAAGCACCATTGCCGCAAGTCTACGTTGTCAACTTCAGCGCCGGTGCGGTAACCTTTCAGCTCCGGGCTTGGACGGATCGCCATGAGGACTGGGCTCAGCTGCGCAGCGATCTTTCAGTTGCTGTGAACAATGCCTTGGCCCGCGAGAAAATTGCGATCGCCTGATGATTCCATAATTGGTTTCTTCGTATAATGTAATAGCGTATGAAAGGCATGACAATCCTGTGTCGATGCGGACTTTGTTATTTCGCAATCTCATGTTGCATTATGTTTACGGGGCTCGTCCCTGTTTGGGGTCAACCTGTCAGCGGCTTTTCGCAAGTACACTTTGACGGTACATTCCTGTTTCTGGGTCAGCACATTCTCGATACCAGCGATATTGGAGTTCTACTTCAGCGGACAAACCCAAACTTCAAGAATTTGTCTAACCCAAATGGAAAGGACATTTCCTGGGATTCGGATGGAGTACGATACACTGAGGGCTCAAAAGATCTGAAACTTACCTGGGTGCTTGACTCCGACTTTCTCCACTACATGGACGGCCACCCAACGCACCTCTTTAAAGGGAAAATCTCGATATTCGACATCGAGCTCGTTCCAAACAAGCCGGTCTCAAAAACTTTGTTATCGAAATACGGGTTTGAGGCGGTTGCTGATCAGGCACCCAGATATTACCAATTGCAGAAAAATGGATGGACAATAAATATCATTACCGACCAGGATCGGGATGCAAAAGCTGTTACTCTTGAACACTCACTTACGCCCTGATTGAAAGGGCTTGCCACTGGTACACTAAGGTTGCCGATTTGATTAGCCGAGGCCGTTGCAACTGGTAGGGGTGCGCTCCCGTGTGATCCGCCTCAGCACGTCCGATGGTCATATGCGGTGCACCGCCTCCGATGGTAGAAGCACTCCGGCGCGTCTGGCGTCGCATTTCCTGAAAGGCCTATGTGGACGTGCTGCGCCGGACGCGCCGGAACGCGCATCCGATCAGAGGCGCCGCACCGGATGTTACCATCGGACGTTCCTGCCGAGGTTCGCGCGGGAGCGCGTCCCTACCAAATCAGAAGCCTTCGTCTCAATAGACCTAACTTCTTCCAAAAGCATTCTTTCTTATGTTGACGCGCATCTGCAGCGCAGGACGCCGGCGGAGCGTAGCTCCATCGAGCCATAAAGAAAGGTTCTTCCAAATCATAGTACCGCCCCCGGTTTGCTGTAGGATCGTTCCACTTAAGCAGACCGACCAAAACAACCTTAAAAGTAAAACGCAAGAACCTCACTGACACGATGAACACCGTTTCGAACACGCTCGTCGAGCAACCGATGTCGAACACGGCATTAGGGCAATTGCTTTCTTCGATTCTCCGCGTGCTTGGAGATTCGAAATTTTGTGGTTTGACCTAGTGCTAGATGGACACCAAATTTGGATGCTGATCTGAATGACATCGTCGCGGCACTTCAGGTGGAACCGGAACATGGCTCGATAGCGGATGATCCAGCGCGTTTTAATACGACGCGGTGGAGCGCAGTTCTTGTTGCCGCACAGAGCCAGCTACCCGGTAGTCAAGCGGCTCTCTCCGAACTCTGCCGGCTATATTGGTACCCTTTGTACGCATTCGCTCGTCGACGTGGACATGGACCTCCCGACGCTCAAGACCTGACCCAGGGTTTCTTTCTCCACCTACTGGAACATCGGACCCTTAAGCAGGTCCAACCGCTCAAAGGCAAGTTTCGATCTTTCCTGCTCGCTTCGTTCCAGAATTTCATCCTGGACGAAGTAAGCCGCGCACGTTGTCTCAAACGGGGTGGCAATCGGGAATTTGTTTTCTTGGATGCGGAGGATGCCGAGAGCCGCTACCGGCTTGAACCGGCTGATCGCTTGACGGCGGAGAAAATTTACGATGCGCGCTGGGCAATGACCTTGCTTGGCCACGCGGTAGAGCGTTTACGCCGAGACTACGCTGCGCGCGACGAGATGTCCCGGTTCGATGTGCTACATGGCTTCGTTGGCGTTGGGGAAGGTAAGCCTTCGCCGTCTTACGAGGAAGTGGCCAAGTCGCTCCGAGTCACCGTCGGCGCGGCTAAGACTTTGATTCATCGGTTCCGCAAGCAATACGCTGCGATTCTGCGGGAAGAGATCGGCCGCACGGTTACTAATCCGGCCGACATCGAAGAGGAAATCCATGCGCTGTGCGAAGCGCTTGCCGCGGCGGAAGGCCGGCTATGAACGGCGCAACTCAGACCCCACTTACCCTTGATCCTAAATTCCGAAGTTGAGGAGTCGTTCTCGTACTCGTCGTCGTCCTCGTCCTCGAGAATCCCGATCGGTTCGCAATCAGACGAACAGAACAAATTAGTTGCAGGACATCGGTCTCTTTTCGGTCACGGAATCCTGATCTGGGGTCGAAAAATTGTACAGGAATTTGGTTTTGTTTTGTTGGGTTATGTCTAAATCAGTGAGGGTGGCCCGTCGCGGGCTTCGGCGCCAAGCTCAAGGGGTTCAAGCGCCAAGCCGGCATAAACGGCCTGCATCCCGTCGGCAGAGCCCGACGGGCCCCTGCCATTTATTCCGTTTGGCGCTTGAGCCCCTTGAGCTTGGCGCCGGAAAGTAACCGTTCTTTGGCTGTGATTGTTTTGGGCTCGTTCCTCGCCCGCAATCAAACCCAAAGGCGTTGCAGATCTGGAGCTATGGACCTCTAGAGGGCTGCGATAGCCCAGCGATGAATGAAGCCTTTGGGTGTTGTAGGGGCTCTCGAAGTAATCAAAGAGCATCCTGTGAGCTTGCAGACTGTCCTGGGGGATATTGTTCTGGAAGCACTCGGTTTTAAGGGTCGCAAAAAAGCTCTCCATCACCGCATTGTCATAGGGATTGGCTTTAGCGCTCATGCTGGAGTGCACTCCATGGCCCTGGAGCAGTCTCAAGAACTCAGCTGATGCGAACTCGATCCCTCGATCCGAATGATGGATCCGCGGAGCCGACCAGGCTTTAACCGCCCTGTTGAAAGCCTCTGCGACCAGTGGTGCGGCCAAGCTCTGAGCTAGCTTCCAACCCACAATCGCCCGAGAGTATAGATCCATTTCCACCGCCAGATAAACCCAGCCCTCCTGCTGAGTCTGCACATAGGTGATGTCAGCAACCCAGACCTGCTGGGGCTGTTCGACCGGCTTGGGCAGCTCTCTGAGCCGATTGACACTCAGTGGTCTTCCATGCTGACTTTGCGTCGTTCGTGGTCTGTAGCGCCCCTTCTGCAGCGCTGTTAAGCCAAGCTCAGTCATCAAGCGCCTGATCCGTCTTTTGCCACACCTGTGCCTTCCTTGCTGAGTCGTCGCTGCAAGCGTCGCCACCCGTAGCTGCGTCGGCTTTGCGCAAAGTGCTCTCTAAGGCTTTGACCAATCACCGCGTCCTCTGTCACGGCCTCGGCATCCCGCCGGCGCAATATAAGGCGCTGGCCGCGGATTTGCCGCTGGGAAATCGGCGCGGTGCTCAGCGAACGCCTCGAGCGGTTGGCCTGTGGGTTTGACATCGCCGACAATTATTTCGCCTGGCAGGCGTTCGGACGCCGCTATGCGCCGGGGCCGAACCCCGCGCTCCCACCCTATCTGCAACGGCAGAACTTCGACGCCGTCCGCGACCGGGCGAGCCGCGTGCGCTATGTCCAGCGCTCATTCACCGACATATTGCGCGATTCGCCGCCGGCGAGCTTCGATCGCTACGCCCTGCTCGACGCTCAGGACTGGATGAACGACACCGAACTCACGGCGTTGTGGACCGAGATCACCCGCACCGCGCGGCCGGGCGCGCGGGTGATCTTCCGCACCGCCGCCGACGAGCGGCTGTTGCCGGGCCGGGCGCCAGATACGGTGCTCGACGCCTGGGCTTACGAAGAGGCGCTGAGCCGCGAGCTTGGCCGGCAGGATCGCTCGTCGATCTACGGCGCCTTCCACCTCTATACGCTCAAGGGCCCTGACGCGTGAGCGACGCCGCCGCGCTTATGGACCGGATGTATCGCCGCCAGCGCCACATCTACGACCTGAGCCGCAAATTCTATCTCCTCGGCCGCGACGAGGCGATCGCCGGTCTCGACGCCCGGCCCGGCGACAGGGTGCTCGAGATCGGCTGCGGCACCGGACGCAATCTCGTCAAACTGGCGCGGGCCTACCCGGAGGCGCGGCTTTTCGGGCTCGATGTCTCGCGCGAGATGCTGGCCAGCGCGTCGGCGGCGTCGGCCCGCGCCGGGCTCTCCGCCCGCGTCGCCCTGGGGCAGGGGGACGCCACGGCGTTCGATCCGGAGGCTTTGCTCGGCTGCGCCCAGTTCGAGCGCGTCATGATCTCCTACGCGTTCGTCGATGATCCCGCCCTGGCGCGACGCGCTTAAGCGCGCGCTCGACGTTCTTGCGCCCGGCGGCTCGCTGCATCTCGTCGATTTCGGCGCCCGGGCCGGACTGCCTGGTCCGTTCAGCGCCGGGCTGCGCCGTTGGCTCGCCGCGTTCGACGTCACCCCGCGCGACGATCTCGGCGCCGTGGCCGCGGCGCTCGCCGCCGAGCGCGGTTTGAGGTGCGAGATCGAAACCCGGTTTTGCGGCTACGCGGTTCTGGCGGTCGCAAGATCGCAAACCTAGTCGCGGCCTGTAGTTCGTCTTTGCTCAGTTGGTCGCTAATTTCCGGCGGCGCCGCTATGCTGCGCCCAACATCCCGACCCGGAGAGGGGCAATGACCGAGCTGCATCGCATCACTGTCGACGTGGCACAATGCGGCGGCCGTCCGTGTCTCCGCGGAATGCGCATTCGCGTTAAAGACGTCCTCGACTTGTTGGCCGCGGGCGCTTCCCGCGAGGAAATTCTGACCGACTACCCACTGCTCGAAGATGGGGACATCGTCGCGGCGCTCGAGTTCGCCGCTCGTCAAAGCGACCACCCGATCTTGCGCGTGGCCTGATGCGGTTTCTGATCGACGCGCAGCTGCCGCCTGCGCTCGCCCCGCTGGCTGTCGAGCGCGGGACATCACGCGGAGCATGTCGCCGATATCGGACTTGCTGGCGCCCGGGACGGTGAAATTTGGGCCTACGCGCTCAGCGCCGGCGCCGTGATCGTTTCGAAGGACGAAGACTTCGCTCTGCGCAAGATCTTGCACCGCAACGGTCCATCAATCGTCTGGGTCAGGCTACCCAACTCGCGCCGAGGCGAATTGTTGACTTGGTTCGCGAGTGCGTTGCCGAAGATCGTCGAAGCATTCGAGCGCGGTAAATCGTTCATCGAGCTGATATAGCCCGGCTCACCCGCCGAACGCCCGCGACAGGGTGAAGATCACGAGTCCGACCAGCCCCCCGACCAGCGTGCCGTTGATGCGGATATATTGCAGGTCCTTGCCGACCTGCAGCTCGAGGCGCTCAACCAGCGTCGCGGTGTCCCAATGGTCGACCACCGCGGCGATATAGGCGCCGATTTCGGCCCGGCGGGGGAGGATGGCGCGCAGCGCCAGCAGTCTGAGCCGCCGGTTGATCGTCGCCCGGCGCGCGTCGTCCTCTTCGAGCCACCGGCCGAGCGCCGCCGCCGCAGCCGCGAGCCAGGCGACGATCGCGTCCGCGTGGCGGGGCAGCCCGTCTCGCAAGCTCGCCTCGATTTCCTCCCACAAGCCCCGCGCCTGCTCGGCGAACACCGGATTGGCGAGGATGTCCCGCTTCAGCGCCTCGCCCTTCGCCCGCATCGCGGGATCGTGCGCGAGGGCGTCGATCCATTTTTCGATCAGCGCATTGGCCTCGTCGCGCCACGGATGGTCGGGGTCGCGCATCTCGTTCAGGGTCGTCGACAGCCCGTTGATCACCTTGGCGGCGATCATGTCGTCGACCCATTTGGGGATGAAGCGCGAGGATTTTTGCGACACGTGCCTGACGATCGTCGCCTTGTTGCGCTCGAGCGCGCCTTCCGCGAAATCGAGGCCCTGGTCGAGCAGCGTCTGGCCCGCCCCCTGCGCCCAAAGGATCGACAACACCCGCGAGGCGAGCGGCGCCGCGGGGACTGCTTCGATCCCGCGCCGCGCGGCTTGAGCGACCCACGCTTCGATCGCCGCTTTCGGCACGAGGTCGAGCGCATAGGGAATCGCGCGCGCCGCGCCGGCCGCGATCGCCCGCGCGTTGCGCTCGTCCTCGAGCCACCGCGCCGCGAGCCCAACCGCGTCGACCGAGGCGAGGCGCGCGATCGCGACGCGCGGGAGAGGAAGTTGTTGGTGATGAACCGCCCGAGCGCCGGCCCGATGCGGCGCTTGTTCTCCGGCACGACCGCGGTATGGGGGATCGGCAGGCCGAGCGGACGGCGAAAGAGCGCGACGACCGCGAACCAGTCGGCGCAAGCGCCGACCATGCCGGCTTCCGCGAACGCGCCGAGATAGGGCGCCCAGACCCAGTTCGGCGGCGCCCGCCGCATCAGGAGAAAGATCGCCGCCATCAGCAAGAGCAGCATCGTGGCGATCGTGCGCATCCGGCGCAGTTCCGCCCGCTGCTGCGCCTGGGTCTTCACGGCGTCGGAATATCCGGGCCGGGCGCCGTCGACGGCCGCAGGTCGGGCAAGCTCTGTCATTATGGGATTACGCTCGTGCGGGGCGACCTCAACATAGGCGCCGACAGGCCGCGGGCCAAGGAGCGCCTCCAGGCGAGGGATCGAGCAAGCGGAACGCTCAGTCGCGATGGCGCGGCGCGCCGATGATCGCCGGCATCGCAGGAGACGCTTGCCGCCTACTGGGGAGTCGGGTTCGTCGCCGACGGCAAGAATTCTTGTTCGAACCGGCCAATGCGGCGCCCTTCAGGTCGATGGCGCGTGCAACTGTCGCAACCGCCCCTTCAAGAAATCGAAGTCGACCGGCTTGGTGACGAACTCAGCCGCTCCATATTCGGCGGCGCGGCTGCGCCGTTCCTCGTCGGCATAGGCGGTCAGCATCATCACCGGCAGGTCGGGAAAACGCTTCTTGATCTCGCGCAGGAGCGACAGGCCATCCATCCCCGGCATGTTGATGTCCGAGAGAATAACGATCAATCGGGGCTCGATATCGCCGGCGAGGCGTTCGAGCGCCTCCGCGGCCGAAACCGCAAAATGCAGGACATAGGCGCCCTCCCGCGCCTCGCGCCGAAATTGCTGGCGAAACAGCGTCGCGACGTCGGGCTCGTCGTCGACAATCAGGATGCTTACGGTCATGACTGCCTGCCCGCCACCGACGTCTCGCGCCGCCCCGCCGGCCGAAAAGCGATGGGGCAGAGTTACGATGAATTCGGTGAAACTTCCAACTTCGCTGTCGACCTTGATCGTTCCGCCATGTTGCTTGGTGACGATCTCGTAGCTGATCGAGAGTCCGAGCCCGGTGCCGACGCCGGTCGGCTTCGTCGTGAAGAAAGGTTGGAAAAGCTTGTCCTTGATCTCGTCGGGAATGCCCACGCCGTTGTCGCGCACCCGCACCTCGACGGCCTTGCCCAGATCGCGCGTAGTCACCGTGAGCGCGGGACTGAACGTCCCGTCGTTTATCGATCGCTGGCGCTCGCTCGCCGCGTAAAATCCGTTGCCGAAGAGATTTAGAAACACGCGCGTGACGTCCTGCGGGACGAGTTCGACCGGCGGAATGTCGGGGTTGTACTGCCGATCCAGAGCGATGTTGAAGTTCTGATCCTGGGCGCGGGCGCCGTGGTAGGCGAGATTGAGCGATTCCTCCACCAGCGCGTTGAGATCGGCGTTCTGCCGATCGCCACCGCCGCCGCGGGAATGCGCCAGCATGCTTTTGACGATGTTGTCGGCGCGCTTGCCGTGTTCAACGATCCGCTCGAGATTGCCGGTCAGCAACATCGTGACCTCGTCGAGCTGGCCGCGCTGATCCTCGTCGAGCGACGCGAGCGCTGGCCCGGCGACCGCCTTCAGTTCGTCAAGCAGTCCGATCGAAAGACTGGCGAAATTGTTGACGAAGTTGAGCGGGTTCTTGATCTCGTGGGCGATCCCGGCGGTCAGCTGGCCGAGCGACGCCATCTTCTCGGCCTGAATGAGATTCGCCTGCGCCGACTTCAGCTCGTGCAGCGCCGCCTCGGCGGCGTCGCGCGCGGCCCGGATCTCCGCCTGGGCTCGCTCGCGTTCGCGTTCGAGTCGAGCCCGTTCGATCAGGCTGTCGCGCAGCATTCCGAGCGTCGTGATCATCGCCCCGATCTCGTGGGCGCCGGAGCGCGGCATCGCGGCGTCGAGATCGCCCTGGGTGATGGACGCCATGCTCCCCTCGAGTTGTTTCAAGGGGACGGTGATCGAACGCACGGTGAACGCAGTGAAGCCCAATGCCAGCACGAGAGCTCCGACTCCGCCTGCGACCGCGAGCTTGACGGCGAGTTCCGCCCCGCGCATCGATGCGTCGCGCCTGGCCACGGCCTGCTGCTCGAACTCGGTCCACGACCCTGTCGATCTCGCCGTCGATGGTGAGAACGTGGCTCTTGGCCTGTTCCAGCAGGGCGTTGCCGGAGGCGCTGTCGTCACTTGAGTAGGCGACGCCAGCCTGCCGCGCGAGATCGGTCATCGCGCCGACTTCGCGTGCGATGGCGGCCACAAACGCGGGATCGACGGTGGAAATCGTCGCCAGATCGGAATCGAGGCCCGCCTTTGCGGTATCCGCGGCTTGCTGCGAGCGGGCGAGCTGGGTGACCGCCGCGTCCATCACCCAATACTTCAAATCGCCAAAGTGCTTGCTGGCCGAATTGGCGTTCTTGACAACGGAGACAAGCGTCGCCTCCTCGGCAAGGCTCCGCGAGACGCGGGCAAGCTCGCGGATCAGGAGCGCGGAGGAAAGAGCGAGGATCGCGAGCAGCAGGACGGACAGGAAGATCAGGCGCGCCCGGATCGACGGACTGGGCATCAGCCTTGGTCCCCTGGCGCCGTGACCGTCCCGGATTGCCAGCGCGCCCCCGTCCGGTCCGCCGAGGACGCTTCCCAACTTGGAAAGCCCGGCAGACCCTCGGCCAAGCGGTGTCGAATTTTGCTCATTTTTCGTGTCCGGGCCGGGCCCATCATCCCATACTCCGCGCGGCGGTAAAAGGTTCTCCATCGCCGGGCAGTTGTGCCATCATGGCGCTGCGCGGCCTCAGATCGCGTAAACCGATTTCACTTTGCGCCCGGCGGAGGGAAAAGATGACGTTATGACCTTTCAACGAGCCCTCGTTCCCTTTGCAATCATGATCAGCCTTGCTGGCGGGGGGTCGCGACAGCCGATCCGGCGTCATTCAAGGTTGAACTCTCCGGGGCGCAGAGCGCCCCTGCGGTGGACTTCGAGCGGCACGGGAACGGCTCAGCTGACATACGACCCGGCGACCCAAGTGGTGACCTGGACTATCACCTATGCCGGACTGTCGAGCGCCGCCACGATGGCCCATTTCCACGGCCCGGCGAAAGCGGGCCAGAATGCGCCCCCGGTTATCTGGCTCAGCAAACAAGGCAGCCCGCCCGCAAACCCGTTGACGGGAAGCGCTACGCTCACTCCCGAGCAGGCGAAGCAATTCTCCAGTGGCGAGTGGTATATAAACATCCACACCCAGGCCCATCCGGCGGGCGAGATACGCGGTCAGGTGGTTCCTCCCAAGAGCTGATGGGAACTACATAGTCCAAGCGATGATGATTGCAGCCGCGACGCCGGCGGCGAAGAGGAGGGCTGCGCGCCCCGCGGTCGCCATCCGCGGCGCGCGCACCGGCTCCGGAAGAACCTTCGTCCCGGTGATGAGCGGGCGCACCAGGTCTTGTCCCTTGATGGCCGCATAGCCGACGATCGCCAGCACATGCGCGGTGATCGCCGCCAACAGCACATTCCAGAGGATCGCATGAGAGGCGTCGATGGCGTCCGCGGCCGCGGACGGCACAATTCCGGTCAATGGACCAACGTCGGCGATGTCGTTGGCGACGTAGATTTCGGTCAGGGCCTCGGCGAAGAGCAGCGCGAGCAGCAGCACGACCATCCAGCCGCCCGCGGGGTTGTGGCCCACCTGGCGGTCGGGCTCCCGCAGAAACGCATATTTCAGGTGATCGAGGGCAACCCGCGGTGAGGCGAGAAAGTGGGAAAATCGCGCCGTTTCGCTGCCGAAGAAACCCCAGAGCAGTCGAAACAGCACCAGGGCCAGCACTGAATTGCCAATCCATCCATGCCAGACCATCCAATTGAGCCGCCAGGTCGCATAGGCGGCGGCGACCAGCGCGACCATCAGCCAGTGGAAGAGGCGGACGGGAAGGTCCCAGACCCGGATGACACGGGCTGAATTGCTCATTGGCTGCGCCGGACCCTCGCCATGCTCGCCATCCAAGCCCATCCTGACATAGCGCGGAGCCGCAAACGGCCGCGACGGCCAAAGGTTGCTCGCGGATTTAAGTTGTTTGCCCGTCCGCCGAACCTTCCCGGGTTTGACCACAAGGGAACTTTCGCATTCCCTACGTGATTGGCTCCGTAAAGCGCTATGACCGCGACGTCATGCATGGTTATGCTGCGCCGCTCCGGCCCCGCTGGCAATTTGCCGGCAGGAGCGCCTGCATGAGGCGCTGCGGAGCTGGGTGGCGCGTCAGGACAACATTCCTCGGGGCCGTACGATCCCCATGGGGGCTGTCCCTGTCTTCGCCCGTGGGCTTAGGCACATGGCTCCCACCTACTTACGTAGGCGCCCGGGATCACCGTCCAACGGCCGTCTCGGCTCCGCGCTTTAATTTTCACCGTTTTCAAATCGGCGATATTGCATTTGCCCCCGACCAACGCCGATCCGAAGGCGGCCCTGCGGCGCGAGGCGCTCGCCCGGCGGGGGGCGGTGGCGCCCGGCGCCCGCGCGGCCTTCAGCCGGCGCCTCGCCGACGAGGGTTTGCGCCTTGCCCGTCTCTGGCGTCCCGAGGTCATCTCCGCCTTTCATGCCTTTCGCGACGAGCCGGACACGGCTCGAGCTCCTGAGCACGCTCGCCGCGGAGGGATTCGCGACCGCCCTGCCGGTCGTCGTTGGCCGGGGGTCGCCGCTCGTCTTTCGCTTGTGGCGCCCCGGCGACCCGACCCGCGCCGGGCCGATGTCGATCGCCGAGCCGCTAGACGAGGCGCCCGCGGTCGATCCGGATTCCCTCTTCGTCCTGCTCGCCTGCTTCGACCGACGCGGCCATCGCATCGGCTACGGCGCCGGCTACTACGACCGCACCCTCGCCGGCCTGCGCGCGATCAAGCCCGTTCATGCGGTTGGCGTCGCCTACGGGGTTTGCGAAGTCGACGCGGCGCCGTATGAGGCCCATGACCAGAGCCTGGACGCCATCGTGACCGATCAGGAAACCATTCTCGTCCCTGCCCGATGATCCGCCTCCTGTTCATTGGCGACGTCGTTGGGCGATCGGGCCGCGCCGCCATCCTGGAGCAGGTTCCCCTCCTTCGCTCCCGCTGGGGGCTCGATTTCATCATCGTCAACGGCGAGAACGCCGCTGGCGGCTTCGGCCTCACCGAAGCGATCTTCGAGGAATTCCGCGCCGTCGGCGTCGATGCGGTGACGCTCGGCAATCACGCCTTCGACCAGCGCGAAGCGCTCGTGTTCATCGAGCGCCAGCCCCGCGCCTCGTCCCGGCCGGCCAACTATCCCTCCGGCACGCCGGGCCGCGGCGCCTCGGTGATCGAGAGCGCGAAAGGCGCGCGGCTCCTGGTCGTCAATGTCCTCGGCCGCATCTTCCATGGACGCGCTCGACGATCCTTTCGCCGTCGTCAAGCGCGGAGCTCGGCCTCTGTCCGCTCGGGGAGGGGTGCGACGCCTCGATCGTCGACGTCCACGCCGAAGCGTCGAGCGAGAAATGGGCGCTCGGCCATATCTATCTGCGTGGCCGTCAGGCTGGCGGCAATGGCGCCGTCGCCGACAGTCGTGTTGCCGGCGTACACCTGAGCCCCGTTGACGTTGGTCGTCGGGTCGCTGGTGATCGCGCCGATCGATTCGGTCGTGCCACCGGCCAACACGATGGCTCCGTCGTTGGCCGCGCCGCTGCCGCTCGTCTTGATGTTCGCCGTGCTGGGCAGGGCGTGGGTCGTGCCGGCCAATTGCAGCGTGGCGCCCATGCCGACCGTGATCGACGTGCTCGCAATGCTCGCTCCGGCGTCGATCAGCAACGTGCCGCTGTTGACGTGCGTCGGGCCGGTGTAGGTGTTCGTCGCGGCCAATTCCAGCGTGCCGCCGCCAGCCAGCGTAATGCCCTGATTCGAACCAGCAAGACCCACCTGGGTCGAATCAATGTTGAACGCACTAGCGACCAACGAGCTACCCGGTTGGATGGTGAAATTCGTATTGCCGGTCGAACTAGCGAGGTTAACTTGTGTGTATAGGAAGCCCATCGCGCCGCCGTCGGCAACGTTGACCTGGGCGTCGTTGCCGACACCGTTGTTCAACGTCAGGCCATCGCTGGTGGCGAGCGATTCCAGTGTGTACATGCTTGCGGAGGTAAAGTTCAACGAGCCGACGGTGAACGCTCCGTTGACCTTAACGACCGTTTGCTGGCCGGTTCCAAATGTGGCCGACTGACCAACGCCGTCGGGAGCGGTCCCGCTGTCCCAGTTCGTGCCGATGTTATAGAGCTGATTGCCGTTGCTAGTCCATTTTCCCGAGCCGCTGGCGGTCGTCACGACCAGGTCGAACTGACCGGCATTGACCGTGGTGAAGGCGTAGTTGAACTGGCTCGGCGGAGTGCCGCCCACCTGCCAGCCTGCGGCACTTCCCGACAGATTCCCGTAATCGACGAGTTCGTAAGTTCCGACCGAGAGGCCCGAAGGATCGTTGATGAACAACTCGCCGCCGCCGTTCAGGCTCAGCGTGCCGGCGACGTTGATGTGATCGTTGAAGCCGTTGGGACCAGTCGGCACCGAGAATCCGGGGCCGTCGGGATTGTTGCTCAGATTGAAGTCGAGCTCCGAGCCGCCGTTCAGCGTCAGGTCGCCGCCGACATTCAGCGCCGTCGCCGAAGAGCCGGTGAATCCGCTGGGGGCCAGATGGCCGGCGACATTCCCCGCGCCTCCGGCGAACGCCACGAGCGAACCGTTAACGGTGCCGCCGCCCGACAAGGTCGGACTGCCGCTAGCGCCGCTGGCCGTTGTTCCGCCGACGGTGACCGTGCTGGCCGCAGCCAAACTGCCGGTGAGCCGCAGGGTGCCGGAGTTGACGGTGGTCGCGCCGCTGTAACCATTGGTCGTGCTGAGCGTCAACGTTCCGGCGCCGGCGTAGGTCAGGCCGCCAAGACCGTTGATCGCCGAGTTGACGGCCGCGTTGCCGGCTCCGCTGAAAGTGACGAGGTTGCCGTTGTTGGTAATGCCGCCGGTGAGAGTCAATGTGTTGCCCGAATTGGACGAGGCGATCGTCGCTCCGCCGCTGCCGATGCCGATCGCGCCGGCGTCGCTATTGGCGCCGCTGACGCTTTGCAGCGCTCCCGCCGGGCTGGCGGTCAAACCGGCGCCGCTGATCGACAACGGAACCGAACCGATCGACACTCCGCCTTGCAATTGCAGGGCGGCTCCCGATGCGACCGTCACGCCCGACGAACTGGCCACGGCGTTGCTGTTTTGCAAATTCAACTGGCCGTCGTTGATTGCCACGGGGCCGGTGAACGTGTTCGGGCTCGTGAACGTCACGGTGCCGGGGCCATTGAGCGCGACACCCGTGCTGCCGCCGATGCCGACCGAGCCGCTCGTGGACACGCTGTAGTTGCTCGTCGCGTTGGTGAACGTGACGCTCAGCGGCGTGACACCGGCGCTTTGAATCGCGACCGAGGTCGTGCCGACCGGCGTGCTTCCGGGCGGATGGGTGTCGCCGAATTGAACGGCGATGCCGTTGAAGTATTTCAGCGTCTGGCCGGTGCTGGTCACCCAGTTGCTGGTGCTGGTCGTATCCCAGCTCGTGGTGGCCCCGGCCCAGAAGATCGCCGTGTTGGTGATCGTCAGATCGAGATTGTTGCCGACGAGGCCGATCGTGTAGCTTTCGAGCCCATTGCCCCCCAACGCCGCCGGACGATTCGGGTCGTTACTCGTGCCGACGGTCCAGCCCGTGCCGCCGGTGGCTGTGGTGCTGCTGGTGTCGTTGACAAGCGTATAGACGCCGGCGGCCAGATTGGTGTTGTAGGCGTTGATATTCAGCACGCCGCCGGTGCCGTAGTTGACGGCGCCGGAACCGGTGACGCTGATCGAGTCGTTGCCACTGCTGGTGTTGCTATTGAGGTTGAAATCCAAGTCGGAGCCGGTATTGAACGTCAAAGCACTGCCCAGATTCAAAGTCGTGCCCGACGAACCGGTGAATCCGCTGGGAGCCACGTGACCGGCGACGTTGCCCGAGCCGCCTCCGAAGACGGTGAGCGAACCGTTGATCGTGCCGTTGCCCGTCAGAGTGGGAGAACCACTCGCCGCGGGCGAAGTTCCGCCGATCGTGACCGCGCTGCCGGCGTTCAAACTGCCGGTGAGACGCAACGTTCCGGAGTCAACCGTCGTGGGGCCGATGTAGCCATTGACGGCGCTCAAGGCCAGCGTGCCCGTGCCGGCATAAGTCACTCCGCCGCCGCCGGTGATTCCCGCGGTGCTAACCGTCGTATCGCCGGCGCCGTTGATCGTCAGCAGATTGCCGGCAGTGTTGACGCCGCCGGTGAGAGTCAATGTGTTGCCGAGCGTGGACGATGTGACCGTCGCGCCGCTGGAGCCAAGGTTGATCGCGCCGGCGTAGGCATTATTACCGCTGACGCTTTGCAACGCGCCCGCCGGGCTTGCGGCCAGGCCAGTGCCGTTGAGCGACAACGGGATTGCGGCGATCGAGATTCCGCCCTGCAATTGCAAAGCGGCGCCCGAGGCAACTGCGACGCCGGAAGAATGGCTTGAGCCCGATCCCAATGCGCTGTTTTGCAAGTTCAAAGCACCGGCGTTGACCGCGACGGGTCCGGTGAAGCTATTGGCGCTGGTCAGCGTGACGCCGGCCGTGCCATTCAACGTCAGGCCGGTGGCGCCCGAAATCGCGCCGCCTGCGATCGTATACGGGACCGAATTGTTATTGAACATGACACTGCCCGGGTTCACGTTGGCCGCGGTAATGTTCACCGTCTGCGGCGAAGTGAACGTGTTGTTGCTATCGAGGGCGTTCGTGTCATTGAAGACGACGTTGCTTCCCTCGCTATAGGCGTTCGCGGCCGGGACGCTCGACGCCCAATCTTGCGTCGAGCCGATGTCCCAATTGCCGCCGCTGCCGGAAGTGCCCGCGCCGACCCACGAAATCGTGGTGGCCGAGGTGATTACCAAATCGACCTGATTGCCGATGACCTGGATGTTGTACGACAGGTTCGGAGTGCTGATCGTGTTGCTGCCGATGGTGAAATTGCTGGCAGCCGGACCGGTGCCGGTGAACGAGTACAAGTCGTAGGTGCTATTCACCTGGGCCGTGCCCGACAGATTGACGGTATTGACGCCGCTATTGCCGGTGTCAACCGTCAGACTGTTTCCGCTGGTGATGCTAGTGGCGATCAGGGCGGTCAAGTTATTGGCGCCCGCGGTGGTCAGGGCGAAATTCGAAATCGAGCCGTTGTTGAGCGTCAAGCCACCGGTGAGCGTGAGCGTCGAGCCACTGCTGCCGTTGATTGCGCCGATGGTCGTGTCGTTTGTGCCGAAGATGGTGACAGGGCCGGCGATCGTGCCAGAACCGCTTAAAATCGGAGCGCCGGTAGCCGTCGGGCCGCCGACGCTGACCGCGCCCGTGCCGCGGAGCGAACCATTGACCCGCAGCGTGCCGGCGTTGACAGCGGTCGGGCCGGTGTAAGTGTTGATTCCCGAGAGCGTGAATGTGCCCGTGCCAACCTTGGTCAACGAGCCGTTGTCGGTCGCCGATTTGTCGCTGATGACGCCATAAAAGTTCGTGCTGGCGTTATTGCCTCCCAAAGTCAGCAAGGTGGGACCGATCGGTGTGTTCGTAGCAGCAGTCGTGTTGCCCAAGACAACCAAACCGGCGCCATCCAGCGAGCCGACAATCGGTGCAGCGCCTTGGAAATTGGCGGTCGCGCCCGAATCGACGGTCAGATTGACGGTCGGGTTCAGGTTGCTGCCGGTGCCCAAGCCAGCAGCGGGAGTGTTCGGTCCAGAGCCTTGGAGCGTCAGATGACCAGCAGAGACCTCGACGGGTCCGACGCCGAAATTGACGCCGCTCTGAACAACGATCGTGCCGCCTCCCGTGACAATCGTGCCGCCCGACCAGAGATTGGTGCTGGCGGTCGTGTTGGTCAAGGTCATGGTCGAGTTCCCGTTGCTCGACCCGACGAGCGTAAGAGGCCCGGCCGCAGTGCCGTCGGGCGAAACCAAATCGCTAATGCTACCGGAATAGCTCCCGCTAAATCCCGTGCTCGAGCTGCCGAAATCGAAGATACCGCCTGCAGGGCCAACCGAGATGTTGTGCGTGATACTGCCGCTACCCCCGGTGTTGCCAAGGACCAGCCACGTTCCGCCGTTGAGCACAACAACATTGCTGCCGGCGCCGGAACCCAAAGAATACTCGTTCGCGCCGTTCTGACCTGTGATGATCGTGCCGCTGTCGATCGTAACCGGTCCGGAAATCAAGTTTGGACTGCCACTATTCGCCGAGGCGTTGTCCAGACTTACGCTACCAGGTCCGACCTGGCTCAAGCTTGGCGCTGTGACCAGGTTTAGCAGGTTGAAATTGCCTTGGCCGTTGTAATATCCCTCGTAGAGCACAGCCTCGGCGCCGAACGTCACGTTGAGGGCGCTCGCCGCGGAGTTGCTGCCGATCGTAACGCCGCCATTTTGAATATCCTGCGTCAGGGCCCCACTCGTGATCGTAAGGGTGCCGCCGCCGGTGGAATCGATCGTCGGATTGCGTTGACCCGTGCCGAAGAAGACGCTCAATGCGTATACGGTCAGTCCGGAGGTTCCGATCGAAGCATCGGTGATTTGCGAGCTTGTGCCGCCAACTTTGAATTGCACGATGTCGGTGGACAACGCGCTCGCCAAGGGAGTGCCGACGCCGTCAACGAATCCGTTGGCGGTGCCGTTCAATGTGTAAATCGTCGGCGTAAATCCATTGGCCCCGTACGCGAGAAGCTCGCCGCCCGTATGCGGATTGCTATACATAATCCACGGCGCGACATTGCCGCCGTAGGTGACCATGCCGTTCGTACCGGCATTGGGAGCGAAATTGCCAATTGCAGTAGCGGAATTGCCGCTACTGTTGGCGACATAGAATTGCGTGCCGGTCAATCCGAGAACGGTGTCGGCTTGCTGGAAATTATTGTTGCCGAAGCCCACGAACATGGCGGAATTATTGTTTCGCACGAAATTGGCAAAGGTAATCTTCGTGCCCGTGCTGGTGGTGCCGGCCGACAGTTGGGCAGGGCCACCGTTGGCAGTGAGCGTGCCCATCGTGACTCCCGTATTGGCAGTGCTCGGTGCATCGAGCTGGAGCATGCCGCCATTGAGCGTCACATTGGTCGTGCCGGTTCCGATGGCTTGACCGCTGGTAGCTGGAACAGGCAATTCGAGAACGCCACTGACTACGCCGGCGGTGCCATTCTGATCGAATAGACCACCGTTGACGGTCACCGAACCGTTGAAATTGGTCTGGGGAACGGTGAATTTGACGGCGCCTTGCGCGTTCAAGTAGCCGTAGGGCGCTTCCACGTTGCCGTTCAGCGGAAGTTCGAGAATACCGCCGACCTTTCCGATCACGAGATTGGTCGAGGCGGTCAGAACGTTGTTGGTGATGGTGAGTTGGCCGCCGCCGCCGCCCAGACGATACGTGCCGCCATTGCCGACGCCGAGCGTTGTTCCACCGTAAGTGGCATTGAGAGTTTGACCGT
The DNA here is from genome assembly GCA_963738955.1 of Pirellulales bacterium. Lineage (GTDB taxonomy): Bacteria > Planctomycetota > Planctomycetia > Pirellulales > DATAWG01 > DATAWG01. The sequence goes on along the minus strand of CAVTYW010000018.1, from coordinate 91,496 downwards.
AAGTGCTTTCCGAGCCGAAATACATGGACCCGTTGCCCAGGGTCGCCAAGTTGATGTTGGCGGTGAAGGGAGTCGCGACGCCTTGGTTCGCAATGACGATGCCATAGCCGTTGATGCCAAGAACGCCGGAACTGCCCGCGGTGATGTTCAACGCCGCTTGGTTGGCCACGTTGTAGCCAATGCCGATGACGCCCAAGGCCAATGGTTCACTATTCACGGTGATGGGGTTGCCCGCGCCGCCGGACGAGCCCACGCCGTCCAACTGAAGGACGCCGCTATTGACGGTGATGCCGCCGGTGAAAGTGCTGGCGTTTGCGCCGAGTTCCATTGCGTACGGCGAGACCTTCAGCAGACTCAAATTTCGCCGCCCGCGATATTGCCGACGAATGGCGCCGTGATGGTTCGATCACCTTGCAGGGTCAACACGGCGGAGAGCGCCGAATTGGTGATCGTGCCACTGCCGTCGAAACCGTTTCCATAGGCGTAAATTGTGGAACTGAATCCATTCAGATCGAGCGTGGCGCCGCCGGCGATGGAGAGATTGCCCCAGTTCGGCGAAGCCCAATTGGGGTTTCCGACCTTGAACGTCCCGCCGTTGATTTGCAGACTGCTGGCGCTTGTGTTCATTCCGCTAAAGACGAACGTTCCCTCGCCGGCCACTTCCATTTGGCCTTGAGTGATGTTCGTGCTGACGTTCAAGACCGTCGTAGCGCCATGACATAGAAATACGTGTTGGTGTTGCTTGATCCGCCGCTGAAAGCGCCTTGGGAGAACGTGTTGTTGCCCCCATTGGCCGCGTAGATATTCGACCACGATTGCAAAGTGCCGGGTCCGCTGATCGTCGCGCCGTTCTCAAGCGTAATCGAGTTGACCGCGGTGTTCGTGTTCGTAGTCAGTGCGACATTCGTGTTGGACTCGATGAAGTTGTTCGTCGAACCAGGATTGTTGGCGGTGCCGTTGCTCGTGCCGCTGACGAGCGTGTTTGCGGAGTATTCCGTCGAACTTAGCGGGCGGATACCGGTGGCAGCATCGTAGGTGACCAGGCTGTAGTTATCCACGCCGCCGGTCACCGTGTCGCCGAAACCCCTCGCCATGATTGGCAGGGCCGTGTTCGTGCCGCCGGCATCCGAGGTCGGAGTGGTCGTCGTGGTGAGATTGCCGTAGAGCGTCGGCTTCGTCGTAGTGAAGAAAACGTTTGACGTGCCCGGCGCCGACGTCGAGGAAGTGCCCAAGCCGTTGCCTTTGAACAGGATTTCGCCGTTATTGATCGTCAGCGCATTGGCCGTGAAAGTGACGTTGTTGGTCGGGCTGACAAGGTTCAGCGCGTCGCCGCCCGATTGAGCGCCGTAGGATCCACCCGATTGGCCAATCGTGAGCGTCGTGGCGCTTTCAAGAGTATTTACGCTTGCGCCGTTGTTGCCATTGATGATCAATTGACCGCCGTTCAAGCTGACATTTTGAGGCGTTGCATTCGTTCCTGCGGACAAGCGGTAATTCTGATTGGTCGTCGTGTTGTCGAGCGTGAGGGTGCCATTATCGTAAATGTTGATGGGATTGCTGGTGGTCGCGATGAACTCGGCTGGGCCGGAGAACGAGACGTTGCCGCCGTTGGTAATGTAGATAGTTTGGTTGTTGCCGATGGTGTTATTGATGAAGGTGTCGAAACCAACATTCAAAGTGCCAAGGAAGTTACCACCGCCGAGAACCGGGATGGAGCTTTGGATATTCAGTGTGCCGGACCCGTACACCACGAGCGGATTGTTGTTGCTTGTGTAGGGGCCGGTTTGAGTCAGCGTGCTGCCGAGGACTCCGATCGTCACCGTGCCGTTTTGGGTGATCGCACCATTGCCAAGATTGAGGTTATTGCTGCCGTTGAAGGTGAAGCCGCCGTTTTGCCAGGTTTCCGGGCTGTTGGTGGAGAGCGTGACAGGGCCGCCGGAGGTGTTGTCGATATGAAGGCCGACGGCGTTGAAATTCAACGTGCCGCCGCTGCCGAGGGCCATGTTGCCGTTGATGTCGAGCTCGCCGGCATTGAACGTGATTCCGCCGGTGAACGTACTGCCGCCGCCGAGCGCAAGCGCGCCAGGGCCGGCCTTGGTGATGCCCGCGCCGCTGATGCTGCCGCCGATAGTCAGACGGTTGGCGTTGACCGTGATCGTCGGGCTGCCGGTCATGGTCACCGCTCCGGTGCCCAGATTGAGGCTATTCGTGCCGGTGAACGTGAAGCTGCTGCCCAAGCTTATTGGATTATTGGTGGTCAACGTGATCGCGCTGCCACTGGTGTTGTCGAGCGTGACGCCGCTGTTCATTGTCAGCGGGCCGACGCCGATCGCCGAAGCATTGTTGATATTGAGCGTGCCGGCGGTGAACTGCGTGCCGCCCGAGTAGGTGTTGGCGGTGGCAAGGGTGACCGATCGGCCGGCCGTGTTGACGGTGAACAGTCCCGTGCCTCCAATCGAGCCGGTTCCGGAGAAGACGAAGTTTTGATCCGTCGCGGTCACGGACACGGCGGTTGGGGAGAAGTTCCCCGTCACGTTGACGTTGCCCGTCGTCGCGCCGGTCGGAAACACGACCGAATCCGCGCCTTGAAACGGCGCCGGATTGCCGTCGAAATAAGTATTGGTTGCGCCCCAATTATGCGTCGTCGTGTCCCAATTGGCGCCGCCCGATCCATTAGAAACGGCGCCGGTCCAAGTCTTGATCGCACCGGGGGTCAGCGCGGTGAGATCGATTTCATCGCTGCCGGTGTTATTGCTGAACGAGTAGCTGAAGTTGGCGGCGGCGCCGGTGTGGGTGCCCACGGCGAACGACGCGGCGCCGAAGCCGGCGCTGCTGCCGTAGCCGAAGAGCTTGTAGATTCCGGCGGCGAAGCCGGTCTGATTGCCGATGTTCACCGTCGTGGTGCCATTCAGCGACAACGTGCCTGAAACAAGCGTCTGATCACTGGTGCCAGGGCTTCCGGTGGTGCCAGGCGTGCCGAAGTTGTAGTCGAGAACCGAGGAATTGTTGAGCGTCAGATTGCCATTGATATTGAGATTGGTATAGGCGGTCCCCGACGTAATCTGCGGCGCTAGGTGGCCCGCGCCGGTCGCGCTGAGGGTCACATTGCCGATGATCGTGCCGTTGCCGCCAAGAACACCGCCGCTATTGACGGCGACCGCGCCGCTGCCCGTGGCCGATCCCGATGTATTGGTGACCCGCAAAACGCCGGTGTCAACCGTGCCGCCCGTGTAGCCATTGTTGCCCGAGAGGATCAACGCGCCGCTGCCCGACAGCGTCATGGCGTTTCCATTCGTGCCGTTGCTGATCGGTCCGGTCATCGTCAACGTGCCGGAGCTAACCGTGATAGCCGCATTGGAATTCAAGGCCACGGCGGTGGTGACGGCATTCGTCCCAGAAGACGAAACGGGCACAGCGGGCGTCGCGGCCGAAGCGCCGTTGTCGAGGGTCAACGTCTGCGCCATCGAACTCGAGATCGTCGTGGGAACCGTCAACAGGAAGTAGAGTCCGTTGACGGTTTGTCCAGTGGACCCGAGATCGACAGTTCCGGTTGCGCCCGTGTTTCCGAATGTCACCGACGTGTCCGATCCCGGCACACTGTTGCCGGCCCAGTTTGTTCCTGTTGTCCACAGGGTGTCTCCTGCGGTCCCGGTCCAAGCAGTGCCGATGATGAGCAGCGGCTTGAAGATTGCTACTTCGAGCACGGACTTTTGGGAGGCGTCGGACGAAGTTGCCGTGATTATGTCGGTTCCGGAGGACAAATTCGAAATTCCACCGCCGGCCGATTGGGTGCTGTTGTCAGGATTTATGTTGTAAAGCGTCGATGCCGAAGATGTCCCCGTTGGGCTGACGGAATAGGTCATCGTGGCGAGGTTGCCGTTGTTCTGCGAGAACACTCCAGCAGCATAGGAACCGCCGACGACAGAGTTGAATGTGACGGAACTAGACGTTCCATTGACGTTGTCGAATCCGGCTGTTGTCGGAGCTGAACCGTCCGTCCCCGTTAGTTCGAACGCGTCGAGGATGTCGGTGGTTGTGCCGGCTTGGTTGAGGACGATGTTATTTGTGCCAACGGCCGGGTTGAAGAGATAGTAGATGGCCGACTCGCGGTAGGTTGTATTTTGGCTGGGGATCCAGCCGGCGAGAGTCAACGTTTGGCTACCCCAGGCGAGCGTACTCGGGGGTGCTGTATTGATGTTCTTCGTGGTCGCGTCAACGACCAATACGGTCCCGGCACCGGTTGCAGTGCCGTTGTAGCTGAGGGTCACCGACGGGCCACCAGTATTATCCACCGCGGTTCCAACGGATCCGGGCACAAGAGAGACCACCTGCGCCATGCCGGCGTCAATTCCGCCAAGAACAGAAGCGGCGAACGTGGCGAATCCAATTGCCAATGCGAAGCACTTCGCCACGGAGAAAGAAAAAGTGTAAGCGATGCAATCCGTCAATGACGACATATTCATAAATCGCATTCCAATCACATAAATGAAGTTGACGCGAATTCCGCCTCTTCCCAGCGGCGCTCCGATTGCGCGGCGGGCTTGCTCTTAGAGCCTATCCGATTACTGTACAAACGACTACTGGCACGCGAATTGCAATTTGAGGAGGCAGTTTTCCTCATTTCGCATGGAGGTGTGCCAATGGCCACGGTTTCTGCCTCACAGTTTCACCAAATTCCCGATGCCCTCTGGGAATGCATTGATCTGCTTTTACCAATTTACAAACGGAGCCCCAAAGGCGGACGTCCCCGGTTAAATCTGCGGAAAGTAGTGAATGGGATTTTGTATGTTCTGCGAACCGGCTGTCAGTGGAAGGCGATGCCCAAGCAGTTCGGCTCTGGCAGCGCAATCCACGCCTACTTTCAGGAATGGGTGAAGCTCGGCGTGTTTGAGGAGCTGTGGCGTCTCGCGTTGGAAGAATACGACGACCTGAAGGGAATCGACTGGAAGTGGCAGAGCCTGGACGGGGCGATGAACAAATCGCCGCTGGGTGGGGAAAAAAACCGGGAAAAACCCGACCGATCGTGGCAAACTCGGCGTCAAGCGTTCTGTGTTGATCGACGGTCGGGGCGTGCCGATCGGTGTGGCGGTGGACGGCGCCAATGTGCATGACCAGAAACTTTTGGCCGCCACGCTCGACGACATCCCGGTCCATCGCCCGAAACCCACGCGAAACAAGCCCCAGCATCTCTGCCTCGACAAAGGCTATGTCGGCAAGCCCTGCGAACAAGCGGCTCTCCGCCGCGACTACATCCCCCATCTCCCACTCAAAGGCACAGAAACGGCAAAGCCGAAACGCCGTCGCCACAAGGCGCACCGTTGGAAAGTTGAGCGCACCCTCTCCTGGCTTAACCGGGCGCGACGACTGCTGATACGGTGGGAGAAGAAAGTCGCAAATTACGTCGGCTTCTTGCATCTTCAGTTCGCTATCGTTGCGTTGCGGACAGCGGGGGTTTTCGGATAGGCACTTAGTCCCCCGACCAAATCCTCATCCCCGCTCGACATCCGCACCGCGATCTTGATTCGCGCGAGCGGTCACCGCGGACTGTGAGCGCGGCGTTCCCCCGGAACGGATCGATTCGCGATTCAAAATCACAGGCAGGTGTACGGCGCACCCGGCAGATCCGAGCACGCGGCGGGATGCTGACTTTGCGATTATGCTTGCTTTGCCGGAGATGTCCATGAGTTTTTGCGCAATTTGGCTAATTATTTTCACCTGACCGCCGCACTTCGATTTCACGAATTGGCAAGTTTATCCGCTGGTTTCCGAAGCAGATTGGCGGTAAGACTGTGATTCATAGAAGTTTTTTTACCGTTGCAACCCCACGATGTTGGGGGAAGGATTCATGGCCAAACGTCTCCAGGTTGCATTGCTGATCGAGACGTCGAACGCCTACGCGCGGATTGCTGCGCGGAATTCATGCCTATTTGCGCGAGAATCAGCAGTGGTCGGTCTATTTGCCCGAGCAAGGGCGCGGGGCGGCGCCGCCCGAGTGGCTGAAGCGCTGGCGCGGCGACGGAATCATCGCGCGCATCGAGAATCTGGCGATTGCCAATGCCGTCCGAGCCAAGCGGCTGCCGACGGTCGACGTCAGCGCTTGGCGATTCCTGCCGAAGCTACCGTGCGTCGAAACCGACAACGAAGCGATTGCCCAATTGGCGTTCGACCATCTGCGGAATTGCGGCTTCAAGAGCATGGCCTTCTGCGGCGACCGTCGGTTTCAATGGTCGCGCGAGCGGCGCGAATCGTTCGGGCGGTTGGCCGTCGAAGCCGGCTTTCGGATCGACATTTACCCGCCGGCCCATGACGGGCGAGTTCGGCCTGCTTCTTGGCATGAAGAAGAAAAGCAGTTGGCGGCTTGGGTGCGGCAGTTGGCCAAGCCGTGCGGCGTGATGGCTTGCTACGACATTCGCGGCTGGCAGTTGTTGGAAGTGTGCCGCAGCGCGGGCGTGGCCGTGCCGGATGAAGTGGCCGTGGTGGGCGTCGACAACGACGACTTGCTTTGCAACTTGTCGGAGCCGCCGCTGTCGAGCGTGATTCCCGATGCCGATCGAGCCGGCTACCAGGCCGCCGCGCTCTTGGACCGGATGATGCTCACCGGTCAAATGACCGACGGACTGCATCTTCTCAAACCGACCGGGATGGTGATTCGGCAATCGAGCGACGTGCTGGCGATCACCGATCCGAACGTGTCGCTGGCGGTGCGGTTTATTCGCGATCATGCCGCGGAAGGAATCAAGGTCGGCGATTTGCTGCGGGCAGTGCCCGTCTCGCGGCGGATTCTCGAAGCCCGGTTCAAGAAATTGCTTGGCCATTCGCCGCACGACGAGATCTTGCGAGTGCAGCTGCAGCGCGTAAAGCAGCTTTTGGAGGAGACGGATTTGCCGCTGAAAACGATCGCCGATCGCGCGGGCTTCAGGCACGTGGAATATCTGAGCGCCGTGTTCAAGCGGCAAATTGGCCAGCCGCCGGGTGAGTATCGCGCGAACTATCGTCTCCGCGCGGCCGACGCTGTGGACTAACGTAGGTCAGCCTTTCCAGGCTGACGAGGACCGAGGAGTTGTCAGGCTGGAAAGCCTGACCTACGAGAATCGGCAATCGCTGGACGGTGGTGGCTTGCATCGGTTATGCTATCGGGAGCAGTGTGTTCGTCCCACTCGATGTCACTGTCCCGCCACGCGATTTTCCTGCCACTAGAATGCCCGCCACGCCGCGCTGGCCCACCCAGCCGATCCCGCCCGCTATCCGACATCGCTTCGTTCCGCCCGAGCAATTTTGCGGGCGAAGGAGTTGAACGGATGGCATTGTATCCGTGTAGCCCACTGTTACGGATGCCGCGCCCATGGAATTGATCCGCATCGAGAACTTGTTCAAGACGTATTTTCTCGGCGAAGTCGATGTGCCGGTGCTCAAAGGCGTGTCGCTCTCGATCCAGAAAGGCGAGATGGTCGCATTGATGGGCGTGTCGGGGTCGGGCAAGTCGACGCTGATGAATATCCTTGGTTTGCTCGATCGACCGACTTCGGGCAGCTATTGGCTGAACGGGCAGGAAGTGTCGCGGTTGTCGGCCGATCGGCGGGCGATGGTGCGCAATCGCAACATCGGCTTCGTGTTCCAGAGCTTCAATCTGCTGCCGCGCAGCTCGGCGGTCGACCAGGTGCGGATGCCGCTGGTGTATGCGGCCAAGCCGTGGTCGAACCGCGAGGAGCGCCGCCGCGCGGTTGCGCTGCTCGAGCGCGTCGGCCTTGGCCAGCGACTCGATCACGAGCCGTCGCAGCTTTCCGGCGGACAGCAACAGCGCGTGGCCATCTCTCGGGCATTGGTGAATCATCCACCGATCTTGTTGGCCGACGAGCCGACGGGAAATTTGGATTCTCGCACGAGCGAGGAAATCCTGCAGATGTTCCAGCGGTTGAATAAGGAGGAAGGGATCAGCGTCATCTTGGTGACGCATGATCTCAACGTCGCGCGCCACGCCAATCGCATCATCTACATCCGCGATGGCTTGATCGACGAGGACGCGCTGGCGCAATTGATGGCCGGCGAAACGTACCGCGCGAAATGGCCGCCGCTCCAGGAATGGGCATTCGTCTGGAAATGGCCATTCGACGGGCAACGGTCACGCTCAAAAGACAAGCCGCGCAAAAGCACCGATATTGGCTTCCGCCGCCGAAGCGGAGGATAGGGAGCAGAGCGAAGAGGAATCCATCGACGACGAGGGCGATTGCATCACGGCCACGGCCGCACCCGTTGCGACCGCCGCGCCGCTTTCCGCCGGCACGATTGCCACGGATTCGCCGGCAACGGCCGAATCGCCGGTGCGCGAACATCAACCCGTCGCTCGGCGAGCGGCGGTTCGACTCATGCCGCGCACGCTCACCACCGCGCTGCACGCAATCCGCCGCAACACGTTTCGCTCGATCCTGACGACGCTCGGAATCGTGATGGGCATCGGCGCCGTCATCGCCATGATGGAGATCGGCCAGGGCTCGGCCACGGCGATTCAAAAAACGATCTCGAGCATGGGCGCCAACCGGCTGATCGTGATTCCCGGCAGCGTGAACACCGGCGGAGTTCATCAGGGGAGCGGCAGCGTCGTCACGCTGACGCCGACCGATTGCGACGCGATCATGCGCGAATGCCCGGCCGTGATCGGCGTCGCGCCGTTCGTGCGCGCGAGAACGCAGGTCGTCAACGGAAATCGCAACTGGGTGCCCGGCTATATCGGCGGCACGACCCCGCAGTATTTGCAAATCCGCAATTGGACTGAATTCTCGGCGGGGTGCGGATTCACCGATCGCGACGTCGCCGATGGCGCCGCCGTTTGCATCATGGGCCAAACAGTCGCCACGAATCTGTTCGGCGACGAATCGCCGGTGGGCAAGGACGTGCGCATCCAAGGCGTGGCCTTTCGCGTGCTCGGCGTGCTTAGCCCGAAGGGAGCCAATATGTTCGGCAACGATCAAGACGATCTGCTGCTGGCTCCCTGGACGACGATCAAGTATCGCGTCAGCTCGATCGGGGCCCGAGTCGCCAATCAATCGGCGCTGGCCGGCGCCAGTAGCGACAACAACGACGCTTCGACGACCGTCAGCAACACTGCCAGCGCCTCTATCCTGACATGGGGCCGAATCCAACCTGTATCCGAGCATCGCCGTCGCCGAGACGGCCGACACGCCGCAACCCGTCCGATTCGTCAACGTCGACCAGATCATGATCCAAGCCGAGTCGTCGTCGGAAATCCCAACCGCGATCGATCAGATCTCCGAACTGCTGCACGACCGGCATCACATCAGCGCCGATGCCTCCGACGATTTCGTGGTCCGCGATCATGACCGAGATGACCAGCGCCATGGCGCGGCAATCGAAGTTGATGGGGGCGCTGCTGCTCGTCCGTGGCGATGATCTCGCTGATGGTCGGCGGCGTGGGGATCATGAATATCATGCTGGTGTCGGTGACGGAGCGGACGCGCGAGATCGGTCTGCGGATGGCCGTCGGCGCTCGGCCGATCGATATTCTGCGGCAGTTCATCACCGAGGCCGTGATTCTGTGTTTATTCGGCGGGGCGGTCGGCATTCTGGCCGGCCGCGGCGCGTCGATCTTGATCCGGGAATTGCTGAGCTGGCCGACGGAGATTTCGCTGCCGGCGATTCTGGCGGCGGTGGTCGTATCGGTCACCGTCGGGCTGGTGTTCGGCTATTATCCGGCTTGGAAAGCTTCGCGGCTCGACCCGATCGAAGCGCTGCGGTACGAATAATGTCATCGAATGCGATGGGCCAGCGTTTCGGCGATGAGTTGCGAGAGCCATTGCATGTAGGGCGTGCCGCCGGTGCCGCGCGGGTCGGCGACGCGCTTGTTGATGTATTCGTTCGCGTAGCCGACGTGAATCTCGCGGAAGGCGGCCATCGCTTCCAGCACGTTGTTGTATGGCTCCTTCTCGGCCAGCGGCCGCAGCGGCGGCAGATTCCGCACCTCTTCGATCACCGCGCGATGCTCCGCCGGCATGAAATTTCGCATCGCGGCGAGATGGTCGGTCAATAGCGATGGCCGATGCGGAATCTTCATCAGCGCAACCAGCAACGGCATGATGCTGCTCTGAGCGCCCGTTTCGCCGCGGAAATCGAGCGGGCCGGTTTCGACTCCTTCGTAAACCACGTTTTCGAAGAACCGGATATAGGGCCGGAATGTTTTGTAATACAGCGCCGGGTCCATCTTCTCGGGAATCCGCCGCAGCACGGCGACTTGCCGCCACACCGCTTCGCCGATTTTTTTCAAAGCCTCGTTCACCGCCGCGGCATCGCTGGCCGCCAATGCACGGGCCGCGTCGTCGATCGCCGCCAGAATCACGGCCGCGTTGGCTTCGATTTCGACGTGAACCAGAATGAACCAATGTTCGTCGTACAGGTGAACGAAGTTTTGCAGCGTGTCGATATTCCCCAGCGCGATCGGCCCGGCGGGATCGAATCGTTTCCAGTTGTAGAGAGCGTAGCCGTCGTAGCTGAGAATCGGCGGCCGGGACAGCCGGCGGCAAATATCGCACAGCGGCACCGCAAGATTCTTCGGCAACAGCGTCGCCTGCGGTGCGCCGACCTGATTGATATAGCCCGACGCGAGAAAACCAAGCCGAACGTAATACAGCCGCATTTGCGGCAAGCGCTGCGTCGGATCGGCCGGCTCGATCCAAGGCGGAATCGTCAATCGCCGCGCATATTCGCGAAAACCTTCGTCGTGCAACAGACTCGGCAAGTCGTGGCCGATTTCATCCAGCACGGCCAACGGACTGCCGTGCGGAAAATCGCGAAGCGGATCGCGCTCGGGAAGAAAACCCCGTTCGATGAACGACCGTCGCATGACGAATTCCCCTCCGTGGCTGCGCGACTCCGCGTGAGATTTCCTTTACGACTTCTTGCCCATCCAGCGGACGGCGTTTTCAACGATCTTCAAGGCCGTCGGATTTTTGTAGATCGGATAGATTTCATGGCCCGGACGAAAGTAGAAAACTCGCCCACGCCCGACTTGCCACACCGAGCCGCTGCGGAACCACTCGCCCCCTTCCCAATGCTCTTCGAACACGACCGCGTCGGGCTCTGGCACGTGAAACGGCTCGTTGTACATTTCGGTTTGCGGCAACACGAATTCGTGCGGAATGCCCTGCGCGATCGGATGGTCGGGCAGCAGCGTGACGACGTGGCTCGGCTTGGCGTCGGCCCGGTACGAAGGGAAGATGCAATTCGGCAGCCGCAACGTCACTTCCACCGGCTCGCCCGACGGCTTGCGGCAGGTGACATTCGGCGTCAGCAAGGCGTCGGGCGCGGGAACTTTATTGAGAACGGCGGGAATCGTCGTCAGCTTCGCCGTCGCCCGTTGTTCCGATGGCAGCTTGGCGATGGCGTCGATCTTGGCTCGCTCGGCCATTGCTTCGATGAACGGCGCCGACCAATGGGCTGAGTGCAGCGCGATCAGCGACAGCTTGCCCGATTTGATCCGCTCGGCGATTCCGCGCCCCTTTTCCTGCTTCACTTCGCGATTGCGAATGTGTCCCCACCAGATCAACACGTCGCAATTGTCCAACACGTCGGCCGGCAAGCCTTGCTCGGGATCGTCGAGCCGGGCCGTGCGAACGGAAATGCCCGGCAAGGCTTTCAGATGCGACGCGATCTGATTGCCGAGAAAGTTTTCATAGGCCTGCTCTTGCGCCGGCTGCTGTTCATCCCAAACCAGCACGCGAATTCGCGGCTCCGGCGGATCAGCGGCGAGAGACGGTGAAACGCAAGCTGCAAAGCCGGCTGCACCCGCAAGCAGCATCGTTCGCCGGGTTGGTTGCCATTCGCCATCGCATCCTGTCGTCATGGTTTCACACCGATAGCTGAATTTGCCAAAACTCCGAGCCTGCTCGCGCGGACCACTGAATTCTGGCGAATTCAGCTACCGGTGCGCTTGAAGGTCACTTCTTCTCGACAACCCAAATGTTTCGATAGACCACCGGATTGCCGTGGTCTTGCAAATAGAAGGGTCCGTGGTTCGGCGATTCGTTACCGTTCGGCGCGGCGGTCGTCGGATGCGGAATCTCTTGATCTTCGATTGTCAACACGCCGTTATGGCGAACCGTTGCTCGGGCGTTGCTCGTCTTCTTACCGGAGGCGTCGAATCGAGCGGCGGTGAAGTCGATGTCGTAAGTTTGCCAACTGAGCGGCGGGAAGCTCATATTGACTTTCGTGTTGGCGATTTTGTAGATCGCTCCGCAATCGTCATTCTCGCCCGGCAAGCCGAACGAATCGAGCACCTGCACTTCATAACGGCTTTGCTGATAGACGCCACTATTGCTGCGGCCTTGCCCGCGATCGTTCGGCATGAACGAGCAACGGAATTCGAGATGCAACTTATAATCGGTGAAATCTTGCTTGCTGGTGACGCCCCAATGCAGCAGATTGCCTTCGACCAGTTGCCCGTTTTTCCAAGCGTCGGCATTGCTGCCGTCGAAGAGGACGACGGCCCCCGCCGGCGGCTTTTCGCCGAGCGTCGGGCTCTTGCGTTCGATCTTTTTCAATTCGCCTAGTGCGTCGCCATTGCTCTTTAGCAGCGTGATCACGCCGTCTTTGATCGTCGCGGTGAAGGTTTTTCCCGATGGCGTGTGCTTGCCCGAGAGCGTGGTCACACCGTCGGCCGTTTTGCCATGCGCCGGATCGGACTCATCGCCTCGCTTCCAGCCATCGCCCGGCAATCCGCCGGCGTAGAACACGGCATTGAATTCACCGTGGCCAAGCGCGACGACCTGCGCGCCGACTTTTTCCGGCCCATTCACACCGTTCGCCTGGCCGACATATTCGCCTTGCACCTGAAAATCCGGCCCCGCCTTGGCCGGATCCATGAATGCTTCGCCGGCTGAAACACGATTCGCGGAATAACCAAACCCAGCGGTCAAGAAAACAGCGATCAGCGAACAACGAATCGATCGAGAGTGCATTGGGATTCTCAGATGGAAAAGGATTGTGGTTTGGTTCAACGATGGCTCACGGCTTTGCTCTGCCCTCATTTGCCAGCCGGCGGATTCCATGTGCTGACCTTATCGGCCGTCGGAAAATTCTCAGGCACTTTTTGGGTCACTTTGCCGGTGGCGGCCCATTCGGCGCCGCGGTCGAGAGTCGTCACGAAGCCGACGTCTTTCATCGACTCGTCGCTGTGGCCGAGCGTGGTATGAAACACGCGGCCTTTGCCGTAGTTGATGACGATCAGCATCGGCTCGTTTTCATGCGTCGAATCCGATTTCGCGGTCGCCAAGACGGTCGCGTTTTCGGCCGGGCCGCAGAGCGTCGAGTAAAGCTCGTCCTTGGCGTGCAACCACTTTGCCGGCAAGCCGCGCATGATCGGGTGATCCGGATCGCGCGTTTCGACGACGAACGAGAAATAGGCGCCGTGCGTGCCGTGGCCGCCTTTGGCGTCCTTTTCGACCTTGCCGTCGCGCCAGCGGAGCATCGGGCCGGAACTGTCGTTGCGGCCGCCCCAACCGCCGACGGCGATCATCTTGTTGTATTCCTTCCAACTCGGAAACGAATTATCGGCCGCATGAACGCTGACGAATCCACCGCCGCCGGCGACATAATCCTCGAACGCTTTTTTCGTCTCGGCCGACCAATCGGCGCCGTTGTAGTTCGAGACAACGACGCCATACTTCGCGAAATCGGGTTTGAAGTCTTCGATCTTCGGGCCGCTGGTGGCCACGTTGACCGTGAACAACCCGCAACTTTCCAGCGCGGCTTTGAGCACCGGCGTGGTTTTCCGCCAGTCGTGATTGTTTTGGCCATCGACGATCAGCGCGGCGATTTTCGGCGAGCTTCCGCCGTCGGCCGCAACTGCCGGACGCGATTCGGCGAGCAACAGAATCGTGCAAAGTGAAAAGACGAACGAGACAATAGCTCGGCGCATTGCGAAAGCTCCTGAGAATGGCGGCGAAAGTGGGTGGGACCGCGGTGGCGGAACACCACTTATAACTCCGGCCAATGCGGCTCGCAAGCGGATGGGACGAAGCCGAAGCAGCCTTGCGCGGCTTACGTCTGAGGCGCGACTGCGCGGAAGAATCGGGAATCTGTTTCGCCGGTCTGGATGAGAGGAGAATTGCCGCGACCATGATCGCTGCAATAACGAGCGAGGAAGTGACCCGGCTCAATTCCAAGCCGCCCTCGTCACGGGGTTTGGTGAGAGTGTCGCCGAGTGTGGCCCCCAGCGGCCGCGATAGGATATATGCGGACCAGAACAGCAGGCCACTTGAAATGTTCGTGAAAAAATGCGCCGCCGCCACGAGCACGAGGAGGCCGGTGAAGACGAGCGCTCCGCGCTGGAAACCCAGACCCACGTCGGTCGCCATGTAATCGCCGAGCGCCGTGCCGAGCGTGTTCGACACAAGAATCGTGACCCAGTAGAAAACCTCGTCCTTTTTGGACGTAATGTTCTCGAACTTCACTCGGCCCATGACCCACCACCAAACGGATAAAACCGCGATAACGCCGCAAAACAGCATGATCGACGACTTCACGTAGCCTAATTCGAGGGTGCGATCGATGTAGTCCGACATCGTCGTGCCGACGGTCGTCGTGGCAACGACGACGGCCCAATACATGAAAGGATGAAACCGCTTCGAGGCGACCTGCACGGCCAGAGTGACGGCGAAGAACGCCAGGAAGATCAGGCTGCTGACCGCATAACCGAGTTGAAACGTCATCGAAAGAGCGTCGCCGCCGGTCTCCCCCACCGTCGTCGCGCAAATCTTGATCGCCCAGAATAGGAGAGTGACTTGAGGGACTTTGCTGAGCCAGTCTCCTCGACCGATTTCGTTCACGCGCAGGTTCACTGCAAATGTCCTCCATCAGTGTCTGTACGTTCCCGGAAGGCAACCGAAGAAACGCGACTCGTGGGAATGCATGGCTCGGTCGTCGAATCGTGCGGTCGCCGGTTGAAGAGAATTCTAACCGACTCCATCGGTCGTCGGCAACCGGCGATCGGTGCGCTAGCTAACGACCCGATTCCGCCCGGCCGCTTTGGCCGCGTAAAGCTGCTGATCCGCTTTTTCCAAGAACTCGACCGCGGTCAGCGGTCGTTCGCCGCTCGTTCGCGCGATGCCGATGCTTACCGTGACGGGAATCATTCCTTGCTCGGTCTGAATCGGATGATCGGCGATCGCTTGCCGCAGCCGTTCGGCGGCTTCATGGGCTTCCGATAGTGGAGTGTCGGACATCACCAGCGCGAATTCCTCGCCGCCGTAGCGGGCCAAGACTTCGTCGCGCCGCAATTGCGCGGTTGCCCGGCGGCAAAGCTCGATAAGCACTTCGTCGCCGGTGAGATGGCCGAACGTGTCGTTGATGTCTTTGAATCGGTTGACATCGATCATCAACACCGAGAGCGGCCGATGGGTCCGTTGCGTGCGGTGCAGCTCTCGCTCGACCACTTCCATGAGATAGCGCTTGCTATGGGCCTGCGTCATGCCGTCAGTGGTCATGATGTCGTAAACCGTCTCATGGTATTCGGCTTCGATCCGGTCGGCCGACAGAAACTTGAAAATCTGGTTGCCGAATCGGAGCCGATCGCCGGCGCTGAGTTGCCGGGCGTCGATCCGCTGATCGTTGACATAGGTGCCGTTCGTGCTGTCGAGATCGGTGAGAACGAATTCGCCGCGAACCGATTCAAGCACGGCGTGGTTTCGCGATACCGAATCGTCGGCCAGTTCGAGATCGGAGCCCGGTTCGCGGCCGATCATCAGCCGTTCGCCCGTCAGTTCCACGAATTCGCCGATGCCGGTCGCCGGATAAAGCCGCACGAGGCAGCTTGCGCGCTCGTCGGGAATTCGATCTTGTGCGCGACTGCTGAGGGTTTGGGAGAATCGGGTCGGCGCGACGTCTTGCATGGTAAACTGCCTCAAATAAGTGCGACTAAGGATGATCGGCCGGAGCGGGACCGAACCTGAAATAGTGAACCTCCGGCTCCACGCCGCCGTTGAACTCGCCCGGTATTCTTTGCGGGACGCACGAAAAATGAGAGAAGATGAGAGCCAGCGCGATCAAGCCGATCACGCCGCCGATCGAAATGATCGGTTCGCGCCGCGATCGGCCTTCGAAACTTGGCGCGTGGAAAAACAGGCGCTTGAATCCTCGCCCGATCATTAAAGGCAGTGATTCAAGCGCTTGAACGAACCCGCTGCCAAACGGTTCGCGCGCCGCGTGGCTGAATGGAGCCGCCTCGTTGCCCACGACGTTCGCCACGAGAGCCGGCAAATTCGCCCCGCGCGCGTGGGCGCGACGCGCCGCGGCCACTGCGGCCGGAGTCGCATAGCGCTCGTCCGGCGATTTCGCCATCATGCGTTCGAGGCAAGCGACGATCGGCAAGCGAATTCGCCGGCGGCCGGTGGTCGGCAATTGCGGCCGGTCGGCCAAGTGTCCTTTGATCTTGCTGGCCGGAGTGCCATAGTCGGGTCCGCTGAACGGGGGCTGGCCGGTGAGCAGATAATAGAGCGTGCAGCCGAGACTATAGATGTCGGACCGAATATCGACTCGCCGGGCATCGCTGGCTTGCTCCGGAGCGAGAAAGTCGAGCGTGCCGATCATTTGCCCGGTGGTCGTCAGCGTCGTTTGGTTCGAAGCCAGCCGTGCCAAACCGAAATCTAGCAGTTTGACGATTCCCGCGCGGTTCAAGAGCAAGTTCGACGGCTTCACATCGCGATGGACCAACTGCTGCTCGTGTGCATGTTGCAAGCCGAGCGCGGCCTGGCGAACAATCTCGCAGGCATCGGCGGCTCGTAGCGGACCGGCGGTTTTGACCAGCCGGGCCAAATCGCAGCCATCGACGAACTCCGTCACCAAGAAATGGGCGCCGCCGACACATCCCGCATCGGTCGCCCGCACGATATTGGCGTGATCCAGCCTGCCGATCGCCCGGCTTTCGTGGGCGAAGCGGGCGATCGCTTCCGGATCGCCGAGCGCCTCTTTGGAAATGAATTTGACGGCAACGGGGCGGCCGAGCCAAATATGCGTGGCTTTGTAGACCGTGCCCATCCCGCCGGCGCCGATTTGCTCGCCAAGTTCGTAGTTCGGCAACGGTCGGCGAGCGCCAGGCGTGCGTCCGGCCGCGGCAGCCGTCGCCGGATTCCGCGTCGGGTCTTCACCGACGGAAGCGGCCCGATCGACGGGCGAATTGCGCAGTGCACGAGTCGCCGCATCGTCGGCTGCAATCAGAGCGGCGTCGGACATGAGGTTTCAATCTGCCGGGCGTGTGCGAGTGTGGGTTGGCCGAGCCGGACGCCGAGGCGTGTCGCGCCGGTTCGACCAGGGCGCAATAATTGCCGAGGATTCTTCAGATCCACGAAAATCCGCCAGGCAAATATAGGACAAACCTACGCCCGGAGAGCCTTCCAGCCGGGTGGTTCGGGCGGGTATTAACGGTCGCAACGAACCGATTGCTTGCCATATTGCACACTGGGGCACTACAATGTGGGCGTTGTGATTTAGCAACGGCGACGAGGTGCTGGCGGTAGTTTTCATGGACGCATTCTGGTGGATCTCAGCCGCGGTCGTGCTGGCCTGCGGAATCGTGGCGATCGTGGTTTGGCGGCCCTTGCGAGCCGCGCATCGCGAGCGGCAATTGGCTCGGGCTCGGCGCGAGTTTCATCGTCAGCGTGAATACCTCGAAGCCCGATTCATTCAGCGAGCGGCGGCCTGCGGCAAACCGCGCGGGCTGCGCTGGGCGGATTGCAATTTCGAAGACGACGTAACCTACGCCCGCGATCGCCGCAGCGGCCAGCTTTCCGCTTTTGTGGCCGTGACGATCGGCTTCGAAGCCATCGAAGGGGGCGGGATGGAAGAAAACGAAAACGTCGCCAATCTGCGGGCAGCGACCGCGGTGTTCAACTACGACCGCCACCGCTGGTGGACCGAAGGCCGGGCCATTCAGAATCTCAACCCGACCGAAGCCGTGCAATTCTATCAGGCGAATCTGGAATTGGTCGCGCAGGAATCGCCGGCGGGGCGCTAGGCGCGCGATCAAGCCCAGGGATGGCCGCAGCGGCGTTTTGCGATTGAGAAGATCCCTGTCGGCCCTCCCTGGACGTAGCGCGCTCAAGCATTATTCGTCGGATTCGGCGTGCTGCTTAGTTGGGCCAGCACTTGGATGACTCCGTTCAAGTGCGCCAATCGGGGGCCGAAGCGGTCAACGAATTCGTTGAGCAGGAAATCGCCGTCCAGAAGCTCTTCGGCATTCTCGTTCACTTCCGCGGTCAAGGATTCGAGAAACTGCGTTTGCACTTTGCTCAAGGCGTCGGCCGCCAGGCGGCAACTCCGCGCCAGCCGCGGATTGGCATTCTTCCATTGGCCCAGTTCGGTGGTGCGCTGACGCTGCGCCGCGCTGAGTTGCGAAACCAGTTCCTCGAGCAATTCATTTTGCCGATCTTGCGCCGCCACGAGATCGCGGAGCAGTCGGGTCTGCTCGTCGGCGGCGCAAAGTGCCGCAACGGCCGGTTGAGACGCGGGGCTGATATCAACTTGCGTAAACAGCGGAGACGAATGAGCTTCGTGCGCCATGATCGCCGATCCCGGGTCTTCGAGGGAAAAATCGTCCGTCCTGCCACCGCCCTGAACACAGTGTAGTCAATGCTGTCGCCGATTGCCATAACTTCGCTAGCGGTTCTAGCATTCGCGGCTGCGGTGTGAAGATGTAGCGGCGGCGGCGTGGCGGAATTATCGGCCCGGCTTTCCCAGTCTGTCGGGAAATGGTTGTGTTTGACCGTCAGGCTCACGGTTCTAAAGTCATTTCGCGGATGGCCCGATGGCTGTCTAAGAGCGTCTGAACAATCCGGCGGGGAACTGTCCCTGTCTTGCGCAATCGCACCTCAAGCCAATCGCACCACCGAGGAACCCCTGGATGGCAACCGGCCAGCGGAAGTCGCCTAGCGCCGTGGGATTCTTGACCGTATTGGAGCATAGCCAACATGGATTGATGGGAGGCTACCTCGTTCTCAACATCGCCGGACGCCCGTTGGAATTCCATTGCACCGCGCCGGTGAAACCGAATCGGGCGCAGCAAATTCTGTACGGTCCGACGCTTGAGCCGTATTTATACGGCGAACAAATCGGGCAAGCGCTGGTCAGCAAATCGTCGCTGGAGCCGCTGGTGATTTTCACCGATCGGGCGCCGGCGCTCACCGTGCGAACGTTGATCGACGTGCCGCTGGCATTAGTGCTTCCGCGAAACAATTCTTTGATGGAGCCGACGAACGTGCAGTCGGCGGACGAAACAACCGAGGCATTGAGCGGGCCAGAATATCGGATTGATGCGCCGCATACCGATGCAAATGGTGCTCGATTCACGATGTTTGCGATCGGGCGCAATCGTTTGGCGGTGACGCCGGACCGCGACGCGGATCGCGCGGCCGTCCAAGAGCGGCTTGCGGATTTGGCAGACGGATTTGATCTTGCCGAGCCGTTTGAGCGAATTCGGGAAGCGATTGAGGAAGCCCAACGCGTCGGACGATGACGGTTCACGAATGCCTGATCGCGACCTAACCGCCGGGCCGGAAATTCGATGGAGCTGGCGACCGTCGCCGGCCATCAAGGCGGTTTCGCTCGCACTGCCGGTGTTGAATCTCGGCGTCGTCTCGCAACTCGTGCCGGATTTTAACGGAGGATTAGCGACCGAATCGGTCGCAATCCGAGTCGAAGAAGTCCAGCCGGAAGTAATGTCGATTCCGCTTGGACGATTGCCGCTGAAAGTCGTCAGTTTTTCATTTGCGCCGGCGATCGAGAAAGAGCGGCCGGAAACCGACGCTCCAAAACCGCAAGCGAACGAAACGGTTTCCTTGGGAATCGCGCCCGCCACTGCGCCGATAGCCACGACCGTCACCCGGCTCAAACCGCCGCGCGATGTCGTGAAGCTGGAAGACCGCTTGTTCTACGTCTTGCAGCCACCTTTGGAATCACTGATCGCCGACAGCTCGCTCGATTTTCCCTTCGTGCCGTTTCCGTATCAATTCGAGGGTGTCGCGTTTCTCTATCCGCGAATCGCGGCCGTGCTGGCGGACGAGATGGGCTTGGGCAAAACGATGCAAGCGATCACGGCGATTCGCTTGCTGCTGCATTCGGGCGAATTGCAGCGCGTGTTGCTGGTATGCCCCAAGCCGCTGGTGACCAACTGGCAGCGCAGAATTCGCGCTCTGGGCGCCCGAGGTTCCGCTAATCGCCATCGAAGGAGATCAGGTCAAGCGCCATTGGCAGTGGCAACTGCCAGATGCCCCGGTGAAAATCGCGAACTACGAACTGCTCAACCGCGATCGGCGACTTCTCGAAGATCCCGCGATGCGGTTCGATCTGGTCGTGCTCGACGAATCGCAACGGATCAAGAACCGCAACGCCACGACGAGCCAGGTGGTGCGATCAATTTCTCGCAGCCGAAGTTGGGCACTGACCGGCACGCCGGTCGAAAACAGCCCGGAAGACCTGGTCGGCATTTTCGAATTCGTCGCTCCGGGGCATATCACGTCGGACATGAAGCCGCGCAGCATGGGCCGGGCGGCGAGCGAATACGTGTTGCGGCGGACAAAAGACAAAGTGCTCAAGGATCTGCCGCCAAAATTATTCCGCGACGCCGAATTGGAGCTGACGCCCGAGCAGCGGCATTCGTATACGATGGCCGAGGACGAGGGCGTCTTGCGGCTGACCGAGATGGGGCAATCCGCGACGATTCAGCACGTGTTCGAACTGATTTTGCGGCTGAAGCAGATTTGCAACTTCGACCCGGCCACGCGGAGAGCGCGAAACTGGAACGGCTGTCGGCCGATCTGGAAGAAGTGGCCGCGAGCGGCAAGAAGGCGATCGTCTTCAGCCAATGGGTCGAAACGCTGACGGCGCTCGGCCGGCGCCTGCGGCGGTTCGGAGTGCTGGAATATCATGGCCAGATCCCGCAGAAGAAACGGGATGCTGTCATCCGCGAATTCCGCGACGATCCGCGCCGGCACGTGCTGCTGATGAGCTACGGCGCCGGCGGCGTCGGGCTCAATCTTCAATTCGCCGGCTACGTGTTTCTCTTCGATCGCTGGTGGAACCCGGCGGTCGAAGATCAGGCGATCAATCGGGCCCATCGCATCGGGGCGGCTGGGCCAGTGACCGTCTCGCGATTTCTGATGCTCGACACGATCGAGCAGCGGATCCACGAAATCCTGGAAGAGAAGCGAGAGCTGTTCGACACGATTTTCTCCGACGCGATGCCGCAGGCGCATCTCGGCCTGACGCAGCAGGAGATTTTTGGGCTATTCAAGCTGCGCTCGCCGCAGGGGCCGATTCGGATGGCGGCGTGAGGAAGGAGGTTGGAGGTCGGAGGTCGGCGGGCGGAGGGCGGAGGAAGAATCATTCGTCGCTTTGCTGGCGCCCTTGTTTTAGTTTCTCGCGAATGCGCTTGAGGCGTTCGGCGAGTTCACGTTCAAAGCCGCGATCGACCGGACGATAATACTCTCGTTCGACGCCTAAATAATCTTGCGCCGCGACGGCGTCTTCGGCGTTGTGGGCGTATTCGTAGCCCTCGCCGTGGCCGAGGCGCTTGGCGCCGGGATAATGTCTGTCGCGCAAGTGGACCGGCACCGGCAGAAGGCGACCTTCGCGCACATCGGCCGTTGCTTCGCCGACCGCAATCGTCGACGCGTTGCTTTTGGGGGCGCAGGCGAGATAGGTGACGGCTTGGGCGAGCGTCAGCCGGCATTCGGGCAGGCCGACGAACTCACAGGCCTGCATCGCCGCGACGGCGAGCGGCAGAGCTTGCGGATCGGCGTTGCCGACGTCTTCGCTGGCCAGAATCACCAGCCGGCGAGTGAGAAATCGCACCTCTTCGCCTCCTTCTAGCATTCGCGCCAGCCAATATAGGGCCGCATCCGGATCGCTGCCGCGGATGCTTTTGATCAGCGCGCTGGCGGAATCGTAATGTGCGTCGCCCCCGTTGTCGTATTCGACGGCTTTTCGTTGCACCGATTCCTCGGCCAGAGCCCGCGTGAGCTTGAGCGGCCGCACATTGCTCGACAACACGCCGACTTCGAGCGCGCTCAGCGCCCGACGAGCGTCGCCGTCGCTGACTTCCGCGAGAAACTGCAACGCGTCGGGCTCGATTTCGACCTCCTCGGCGCCAAGCCCGCGCTCGCGGTCGGAAATGGCTCGCAGCAAGAGCGACTTGATTTCGTCGATCGACAGCGGCTTGAACTCGAACACGCGGCTGCGGCTCACCAGCGCGCTGTTGATGGCGAAGAACGGATTCTGCGTCGTCGCGCCGACGAGAATCACGACGCCTTCCTCGACATCCGGCAGCAGCACGTCTTGTTGCGACCGGTTGAAGCGATGAATTTCGTCGACGAACAGCAGCGTCTTTTGGCCGGCGGCCGCCAAGCGATCGCGGGCTTCGTCCAACACCTCGCGCAATTCTTTCACGCCGCTGGCCACGGCGCTAAGCTGCCGAAACCGGCTGCGCGTTGCGCCGGCCAACAGGCTGGCAGGCGTTGTCTTTCCGGTTCCCGGCGGACCGTAAAAGATGACCGATCCGAGCCGATCGGCCGCGAGCAGTCGCCGCAGCAGTTTTCCTTCGCCCAAAAAATGCTGCTGACCAACGAACTCATCGAGCGAGCCCGGGCGCATCCGCGCCGCTAGCGGTTTCGCCGCACGAAAATTCGCCGCTTCCGCGGCTTCGAAGAGAGACATACACAGACCATTCTAGGGCGTAATGGCGCGCAGAGACAGCCGTGCCGACCGGTTCAAAACAATCGCATCTGCCCGTTCGCGGAGCTTGGGGCACGGAAGGCCGAGTGATTATAGGGCGGCAATTCGCCGTCGAGATGATGCTTCGCCTTGAAGACGCGGAAGATTTTGGCGATTTGTTCGGCGATTTCGCCGTTGCCGCGCATTCGCTCGCCGAACTTCGGATTGTTGTGTTTGCCGCCGTGCGTGGCGAGGATCAGGCCCTCGATCCGTTCGCGGGCCAGCGGTCGCGTGCGCTCCAGCCATTCGAGAAACACCGGCTTCACCGTCAGCGGCAGCCGCAGCAATGTGTACGACGCGGCTTTCGCGCCTGCCTTGGCGGCGGCTTCGAGAATCGCCGGTATCTCGCGGTCATTCAGGCTGGGAATGATCGGGGCAGTCATCACGCGCACGGGAATCCCGGCTTCCGATAATTCGCGAATCGCTCGCAACCTGGCGGCCGGAGTGCTGGTGCGCGGCTCCATCGTGCGGGCCAGTTCCGCGTCGAGCGTGGTGATGCTGATCGAGACATGCACCAAATCCATTGAGGCCATTTCGCGCAGCAAATCGAGATCACGCAGCACCAACGCGTTTTTCGTGATGATGCCGATCGCCTGCCGAGCGTCGAGCGCGACTTCCAGGCATTGCCGCGTGATGCCAAACCGCCGTTCGGCCGGCTGATAACAATCGGTCACGCCCGACATGACAATCGTCTCCGACACCCACTTCGGCCTCGCGAGAAACGCGCGCAATAGCGCCGCGGCGTCGTGCTTGACCATGATCTGCGTTTCGAAATCCAAGCCGGCGTTGAAGCCCAAATACTCGTGCGTCGGCCGGGCATAGCAATACGAGCATCCGTGGGCACAGCCGCGATACGGATTCAAGCTATAGCGAAACGAAATATCGGGACTGTTGTTCTCCGAAACGACGGTTTGCGATTGATCGGCGAAATACTCGGTTTCGCAATGGTCGAGTTCGGCCAGCAGTTCTTCGTCGTACACGCATTGTTCGAATTCCGGCTCGATACGAACGGCTTCGAATCGGTTCGGCAATCGCAGGTGCGATCCGCGGCCTCTCGGATTCGGTTTCGGCTGATCGGGCGACATGATGACTGACTGGTACGAAAAACAAGGCATGGTTCTGCCGAGCACGAATATAGTGTACATCTGTTTCAAAGGAGCGGCAATGCCAACGAGCGCCGCTAATGATCCGGCACGCGATTTGCTTTTCCTCGGCGAGTGCGATTGCAGCGCCGAATCATTCGATCCGAAATGGAGCACGCCATGGCGATCACCTCGGGCACTCCTTGGGAAAGCAAACGGCTTCCACACTTTCCACGCCTAAAAAAAGGGGCGCACTTCGACGTCGTTGTCATCGGCGGCGGGATCACGGGCCTTTCGGCGGCTTATTTCCTGAAAGAGGCCGGAAAGAAAGTGTGCCTGCTGGAGCGCAACCACATTGGCTCCGGCGACACCGCCTGCACGACGGCTCACGTCACTTACGTCACCGACACCCGGCTGGCGAATCTCGCTAAAACATTCGGCGAAGATCAGGCCCGCGCCTTCTGGCATGGCGGCCAAATCGCCGTTGAACGCGATTGAAGCGATCGCCGCCGAGCATGAGATGAAATGTGAATTCCGCCGGGTGCCTGGCTTTTTGTGTGCCCCGCTGCATGAAAACAAGGGCGAGGCGAAGCAGTTGGAGAGCGAAGCCGATTTGGCTCGAAAACTCGGATTCGACGCGCGGTTCGTCGATACAGCGCCTCTGGTGAATCGGCCGGCGATCCGATTCTCGAACCAGGCGAAGTTTCATCCGATGGCCTATCTGGCCGGATTGGCGAAAGCCGTGCATGGCGGCGGCAGCGTGATTTCCGAGAAAAGCGAAGTCAAAGAAATCGAATCCGATCCGATGCGCGTCAAGTGCGACGATTTGGAAATCGACTGCGATTATCTCGTGATCGCGACGCATGTGCCGATGATGGGCATCACGGGACTTGTCAGCGCGACGCTGTTTCAAACGAAGCTCTATCCCTATTCCACGTATGCCATCGGAGCGGTGATTCCACGCGGCCAGTTGTCGGAGATGAGCCTATGGGACACGAGCGATCCGTATTATTATCTGCGAATCGATGGCGGCACGAAAAACGATTACGCCATATTCGGCGGCGGCGATCACAAGACGGGTCAGATCGCGGACAACAATGCGCCGTTTCAGGATCTGAAGAAGACGCTCAAAGAGATTGTCCCGCAGGCACAAATTGACCTGTGCTGGTCGGGTCAGGTCATTGAGACCAACGACGGTTTGCCTTACATCGGCGAAACGGCCGAGCGGCAGTTCGTCGCGACGGGGTTCTCCGGCAACGGGACCACGCTCGGAACGCTCGCTGGGATGATGGCCCGCGATGCGGTTCTGGGGCGCGAGAATCCCTGGCAAAAATTGTTTGCCGTGGATCGCAAGAAGATCCGCGGCGGCGCGTGGGACTATCTCAAGGAAAACATCGATTTCCCGTATTACTATTTGAAGGATCGCATTGCCCCGGCCGAAACCACCGCGACGCGAAGCATTCCGCGCGGAAGCGCGGCAGTCGTCAAGCTCGACGGCCAAAGAGTTGCCTGTTCGCGCGATGACGCGGGCAAGTTGATTTCAGTCTCGGCCGTCTGCACTCACATGGGCTGCATCGTGCATTGGAACGGCGCCGAGAAGACGTGGGATTGCCCCTGCCACGGTTCGCGATTCAGTCCCGACGGCGCAGTCGTCGCCGGCCCGGCAGAAACACCGTTGGAACCGGTGAAATTGCCGCCAGCGGAAAGAGCGAAATCCACACATTCGCGGAACGGCAAGAAGCCGGACGGAAAGAGCAGCCGACAGTGCGCGGCGATGCAAAACTCGCGGTGACACGACAACGGCGACGCCACTCCAAGCTAGCGCTCCGGACTCAGCGGCCGAAACTGAAAATCGCGGCGTCGTCATTCGGCCGATCGAAGTAGAGATCGGTGATCAACTTCGCCGCAATCGTGCTAAACGTGATTCCGTTGCCGCCATAACCGATCGCGAAATAAACGTTCCGACGATTGCAGGGTTGGCCAATGTACGCCAGCCCATCCTTGCTTTCGCCGAAAATTCCCGCCCAGGCATAGGCGGGCTCGAACGGCAGCTCGGGAAACAGCCGTTGGAATCGATGCCGCAGCCGCGTCGTTTTTCGGTCCACCAGATTGTCGCGCTCGTGGTCGTTTGAAAATACGGTATCCTCGCCGCCGATCATCGCCCGGCCATCGGCCGTTTGCCGGGCGTAAAAGTAGGGCCGCGCCGTTTCCCAGATGAGCGAATTCTCCGGCCAGCCCGAAAAATCCGCAATCGGTTCGCTCACCATTGCATACGTGCAATGCAAGCTGCCAGCGCGCTGGCTCAGGTAACGGTGCGAGTCGTAGCCGGTCGCGAACACGATTCGTTCAGCCCTAATCCGGCCTTGCGAGGTGCGCACGACGAGCGGTGAATTGCTTTCTTCGGTGCCGAGCATTGCCACGTGCGAAAACGCCCGCAAACCAGAATTCATCGCGGCGCGCAACAACGATTGCGTGAGGCGGTAGGGATCGATCTGCGCATCGCCATGTGAACGAATCGCAGCGGGCGCCGCGATCGACGACTCGGCCGCCAACGCGGCCCGATCCAACCATTCGAGATCGAAACCATTGGCCTTTCGGCATTCGTATTCGCGTGCGAGCCGCCGTTGATGCCACCAATGGCTCGCGAAATAGAGGCTCGGCCGGCGGGCGAATCCACAGGAATCGCCTAGCTCCTGCGTGAGTTGCTCGATTTCATCAATGGCCTTCACTCCGCGCCGGTAGGCATGAACCGCATTCTTTTGACCGACCTTGGCAATCAAGTCGGCCAGCGGAGTATCGATTTCGTATTGGAGCAAGCCGGTGCTGGCGGCCGTGCTGCCGGTGCCGAGATCGCGTTTGTCGATCAGAATCGTATCGACGCCCTCGTTGACCAGCCAGTAGGCGATCAGAGCGCCGGTGATGCCGCCGCCGATGACCGCGACATCGCACGTCGCGTCGCCGGCCATCGGCGGCGCGACGACCGGCGGCAGGCCCAGCGTTGGCCAGTAACAGATTCCCGATCGAAGTGACATCGGAATGTTGACTCCTGCTTCAGAACAACAAGCTCGTCAGCAGCGCGATCGAGCACAGCGACATGACGGCGGTGATCGTCCAGCCGAAGATGTTCCCCAGTCGTCCGTTGCAATGCTTGCCCATCACGGCCCGATTGTTCGCGAGCAAAAGGATGAAAACCATCAGCGGTGGAGCGACCAAGCCGTTGAGCACCGCGGTGTAATACAGCAATTTGAACGGCTCGACGTTGGTGAAATTGATCAGCAGGCCCAAGAAAGTCGCCAGTGTGATCACGCCGTAGAATCCGTGGGCCTGGTCGATCGTCTTGTACAGGCCCGCCTTCCAACCGGCCGCTTCGGCGATGGCATACGACGCGGAACCCGCGAGAACGGGGACGGCCAGCAAGCCGGTGCCGATGATTCCGACGGCGAATATGGCCGAGGCGTATTTTCCCGCCAAGGGCTGCAAGGCTTCGGCGGCTTGCGCGGCGGTTTCGATCGAAGTGACGCCGTTCGCGCCGAGCGTCGAAGCGGTCGTGGCGATGATGAAAAACGCGATGACGTTGCTGAACGTCATGCCGATCGCGGTGTCTTGTTGACCTCGGAGAATTTCGCGCTTGCCGAACCGCGGCTTGCCGCGTTGCATCGATTTCAACCGCTTTTGGTCGATCGCTTCTTCAACTTCCTGATCGGCCTGCCAGAAAAACAGATAGGGCGAGATCGTGGTTCCGATGATGGCCACGATGTTGAGCAGATAATCCTTGTTGAACGATATCCGCGGCACCAGCGTGGAACGGATGATTTGCATCCACGGCTGCTTCACGATGAACGTCGTCGCGATGTAGGCCAGGAGCGAAAGCGCTAAGTATTTTAACACCCGCGAATAAACGTGGTACGAGACGAAAATCTCCAGCGCCAGCGTGACCAGCGTCATTCCGATGATCCACGCCGCCAGCGGTCCGCCGACCAGCAGTTGGGCGGCCGCGCCCATCGCCCCCAGATCGGCGCCGATGTTGACGGCATTCGCGACCAACAGCAGAAGAATTGCGACCGCCAGGATTTTTCGCGAATAATGCTTCTTGATGACACCGGCCAGGCCGCGGCCGGTGACCATGCCGATTCGTCCGCACATTTCTTGGATGGCGATCATGAACGGCAGCGCGAACAGCATTGTCCAGAGTTGGCCGTAGCCAAACTGGGCGCCGGTTTGGGAATACGTGCCGATGCCCGAGGGGTCGTCGTCCGCGGCGCCGGTGATGAAGCCGGGCCCGAGAATCTTGAGCAGCTTGCGGAGCCGGTTCATGCGACCTCCGCGTCGTGCTTGAGTTGCCGCCGCAGGAAAGCCAGCAGTGCGGCTTCGTCCGCTCGAGGCGAGCGGCTGTTGCGCTTTGCGAGCTTGAGTTTTTTTGCGCGCGCAAAGGATCGAGCCTCGGCGGGCCGTTAAGATAGGCCGCAATGACCGCGGGATGGATATAGCACTTACGGCAAACGCTGGCTGTATTGCCCAATCGGGCGGCGACAGATTTCACCACACTGACGACCGTTCGTTCGGCATGCGCCGGCGATCCGCCGGGATTTTCGAGCTCGAACGCCTGCGCGGCGAGCAGCGTGGCGGCCCAGGT
Organism: Pirellulales bacterium; assembly: GCA_963738955.1. Lineage (GTDB taxonomy): Bacteria > Planctomycetota > Planctomycetia > Pirellulales > DATAWG01 > DATAWG01. Next base: position 63,014 of record CAVTYW010000018.1, on the reverse strand, counting down.
GCGAAAATCTTTCGCAGTGAAGTGTTCTCCGGTGATTTCGTGCAAGTATTCATTGACGTCGGTCGAACCGATCGGCTGGCGCCGGCCTTCGTCGTCGAGGTATTGAAACAGGTCTTGGCCGGGCAAGTCTTGGCATTTCCGGACAACGTGCGCCAGGCGAGGATTTGTCAGATCGACCTCATGCTCTTTTCCGCTCTTACCGCGGAATCGAAAGCGAATCGTAGAGCCATGAATGTCGGCATGGCGATTCCGAAACGTGGTCAGGCCAAACGATCCATTCGTGCGCGCATATTCATCGTTTCCAATGCGAATCAGCGTGTTTTCCAAGAGGCCGACCAATGCGGCGAGAACCTTTTGTCGAGGCATCCCCGGAAGCTTCAGGTCCCGGCGTATTCGGCGGCGGATGCAAGGAAGCGCGGAACCGAACAAGATCATGTGCGCAAATTTCGCCTCGTCGCGGACGGCTCGCCAGCGCGGGTGATAGAGGTATTGTTTCCGTCCCCGCGCGTCTCGCCTGGTCGCCTGGATATGGCCACGCGGCGATGAGCAAATCCAAACGTCGCGCCACGCTGGGGGAATCACGAGCGAGCGGATGCGAGCCAGTGTGGCGGCACTTCGGATAGGGCGTCCGCTCGGCCCGAAGTAACGAAAGCCTTTCCCAATCCGCCGACGGCGAATTCCCGCCCCGTCGTCGCCGACATATTCCAAAGCGGCCGCTTTTGCAGCCTTTTTCGGCTGTTCGAGCAGTTCGAGGGCCGAATTTCGGCTGCGACGGCCGTGGGGCTTCATCGATGGCCTGGAGGCAATTCAAAAAGGGGCGGGACGAAATTTGGAGGGCTTTGCCAGCAAGGGGCAAGTCTCATGCCGCGACGCCGTTGCTTCGGCTCCGAATGGAGTTCCGCCGGCGGATACTGAATTGTTCCGATTCGCCGCGATTTGCACTTCCCCTGCGGTGCAGAGTTAGAATAATCCGGTGGGGGCCGAGATCATCGATTCGACGGCAATCGCGAATCGCCGCTCGCAACGGAGATAGAAGGTGGCTGGTCGTTCGTTTCGCATGTACGGCAAAAAGCGGGGGAACCGGCGCACCGGTTCGAAAGCGCTCGCCAGCGTCGGCGAGGCCGCGGCGTTCCTCTTCTTTCTCATCCTCGGCACCTGGTTCATGGTGCTGCTCGTGCGGATGCCCGTGTTGCCCGAGTGGCGGGCCAATCACGATTTCGTCGAAACCACGGGCATCGTTAAATCGGCCAAAGTCGGCCAGCCGTTCGACGGCAGCCAAACCGGCTATCGAGCGGAAGTGCAAATCGAATATGTCGCCGACGGCCAGACGCGACGGCATTGGACCTACGACATCGGCTTCGACACGCCCTGGGCGTATTCGAGCGACCGGCGCGGTCCGCAAGCATTGATCGAACGCTTCGAATTGGGCAAAACCTATCCCTGCTGGTACGACCCGCGCAATCCCGACACCGTCGTCGTGTCGCGCGGATATAGCGGCTGGCTATGGTCGCTCTTGATTCTGCCGGCGACGTTTATCGTGATCGGCGGCGGCGGGCTGATCTATGCGGTGCTGCAATGGGGCAAGTCGGCCGAGCGACTGGCGGCGCAGGCGCAATTGGCCGGTCGGCTCGAGCAACTCGACGAATCGACCGCCGTCGCCAAGGACTTTCCCAACGTCCCCCGCGATTCCAATCTGACCAACAGCCCCGGCACGCGGTTGAAATACCGGCTTCCGATCATCAGCGCCTACGGTTGGCGGCTCGCGGCAGCGACGCTGTTGGCGCTGGTGTGGAACGGGATCGTCATTGCGCTGATGGTCATGGCGGTGCGTCGGGCCATCGAAGGTCGGACCGATTGGTGGCTGTTCGTGCTCATCGTGCCCTTCTTGGCCGGGGGCGTGTGGCTGATTTATTTTTTGGTGCGGCAAGTGGTCATTGCATCGGGTGTCGGGCCGACGCAATTGGAAGTGTCGGATCACCCCTTGTTCCCAGGCCGCTACTATGATCTGCTGCTTTCGCAGGCGGGGCGGTTGACGATGAAGTCGCTCGTCGTCGATCTGGTGTGCGAAGAGCAGGCGACTTTTCGCCAAGGGACCGACACCCGCACGCATGGCTGCCGCGTTTATCAGAAGCGCATTTTCGACCGGCAAGAGTTCGACATTCCACAGGGGCTTGCGTTTCAGCAACAATGTCGGATCGAAATCCCGGCCGATGCGATGCACTCGTTCCGCGCCGATCATAACGAAGTGCAATGGAAGTTCGTCGTCCGCGGCGAGGCCGGCGGCTGGCCGCCGTTCGAACGAAGCTTTCCGATTGTCGTGTATCCGACACCTGTCGGCGGTCGGCGGCTATGAAAACCCTTGAACGCAACTACTCCGCCGCCCGTCTGATGCGCGAACCGCTCTGTAGCATCGTGCTCGACAAATCGCAACGGGTCCATCAGCCCGGCGAGACGCTGCGCGGCGAATATCAAATCGATGCCATCGATCCGGCCGACATCCGAGCCGTCGAACTTTCGGTGCTGTGGTACACCGAAGGGAAAGGAGACGAAGATCTGGCGGTCCACTATTTCGAGCGGCTTTCGGCCGACGACGAGCTTCCGACGCTGCATGAATTGCACCGGTTCGAAGTGAAGCTGCCCAATAGCCCCTTGAGCTACGAAGGCGTGTTGATCAAGATTCGCTGGTGCGTGCGGCTGCGAGTGTTCTTGCGGCAAGGGAAAGACTTCATTTCCGAACGCGATTTTCAATTGGGCGAAGTGCCGTTTGCCCAGACGGTGCAACCGTGAACAATCCCTTCGCGAGTCGCCGAGTTCGGCCCGGCGCAATTCCATTTCAATTCCCCGACGGCCTGGATGCGGCCGCGCTCGTCGAACGATTGGCGCAGCTCGGGTGGCGCGGAGCTATCGTCGGTGCGCATGGAACCGGCAAGTCGACGCTGCTCGCCACGTTGACGCCGGAATTGGCCCGGGCCGGGCGCGATGTGCGATCGATCGCTCTCCATGATGGCCAGCGTCGCTTGCCGCAGGAATTCATCGCGGCATTTCCGGCAGATCAAAATGGTCTCGTCGTCGTCGATGGCTACGAGCAATTGAGCTTTTGGAGCCGCTGGCGTTTGGATCGGCGATGCCGTGCTGTCGGCGCCGGCCTGTTGGTGACGGCTCACGCCGCAACGTCATTGCCGATCTTGTTTCACACCGTCGCCGACGAGAAGTTGGCGGAACAAATCGTCTACCAGCTCATGACCACGACCGAAGATGTCGCGCCTGCCATTGATCGCGACGAAGTGTGTAGTTCCTGGTCGAAGCATCGGGGCAATCTGCGCGAGACACTGTTCGATCTCTACGATGCTTACGAGCGCCAGCGTGCCGAAACGGCGGAATCGGATTGCTAGCAAGCAATCTGGCTAAGATGGGCGAATCGTGCCGCCGGGACTTTAGCACCTGTAACGAATATGCGGCAAAGTCGGGCGGCGCGATAAGACGATTTAGATTCTAGGGCGTCAGAATCGCCGGCTCATTCAAAACTGCAACGCCCGGTGATCCGCCAGCGATTTCGATTCGCGTGGACGAAAATCTCGGGCTCGGCAAGGATGCGTATGGTAGTCGATAATCGGCCCGAATTTGCATCACGGTTCAATCGCAAGTCGCGATCGGCTCGCCGCTGGAAAAGAAGCGCGCGCTCGGCGATTGCGGCGCTCGGCATGCCGCTGGTTCTCGCCGTCGGCTGCACGACGACACGCCCAAGTCCGTTCGCCTACGATTCGCCAGCCGCCCCAACGATTGCAATCGCCGCCCCAATTCCGCAACCCACGATTGCACCCGCGACCATTCAATTGCCGGCATCAGCGGCGGCAATCCCACAGCCATTCAACACTGCGGGGCCGGCCGATCCGATGATTCGATTGGCTGCCTACGCCCCGGCTACCGAACCGCCGGCCGCGCCGGTTGCGCCGACGGTTTCCGAGAATCAACTTCGCGGAAAACCCGACAATCGTCAAGAATCGGTTCCTCCGAGTCCGCCGCCGAATCCGTTGCCATCGATTCCATCGCTGGAAGCCGCGGAAGTCTTGCCCGTCGATTTGTTGACTACGTTGCGACTGACCAATGCGAACAATCCGACGATCGCGTTGGCGCGGGAGCGGGTGGAAGAAGCGTATGCCGCCCAGCGGCAGGCCGATGTCGCGTGGCTGCCCAATTTGCAAGCCGGGCCTGAATACAATCGCCATGATGGCCGCGATCAGCAAACACCGGGTCAGATCATTACCGCCTCGAAGCAGAACCTGTTTATCAATGGCGGTGCGACGCTGGATTGGAATTCGTCGGACATACTTTTTGGGCCACTGGTTGCCGAGCGATTGGTGGAAGCGCAAAGTGCCGCGGCCCAGGCCACGACGAGCGCCGTGCAGTTGTCGGCCGCTCAGGCGTACTTCGATTTGCAGCGAATTCAAGGGGAGCTGGCGATCAATGCCGATTCATTGTCCCGCGCTAAGGAGATGCTGGACAAATCCGCCGCCGCCGACAAAGCAGGGTTGACGAAGACCGCGGGCGACATCAATCAAGCCCGCACGGAATTCGATCTCCGCCTCGAGGAACAGATTCAGCTCAAAGGCGATCTCGGCGTTGCCTCCGCGCGGCTGGCTCATCTGCTGCTGCTGCGTCCCACGGTCATGCTCACGCCGGCGGACATGAAGATCGTTCCGATCACGCTCGTGCCGGACGCCACCGGTCCCGATGAACTGGTTGCAACCGCTCTGTCGAATCGGCCGGAAATTCAAGAAGGCCGCGCCGCATCGGCGGCCGCGATGGTTCGTTTGCGGCAGGCGAAAGTTGGCCCGTTCCTGCCCCATTTCGATGTCACCTATTTTGGCGGCACGTTCGGCGGCGGCACCAATTCGCAAATGAGTGATTTCGGCGCGCGTGGCGACGGCGAAGTTGATATCTATTGGCAATTGCACAACCTTGGCGCGGGCGATGTGGCGCAAGCTCGCGCTCGCGAAGCGCAACTCAGCGAAACCAACTTCCAGCTTGCGGAGATTCGTGCTCAGATCGGTGAAGACGTGATGGCGGCCTACCGGCAAGTCGAAGCCAACCGTCGGAGCCTCGATTCCGCCGAGCAAGCGGTGCGTCAGGCATTGGAAACATGGCGTCGGCTGCGGGAGGCGTCGTTCGGCATGGCAGGGCAACAGCATCTTTACGATCCGCTGGAACCGCTGATCGCCATACGCGATTTGAATCGGGCGCACGTTGATTATCTGAACGCGGTGATCGGCTACAACAAAGCGCAGTTCCAACTCTTCTGGGCGTTGGGCCAGCCGCCGTTGCAAGCGCCGACGAGCGCTCGCGCGCAATCGATCGGCTTCCCGGTTCTTCCCGAAGCCGGCGCCGAAGAAGTGCCGCTCCCCAGACAAATTCCGCCCCAACGTTGAACCTGCTTACCGATCCCTGCTCCGTGCCCCTCGCCCGCTCAAAAATGCGTCTCGAAGCGTGTGCCAATGATGTCGGCGAAGCTCTTGCCCTTGTTCGCGCCGGTGGCAAGGTCCAAGTCGCTGTGGATGTAGTTGAACTTGAAACTGCAATTCGAAGTCATGTACCACGTCAGGCCGACGGTGTAGTCGACCATCTTGCCGCCTGTGTCGTTGGAGTTGCCCGGCGTGCCCATCAGGTGATTGTTTAGATCGATGTAGGAGAGTCGCGCGCCGATTTCCCAGGCGCCCCGGCCTTGGCAGATTTTCCCGTCTTGCGCTCGAACGCGGAAGAACGGCTCAAACGGCGTCACGCCCTTGATGAACTTTCCATCCAGGTCGTAGTTGTGATTCTCGCCGGTGAGGATGTACGTGGTTTCAACGTAGGCGCTTGGCATGTAAATATCTTTGCCGACCAGCGGATTGACGAGCGTGCTGGCGTATTCCGATTGGACCAGCCACGGCCCATCGATCATCGCCGCCTCGAGGCCGAACAACTGAAAACTGTCGCACGGGATCACGGCCGTTGCAAACGGGGTCTGTAAGTTCGCTTCGGGCACGGCCTTGAACGTTTTGCTGTCGGCGCTCGCGAGGATGTTGCTCGTGTTGGCGCCGGTGAATTCATACGCCGCGCCGAGGTGAACCAGATAGCGGCCCTCGGTCGATTCGTCGTAATAGGGGAGCACGGCGATTCGGCCAGTGACGCCGTAGTCGCCTTCGTTGCTATATTCCAGCGTCGAGAGATTGGTGAAGCCTTCGCGAAATGTTCCCAGATACCACGACGCGTTCTTGTTTTCGGCGAAATCGTCGTAGGCCATCACGCCGACGCGCCGTGCGGGCACGAAAGTGTTCACCAATGACCGCTCCATGAAGAGCAGATACTCTTCGCCCGGCATTTCTTCCAGACTGAACGGTTCTTTGAAATTCCCGAGCCGGACGTTGCCGATGGTTGGCAATTGGTGAAAAGCGGTCCAAACGTCTTGAAACGACGTGTGCGGCTCGGCCGAGCTTAAAACAGTTAGGTTTTGGGCCAGATCGATTTCCAAACGGTAATCGATGTTCTCGTAGAGATCGCCGTAAATCTGCAGACGCATATACCGGAACCCGGTGTAGTCGTCTTCGGTGCCGAGTTGCTGTCGGTTCTTTGGGCTTTGATCGACCAACACATTGTCGAACAGCGCCTTGCCGCCGACATGAACGGTCGGTCCGCTGATGATCGGCACCGAATCGGAATCATGCGGATCGCATTGCACGGCTGGCGCGGGCACATAGCTGCTGAAATTCGCGGAACCCTTGGCAGCGGCATACTCGGCCCCCATTGACGGAGTGCCGGCGGAATTGCCGGCTGCCGGCGTCATGCCGCCGGCTCGCAACTGCGCTTCGCACCGATCCAACCGCTCGCGCAACTCTTCGATCTCCTGTCGCGGATCAATTGATTGATTGGATGGCGATGTGCCAGCGGCCGCGGCCGGCGGCGGCGGCAGCGCAGTGGCATAGGGTTGTTGCGCCGACGCCACTCCCATCAGTCCGATGAGCGCGACGCCGAGCGCTCCAACCCAGCGTTTATGGATAAAAGCCGTCATGGCATTCCTTCCCTGGAATGTTGATCCGCTTCATTCGATCGCGGCAACGATCACCATCCTTGGCGATCTGATCCGCATTACGACAATCATTATCAACATAGATCGAATTATCCTTGTTGAAACATTCGTTAGAAGCCCCGAAAACTGCGCTAACATTCGCAGTGTTGATAATCGTCCGTGAAACAGAACGATCAGCACTTTCCGCGGACGCATGGCTGACAATGCGGGCAGAGTCTGACGATTAGCGAGACTCTACGCTCGGCGACGCACGCGCGTCCGCACAAGAAAAAGCGCCTGCGGTTTCCGCCGACGAAAAGGCGATCCGCGCGACGGCGGACGAATTCGTCAAGGCCTTCAATGCCGGCGATTCCAAAACGATCGGCGCCCAATGGTCGGCCGATGCCGACTACACGGAAGAGGCCGGCCAAGAATTTCACGGCCGCGCTGAGATCGAAGCGTTTTACGCCCAGTTGTTCAAGGAACTTCCGGGCGGCACGATCAACGTGAAAATCGACTCGATTCGCATGCTCGGCGCTGATATCGCCATTGAAAAGGGCATCGCTGCCGTCAAGTCGCCGAAAGCGGAATCGTCCGCGGCTCGGTACACCGTCGTGCATGCACGGCGGAATGGAAAATGGATCATGGTCGATTGCAAGGACGCCCCGTACGTCTCTGCCGCCGACGAGGATTATCTAAAGGACCTTGCCTGGCTGATCGGTGATTGGAAGATCAACGCCGGGGCAAAGGGCGAGGACCGTCGCATCAAATTCGAATGGGTCGCCGGTCGAAACTTCATCAAAAGCAACTACAACGTCGTCAAGGACGGCAAGGCGACGCTCACCGGCGGCCAGATCATCGGCTGGCATCCCAAGCGAGGCGTGATCGTGTCGATGCACTTCGACGCCAACGGCGGGTTCGGCAACGACACCTAGCTCAAAGACGGCTCGAAATAGGTTCTCGAAGCGTCGGGCGTGTTCCGCGACGGCAGCGAAACCACCGCGGTGAACATCATCACCCCGCTCGACGCCAATAGTTTCACCTGGCAATCCGTGAAGCGCATGCTCGACGGCGTCAAGCTGCCCGACACCCCGCCGGTGAAGGTCACTCGAATTCCAGCCGCGAAATGAGCATTAAATCCATTCAGCGCGAACCATCCATTCGAATTCATTCAAACGATTTTCCCATGAGGTACATTCCATGAAGAGGTTTCTTGGCTGCACGACCGCAATGGCGTTGATCTTGCTTGGGACGCCGTTTGCCCATGCCCGCGGTGGTGGCGGTGGGTATCACGGCGGCGGATATCGCGGCGGATACCACGGCGGTGGAGATATGGGTGGCTATCACGGAGGCGCATCAAACAGCGGTTACCATGCCGGTGGCGCCGAAGCGAATGGATTTCATGCCGATCGTTACGATGCCGGCGGCAATCACGCAGGTGGGGCCGCCGATTACGGTGCTGGCCGTTTCGGCCTGCCAACGGACGGCGCATTTGGCGCCAGCTATGCCCGCGCTGAAGGTGCTGCCGCGTTTGCACACCCAACGATGCCCATCTCCGGCAGTGTGGCGGCGGCGCGAGGGACTGCCGTGAGGAATTCATTCGACAACTATGGGGCGTTCGGCCACGATTGGTACGGTTTTCATCCCGGCGCTTGGGCGGCGGCCGGTTGGGGTGCGAGTACGGCCTGGCATGCCGCCGCCTGGACGTCCATCGGCGCGTGGTGCGGCTGGGACAACGTGGCTCCGATTGCTTACGATTACGGCAACAACGTCACCTACGTGGATAATCAGGTCTACTACGGCGACCAGCCGGTGGCTACGGCGGATCAGTATTACCAGCAGGCAGTCACGATCGCGCAAACCTCTCCGGCCCCAGACGCCGCAAACAACGACTGGCTGCCGCTGGGCGTGTTCTCGCTCGTGCAAGGCGATCAATCGGAAACCAACACTATGTTCCAACTGGCGGTCAACAAGGCGGGCACAATCGAGGGGAACTACAATAACATTCTCACCGGAACGACGGCCTCGGTTCATGGTTTCGTCGATAAAAAAACGCATGCAGCGCCCTGGACCGTGGGAACCAATACGACCACGGTGTATGATGCTGGAATCAGCAGATTGACCAAAGACGAGGCTCCGCTTTTGATTCACATCGGCAAGGACAAGACACAGCAGTGGTTGCTCGTACGTCTTCAACAACCGGATCAGCCGAACGTGAATAGTTCACCATGAGTCGTCGCACTAAAACCGAATCGATGCCGCGCAGCCGGCTACCGACAGCCTTGCTGTGGCTCGCCGCGCTCGCGGTCGGCGGCTTGGTGGGAACGGGCATCTTTGCGATCCAGAATCGGCTCGCGCCTCGCGGCGCGGCCGCTTTGCGACAACAGCCGGGCCCCGCGCCTGACGGCATGGCCTGGATTCCCGGCGGCGAGTTTGCGATGGGTTGCGCCGATCCGAGATTCTGCGTCGATGGCGGACACGAGCCAATGAACGACGCGCGGCCGATCCATCGTGTCTACGTCGATCCGTTTTGGATCGACAAGACCGACGTCACGAACGAGCAATTCGCCGCATTCGTCAAGGCGACGGGCTACGTCACGATCGCCGAGGAGACGCCGAAAGCCGAGGATTTTCCCGGCGCTCCGCCCGAGAATCTCGTCGCCGGCTCGACCGTGTTCACGCCGACCGATCAACCGGTGCCGCTCGACAACTATCTGCAATGGTGGCGCTACGTGCATGGGGCCAACTGGCGGCATCCCGAAGGGCCGCAGAGCAATATCGAAGGGCGCGAAAAATATCCGGTCGTGCAAGTGGCTTATGCCGATGCGGCGGCCTATGCCAAATGGGCCGGCAAGCGATTGCCGACCGAAGCGGAATGGGAATTCGCTGCCCGCGGCGGATTGGCGGGAAAAGTGTACGCTTGGGGAGACGACTTCCATCCCGGCGGCAAGTTCATGGCCAACACTTTTCAGGGGCAATTCCCCGTGAAAGGCACCGATACGGGCGAGGACGGCTTCGCCGGCATCGCTCCCGTGGCGCAGTTTCCGCCGAATGGATACGGCCTGTACGACATGTCAGGCAACGTTTGGCAATGGTGCAGCGATTGGTATCGGCCGGATTATTATGAGGTTCTCGCCGCGGCGGGCGGAATCGCTCGCAATCCGCACGGCCCCGACGCCTCGTTCGATCCCGCCGAGCCGGACCAAAAAGTGCGCGTTCATCGTGGCGGTTCGTTTCTCTGCACCGACCAATACTGCACTCGCTACATGGTCGGCACGCGCGGCAAAGGGGACGAAAACACGGCCAGCAATCATCTCAGCTTCCGCTGCGTGAAATCCGCGGTTGCGAGCGAAAACGCTCGATAGGTCGATCCATCGAGTGTCGCGAAAAATACGAATCAAACGCATCTTCTCCGGCGACGGATTGACGGGGTTATCGACGAAGCACGGACGCACACTTTGTCCTGTGAGCGCAGTAAGTTCGCTTGACGGGCAAACCGTGTTTTGATCTGCGAAACTCAGTCAACGAATAGCACCCGGAGAAATGTCATGAGCGGTTCTTGTCGAATCAGCTTCGCGCGGCGGTTCGCGTCGCCCGTCATTGCGTCGCTGTCGGTTCTCGTATTTTCATCGTTGGCGGCGCCGATTCGCTCTTGGGCGGCCGATAAAGCCGCGAACGATCCCGAGGCGGCGATTCGCGCCGGCGCCAAGTCATTTACCGAAGCCTTCGACCACGGCGATGCGAAAGCCATCGCCGCGATGTGGATCGAAAAAGGGACGCTCGTCAACGATCAAGGCGAATCGTTCAAGGGCCGCAAGGCGATCGAGGCTGCGTACGCCGAATTCTTCAAGCAGCAGCCGGGCGCGAAAATCGAAATCGCGATCCAGTCGATCGAGTTGCCGACGCCTACGATGGCCGTGGAAGATGGCGTCGGGCGCGTGATCGCCAAGAGCGGAGTCCATCCGGTCGCCAGCCGCTACACGGTCGTGCATGTTCTCGAAGACGGCAAGTGGCGAATGGCGACGGTCCGCGAGACGGCCATCGACTTGCCATCGAACTACGCCGCTCTCAAAGACCTCGAATGGCTGGTCGGCAATTGGAAACTCGAAGCCGACGGAACCACGGTCGAAAACAAAATTCATTGGATCGCCAACAAGAGTTTCTTGCAGCGCGACTACACCGTGCGCGAGCAAGGCGTCACGACCTCGTCCGGGATGCAAATCATCGGTTGGGATCCGCAAGCGGGGCGGATTCGCTCCTGGTCGTTCGATTCGGCCGGTGGGCATGGCGGCGGACTGTGGTCGAAGGTGGCCGATGGCTGGCAAATCAAGTCGAGCGGCGTGTTGCCCGACGGAACGCCGACGACCGCGGTGGATCATCTGATTCGCGTGCCGGACGAAAACGACGTGTTCGGTTGGGAATCGACGGATCGGCACGTCGGCGAAGCCGAGTTGCCTGATTTGAAAGAGGCCGTGCTCGATCGCGTGCCGGAGAAGAATCGCTAATCAAGCGTCGCACACTTCACCACGTTAGCCGTAATCAATAGTAACTTCAGGGTAAAACATCATGAAAACAATCATTCAACTTAGTTTGGCGATGGCGCTGCTCGCTATGGTTTCGATCGACGCTTCCGGCCGCGGATTCGGTGGTTTTCGCGGCGGCGGATTCAGTGGCTTTCATGCCGGGGGTTTTAACGCCGGCGGATTTCACGCGGGCGGCTACCACGCTGGTGGATTTGAGTCCAGTGGCTACCATGCCGGCGGTGTCGATGCTGGAGGTAACCGTGCCGGTGGCTTCAGCGGCATTGGCGGTTATCACGCCAACACGTTTGACTCCAGCGCGTTCCGAGCCGGTAGTTACGGCGGCGATTTGAACCGCGGCGAACTCAATAGCTTCCTCGGATTGCCAACCGACGGCGGGATGCATGCGGCCAGTGACGCGGCTGGCGAGCGAACCGCCGTCGCGAGTCCGAATGGCTTCGCCGCGGGGCAAGCCGGCGCGGCGGCACATGTCTATCAAGGTCCCGCTGGAACGACGGTCGTGCATGGAGTCGCAGGGGCGCAAGGTGTCGCCGCCGGTCCAGCAGGATTTGCAGCCGGTGGTCGCGTCGCCAGCGGGACGGCCGTCAAAGGCCCGAATGGAAATGTCTACACGCATTCGACCACCGCGGCCCGTGGTATTGCCGCCGGCCCCAATGGCGCCGTGGCAGGGCGCGGATTTGCGACCTCGGCAAGCGCCACCGGCGCCTTCGGCCACTATTCGGCCACGGCGATGCACGCCCAGGGATTGGCCTGCCAGCGCTGGTGGTCAGGCAATCGTATTTTCACGCCCCGCTGGTGCGGCGCATCCCTGGGGTTGGCACCCGGCGGCATACACTGCCGCCGCGTGGGCCACGGCCGCTTGGCGATGGACGACCTGGCCTGCCGTCGGCACGTGGCTGGCGTATACGGGCGCCGTGGCGGACTACGACTACGGCGACAACATCAACTATCAAGACGGAGAAGTCTATTACGGCACCGAACCGGTCGCCACGCAGCAGGAGTATTTCGACGGCGCCTCGACGCTCGCCAGTTCCGGCGCGACAGCCGATGCCGACAGCGGCGGCGATTGGCTCCCCCTGGGCGTATTCGGCTTGGTCGCCCCGGGCGGAAAGACTCCCGAAATGGTTTTCCAATTGGCGATGAACAAGCAAGGCATCATTCACGGCAACTATTACGATCAACTTGCCGAAGTTAATTTGCCGGTCTACGGCGCCGTCAACAAGTCCAATCAACGCGTCGCGTGGCAAATCGGCAAGAACAAGTCGAACATCGTCGAGACAGGCCTCTACAATTTGACTCAAAATGAGTCAACGGCCCTGATTCACCTCGGCCCGAACGACACTCAGCAGGTCACGCTCGTCCGGATCAAGCAACCGGCCGACGCCACGCAAGCCGGCGCCGAACAAGCGATGCCGGCTCCTTGAATTGCAAATTTGGCTGCTCATTTTGGAATCGAAACGAAAGGAATCCCACCATGCGAAGCACCAATCGATGGATTTTGTTGCCGGCCTTGGCCGCGGTGCTGCTTGTCATCGCCGGTTGCTCCGATTCGTCGGACAAGAAGGCGGCTGGCACGGATCAATCGTCGAAGTCCAAAACGCCTGACGTGAAGCCGGGCGACGTAAAGCCAGCCGACTCAAGCAATACGCCCAAGCCAGCCGGCCTGAGCGCCAAAGAAACCGCCGAAATCGCGGAGGAAGCTTATATCTACGGCTATCCGCTCTTGACGATGGAAATGACCCGCCGGGTGATGACCAACGTTGCCGCGCCGAATGCGACCCGCGCTCCGATGGGGCAGATTGTCCGAGTTCGCGGGTATCCTGATGCTTCCTACCGGGATGTAACGGCGCCGAATGCGGACACGCTGTACACGACGATTTGGCTCGACGTTGCCAAGGAACCCTGGGTGCTGAGCATTCCGGACATGGGCGACCGGTATTACTTGTTTCCGATGCTCGACGCCTGGACTACGGTGTTTCAAGTGCCCGGTAAACGCACGACGGGCGACAAAGCGCAGAAATACGCGATCACCGGTCCCGGTTGGAAGGGCGAATTGCCGGAAGGCGTGAAGGAATACAAATCGCCGACAAGTCTCGTGTGGATTCTCGGCCGCATTTATTGCTCGGGAACGCCGGAAGACTACAAAGCCGTGCATGAGGTTCAGGACCAATGCACGGCCGTGCCGCTCGGTTCCTATGGCAAGGAATTCAAGCCGCCTGAAGCCAACGTCGATCCGGCAATTGACATGAAAACACCCGTCCGCGAGCAGGTGAACAGCTTGGACGCCGTCAGCTACTTCAAGTTGCTGGCAGAGTTGATGAAGAGCAATCCGCCCGCCCAAGCCGATGCTCCGATTCTGGCCAAGATGGCCAAGATCGGCATCGCGCCGGGCGAATTCGACGCGACCAAGCTCGACGCCGCTGCCGTCAGCGACGTGCCGAAGCACGCTTTCGCAAAGATCATGGGCTATTTCAAAAATGTGGGCAAGCCAGTCAATGGTTGGATGTTTACGACGAAAGCAGGCATCTACGGCACCGACTATCTCGATCGCGCGCTGGTTACGGCGATCGGTCTTGGTGCGAATCGGCCGCAAGACGCCGTCTATCCGACCTCCACGGCGGATTCGGATGGTAAGCCCTACGACGGCGCCAATAAATACGTGATGCACTTCGACAAAGGCCAGATGCCCCCGGTCGATGGCTTCTGGTCGCTTACGATGTACGACTCGGATTACTTCTTCGTGAACAATCCGCTGAATCGCTATACCGTTAGCTCGCGAAGCAAGTTCAAAACCAACGCCGATGGATCGGTCAACGTGTTGATTCAGCATGAAAATCCCGGCGCGGAAATGGAGCCCAATTGGCTGCCGGCCCCGAAGGGCAAGTTCATCCTGATGCTCCGACTCTACTGGCCCAAGGAAAAAGACCCATCGATCATCGACGGCTCGTGGGTGATTCCGCCGGTGAAGATCGCGAAGTGATTTGCATTTCGCGCTGCTGAAATGAATGCGCTTCGACGTTCGATCCGCGGCGGCGCAGCACCCGCACCGCCTCGGCGGCATTGCCAGGCAAACCCGAATTGCCCGTTACCTTGTCATCCGTTCACTCCCCGTCTAGGATTTGGACTTTGGCGTTTCCAATTTCCAACCGGCCGTTTCCGAAGTCGCACGATGCCCGTCCCCGGTTCGATCAAGCCCAAGCACAAGGCGATCGCCGAATATCATCAAGCGCTGCGCGCCTATAGCGACCGGCACGTCACGCACGAAGGAGCGCTGGAAACCGCATTCCAGCGGCTGCTGTTGGAAACGGCCCGATCGCACGGTTGGCTGCTCATTCCCAAGCAATCGCTCCGCGTCAAAGGCAAAACGATCATTCCCGATGGCACCCTGCGGGATATTTTCAATCTTCAGCGCGGGTATTGGGAAGCCAAAGACACCGACGACGATCTCAGCGTCGAAATCAATAAGAAGCGGGCCAAGGGCTACCCATTCAGCAACACGATCTTCGAAGACACGCGCCGCGCCGTCCTTTTCCAAAACGGCCAGGTCGCGATCGACGTCGATCTGACCGAACCGCAGGCCGTCGCCGATTTGCTCAACGCGTTCTACGCCTACACCGAGCCGGATATTGAGGGTTTCGAGCAGGCGGTCGATGAGTTTCAAGAGCGAGTGCCGGAATTGGCTCTCGCGCTTGCCGATAAGATCAAGCAGGCCCACGCCGACAATCGCAAGTTTCAAGAGGCCTTCGCCGATTTCTTCACGCTCTGCCAATCGGCCTTGAATCCGAACATCAGCCAGGCGGCCGTTGACGAGATGCTCGTCCAGCATCTGCTCACCGAGCGGCTGATCCGCAAGATTTTCGACAATCCCGAATTCACGCGGCGGAACGTCATCGCGGCCGAAGTGGAAAAAGTGATCGCCGCGCTGGTCAGCAAGACGTTCAACCGCGACGAATTCCTCAAATCGCTCGACAAGTTTTACAAGGCAATCGAATCGGCCGCCCGCGTGCTGGAAGATTTCTCCGAGAAGCAGCACTTCCTGAACACGGTCTACGAGCGGTTCTTCCAAGGCTACTCGGTCAGAACCGCCGACACACACGGAATCGTCTACACTCCGCAGGCGATTGTCGATTTCATGTGCGCCAGCGTCGCGGAAGTCTTGCAAACCGAGTTCGGCAAGATGTTGGGAGACAAGGGCGTGCAGATTCTCGATCCATGCACGGGCACGGGCAATTTCATCGTCAACCTGTTGCGGCGGATTCCCAAGAAGCATCTTCCGCGCGTCTACCGCGAGCAGCTTTTCGCGAACGAGGTCATGCTACTGCCGTACTACATCGCGGCCCTGAATATTGAGCACGCCTATTACGAATTGACCGGCGATTATGAGTCGTTCGAGGGACTTTGTTTCGTCGATACGCTCGACATGATGGAAAGCGCACAGGCACAAATGTCTTTCATGACTGTGGAGAACACCGCGCGTGTTGAGCGACAGAAGAAGGCCCCGATCACCGTCATCGTCGGCAACCCGCCCTATAATGTTGGTCAACAGGATGAGAATGATAACAATAAAAATCGCAAATATGCAGCCGTCAACGGTCGGTTGGCTCGAACATACGTAGCCGATTCGACCGCCACCCTTAGAAGGCAGGCATACGATGCATACGTTCGTTTTTTTAGATGGGCGACGGATCGCCTTGAGGGGCGCGCCGGAATCGTTTGCTTCGTTAGCAACAACGGATTTGTCGAAGGAAAGGCGCTCGATGGTTTTCGAAAACACATCCTGTCGGACTTCAACATCGTTTACCATTTGGACCTCAAGGGGAACGCACATACCACTGGAGAAAGAAGGAAAAAAGAGGCGGGAAATGTCTTTAACGATCAAATACGCGTTGGAGTGGGCGTGACAATACTCGTTCGTTTACCAATGGAATCGCTGCCCGCAAAACGCCTGCGATACTTTGCCGTCGACGACTACATGAGTTCGGAGCAAAAACAAGATTTACTCCGACATTTTGCCAGCTCAGGGAGCATCGCTTGGCAGGAATTGGTTCCGGACGCAAGTTGCAATTGGCTAGGTTCTGCGAATTCGAGCGAGTTCGGCACTTTTATTCCGCTCGCTTCCAAGGAAATTCGCTTGCAGAAAGGCGGCTCGTTTGAAGCGATCTTCAAGCTGTTTTCGTGCGGTATAAAAACGGGGCGAGACGATGTCGTTTATGACTTTCAGGAGCAATCGCTTTTGCGCGCGTGACGGAATTCATTGAAGCATACAACGGTGAAGTAGACCGTTTCAGCAGGAAAAGGGGCGTCGTCGATCTCGACCAATTTCTCAAGTACGACAAAATCAATTGGAGCAGAAACCTCAAACGTTTCTTGAGCTCGGGACGAGACATGTGAGGTGCTGCCGGTTTGACGGACAGCGGAACTCCTTAAACTGGGGCGGTGTTGAGGTACTCGAACTGTTCGGGGGTGAGGTAGCCGAGGGCTGAGTGTTTGCGTTCGGTTTGGTAGTAGTCGATGTACTCGCCAATCGTCAGCAAGGCGGACCGATGGTTTTCATATTCGGTCATTTCGAGTTCGGTCTTGATTGTGCCGAAGCACGATTCCATGAAGGCGTTGTCGTAGCAGTTGGCGGCGCGGCTCATGCTTTGACGAAAGGCGCCTCGACGGAGCAGGGCGCGGTAGCGTGCCCCGGCATATTGGCCGCCGCGATCCGTGTGGTGGATCAACATGGCCGGTGGTTGGCGACGGCGAATGGCCATCCGCAGAGCCGGCAGCACCAACTCCTCGGTCATGTTTTCGTCCAGGCGCCAGCCTACGATCGAGCGCGAATAACGATCCATCAACATCGCCAAGTAACTGAACACTCCGCCGCGCAGTGGAACATAAGTGATGTCGCCGACCCACAGCTGGTTGATCCCCGTCGGCTCCGGAGATTCCAGCAGCAAGTTCGGGCTGTAGCCCAGGCCATGACGGCTGTCGGTGGTTTTGGGAACAAACGATTTCGGTTGGATGGCTCGCAAACCCTGCGATTTCAGGAGTTTGGCCACACGCCGCGGCCCGCAAAGCTGACCGAGATCGGCCAGTTCGTCGGCGACGCGTCGCGCTCCGTAGCGCCGGCGATGTTTCCAAAACACCGCCCGCACCCAGGGAATCAATTCCTCATCGCGCCGCGCTCGGGCCGAAGGCTCTCCGTTCCGCCAGGCGTAATAGGCCGAGCGGCTCACGTCGAGCACCTCGCAAGTCGTCGCCAAGGACGACACGTTGGACTGAGCGATCGCTTCCACGGCAGCATAGACCTCCGCTATTCGTGCCGGCCGAAAATAGCCAGCGCTTTTTTTAAAATGTCACGCTCTCGCTCGACACGATGCAACTCGCTCTCCAATTCCCGGACGCGGGCCTCCAGCGACGTGCCCACCGGCCCGCTCTGCTCCAACTGCTCGCGTTTCCAGCGATATAGCAGATTGGGGCCAGGCAGGCCCAGCCGCTCCGCTACCGAGCCGGCCTTGTGGCCGTCCAGCAACATCTGCACGGCCTCTCGCTTGAACTCTTCGGTAAAAACTCGCCGCTTCGATCTGACCGGCAACGACACTGGCTTCGATGGCTTCCTGCGCATAACGGGACTCCTTTCTGGCTTTCCAGTTTAAGGAGTTCCGCTGTCCGTCAAACCGGCAGCACCTCAATGCGACTAGAAAGAGACGCAGTTCGAAGTGCGATGTATCGACCTTTCATAAGAAAGCACCTCTACTTTGCGCGGCTCGCTGTCGACGAAGTTGGCCAGTTTCCAAAATTCTTTCCAACGTCGAAGGCTGAAGAGGAAAACCGCGTCATTTGGGTCAAAACAGGCCCAAATTGGCCTCCACTGGCGTTGGCCGTACGCGAAATGGTTGATCTGCTGCCCCAAGGAGGGTCACAATGCTTTCCCTTCTACGTCTACGAAGAGGACGGCACGAATCGTCGCGAGAACATCACCGATTGGGCGTTGAAGGAATTCCGCGAGCATTACAAGAACAAGAAAATCGGCAAGTGGGATATCTTCTATTACGTCTATGGCCTGCTGCACCACGCCGGCTATCGCGAGAAATTCGCCGATAATCTCAAACGTGAACTCCCGCGCATTCCGCTCGCGCCCGATTTCAAAGCCTTCAGCGCGGCGGGGCAAGAGCTCGCCCAACTACACCTCGACTACGAGCAACTTGAGCCTTGGCCGCTCGCATGGCTCGAAACGCCCGATGCTCCCCTCTCGTATCACGTCGAGAAGATGAAGCTGGCCAAGGACAAAAAATCGCTCGCCGTGAATCCGTCGCTCACACTTGCCGGCATCCCGCCCGAAACGTTCGACTATCGCCTCGGCAACCGCAGCGCGCTCGATTGGGTGGTCGATCAATATCAGATTTCGGAAGACAAACGGAGCGGCATCCGCTCCGACCCCAACCGTTCGAACGATCCCGAATACATCGTCCGCCTGGTGGGCCAGGTCGTCCGCGTCAGCGTCGAGACAGTGCGGATCGTGAAAGGATTGCCGAGCTTCTGAACGAGCGGTTGCAGGGTCAACTTCGGTCGATCGCACCGACGAGCGTAACGACAAGTTGCATTGCGGCTCTGCGTTGAACTCGAACGGCTGGCTCGGCATCGCGGGCGGCATGGCCAGATGCTCTCGCATTGAACTCGCTGGCACCCGATTGCGGCGAGGCGCAACCCTCCGAACCTCATGTGATGAATCCCCCTGACGGCTTTCCGCTCGTGCCGACCGAGGCAAATTGGAGGAAGATGGAAGTTCGCCGGTGACTCCGTTTGCCACGCTTCGTGCAAATCGACTCTCTTGCAATTGGCAACTATCGTGCGATCCGTCCGTCCGCCGGGAACGTGTGGCTCGCACAACCGCCGAGCGACAAAGTGGAGTCTATTTTGGTCGGGGTCGAAAACAGGTTGGTGCATGATTGCGTGGGCGAGCAAATGATACTGTGTGCCCGCACATAAACCGCGGAAACCCGCTTTCAGAGCGTAACTACGTTTGACTTCTGTCGCCTCACAGCCGAGGGTACGACCCCACGGTGACGAGTGAGTAGACTAGGAGGGCAGCCGCGACGAGCAAGAGGCCCACCCGCACCTTGTGTATCTTGAATCGCTGAGACAGCGCGGTCAGGAAGAGAATGGTGGCGAGCAGAACCGTTATGCGGACGTACCGTTCCGCCGTCTCACGAGCTTCGGTCCCTTCCGTGAATGCAGCGGTGGCCTGCTCTCCAAGTTGGTGCGCCTGGTGCAGCCGGGCGTTGTGGTACTCGGGCAGGAAGGTCGGACCGATCGGCGCCTTCGGGTTGTTGAGTGGATCCATCTTGAGCCAAGCCTCGAATGCGATCTGGAATTCGGGTGAGAACCGGCGTTGGTAGATGGCGACCCCGCTGGGGTCGTTCCTTTGCTTGGCATCGATCCAAGCGTTGAGCGTTAGAGCGTCGTACACCTGTAACGTCCGGGCCTGCTCGAGAGTGGCGGTCGCCTCCACCCGGAGCCGCGCGGACGTTCCATACAGGAGTGCCTGATGCCCGTCCCACTTCGCCGATTGGTAGCCGCTCCAGGCCGTGGCCACGGCGACCATTGCCAGCACGATAGCTTCGGCGATCTCGACCCGCGCTTCCGCGCGTGACGGCTTGTGGCCAGCCCCCGGCTCGGACTCGCTGAGCTTATGGGCGATCTCGATGTTCATTCCTTCCGGCATAAACCTGCGCTCCTCAAGCAAAGACTTACAATTCGCGCTGTTGACGCAGGCCAGGGCACACTCTGCTTTCATCGTTCAAATAGGGCCCAAACGCCGAATAGACAACTGCCGGCAAAGAGCAATGCCACCGTGATGCTCAAGGGCCAAAGCGTCAAGACCGGAGATTGTCCGCGCTTTAGCCTGCGCAGCGTGTACCAGTGCTGCACCGAGGCGAGAACCGTGGCGACGGTGGCGAGCAGGAAAAGGGCCGTGCCCATTCGGATTGCCCCCGCATACAAACGGGCCGTCTGCTCACTCTTCGCCTGTTCTTGGAGCGAGCGAAAGTAGCCGACCATTCCGAAGCCGAAGCTCCCCATCGTCAATGTCGTTCTTAGCCAGGCGAGGGTCGTCCGGTCGAGGGCCAACCTGGTGTGAAAACTCGACGAAGCCATCTGCTCAGACGCCGGAGCGACTGGCGACTCGACGGGATCGGGTGTTCTTTGGCTCATATCGGCAACTCCCCGTTCGCACGACCTGCTTGATAAAGCCTTCCAATCGATCTATTCACGGGGCCAGGCCGATAGGAAACGGCGACGGTGGACAGGGCCCATATTATTCTGCCTCCTCAGCAGAATTCGTGGGTGAATTCCGGCTCGGGGAGAGCTGCGAGGGTGTGATATAAGGCGATTTTCACGGCGTTCCAGCGTACCAAAGCCGTACGCTTTTCTGGTAGTCAGTTTTGCCTTGTTGTTGAAGCCCTCGACGATACCGGCCGAAATCGTCCCCTGAGCGCGGAACCAGTTCAGGATCAACGGCCGATGGTTGCGCAGACTCGCCGCGACCTTCTTCATCGGTTCCATTCGCGAACGCATCGCCCGGCGGCACCACTCGTCGAGGAACTTACCCGCCCAACCCGGAATGCTGTATTCCCAAAACCGCTGGAAGTCTTCGCGCATTAAATGCGCCCGGAACGACCGCATGTTGTATCGGATCAATTCTTGGAGCTTGACCGTCTGCGGCTCCGTCCGATTCTCGGGGCGTTTCAGCAGGCACCAACGGGAATGTTTCAGAACCTGCTCATAGCGGGTGTTTTTGACCCGCCGCGCTTCCTCGCGACGAACGTCATCAATGGCCTCGTTCATCTTCTTCATCACATGGAACCGATCCAGCACATGGATTGCTTGGCCAAGTTCTTGGCGAATGACCTTGAGATACGCTTGCCACATATCGCTGCACACGAAGCGGATGCCGGCCCGCGCCTCGTGGGTCAAGAGTTGAAAGAATCCCCGGAGGCTCGCCTCGGTCCGTTCCGAGCCGACCCACAACAGCCGCTTCAGGCCGTCTTCAATCTGATAGACCAGCGTCAAATACTTGTGCCCGCGGCTCCATTGGATCTCATCGACGCCGATGGCCTCGATGCTGCTCATGTCGCGATGCACGACTCCCCAAAATACCGCGTGTTTTACTGCACGAAACACGTTGTCCCAGCTCGTGTGAAACACGCCGGCCACTTCCTTCCACGACAATCGCTTGGCCCAGCGGGCCAGGAACCAACGGTAGCTCGTCGTCAAATGGCACTTGCCGTCTCCCCACGGAACTTGTTCGACCACGACGCCGCACACCGGGCAACTGACCCGCCGCATCGCGTAGAGAAAAAACACCGGGATGGCCCACAAGGGCACGTACTCGAAGCGGCGGACCGGCAAACGATCGTAGCCGGGACGGACCTGTTGGCAGCCCGAACAGATCGGCCGCCCGTTGGCTCGCGCGTCGATCGCGACCTCGATGGTCAGTTCGCCGTCGGTCTCGATCATTCGGGCCTCGCCGTACACGAACGACTTGAAATGCTCGATGCGATTGAGGATAGTCTTGAGTTGCATCCTGGGGCGCCTCCGGATTGATGAGTCTTTGCAAACACATCTTTACCGGTTGCCGCCACAGGATGCACTTCTTTGACCTCCTCACGGTTTTGCTATACTGGCTCGCGCCTGGTGAAACGGAGTCGGGCTCTGCGGGGACGCAACCCGACAAGGGATAGCCAGGCCGAAGGGCGCGTCAATGGCGCTTTGCTGCTCTGGCGGTTCACGCCGCCAGGGCAGCCTTCATCCTTCCATCCATTGAACGCCCGAGCCATACCTCAGAAAATCCAACCGTCGCGCGCGCACACGACTAACACCACCCACAGATTCTGCTGACGAACCATTATTCTAAGTTTTCCGCTCCCTCGCGCCTGTCGATGCCCAAATCAAAAGTGCCGTTAGAAGCGCGTGCAGAACGACAGCCGGCCAGAGGAGTACGCCGCTGAAACCGCCCGCGAAGCCGACGTAGGCGAGATACAGTGTGACGGCCGCACTGTAGGTCAACATGCCCATGCGCGGCGGGCCCGGCCAGCAGGCGATGCCTAGCGCGACCAGCGCGATGCCGAGCACTCGCGCTACCGGGATGGCGACGCCCGTCAGTCCTTCGCCGAGCAACAACCGCCCGACGAGCGACGGCGCAACCAGCAACGCCAACCCGGTCGCGACTTCACTGACCGCAGCGAGGGCGAGCACCTTTTTCATCGCGTCGGCAATTCCTTGTCTATCGCGGACGACCCGCTCAGCGTTCATCGCGTGCTTCGGCGCGACCCTTTTCCAATTCCGCGCGATCCTCAGCCGTCAACCGCTCCTGTCCGAGGTTGAACGTGAGCTTATTGATCGTGCCGGTGAACTTGAACGGCGAATCGTAGCGATACTCGACCATCGCGACGCCGGTGCGGGTGTCGCTGCCGATGTCGAAGGTTTCGTCCTCCGGAAACGTGATCGGCGTGCTATGTTCCAGGGAGTTTTTGGCCACTTGCTTGCCGTCCACGGAGAGCACGCCCGTCCCTCCCTTGCCCAAGCCTGGCTCAGCCGGCTTGTAGTCGAAAACGATCGTGTGCTTGCCGCCTTTCAACTCGGGCCCTTCCCAAATCGTGCGTTTGAGGTCGAGCAGGTTGTAAAGGAACACGACCTTGCCGCGGCGCAACCCCAACTCACCCTTGCTGAGAAATAGGCCGTAGCCGCCGAAGCGTCCGCCTTCGGTGACGATCATGCCTTCCGCGCCGCCTTCGGGGATCGTGACCTCGGCGGTGATCGTGTAGGCTTTGTTCAGAATATTCGGCGCGCCGCTGGGGGGCACCCCAGTCAGAGTGCCGGTGTAGGTGAACACTTTTCGCCCGCCCGTGAGGTTCGGCCGCGGCGCATTCCAGCGCGTCAGTGACGAGTTGTCGAGCGGCAGCACGTGGTACTTCGCTGCCTCGACGTAAAATAGATCCTGCATCTCCTTGAGCTTGTCCGGCATTTTGGCGGCCACGTCGTCGAATTCGGTGGGATCCCCTTTTTGCAAATCACCGACGTGGTAGAGCTCCCAGTTGTACCCGGTGATCACGTCGGGCGGCTTATTGGTGTTAAGTTCCCACGGCAACGTCGCCGGGATCGTGCAAGCAATCCACCCGTCGTGATAAATGGCGCGATTGCCGAGCATCTCGAAGTATTGCGTGGAATGGCGCGACGGCGCGTTGGCGTTCGCCTTGGTCCACGTGTACGTCATGCTCGTGCCTTCGATGGGGCTCTGCTTGATGCCGTTGATCGCATCCGGCGCCGGAATGCCGGTCGCTTCGAGAATCGTCGGCACGATGTCGACGAGATGGTGAAACTGCCGGCGGATGCCTCCCGCATCCTTGATATGGCCGGGCCACGACATGGCAACGCCTTGCGCCGTTCCGCCGTAATGCGAAGCCACCTGCTTCATCCACTGAAACGGCGTGTCGAACGCCCACGCCCAGGGTGCCGCGAAATGGGGGAATGTCCGCTCCGATCCCCAGAATGGATACCAAAGAAACTGGTCCTTCACCGGCACTTCGACGCCATTGAAAGTCGTGAATTCGTTTGGCGTGCCGTTCATCATGCCTTCGGCGCTCGCGCCGTTGTCGCCGCTGACGTAGATAATCAACGTGTTGTCGAGCTGGCCCAAATCGTTGACCGCCTGGATCACGCGGCCGATTTCATGGTCGGTGTACGCGAGATATGCTCCGTAGACGTCGGCCTGTTTGATGAACAGCTTCTTCTCCAGCGGCCCGAGCGTGTTCCATTCCGGCAGATTCTTCGGCCAGGGAGTCAACTTCGCGTTCTCCGGCATGATGCCGAGCCGTTTCTGATTGGCGAAAATCGTTTCGCGTAGCTTGTTCCAGCCGTCGTCGAAGAGGTGCATGGCGCTGATCTTATCGATCCATTCCTTCGTCGGATGATGCGGCGCGTGCGTGCCTCCCGGCACGTAATACACAAGCCACGGCTTGCCGGGCGCGATTTCCTTGAGTTGCTTCGTGTATTGGATCGCTTCGTCGGCCATGGCCGTCGTTAGGTTCCATGTCCCCTCCGGTTGCCCCTGGAAGGGATAAATAGCCGTTGTATTGCGGAACAGGTTCGGCTGCCACTGGCTGGTGTCGCCGCCGACGAAGCCATAGAAATATTCGAAGCCCATGCCGTTGGGCCATTGATTGAACGGCCCGACCGGGGTTGCCTCGTAGAACGGCGTGTTGTGATCCTTGCCGAACCAAGAGGTCGCGTAGCCGTTCTCTTTCAGGATTTCGCCGATCGTGCCGTTTGCCTTCGGGATGATCGAGTCGTAGCCCGGGAACCCCGTCGCGATCTCGCCCACCACGCCGAAGCCGTTCGAGTGATGATTGCGGCCGGTGATGATGCACGAGCGCGATGGAGAGCAGAGCGAAGTGGAGTGGAAATTGGTGTAACGCAGACCGCTCCTCGCGACGCGATCCAAAGCCGGAGTCGGAACCACGCCGCCGAACGTCCCCGGTGCGCTGAAGCCGACGTCGTCGGTCATGATGAGCAAGACGTTTGGCGCGCCCTTCGGCGGCACGACGCGCGGCGGCCACCACGGTTTCGATTCCGACGCCCGCTCCTTGATCACGCCGCCGAATTTCGGATCGGGCGATGGAAGCTGCTTTGCGCTGATCGTGGTGGTGGCGGTGGATGAGCCCGGCACTCCGGTAGTTTGGATTTGTGACGTGGGAGCGGGTTCCGGCGCATTGTCGTCGGCGAACGTCTTACCTAAGTGGCCGGAAGCGGCAAGCCAACCGATCAGCGCCGGTCGCCAGCATCGCGACCAACTGCATTCTCAGGTTCTTGGACATGGGTTCATTCTCCGGGAGCAAGATTCGAGGCCGACGGGCAACGGACGGTCTGGACCATTTTCCTGCGCTCTTCAATTCAGGCAGCGTGGTGATCCGTTTGGAAGAAGAGAGGACAAAAGGAGATGGACGAACAGGAAACCACAATTCCTGCTCGCTCCACTTATAATTCATCGCATGGCTCATGAAAACAGCTTGGACCGGGAATTCACGAGATTTTCACACTCACAACCACTTTGGCATCCTTGCTTAGAACCCCTCACGAAACCGCCGGGGACTGTCCCCATTTTCCGCAGTCCGCGAAGCAAAACGGGGACTGTCCCCTTCCGCCGAGCCTCCGTCGATCGCGCAGCATATTCGGCGATTCGACACCATTCGCCGCTGCAACCGTCAATTTGTACCATCTGTAGGGGCCCCGCCGAGTCGTCTCGCCGTTTATCCGCTCCGTCATCGAGATTCGGTTGTTAGGACATCTTCGGCGACTCCGATAGAAACCGTATTGCCCAATCCTCGCCAATTTGGACGGCGGGCTTGCTCGAATCCGGAGTCGGCGGACATGGATGTCAGACTGAAGTTGCTCTCCATTGCATGCGCATTCGTGGTCGCGGCAAATGTCTCCGCGGCATACGGCCAAGGCTACGGCACCGATCTGCAAAACACGATGACGCCGGCGGCGGGCGGCATGGCGGGCGTTAGCATCGCGCAGCCGCAAGATGTGCCCGCGGCGATCGGCGGCAACCCGGCGACGCTGACCCAATTCAAGGGAACTCAGTTCACGCTCGGCGGCGGTTGGGTCGAAGGCTATCCGACCATTGCCAACGACGGATCGCTCAACGGCGGAACGCCATTCAGCGTCACGTCGCGCACCGAAGGCTTCGTCATTCCGGAATTCGGCGTTACCCAAAATCTCAACGGTCTCGGCATCCCGGCGACATTCGGCTTCGGCTTGTCGGGCCTCAGCGGATTGGGCGCGGAGTATCGCGGCCGCGCTCCGGGCACCATTCTCGACAATTTCAGCAGCGAATATCTCGTGCTGGGTCTCACGGCGGGCGTCGGCGTGGAACTGACCGATCGACTCTCCGTCGGTGCTTCGACCACGCTCGGCGTTGGCTTCGAGCAACTCGGATTCGTCGGCCCAATCGTCGGCTCCGCGATGGTGAACGACTATGCCCTTCGCGCAACCCTCGGAGCCACTTACGCGCTGAACGATTGCAACACGCTCGGCTTGTTCTGGCAGTCCCGAATGGATTTTGAGTACAACGACGCGATCCGCGTCGGCGGAGTCTATAACGACCTGGCTATCGATCAGCCCACGACGTATGGGCTAGGTCTGGCCAACCGCGCTTTCATGGATGGCAAACTGCTGATCTCCGCCGACGTCTACTACAAGCTGTGGGAAGACGCCGCGCTATGGCGCGATGTGCTGGTCAATCAATGGGCGTTCGCCGTCGGCACGCAATACACGTGCGGCAGCTACAAGTATCGGCTCGGCTATTCGTACAACACCGATCCGATCAACCACAACGTCGGCTCCAATCTCGATGGCTTCCCGGTCGGCCAACAGAACGTGCTTCTGTTCCAAGCGGGAAGCGTGCCGCTTGTGTACCAAAACCGGCTGACCGTCGGCGTCGGCAAACAGGGCGTGCTCGTGCCGAATCTCGATGCGGACTTGTTCGCCGGAGTGCTGTTCAAAGGCACGGGAAACTTTGGGCCCGACACCACCGCGTCGTTGGCCCTCTACTACGTCGGCATGGGCCTCACCTGGAAATTCGGCGACTGCTCCCCGCGGCCATGCGACTACACCGGGCCGTGCTGCAATTACTGCCCCGGAACGTGCAGCGGCAACTAATCTATTGCCGAACGTATCGCCGAGACGCTACCGGGTCAGGCTCAATGGCCGGCATGACCTGCATTTTTGCAGGTTTTTTTGCTTGTCTGGTGGCGGTTTGTCTGATAATATTACAGTGCCCCGTGGAACATCCGCTTGGAATCGCGAGCATGAAAACTAAAGCCAAGGAAAAACCGAACGTAAAATCGGCGAATGCCAATCGACGCATTCGCGGCCTTCACGGGATGGGCCTGATTCGGTCCGGCGACGAGTCGCGCCTCGAATTGCGAGACCGGCTTAAGATGCCCCGCGTGGTGTTTGGTCGCGTCGTGAATGTGTCCGAAAGAACGATCGCCAAGGTCGAGTCTGCCGCCCAGCAAGTTGAAAAGCTTCGCCGGCCGTACAACGAAGTTTTTCGGCTCTACGAGGCGCTTTCCGAAGTGGTGGAGCAAGATTCCTTGGGTGCTTGGTTCATCACTCCGAATGAAGCATTCGGCGGATTGAAGCCGATCGAAGTCGTCGAGCGCGGCGAGATCGATCGCCTGTGGGACTTGGTCTTCCGTCTGCGCAGCGGGATGCCTGGTTAAAGATGCTTGGATAGACCAACCGGCTGGGCCGTCCGTCTCGCCGTCGAAAGCAACTTTCCAACTGGCGTCGGCAAACTCCTCGGCAAGGCGATCACAAAAGCTCAAATGCGGCAAGCGCTACCGTGCTGACGGGAGCCGACGCGGCCGGCTCGACCGCGTTCCACGAAGCCGTGCTAATTGTGTTGCTTGCGCTTTCGCGACGCCATGACCAGCCCCATTGCGCCTAGACCAGACAACGCCGCGAGGGTGGAGGGCTCGGGAGTGGAGGTCGTTGGTTGCGAAGGCGACTCAAGCTGCCAAAGAGTGATCGCGTAATGAGGTGCTGCCGGTTTGACGGACAGCGGAACTCCTTAAACTGGAAAGCCAGAAAGGAGTCCCGTTATGCGCAGGAAGCCATCGAAGCCAGTGTCGTTGCCGGTCAGATCGAAGCGGCGAGTTTTTACCGAAGAGTTCAAGCGAGAGGCCGTGCAGATGTTGCTGGACGGCCACAAGGCCGGCTCGGTAGCGGAGCGGCTGGGCCTGCCTGGCCCCAATCTGCTATATCGCTGGAAACGCGAGCAGTTGGAGCAGAGCGGGCCGGTGGGCACGTCGCTGGAGGCCCGCGTCCGGGAATTGGAGAGCGAGTTGCATCGTGTCGAGCGAGAGCGTGACATTTTAAAAAAAGCGCTGGCTATTTTCGGCCGGCACGAATAGCGGAGGTCTATGCTGCCGTGGAAGCGATCGCTCAGTCCAACGTGTCGTCCTTGGCGACGACTTGCGAGGTGCTCGACGTGAGCCGCTCGGCCTATTACGCCTGGCGGAACGGAGAGCCTTCGGCCCGAGCGCGGTGCGATGAGGAATTGATTCCCTGGGTGCGGGCGGTGTTTTGGAAACATCGCCGGCGCTACGGAGCGCGACGCGTCGCCGACGAACTGGCCGATCTCGGTCAGCTTTGCGGGCCGCGGCGTGTGGCCAAACTCCTGAAATCGCAGGGTTTGCGAGCCATCCAACCGAAATCGTTTGTTCCCAAAACCACCGACAGCCGTCATGGCCTGGGCTACAGCCCGAACTTGCTGCTGGAATCTCCGGAGCCGACGGGGATCAACCAGCTGTGGGTCGGCGACATCACTTATGTTCCACTGCGCGGCGGAGTGTTCAGTTACTTGGCGATGTTGATGGATCGTTATTCGCGCTCGATCGTAGGCTGGCGCCTGGACGAAAACATGACCGAGGAGTTGGTGCTGCCGGCTCTGCGGATGGCCATTCGCCGTCGCCAACCACCGGCCATGTTGATCCACCACACGGATCGCGGCGGCCAATATGCCGGGGCACGCTACCGCGCCCTGCTCCGTCGAGGCGCCTTTCGTCAAAGCATGAGCCGCGCCGCCAACTGCTACGACAACGCCTTCATGGAATCGTGCTTCGGCACAATCAAGACCGAACTCGAAATGACCGAATATGAAAACCATCGGTCCGCCTTGCTGACGATTGGCGAGTACATCGACTACTACCAAACCGAACGCAAACACTCAGCCCTCGGCTACCTCACCCCCGAACAGTTCGAGTACCTCAACACCGCCCCAGTTTAAGGAGTTCCGCTGTCCGTCAAACCGGCAGCACCTCATAAGCACCTTCATTGTCAGAAGTGCCGCCGTCGCCAAACCCTAATGTGATCGTGCCAGAGTAGGATCCGAGATCCATGACAAAGTGATACGTGTGGTCTGGATTGTATACCGGAACCAATCCGTAACTGAGATCAAGGCCATCCGGGCCGAGGGGCGGGACATAGGAATCACCGTCGTATGCAATGGCAAAGTTGGCTACATGCGGGGCACCAGCCTCGCTGTACAAAGATGAGTTTGGTAACCACGCTTTTCCGCTCGGAAGCGTGACCAACTGTGTCTCGCTGCCAATACGCAACGATTTGTTATACAGGCCAACAACTTCGTTTGTTGTCCTGTTAAAGTTGTAGAATGCGTCGACCTGGTTTGGACCGAAGTCGTCTTGACCAAAACCCGAAACCAAGACCTCGACAAGGCCCGTATAAATGCCGGTCGTCGTCTGCCCGCCAGCCACATTAAACTGTGGGTTCAGGTATTCCGGCGCGGAAATCTCAGTGTATGTCGTTCCTGACAATGAAATCTGCTCGCCCTCCGTGCTTGACGTTACAAGTGTCGTAAGAACCAGCGCGACGAGTCCGATAATCCAGCGTTCCATTTTCCCGCCTTCCAAAGAAAGGTGAGCTACATTACTGGCAAGCCGCTGTCAAGAGGCCAACTACGCTCGGCAGCCGGCATCGTAATCGCGCCCGGTAGCGGAAGCAAGGATTTTCAACCACTCTTCGCTATTTTGCGCGTTTGCAAAATAATGCCCGCCATCTGGCCGGCCGTTGAATCGCCGAGCACTACGGTTAGAATCAGCATCGGGAGCGGCGACGGCCGCACCAATAGGCTTAGGCGGCTCGAGTGGCTGGGAACCGCTTCCGCCGGCCCGGCGAACATTCGAGGATTCTAATGGCGAATGCTAAATCCGCAAAACGGGAACGACCGTTGGCTGTTTCCACTTCCGTCGAACAACGTGACAGTTTCTACTTCGGCGATGAGGGCGACCCCGACTACGAACTGCTCTTTAGTCCATTCGTGCCCGAGGATCTCCAACGAATCGCGAGATGCGCATCGGATGTGATTATTGCCGCGGCACGGTTGCTTGAACAAGCGGCATCAGACGACAACTCTAGCAAATCCGCCAAATCTCTTTGGGCGAAATACTTGACGCTGAAAAAGGTTCAGGCGTTGCTAGTGGTTCCGGCAAAGCCCTTAATTGCTGAAATGGTTGCCGCTCGTAAGCGGCTCGGAAAACCTCTGCCATCGTTTAAGGGGCTCACCGGCATGTGCGGCATTGAAATAGTCGCCAAACTGGGAGAATCAGTGCTGGACGTTTGCGCGGAATGTGTGCCGAGAGAGGTAAAGCCCGATCTTTACTCGATGAGAGAAAAGCCCGATCTTTACTCGATGAGAGAATCGTTACGAGCGCTTCCCCGACTTTTTTTAGACGATCACTTAGACTTGCTGTCGGGATATTCATGGGAGATTGACTGTGCGGCAAGACTGCGATTCGATCCGAACGCCAACGTAACTGGACCGCACGCATCTGACTTAGAAGTGCTAGGCCAAAATGAAATCGCTGTGTTGAAATTTTTAGCAGCCCAGCATCCGGTGACGATGACCCAATTCGACATTGCCGATAAAGCAAAGCCGTCGTTGTCCGAAAAAACGGTCGGCAATTGTCTAAAACGGCTCCGCGAAATTGGCTACGTAGATTCTCCTCTCGGCAAGCGCCGCGGCACGACGGTAACAAGAACCGGTTTGGAAGCTGCCCGCCAGATTACCGTCTAATTACCGCTTGATTGCGTGGTACGGATTTTCCGCATCGTGTCTAACAAAAGACATGGATGCAAACCACACTCTTTTACCGATCGGACCGATGGCCCGCCGACTGCGGGTTACAGCCAGGGCCAGCGCGCATTCTGCGAAGGATAAGCAAGATGGATTGAGTTGCGCCAAGGGGCATTGTTTGCTATGACTTTCTCCGTACGGTTTCGTTTCCGCGCCGACGGAGTGTGGAGTCATGGTGGACCAACGTGAGATCGACGATATCGTGCGGCACTTCGAGGACCTCGAAGACCCTCGTTCCGAGGTTAACCTCCAACATCCTCTAATCAGCGTCGTCGTCATCAGCCTGATGGCCGTCCTGGCAGGCGCATCCGGACCTACGGCGATTGCCCGCTGGGCTCAACTGAAGGCCGATGAATTATTGAACGTGTTACCGTTGCCCAAAGGCATTCCCAGGAAGGATGTTTTTCGGCGCGTGCTTTCGGCGCTCAAGCCGGAAGCCTTTCAAACCTGTTTCGCGAATTGGTTGGCGTCGTTGCGTGCCCGCGCTGCTGCGGCGACGGGCATCGACCAGCCGGTTTTGGCGGTGGATGGAAAGACGTTGCGGCGGAGCCATGATCGACGCAAGGGATTGGGCGCGTTGCACTCGGTCTCGGTCTGGGCGTCGGAGTTCGGCTTGACGCTGGGGCAAGTGGCCACCGAGGAGAAATCGAATGAAATTACCGCGATTCCCGAGGTGTTGAAGCTGGTTGACCTCCAAGGCGCGATCGTCACGATCGACGCCATGGGAACCCAGAAGGCAATTGCCGCGCAGGTTGTCGACTCTGGGGCAGACTTCGTATTCGGATTGAAAGGGAACCAGAGCAAGCTGCACGAGGCGGTCGCCGATTATGTTGTGGAACAATGGGAGAACGACTTTGCCGACGCCCAGGCGCGGCGCCACGTAACGACCGAAAAAGCACATGGCCGCGAAGAGACGCGGACCTACCTTCAGATGCCCGCGCCCCAGAGCCTGCCGGGGTTCCACCTGTGGAAAGGTCTGTTGACAATCGGTGTGGTGGTGCATGAGTGCTTGCGCAATGGCAAGGAGACACACGAAGTGCGGTACTACATCAGTAGCCTGACGATGGGCGTGAAACGATTTGCCCACGCGGTTCGCAGCCACTGGGGCATCGAGAACGCTTGCCATTGGTGTCTGGATGTGACGTACCGCGAAGACGAATCTCGCATTCGGGACGCTCGCATGCGGGAGAACTTTGCTTGGTTGAATCGGTTCACTTTGTCACTACTGAAGCAACATCCCTGCAAGGACAGCGTCGCCATGAAACGCCGCAGTTGCGGCTGGGATTTCGATTTCATGACCGAAGTCCTTGCCGGGAAAGAAGGTTAGTACGCGCTGGCCCTGGGGTTACAGCGTCTTGGCTACGTTCTGAGGCGGATGCGGGGCGTGTAGCATGCCTTCGCGCCGACAAGCGGTATCTGTTCGTGCCCCAAGCCGTCGAGCGTGTGCCGACCGAACGTGCGTTACGAGCGGAGGTCGCGCAATGAGTACCACAACCGCAACCCTGCCAATCTCGGCCGCCGCGATGCCAGCCCACGATGCGCGGGCCCTTACGCTATCGGCGACAGACCTGGCCCGCGAACTGCGCGTGTCGGTCAAGACGGTCACACGCATGGATCAGTCAGGCAAGATGCCGGCTGCGATCCGCGTCGGCCATGGAAAGCGCTGGCTGCGATCGACGATCGTTGCTTGGCTGGCCGCCGGTTGTCCGAGCCGGCGCGGCTGGGAGACAGCCGGTTTGCCGCCCGAATCGAGTTGTTTGGATACCGTCGGAGCGCCGTCGGCGACGGAGTTGCGTTGCCGGGCCGTTACGGCAAAGACAATCCCCGCGACTCAGCCTGTTGGGTTGACGCCGCTGCTCGGCTATCCGCGCATTTGGGATCTGTTCCGATTCATCTTGTCCAAGCAAATCTGCGAGCAGTTCTTCGACGCGGAGCATGAGCATTCGGTGGCTGAATACCAGCGCGCACGAAACCCGCGGTATAATACGCCCTGGACTCGGCGATGGCTGAACTTCGCGTTTGCGTGGCGTACTGTCGCGTTAATTGCTCGCTGCGCCCGCCCGGCGTTTTTCAATTTCGCATTCGCGGTGATCCTGTGGTTCCTTCCACCGCGAATCAAAGAATGGCTTTTCCGGCTGCTTTGAAAGTCGTACAGCGTCGAGCCAACCACGAACCCAAATTGATAAAAACGCGGGCGATACGAATCGGGCACCGCGACGGCTTTTATGGAGACAGAGCGACCATGTTGCGAAAAGTGGTGAAACGCGGCGGGAAGCGGTTTGTGTTGGTGGAAGAATCCGAGTTGCGGCGATTGGAACGCTCCGCTGCCAAGGCGACGCCGAGTGGCGTCGAAAAGCCGGGTTTGCCACCGTTTCCGCCAGCCGACGAGGAAGGGCGCCGGCCTGCTCTGGCATTCGCGCGAGTGTCGATTGCCCGGAGCGTCGTGCAGGAGCGGCGTGCGGCGGGTTTGACGCAGGAGGAGTTGGCCCGGCTCGCCGGCGTGCGGCAGGAAACGATTTGCCGGTTGGAATCCGGCAAGCATTCTCCCACGGTCCGCACGGTGGCCAAAATCGACCGCGTTTTGCAAGCCGCGCTGAAGAAGAAAGCCGCCAAGGCAGAAAAGTTGACCGGACGACGGCGTGGCGGTTAGCGTATTGGGGCTGTGACCGTCCGCGTTACTTCACGACAAGGGTGTAATCCATGCGCTACGTTCTGGCGCCGTTGCTGGCCCTGGCGATCGTCGGCATCGGATCGTTGCGCGCTGCCGAAATACCCGACGATGTTCGTGCGGAGTTTCCGCGGGCCGAAAAGGAAAACCAAGATCGGTTGGCGTTTCTTCAAGGCCGCGCGAAGGAAGTCGATCGGACGCTGCACACGCACGACGTTGGCCGAACTCGCGCGATCAGGCGGCTGCGCTCATTGCCGAGTCGAAAAAACTTCACGCCGAAATCGATTTCCGGAACAAGGCGGTCCCCCCGGCGGGCCTGTGGGGAGAAAAGCCGCCGGAAGTCGGGCGAATCGGCACGATCAATCTTGGCAAAATCAAGATCGAGCGCGTGATCGACAAAGAATCTGCCGAGGCGATCGTATTCACGAATGGCCGGCCGCGAGTCTCGAAGCTTGGAGGCGGCTTGGTTGAACGGGGAACCCGGGAGCACGGTGTCGGCGAGCAGTTCGTGGTTGTGGGCGTGGATACGAGCCGGTGGACAACCGGCGCGATTGTCGATCCACCCGCGGGACCATTCCGCGTCGGCAGGGTCGAGCTACGTGGCGCAACGTTGCTCGAACTATCGACCTACAGCGCGGACGCCTTGCGAACGTATTTCGATCAATTGAAAGCCGAAGAAAAGCACAAGCAGCGCCCGTAGGTGCGACACAGCGCGGCCAAACGGCAACCAAGGTGGAGTTCAGCCTGTAGGCGCCGGCGGGCGGCTAAAGCCTGAACTCCAACAGAATGGACAGGGCCGGGATCGAACCGGCGACACATGGATTTTCAGTTCGTTCGGATAGTGTACACTATTGTCTAGCGTGTCGAATTCATCGGGTGAAACCGTCCACCGTGTACACTATTGTAGCGTCGTGTCCGGTCGCTTGGCTACAGTTTGGCTACAGTGGCAACCGAAAGCCCGAAGGAAAAAAACAATGGACGATCAAGCCGCGGATGACGAAAAGCGGACTGCAAAAGCGGAAGAACCAGAACGGCGCCTGCTTCCACGCTGGAAGCGGCGGGCGGGAGAATTGCTCGGCGAGACTGAAAAGAAATGCAATCGACATTCTAGCGCTTCCACGATGGAAGAGCTAGGAATCAAACCAACTCAATCCCATCGCTGGCAAGCCATCGCCTCAATCGACGAACCAGACGTTGACCACCTCGATGCTCAGGCACGACCACCTCGCTGCTCCCACGCGCGCACGAGGCGGAATGCGTTTTCCGGCAGGTCTGCCGATTTACGCAAGAGGCCTCGATGCTCCCACGCGCGCACGAGGCGGAATGGCATGATCTGCCATATTCACCCTCGGGACAGCTTTCGAGCCGCTTTGCCGGAATTCGGCTTCGCCATTTGCGCCAGGAATCGCGCGGACGGCCTCGGGTGAGTCTAAACACGTTGCCCGCAACCGTGCGGCTGATCGCGTCCTACGCTGTCGCCGTCGCTCGAACCGGAACGACGTTGACGGCAACAGGTCGGCCGCTGCTGTCGGTCGTCAAGGTGAACTCGACCAGCGTGTCGTGCATGATGCCAGGGCGAATTGCCCGGTTGTCTGACCACTTGAAAAAAAACGGGCAACGGTCCTTTGTCGTGTAGAGCCACCCGCCGCGGTCGCTGCAATGCTGGGCATCGATCCTGCCGCGAAGTCGAGTTGCGGTGCTGGCCATCGTTGCCTCATCGACGTTGCGTGAAAAAACCCCGCGATGGTGCCGAAGCCACCGCGGGGTGGAAGCCGCTCAAGAACGGCAACCGGAGAATCAATGAACCAAATACTTGACCGGGTGCGTTCCCGCATCGAGCAAGGCGCCGTCAAATCGGCCGAACGCCAAGAATCCGACTTGAAGCTGGTCGGCGTACCGCTCGACCAATTTCATCAGCCGAATTTCTTTGACGCGACGCACCTTGTATTTCGCCAGCGCGCCAAACAAAATCGTTTTCTTGCCGCTCGAAATGGTGCTATCCATCGACTGATTGAGATGAACCGGCCATCCGTTCAACGTCGCCGGTTGGCCGGCTGCGACGCCAGGCACCCACAGATAGCGGCCGATGCCGTCTTTCAATTGTTTGATGATGTTCCAGATTGCGGAATTAAACATGTACCCGCAATCACCCTCCGTCCGATACGCCGGGTCAACGCTCGATTCCAGGTTGTGCAAATCGTCGAACGTCAGGGCCGTCGGGCTCGCTGCCGTCAAGCCGGCGGTTGCGAGCGTGAGAATGCCACTCGGCTGATCGGCCCCGTCGCCAGTCGTCAAGAGGGGCGACAGGCAACGGCCAATCCGTTCGCCCAACATGCCGCCCAGCGCGCGGCCAAGTCGATGCCCGTGTCTTCAATCAACGCAATCGGCACCCGCACAACTTTTGACGAAATTGTGTGCGCGCCGAATTTCACGCAGCCGAACAACGGATCCGCGCCCGTGTCGTTGGCGGGATTATTTTCGCCAAGCAACTCGCCGACATTGCCGGTGTCGTTCGCCGTGGGCCACGGAAGATCATTGCCGGAGTCCGTCGTCAAAATTTCCGCGACTTGCATGACGCCCGCGAAGCTGAACATCGCTCGCTCTAACCGCGGGATGAACCCTTCGGGAATTGTCGAAGCGCCTTCGCCGAGTTCGCCCGTCGAAAGCGCGTTGCGAAATAACCGCGCGCCGTTTGTCGGGCCATGCGTCGGCAAGTTGATCTCGAATCCAGCGCCGTTGATGCTGATTCCGCACTCGTTGCACGCATCGTTTTCCGCGGGCGACACGGATTTGCCAGCCGCATTTCGCACCCAACCGGCAAGCGCTCTATCGACCGTGCGGCCGCTGCCGGCGCCGCCGCCATGCCAATCGGAGTTGCGAGAATCGTTGTCGTATCCTTGACCACGAAGACGAGCGCTCATTTTTCGATGCTCCAAACTTTTTTCGTCGTACCGGATATTCAATTGGTCCCACGCTTGCCGATCGGCGGGCGTCCAATCCTGTTGCCGCGCGGCGAGAGAACGAATCTGGTCGGCAAGGGCCTTCCGCTCGCCGTCCGATTGTTGCCGGCGGTCGATCGCGCTTTGAATTTGTTGATTCGTGAATCTGGCCATCGCGTTTGTTCCTTGCTATCGTGCCGCCGCGGAGTCGATCGCCGCGGGCTCGGGTTGACGTTGTTTGCTTTCCCAAAGTTCGACGTTGACCAGCGCCCAACGGAGCTGCCGACCGACGCGAATCGGCTTCGGGAATTTTCCGGCGGCCGTCAATCGGCGAATCGTCAAAGCGCCGACGTTGAATCGCTTGGCGACTTCTTGAACATCGAGATACACGTCGGCCTCCGTTGTTTAGTTGCTGGCGAATGAGCCGGCCTCGATCAATCGCCGGTTGACGAACGATCCGACGAAAAGCAATAGGCCATCCGCAACGTCGCGTAGCCGCTCCGTCGTCGCGGATTGAACCAGAACCAACGTAGCGCGGAAACATGCCGCTAGCTCGCTTCCGGCCATCGACCACAACGCCGGCGGGTCCGGGAAGCGTGTCTGCCCTTCGGAGCGCCGTTGTCGCTCTGCATCGACCAGGCGGGTCATCCAATCGGCCATCGGCGGATACTCAACGCGGAACGCCTCGCATTGGTCGCGGAGGAATTCCAATTCGGTTTCGACCAGGTTGGCCATCGGGGTTGCGATTCCGGCGACGAGTTGTAAGACTTCAACGCTCATGGTTAATTCCTTCGATGTTTGGATTATCACTTGTGAACACGGATTGTCAGCGGTCTTGCGTACCAACGTTGGTACGTCGGCGAATCGAGTCGGCCTTGTCGATTTGCTTGCCGGCGGCCCTGCTGCAAACGTCGCAACGGAGATAGCGGATCGCATGATTGCCGCGCTGCCGTGTGCAGTACACGAACAATCGGCCAGTGCAGCTCGGGCAGTTATCGCCGGATTTCATGGTTTATTCTTGCCCTTCCGCTTGCGCTTCACCTTCCGCCGCGGCGTCGGCGATTCTTCGAGGATGTGAAACTTTGCTTGCTCGAGCGCCATGAGAGCTACATCGAGATCGTGCGCGTCGCTCATAAGGATTTCGCTCAACGCCTGGTCGAT
This sequence comes from Pirellulales bacterium, assembly GCA_963738955.1. GTDB lineage: Bacteria > Planctomycetota > Planctomycetia > Pirellulales > DATAWG01 > DATAWG01. The sequence goes on along the minus strand of CAVTYW010000018.1, from coordinate 24,958 downwards.
CCAGGCAAGTAGCAGTTGCGAGTCGAGGGGCATGGGCTTTCCTTTCGGTGTTTGGGATCATTTCCGCCGGGCCCGCTCGCGTTGATTGTGCAGTCGGCCCTTCGCCAAAAACTGCTCGAATTCGTCGGGCTCCGCGGGCTTCTGCGCTTCGGGGATTCGCTGCCGATCGCTTGGCGTCATTCCGAATCGGGCGGCCAGCCGGTCAAAGGTCGCGGCATACGATACGACGGCAATGCGCGCGTCCTTGCTCGCCGGCTTTTTTTGCGCGGCTTTCAACGCCTTGCGATACAAGCAAACAAATTCGGCGAGCATCGCCAATGCGGTCGCATCGCTCGGGCGCAAAACGAGCCTCAGTTGCTCCGCGAGCGTGTCCCACGTCGCCGACGCCTCAGGGGACAAGCCAGCCGGCTTCACAATCGGCACTGGCGGTTCGACGTCTGCCGGTTTCTCGCCGTGACGATCGCGGCGATAACTGCCGGAGATCAGGTGCAGCTCGATCGGCTTGCGTATTCTTCCGCTTCTGGGTGAACCGCTCATAAAACCTTCCATTTTTTGACAAAAGATACGCGTCACTCGGGTGCGGTTCGCCGGCCCATCGTTTGCCACAATCTGATGGGGGGGGGATCACATCTTTCGCGTTGCTTGCTTACGGTCGTCGTCGTCGGCCGCGGCCTTCGGTTTGATCTCGCGAGCACTGACCACCTTGACCCCATAGCTGCGGAGCATCCCCTTCAGGCATGACCGCAACCGGTTGATTGCCGGCGGGCGGTTGGGTTGCTCGGTTGCTTCCACGATCAATTCAATTCGCACGACTTATTGCCTCATTCCTATGCAGCGCGTCGGCTAGGACGCTTAGGACGGATGATTTCCTTTGTATCCCTCTTACACATATATCTATGTGTCTCTCCGTGTTTTGCTAACAACGCCAAACATCCGTCCTATCCGTCCTAAGTGTTGACTATCCGTTTCGTCGATCTTTGGCCGCAAGTCGTTCGGCTACATCGGTTTTCATGCGTTCTTCAACGTCGGCGAGTTCACCCGACCAAACGAATCCGCGCCCATTTCCACGGCCAGCCGATGCCGCGAGCCGCACCAGCCGGCGCTCTTCGCAGAGTTGCTTAATTGTTCGGCAGCCCGCAATAACCGATCGTTGCTCGCCGGTTGCCCAATTGAGCCAGCGCGACGCCACAGACGACGGAATCAGCACGACTTCGCGGTCTGTGGAATAGTCCAATCGCTCGAGTTGCTGCTTGAAGAATTCGCCGATCGCGTCGGCCTCTTCGGCCTCCACATCGACAGCCCCTTGCCGCTCCAAAATCACTGCTTGTGCCTCTGACGGATCGGGCAGTCGAGACAATACGCCGGCTTCCCACGTCGCCCAGCGCGAGTAGCGGGCCAACTCGGCTTGCGGCGGGCCAGACAGGATGCCAATGGCGTCGGCGATGATCGCTTGGCGGTTGGCCTCGATATACGCCGTCGTGTCGTCTTCCCACGATCGGCTACGGTTCGGTTCGCCAATCTTCACGATGATCGACCGTTGGGCCATGTCGGTGGACAGCGCGGCGCCATTCAGCGTCACAATCCAAGTGAGCGTGTTCGGCCGCGTCCCTTCGCCGACATACATTCGCCGGCCGCTGATCGCCGGGGCCGTAATCAGGGCCTCCAGTTCGGCCCATGAAAAGCGGTGGCTTTTCACGTTGTCAAGCAACGCCACGCGCTTCGGCAGAGCATCGGGCGAAAGTAGCCGCGTCTTGATCTGGCCCATATCCTCATTCGCGGAAAAGTCGATCGTGCCGCCCGCCACTCGCGAAAGCAGTTCCGCCGCTTTGCTCTTGCCCTTCCCGCGGCCAGCGTCGGCGGTGAATACGAAAGCCGGCCGCGAGCCGCAAGAGCCGCCCCACAAAATCGTCAACAGTGCCGCCAGCATCAAGTCGCCGTCGATCGGTGTTGCCGGGGTGAACCGCTCAATCAGCCCGCGGATAGCCGAGCCGTCGCCGGGCGTCGGCGTTTGGCAAGCATAATAGTGTCGGCCGATCGGCGGATGGTGCGGCAGTTCCTCGATTGCCTCGTAGCGTTCGGCCGTGCGCTGCAGCTCCGCGAAGACTTCCCCGCGCGATGAACACCCAACAACGCGATACCAGTGAATTATTCCGGTCCGGTGTCCAAGCCAGCCGAACAGCGCCGCCTCATTCGGCAGCCACGCCAGGCCGGCAGCGTCATGCGTGAAGAGAGCCGAACCGATTCGCCGCGGCCAGTTTTCCGTCGCCGCATGGATCCGCAACAAAACTTCGGCAATCGGCAGAGGGGCAACGGCCTTTTTTGGTTCGCCGGTCTCCGGGTCGGCCACGTCTCTGACTTCGGCGTTGGTGACCGTCGACGTCTTCCCGTCGGCCTCGGTCGGAGCATTCGCCAGCGGCTGCCATTCGATCGCACAAGCCAGAGCTTGCAAAACGGCTTCCCGCCCGCCAGGCTGCTTGAGCGCGTCGCGAACGTCGGGGCCTTTGGTGTCGCGGAATTCTCCGGGCAATCGAGCGATATAGACCGAAGCCGCGCGAGCGTAGAGCCGACTGGCGCTCTTGGCCGCGCCATCTTTACCGGGGGTGTCCAAGTCCGGAACCATGACGCAATGCACGCCGGCAAACAGCGCCGCGAATTTTGCGACCATCGCGCACGACGGCAGCCCGCAAGCCAAGAGCCCCAGCGAATGCAAAGCCGCAGCGTCTTTCGGCCCCTCCACGATATGCCACTTTTCGCCAGGCTTCGGCAATCGCACGTTGCCGGCTTCGTCGTGCGGAAAAAACAATCCGGACGGCTTGCCCTTTTCGTAGAGCCCTTTGCCGCCGTCGGGTTTCAGCGTGAACGTCGAACACTGTTGACCATCGGGCCCGAACATCGGGAAAACAACGGCGCCGCGTTGCGCCTCGCCGCCGAATGCCGCCAGGGCCTCGGGAGTGACCGACTTCTGCCGGGCCACGATCGCTAGAACATCCATCGGCGCCGATCCGTTTGCATAACCGTTGCCGACGTGCCGGGGTTGTTCCAGGCCGATTTCCTCGAGTAGCTTCCAAGCCGCTTGTTCGTCGCCGAGAATCTTCGTCGCGAGCTTCAGCCGCGAAAACTTCTCTTGGCAAACAAAGCAGAATGCTACGCCGGTTTCCGAGTGAACGCGAAAGCCGTCGGACGAATCGCAACATGGGCAGGCGGTCTTCACGTCATGCCCTTCGCGGCCGATGATCGTCAAGCCGAGTCGTTCGGCCAGTGCTGCGCCGCGGGATTGTGCAATCATGCGAGGCGCCTCCGCTTGACGGGCGAAACCTTGCTGGCCGGCGCCGCCGATTCATGCTGCTCTTCCCAGGTCAAGCCACCGTTGTACGGATTCCAGATGCGGCGCAACTCCTCAATGTCGCCGACGCGGGATTCCGGCTCGCGGCGCCGAGGCGGCGAGGATATTTCCGCCGCGAATGTGAGCAAGGCCTCGATGGCGACCTGCTGGTAGGTGCGATTGAGAAATTCGTCGGCCGCATCGTCGGCCTCTTGCCGGCCGATTTTCAGGAAGCGCTGTAGCTCGGAAGCCAGGCCGGCAGACTCGCCGATCGTGCGAGATAGTTTTCGTTCGCGCTCGGCCTGCCACGCGTCGGCGATTCGGTCCTGCAAATCGACTTGCCGGCCAGCTTGCTTGACGATGACCAATGCAGCCACGATTGCGCTACTTATCGCCGGCCCTCCCAGTCGCGGACGGCTTGCGACTTCGCCGGATTCATCCGGTTGCTTTCGGCTTCGTTGCCGTGGTAACATACGCCCTCCTGTGTATTGCGGCCGGGTTGCTTTGGTCGGCGCCCGTGCCGCTTTTTCTTTACCGGGCGGTGACCGTCGATTCGCGCACAAGGTCGCGGACCGCTTGCCAGGGCACACGGCGACTTTTGCCGAAGCGGACGTAAGGCAGTTCGCCCGCGTCCATCATCAAATAGAGTTTGGCCCGGCTCAGCGCAAGAAATTTTGCGACTTCGGTGACTCGGGCCAGCCCTTCGGGAATCGCGGCAGGGGCTTGCATGATTTTCCTCATGGACGGGATGGATATGCGTTAACGGCTATGCCTGAATTAAACGTAATGCCTCATTCTTGACATTACAACGGCTTTATGGACAATAGCCGTTAATACATCCGTTAAAGGATTTTGGCCATGCAGCAGCGATTCGTCGCCGATATTCACGTCTTCGCCGGCGGATACGAGTGGTGGGATTCAGGCGCCTACCACCAATCCGGGCTTTTGAGCGTCCAGGGGAAGTCGGCCGCGGCCCAGCGCAGGTTGCTCGGGGTGCCGGACAAGCCGGATGCGGATAATTCCTCATCCCGGCATTACGATCCATTCCGCGATGCGCCGGCGCTTTTCTTGGAGCTTGCGGAGAACGGCGAGTCCGAAGAAAACATCCGACATTTCGCCAATCAGTACGGCACGCTTTGGTCCGATCTAAAGGGGCCTAACCTTCTCGACTGGCGCCACACGATCCGCGACTTGCGCGGTGCGGTGGCATTGTGGCAGGCGGTTGTCAAACGGGATCGCGGCGCACTCGCTGAATTTGTCGGCTGGGAGCGCGGGCGACTCTGCTGGAAAAGCAATTTCGCCAAGCCAATTGACGAGAAGGGGCGGGCCCTCTACGGCATCGAGCTTCAAACGAAGTTGCCCCCATTCAAGTCGGGCGACTTGCTGGGCCCGGCAACCGCGTTGCTCGACTATGTGCTTGCGACCATGCCGGCGTGGAATCTGTCGATTGCACCGGTCCGTCGCGGCGAGTCGCTCGAATTGCAGCTCTCCGTGCAGACTCTTCTCTCCGTCGTTTGGATGCAATTCGCGTTGGCGGTCGGCGAGTCGAAAAGCTACGGCCGTTGCGAGTTCTGCGGGCGGTCTTTCGAGAAAGGCTTGGTTCGTGAGGATCGGACGTTTTGCTCCGATAACTGCCGAGTTAAGAATCACCAGCGGCGACGGAAGCAAGCGCGCTGCAGCTTGATCGTGAGGGAAAATCTGCATCGTCGATTGCGAAGGCTGTCGGATCGGACGTGAAAACAATTCGGGGCTGGCTCAAATCCAAGGGGGAATGACAATGGCACGTTCAAGACGCGGACGCGGTGAAGGGTCCATCTACCGCCGCGGCGACGGAACATGGTGCGCGACGATCAGCGCCGGCTACAGTTCCGAAGGGAAGCGCCGCCGCAAGACAGTTTACGGCGCGACTAAGGCGGACGTTCAAGACGGGCTGCGAAAAGCCGCGAGCGAAATTGCGGCGGGCGGTCCGGTCGAATGCCTCAAGTTAACCGTGGGCGAGTTTCTCGATCGCTGGCTCAAGTCTGCGCGTGGATCGCTTGCGCCTACGTCCTACGAGCGATACAAGCACGTTGTTGAAAATGAATTGAAACCCTACATCGGCGGGTTGCGGCTGGCAAAGCTAGAGCCGGTCCACGTCGAAGGGCTGTACGTGACGTTGAAAGACGCGGGCCGCTCGCCTCGTGCAATTCAGCTTGCGGGTGTGACGCTGGGCTGCGCCATTCAACACGCCGTGCGCGTTCGGCTGTTGATCCACAATCCGGTGCGCGGGATTCCCAAGCCGCGGGTGCCTCGGGCTGAAATGAAAGTTTGGGATTCGTCGACCGTCGCCGCGTTTCTGAAAGCCGCGACGGATGACCGGCTTCACACGATGTATGTGTTGGCACTGTCCGCCGGTCTGCGGCAAGGGGAGCTATTCGGCCTCGAATGGGCCGACGTCGACTTCGATGGCGGGAGCGTGACGGTCCGGCGGTCAATTGAGGAGATTAGCGGGAAGCTACGAGCGAAGGAACCGAAGACGGGCAAGGGGCGACGGATCGACTTGCCGGGTTTCGCTGTCGATGCACTTCGCACCCATCGCGCCACGATGCTCGCGGAGGGGCATATCGCCGGGCCGGTGTTCTGCGCCGGAAGGGGGCTGGCTCCGCAAGGGGAACGTCTACCGCCGGTCCTTCGCTCCGTTGATCGTCAAGGCGAAGGTTCCGCGGATTCGCTTTCACGATTTGCGGCACACCTCGGCGACGCTGTTGCTGCTGGCCGGGGAGAACGTCAAGGTGATCTCCGAACGGCTTGGCCACGCCAGTATTAAAATCACGCTCGACAGCTACGCACACGTACTGCCGTCGATGCAAAAGGGGGCTGCCGACAGGCTGCAACAGCTGTTGGGCTGAGATTGGCTACAATTAGGCTACAAATCGGGCGTTTTTCGCCCTTCAATCGCGCAAAATAAAAGCCGCAAGTTCAATTGCGGCTTTATCTTTTGATTCAATGGACAGGGCCGGGATCGAACCGGCGACACATGGATTTTCAGTCCATTGCTCTACCAACTGAGCTACCTGTCCAAAAACCTTTGATGGCAATAGTCAATTGATTCTTCTTGTGGGCGTCGTCAAGCTCGTGAAACTTGGTCAGACACCCGCTCCCGCAATGCGCCAACGGCAAAGCCATCAGCAAGATAAGCAAAGCGGTTGATTCGAGCAAGTCGCCCAAGTCCCAAGAACGGCTGAATTTGCTGGCGGAGATTCGCGCGATCAAATAGCGGCCAACGCCATTATGCAACACGCTCCGAACGATTCGAAGACATCATCCTAAGAGCCCTCGCAAAACCGCCTCGGAGAAGGGGACAGTCCCCGGCGGTTTTGTGAGGTGCGCATAGGCGGGCAAATCGACGTTGTGATAAACGTCCTGCACATCGTCGCACTCGTTCAGCATCGTGATGAACTTTTGGAACATGGCCAGGTCGTCCGGGCCGAGCGCCTTGCTGGTCTGAGGAAGGAAAGTGATCTCTTGGACTTCCAACTCGGTGCCGGGAAACGCTTGCAGCAAGGCCGTTTTGGCTTTGTAAAACTCGCCGGGGGGGGCGAAGATCGTCAGGTGGCCATCTTTGCATTCAATCTCATCGATATCGACGTCGGCCTCCAACATCGCTTCCAGCACTTGCTCTTCGTTGTCGCCTTTGAAGGATAGAATCGCCAATTGGTCAAACAAATGGGCGACGGAACCCGATGCACCCAATTTGGAACCGGTCTTCGTGAAACAACTGCGGACTTCGGAAATCGTCCGTTGATTGTTGTCGGTCAAACAATCGACGATGACCAAAGAGCCGCCAGGACCAAATCCTTCGTAGCGGGCCGACACGAAGTCCTCCCCGCCAGCGCCGCGGGCTTTCTCGATCGCCTTTTCAATGACGTGGGCCGGAACCTGATCGCGTTTGGCCTTCTCGATCAAGCTTCGCAAAACCGGATTGGCATCAGGGTCCGCAACGCCATTCTTGGCGGCAACGTACAATCGCGTGCCGTACTTGGAGTAGAGCTTCGATTTCTGAGCAGCCGTCTTGAAGATCGAATTCTTGCGATTTTCGAAATTTCTTCCCATGACAATTCTTCTTCGTCTTGTGGCCGAATGCGCGAGTGTCTTTAGACGGTAACATTTCCTAGGTTGTTTATCCAGGTGGCGCGGCGTTTGGTGGTGGCTGGCCGGATGTCGGTCGGCACGGTTACAATCTCAGGACGATTGCCCGCTTCTCGGCGTTGGGAATCATTCGGTCTTTCGCAAGGGCGAGGAGACGCTGAGAGTGTGGCCGATTGGGTGGTCGGCCAAATTGTGATTGGGGTTTTCCGATGTCCGACGATGATTTTGATCTGGAACGCCTGGCCGCCTATTTGCATCTCGATCCGGCGCAGGTCGCGCGGCTCGCCGACCGGGGGAAACTGCCGGGGCGAAAGGTGCAGGGAGATTGGAGGTTCGCGCGGGCGGAGATTCATCAATGGCTCGAAAGCCGAATTGGACTGTCGGACGACGATGAGTTGGCGCAGATGGAGTCGATCCTTCGACCGCCGGCCGACGCGGGGAACGACGACGTGCCTTCGATCGCCTCGCTGATGCCGATCGAAGCGATCGCCGTGCCGCTCGACGCCCGGACGCGCGGCTCGGTGATCACTTCGCTCATGGACGTGGCGGCGCGAACCGGGTTGCTGTGGGATCCAGGGCGGATGGCCGACGCCGTGCGTGCCCGCGAGGAAATGCATCCGACGGCGTTGGAAAATGGCGTAGCGCTATTGCATCCGCGCCGCCCGATGCCGAGTATTTTGGGTTCGGCGCTGGTGGCCTTTGGCCGGACGGCGCACGGTATTCCCTTCGGTGGAAAGGTGCTAACGGACTTGTTTTTTCTGATCGGATCGCTCGACGATCGCGGCCACTTGCGCACGCTTGCTCGGCTGAGCCGCCTGGTGGCAGACGCGGACCTGCTGGCCGAATTGCGCGGCGCACCCGATGCTCGTTCCGTGCATGAATTGATCGAACGAGCGGAAGCGAAGCTGGTATGACGTTTGCGGCAACTTCTAGGGGTCAGGTACATTTTTCGAAATAAGCCTTAGTTGCAGTTCTAACTTTGTTGTGCCGAAAAATGAGCCAGATCCCGGCTGATGTTGCGGTATTGTTTGTCGGCGATTCGGAGCGGGCCGAATTTGCTTCGGTGTTCCAGTGGCTGCGCGAAAATAGCCAATTGGCGACTGCCCCCGACATTGCCTCGGCATCGCAGCAATTCGAGTCGCACGCTTGCGATCCGGAATTGATCGTGCTGGCGCAGTCGTGGCCCGGACAGTTTTCACCGAAACAGATCGAGCGGCTGCGGCGGCTTGCGCCGCTGGCTCGGATCAGCGAATTGCTGGGGAGCTGGTGCGAAGGGGAAACTCGAACCGGTCAACCGGCTGGCGGGACGTCGCGAAATTACTGGCATCAGTGGCTGCCGCGCATGGCGCCGGAATTGCGCGGGCTGCTCGCGGCGAACGGCCTGTCTGGAGCTTGCCGGCAACCGCCACCGACGACGAACGGCTGCTGGCAATCGCCGATGCGACAGCAGCCGCACAGAGTACGCTGCCGCAAAACGGCTTGATTGCGATTCTGTTGCGAAATGCCGCGATGGCCCGTGCCTTCTGCGACGCCTGTCCGACGCGGGGCTATGCGAGCATTTGGTTGCCCCAAGGCCGTGGGCCTTATTTGGCCGGCGTGCGAGCGGCCATTTGGGATGCGCCGCCGGCGGTCGAAAGTTGGGCCGAAACGTTGGCGAGCGTCCGGCAGGATTTCAAGGAAGCGCCGATTCTTGCACTGGCGAATTTTCCGCGTATCGAGGATGTCGAGCGGCTTCGAGCCGCGGGGGCAGCCGCCGTCGTGTCGAAACCGTTCTGGCTGGACGATTTGTTCTGGCAACTGTCGCAGTTGTGAGCAACTCGACGAGCGGCGCGAACGGGCGGAATTTTCACAAATTCCGCTACAAGCAAAACATCTCGCGCTGCGGCGGTTTGTCATGGCGGCGGGTTTCTGCCTACGATAAGACTCGATTGGGATCGTTCTTTCGAGCCTACAACGACATTCAGGGAGTCGATCAACATGGGATGCTGGATTTCCAAATTGCGGATGCTCGTGCTGGCCGGGGCTCTGCTTGGAACCGTCGGGCCGCTGCTGGCCGACGACTTCAGCACGCAAGTCATGTCGGCGACGTTCATGGTCGTTAATCCAAAGTCGAACGCGGCCGCGTTTGTGCTTAGCCGGCCGAAGCCAGGCAAACCGGATCAATTCGAATCGGTGCTGGTGACGGCGGCCCATGTCTTCGAGCAGGCCGAGGGAAACGAAGTGACGCTGCAATTGCGTTCGAAGAAAGGTGAGGTCGAATTTCAGAAAGTGGCCATGAAGCTCGAGATTCGTGCCAACGGCAAGCCGCTCTGGTCGAAGCATCCGACGGCCGACGTCGCCGCCATTCGCATTTCGCCGCCGAAAGAGGCCGATATCGCCAAGCTATCGGTCAACTTGCTGGCCGGCGACGCAGCCTACAAGAAATTCGAGATTCATCCGGGCGATCGGATCATGAGCTGCGGCTATCCCCATCAGGTCGAGGCCAATGCCGCCGGCTTCCCGTTGCTGCGGGCCGGCACGATTGCGTCATATCCGTTGCTGCCGGCGAAAACTGTCAAATCCTATTTCGCCGAATTGAACACGTTCGAGGGGGATAGCGGAAGCCCGGTGTTTTTCGACGAGACGAACCGTTTCTTCGATGGCAAGGTGCAGCCCAACCATGTGCAATTGATTGTCGGGATTATCATCGGCGAAGGAATTCTTCGACGAAGAAGTCAAGATGCACTACGGCACGATCAAAGCTCGGCAGCGGCTCGGCTTGGCCGTCATAGTGCCGGCGGAATTCATTCGCGAGACGGTAAAAATGGTTCCGCCGGGGCCATGATTTGGGGGGGAAAGGCGAGAGCTACTCCGCCTCGTCAGCGACGGCCCGGTTGGGTATGATGACGAAAGCTGAATAATCGACGCAAATGGTGCTAGGCTTTCGTTCCGCAGACTAGAGGTCGTATGACGTTGTTGCCAATTCTTGATCGGGCTACCGACTCAGTGCCCCAGTTCGTTCCAACTGCTGCCGGTTCAAAAGGCACCTACGCCTTCGTCAGCCTCGGCTGCCCGAAGAATCTGGTCGACAGCGAGCGGATGCTGGGGCTGTTGCAGCTCGACGGCTATCGGCTGGTGCACGAGCCGGAGGGGCCGATTTCGTCGTCGTCAACACCTGCGGGTTCATCGAGCGGGCCCGCCAGGAGTCGTTCGCGACGATTCGCGAAATGCTCGAGCTGAAGCGGCAGGGGCACACGCGCGGCGTGATCGTCTCCGGCTGCCTGGCCGAGCGCGAGAAGGAAGCCCTGCTGGAGACCTGCCCGAGATCGACCACCTGGTCGGCGTCTTCGGCCGCGAGCAGGTGACCAAGGTGGCCGATCGGCTGATCGGGCGGCTTGACGAGCAGCGGACGCGTGTTTCAGCCCGGCCCCGTCGCGGCCGCTGTCCGATCGATCGCGGCTGCGGATCACGCCGCGGCATTTTGCGTATCTTGAAAATCTCCGAAGGCTGCGATCGGCTCTGCACGTTTTGCGCGATTCCGAAGATGCGCGGCAAGCACGCCACCAAGCCGATCGAAGAAGTGCTGGCCGAGGCCCGCGAGCTGGCGGCCGACGGCGTTCGCGAGCTGAACATCGTCGCCCAGGACACGACCTACTACGGCCTCGACCTGTACGGCCGGCCGCGGCTGGCCGAATTGCTCGGCGAGCTGGACCAGATCGAGGGGCTCGACTGGATTCGGCTGATGTACCTCTATCCGATGTACTTCGGCGACGAGCTGATCGACGTGCTCGCCGCGGCGACAAAGATCGTGCCGTATCTCGACATGCCGCTGCAGCACATCAACGACACGATGCTCCGGCGGATGCAGCGGCGCGTGAATCGGGCGCAGACCGAAGAGCTGCTCGGCAAAGCTGCGCGAGCGGATTCCCGAATCTGGTGCTGCGGACCACGTTCATCACCGGCTTTCCGGGCGAGACCGACGAGCAATTCGGCGAGCTGGTCGAGTTCGTCCGGCAGCAGCAGTTCGAGCGGCTGGGCGTGTTCACCTATTCGTTCGAGCCCGACACGCCGGCGGCCCGGCTGCCCGATCATTTGCCGGAGGAGGTGAAGGAAGCCCGCCGCGAGCAGTTGATGGCCGTGCAGCAGGAGATCGCCTTCGAGTGGAACGCAGCGGCAAGTCGGCCAGCAGTGGGACGTGCTGCTCGATCGGCCGGTGCCGGACGAAAAGAATGCCTGGATCGGCCGGGCATATGCCGACGCGCCGGATGTCGACGGCGTGGTGTATGTGACGGGCGAAGGATTGAAAGCCGGACAGATCGTGCCCTGTGAAATCGTGGCGACGAGTGAGTATGATTTGGTCGCAGCGCCGTCGCGAGTCCCGGTGATGCGTCGGGGTCTGGCTCATTTTCGAACGTAGCGGCACGCTAGTAAGATCGATGCCGAAGCCGAAAAATGTGCCTGACCCCTTGAAGCTCCGAACGGCACGCACAGCGATAAACGGCCACGGTCGAACGAGCACTATGTCCACCAGCACGCAAGAATCGCCAAGCCGCTTACTGATCGGCCGGACGGTGTTCAACGTCCCGAATCAGCTCACCAGCATCCGGCTGGTGCTGGCGATCGTGTTGTTCGGGCTGATCGCCTACGAGTATTATCTGGCGGCGATGTGGGTGTTCATCGTCGCGGCCGGGCACCGATTGGATCGACGGCTTTTATGCTCGCCGCTACAATCAGGTGACGACGCTCGGCCGGATCCTCGATCCGTTCGTCGATAAGATCATCATCTGCGGCACGTTCATCTTTCTGGCGGCGCTGTCGGCCGATTCGGGCGTCACGCCGGCGATGGCGGTCGTCGTCGTCGGCCGCGAGCTCCTGGTGACGTGCCTGCGAAGTTTCTTGGAGCAGCAGGGGCCGACTTCAGCGCCAGCTGTCGGGCAAGCTGAAGATGGTGCTGCAATGCATCGCTTGCGCCGTGAGTTTGTTTGCGCTCTCTACTGCGCGCGACTCCGGCCGCCGCGTTGCCGCCCTGGGTTCCGCTGACGCTGTTGATCTCGGTCTGGTCGGCGGTGGTGTTGACCGTGATCTCCGGCGTGGTCTACGTGTTCGCCGCCATCAAAATGCTTCGCCAATAGAGTCGTGAACGACCGATGCCGAACGACGTTCCGATTCCGCCTGGGATGAAGTTGTTACTCGGCGGGATATTGATCGGAGCCATCGTCCTCTGGGCTGTGGTTGCGCGGCGAATTTGGCATCGGCAATCGGTCGTCCGATATGAGCCTCGCCGACCGGTCCCTTGGGGCGCAAATGATTTGGTCTTGGTTATCCTGCTTGTTGTCCTGATGGGCTCTGTAACCCTCCTGGCAATGGCACGTCTTCGGGCCGGGCAATCGGATGATGTCGAAAGCGAGGCTGGATACTACGTCAGTTCGCTCATCCAACTCGCGGGTGTCGCGCTCGGGGTGTTCGTATTGAAAGTGCAGGCTGGAGCGGACCGGCGCGATTGTGGATTTGATACCACGCGTCTCATTTCAGATTTGGGACTTGGTGCGGCCGCATATCTTGTAAGCGTGGTACCAGTCTACGGAATTCAGGAATTCTTGACGAGATTTGTCACGTATACCCATCAGGTACTGAAATCTCTACACGCTCATCCAGACACGAGGATGTTCATCGCGACGGCTATTGCCGCACTGGTGGCGGCACCACTATTCGAGGAGTTTTTGTTTCGCGTGTTGCTGCAAGGATGGTTTGAGTCGCTCGAGTCGCGGCGGCGGCGCTCTTGCGTCTCGGCATATCCGGCGAAGGGCCGGCTTGGTGGCCGATCTTGCTAAGCTCCTTCCTTTTCGCCGCGATGCACTGGAGCAATGGCCTCGCGGTAATTCCATTGTTTTTCTTCGCAATCGCCTTGGGATATGTTTACCAGCGTCACGCACCGAATTTGGCCCTCATTAGTCACGCACTTCCTGTTAAACGCCGGAACAATGTTGGTCCTGTGGTTCCAAATGCAGCACCCCGGCGCATGAAATAACACTCGCGGCGCCTCCGTGTTCAAACAGGTGCCTTAGCTCACGCGGAGACACGCGGCGCACGGAAGAACAAGGAACAAGGAGAAACACATGGCTTACGGTTTCGGAATCATCGGCTGCGGAATGATTGCGCGGTTTCACGCCGCGGCGATCGACGATGTCGACAGGCGCGAAGCTCGTCGCCTGCTTCGACGCGTTGCCCGACAGCGGCCGATCGGCTTGGCCGCCGAGACCGGCTGCCGCGGCCTATCACGACTCGACGACATGCTGGCCGATCCGCGAGTCCACGTCGTCACGATCGGCACGCCCAGCGGCGCGCACATGGAGCCGGCCGTCGCCGCGGCGAAGGCCGGCAAGCACGTGATCGTCGAAAAGCCGCTCGAAATCACGCTCAAGCGCTGCGATGCGATCATCGCCGCCTGCGAGAAGAGCCGGCGTCAAGCTCTCGACCGATCTTTCCCTCGCGATTTCACGACGCGAGCCGCGAGCTGAAGCGGGCCATCGACGCGGGCCGCTTCGGCCGGCTCACGCTCGGCGACGCCTACGTCAAGTGGTATCGCACGCAGGCCTATTACGACAGCGGCGCCTGGCGCGGCACCTGGGAAGCTCGACGGCGGCGGAGCGCTGATGAACCAGGCGATCCACAGCGTCGATCTGCTCGACCTGGCTGATGGGCCCGGTCGTCGAGGTGCAGGCCAAACGGCGACGCTGGCCCACGAGCGGATCGCCGTCGAAGACACGGCCGTCGCCACGCTGCGCTTCGCCAACGGGGCGCTGGGCGTGATCGAAGCCAGCACGGCCGTCTATCCCGGCTATCTGAAGCGAATCGAAATCCACGGCTCGGAAGGCTCGGCCGTGATGGAAGAAGAAGACATCGAGGCCTGGGACTTCGCCAAAAAGCAGAAGCGCGACGAAGCGATCCGCCAGCGAATGCCAAGAACACCACAGCACCGGCGGCGGCGCGAGCGACCCGACCGCCATCGGCCATCACGGCCACGCCCGCCAATTCGCCGACGTGCTCGAAGCGATCCGCAAGAAACGCGCCCGCCGCTCGTCGACGGCCCCGAAGGCCGCCGCTCGGTCGAAATCATCCTGGCGATCTACAAATCGGCCGAAACCGGGCGACCGGTGAAGTTAGGGGGCTAGGCGCTAGGGCCGGGGCCTGGATGTATGGCATGCGGTGCGTGCCGCCTCTTTTCCCGCATGGGAGGGGGCCGGGGTGAGGGTGAGACGATTCGAAGTACGTAGGACGGCTCTCCTGAGCCGTCAACGCCCCATTCGACGGCTCAGGAGAGCCGTCCCAGGTGTTATCCCTCGCTCGCCATTACGGCGTAAAATCGTAGCGTGTCCCCGCCCCCAGCCCCCAGCCCCCACATGCACCTTCCCCGCAATCCAACCCGCTCCGTCCGCATCGGCTCATGCACGATCGGCGCCGGGCATCCGATCGCCGTGCAGAGCATGACGGCCACCCCACGCAGGACGTCGCCGCCACCGTCGCGCAGGTGAACGATCTGGTGGCCGCCGGGGCCGACGTCGTGCGGATCGCCGTCGACAGCCGCAGGACGCCGAGGCGCTGGCCGAAATCCGCGAGCAAACCGCGGCCAATCTGTCGGTCGACCTGCAAGAGAACTACCGGCTGGCGGCCGACGTCGCCCCGCACGTCGACAAGATCCGCTACAACCCGGGCCATCTCTATCACCACGAGCGCGAAAAGCCGTGGCAGGACAAGGTGCGGTTCCTGGTCGACGTGGCCGGCGAACACGACTGCGCGATCCGCGTGGGCGTGAACTGCGGCTCGGTCGATCCGGCCAAGGCGGACAAGTTCGCCGCGGACGATTCGCTCGCGCCGATGCTGGCCAGCGCCTTGGAGCATTGCGAGCTGCTCGATTCGCTCGGCTTCACGCGCTATTGCGTGTCGCTCAAGGATTCCGATCCGGCGAAGGTGATCGAGGTCAATCGCCGCTTCGCCGACGAGCGGCCCGACGTGCCGCTGCACCTGGGCGTGACCGAGGCGGGCATGCCGCCGGACGGCATCATCAAGACCCGCATCGCCTTCGAGCAGCTGATCAGCCGCGGCATCGGCGACACGATCCGCGTCTCGCTCACCGTGCCCAACGCCCGCAAGCCGGAAGAGATCGCCGCCGGCCGGCAGATTCTGGCCGACATCGCCGCCGGCCGCGTGCGCAGCGTCGTCGATTTCGGCCTGAAGACGCTCAACATCATCAGTTGCCCGAGCTGCTCGCGGGTCGAGAACGAGGCCTTCATCGAGCTGGCCCAGCAGGTCAAGGAGATGACCCGCTACGCCGAGCGAGCACGCCATCACGATCGCCGTGATGGGCTGCCGCGTGAACGGACCCGGCGAAACCGACGACGCCGACCTGGGCCTGTGGTGCGGGCCGAATTTCGTGAATCTGAAGCGCGGCAGCGAGGAGCTGGGGGCCTATCCCTACGATCAGATTCTGGCCGCCTGCGGGACGAACTCGATCACTTGATCGCCGGCCGCAAACGACGATTATCCGTGGTTCGTGCTCGCGGGGCCAATGGTTGGAAAGGCATGGTGAAAGCGATGAAAGTACCCCGGAAATGAAGGATGATTTGTCGAGATATCTTCGGATCGCGGAAAACGAAGAAGTCGTTATCACGCGACATGGCCGTCCCGCCGGCATTTTAGTGGGTCTCGCGTCGGACGACGAATGGTTCGATTACCAACTCGAGAATGACCCTCGCTTTCTCCAAGCGAATTAAGCCGCGCGTGAGAGTCTCCGTCAGGGAAAGGGAGTCAAGCTCGAAGACATTTCTGGTGCAAAGCCACGCCGATCCCGACGCAGCAGTTGAATTGCCAGGCGCTGCCCAAGGCCGCAAAAACAGCGAAATAGCTGCTCTTCTGCCATTTCCCCCTGTTTGCTAGAATTCCCCGCTTCTCGGGTTTCTAAAGGGCTATCGCGGAGAATCCGACATGCGGATTGCGGCATGGCTGCTGCTTGGAATCGCGCTCGTCTGGAGCGGCTGCGCTTTGCTTCGCACTAGCCGGCCGGAGTTGCCGGCGCGGAATGCGGTGCGGCTCGATCAACTGGTGATCCACAGCAATTTCGAACTTCCCAAGCAGCATCGGTTGCTCGAAGAAGTCGATGCGCTGCGATCGGATGTGATCGTCAAGCTGGGCCTGACGACGAGCGACGAGCCGATCCACGTCTATCTGTTCGAGAACGCCGAGCAATTCGGCGTTCATTCATAGCCGATTTCCGGATTTCCCCGAACGGCGGGCGTTCTTCGTCGAGACCGACACGCGGCTGGCCGTTTATGCCCAATGGGGCGAGCACGTGGCGGTCGATCTCCGCCATGAAGTGACGCACGGCTATCTGCATTCGATCCTGCAGAACCTGCCGCTGTGGCTCGACGAAGGTTTGGCGGAATACTTCGAAATGCCGCGAGGAAAACACGGTTATCATCGCGTGAACATCGACGACCTGATGGCCAACCTCCAAGCCGGCCGATGGCGTCATTTCGAATTGCCCTCAACTCAACAATCCCTGCAACGCGTACAACCCCACGCCGATCTCCGTCCTCGTCTGGAACCGGGCGAGCTGACGGCGCGATGTTCCGAAAGGTCCTGGTCGCGAACCGCGGCGAGATCGCCTGCCGCATCTTCCGTACGCTGCGCGCCATGGGCGTCGGCAGCGTGGCCATTCACTCCGACGCCGACGCCTTCGCGCGGCACGTCCGCGAGGCCGACGAGGCCGTCGCGATCGGCGGCGCGCGGCCTTCCGAGAGCTACTTGCGGGGCGACCGTGTCTTGGAGGCCTGCGCGAAGGTCGGCGTCGAAGCGGTCCATCCGGGATACGGCTTCTTGAGCGAGCGCGCCGAGTTCGCAGAAGCGTGCGAAGCCGCGGGGGTGCGCTTCATCGGGCCCACGCCGCTGCAGCTCCGCGAGTTCGGCCTGAAGCACCGTTCGCGCGAGATCGCCGCGCAGCACGGCGTGCCGCTCTTGCCGGGGACGTCGCTTCTGGCGAACGCCGCCGCGGCCATCGAGCGCGCCGAGGACATCGGCTACCCGGTCATGCTCAAGAGCACCGCGGGAGGCGGCGGGATCGGCCTCCGTGTCTGCCGCAGCCGTGGCGAACTCGAGGCCGCATTCGAGTCGGTCGAGCGCCTCGGGAAGACGAACTTCGGAGACTCCGGGGCGTACCTCGAGCGATTCGTCGAGCGCGCGCAACACGTCGAAGTCCAGATCTTCGGCGACGGGCGCGACGTGATCGTCCTCGGAGAGCGCGACTGTTCGGTGCAGCGCCGCAATCAGAAGGTCATCGAAGAGACGCCCGCACCCGGCCTTCGGAGCGCCGTCCGCGAGCGGATGTTCGACGCCGCGGTGCGAATGGGACGCGCCGTCGGCTACCGATCCGCGGGAACGGTGGAGTTCGTCGTCGACGCGACGACGCAGGAGTTCTTCTTTCTCGAAGTGAACACGCGCTTGCAGGTCGAGCACGGCGTGACCGAGATGGTCACCGGCGTCGATCTCGTCGAGTGGATGGTGCGCGAGGCCGCGTCGGAACTGGAACTCCGGCCGGTGTCGCCGAAGGGGGCGGCGATCGAGGTCCGCGTCTACGCCGAGGACCCGGCGAAGAACTTCCAGCCGAGCACTGGAACTGATCACCGAGGCGACGTTCGCGCCCGGCGTGCGAGTCGACGGATGGATCGAATCGGGCGCCGAGATCAGTCCGTTCTACGACCCGCTCCTCGCCAAGGTCATCGTCCGCGGAGACACGCGCGAAGCCGCGGTGGCGGCGCTCGGGACGGCGCTCGCCGCCACGCGGATCGCGGGTGTGGAGACGAACGTCGAGTACCTGCGCCAGATCGCGGTCACGCCGGCGTTCGTAGCCGGCGAGGCGACGACCAAGCTCCTCTCGGAGCTCGAGTACCGGTCGTCGTCGATCGACGTCGTCGACGGCGGAACGCAGACGACGGTGCAAGACGGCCCCGGGCGCGTGGGGCTCTGGGCCGTCGGCGTTCCCCCGTCCGGGCCGATGGACGACTACTCCTTTGCCGTCGCGAACCGCGTCGTCGGAAACGACCCGGGCGCGGCCGGTCTCGAGATCACACTCATCGGGCCGACGTTGCGCTTCCGGGCCGACAGCGTCATCGCCCTGGCCGGCGCGCCGATGAGGGCGACGGTCGACGGCGTGCCCGTTACGTGGTGCACGCCGGTGCACGTGCGCCGCGGGTCCGAGCTTCGCGTCGGTGCCCTCGAGGGACGCGGTTGCCGGGCATATCTCGCGGTGCGCGGCGGAATCGACGTCCCCGGCGTACCTCGGTTCGAAGTCGACGTTCATGCTGGGCCGCTTCGGCGGCCACGGCGGTCGCGCCGTTCGCGCCGGCGACGTTCTGGCCGTGGGCTCCGCCCCGATCGTCCGGTCCCGTCGGCGCCGCCGCCGCCCGCGCCGTTTCCCGACCTATGGGATATCGGCGTCCTGGACGGGCCGCACGGGGCGCCGGACTTCTTCACCGACGAGGACATCGTCGACTTCTACGGAGCCACCTGGAAGGTCCACTACAACTCCGACCGCACCGGCGTGCGCCTCGATCGGCCCGCAGCCGCGAGTGGGCGCGAACCGACGGCGGCGAAGCCGGGCTCCATCCCTCGAACATCCACGACAACGCCTACGCGATCGGGACCGTCGACTACACCGGCGACATGCCGGTCATCCTCGGACCGGACGGTCCGAGCCTCGGCGGCTTCGTCTGCCCGGCGACGATCGCGCGCGCCGAACTCTGGAAAATCGGCCAGCTGAAGGCCGGTGACACCGTCCGCTTCGTGCGTTTCCTCGGACGACGAACGCCGGGCGGTTGCGCGCTCGAGGTCCTTCGGACGCTCGACGCCATCGGCGCCGGCAAGACCGTCCCGGCGCCGCCGTTCGTTCGCCCGGCGCCTGGCTCGCGGCCCGCGGCGAGTCCGGTGCTCGCGGAGTCGCACGGACGCGATCCGGACGAGACGGTCGTGTACCGCCGCGATGGAGACGACAACGTCCTCGTGGAGTACGGACCGCCGGTGCTCGAGCTCGGGCTGCGCCTCCGCGCGCACGCGCTGATGCAGGCCCTCGAGCGCCTGGCGCCGCGCGGGATCATCGACCTGACGCCAGGGATCCGGTCGCTGCAGGTGCACTACGACCCGGTGGTGCTGCCCACGCCGCGGTTGCTCGAGTTGCTTCGCGGGATCGAGCGCGACCTGCCCCGCCTCGACGAGATCGAGATCGCGTCGCGGATCGTGCACATGCCGCTCTCGTGGGAAGACCAGTTCGTCGGGCGCACGCTGCAGGTGTGGAACACCCACCGAGCGACGGCCGACTTCGGCGACGGCAAGCCGTACCTGCTGCGCTTCTTCGACGAGATCCGCTTTTACCCGGTCGAAGCGGGCGAGCTCTTGGCGCTCCGCGAGGCGTTCCCGTACGGGAAGGCCCACGTGCCGATCGAACCGAGCTCGTTCCGTTACAGCACCTACCGCGCGTGGCTCGGAGAGAACACGGCGTCGATCGCGGCCTTCAAGAAGACGCAGCAGGCGGCGTTCGTCGCCGAGCGGGAGCGTTGGCGCGCCGCGGGGCAAGACCTCGTCGCGACCGCGCCCCTCGCGGCGACCCTGGACGCCGAGCGCCCGGCCGTCCCCGACGGCTGCTTCGAGCTGGCGAGCCCCGTGGCCGGGAGCGTGTGGAAGCTCGCGGCGGGCGTCGGAGCCCATGTCCGCGCTGGCAATCCGGTCATCGTGGTCGAGGCGATGAAGACCGAGATTGCCGTCTCCGCCAATGCGAGCGGGACATCCACTCGCTGCTGGTCGCGCCTGGCGCAATGGTCGCGCCGGGGCAAGTCGTCGCCTTCATTCAGAACGCGTCCTCCTGACGGGTACGCGGCGCGCGGGAGGCGGCCGCCGAATCCCGCTCGCCGCTACGGCTCTTCGACGAGGGGACAGCCCGGTGTCACCGGCGCGTGCGTCGGCGGATGAATGCGCGCGCGCTCCGGCTCTCCCCACGCGGCGAGTACCGCGAAGTGCTCGTAGGCGCACGGCGTCACGTCGATCGCGTCGACGTGGCGCGCGCGCAGGAAGATGAAGCGCACCGGTGATCTGGGCGTCGCGGCGCTCCGCGTCGCTGGCGCCGGGCACGGCAGCCCAGCGCGCGGGCAGCGTGGTGCACCAACCAATCGCGCCGGCCGCGCCGACGACCGCGGCGGCGCGGCGGCCGGTCACCGGAAGCATGCGAACGAGAGTGGGGATAGCGTCGACTCCCATCGCCGTGAGAAGCCACCATGTCATCGAGAGCGCGCGCTCCGGGTGATGCGTTGGAGCGCCATCGCGGACGTCGCCAATCACGAGGAACGCGAAGACCGCTGCCGCCGCCATTGCGGGCCATGCCCACCGACGGCGCCGGTCCCGCGCGGCGCACATCCCGATCAGTTCCACCACCGCCAGGCCCGCCGCCTCCCGGAGTCTCGAGCAAGAGCGCGCGCGGATAGTCGAGAAGCTTGTCGCGAAGCGGGACGTTCGCGGCGCCGATGGCGCGCCGGAACGCCGTGACGCGGGTCACGAAGTGCGTCGGGCTCCCGTGCGCATGGGCGTTCCAGGCCATCCACGCCAGCGGTCCCGCAATCACGAGTGCCCGCGGCCGCCTGCCGGGCGTGTTCGCAGACGTCGCTCGGCAGTGGCGCCGGCACATCCCGACGAGGCACACCACCCCGAGAACACGCGCACACCGGCCACGCCTCGTAGCGCGACAATGACGCCGCCAGAAGCGCCGCCGCACACCATGGCCGGGCGGCTTGCCGATCCGATCGCCATCATCGCCAGCCGCTCCCACGGCGCCGGCCCACCCCTCGGGCACCGGCGCGACGCCGAGCCATGCGTTCCACGGAAGCGCCATCGCGATGGCCGTGGCCGCCACCGCCGCCGGCCGGGAGACCCCCACCGCTCGCATCGCTGCGTACGGAGCCGCCACGCTGACCGCGCCGAGGAAGGCGGCGACGCCGCGTGCCGCGGGGAGCGACCGTCCGGTCACCATCATCGCGCTGCCCGCCGAATCCAGAAGGGGAGGGGAAGCCAACTGGTCCCGCTCGGGTCCCATCGCGGCGAGTGCGCGAAGAGCTGCGCGATCACCGTTCGCGCGTAGTCGTCGTCGGAGACCTGCTCGAAGCCACACCGGCGGACGAACGCCCCCATCAGCGCCTTAAGCGCGACGAGGACCACGACGTCGACGAGCGCGGGGTGAAGCGCTCGTCGGAGATGACGGATCACGGCCCGCTGGGGGCGGGGCGGCGCGGGTGCGGGCGCGGGGGCCGGCGCGTCGGGGGGAGCCTTGGGCTTCGAGGCCTTCACGCGCGTCCCTTCGTTGCCTTTGCCCTTGCGCTGCTCTTCGACGATGCGGGCCTTGAGCTCCCGGTCACCCGACGACGAGAACTACGCGAGCGAGACGCTCGTCGAGCATGAAGATCCCCGCGCAGATGGCGGTGGCCCGCGTCAGGAAGTTGCCCGCGCCGCGCCCGCCGAACACCTGCTGCGCGGCGCCGCCGCCGAACGCCGCCCCCATGCCGCCGCCTTCGCCCTGCTGGAGCAAGACCGACCAGCATCAGAAATACGCAGACGAAGACGTGCACGATGTGGAGGAAGGTCGTCAACATGGGCGGTTCGGCGGAGGTTCTTAGCGCGCGGCGAGGGCTTCGGCCGCTCGTGCGATCGGACCGAACGTCGCCGCGTCGAGGCTCGCGCCGCCGACGAGCGCGCCGTCGACGTCGGGCTGCGCCGAGGAGCGCCGCCGGCGTTGTCGGCCTTGACGCTGCCGCCGTAGAGGATGCGCGTGCGCGCCGGCGAGCTCGGCCGAGACGCTCTGGCGAGCCACGTCGCGGATCGCGGCGTGGACCTCCTGCGCGTCCTCGGGCGTCGCGACCTTGCCGGTGCCGATGGCCCACACCGGCTCGTAGGCGACGACGGCGAAGCCCGCGGTCGTCTTGCGCGAGCCCGTCGAGGACCAGCGCGCGACCTGGCGCTCGACGACCTCGAGCGTGCTCGCCGGCCTCGCGCTCCTCGAGCGTCTCGCCGACGCAGACGATCGGCCGGAGGCCGGCTGCGAGCGCGGCCGCGACCTTCTCGGCGACGAACGCGTCGGTCTCGCCGAAGTACTGGCGCCGCTCGCTGTGGCCGAGGATGACCCAGCGCGCGCCCGCGTCGTTCGAGCATGCGCGCCGCGATCTCGCCGGTGAACGCGCCGTTGGCCTTCGGGTGCATGTTCTGCGCGGCGATGCCGACCGTCGACTCGCCGTCGACAGCTCGTGCGCGCACGGCGGCGAGCGCGGTGAACGGCGGCGCGACGACGACGTCGACGCGCGCGACGTCCTTCGTGCGGTCGCGACGCACGCCGCGCGGCGAGCGCGACACCGCGTCGGCGCCGCCGTGGTTCATCTTCCAGTTGCCCGCGACGAGCGGGCGACGATCGCGGGTTCATCGGTCCTCACGTGCGCGTCGCGCAGCGCCTCGACGCCCGGCAGCTTCTTGCCCTCGATGAGCTCGAGCGAGGCGCCGCCGCCCGTCGAGATGTGGCTCGATCTTCGCGGCGACGTCGTCGCCCGGCCGCTTCACGGCCGCGGCGCTGTCGCCGCCGCCGACGACCGTGAACGCGCGCGAGCTCGGCGAGCGCTCGCGCGACGCGCGAACGTGCCCGTCGCGAACGGCGGCGTTCTCGAAGAGGCCCATCGGCCCGTTCCAGAACACCGTCTTCGCGCGTCGGCGATGCGCGTCGCGAAGAGCTGCGACCGTCTTCGGGCCGATGTCGAGCGCCATCGTCGCCCTCGGGGATCGGCGTCGACGTCGACGACCGTCGCCCGCCGGTCGCGTCGAGGCTCGTCGCGCGACGACGACGTCGACGGGCAGCACGCACGCTCGACGCCTTGCGCTCGCGCGCCTTGTCGAGGATGCGTGCGCGCGAGCGCGAGCTTGTCGTCCTCGACGCGGCGACGCCTGCATGTTCTTGCCCTGCGCGGCGAGGAACGTGTTCGCCATCGCGCCGCCGATGCAGAGCGTGTCGACGCGCCGAGGAGCGCCTCGACGACGTCGATCTTGTCGGAGACCTTGGCGCCGCCGAGCACGGCGACGTACGGCTTCTCGGGCTCGTCGAGCGAGCTGCGCGAGCGCCTCGAGCTCCTTCTCGCAGCGAGAAGCCCGCGCCGCGCTCGCGCGATCAGCTGCGCGGCAGCGCGTGCACCGACGCGTGGGCGCGGTGCGCCGCGCCGAACGCGTCGTCGACGTAGACGTCGCAGAGCTCGGCGAGCTGCGCGCGCGAACGCCTCGTCGTCCTTCTCCTCCTCGGCGTGGAAGCGGAGGTTCTCGAGCAGGCAGACCTGGCCGGTGCGCAGATCGTGGACGACCTTCTTCGGCGCGTCGCCGACGCAGTCGTCGGGCAGTGCACCTCGTAGCCGATGAGCTCGGCGAGCCGCGCGCCGCACGGCTCGAGCGAGAGCTTCGGGTCGTGGCCCGGCTTCGGGCCGCCCGAGGTGCGACGCGAGGATCACGCTGCGCGCCGCGCTCGATCGCGAGCTTGATCGTCGGGAGCGCCTCGCGGATGCGCGCGTCGTCGGTGATCGTCGCCGTCCTCGTCGAGCGGGACGTTGAAGTCGACGCGGATGAAGACGCGCTTGTCCTCGAGCGGCAGCTCGTCGATCGGCCGTGATGCCCGTCGAGCGATGCGGTCATGGCGGCGTCTCAGAGCCCTTCTTCGCGACGAGCAGCGCGAGGTCGACCATGCGGTTCGAGAAGCCCCACTCGTTGTCGTACCAGGAGAAGACCTTGGCGAAGTTGTCGCCGAGGACCTGGGTCATGCGTGCGCGTCGAAGAGCTCGACGAGCGCGGGTCGCCGATGAAGTCGCTCGAGACGAGCTCGCTCGTCGGTGTACTCGAGGATGCCCTTCATCGGGCCGCTCGGCCGCCTTCTTCATCGCGGCGTGGATCGCCTCCTTCGTGATGGGCTTCTCGGTCTCGAGCGTGAGATCGACGAGCGAGACGTCGACGGTCGGGCACGCGGATCGCCTGGCCGTCGAACTTGCCCTTGAGCTCCGGGATGACCTCGGCGAGCGCCTTGGCGGCGCCGGTGGTCGAGGGGATCATGCTGACCGCGGCGGCGCGCGCGCGGCGCAGATCGCCCTTGCGGTGCGGCAGATCGAGGAGGTGCTGGTCGTTCGTGTACGAGTGGATCGGTCGTCATCAGGCCGCGCTTGACGCCGAAGTTGTCGAGCATGACCTTGGCGATCGGCGCGAGGCAGTTGGTCGTGCACGAGCCGTTCGAGATGATCGTGTGCTTGGCCGGGTCGTAGAGCGTCGTCGTTGACGCCCATGACGACGGTGAGGTCGTGGCCCTTGGCGGGCGCGCTGATGATGCACCTTCTTCGCGCCGGCGCTGAGGTGGCCGCTCGGCCTTCGCCGTGTCGGTGAAGAGGCCGGTGCACTCGAGGACGACGTCGACGCCGAGGTCCTTCCACG
>CAVTYW010000017.1:0-642407 GCA_963738955.1 Pirellulales bacterium | reverse complement strand
TGTTGCATTTCGGACAGGCTAGAATCTGTCCGATGGCGCTCGGAACCAAGACCTTCAGCCGGGCGCGGCACGTCGTGCATGAAACGGCAAACGGCTTCACGACTACTTCTTCTTCGTCGGTGTCGGTTTGGCCGGACCGGCTTCCAGTCCCGGCGGAAGTTTGTCACCGCGCTTCGCCACGGCGGCCCGGGTCGTAATAAACAGCATCTCCGGACCCCCCGGCGCCTTCGGCTTGATCACATACACTAGTTTACCGTCCGGATTTGCCAGATGCATGATCTTTTGCAGGATTTCCTCGGCCGGCTTGTCGTGTTCGTCGAGGCCGAACGACTGGTTTTTGGTGATTCCTTCCAACTGCATGTCGCCGCCCAGAATCTCGTATTTGATGCCGAGGTCTTCGAACAGCAATTGCAGCGATTTTTCCAGCGTATCGCGCGGGAACGTCAGCGTCGTCTTCTTTTTGAGCAGTTCGGCGATCGTTTGAGGCTTCTTGGGTCCTCCCGCCACAACGGCCGGCCCCCCCAGACTGGATTGCTCGGCCAGGGCCAATTCCGTGCCCATCAGCAGATTCGGCGCGGCGATGCTCGGCAAATAGCAGCGCAGCACCGGCTGATCGTCTTCCACGCCGCTCCGCGTGTATTCGGTCATCAGCCGCATCCATTCCGGCAATCGGCGGAGCAATTTGCGGCCGTAGGGATGCAGATTCAAGGCGTCGAGATCGTTTTCGACGGCAGTGGGAATTGCCTTGACCTTTCGGTTCAAATCGTCCGACAGCGTGCTGGCGTCTTTATCGGGGGCGCCGATCGCGCAGTTCGAGGAAAAAGTTCGCCTGGAAATGGAGGCTTAATATCGCCGCGTTGACATCGGAGCCGAAGAAAGCCTCCATCGGCTTCCGCAGCGCCGCCAACGAGCCGGACAACACCGACTGTCCATCGCCCGACAGATACGACGGCACGAACACCAGCGTCACGTCGCGATCGGCGTCGGTGTGCGGCAAAATCAGCTCGAGCGCGCGAGCCATTGCGGGCGGACCTTCGGCCGGATGGACGATTTCCTTGATCTGCGCGGCCGGCCCGACGACGAGCAGCTTGCCCCCTTCTTTCGCGGGCAGAAAATACGACAGGCTCGCGCCTTGGTAATAGGTCGCGTCGCCGTCGGTGGTCGGCGTCGGATTGCCCCAGGCGGCCATGCGTTCCTCGGGCGTGATTTTTTCCGACGTGCGAATGATGGCCGTCGAAACCGGCTTGCCGTCGCCCGAGTCGTGAACGATCAGCAGCACTTGCGTGATTTGATTTGTTTCCAAGCCGGTGGCGTCTTTGATCGCGTGCGCCGCCATGTCGCCCCAGGGACCAAGCGCGGCAACAGTTGATCCCCATCCGGACGTTGCACGATGTTCGCCGGACGAACCGCCAAGATCAACTGCGCCCGGAGGCGACATAGTCGAGCGGCAGCGGATTGCCGGCCGTTGGCGAGGCCCATAGCGAAACGCCATCGTCGGCGACCGACTGCACCGGCGGTTTATCGGGTCCGCCCGTGGCAGCGGGAGGCGGTTTGACGGGCACATTGTCGGCTGGCCTTGTGCCGGAGTCGCCCTTCGGCGGATCGGTCGTTTTGCCGGGCGTCGAATCTGGATTTACTTTGCCCTTATTCTTGTCGGGTGTCCCCTTGATCGTTTCGGGCGTGTTGAGGACGACTTGCGAGCCATCGTCCGACGATCCGCCGCTCAGCGCCTTGGAAACGATCACGCCCACCACAACAAGCACGACGGCCAACCCGCCGCCGAGCCCGGCCAACACCAACGGGCTCATCTTCTTCGCCTTGGGCGCTGCCGATGCGCTCATTCGCCGCGATTTGGCTCGCGCCGGCTTAGGCGGAGCGTCCAAGACGGCGTCGAGATTCAATCCGCCAGGACTTGGAGCGGCAGCCACGCCGACCGATGGCATTGATTCGACAACTGCCGCGCCGCCGGCCGCCGCGGCACCCCACTGCGGATATGCCGGCTGTTCCGCGTGAGACGGCTCGTTGGCGGCAAAACTGGTCGGGTCAAACGAGGGAGCACTCGGTTGCAGAGATTCATAAAACGACGGCGCGTGTTCGGCCGGCGGCTGCGGAGGCGGCGCTGCCGCGGCGACGGGCGGCGCATACGACTGCATCGCCGCCTGTGCGGCATATTGGGCCGCCGCGTCTTGTGCGGCCGCATATTGAGCCGCAGAATAGGCCGCCAAGCTTGAAGCGGTCGGAATCGCACCCGGAGCCATGCCTGGCAGCCGCGGTTGGCTTTCCAACCATTGATCGAACACGGCGGCGGTCGCGGCCGGCTGCGGCATGTAGCTTTGCACGGCCGGATCGACGAAATATGCCAAAGCCTCGGCCACCTGCGCCGCCGATTGATAGCGCCCCGCCGGATCCTTCGCCAACAAGAAGCCGACCATTTGCGCGAGCTGTTCCGGCACGTCAAATTGCTGCAAAGACGCCAGCGATTCCGACGCATGGCGCGAGAGCTTGCTCGCCACGTCGCCGCCTGGAAACGGCGCCCAGCCCGATAGCATTCGGTACAGCGTCGCCCCGAGTGCATACACGTCGGAGAGCATATCGGGCGGCCGGCCGAGTTGCGCTAGTTCCGGCGCGGCATAATCGGCGGAGAGCAGTGCTTGGCCGTTCGGATCGGGGGCGTTCCAATCGATCGGGCCGGGCCCCATCGCCGGTTCGGGCGCGAGCGGCGTTTGCAATAGCTTGCAGGTGCCATCGGGTTGCAGCCAAACATTGTCGGGCCGAATCGAGCTGTGAACTTGTCCCAATTGATGCAGCCGAGCCAATCCCAATCCGAGTTGATAAGCCAGCCGGCAAGCGTCGCCCGGCGCCAGGCGATTGCCGTCGGTGAATCGAGCCGCGAGCGTGTTGTCGGCGGACCCTTCCGCGCGCTCGACACCCGGCGCCGGATCGCCCAGCAAATCTTCGATCGCCACGACTTTGTGCTTGCCCAGATCGAGCAATTGATAACATTGCGACACGAACGGATGCCCGACCGAACAAGCCCAGGCCACTTGCTGCGCCGCGACCGCCCACCACTGCGGATCCTTCGCCGCCGCGCCGCTGATGGCGTACAGGAGCACGGGATGCCGCGTTGGCACATGCATGGCCCGCAGCAAACCGGCCAACCGGCCTTCCTTCGAGCGGATGCGGTCGTAGGCGAAATAGTCGCCGTAATAAAACGGCCCAGCGCGGCCGGCCAGCAACGTCTGAATCTGAAACCGCGTCAGCACGCCGCTGGCGACGAGCCATTCGCCGAGCGTCGCGGCATTGCTCTGCGACGACGCTCCCTTCACGCCGGCAAAGTTGGCCTCCAACTGCTGGCAATCGCCCGGCGCGAGCAACCGGCTTTCAACCGCCAGCCGCCAGAAATCAGAAATTGAAACGCTCATGGGGGATAGGCTTGAGGCTTGAGGCTACAGGCTTGAGGTTACGAGCTACCGCGTTGGGCCTGAGCGGCTCTCCTCAAGCCTCAAGCCTGTTACCTCAAGCCTTCGTTCGGTCGGAGTTCCGCATCCGCCGACGCTGACTCTATTCATGGTAAGCGTCGGCGGGCAACTTTGCAAAGCGGTTTGTTCCTCCCCGCGTCAGTCTGCCTCCGTCCGCCTTGAGCCCCCGGCCCGGCGGCACTATGATTCCACAGATTGGGCCACCAGCATCGTTCGCCAAGAACGGCGTTCGGGCATACCCGCGCTCAAGCCTCAAGCCTCAAGCCTCAAGCCTCAAGCCTCAAGCCTCAAGCCTCAAGCCTCAAGCCTCAAGCCTCAAGCCTCAAGCCTCAAGCCTCAAGCCTCAAGCCTCAAGCCTCAAGCCTCAAGCCTCAAGCCTCAAGCCTCAAGCCTCAAGCCTCAAGCCTCAAGCCTCAAGCCTCAAGCCTATCCCCATGCGAGCATTCGACGCGCTGCAGCTCTACTTCGATCGCGCGGCGGATCAGATGGATCTGACCGAGAACATGCGGCGGTTGCTCGTCGTCCCGAAACGCGAAGTGCAGGTGCAAATCGCCGTTGAGATGGACAACGGCGAGTTGGCCACGTTCATCGGCTATCGCGTGCAGCACAACAATTCGCGCGGGCCGATGAAAGGGGGGCTGCGCTATCATCCGGAAGTCGATCTCGACGAAGTTCGCGCTTTGGCGGCCTTGATGACCTGGAAAACGGCCGTCGTCAATATCCCCTACGGCGGCGCGAAAGGCGGGATCGCCATCGATCCCAGCCGGCTCAGCTTGCGCGAAGTCGAGCGGATCACGCGCAAATTCATCGACGAAATTCACGACATCATCGGGCCCGACAGCGACATCCCGGCCCCCGACATGGGCACCAACGCCGAAGTGATGGCCTGGATCATGAACCAGTATGCCAAGTACCACGGCTTCAGCCCGGCCTGCGTGACGGGCAAGCCGGTCGAGATGTTCGGCCTGCCGGGCGCGAAGAGGCGACGGGCCGGGGCGTCGGCATTCTGGTGCTCAAGCTGTTGGGCCGGCTCGGCCGCAAGCCGGAGGACACGCGCGTGGCGATTCAGGGCTTCGGCAACGTCGGCTCGCACACGGCCAAGTATCTGTCGGAAGCGACGTGCCGTGTCGTGGCGGTGAGCGATGTCAGCGGCGGTTATTTCCGGTCCGACGGGCTCGATCTGCCCGGCATGTTCCGCTACACGCGCGAACATCGTGGCACGTTGGAAGGCTACACCGAAGCCGAGCGGATCAGCAACGCGGCGTTGCTCGAACTGGACGTCGAACTGCTGATCCCCGCGGCGCTCGGTGGCGTGATCACCGCGGAAAACGCCGCGCGGATCAAAGCGCCGATCATCGTCGAAGCGGCCAACGCTCCGACCGAGCCCGATGCCGACGAGATTCTCGCCAAGCGCGGCACGATCATCTTGCCCGACATTCTGGCCAATGCCGGCGGCGTGACGGCCAGCTATTTCGAATGGGTCCAAAATCGGCAACACTATCAATGGGGTCTGAATCGCGTGCGGCAGGAGTTGGACCACGTGCTATCCGAAGGCTTTCGAGCAGGTTTGGGAATTGTCGGTCGAACGTAAGGTCATCCTTGCGGACGGCCGCCTACATGCTCGGCATCGGCCGCGTCGGCCGGGCAACCGTGCTGGGCGGCATTACGTAGCAGGCATCCGCCGCGGCGGACCGTCCGCCGCGGCGTGGCTACGGCACTCGGAGATTGCCTGCTACATTACGGAAGTCTTTGAACATCGAGGAGCGTTATGACAACCGACATCGTGCTCGACAAATTGCTCGCCCAGATTCCTCTGTTTCGCAACTTGAACCCGACCGAGCGGCGGCAGTTGGCCGAGATCACCAAGCTCGAGCCGTGGGCGGCCGGCGCGACGATCGTTCGTCAAGGCGAGCAAAGCCGATGCTTGTCGGTCGTGATCGAGGGAAAGTGCGAAGTGGTCAAACAGGTCACGGAAAAGGCCGCCGACGGCAAATTGAACCAAGATTCGTTCGTGCTGGCGGTGCTTGGGCCATACGACCAATTCGGCGAAATGTCGTTCTTCTACCCCGCTCCGCACTCGGCCGACATTCGAGCTCAAACGGCCGTCCAACTTCTGCGAATTTCCTACCCCGACTACAAAGACCTGCTCGACGAAGGCGTCACGGCCGCGTACAAGCTCTCGCACAACGTCGTCGAAAGCCTCGCCCAACGACTGCGCCGCATGGACGATTGGATCGCCGAACTGCTCGCCCACCAGCCGAGCAATGCGGAGCACACTCGCGAATGGAGCGCGTTTCGGGAGAAGCTTTGCAATAATTGGAATTTGTAGAACGCGCAAACGGAGTTGCCCGCGGCAATCCAGTCGCGGTAAACTAAAAGCAGCAAGGTGTAAATCGTATGAAGCTTGAACTCGATCCCGAACTCGACAAGACGATCGACGAGCTAATTCGAGGCGGCGGCTATCACTCGCCGAACGAAGTCGTCCGCGAAGCGCTCGATCTGTTGAAGTCGCACGAAGCCGGCCGGCAGGAAAGCTTGAGACGGTTGCGCCGCGACGTGCAAATCGGCATCGATCAGATCCGCCGCGGCGAGTTGCACGACGCCGAGGAAGTGTTTGACGACCTGTTGGATGGCTTTCCCGGCGCAAGCGAGACTCCCGCCTGATGAAAGTTCGACTCTCCGCCCTGCCGAAGGCTGATCTCGCCGGTATCCGCCGGTACATCGCGGATGACTTACGCAGTAGCCGAGGCCCCTCGCTCTTGCTATGAAACATCCGCTGGACCAGGACAACTCAGCTGCAAAGCTACAGCGATGCTAGGCCGATACTGTTAGGCAATTCGCGAACTAACTTCGCATAACTGGCATCCTGACCTTCTTCTGCAATCTGCTCAAAGTGCGATCGGAGCACGAGCTGATCGGACTTGTCCAAAGCAAGAAGACTCGCCGCAATATTCTCCATGCAACGTACTGCTGAGTCAGGGTCAACTTCGTTTGGCCCAGCCGCCTCAAGAAATATCTCAGCGTCGATGATCGCATAAATCAACGGAAGATAGTTCTGGATCATTTTGCAAGTCTCACTGGATTCAACGCGGTCGGGAGCCTTGAATCTGTCCCACGGGTAAGTCTCGCCGTCAAAGAATCCCGACCGATTTGATTTGCCAGAACCAATTTAAGGGGACCAATTTAAGCGGACGCGAGTCATTTCTCTGTCGCAATAGTCGGAATCGAAGATCGTCCGCTTGACTTCACTATCTACCCGAGCGTGCCGCCGATCATTTTCGCTCGATCGGCGGGTTTCGTGCGTCGATGATCTCCAAAGTTGACGAACGGAAATTTGTCACGCACAGCGTTTTGCCGTCCGCCGAAACACGCATCTCCCGCGGAAAACTGCCGCAGGGAATCGTGCCGATCTCGGCCGGGGCATGGCCGAGCCGGCTGGCGTCGAGCACCGTTAGCGTTTCGGCCCTGCTGCTCTCGTTGAATCGATTCGAATTGCCGACCACCACCGTCTTCCCCTCCTGAATTAGGGCAACGGGAACCGGCGCGGCGCCGACTGTCTCGCGGGCCAATAGCGCATGATCCGGGTCGGAGCGGAGCTTCGCAGTGTCGAACACCAAGAGGGCATTTTCGCCGCGGGCGGTGACATAAATTCGCCCGCCGTCGGGCGCGATGGCCATCCGCACCGGGCTGGAACTGGCCGGAACGCGTGAAATCACCGAATGCGCCGGATCGCTCCGGGCCCGGGCCACGTCTACCACTACGATTGCGCCCGCCGGCGCATGCTTGTTGACCTGCTCGGGGCCGGCATCCTCGGGCTTCAGCGCCACCGGCCAATTCCAATCGCGCGACGCTACTTCGCTGGTCGTGTACAACCATCGTTCGTCGGGTGAAAACGTCAGGGCGATCGGCGCCACGCCAACCGGAATTCTTCCGATGAGCGCGCGGGCGTCGAATCCGTGCTTGCGCACGCGCTCGAGGTCGATCACCGAAATCGTGGCGGAGCTTTCGTTGCTCACGAACAGTATCTTATCGTCCGCACTGACATTGACGTAGATGCTGCCGGCCTGGCCGTCGTCTTTGATTCTCGCGACGACCGGTTTGGGATCGCCCGAAATCAATCGGCCGGTGTCCAAAACGAGCACCGAACCGCCCGCCGCCGCAATCAGATTCTTGCCGTCGTGGGTAAGCACGATGCCGGTCGGCCGGTCGTCGAGATCGGTCGTGCGCTTCAGCGTAAATTTTCCATGGTCGTTGCGGATTCGCGCCACGCCGGATTTGCGTTCAGGCGCGCCGAGGATCGAAACAAAGATCCAGTTTCCATCGTGCGACATAGCCACGCCGAATGGCCGGCCCGGCACCGTAACATAAATCGGCGCCGGCGGCTTGACCGACGGATTCTGATTGTCGTCCGCCGCGACCGCGGCGATCGGCGATAAAGCCAACAGACCGGCAAACACCAATGCGAGTGGGATTCGCATACGATTTCGTGGCAACCCAATCATTTGGCGAATCCAATCGCCTGATTCGTCACTGCTCGCAGAATCTCGCCCGCCGCTTCGACATCCTCCCGTCCAACATCCAAATGCGTGACCAGCCGGATCGATTGATGGCCGATCGCGAGCGTTAGCAGGCCGTGCTCTTTCGATCGCGCCGCGAATTCCTCGGCGGTTCCTAGCTCGGGTTCGACGTGGAAAATCACGATGTTCGAATCGATTTCGGCGGGGGTTAGCGAGAGGCCGTCGATTTCGCGGACGAATTCGGCGAAGCGGCGGGCGTGGGCGTGGTCTTCCGCCAGGCGGTCGATGTGGTTTTCCAAGGCATAAAGCGCGCCTGCGGCGATGATGCCCGCTTGACGCATGCCGCCGCCGAACACCTTGCGATGCCGGCGGGCCTGCTTCATCAAATCGCGCGGGCCGACGATTGCCGAGCCGATCGGCGCCCCAAGCCCTTGCTGAAGCAGACGCTGACCGTGTCGAAATGCCGGGCCCAATCGACGGCCGACATGCCGGTCGCCACGACAGCGTTGAAGAGCCGCGCTCCGTCCAAATGCGTCGTCAGGCCATGATCGTGAGCCCAGCCGCATAGTTCGGCCACGGAGTCGAGGGGCTGGATTCGGCCAGCGCCGCGATTGTGCGTGTTTTCCAGCGACAGCAATCGGGTAATGGGTGCATGGTCGTTGTCGGCGCGAATGAGGCCGGTCAGTTGCTCCAATCGCAGAATGCCGAACTGGCCTTCGATCGGATGCAGCGGCGACGCCGCTGAGCTGCGCGTAGGCCGCTTGCTCGTAGTTGTAGATATGGCAGCCCGCCTCGCAGATGAAACTCATCGCCGGGCCCGCAATGGAGCCGCACGCCGATCTGGTTCGACATCGTGCCGGAGGGGACGAACAGGGCCGCCTCCTTGCCCAAGATGCCGGCGATCCGCTCTTCCAGCTTTGCGACCGTGGGGTCTTCGTGAAACACGTCGTCGCCCACTTCGGCGGCGGCCATCGCGGCCCGCATCCCGGCCGTCGGCTTGGTGACCGTGTCGCTGCGGAAGTCGAGAGGGCGGGCGGGGGTCGTCATGCGGATAGTCGCCAGGCGAGATTTTGAAGGGAATATTGGGCGTAGACACACGGGCCCGCCCACGGTTCAATAGTAAACCGAACGGCGCATTATGGCGCATGGCGAATCGCATTGAAAGAGTGCTCGCGGGGTGCCATGCCCACGGCCTTGCGTGGGCATGACGCTGAGTTACATGCCCACGCCGAGCCGTGGGCATGGCACCCAGTTCTTAACATTTTCGAGTTGTAATGTCGGCAAATCCACTGAAAATCCCCCGATTCGACACTCGCGAATACGACGTTGCCCGCGCGCTGGCCGATTTGCGCGAGCGGCTCAGCCCGCGGAGCGACGTGGTCAGCGAGGCCGGCCGGCGGCGGACGATCGAAGTGTTCGGCGAACCGCTGTCGCCGGCTCAGGTCGTCGAGCGGATTTGCAACGACGTGCGCGACAAGGGCTCGCGGCCGTGCTCGACTACTCGGCCGCGGATCGACAAGCGCCCAGCTCACGGCCGCAGACGATTCGCGTGCCGGCCGCCGAGCTGGCGGCGGCGCATGCGGCGGCCGATCCGGAGTTTCTGGCCACCGTGCGGCGGATTCGCGACAATATCCTCGAGTTTCAAACGGCGATTCTGCCGCACGACGTGCACCGTCGACGGGCCGCGACGGCAGCCGGTACTTGCGGCAGCGGTATCTGCCGCTGCGAGCGGGTCGGCATCTGCGTGCCGGGCGGGGCGGCGGCCTATCCGTCGACCGTGCTGATGACCGCCGTGCCGGCGCAGGCGGCCGGCGTGCGAGGAACTGGCGGTCGTCGCCCCGCCGACGCCGTTCGGCGCGTACAACCCCGATCTGCTGGCCACCTGCCACGAACTGGGCATCGAGCGAAGTCTATCGCGTCGGCGGCGCGCAGGCCGTGGCGGCGCTGGCCTACGGCGTCGAGGGGATGCCGCGGGTCGACAAGATCGTCGGGCCGGGCAATCTGTTCGTCGCGCTGGCCAAGAAGTACGTCTTCGGCGAGGTCGACATCGACTCGATCGCCGGGCCGAGCGAAGTGGTGGTGATTGCCGACGACACGACCCGGGCCGACTTCACGGCCGCCGACCTGATCGCCCAGGCCGAACATGCGCCGGGCGCGAGTGTCCTGATCACCTGGAGCGAGCGGCTGCTGGACGCGACGGCGGCGGAACTCGAGCGGCAGCTGGCGCAGCTGGAGCGCGGCGACCTGGCCCGGCAGAGCCTGGAGCAATTCGGCGCCTTGATGCTGGTGCGCGATCGCGGACGAAGCGGCCGCGCTGGCCGATGAGATCGCCCCCGAGCATTTGCACATCGCGAGCGGACGACGCCGGAGCCGCTGCTGGACAAGATTCCGCACGCCGGCGCGGCGTTCCTGGGCCATTACAGCCCGGTGGCGGTGGGCGACTACGTGGCCGGTCCGTCGCACGTGCTGCCGACCGGCGGCACGGCCCGGTTCGCCAGCGGACTGTCGGCCAACGACTTTCTGCGCCGCGGCAGCGTGATCGCGTTTCACCGAGCGGGCCTCGAAGCGCGTCGCCGACGATGTTCGCGTGCTGGCCGACAAAGAAGGTCTGACGGCCCATCGCGCAAGCGTGCGGCATGCGAGCTACCTCGCAACGCTTCGGGTTAGTGTGTGCATCAGCACCAACCCGAAGCGTCAGCGAGCGGACGCAGGGCAACGTGCGACCGACGTTTCGATCGACTAACACTAAACACGAAATTGAATGTACTTACGTCCGACCCGAAATTCGTCGAGCGATGCCCGGCTACGTGCCCGGCGAGCAGCCGCAGGCGGGCAAGTTCATCAAGCTCAACACGAACGAGAATCCGTACCCGGCGTCGCCGGCCGTCGGCCGGGCGATCGCGGCGGTGCTCGAGCGCGGCCTGCAGCGCTATCCCGATCCGCTGGCGACGGCCTTTCGCCGTCCGGGCGGCCGAGGTGCTGGGCGTCGATCCGGATTGGATTCTGTGCGGCAACGGCAGCGACGATATTCTGACGATCGTCACGCGGGCCTTCGTCGGGCAGGGCGAGTGGCTGCGGCTGCCGTATCCCAGCTACATCCTCTACAAGACGCTGGCCCAGTGCAGGGCGCCGAGGCCGAGGAGATTCGGTTTCAGCCCGATTGGTCGCTCGGCGACGATTTCTGCGCGCCGTGGCCAAGATTGAGGCTGGCGTTTCTGCCGAATCCGAACAGCCCGTCGGGCACGATGCTGCCGCCGGAGCGAATTCTGGAACTGGCCGAGCGACTGCCCTGCCCGTTGCTGGTCGACGAGGCGTATGTCGATTTCGCCGACGACGAATTGCCTGCAAGCTGGTGGCCGAGAACGAGAAGATCATGGTCTCGCGCACGCTGAGCAAGTCGTACGCGCTGGCCGGGCTGCGATTCGGTTTCGTGGTCGCCCAGCCGCAGGTGATCGAGCAGATCTGATCAAGGTGAAGGACTCGTACAACTGCGATGCGCTGTCGATCGCCGGGGCGACGGCCGCCATCGACGATCAGGCCTGGCTGGCGGAGAATCGGGCCAAAATCCTGGCCACGCGCGGCGGCTGACCGAGCGGAATGCGTGGCTTGGGTTTCGCGGCGGTCGAATCGCAGGCTAACTTTGTCTGGAGCCCGCATCCGAACCTGCCGGTCCGGCCGCTGTACGAGCGGCTCAAAGCGCGAGCGGATTCTGGTGCGATACATGGATTATGCGGGCTGGGGCGACGGGCTTGCGGATTTCGGTCGGCACGCGACGAGCAGATCGACGCCTGTTTGGCGGCTGCTGCGGCCGATGGTTTGACACTGACAATAACACGACAATGGCGACCGCACCGCACCAATCAACCGCCAGACGGCCGAAACCGAGATCGACGCTCGAGCTCGATCCTCGACGGCACGCGGCACGAGCGCAGATCGCGACCGGCGTCGGCTTCTTCGACCACATGCTGACGCTGTTGGCCAAGCACGCGGCCTTCGATCTCGTCGGTCGAGGCCAAGGGCGATCTGCACGTCGATCAGCATCACACGGTCGAGGACGTCGGCATCTGCTTCGGCCAGGCGCTGCGAGCAAGCGCTCGGCGACAAGGCCGGCATCCGCCGCTACGGCCATTTCACGCTGCCGATGGAAGAGACGCTGGTCACGTCGGCCATCGACCTGAGCGGCCGCTATTCACTGGTGTTTCAAGCTGCGTTCGGCTCGCCCAAGATCGGCGACTTCGACAGCGAACTGGTCGAAGACTTTTGGCAAGCCGTCGCGGCCAATGCCTTGTGAATCTGCACGTGATGCTGCACCACGGCCGCAACAGTCATCACATCAGCGAAGCGATCTTCAAAGCGACGGCCCGCGCGCTGCGGATGGCCGTCGAACCCGATCCGCGAATGACCGGCGTGCCGAGCACCAAGGGGACGCTGACGGAGTAGGGACGGGGGGCGAGGGGTGAGGGGACGCGCAAGCGGTCGTTTGCCACGATGAATGGCTTGGCCCGCGTGTTCGGCTGCCCCCGCGTTGCATTTTTGGATATAATCAAAGCGGTGGAAGCGGGCTGGTCTCGGAGCAAAGCGATGTCATTCGAACTCGAAGCAATCTACGAAAACGGCACTCTCAAGCTCGATCGCCCGTTGCCGTTGGCGGAGCACCAGCGAGTCAAGGTCGTGGTGCAGCAACCTGCCACCACACAAACGGGCGAAGTCGAAGATTCGTGGAAGGTGCTGCAAGAAATTCGCGCTGACCAGGAGAGGCGTGGTTACGTCGGCACGGCGACCGGATTCGACCGAAGCGATGAAGCCTACGAAGCGAAAATGCGCGAGATCCTGAGTCACACCGTGCATGGGCGGCAGGGTAATGCTGATCTACCTTGATACCGTCATTGTGATTTATGCGATTGAGGGCGCGCCTGCATTGATGGCTCGGGCCGATTCGCGATTATTAGCTGCGCGATCAGCGGGTGATATCCTCGCAACGAGCGATCTGACGCGCCTCGAGTGCTTGATTCAACCGTTGCGTGCAAAGGACGTTTCTTTGCAGTCTGTTTTCATGCGATACTTGGCGACGACCACTGTGCTTGGCCTTTCGCCCGAGGTATGCGACCGGGCGGCTGAAATTCGGGCCACTTACAATTATTCCGTCGCGGATGCCCTTCACTTGGCCGCAGCGATGCTAGGGAATTGCGATCGCTTTCTGACGAACGACGCGGCCCTGGCTGGATTTCCCGACATCGCTGTCGAAATCTTGCCTTGATATGCGCCAAGAGCTATCTGCCCACGACGCCCACTCATGTTCGGTCTAATTGATTTCGGCGAAGGGCGGCGGCTGGAGCGGTTTGGGGCGTATTTGCTTGACCGACCGGCGGCGGGGACGGAGGGCATTGCGCGAAATTCTGGATCGCTGGCAGATTGGTCGCAAGCGACCGCGAGATTCGAGCAGATTAGCGAATCGTCGTTTCCACAGCGCGGGCGATGGATTCCCGACGGCGCGCTTCCGGAAACATGGATCGTGGAATTCGGGGCGATTCGGTTTGAAATCAAGCCGACCGAATTCGGGCATTTGGGAGTGTTTCCCGAACAGGCGGAGAATTGGTGGTGGATTGAGGAACAGATTCACAAATCTCGGAGCGAAAGTGGCGACTCAACGCGGCGTCCGAAGATTCTGAATCTGTTCGCCTACACCGGCGGCAGCACGATGGCGGCGGCCATCGCCGGGGCGGAAGTGGTTCACGTCGATAGCGCGCGAGGCACGGTTGCTTCGGGCGCGGCGGAATGCGGAGCTTTCCGGATTGGCCGACGCTCCGATTCGTTGGATCGTTGAAGATGCGCGGCGATTCGTCCGCCGCGAGTTGGCCCGCGGGAATCGGTATGACGCCGTGATTCTTGATCCACCCAGCTATGGCCACGGACCGAAAGGGGAGAATTGGAAGCTCGAACGCGATTTGCCGGGATTGCTACGCGAATCGATCTCGCTTCTCGGCGATCGGCCGTTATTCGTGCTGCTCAGTTGCCATACGCCCGGAATCACCCGCGCGATTGCCGGGCAAATGCTCGACGACGCGGTGAAATCGGCCGGTCATCGTGGGCGAATTACCACGGGCGAATTATCGCTGCATGCCAAATCCGGCGGCAAGTTGCCGTGCGGCGTTGTCGCGCGGTTAACCGATTAGCGGCGCGCGTTGAAAAAGGGGACAGGCACCGAGCGGCGGCGTCAAACAAAGGGGGCAACGCCTAATCGTCGCTCGGAGCCGGTCCACTTTTTCGGCCGTCTACTCTGCCGGCGACCAGTGCAGCACCGGATTTCGTGCCGCCGCCACTTCGTCGGGCCGGCT
The DNA here is from genome assembly GCA_963738955.1 of Pirellulales bacterium. Taxonomy (GTDB): domain Bacteria; phylum Planctomycetota; class Planctomycetia; order Pirellulales; family DATAWG01; genus DATAWG01. Next base: position 628,076 of record CAVTYW010000017.1, on the reverse strand, counting down.
GATCGGGGTGCTGTGTGGCGCGTCGTGCAGCAGTTCGGGCGATTCTTCCGCGATGCGGAACAGCGTCTCGGCGAAGGCGTCGAGCGTTTCCTTGCTCTCCGTCTCGGTCGGCTCGATCATCATCGCCTCGCGCACGATCAGCGGGAAATAGACCGTCGGAGCATGGTAGCCGAAGTCGAGCAGTCGCTTGGCGATGTCCATCGCCGAGACGCCGCGCTCGGCCTTCAGCTTCGCCGCCGTGGCGACGAATTCGTGCATGCAGCGATCGCCCTGCGGCACGGGCAAAATGTGCTTCACGCGGCTGAGCAGGTAATTGGCGTTGAGCACCGCGTTTTCCGACACGGCTCGCAAGCCGTCCGGTCCGTGCGTGCGAATGTAGCAGTAGGCCCGCACCAGCACGCCGACGTTGCCGAAGAAAGCTGCGCACGCGGCCGATCGATTTCGGCCGATCGTAATCGAGCTTGTAGCGATCTCCGTCCGCATCGCTGATTTTCTCGACGACCGGCGACGGGCAGATACGGCGCGAGCGTCTCGCGAACGGCGATCGGACCGGCGCCGGGGCCGCCGCCGCCGTGTGGGCCGCTGAACGTCTTGTGCGGATTGAAGTGCATCATGTCGGCGCCGAAATCGCCCGGCCGCGTGATGCCGAGAATGGCGTTCATGTTGGCGCCGTCCAGGTAAACCAGGCCGCCGTGCGGCGTGAACCTCGTCGGCGATCGGTTCGAACTTGCCGGTCGAACAGGCCGAGCGTGTTCGGATTGGTGATCATGAACACGGCGGTTTGCTCGTCGAGCTTGGCGCCAGATCGTCCAGATCGACGCAGCCCGTCGGCGTGCTCTTGACGGTGACGGTGTCGAAGCCGGCCATGGCGGCGCTGGCCGGATTGGTGCCGTGGCTGCTGTCGGGCGTGAGCACCTTGGTGCGCCGCTCGCCGCGGTCGCGAAAATAGGCGGCGGCGACCAGCAGGGCCGTCAATTCGCCCTGCGCCCCGGCGGCCGGTTGCAGCGAGACGGCCGTCAAGCCCGGCGATCTCGGCGAGCATCTGCTGCATCTCGAAGAGCAATTGCAAGCATGCCCTGCAGCGTCGCCTCGGGCTGGTAGGGATGCAGGTCGGCCATGCCCGGCAGGCTGGCCAGCCGCTCGTTCCGCTTGGGGTTGTACTTCATCGTGCACGAGCCGAGCGGATAGAAATGCGTGTCGACCGACATGTTCAGCGTCGACAGATTGGTGAAGTGCCGCACCAGGTCGGGCTCGGCAAGTTCGGGCAGCGGCGGCGGCGCGGCGGCGAGTGCGCTCGAGGCCGGCAACAGTTCGTCGAGCGGCACTGTCCGGCACGTCGGACTCGCGGCAAGCGCGCCGCATCGCCGGCCGGGCTTCGACAGTTCGAACAGCAGTTGAGTGGACTCGACTGTTGCGCATTTACGCGTGCTACCATGTCTTGCTGCCGATTCGGCTGGTTGCACGCAAGGCGGCCAACGCGTCGATCTCGCCGCGCGTCCGCTTTTCCGTCACGGTGACCAGCAAGCAATCCGATCAGCTCGGGATACCACCGTGCCAAGCGGCACGCCGGCGAAGAAGCCGGCGTCGCAGCGCTCGGCCACGAGAGCTGCGTCGACCGTCGCCGCCGCGGTCGCGCAGCACGAATTCCTTGAACGTCGGGCGATCGAAGGCCAGCGACAACCGGCCGCCTTGCGGTCGAGCTGGCCGGCGGCGTAGTGTGGCCTTTCGCAGGCACAGTTCGGCCGTCTCGCGCAAGCCCTGCGGGCCCAAGCGCCGCCAGATAAACCGTCGCCCGCAGGGCGAACAGTCCTTGGTTGGTGCAGATGTTGCTCGTGGCCTTTTCGCGGCGAATGTGCTGCTCGCGGGTTTGCAGCGTCAGCACCCAGCAGCGCTTGCCGCGGCGATCGACCGTTTGGCCGGCGATGCGGCCCGGCATGCGGCGGACGAACTGTTCGCGGCAAGCCATGATGCCCAGGTAGGGTCCGCCGTATGGCATCGGCGTGCCGAGCGATTGGCCTTCGGCGACGACGATGTCGGCGCCGTAATTCGCCCGGCCGCTTGAGCAAGCCCAGGCTGATCGGATCGACGGCGACGACCAGCAGCGCCCCGCGCTGCGTGGGCCGCTTGAACGAGCGGCTTCATTTCTTCCACGCAGCCGAAGAAATTCGGATGCTGCATGACAGCACGCAGGCCGTTTCGTCGTCGATCGAGCGCGGCCAGCAATTCGGCGGGCGAGTCGTGCCGTGCGGCGTGGCGAACGGTGACCAGCTCGCACGCCGAGGTTCGCCAGATACGTGGCGAGTGTCTGCCGATATTCGGGATGCACGCTCTCGGGCACGACGACGTTGCCGCTTCGGCCTGTCGCCGCGATGGCCATCAGCACGGCTTCGGCCGACGGCGCTGCCGCCGTCGTACAGACTGGCGTTCGACACGTCCATGCCGGTCAGCTGCGTGATCAGCGTTTGATATTCGAAGAAGACTTGCAGGTTGCCCTGGCTGGCCTCGGGCTGATAGGGCGTGTACGAGGTGTAGAACTCGCCGCGCGGCGCCGACATAGTCGACGACGGCCGGAATGAAATGGTCGTAGCTGCCGCCGCCGAGAAAGCAGACTTTTTGCCCGGCGGCGACGTTGCGATTCGCCAGCGCGGCCATGTGCGCCGTCAGCTCCATCTCGCTCAGCGCCGGCGGACATGGTCCAATCGCGGCGCAAGCCGCAGCTCGGCCGGCACTTGCTCGAACAATTCGTCGATCGAGCGCGACGCCGATCGCGGCGAGCATCGCCCGCTTGGTCCTCGGGGGTGTTGAGGATGATAGCCGCATGCGTGTCGTAGTGGCCCTCCTCGGCGCACTGCTCTTCGATAGGCGGCGTAGTCCATGAGGCTGTTCGAGCTTGCTTGGGTCGTCGTCGAGTTGGATTTTCACCATCCAGCCCTCGCCGTAAGGATCGGTCGAAAGCGTTTCCAAGTGGTTCGTGCAATTCGGTGTTGACTGGCGACGACTTTGCCGCTCACCGGGCTATAAAGATCGCTCACGGCCTTGACCGATTCGATTTCGCCGAACGCTTCGCCCGATTTCACCTGGTTGCCGACCTCGGGCAATTGATGAACACCAGGTCGGTGAGTGCTTCGACCGCGAACGACGAAATACCGACCGTGGCGATTTTCTGGCCTTGGCTCTCGCTCGACGAAAGCCCATTCGTGCGTCTTGGCGAAACGGAGTTGTTCGGGTTTCACGGGAGTCAACCCTCGGGTTGCGATGGTGAAATGGTTTCGGTGCTTAAGTCTACGGCGACTTTGGTCTCTTATAAAACGGCAGCGGCACGATGCGGGCCGGCTCAAGTTGGCCGCGAATATCGATGGCCAATTCCGTGCCCGGCTGGGCGGCATCCGCCTGAACGTACGCCATGGCGATTGGACGCTTCAATGTCGGCGAGAATGTGCCGCTAGACACTTCGCCGATTGCCGGTCCGGCGGCCGACTTCCGGATAAACTCGATCGCCTCTCCGACAGTCTGGATGTTCTCTGCCGCAAGGTCGGGGATGCTGGTGTCGAATTCTTCTTCCAGTTCCATAACCAATTCGACAACGTCGAGCGAATCGCTATTACTCGTAGATCGCTTTTGGATGGACTCGATCAATCGCGCCGCGGCCGTCGATGGCGCACGATGCACCGCATAACCTTCGCGCGGCACTCGTTTGCCGGCGATTTCAAGGCCGACTCGCACGCGCTTCCGCGGCTTTTCCGCGATGCGAGCCAATGAATCTCGACCCGGGAAATTGCGGTTCTCCAGATTGACGGCGAAATCGAGTCCGGCGGTGAAGGGATCGATCGATTCCGACAATTCGTGGCCATACAGCGGCATGGCGGCTTCGAGGCGCAACGTATCGCGAGCGCCGAGACCGACTGGCACGGCGCCTCGATCACGGCCGACAGCCAATATCTTTTCCCAAAGGTCGACGCCTGCCCAAGCGGGAACGATCAACTCGAATCCATCCTCGCCGGTGTATCCTGTGCGGCTGATGATATTCAGCGCGCCGCTCGGGCCGACTTTTTTTCCGTGATAATATCGCATGTGCTCCAAGCCGGGATGGACGACATCCATCACCAGCTTTCGCGCCGCGGGTCCTTGAACCGCGATCATGGCGGTGGCCAAAGTTTCGTCGGTGCAAACAACCTGGTGGCCCGGCAAGTGCCCGATGATCCAATCCAAAATCTTCTGGCGATTGCTGGCGTTGACGACCAGCAAATACGGAATCTGGCCCTCGCCGCCCGATCCGTCGCTCAAACGGTAGAGCAGCACGTCGTCGAGGATTCCGCCCGCGTCGTTGGTCACGAGACTGTAGCGAATCTGACCAGGTTGCATGTCGCCGACGCGGCGAGTGAGCAAGCCGTCCAGAAACTCGGTCGCGCCGGGGCCGGTCGAACGTCAGCCGGCCCATGTGCGAAATGTCGAACAGGCCGACGGCTGTTCGCGTGGCCTCATGCTCGGCGACGATCGATGTCGTATTGCACCGGCATCGACCAGCCGGCGAAATCGACCATGCGGCCACGATGGGCGACATGCCAATCATGGAGCGGCGTTTTGGCCAGTGGCGGCGTCATAAGCGTGGCGGACATCGGTTCAGCGGAACGAAATTACTAGAAGCAGTTTCAAAACCGCAAGGCAAGGGGGACAGTCCCCATTTTTCTCCGAAGACTACGCAAAATGGGGACAGTCCCCGGCGGTTTTGAAACTGCTTCAAAAGAGTTTCGCGGTGTCGGTGCCGCGACCGCTGGTATTGTAACCGTTTGATTCTTAGCTGCCAGGGGGAGCGAATTGCAGTAAAAACCGAGCCCGCAGCGTAGTTTACACGAGGAGAACGCTGCTCTTCCTTCGCTTGCGCTTCAGGCTGGTATCGTTGACCGCGATCAACCGCGCTTGTGCCGCTTTTTTCCGGAGGCGGACGGCTTTCCTTTTTGGCCGCGAGTTGTTCGAGAGCCGCCGATGTGCTTTGCCGCCGGCCGCTGGCCGCGGTCCACGAGCCGGAAGTCGAGTTCGCGGCGATCGACGTCGACGCGCGCCACGCTGACGCGCACGCGGTCGCCCAGGCGGAAGCTGTTGCCCGAGCGATGGCCGGTCAGCGTGTGCGTCGTGCGGTCGAAGTGGTATAGGTCGTCGGCCAGCGATGTGACGTGGATCAGCCCTTCGGCCGGCAGTTCGATCCCTTGCGACGAACAGGCCGAACTCCTCGACGCCGGTCACGACCGCGTCCATCTCCTCGCCGATCCGCGTGCTGCAGGTAGATCAGCAGCTTGAGCTTCGTCAGCTCGCGCTCGGCGGCCTCGGCCCGCTGCTCGCGGTCGGAGCAATGCTCGCCCAGCGCGACCAGCTCCGCCATAGTCGTTGGGCGGTTTCTTGCCGTGCAGCAACGTTGTCGAGCAGGCGGTGGATCGTCAGATCGGGATAGCGGCGAATCGGCGACGTGAAATGGCAATAGCAATCGCTGGCCAGCGCGTAATGCCCTTCCTCCGCGGGGCTGTAGACGGCCCGTTGCAGGCTGCGCAGCACGGCGTAGTTCACGGCGTGCTGCTCCGGCTTGCCGGCGACGCGAGCTAGCAGCTTTTGCAGCTCGAAGCGGCTTTCCAGGCTCTCGGTCTGGAAGCCCAGGTCGGTGACGAATTCGGTCGAGCGCTTTGAGCTTGCGCGGGTCGGGAGCCTGGATGCACGCGGCGGAGAAAGTGCAAGCTCGGCCTCGGCAAGCAGTCTCGGCCACCGCCTCGTTGGCCGCCAGCATGAACTCCTCGATGATCTGATGGCTCTCGGTGTTCTCGACCAGATGCGCGCCGCGACACGCGGCCGTCGCTTGTCGAGATCGATCTTCACCTCGTGCATCGTCAGCTCGAGCGCGCCGCGACGGAATCGCCGCGCCGCGCAGGATCATCGCCAGCTCGTGCATCCGGCCCAGCAGCGCGTGGACCTCGTGGCGTCGAGCTTTCGCGCCACGCTTGCGCGGTCGGCCAGATAACTCGTCGACCTCTTCGTACGTGAAGCGGCGGCGGCTGCGGATCGCGGCCGAATGCGGGTCGGCGGCCACGCGGAGCGCCGTCGGCCGTGAATTCGATGAACACCGTCTTGGTGTAGCGCACGCGATCGCGGCTGCAGGCTGGCCAGGCCGTTGGAGATCATCTCCGGCAGCATCGGGATCACGCGGTCGGGCAGATAGACGCTCGTGCCGCGGTTGTAGCGCCTCGCGATCGAGCGGCGTGCGCGGCCGCACGAAGTGCGACACGTCGGCGATGTGCACGCCCAGCCGCCAGTGGCCGTTCGGCAGTCGCTCGAGCGAAATCGCGTCGTCGAAATCGCGGGCGTCGACCGGGTCGATCGTGATCACGGTCTCGGCGGTCAGATCGACGTGCGGCCGGCGGGATCGACTCGTCGAACTGCTCGGCCTGCGGCGCGGGCGTCGTCCAGCACGTCGTCGGCGAAATGCTCGGGCAGATTGAACTCGCGAATGATCGACAGCGTGTCGACGCCCGGCTCGCCGCGCGGCGCCGAGCACTTCGGTGATCACGCCTTCGCCGTCGTGCGCGTGCGACGGAAAGCGGACCATCTCGAAGACGACTTTGTCGTCGGGCTGGGCGTTCTTTGCGCCGGGATCGCCGAGCAGGATCGGGCGGGTGAACAGCGTGCCGTCGACCTGCACGTAAGCGCTGCCCGCCGGCTTCGAAGTAGGTGCCGACGAACTGGTGCGTCTCGCGCTCGATGACTTCGACGATCTCGCCCTCGCGGATTGGGCCGGCGCACGTCGCGCTGTCTTTGCAGCCGCACGAGCACGGTGTCGCCGCTGGCGGCGTCGAGCGTGTCGATCGGCGGCGATGAAGATGTCGTGCTTCGCGATCGGCGCCGGCGGCGGATCCGGCGGGGCGAACGAAGCCGAAGCCGGCCTGCGCGCGGCGAAAGATGCCGGTCACGAGGTTTGGCCCGTGGCGGATTTTGCGATTTTCGGTGCCGGCGACTGCGGCGGATTGCGGTTCAGCCGGATCGTCGTCTGACTCGTCGTCAGTTTGAGCGACTTTCGCAGCCGTCGTGGCAGCGGCGGCTGGCAAAATCAAATGGCTCGGCCCGTAGGCAATTCGCCCGGCCTTGATGAGCCGCTTCAAAAGCCGCTTGAAATCTTGCCGGCCATCCTCCGAGATATGAAGATGCTTGGCGATCACGCGCGGCTTCACCGGCCGATAGCCGGGTGCGGCGACGAATTCAACGATTTGGCGTTCAAGATCGGAATGCGACATGCGTTAATCTTACGACGACACCGGACGCGTCGCGCCCTCGCGCGAGCCTTTGAACAACTTCCGGTTCAAGTTCGGGTGAAACTGCGTCCAGGGGCTATCGAAATTGGCGTCGTCGCGCATCAGTTGTTGAAAATGGTGAATCTTGGCATCGAGATTGTCGAGGCAATGGAGCGTGATCGCTTCGAGCGTCATTGGCAGCTTTGGCGAGCCGAATTCGTACTGCCCATGATGGCTGACGATCATGTGCTTGAGCCGCAGCACGAGCTCCTCGGGAAATTCCTCGCCCGAAAGCTCCGCGGCCTGGCGCAACTTTTCGTCCAACATGCTGATGGCCAGCACGACGTGGCCGAGCATCTGCCCCGCGTCGGTGTAGCTGAATCCGCGGTCGCTGTTGAGTTCTTGGATCTTGCCCATGTCGTGTAGAAACGCTCCGATCACGACCAAATCGAAATCCACTTTCGCATAGCGATCGGCGATCCGCACGGCGACTTCCATCAAGTTCACGACGTGCTCGAGCAATCCGCCCGGATACGCATGATGATTTTTCACGCCGGCCGGCGAACGGCTGAAGCGGTCCATGAACTCTTCGTCGGCCAGAAAACATTCGGCCAAATTGCGCAAATGCGGGTCGGATAGCTCGCGAAGCAATTCGGCCAGCCGCACCGCCAGCCGGTCGATTTCGGCCGGCGAAAGGGTCATGAAATCGGCAAGTTCGATCTCCTCGGGCCGGGCCTTGCAAATGCTGGTGGCGATCAACTGCAGTGCGCCTTGATAGACCTGCGCGGTTCCTTCGACGCGAACGAAATCGCCGTCGTCGAATCCGCGATAGTCGGCCTCGGTCGCATTCCACATCCGCGCGGCCAGCGAACCGCTGCGGTCGGACAACTCGACTTGCAAATAGAGATTGCCGTTTCGATTCGGACGCAACTGTTTCTGCGAAGCGAGGAACACCTGATCGACCGACTCTTGATGTCCCAATTGATTGACGAAACGACGCGGCATCGGAAAACCTGTGGGTGAAGCACTCGCGAAACAAACGGTGAGAAGCAGTTTCAAAACCGCAAGGCAAGGGGGACAGTCCCCATTTTCTCCGAAGACTATGCAAAATGGGGACAGTCCCCGGCGGTTTTGAAACTGCTTCTGGCAAAGCGATTGATTCTAGCGCCGCACCGGCGGATGAACAAGGGAGGAGACGATGAACTCGTCTGACCACGGTCTTGTCGTGCGTTGATTATTCCACGCTCAGCGCCGGCTCCGCAACCGCGCCGCTCGGCAACGGCACTAGCCAGCAAGCGACGCCGGAAATCGCCGCGGCGGCGCCGACGGCATAAAAGAATAGCTCATAGCTGCCGTAGCGCTCATGGCATCGGGCCAGCAACAGCGGGCCGCTGGCGGAAGCGAGCACGGAACAGATTTGCGCCACGCCTTGAATGCGCCCCAAATGCGTTCGTCCAAAAAGCTGTGCCCAAACGGAAAAGAAGACGACCGTCACCACGCCGCCGGCACCGCCGATTGTGATCGCGTAGACGACCAGCGCCGCATGTGAATGGACTGCGGGAAATAGTGCCAGGCTGGCGGCCAACAGCAACAGCGTCGCGCCGAGCAGTTTGCCGGGTGAGACCTTCATCCCCAGCCATCCGCCCAACAAATTGCACAACACGCCCGACCCGGCGACGATCGCCAAAAGCTCCATGCCGGCCTGACGATCGAATCCTTGCTCGACCAGCAGCGATTCGTTGAACAGCGACACGGCGGAAAACGCCATGCCGAAAATCGGCGCCCCGACGGCGAAGCACCAAAACGCCGGCGTTGAAAGCGCTTCGAGAAACGAAAAGTCGCGGTCCGGCGATTCACCGTCGGTCGAATCGAGCGAAAATTCGCGTCGGGCAATTTCCGAATCCTTCGGTCCATTTCGCACCAGAAGCAGACCAACCACAATTCCGCTCCCCACCACCGCGATGCCGAGCGACTGCCAGCCATCGCGCCAGCCGAAATGCGCAATCAATTGGCCCGTGACGGTGATGGCGGCAACGAAGCCGAACGCGATCAGCACCGAATAGATTCCCATCGCCGCGCTGAGCCGCCGCGAAAACCATTTTCCCACGAGCGCCATGCTCAGAACCGAAAGACTGCTTTCGCCGAGCCCGCGAGTGAGCGTCAACATGGCGGCAAGCGTGCGCGGCGACTCGGTGCGGCTCATCACGATCACCACCGCGCCCAATCCGGCCATGACGAGCGTCAGCATCGGCCGGGCGCCCAACGGTCCATCATCGCGCCGATCGGCACGCAAAACCCAGCGCCGATCAAAATCGAAACCAAATTGAATTCGGCGAACGTCACCCGGTCGAGGTGAAACGACGCCAGCAGCGGCTCGGTGATCAAGCCCAGCCCCATCGTGCGGCCCGGCAGCGTGGCCGTCATCGCCCAAGCGGCGCAAGCGACGATCACCCAGCCGTAATAGGGACGTCGGTTCGGATTCAGGTCAGGCGTATAAATCGGAGGAACCAGTTCAGTTTTGGATGCAAACGCTGACGCACGGAATTTTCACAAATTCCGCTACTGCTAAGCGCGCTTCTTCGGGCCGAGGACATCCGCCAGCGTAGCATTGATATCGGGAAAACGAAACTGGTAGCCAGCATGTTCGACGGCTTGAGGAACGGCGCGTTGCGAAGCGACCAGCATCGATGCCATCTCGCCGAACGCCAATCGCAGCGCGAAATACGGCATGGGAAAAAACGCCGGCCGGTGAAGCTGCCTCGCCAACGCGCGAGTGAATTCACGATTGGTCACCGGCTGCGGCGCAACCGCGTTGTACGGGCCGACAAGGCTCTTGGTCCGCGCGGCGAACAGCAACAGCGCCGCCAAATCATCGACGTGAATCCACGGCATCCATTGCCGTCCGCCCGCCAGCGGTCCGCCAACGCGAAGTTTGAAGGGAAGCAACATCTTAGCCAACGCGCCGCCATTGCCCAACGCCACGCCGGTTCGACTCAGCGCGACGCGGATTCCTAGCGACCGCGCCTGCAGCGCCGCCTCTTCCCACGCCAGGCAAACCTCCGCCAAAAAATCGTGGCCCGGCGAAGCCGATTCGGTCAGCGTTTCATTGCCTCGTGGGCCGTAATAGCCGACGGCCGAGCCGGAGACCAGCACGGCGGGCCGCGCGGCGAGCCGTTCCAATCCGGCAACCAGATTGCGAGTGCCCGTCACACGGCTGTCGCGAATGCGCTGTTTGCGTGCCTTGGTCCAACGGCCGCCGGCAACCGATTCGCCAGCTAGATGAAAAACGGCTGTCGCTCTGTCGAATGCTTCGGCAGGCGGTGCGCCGGCCATCGGATCCCAATGATGCGCCACCGGGTGAAATCGCTGCAACGACCGCGAAGCCCGCGCCGGATCGCGGCTCAATACAACCGGCGGATCCCAGCCATCCGCAGCCAGATGCTCGAGCAGCCGTGTGCCGATGAATCCAGTCGCTCCCGTCACGACGGCCCGCATGGCTTTGGCCTCGGAAAACGTTGAATTGGACCCGCACGGAACGAATAACCGACGATATTGGATTCCAATTAACACGACCGCGCGGCAGGTAGCGGAATTTGTGAAAATTCCGAGCGTCACTCGGATCCCCGCGTCCGGATTTTCACAAATCCGGCTACACGATCGCCATGGTGCGCAATGGTATTACTTCGTCAAACCATGCACTCGAAACCAATTCGCGCACAACGGCGTCCACGATGTCGCCGGATTATTCAACGACATTCCGAAGCCATGTTGACCTTTTTCGAAAATGTGCAATTCGGCCGGCACTTTCGCCTTCTTCAACGCTTGGTAGAACAGGATCGAATTCTCCGATGGCACGACTGTGTCTTCCGAACTCGAAACCAAAAACGTCGGCGGCGTTTGCGGCGTCACTTGCTTTTCGCTCGACATGCTTTCGACCAATTTCGGGTCGGGATGATCTCCCAGCAGATTCTGCCGCGAGCCGCCGTGAGTCGATGGCTCGGTGAGCGTAATCACCGGATAAATCAGCACCATGAAATCGGGCCGACAACTCAGCCGCTCGATCGGGTCGGCGGCATCGGGCTTGCCGGCGTCGAAATGGGTGCCGGCCGACGACGCCAAGTGTCCACCCGCGGAAAAACCGAGAATGCCGATTTTGTGCGTATCGAGCTTCCACTCGTCGGCCTTGGATCGCAATGTGCGGATGGCTCGTTGGGCGTCTTCCAAAGGGGCCGGATGATGGTATCCGCGGCCGGCGTGCCGGTAATCGAGCACGATGGCGGAAATGCCCAACGTGTTCAACCACACCGCAACGTCGTTTCCTTCGTAGCTCATCATCACGCCGCCATAGCCGCCGCCGGGCGTGATGACGACGCCGGCGCCGGTTGCCTTGTCGGCTGCAGCGGGAAATAGATTGATGGTCGGTTTATCGGCGGGTTTGTCGCCCTTGGCGCCGGGGGCGCCGTTTGGCCACAGAAGGTCCGTCTTCGGCGCGGCGGCCCACACGCCGCTAGCGACGGCCCACGGACCGAAGGAGACGATCATTGCGATCGCAATGCTTTTACGGAATTTGAGTGTGGTGGCGGGCAGGCTCATGGGGGTATTCCTAAAGGGGTGCGAAGGGCCCGTTTTTCGAGAGGGCGAGCGGAATCGGTCGGAATTTGCTCGGAATCCAGCTTGGAAAAACGCCGCCCCCGGTTGGTCTAGCGAGCGTTTGTGGCATAATAACTGGTGGCCCGACCGCTGTCCAATTGACGCGGCCCATCCCACTTCGAAGTCGCCTTGGAGCCGTTTGATGGTCGCCCAGGATCTATCGCATTTCAGCCAGCCTATCGGAGATTTGCTCCGCCTGCCGCGATCGGCCCGCGAATGGGAGCCGTATCGGCTGAGCGATGAGCAAGTGCGATTCTTTCACGAACATGGCTACTTGCAAGGAATCCGCATCCTCGACGAGCGACAAGTCGAGATGCTTCGTGGCGAACTGGCCGGATTGCTCGATCCGCATCATCCGGGCCACGAACTGTTCTACGAATATCACTCGAACGAATCGATCGATCCGTCGAAAGTGTTGTTTCACGCCCTGGGAGCGTGGCGGATTACGCCCGGCTTTCACGACCTTCTGTGGGCGCCGGCGTTTACGATGGCGGCCAGCCAACTGTTGGGAGGCGCCGTGCGGTTCTGGCACGACCAATTGTTCTGCAAGCCGGCGCGGCACGGCGGCGTGGTGGCGTGGCATCAGGATTATTCGTACTGGACCCGCACTCAGCCCATGGCTCATCTGACCTGCTGGATCGGCTTGGACGACAGCACGCGCGACAACGGCTGCTTGAATTACGTGCCCGGCAGCCATCGCTGGCCGCTGTTGCCGCCCACCGGGCTGGTTGGAGACATGGATGCGATTCGCGCCGTGCTGAGCGCCGAGCAATGGGAGCAGTTTCAGCATCCGGTGGCGATCGAACTGCGGCGCGGCGAATGCTCGTTTCATCATCCGTTGATGGTTCACGGTAGCTTCGAAAACCGCACCGACCGCCCGCGGAGAGCGACGGTGGTCAACGTGCTGCGAGACGGAGTAAAATCATCGAGCGACGAACCGCTGTTGGCCGGAGTGCCGTCCGTTCCCAGCGGCCGACCGATCGACGGCCAGTTTTTTCCGCTGCTGCTCGATCCCGCGAAGTTGCCGGAGTAATAGCATGTCGAAGACTGCCCAGAAAGATGATGTCCGCCGGCGCGTCGTCGTCACGGGGATGGGCTGGGTCACGCCGCTGGGGCACACGATCGACGGCGTGTGGCAACGGTTGTTGGCCGGCGAATCGGGCGTGGCGCCGACGAGTGTCTTCGACGCTTCGACGTTTCCGACGACATTCAGCGCTGAAGTGAAAGGCTACGATCTGTCGTTCGACGTGGCCGACGTCGCTCCCTTCTTGGATGCTTGCCGCCGCAGTCACTTTCTCCTCGGCGCTTGCGCCGAGGCATGGCGCGCGTCGGGCCTCGATCAGTATTCGGACTTGAACCGCGATCGGACGGGCATGTACATGGCGATTGGCGAAGGCTCTTTGGATTTTGATGCCGTCACGACGGCGTGTCTTTCCGCGTGGGATGCGACGGCTGGGGTGCTCGATATTCCGCGCTGGACGACGGCCGCCTTGTCGAACTTGGATGCAATCCGTGAATTGGAGCAGGAGCCCAACGTTGCTTTGAGCCGGCTATCACGGCTCACGGGGGCCTCGGGCCCAGCGCTCAATAGCTTGACCGCCTGCGCGGCAAGCGCGCAATCGATCGGCGAGGCCGCGCAATTGCTTCGCCGCGGCGACGCCGACGTCATGATCGCCGGGGGCACCAACAGCATGATTCATCCGTTCGGTGTCACTGGCTTCAATCGCTTGACCACTCTGTCGATGCGAAACGACGATCCCGCCTCGGCCAGTCGTCCCTTCGATGCGACGCGCGATGGGTTCGTGATCGGCGAAGGCGCCGGCGTCGTCGTTTTGGAGACTCTGGAACATGCCGTCAATCGCCGGGCTCCGATCTTGGCGGAAGTGATCGGATTCGGCAGCACGGCCGACGCCTACCGCGTCACCGATCAACATCCAGACAGCGAGGGATCGATCGAAGCGATCCGATTGGCGATTGCCGACGCCGGGATCGCGCCGGCGGAAGTCGACTACATCAACGCTCATGGCACGGGCACGCGCGAAAACGATAGCCACGAAACATTCTCGATTCGCGCGATTTTCGGCGACCATGCCAAAAAAGTTCCGATCAGCAGCATCAAGAGCATGTTGGGGCACCTGGTCACCGCGGCCGGGGTCGTCGAATTCATCGCCTGCGTGCTTGCGATTCGCGATCAAATTATTCCGCCGACCAGGAACTTGCAGAATCCCGATCCGGACTGCGATCTTGACTACGTCCCGCAAGTGGCCCGCAAGGCGACAGTGAATATCGCGATGTCGAATAATCTCGGCTTCGGCGGTCAGAACGACACCTTGATCGTCCGCCGACTCATGCCCGATGAGGCTGATCTCTCGGCGTCGCCGCGGGGCGGAAAGGGGAGTGGATGATGCGCCGCGTTGTCGTCACGGGAATCGGCATCGTCTCGCCCCTCGGAATCGGGCACGAGGCGTTTTGGGGCAACCTGATTGCCGGAGAGCCGGGCATTCGGAAAGTTCGGCAATTCGACCCCAGCGGGCTCCCTTGCCAGATCGCCGGCGAGGTGCCGCCGTTTCAGATTACGGATTTCGTTCCTAAATCGTATCGCAAGGCGACGAAGGTGATGGCTCGCGATATTCACCTGGCCGTCATCGCGGCGAACTTGGCCTTCAAAGACGCCGGGGTTCCCTCTCGAGCCGGATCGGAAAATCCGACCTTTAGCGATCCGCGGTTCATGTGCAATATCGGCGCTGGCCTGATCAGCTTCGACCTGAATGAATTGACCGCCGCGATGGCCGGAGCGGAAGTCGATCACCGCATGGATCTGCGCCGCTGGGGAAGCGAGGCGATGAACGGACTCACGCCCTTGTGGCTGCTGAAATACCTTCCCAACATGCTTGGGAGCCATGTCACCATCATTCACGGCTTGACGGGAATCTCGAACACGATCACCTGCGGCGAGGCGAGTGGGCATTTGGCAATCGGCGAATCGTTTCGCGTAATTCAACGCGGTGATGCCGACCGAGCCATTTGCGGCGGCAGCGAAACCAAAGTGAATCCGTTGGGATTGGTCCGCCAAATACTGTTGAAGCGTTTGGCGATCGACAGCAACTCCGATCCCGCCGCGGCGCTGCGCCCCTTCGATGCGAACGCCAGCGGCACGGTCCTCGGCGAAGGGGGCGGTCTGCTGATTCTGGAAGAACTGTCGCACGCGCTCAATCGCGGCGCTCAAATCTATGCCGAATTAACCGGCTTCGGCGCGAGTCAGGATGTAGCGAGCATTTCCGATCCGGATCCGACGGGGCGAAGCTATGCTTTTGCAATTCAATCGGCGCTGGAGGATGCCCGGATCGCGCCGGCCGACGTCGATCTGCTGATGCCCTGCGGCGAGGGAATTCCCTCGCACGATCGCGCGGAGCTTCGCGGACTGGAAACCGCATTTGGAGATCGGCTGAAAGACATTCCGCTAGCACCGATCAAGGCGCAAACCGGGCATCTCGGCGCCGGCAACGGGTTGGAGGCGGCGGCGACTGTGCTGGCTCTGCATCACAACGTGGTTTGCCCCGCGGTGAACACCACTCGCCCGGCCGACGGCCGAACGCTCAACACTTCGCCAGTCGCGCGCGGCGACGATCGACACGGCCGTCAGCAGCGCCTTCAGCCTTGGCGGTCAAAACGCGGCGCTCGTTTTTCAGCGTTATGCGTAGAACGCATTCGAACAGCCGCCAAAGTTGAACCCGCCTCAAGTCACGCCACTTATTCAGGAATCGCCGCCGGACGTTTTCCCGCCGCGGAGAACGAGAAGTTGCTTGAATAGATAGGCGTCGGCCGCCGTCGGCCAGGGAAGCGCGGCCAGTTCCGTTACCAAATCCGGCTGCAAGAAGCCGTCGACGGCGGCTTGGATTTCTTGCTGGCCGTTGACGCTGGTGGCCATGACGAAGATCGAACGAAGTTGAAGTTGAGAACCCTCGGGTCGTGGCCAGTGGGCGACGTGTTTGTGAAGCACGTCCAGCAGTTGGCGATAGAAAATGCCGCCCGGATTGAGGCCAGTCGGCAAGGTGCCGCGGATGCCGGCGCGGCCTGGAAACAATTCCCAGCCGGCCAGCAAGCGAATCGGCGTCTTGCGCCGCTTATCGACGTCGGCGCCGAGAGCTGTCAACACGGCCGACGCCGCGAGCAGATGCCATTCTTCAATCGCTGCGCGCATGGCCGACAGCCGATCGTCGCCGATTCCCAGCGTTCCGACGCGAAAGCGATCGCCTGTGTCGCCATCCAGATGAATCTGCACGTCGAGCGGCGCAATGAGTTGGTCGCCTTGCCGGCTAAAGCCCTCGAAGGTGATCGACAAGCCAAGCCGATGGCCGGCCAGCAACAGATCGCCGTCGTCCTCGGTGTAGGGCATTCCGGCGGCCTGCGCAATGATTGCGGAGCGTGTCGAGCGCCAGGCGGTAGAGTTCGTCGATCACGAGAAAAACAAGTCTCGAAATTGAACACGAACGGAAAAGGATGGAACAACTACGACGGCGAATCGAGATGCGGGTCTTGGCCCATTTGCTGTTGCATCTTTTTGCGCTCCTTTTCGTGATACATCAACGACCGACGGTCGGTAAAGTGGCGGCGCTCGATGTGCCGCTGCGCTTTGCGGAACAGACGCGTCAGATGGTCGAACGGCCCGAGGGCCGTCCGGCCGCGCTCGGCTAGCGGTTCCGCTTTTTCCGGCCCGAGACCGACGAGCAAGATATCGTCGTCGAGAGCCAAGAATTGCCGGTAACTGCCGGGATCGCCCTGCCGGCCGCAACGTCCCGACAATTGCCGGTCGATCCGCGCCGAATCATGCATTTCGGTCAAGATCACGTGCAATCCGCCGAGTTCGGCGACTCCTTCCCCGAGACGAATATCCGTCCCGCGGCCGGCCATGTTCGTGGCAACGGTAACACGATTCTTTTCACCCGCCGCGGCGATGATTTGCGCTTCGACGGCCACCTGCCGGGCATTCAACACCTGATGATCCACTCCGGCCTCGGCAAGCTGTCGCGACAGGATTTCCGATTTGTCGATCGATCGGGTTCCGATCAAGATCGGCCGGCCTGCGGCGTGAACTTGCGAAACTTCGCGCACGATCGCTTCGTTCTTGGCTTCCGCCGTGCCGAAAATCTGGTCGGGCAATCGCTCGCGAACGGGCGGTCGGTTCGTCGGAATGGGCACGACCCGCAGCCGATAAATACGATGCAATTCGCGTGCGGAATTGGAGGCGGTGCCCGTCATTCCAGCCAAATGCGGATAGCGGAGAAAATAATCCTGGATCGTCACGCGGGCGGCATGGCCGGTGTCGATCGTGACTTCGACACCTTCCTTGGCTTCGATGGCTTGATGCAGGCCGTCGCGCCATTTCCGCCCTTCCGACATGCGGCCCGTGAATTCGTCGACGATCACAATCTCGCCGTCGCGAACGACATAATGCCGATCGAGCAAAAACGCTCGCTCGGCTCGCAACGCGCGCTCGATGAAGTCGTAAAGTCGAATCATTCCGACCGATTCGAGAGCCGAAGTGCGCGGCAGATTCCGCACCAGACGACGGCCCGCGGCGGTCAGTTCGGCCGTCTTCTTCTCGTGATCGTACTCGTAATGCTCTTCGTCGACGAATTGCTTGACCGAGAGCGCCGCCCAGCGGTACAGATCGGCTTCGGCCTTCTCATGCTCGGTCGGCAGGGCGCTAATGATCAGCGGCGTGCGGGCTTCGTCGATGAGCACGCTATCGGCCTCGTCGATCAGGGCGAAATGGTGCGGCTGCTGCACCGGCTTGTCGCCCGACGCGTCGGCGGAATGTCCGAGCATTTGCGCCATCAGGTCGGTTTGCCCTTCCGACGTGCGCCGGAGCAGCAATCGGTCACGGAGGAAATCGAAGCCAAACTCTTTGGCGGTGCCGTAGGTGATGTCGCATTGATAGGCCGTGCGCCGCTGAGCGGTGCTCATCGGCGTAAGCACGGCGGAGACAGTCATGCCCAAAATGCGATAGATGGGCGCCATCCATTGGGCGTCGCGCTCGGCCAGGTAATCGTTCACGGTGGCCAAGTGAACGCCCTTGCCGGTCAAAGCGTGCAAATAGAGGGGCAACGTCGCGGCCAGGGTTTTGCCTTCGCCCGTTTGCATTTCCGCCACGCACCGATGGTGCATCGCGATTCCGCCGAGGATTTGCACGTCGAAGTGCCGCATTCCGACCGTGCGAACCCCGGCCTCGCGAACCAGGGCAAACGCCTCGGGCAGCAGCGTTTCGAGCGGCTCGCGACTTTTGGCCCGATAACGCAGCGACAGACTTCGTTTGCGCAGTTCGCCGTCGGAGAGTTGCTGCAACTCCGGTTCCAACGCGGCGACGGCCGGCACGACCCCCGACCATTCATTGAGCCGACCCTGCACCGGTCCGCGGGCCCAGATCTTCAATGTCGAACCGACGTTTTGCAGCAAGCGAGCCACGTGGGATTCCCATAGCTTCGAGGTGACAGCATATCACTCAATGATATGTCGCGGGCGCGTGAAAGACACTGCCAAATCGCGCATCCTCGAACAAGCCCAGGGAAAGCCAAGAAGAGTTGCATCGGTCGCAAAACGCCGGGATGGCTTTCCCTGGGCTTCGTCAACCGCACAGTTTTTGCCAGATTGAATCAACGCTATTGGCGCTTGATGCGGCTAACGGCATAGGTTGCCGAGTTGCCGCCGCCCGCGGGTGGAGAGAGCGCACCGTGAACGGTAACGAAATCGCCCGGTTCGAAGCCGTTCACCTGCCGACTGTCGGCGATGACCACGCTGCCACCGTATTCATCGATCGGACCAGCCGGCGGTAAATATCGGAGCCGCCAGAGCCGCGCCGTGACCGAATAGTCGAGCTTTCCGCGCAAAACATGGTAGCCCGGATCGTAGCCGTAATCCACGCCCGGGTGATCACCGGGATAATTCACGCTCGAGCCGGCGGCCGGCAGCGCATCGTCGGCGATCGGCGATACACCCGACGCGAGCACGACCCCCGACGAACCACCCGACGCGCGACTCGACGAAGGATTCGGCGACCAGTTGGGCCGCGAATACTCAGGCGAATTTGCCGGCGATGGGTTGGTCGGTGTGCCAAACGTAATTACTGGATTAGCCAGTCCGCCGATGGGCGCGGCGGCAGCAGGTGGCGCCGGCGGCTCGACGATTCGAATCACCGACGGATTGGGGCCGTCGGCCGCAACATCGACATTCGCATCGCGAAAGCCCGCCGCCGGCGGACCATTCGAGCTTTGCGGGAAGTCGAATCCGCCGCGGCTGGGAAAATATCGTTGTGGCAAGGGAGCGACGACAGGAACCGGCGCCGGTGCGGAGGCGCCGGCGTGACAGGCGTGCATGGCGACGGGCCGCCAACACCAACCGGCGCCGGAATAATAGGGCTGTGGCCCCGGCGTCACAACCGGCGGCGCAGAAACCGCCGAGCCGGGCGGCGGAATGGTCGAGCGATACAGAAACGGATCGGTAGCGGGACCAGGCTGTTGGCAACCGGCCAGCGCGACGATCGCGATCAGCGGCCGAAATGGCCGTATCATCGGCAGACTCCTTTCCGCCGGACAAGCTAGCCCACGAGTCGCAGCGATGCCGCGCAGTGGGGTAGCGTAGGAAGAGGGCCGAAGGATAGCGTTTTCGGCGAGGCTGTCCAGAGCGATTCGCGGATTCGATTCCTATTGGAACAAGAACCGAATCTCCAGCATCAGGGCGGAGTTGAACCAACGATTTGGCGTGACCGCGAATGAAGCATGAACGCCCCAATCGATGACGCCGAGATCGCCCCCGGTGTCGCTGGCAAAGCGAATGCCCGGCTCGATGTTGAAAATGCCCATGGTGTCGACGACTTCGGGTATGTCGAAGGGCGACGTTTGCCGCCCTTCAAACGCCGTCCAGCCGACGAATTCGAGCGTCGGCATGATCGCGGTAACGTCATTTTCGTACAGCAAGTGGCTAATGCCGAAGCCGTAGCGAAGCACCTGGCCGCCTTGCGTCGGATCGCCGCCGATGGGGAACCAATACCGCAATTCGCCATGCAGATACGTTTCCGGACTCCATTTGTATTGGAACAGAAACCCCGGCTCGAGCGAAACGTGCCCCGTGCCTAGCCCCTTCATCGCATCGCCGGTCGGCAGATACGTGCGAAAGAATTGCGTGATCTCCCAATCGTTGCCGCTGAGGAGAACGGTCTTGGTGGTCAGCATCAAATCGCCGAGGCCGGCTGAATTCGGGTTGTTGACCGGATCGACCAGCACAAGCGGGATTTCGGTCGTCATCGAAAACGACTTGCCCGACGCGAGCTCCAAGCTTGTGTCAACCGCTTGCCAATCGACGTGCGGCTCGGGCAACTTCGGTCCGGTCACGCCGATATGGGCCCAAAAGAATTCCGCGCGATCGGGAAATTGCTCGTGGTAAGTTGCGTTGAATCGCATGCGGAGATCGCTCTCCGGTTGCGAGCTTTCCATGTCGAACAGAGCGAACATCACGCGCTCATGCCCGATGCCGCCGCCATCCTCGCAAGGTTTGGCATCGCCCAGGCCGTACCATGTGCCTTTGTGAGACGAGCCTCCCGAGCCACCACATCCGCAACCACATCCGCCCGGAGGATTGACGGCCTGAGCGAAGATCGGTTGGGCGATTCCGCCCTGGCTGCCGAAATCGCCGAGGCCGGGATTGCTCGGAGGAACTTGCCCGGGCACGCTGCCCATCGGCAATTCTTCGACCGAACCCGACGGCCCATCGGTAGCCGGCCCAGGCGGCATCGGCAAGGGTTGATGTGCGACCAACATCTGCAACGGGGGCACCTGCGACGCCGGCACTTGTGCCGGCGGCATCGCGGCGCTTGCCTGCACCACGTTGCCGGCCTGGCGAGTAAAAATGCTTCCCTGAAACGGACTGCTGTCGTTCGACGATTGGGGCGTGGCAACGGCCGCTTTGTACGGCTGGATTCCTGGTGGAAGCTGGCCGCTCGCGTTTACGTTGGGCTGAATCTCAAGTTCACCTGACTGCCCCGCAAGCGGAACCGGCAAGCCAACGACGATCGGCCGCCGCTCCGGACCCGTTGAGGGCGGTCCATCCTGGGCAATGGCGAAGGAGATCGCGCCGGCGCATAATGCCAGCACTAACGAAACGCCGATTCGCGTTTTTGACGGAATTCGTGGCACAAACTCTTCTCTACCGCAGGAGAAACTAGGAAAGCCTCGCGGCATGTATCGGCTTTGCCGGTTATCGCGATTGACTTATATGGAAAAGATTTCCGCCGCGCAGCATTGCTGGCACGAAATGAGGGGCCGCGGACCTTCGCGGCAATAAACTGCGCAAGAGAGGCGACTCGACGTTCCGAATCCGCGTCGGAAACCCGATGGTCAAACCGTGCATCGCTTCCGGATTCGCGCATTCACCCGTCCTGCTGGCCCTATCTCTGTTTACAACATTCGCCCGCACTGCTACCATTTGCGAAAAGTGGGAAGTTCTAGTCGCGGCACTCAGTCAGCCATTCTTTGCGAGCGATTCAAGTTATGCGGAACCTGCCTGTTCATTGGTACGAGGGCCTGTTTCTTCGCCCCCAACATTTCCAGGCCGCTGATCGCTATTGGACCGAATTGGTTCAAACGTCCGAGCAATGGGACCATCCGTACAACTATGGTCTTACCACCTTGGAATACAGCAAAGAGGCGCTGGCCAATCATCAATTCCAAGTCCATTCGCTCAAGGCCCGAATGCCCGACGGCACATTGGTCATGCTTGAGTCGGGCAATGAGCCGGATCGGCTCGATCTGAAGTCGTCGCTGGTCGCCATGAACCAAGGCAAGG
Organism: Pirellulales bacterium; assembly: GCA_963738955.1. GTDB lineage: Bacteria > Planctomycetota > Planctomycetia > Pirellulales > DATAWG01 > DATAWG01. The sequence continues at coordinate 606,321 of CAVTYW010000017.1, read as the reverse complement.
TCGACTTGGCGGAAGCCTTTGGTCGCGAATCGACGATCAAGGTCTACGTCGCCGTGCCGAAGCTGCAGCTCGGCCGAGCCAACGTCGGATACCCCGGCCAAACGGATCACGCCCGCTACGTGGAAGCCGAGCAATCGACGCAAGACGAAAGCCGCGGCGGCGAAGACCAAACGATCCAAGTCCGCTCGCTCAACGCGCGGCTGTTGCTGTCCACCCAGGATTTGTCGGGCTACGAAGTGTTGCCCATCGCCCAGATTCGTCGGGCCAGCGAAGAGCAGGCCATTCCACGCATCGATCCCGACTACATTCCGCCGGTCGTGTCGATCACCGCCTGGCCGCCGCTGGGGCGCGACATCGTGCGGGCAATTTACGACATCATCGGCCAAAAAATCGAAGTGCTCAGCCTGCAAATCAGCAACCGCGGCATCGGGCTGGAAGGTCGCGATCCGGGCGACCTCGATCGAATCATGATGCTGGCGGAGTTGAATATCGCCTTCAGCACGTTGGCGGTGCTGGCCTTTGCCCAGGGCGTGCATCCGTTCGTAGCCTATACCGAATTGTGCCGCATCGTCGGGCAGCTTTCGATCTTTGGGCCCAAGCGGCGCACCGAAGATATCCCGGCTTACGACCACGACGATCTGGCCGGCATCTTCACGCAAATCCGCATTCGCATCGAGCGACTCATCAACACGGTGCGCGATTATGAATTCGAGCAGCGTTATTTCGTCGGCGTCGGCATGGGCATGCAGGTGACGCTCGAGCCGAAGTGGTTCAATTCCGATTGGCAGTGGTATATCGGCGTGAACAAGGGCGAGTTGAGCGAGCAGGAGTGCCGCGAGCTGCTTTCGCCAGGCCAACTGGATTGGAAATTCGGCAGCAGCCGGCAGGTCGAGATTCTGTTCAAGCATCGCGCCGAAGGCTTGCGATTGAACCTCGTCGATCGAACGATCCGGGCGCTGCCGTCGCGCGGCGAATGGATTTACTACGAGGTCGATCGCAAGGATGCGCCGGCTTGGCGCGACGTTCAAGAAACGCAGACCTTGGCGATGCGGCTGAAAGACAGTTTGATCGTCAACGCCGACCGGTTGCAAGGCGAGCGCCGCCTGGCCGTGTCGCTCCGCGGCAAGCGTGTGACGTTGCAGTTCGCATTGTTCGCGGTGCCGATGAGATAGCGCTACGGAAGTTGCGATCAGGCGGCGATGATTGGATTTTCGCGGCACAAGCCCAGGGAAGGCCGATAAATATCTTCTCAATCGCAAAGCGCGTTGGCGGCCTTCCCTGGGCTTCGCTCCCTCACCCTAACCCCTGATCCCTTCCTCATGACTCCTCGCTTCGCACAAGCCGTCGATCCGGTCTTCCTGCATGTGTTGAACCTGTTGGATCGCATCAGTCGCGATGAACGGCCGATGGCGCAGGACGAGCGGCTAAGAATCGTGGCTCTGCTGGATCAGGCGGAGGCGATCGTCGGGGCGGGAACCGAATGGGATTTGGCCAAGTACGCGATCGTCTCCTGGATCGACGAAATGCTCGTCGAAACTCCGTGGGACGGCCGCGATTGGTGGAGTAACAACGTGCTGGAAGTCGAGCTGTTCAACACGCGGTTGTGCAACGAGCTATTTTACGAGCGGGCCCAAGAAGCTTCGACCTTGGCTCGCCGGGATGCACTCGAGGTGTTTTACGTCTGCGTCGTGCTTGGCTTTCGTGGACTCTATCGGGATCCGAATTTGTCGATGATGTTTTCCGCCGCACATGGCCTGCCGCCCGATTTGGACACCTGGGCCCGGCAAGCGTCGCTGGCGATTCGGCTGGGGCAAGGCCGACCGGCACTGTCTCCGCCGCGCCGGGATATTGCCGGGGCTCCGCCGCTGCGGACGAAGCCGCTGGTGGCGTGGTCGTGGCTGGCGGCGGTGCTACTCGTGGCGGCGGGCGTGGTGTACTACGGTATGTTTTTGGCCAGCTAAGGAAAGCCGGCGGCGATGGATCGCCACTAAGGATTTTTGGGAAGAAAGGCGTTGGACCGCATGAGTCAAGGCACCGCATCCGCTGCTCCGCCGCCGGCCGGTGCGCTTCCTGCGCCTGCGCCCAAGCCGCCGGGCAAGATCAAATCGTTTTTCCTCTGGATCGGCCGCATTCCCGGAAGGCTGATGCGATGGTCGGTGCCGACCAAAGCGGCGTGGCTTTCGGCGATCGCGCTGGTGATCGTGGTGGTGATCGCATGGTCGGCGTTCTTGGCCGATCCGGACAGCGTTCCGTGGCGGCACTCGATGACGCCCGGACGAATCCTGGCCGTTGTGATCCTGCTGATTCTGATTCCGCTGGTCGTCTATCGCGGATTGAAGTTGTGGCTGGAAGGCGACACGTCGCGATTTCCCGATTTGGATTTCGCATGGCGGGCCGGTCTTACGGCGCTCGAACGCAATGGGCTGGATATTACTACGGTGCCCGTGTTTCTGATTCTCGGCACTTCGGGCGAACGGCAAGAGCAGGCGCTGTTCGACTCGGCCGGATTGGCGCTGCGCGTGCGAGCCGTGCCCGAGGGACCGGCGCCGTTGCATTGGTATGCGAATCCCGAAGCGATCTTTGTTTGCTGCACCGAAGCAAGTTGGACAAGTTCGCTGGCCGCTTACGAAGCGACTCGTCCGTTGACGGAGATGGCGGCGATCCTCTCGAACTTGGAATCCTCCGCCGCTCCGCAGTCGCCGCCTCCCGCCGCTCAGCCGCTAGTATATGCGCCATCGGGCGCGATGCCGCCGGCGGCGCCGATGAATCCGCCTCCCTTTGCGCTGCCGGCTGCTCCGCGGCCAGCGCTGCCGGCGCCAGTCCCGGCAGGTGGTGGCGAGGAAAACATTCGCGGCACGATCATGCTCGGCCAATATGCGGCGAACCTTGCCGCCCAAGCGCCGCAGCCGGCCGTGCAGCAGTACGCCCCGCCGCCGCAGCAATATGCCCCCCAGCAATACGCTCCACAGCAATTTGCCCCGCAGCAAGGCGCGTTCGCGCCTCAGCGCCTGCGCCCGACGACCAGGCGGGGCTCAAGGGAACGATGATGCTGCAGTCGCCGCTGCAAATGGCGCCTGCGCGGTGCTCCGCAGGCGCCGCAATACGGCGCTCCGGCGGCAGCGCCGACATATGCTCCTGCTCCGTCGTACGCACCGGCGCAGGTCGCGCCTTCGACCTATGCCGCGCCCCGCCAATCTCAAACGGCGTTGCTCTCGCCGCAAGAATCGGCCGAGCAACTTGAACGGTTGCAGCACGTCTGCCGCTTGCTCCGTCGCGCCCGATCGCCATTATGCGCGGTCAACGGCATTCTCGCACTCTTGCCGATGCCGGCGATTCAAGGCTCGATCCGCGAGGCGGAGGAATTGCAGCGGGCCGTCAAATCCGACCTGCGCTGCATCGATCGCGCCTTGGATTTGCGCTGCCCGGTGACGGTGCTGGTGGTTGGCATGGAGCAGGAATCCGGCTTTCGCGAATTGGTCCGCCGCGTCGGGCGCGAACGGGCCGCCCTGCAACGCTTCGGCCAGCGCTACGACCTGCGCAGCGTCGCCACCGCGGAAGAAATGCACGCCCTCTGCGGCATGTTTGCGGAGCGTTCGAGGATTGGGTCTACACATTGTTCCGCGAACAGGGGCGCGCTATCCCGGCCGGGCAACATGCAGCTTTACGGCCTGCTCTGCAAAGTGCAATTGAGCGTCAAGAACCGGTTGGCCGAAATCCTCGCCGGCGGATTTGGTTACGATCCGCAGCAGACCACCGAGCCGCCAGTGCTGTTTAGCGGCTGCTACTTCGCCGCCATCGGCGAAACCGAAGACCGCCAGGCATTCGCCAAGGGCGTCTTCAACAAATTGATCGAGGAGCAAGAGCAAGTCGAATGGACGCCGCGCGCGCTCGCCTCCAATCGCCGCTACCTCTGGCTCGCCTGTACCGGGCTAATCCTCGACGTCGCGCTCGTCGCCGCGATCGGCGCCATGGTCGCTTGGCGCTTGATGACCCGCCACTGACGACTCACGAGCGCCTAGCGCTGCGATGATCGCCACGGTTCCCTTGCAAGCGCGACTGGCTCCCAATCACGCCCCGTCGAACGTCGCGTAGCAATTCGGCGTTTCCCACAGGCGCACTTCCGTAACCGGAAATCCTTGTCCGCGGGCGTAGTCGAAGATCAGGCGGGCGATGTTTTCGGCGGTCGGATTCACGTCGAGCAAGAACATTGGTTCGCCCAAAACCTTGAGGGCAGGAACAGCCGGGTCGTCGCGGTGCAGAATCATTTGATGGTCGAGCTTTTCGTCGATCCAGCGGCTGACGACTCGCTTGATGTCGCTGAAATCGAGCACCATGCCGCGCTCGTCGAGCTCCGCCGCTTCGAGCGTGATCACGACCTGGCCGTTATGACCGTGCAAATGTTTGCACTTGCCGTCGTAGTTCAAAAGACGATGGCCGTAGCAGAAATCGATGACGCGTGTGACATGGAACATATTTTCTATCCTTCGGATCCCAGCGTGAGCAGCAAGGCGCTAGCCGCCGGTGTTCATGTTGCAGCGTTGAGTGGTTCCGTATGCGGATTGTCGTTCGTTGGTTCGACCGGCGGCTAGCGCCTTGCCGCTCACAAGGAGGCAGCAAACGTCGCGTACACCGTCGGATCGTGCATCTCGGCATCGCGGAACGCATGTTTCCGTTCCGCGCATTTATTACACCGGCCGCAATGCAGTTTGCCGGCCGGCGCGATGCAGGAAAATGTTTCGCCAAGCGGATAATCTCGGCCAAGCCGCATCACGGCGACCTTGTTTAACCGCTCCAGCGGCCGGACAATCTCGATCTTCGCCGCCGAGCCGACGCTCAGCGCGGTTTGGAAAGCCGTGAAAAACTCTTGCGTCGCGTCGGGAAACGGGTTCGATTCGAGCGTCGCCAGAGCCAGTTGCGTCAGACCATGCATTTGGCACCATACGGCCGCTTTGATCGCGAGCAATGCGTTGCGCCCCGGCAAATAAACCGCTTCATCGGGCGTTGTTTCGTCGGGCACGGCGCGGCCGGTCAAACTCCAATGGCTGCCATAAATATCGTCCAGCGGCAGCTTCAGCACCACGATCTCTTGCACGCGACCCTTCGAGCGGTTCGCCATCGATGCGATAAATCGCGTCAGACTGGCCAATTCCGCTTGCTCCCAAGTCACGCCAGTGCGAATGTAGAACGGCTGCACGTCGCATCCGTCGTCGAGCAATCGGCCCAACAGAATGCAGCTATCCAACCCGCCGCTGGCGAGCAAGCCGATTTCACGGGTCGGGGTCCGGCTCATCGTAGGTCAGGCTTTCCAGCCTGACAGGAGTTTTTCAATGTGTGCGACAGCCTTGACTGCCGCTGAAGGAATCGCAAACCGCATCCGCCGACCGCCGCCGAACTTCCGTCAGGCTGGAAAGCCTGACCTACGGTACTCACGGCATCGGATGGCGCTTGAAAAAATCCCAAATCAGATCGTTGGCGTTGATGTTCGTCGTCGATTTGCCGAGGAATTTCACCCCCGGTTGCCGGCCGGGCCAGGTGTGTCCGCCGCCGTCGATGGCATACAGAATCACTTCCGCGCCGTTTTTTCCGCCGCCCCACACCGTCTTGGTCACCGGCGTGCCATCATGGGCGGTGTCGGGAATCTTTTCGACCTTGGGCTCGCCCGTGCAGCCGTCGATCTGGGTCCATATCTTCATCGTGTCGTTCGACCGATTCGTACGTGATATACCTCCGAGTGCTGCTATTCGGTATTCCGGCATACGGCACGATCGTGTCGGCGAGGCCGTGAAAATGGATCACGGGCACCGGCCGCGTCGGGTTCGCCTTGTCGATCGCCATCGTGCCGCTGATCGGAGCGATCGCCGCGATCCGATCGGAAAGCTCCGCCGCCAGCCGGTAGCACATCATTCCGCCGTTCGAGATTCCGGTGGCATACACTCGCTTCGGATCGACATTGACCACGGTGGCAAGATCGTCGAGCAATTTGCCGACAAACGCCACGTCGTCGGGCTGCTTCTTGCCGGTTGGCGCCCGCACCAGTCCGGCGTTCCAAAACAGGATCGCATCGGCGGCTCCCGTGCCATTCGGATAAACGGCAATGAACCCGGCTTTGTCCGACTTTTCGTTCATGCCGCTGAAATGGACCGTGATCGCGCCGTTGGTGAATGCCCCGTGAAGCACAAGCACGACCGGCGTCGGCTTCGCCGCATCGTAGCTCTTGGGAACATGGACCAAAAACGTCCGCGTCTCATCCCCCATCTTCACCGAGCGAACATAATCGCCCGGCCCAATCGCCGGGCCGCCGACGGCCAACAACGCAATGATCGGAAGCAAGCAGAACATTTCGCACCATGATATCGGGTTTGGATTGCCAAGGTTATATCTTTGCCGGCCTCCACGTTCGGAACAAGTCCGCCGGGTCGCCAATTGCTATTTCGCCGTTTGCGGCGTCTTCTTGTACCGCGATTGCGGCAAATGCCGATAGTACGCTATAACTCTTGATGAGATTGGCGGTTCGGATGAGCCGGCCCGGAAAAGGTGTGAGGAACCGAATCGCAAGCGGAAATTTAAGAGCAATGCAGAGCCGAATACGAATCGGTTCCTGACACCTTTTCTGGAACTGCCAAACGATGACACGCATCGATCTTCAGCAAGCCGCTCACCCCTTCGATGCTCGATCGGCTGATCGATCCGGAATCGGGGGGCACTCGGGCGCGGGCCGGGTACGGCGTCAATCAAGTGATTGCCGCCGTGCGCCGCGATTTGGAAGACCTGCTGAACACGCGCCGCGGCGTCGTCGATTTGCCGGTGGAACTGCCCGAGTTGCGCTGCTCGCCGATCGGCTTTGGGATTCCCGACTTCGGCTCGATTCCGACTTCGACGCCGCAGCAGCAGGAATCGATCGGCGCGATGCTCGAAGCCACGATCGAACGGTTCGAGCCGCGGCTGCGCGACGTGCATGTGATTTTGGTGGAAGAGAGTCGAGCCGGGCGGCAATTGAGCGTGCGGTTCCAGATCGAGGCCCGGCTGTCGATCGAGCCTTATCCCGATATTTCGTTCGAGACGATCGTCGAATTGACGACCGGTTGCACGTCGATTCGAGCCATGAAGTAAACACGGGTAGAGAAAAGGTGTCAGGAACCGATTCGCTACTGAAAATCCGGAATCGCTGCGGGAGCCGAAAGCGAATCGGTTCCTGACACCTTTTCTGGGCACCGCAAACACGCCGGCAGATAAACATGAGCGGACCGCTTTTTCCCTATTACGAACGCGAGCTGATTTTCATCCGGCAGTTTGCCCAGGATTTCGCGGCCCGATATCCGGCCGCGGCGGGGCGACTGCTGCTCGAGCCGAATCGCAGCGGCGATCCGCACGTCGAACGAATGATCGAGTCGTTCGCGCTGTTGGCCGGCCGGATTCATCACAAGCTCGACGACGAATTTCCGGAACTGACCGAAGCCCTGCTGGGCGTGCTCTATCCGCACTATCTGGCGCCGGTGCCGTCGATGTGCGATCGTCGAATTCGAACTCGATCCGACGTCGCGGCCCGCTGCCCGACGGCTTTCGCATCGCGCGCGACAGCCGGCTGCAAACGGCGCGGGTCGGCAATTTGCCCTGTCGGTTTCGCACCGGCTATCCGGTGACGCTGTGGCCGATGGAACTAACGCAGGCGATGGTTCAATCGCCGCCGTTTCCGCGCGAGTTCGAGCCGCCGCGGCGCACGGCCGCGGCGCTGCGGCTTCAATTCGAATGTCAATCGGAACTGAAATTCTCGCAGCTTTCGCTCGACGAACTGCGATTCTATCTGTTCGGCGACGCGCATGTCGTCACGACGCTGTACGAATTGATCTTCAACCACGCGACGCAAGTCGTCTTCCGCTCGCTCGAGCCGGAGTTGAATCTGCCGCCGATCGTGATGTCGCCCGAGGAATGCCTGGGCCAAGTCGGCTACGACCCGGCCGATGGATTGTTGCCGTATCCGCCGCAGAGCTTCTTGGGCTATCGCTGCTGAGCGAGTTCTTCGCCATGCGGGAGAAATTCCTGTTCATGGACGTGAAGGGCTTTGCCAAGGCGGCGGCGGCTGGCTTTCAGCGGAAGATGGAAGTTGTCGTGTTTCTCGATCGCACGGTTCCGCGCGTCGAGGAATGGATCGATCGCACGACGTTCCGCCTCGGCTGCACGCCGATCATCAATCTGTTCGAGCAGGTTGCCGAACCGATCGCGCTCGATCAGGGGCAGTATCGAATATCGCGTCGTGCCCGACGTGGCGAATCCTCGCGGCATGGAAGTTTATTCGATCGACGAGGTGACTAGCGTCGATCCGGCCACGTCGGACGACGACCGTCTATCGGCCATTTTATTCGTTTCACCATCGGCGCGACGGAGGCGAAAGCCCGACGTTCTGGCACGCCTCGCGCAAGGTTTCGACGCAAGAAGGCGACCGTGGCACGGAGTTGTTCCTGCATCTGGTGGACCTCGAATTCCAGCCGCAGTTGCCGGCCGACGAGACGCTGGTGGTTCGCACCACTTGCACCAATCGCGATTTGCCGAATCAGTTGCAACACGCGGGCGAGCGGCTTTATTTCGAGCTCGAAGGGGCCGCGCCGCTGCACGGCATCCGCTGCCTGAAAACGCCGACCTCGCCGCTGCGCGCCCCGGCCCGCCATGGCCGCTATTGGTCGCTCGTCTCGCATCTGACGCTCAACTACCTTTCGCTCGACGATCCCGCCGCAGGGGCGCGACGCGCTGTGCGAAATCCTCCGGCTCTACGATTTCAGCGATCCGCAGGCCGGGCAGCAGCAACTGTCGGACGTCACCCGGCAGTTGATCGAAGGGATCGTGCGGATTCGACACCCGCCGTATCGTCGGCCGCACCGGCAGCCAGCGCCAGCAGCGGATTTTCGCCGCGGCATGGAAGTGACCTCGAACTGCGACGAGGAGAAATACATCGGCACCGGCACGTTTCTGTTTGCCTGCGTGCTGGAACGCTTCATGGGTCTCTATGCATCGATCAATTCGTTCACGCAATTCGGCGTGAAGACGACACAAACCGAAGGGCTTTTGAAGAAATGGCCACTGCGGGCGGGCGATCAAGCTCTGATTTGAACCCGGGCGATCCGGGCACTGGCGGAAGACCGAGCGCCGTGTCGATCGGTGCTGCGCCGATCGGCGCTTCGCCGAAAACGGCTCCGCCGCGGATTCCAGCGCCCGGCGCCATTGGCTCCGCCAGCGCCGCGGCCGCCAACAAGACCATCGCCAGCGCGCAGCCGCGGGAATGGCCGCCGTCGCCTGCGCTGCCAGGCCTCGATCCGGCGAGCGTCGCCGCTCAATTGTTCGCCAAGGCCCATAACTTCGATTTCTTCCAAGCGGTTCGACTGTTGGAAAAGCTGTTTCCCGACACCATGCCGGTCGGTTTCGACGGGCCGCCCAGCCGCGAGACCGTTCGGTTCCGCAGCCATGTGTCGCTCATCTTTCCGCCAAGCCAGATTTGGGACTTGCGGCCGACCGACGGCAATCGATCCGTTCCCGAAATGAGCGTGGCCTTCTTCGGGCTGGTCGGGCCCAGCGGCGTGATGCCCCGGCACTATACCGAGATGCTGCTGCGGATTCAGCGCGACGCCAAGCACGAAGAAAAGTTTGCCCTGCGCGATTGGTTCGACCTGTTCACGCACCGCATGTTGTCGCTCTTTTATCGAGCGTGGGAAAAATATCGGTTCTATATTTCCTACGAGCGCGGCGAGTATTTGCAGCATCCGCCCGACCCGTTCACGCATGCCCTTGCTCAGCCTTTCGGGCCTGGGCTTGGCGACGCTGCGCAATCGCATTCGAGTGACTTCGTCGATCGTCGAACCCAAAAAGCTCGCCGACCATCGGCCGGAGCCCGCCGCGCATCGCCACACGGAGTGCCGCACGCTGGCCGAGGTCGAAGACTTGGCGCTGTTGCGCTACGCCGGCTCGTGGCGCGCCGTCCGCGAACGGCCGCCGGCCTGGCCGCGCTATTGTCCGACTATTTCGAACTGCCGGTCGAAGTCCAACAATTCCACGGCCAATGGCTGCAACTCGATCCGAGCGATCAATCGCAGTTAGGCGCAACCTGCACCAATTGCAGCCTGGGCGTCAATCTGGTGATCGGCGAACGGGTGTGGGATGTCGAGGGAAAGATTCGCATCCGCGTCGGTCCGTTGGATTATGAGCAGTTCGTCGAATTCTTGCCCTATCGCGGCGCCGTTGCGAAATCGAAAGCATTTTTTCTCCTGTCGCACCTCACGCGTCTCTACATCGGCCCGACGCTGGCCTTCGACGTGCAACTTCTCTTGCGCGCCGATTCGATCCCCGAGTCCATCCTCTCCGACCCGACATCACCCGGCCTGCGCCTCGGCTGGAACACCTGGCTCCGCAGCGGCAAAATGCAAGGCTGCGTGAAAGACGCCGTGTTCGAAGGCCAAGAGCTTTTTGATCTAACCGGCTCGCGCCAGGATTGACGCGTATCTACATCATCCGCCCGACCGCTTCCGCCACCTTGCGACACAATGCCATCGTCTGGCGGAACTGCGGCGGGTCGAGCGATTTGGTAGCCGTCGCTCATGGCGTTTTCCGTTTTGCCTCTTTTGTTCACGGCAGTTCTTCTACTTGGATGTCCGTAAAGGACGATAGGCGCCGGTCGTTGGTCAGAAACCGATGGCACGCTGCCTCTATGGCTGCGGCCAAGTGCAGAGAGTCGGCTAGCTTAAATCTGTGTCTGGCTCGGATATCAGTCGCGCGATCAAATACTGCCGTCGTGATTGGGATCAGACGCACGTCGGGCGCAAAGAAGCCGTCGAAGACAGCCAGTCTAACCGCATCGCCGGCGCTGATCGGCCTGACTCGGCACTCTAAACGGACCAGATCGCTGGCGGCGACTAAATCTCCGCTGGCTGCGAGTAGGGCCAGCCGATTCGTCGCCCGGATGTTCCACGGACCTGAATGATCGATGCAATAGATCGGGATGCAGCTATCGCAGTAGATCAGCATTCGGGTTGCTCCGGTTTCTGGAGTCGCTGACCGGCGGTCGAAAGCAATTCATCAATCCGATCTTCCTCTCTCAGCCAAGCAATGTGGGCGTTGACCTCTTCTTCGTTCATGAACTTCGCCCCCGACGCCTCTAGCTCTTTCCTGGCCCGCTGCATGAACTGCCACCAGTTCTCCTTCGGCGGTTCAGCATTTGCCGCCGGAGCAATGCCGGATTCTTGACGCAACACGACCGTGACCCGCCCGGCGGGCAGGCCGGGTTTCTGGTCTAGCTCCAGAGTTCCATCGGGCTTGAGCGTGCCGTTGACGACAATTTCGGTAAGGCTCATCGGTTTCTCCTTCGTCACGCGGTTCCTTGCCCCTGCCCCTCTGCTCACATCGTCCTCCCAACCGCCTCCGCCACTTTGCGGCACAGTGCCATCGTCTGGCGGAATTGCGCCGGGTCGAGCGATTGATAGCCGTCGCTCATCGCGTTTTCCGGATCGGGATGGACTTCGATGATCAGGCCGTCGGCGCCGGCGGCTACGCTGGCGGCGGAGAGCGACGGCACCAGGTCGCGGTGGCCGGTGCCGTGGCTGGGGTCGATCACCACCGGCAGATGCGTTTTGGAATGCAAATAAGGGATGCTGGCCAGCGGCAGCGTGTAGCGGGTGTGGGCTTCGAACGTGCGGATGCCTCGTTCGCAGAGCATGACGTTTGGATTGCCGGCGTCGAGGATGTATTCTGCGGCCAGCAGCAACTCTTCCAGCGTCGCGCCGGCGCCGCGCTTCAGCAGCACGGCTCGGTTCGTCTTGCCGACTGCTTCGAGCAGCCGGTAGTTTTGCATATTGCGTGCGCCGATTTGCAGCACGTCGGCATATTCGGCGACCATCGGCACGTCTTCGGTGGCGAGCACTTCGGTGACGATCGCCAGGCCGGTCTTCTCGCGCGCGGCGGCGAGCATTTGCAGCCCTTCCAGCCCGTGGCCTTGGAAGGCGTAGGGACTGGTGCGCGGCTTAAACGCCCCGCCGCGCAGGGCCGTCGCTCCGGCTTCCTTGACCGCCACGGCTGACGCGATGATCTGCTCCAGGCTTTCGACGGAACAGGGACCGGCGATCACGCCGATGCGATTGCCGCCGATCGTCAGGCTGCCGGCTTTGATGACCGTCGGATCGGACTTGGTTTCGCGGCTGGCGACTTTGTAGGGGGCCAACACCGGCAGCACGTCGGCCACCCCCGAGCCGCCGATGAGCGTGTCTTTGTACGTATGGCGGTCATCTCCGATGACGGCGATCACGGTCCGTTCGGTGCCGACGATCACATGCGGCTTCAGGCCGAGATGCTCGACGCGCTGCACCATGTGCTCGATGTCGGTCGCGGTGGCTTCTTTTTTCATGACGACGATCACGGAATCGATCCTCCGGAATAGGCTTGAGGCTACAGGCTTGGGGCTTGAGGTTACAGGACGTGGAAGCGTGGGATTTTTCTTCGTCCTATAGCCTCAAGCCTGTAGCCTTCCAATAAAAATGCCCCGAGAACCGGCGGTGGCCAGATCTCGGGGCGGAAGTTTTGTCGCTTGGTTTGAGGCTATGAACCTCCACCGGCCCCGCGACCCGGCGGGCTAAAAAACCACCAATACCCAAAACGGTTCATCGAGGCAGTGTTCATGACTTTATCTTGGCATCGCCCGCCGGTATTTGCAAGAGCGGGAAATTGGCGATTTGTCGGCTAATCTCGATTACCTGCTTCGTTGGCCAAAAGGTTCAACAGCGCGTCGTCCACGCGAGCGGCAATATCGCCGTCGGCAAAGATCGCTTCCATGGCGTCGCGGTTCGAGCCTGGGTCGATGGAATCCGTGGCATTCTCGACGTTCAGCAGGCTTTCCGCCCCAGCTCCGAGTGGTGTGATTGACAAAGGCTCGGAGACGGTCGTCATGCCGGTGCTGTTCGCAACGTTCTTTGCGGCGAATGACAAACTGGCACCGGTTTCATCCACATTTTGATCCATGGGTTGCCCGGCCACGAACTGCGTGAACAATGGCATCGCCGTGCCAAGTTCTGTTCGAGCGAGCAACTGTGCCACGGAGTCGGATGGATTGGACGTGGCGACCCGAGACACAAGCGGGGCCGAAGCGACAGCCATGGTTGGCACATTGATCGCCGCCGGCGCTGTCGGTTGGCTAACAACGGCGGGCGCGAGCGATGCGGTCGGCGTCGCAGTTGGTGTTATGGTCGGCAAAACAACTGGTGTCACAGTTTGCGGCGCGAACGGAGCGTCGCTCGAAACGGCGATTGCAATCGGGGCGACAACGGGAGCGATTGCGTCGGCACTGCTTGCGATTACTTGTGCCGCTGCAAGCGGTTCCACCACCGGCGCGGCAGCCGCTACGGCGATTGCCGAACTTGTGGCGGCATCGCTTGTGCTGTCGGCGGCGACCGCCGAACTTGCGGCCGCCGAAGCATTGGTCGAGCCGCCGCTGGGGGCAATCGTCAGCGTCCCGCCGGCGCCGATGACCAGCGTGTTTTGAACGATGGAACTGGCCGTGAGGTAGCCGCCGGGGGCAATCACGAGATTGCCCGTGCCGGTGACGTTCCCGACGATTTGATTCGTGCCCGTGACCAGGATGCCATCCGCAGCGGTGCTGTTGTTGGTGAGATTCGTGCTGCTGCTGTATTCGGAGACGGAGCCTGCAAGTTCGAGCGTGCCGGAGCTGCCGAGGGAGGTAATGTCGGTGTTGGTCACCGCCAGTTGGCCTGCGATCGTGGCGCTCGCTTGCGTCGAATGGGCGCCCTCGCCGCTGAAATCGGCCGCGGCGACGGTGTAGTAATACGTCGTGCCCGGATTGACGCCATTGTTGACGAAAATCGGATTCGTGAGGCCGCTGGCGTAGGGCGACTGCGCCTTCGCCGCCCGAGGATAGGCCACGGTAGACATTGTAGATCAACGCGCCGGTCACGGTTTGCCATTGCAGCGTGACGCCGTTTGAACCGACGGTCGCCGTGAAGTTTGCCGGCGCGGCGGGCAAGGTCGTGAGGCCGGTGTCGGCAAAATCGGATTGGCCGGCCAGATCGAAGGCCGACACCTGATACTCATAGACCGTGCCCGATTGCAAACCGCTGTCGTTGTAGGCGGTCGAACCGGCGGGGAGCGTGGCGATCAACGAAAATGTCGTGGCATTGCCCTGCCGCCGATAAACGTAGACGCCGGTGTCGTTGCTGGAGTTCAACACCCAACTCAGCCCGGCGCTATTCGCTTCGACCTGGTTCGGCTGCAGCACCGACGGGGCCTCCGGCAGGACGGGCAGAAACACCGATGCGCCGGCCGCGCTTGAATTGCCCACCGTGTTCACGGCGACAACTTGATAAGCGTAAGTGGCGCCGCTGGCGAGGCCGGTGTCGGTGAAATTGGTGACCGTGCCGGGGAGCGTGGCCCTCAACCAGAAGTTCGACGTGCCAGGATCCTCGCGATAGACGTAGAAGGCGGAGACATTATTGCCGCTCTCCTGCCATTGCACCGAGGCCGACGTGCCGCTGAGCGGACTGGCGGTAACGTTCGTTGGAGTGGGCGGAAGAGCCTGCCCGGTGATCGACACATTGCTGAAAGTGGCGGTGCTGATCGAATTGTTGTTCCACGCGGAAACCGCCAGGCCGATGTACACCTGCGAACCGAACGTGCCGGGGGCAAAGGTAAAGCTGCCGACCTGGCTCCAAGTGGTGCCGTCGGTCGAAACATAGCCGGTGAACGTCATGCCGGATCGAGTCAGCTTCACCCATTCGGGCGCCGAGCGCCGGCCTGATCGTTGCCCAAATTGCTAGTGTCGGCGGTGGCGCGCCATTGGAACGCCGCGCCGTTGCCGGGAGTTATCATCATATCGGCGAAGGTCGAGCCTTTATCGGTCACCGAATTGCGGATCATGATGCCCGCCTCGGCCCAGGGATTGGTATTACCCTGGGTCAGCACTTCCGCGACGATCGTGCCGTCGCCGGAAAAACTTTGATAGAGATAATTGAATTGATCGGCGCTATACCAGATGTCGCTTCCACCGCCGGAGACGGTGAACACGCCGCCGCTGAAGGCCGTCGTCCCGGCGATCGCCGGGCCGCCGATATTCGCGTCGGTCCACGGAGGCGGAACCTGGCCCGTGACGATCGCATGCGCGGTGTTCGACGGGCTGGAGCTTCCCGCCGAATTCATCGCCACGACTTGGTAGTAGTAGGTCGTGCCGGCGGCGAGATTGCCGGAGTCGGTGAAGTTCGTTGCCGTCGGATCGAGCGTCGTCAAGAGGGAGAAATTAACGCCGTCGCTGGACCGCAGCACTTGGAACCCCGATAGCGACGTCGAGCTATCCGACCACTGGATTTCGATCTGCGCGAAATTCAAGGTGGTTGCAACCAGCGACGTGGCGCCGCGGGCAAAGGCGGAATCGGCGTCGCCGACACTTCCAGCGAGAGATTGCTTTCTCCGACGCCGTTGGCGGCGCTCACCTGATAGAAATAAGTGACGCCGTTGGTGACGCCGGTGTCGTTGAACGACGTGCCGAGAACGCCTTGTTGATAAAGCACTTCGTCGCCGTTGTCGGTCGAGCGGTAGATATTGTAACTCGAAGCATCGGAAGCCGCCGTCCAACTCAATCCGACGTGTCCATCGCCGGCGGTGGCCGTGACGTTGATCGGCGTCGGCGGCGGCAGCGTGTGCGGCGACACGGTCACTTCCGAAGAAGCCGCGCCCTCGCCGATCGCGTTGACCGACGTGACCCAGTAGTAGTACGTCGTCCCGTTGGTCAGGCCGGAGTCGGCAAACGACGTGGTCGTGATTCCGGCGTGCAACAGCGTCTCTTGGCCGCTCGCAGTGCCGCGATAGACATTGTACGACGACGCCCCTTGCGCGGCGATCCACTGGAGCGAGGCGGTGGTGTCGCCGGCGGTCGCGGTCAGGTTGGTCGGCGGCGACGATTTCGACGTCGGAACCAACGGTTTTGCCGATGCCTCGGCCGAGCGAGCGCTCTCGCCGCCCGTGTCGACCGCACTCACCTCGTAGTAATACGTCTGGCCGTTGTTCAGGCCGGTGTCGATGTACGTGTCGCCGGCAATTCCCATTGCCACGGGCGTGCTTCCTTCGCCACCGGGCGTCGTCGAGCGATAGATATTGAACGTCTCCGCCCCGGAAGGGACATTCCACGCGAGCGTCACTTGTGCGTCCGCGCCGACGGCGATCAATTGCGTCGGCGCGGTCGTCAGCGTTTGCACGACGAAGCCGGTGAAGTCGGAGTAACCGGCCTGGTTGCCGACCTGAACGTGATAGTCGTAGGCGACGCCCGGCGTCAATCCCTGTCCGCCCGGGCCGTTGTCGATATAGGAAGTGGTGCTTGCCGGCAGTGCCGCCACGAAGATGAAATTGCCACCAGCCCCGGAATTGCGAGAAATGCGGGTCGTGATGCCGTTGTCCGCGTTGTTGACCCAGCTAAGCGCGATCTGAGTCGTGGTGATCGAGGTCGGAGTCGCGCCCGACGGCGTGGCCGGCGGCTCGGGCGTCAACATGCTCACTTCGTTCGAATAGGCCGAATTGGCCTCGAAATTAAGCGCGCGAACGCGATAGTAGTAGGTCGTGTCCTGGGTCAGACCGGTGTCCATGTACGTCGTGACCGACGGATTGACGACCGCGATCGTGCTGTAGGTGCCTCCCGCGCCGACCTTGCGATCGATTTCGAAACCGTTCTGGAAGTTCGAGCTTTCGGTCCACGACAAATTGAGTTGCGTTCCCGATGCGATGAATGGCGCCGCCAACACCGGGGCGGCCGGCGCCGAGCCGGAGAAAAGCTGGGTTTGGGGGACCACTTCTTCCGGCGTTGACAAACTCGACCATTCGAGCACGGCATGGGCCGGTCCAGTATCCTGAAAATAATCGATCTCGATCGTCGCGCTTTGGCCAGCCGTGAACTGGATCGGCGCGCTGGCATCGACCGTTGACGTGTGGTCGGCGTAGTCGTTGATGACGGTCTGGCCACCGATAATCACCCGGATCCCGTCGTCGCTGGTCGTGTAAAACGTGTACGCCTGAGAGAATTGGGCCTGGATTTCGCCCGTCCATCGCACTGAATAATTCGTGTTGCCCAGCGCGGGCACTGGACCGGTCGTGCTCCAATTGAAGTTAATGGTCGGATCGACCCGCGTTTGCGTCGGCGTGGCGGTGGCAAAATTGATGTTGATTCCAGGATAATACTGACCGAGCAGTCCATCCCCGGTTCCAATGGATTGAGCGCCGGGCGTCATGATCGTGGCGACATTCGTGTACGCGGAGAATCCGACGGAATTGCTGCCGCGCACGCGGTAAGAGTATTGCGTCAAAGGTTGGGCCGTCGTGTCGTTGTAGCTCGTGGCATCGGCGGCTGCCTCGCCGATCTGCGCCCAAGTCACTCCGTTGTCGCTCGAGCGTTCGACGTCGTACACCGCCGCATCGAATGCCAGGTCCGTCCACGATAACGTAACGTCGGTTGCAGCGGGAGAAGCGGCGGAAAGGTTGATCGGCGCCGTCGGCACTTGGGTCGGCTGATTGGGCAAACCGTAAACCACCAGTGCATTGCCCGTGCCGACGAATACTTGTCCGTTGGCGACCATCGGCGACGTGTATTTCATGACGGAGCCAACTGCGTCCGCATTATTGGCTGCTTGGGAGCTTTTGTACAGTTCGGTACTAACGTTTGCGGCGCTATAGGCTCGAAGTTGACCTGTGCCTCGATCCAATGCCCAAACGATTCCATTGACTGTTCCCTCGGAAGTGATCACCGGGCCGCCGTCGAGATTACCGAATCCGTCGGGCGTACTGTGAATGGCAGACGTGGACATGACGCCGTCGATCACTGAAAACTGGTTGATTCCACCGCCGTAGCCGCCGGTATAGTAAATGTCGCCATTGAAGAAGGCCGGAACGCTCAAGATTCCGCCGACCGCGCCGGACTGCTCCTGCACGACGCCGGCATCGGTCGTGCTGAATCCGCCCATGTGGTTGCGATCGATCAGATAGATCACGCCCTCCTTGCCTCCACCAAGCATCAATTCTTGATGAGCGGTGCTGCCCGCCGAATCGGGAAGAATAATCGGACCACCAGAGCCCAAGTCGGTATCCGCGCTGTTTAATTGTGCCTGATCGTGGGGCGTGAAATAGTTGACCACCTTGAGGCCCCAGCCGTTCGGGTTCTGATTGGTTTGGCTGGTCGAAGTATCGATGGCCACTTTCACGAACGAATCGCCATAATCGGCGTCGATGGGCAACAGCGACGTGTCTCCATTGGGAAAGTTGCTGGCGTTTTGATTGAACGAGCCGTTGCCGGTCTCGAAATAGAAATGCCCTTGCGGATCGACGACGATGGCGCCGTCCCCCTGCCAGATTCCACCGAGGCCGCCATTGGGAGTCGTGTTCAGCACGCCGGTTAGCGTCAGTGTGCTTTCGTTGTAGGTCAACATCCAGCCGTGATACGGGCCGTTGTCTCCGTGCGAGGCGCTGCCCAAGATGACCTGACCATCGTAGAGCAGCACACCGGGGCGAAACATTTGCCGCAGCGAATTGAAATAAACTCGGTGTTGCCCGCTGACCGTGATCGAACCGTCGCCGCTGCCAAGGACATACGGACTCCCGGCATTGTAGGTGTATCCTCCGCCGGAATCGGTCGTATCGGCAATCACGACGCTGGTGTCGGTGCCGTTTTGAATGTCGACCTTATAAAGCGTGTTCAAATAATGCGGGGCCGAGTTATTGCCGTTGACGATCTGCTTGGTCTTCGCCACGACGTAGAGGAAATTGGTGCTCGCGTCGATGGCCGGCGTGCCGGTGATGCCGATTTCGGGAGTAATGTCGCCGCTGCCGACGTCGCCGTTCGGAACGCTCGTAATTGTCGTGCCGTTGATGAACGAGTCTTGCCACAAGACTTGGCCGTTCGTAGCGTCGATGGCGTAGAGGCTGTCGTGCTCCGTCGCCACGAACACGACATTGTGAACCGTGTTCGCCGTGTTCGGCGCGGTGTAGACGATATTCTGCGTGTTCGTTGATCCGGGAGCGGTGATGGTCAGCCCGTACATATAAAGCGGCTGGGCAAGCACTTGCCCATCCACGGTGACCGAGAACTGCTTGCCGAACGTGCCGCCGTTGGCGGTCGACTTGACATTCAGCGGCGTAAGGATCGACTCGTTGGGATTGGCTCCGGTGCCGTCGATCAAGTAGCGATACGACGTCGAACTAGCCGAAAGCATCCGCCGCTGCTCCAACTGCTCGGTGACCAGACGCCGCGCGGAAAGAGATATCGATTTCAAATTCTTGCGAGTCGAACCACCGTGACGACGCTTGTTGTTTCGCATTGCAGAATGCTCCGAATAAAGCCGTACCAATTCTGTCAAACCGGCATGATCGGCGAGGAATAGAAAAACCGCGAAGTCAGCAAACCAGAATGGCAGCTAGACTTACCACCGCGACGCGGTTTCCCGCAATTGCTACCTTGATTGTTTTCAACGGCGGAGTCAAGCATATTTGTGGCCGGACCGCTGCCGACATTAGGGGCATGTTAGGCTGCGGCAAATGGCGAATTCATCGCTCGCGGCGATACACGAATACGACACCCCCTACGCGAGCGTCGGCTTGATCGCGCAGGGTGCAATCCCGCGCGGCCAATTCGGTCCAACCCTGCTCGGCGGCTAAACGCCTGATGTAGCCACGCGAATGCGCGTAACGGCGGCTAAGTTGCAATCGGTATTCACCTTCCGTCGTCGATTCGATGGAGAAGGCAAACAATCCCCCGGTCCGCAGTCGTTCCGCAGCCGCGGCAAACAACTCCTTGAGGTCGCCAAAATAGATCAGCAGGTCCGCGGCGAGCAGCAGGTTGACTCCGGTCGCGCGGCGACGCAGAAACTCGACCAAATCCTCGTTTGCCAGCTCGTCGTAGATGCCGCGTTGCCGCGCAATGGCAATCATCGCGTCGGCCAGATCGACTCCGACGAAGTGGCGAACGTGGGGGCGAAACAGCGCGCCGACAAGCCCCGTGCCGCAACCTAGATCGACTGCTTCGTCGAACACTCGGCCGCTTTCCGTCAAGACCGCGTCCGCCAACAACCGCGGAGCCACGTAGCGCAGCTCTTCCATGTGCCGCTCGAACCGCGGCGCATAATTGTTGAAAAACGTCGTCAGATAGGATCGAGGCATTTGCGGCGGCGGCGCCTCCGCGCCGAGCGCCGCCAGATCGAAGGCCGCGTGGCTCAATTGAGGATCGATCTCCAGTGCCCGGCGATAAGCGGCGATCGCCTCGTCGCGGCGCTCGGATCGGGCGAGCACATTGGCGAGATTGTGCGCCGCATTGGCGTAATTCGGGTTGGCCCGCAGAGCCGCGGAAAGAGCGCTAACGGCGTCTTCCAAACGTCCGCGATGGGCCAAGGCAACGCCCAGCGTGTTGAGCGCCAAAGGACGATCCGGTTGCAAAGCCAGCGCGGCGTGGCTTTCGGCGATCGCCTCATCGTACTTGCCCAACTGAAGCCAAATAGCCGCCAGATTCTGCCGCGCTGGAGCGAAATCGGGCCGTGCGACGATCGCGCGGTTGTAAAATGCAATGCTTTCCTGAAATCTGCCTTGATCGGCAAGCGCGTCGGCGAGATAGAGCGCCAGCCGAGCAACGTCGGCGCCTGTCGAGGAGCTTTCTTGTAGCGCGCGGCAGGCCCCGTCAAGATTCCCCGCCTGCATCAGCGTCACGGCCGACAAAAACGCGGCATCTTTGGGCGGCTCGCTGTTTGCCATGGAACCATCTTGCCCAGCGAATTCGACGATTGCAAGCCGACGCAACCATCACGCGCCGCGAACACGATTTCAGCGCGAAGCCTGGGTTTACACTTCACCGGCGATTCTCCATACTAGGACCAGTTTCAAAACCGCCGGGGACTGTCCCCATTTTGCGCAGTCTTCGGAGAAAATGGGGAATGTCTCCCTCTCCGCGGTTTTGAAACTGGTTCTACTCAGACTGAGGCGCGGAGGCCTCGTGATCCAATCGATGTCGCGGGAGAGATGCACGGATGGCACGTTTGTCGATGAACGAGATGACGACCTATCGCTGGTCGTTCGATGAAGATATCGCCGAATATCGGTCTGCCGGAATCCCTGCCATCGGCGTCTGGCGGCAAAAGTTGTCGGACTACGGCGAGGAAAAAGGGCTGGAGCTTCTGGCCGAGACTGGATTACCCGTCTCGAATCTGCTCTGGGCCGGCGGCTTTACCGGCAGCGACGGACATACGTTCCGCGAAAGCATCGCCGACGCCACCGAGGCGATCCGGCAGGCGGCCGCGTTGAAAGCCCGTGCGCTCGTCGTCTACAGCGGCGGCCGCGCCGGTCATACGCACAATCATGCCCGGCGGCTGCTGATCGATGCGTTGCGCGAGTTGGCCCCCGTGGCCGAGCACGCGCGCGTGACGCTGGCGATCGAGCCAATGCATGCGGTTTGCGCCGCGGAATGGACATTTCTGACGACGCTTGCCGATGCGTTGGCCGTCTTGGATGCGGCCAACAGTCCGAGCGTGCAGTTGGCGTTCGACGCGTATCATTTCGGCGCCGATCGGGCCGCGATCGAGCTATTGCCAAAATTTGCCGGCCGAATTGCGATCGTCCACTTGGCCGACGGGCATTGCCCCTCGGAGCATGAGCAAAATCGAACCCGACTGGGCGCCGGCGCCGTGCCGCTGCGAGAAGTGGTTGCAGCGCTCCGTTCCGTGGGTTATGACGGAGATTATGACGTGGAACTGGTCGGCCAAGAGATCGAAGCAACCGACTATCGAGATCTGCTGCGGCATTCGAAAGCGGCATTCGAAGAACTGGTGGGATAACAATAACCCGAAGCGTTAGCGAGGGACGGCAGCATTTTGCTCCCGCCCTCGCTAACGCTTCGGGTTACAGCGGAACATTCGATCGCGAACGACACATGAACTGGTTGGCGCTCGATATCGGCGGGGCAAATCTGAAGGCGGCCGACGGGCTTGGCTTTGCCGTCTCGCAAGCCTTTCCGCTGTGGAGAAGCCCCAAGCAACTCGTCGAAGCCCTACGGACTTTGATCGCGGGCGCGCCCCGGGCCGATCATCTTGCCGCGACCATGACCGGCGAATTGGCCGATTGCTTCAACACCAAAACCGAAGGCGTTCAGTTCATCATCGACGCCTTGTCGACCGCGGCTGATGGCCGGCATACGCGCATTTATTTGAACAACGGTCTGCTGGTCTCGCCGCAAATCGCGCTCAAGCAACCGCTCGCCGCTGCGGCGACGAATTGGCATGCGCTCGCTCGCTTCGCCGGCCGTTACGCCCCGAAGGGATCGGCCCTGCTGATCGACATCGGCTCGACGACGACCGACATCATCCCGTTGACCGATGGCCGCCCGGCCGCACAAGGCAAAACCGATCCCGAACGGCTGCTGGCGTCGGAGTTGGTTTACACCGGCGTGGAACGAAGCCCTGTCTGCTCCTTGGTCAATGCAGTGCCCTGGAAGAAACAGCAGTGCCCCGTCGCGCAGGAAGTTTTCGCGACGACGTGGGACGCGTATCTGACGCTCGGTGATATGCCGGAGGAGCCGAATAGCGCGAACACAGCCGACGGCCGCCCGGCGACGAAGTCCGCCGCTCGCGATCGATTGGCGCGCTCGATTTGCGCGGATCGAGAGATGTTCGACGATGCCGACGCCTTGGCGGCCGCTGAGGCAATCGCCCGCAGCCAATTGGCAAAGATCGCCGTGGCGGTGGGGCAAGTGGTCGGACGAACCCAATCGCCGCCGGAAACGATCGTGCTCGCTGGCCGCGGTGAATTCGTCGCTCGCCGGGTGTTGGAACGGATGAAAACGTCGGGCAAGATAACTTCGCTGGACAAAGAATTGGGAGCGGCCCTGTCGCGCTCTGCCACGGCTCATGCGCTGGCGGTCATCGCGCGCGAAGGAGAGTAGCGAAGGGGCTGGGGGTTGGGGACGATCAGGTGCGCATCATCAAGTTGGGGGGCAGTTTGCTCGATTGGGCCGACTGGCCGGCGCGATTTCGGCAGTGGATGTCTCGTCAGTCGCCGGATGTCAACATTCTTATCAGCGGCGGCGGGGCTTTGGCCGACGACGTCCGACATCGCGACGCTGCCGTAGGACTGCCTCCCTCGACCGCGCATTGGTTGGCAATTGATGCGATGAGCGCCAATATCTCGGCCGTGCGACGACTTTTGCACGAAGCCGTCGGCGTCGATCGCTGGGAAGATTTGCAGAAACCGTTCGCGGATGGTGCTCTCATCGCGTTTTGCCCGCGAGAGTTTCTACGACGGATCGAGCCCGATGCGGCGGAGTCAAGGTTACCACATAGTTGGAACGTGACAAGCGATTCGATCGCGGCCCGATTGGCCGACGCGCTTGGGGCACGAGAATTGGTGCTGCTGAAATCGGCATTGCCGCCGCTCGATGTGACAACGCTGCAACAGGCGGCCGACATGGGCTACGTCAACCAATGTTTTCCGCAGTTCGCAGCGCCGGTCGCAGCAGTGCGCTTCTACAATTTGCGTAGCGAGGAATTTGCCGAATGGCGGCCGCACTAACGAGAATCGCGGGGAATGTCCGAGATTTTCCCGCCGGGCGCCTACGGAAAAAAGAATCGCGTGATGTGAAAGAACACCGGGGCGGCGAAGCAGAGCGAATCGATGCGGTCGAGCACGCCGCCGTGGCCTTCGACCAGCGTGCCGTAGTCTTTCACGCCGCGATCGCGCTTGATCGCCGACATCGTCATCCCGCCGGCAAAGCCCATCACGCTAATCAGCAGCGACATGCCCGCCGCGCCCCAGGGCTCGAACGGCGTCGCCCACCACAGCGCCGCGCCCAAGAGCGTCGCGCTCGCCGTGCCCCCCAAAAACCCTTCCCAAGTCTTGCTCGGGCTGATCGTCGGCGCGATCACGTGCCGGCCAACGAGCCGGCTCCAAAGAAAGTGGAGCGCGTCGCTCAGTTGCACCATCAGAATGAAGAAGAACAGCAAGCGGAAGTTGGCCCCATGCGAATTCCCTTGCTTCAGGTCCAGAAACAATAGCGCCGGCGCGAAGCTCAAGCAATAGACGCAAATCAGCAGGCCGGCCTGAATCTTGGCCGTCCGTTCAAGGAATCGCTTGTAGTCGCCCGACACCGCCACGCGCGCCAAGATGAACAGAAACGCGTAAACGGGAATCATGACGTTGTAAAGCTCATCGTGCGAAACGCCCATCATGCCGATCAGCAGATATTGCAGCGGCGTGAACAGGAAGAAGACCCAGAACAGGGCCCGATGGTCGCCCAGGCGAGTCGGCGTCAGCGTGATGAACTCTCGCAGCGCCCAGAATGAGATCGCTCCGAACAGCACGACCGTCGCCGTGTTGCCGATCAACAGCGCCGCGGCCAGCACGCTGCACATCAGCCACCAGGCGCGCAAGCGTTGATTGAAGCTGCGCACGGCCGCCGCGTTGAGCCCGCTGTCGGGATAGAGCTTGAGAAACTGCCCGACGCCCGTGGCCGCGGCCAACAGCACCAGCACGCCGCCGACCAACGCCAACGTCTTGCCGTCCGCCATCGCCGCGATTCCCTGGTGGTCTTGTCTACACTTCCTTCAAGCGGCGCACGGCCTCTCGGGCACGAAGCAGGAAGTCGGCTTTCGGCTCGCCCGATTCCAGCCACATCGGCGCGCCGAAGCTGATGCAGCTCAACAGCGGCACCGGCAAGAACTCGCCGCGCGGCAGCACGCGGTTCAAATTATCGATATGAACCGGCACCAACTCCAGGTCGGGTCGCTTCTTGCTCAGATAGTACAGTCCGCTTTTGAACTCGCCGATGTCCGCATCCGTGCTGCGGCTCCCCTCCGGAAACACGATCAGCGATTTGGTCTCGCCGATTTCGCGGATCATCAGATCGACCGGGCTTTGATGGACTTTGATTTCCTTGCGGTCGATCAACAGGGCGTCGAACACCTTGGTGGCCATGTATTTGCGAATGCGGCCCCCTTCCCAATAATCCTTGGCGGCAACCGGGCGAGTCACCATCCGCACTTCATGCGGCAGCGCGGCCCAAACGACCAAGGCGTCGAGATGGCTCGTGTGATTGGCGAAGTAGACGCGCTGGCAGGTGTCGGGCTGGCAATCGATCCAGCGCACGCTGGCGCCGCTAAGCAACTTGGCGAGTGCGGCCAATAGTGTCGCGGTCATGGGGGGGAATAGTCCCCGGTTCCAGTAATCGGCGGCCCGCAAGGCATATAGCCGGGCCAATGCCGAAGGTGAGCGAGGCAGAGCGGCGGAGACTTGCATATTATGCTGGTTTTTTGGTGGGTGGATAGCCCCGCGGCAACCGCGCACGCCGCGGGCTGGGCGAAACTTTAGTCGCCGCCCCGCCGCGGCGAGTCACAACGACTCAAGCGACGCGACGGGCGACTCCAAGCCCAGGAATGGCTGTCAAATGTCTCATTAACGGCAAAGTCGCCGTCGGCCTTCCCTGGGTTTAGCCGGTCAGCGGGCGCCCCAAGCCACTGAAAGCGAAGGACTTATACTCGTTTGGG
Source organism: Pirellulales bacterium (assembly GCA_963738955.1). Lineage (GTDB taxonomy): Bacteria > Planctomycetota > Planctomycetia > Pirellulales > DATAWG01 > DATAWG01. Next base: position 580,792 of record CAVTYW010000017.1, on the reverse strand, counting down.
GCAAGATATGCTATCCCAAACGGGATCAGGCCGGAGGCCAGGGGTCAGTGGACGAACAACGGACGCGGGCTCCCCGCAAGCGAGCTTCCATTTCAAACAGCGTGTCAAAGCGCGCTTGCGGTTTCGCGAGCCTCTCTTCGTCCTGCAGCCTGTAGCCTCAAGCCTCAAGCCTTCCGCTTTTTTTCTGCTTGAATTTGGGCCAGCACTTATGGCATATTCACGAGCCGTAGACGACTCGGATCGAGGCACTTGTGAGAGGCGACGCGGGAGGCTTGAGGTGAGAGGCTTGAGACTTGAGGCTTGAGGACGCGCAAGCGGCCGCTCCGCGCGTTCTTCGTGCCTTCGTACCTCAAGCCTGTAGCCTCAAGCCTCAAGCCTTCCGCATGACGCGCTGCCGGCGGTTGTTCCTGTCCAAGGGCGACGCTAGTCCCTCATGCTGTGCGATGTTGAATTCGGGCTGCGGTTAACAGCAGTTCGCGTTCTTCGTAGCGCCGGCCCAACTGTTTGCCGCCCGTACAGCCGCAAAACAGACCGAGGTAGTGAGTACCGAGTCGTGGATCCTCAGGCCCCTTCCCCGCTCACCTTGGGGTTATCAAGGTAGAGCCCGAACGATGCGTGAGAAGTTCGAGATGAAAAACGTTGCATCAAAAACCGATCGTGCATTGTTCACAGTGTGGGTAAAAGTGGGCTTCCCCGTGGGGATGATAACCCAGTGCGCTGCCGCCGATGCTCGAAGCTGGAGGAGACCGTGCACACTAACCCGAAGCGTTAGCGAGGGCGTGTGTCACACGGTATCCACCGTGTTTCGAGTGAGTACGACACTCGTCAATAGGGCGTGAGTGGGACCTTTCCGGGTCGCGTGCCCTCGTCACGAGCGGAGTTGGAAGACTCGGGCGGACGTGATTGAAGCTTGGAGCTTCAGTCGCGACCGCAACCAGCCGTGCGGTTTAGTCACGGCCCTTTGGCTGCGTAAGGCTTGATGCAGTGCGGAAAACACGAACACCTGCCAACTCCTACGGGCGGCGGTGGCGCACGAACTGCGTTTTGCGTGGTCGATGTGACAACCCACTCGCGCAATGGCCGCGGTGCGCAATCACCGCGGCCTTGCTGCGCACGGGCGGGACGAGGGTGTGGGTGGAGTTTCCCACGCAATTGCGATCAGCGATATTAATGCCTTCTGTTGTTCAATCGCAGCGGGTCACTCTCGCATACCCCAAAGGGGGGTTTATCCCCTAGCCCAGGGTTGGCCGCCAACGGCGGCCTACCCTGGGACGGAGTAAAAGGGGACGCGCCCCTTTTTTAATTGACTCGCGTCCCCTTTTCTTCACCCGACCTTTAGGTCGGGTGATGCGGGCGACAGCGCGGCGCTATTGAGTCCCGTTCACGGGACTTCTCGCCGTGATGGCTTCAGCCGTTTCGCCCGGCGGCCGATCAATCACATGCGATGGCTCAAGCCGAACAGCGGAAAGCCCGGTGAACGGGGCGGGGCGCGTTGGGCTCGGCGAGTCGGATTGAATCGGCGGCCGACCATTCGTTGCCGCACTCGCTAACGCTTCGGGTTGGTGTGCCGTTCAGTTCCCCAGCGGCGAGCGGTGGATGTGGACGTGCTTCCATTTGCCGTCGATGCGCTGCCAGACGCGGGTTTCTTCGACGGCGGCGGTTTTGGGAGTGTCGTCGGGGCCGAGGCGTTGGACGAGGCGAACGTAGGCGATGATTGCCGCATCGTTGCCCAATAAGCGAACGCGGGGCGAGGCCATCGTATTTTGACACGGCCGGCCGTCGGAGCCGAGATCGAAATAGAATTTGTGAAATGCCAGGCCCTCGACCAATTGGCCGCGGGCTTCCGGCTCGAAGCAGGTCACGTCGGGCTGGCAGAGTTCTTGATAGGCGGGCCAATTGGCTTGGGCGATGGCGTCCAAGAGGCGAGAATTGAGGGCGAGAAGATCGGCGATGGTTTGGTCGGTCATGGAGGTTGATGCCTTTGATTAACGATCGTTGGAGTCCAGCCTTTATGCTGCCAGCGGCACGCTAAAGCGTGAACTCCAACAGGCCGAGTTGGATTAGTTTCTCGCGGCATTCGTCGCGTTCGCGGCAGCGGGTCAGGCCCGACCAGGCGGCGTCTTGCACGGCCAAAAAGTCGTCTTCGCTGGCTCGATGGTTGCCGGTGGTTGCAAGCCGCTCGGCGAGGCGGCGGACGACGTCGCGCTCGAGGCGCGTTAGCGACATCGCTTGCAGCCGATAATCGACGAAGGCTTCCCACACCAAGGGAAACAGCGGCTCGACGATCCGCTCGCCGATCGTGGTGGCGTAGCTGCGGATTTCGTATTGGGCGTGGGCGTCCATGCGCAGCGCGAGGAAGTGCAGCAGATTATGTAGATCGACTTTCCAATAGGCCTCGGTGTACGTCGAGAGCGGCAGATCCTTGCGGGCTTGCTCGCGGGCGACACCGGCCGCGATTCGCTCTTCGTACAATTGCCTCGCCCGACTTTGGAATTCGGCCTCGGCGGCCGAGAGCCGCGAGCCCGTTTCGGCGTCCATCAGTTCGCCGCTGCCTTGACGGTTGGTCGCGGCCTGGCTGCGCCAAGCGTCGGGCGCGGTCGCTTGCGTGGCGTCGATGGCGAGCGAATAGCGCGTGCTGTATTCGTTCACGTTTGCCGTGCGATGGCGAATCCATTGCCGCCAGCAATCCATGGGCACGCGCACCAACAGCTTCACCTCGGCCATCTCGAACGGCGTCGTATGGTGATGCCGCAGTAGATAGCGAATCAGGCCACGGTCGTCGGAAACCTTGCGGGTCCCCTCGCCGTAGCTAACTCGCGCCGCTTGCACGACGGCCTGATCGTCGCCCATCACGTCGACAAGCGTAACGAAACCGTCGTCGAGCACCGGGAATTTTTGCCACCGCAGGGCGTCGGCTTGAGCGGCGTTGGAAGGCATAGGCGTGATTCAAAGGGGTCAGGCACAATTTTCGGCGGAAACGTCAGTCGCGATTTTGGCCACAGTGAGCCGAAAATTGAGCCAGACCCCTGTCCTTATTACTTCTGCTTGGCCAAGAGTTCTTCGAGCAGTTTGGCCAGCGGCGCTGGATTGTCGGTCGTTTGCAGATGCTCGATCCGGCTGGCTGGGATTTTGAGCTTCTCAAGCACCGCGACGATCAGCTTCCAGCGGCGGGCCCGCGCTTTGCCTTCGGAGAGATAAAGCTCCGTCACATGCTCGCCCAGCTTTTGCAGCAGGATTGCATCTTGATTGTCGTAGTAGCGCTGGATGACTTTCTGCTGGTATTTGGAAAATTCGGGCATGGCGAACCGTCCGTGGATGGGAGATGAATTTCGCCGCCCAGCGTACCAAAACCGGCGGCGGCGGTCTATTGGCGGGCTGCGACGAAGAAGATTCACCGCTAAGACGCGAAGGGAAGATCAGACTTGAATGCTGAATTCTGGCGAATCCAGCTACCGCGCCGGGGCCAATCCGTAGCTGAATTCACCAGAATTCAGAGCGGGAGCGCGAGAAGCGACTGTGGAAAGACGGACGATGTTTCTCGTGCCGTCCTTAGGCCAGCAGCTTTTTGACGACCGTGCCGCTGCACGTCGGTGAGGCGGAAGTCGCGGCCTTGGAAGCGGTAGGTCAGCTTCGTGTGGTCGAAGCCCAGCAGGTGCAGGAGCGTGGCGTGCAGATCGTGGACGTGAACGCGGTCTTCGACGACGTTGAAGCCGAACTCGTCGGTCTGGCCGAGCGTGAGGCCCGGCTTGATGCCGCCGCCGGCCATCCACATGCGTGAAGGCGTTCGGATGATGGTCGCGGCCGTCGTTGCCGCCCTTGGACCATCGGCGTGCGGCCGAATTCGCCGCCCCAGATGACGAGCGTGTCGTCGAGCAGCCCGCGCTGCTTCAGATCCTTGACCAAGGCGGCGCGAGGCGCTGATCGGTAGTCTTTGCAATTCTTCTTCAGGTCGTTCGTCAGATTGCCGTGCTGGTCCCAGGCTTCGTGGAACAGCTGCACGAAGCGCACGCCGCGCTCGAGCAGCCGCCGGGCCAGCAGGCAGTTGTTGGCGAACGACGGCTTGCCCGGCTCGGCGCCGTACATGTCGAGAATCGTTTTCGGCTCTTTCGAGAGATCCATCAGCTCCGGCGCGCTGGTCTGCATGCGATAGGCCATCTCGAACGAATTGATGCGCGTGGCGATTTCGGGATCGCCGATCAGCGTCGAGCCGCTGCTGGTTCGAGCTGCTTGACGGCGTCGAGCGTGTCGCGCTGCGACGGTCGCGTCGATGCCGCGCGGATTCGAGAGATACAGCACCGGATCGCCGCTGCTGCGGAACGGCACGCCGTTGTAGACCGTCGGCAGGAAGCCGCTGCCCCAGTTCGAGTTGCCGCCGCTGGTTCCCTTGCGTGCCGGAATTCAACACGACGAAGCCGGGCAGATCGCGCGATTCGCTGCCCAGGCCGTAGGTCGCCCAGGCGCCGAAGCTCGGCCGGCCGAACTGCTGCGAGCCGGTGTTCATCAGAATCTGCGCCGGGAGCGTGGTTGAAAGCGTCGGTGACCATCGATTTCACGATCGCGATGTCGATCGACGACTTCCGCAAGCCGGGGCAGCAACTCGGCAAGCTCCGCCCCGCATTGGCCGTGTTTGGCGAACTTGAACTTCGGTCCGAGCAGCTTGGCATCCGGATTGATGAACGCGGCGCGATAGCCGTGCGAGCAATTCTGCGGCGGCAGCGTGCCGTTGAAGCTTGGCCAGTTGCGGCTTGTAGTCGAACAGTTCCAGATGGCTCGGCGCGCCGGCCATGAACAGATAGATGACTCGCTTCGCCTTGGCCGGGAAGTGCGGCTGCTTCGGCGCGAGCGGATCGCTCGACGGAGAAGCCGATGCCGGCGCGGCGAGGCTCTCGGCTTGCAGCAATTGCGCCAGGGCGATTGCGCCAAGACCGACGCCGCAGTCGCGGAAAAACCAGCGGCGCGAGACCTGCACCGGGTCTTGGCCCGCGATTGATGGAATTGGCAATTCATGGTGGTGCGTCCTTCGCAGCGCCCGCCCGTTAGTCCTTCGTAATCGTTTCGTCGAGATTCAAAATAACACGGGAAACGACCGTCCAGGCGGCCAGGCTTGCGGGCGTTGCTCCGGCGGGCAATGTCGGTGGGCTCTTGGGATCAACGGCCGCGAGGTCCCAGGGCTTTGCTCCCGGAGCGGAAAAATGTTGTTGCTCTTTGGCGAGCAGCGCTTTCAGCGTCGCAAGTTCGTCGGCGGTTGGCCGCGCGCGATGCAGCGGCGGAGGCGAACGTGAGGCGATCGTCGTCGGTCTTGCCGCCGTCGCGCAGGGCGTGCGCAGAGCCAAGGCCCGCGCGCAATCGATGAAGCTCGGCTCGTTGAGCGTCGTCAAAGCTTGCAGCGGCGTGTCGGACCGCGAGCGGCGGACGCAAGCGAAGTCGCCGTTCGGCGCGTCGAACGTCTGCAACACCGGATGCGGCACCGAGCGGTAGCGAAAGATGTAAAGCGACCGGCGATAGCGGCTCCGCTCCCTTATCGACGACCCAAGGCTTCGGCCCGTAGCTGACCGGCGGCATGAATAGGAACTCCGGCAGCGGCGGATGCATGCTCGGACCGCCGATTCGATCGTTCAACAAGCCGCTGGCCGCCAACGTAACGTCGCGAACCGTCTCCGCGTCGACTCGAAAACGCGGCCCGCGAGCCAGCAGCCGATTGTACGGATCGCGACTCGCGCAGCTCGGGCGAGACGCGCGACGATTGGCGATACGTCGCGCTGGTGACGATCAGCCGGTGCAGCTTTTTCAGGCTCCAGCCGCCATCCATGAACTCGACGGCCAGCCAATCGAGCAGCTTCGGTGCGACGGCGGCTCGCTCTGCAAGCCGAAATCTTCCGGCGTCGCCACCAAGCCCATGCCGAAATACGATTGCCAGATGCGATTGACGACTGCCCGGGCCGTGGTCGGCGCATTGCGATCGATGAGCCATTTGGCGAATGTCAGACGACTCGGCGGCGCGCCGGGCGGCAGTGGATTCAAGAAAGCGGGCACGCCGGGATCGACGCGGTCGGCCCGGGCTTAAGAAAATTGCCGCGCTTGAGAATGTGCGTGTCGCGCGGATGATCGCGCGGCCGCAAGCACCAGCTGCGTCGTGCCCTCGGGATGGGTCGCCCAAACGTCGTCGATTCGCTTGTTGGCGTCGGACCATTCGGGAACGGTCGTGCGCCAATAGCTGAACACTGCCGTCTGCTGCTCGGCCGTGCGACTGTCGCTGCGGGACGGCGAGAATCTCGCGAACGGCGGCGGGCATCGGATCGGCCACGGCGTCGGGCGTGGTCGTAAGCGACAGTCGGAAGCGGCCGAGGTTGTGATTCTGATTGTCGTCGCTGTTCCAGCCGCCGTGGTTTTGCGTCGAGAGGATGGTGAGCGTTGCGCCCGTTGGCAGCGGCTTGTCGAGCGTGAAGACGGCCTGATGCGGCACATTGCGGCGGCCGGGATCGGCGTCGGTCGCCCAAGCCGTGTCATCCTTGCCGTCGATGGCGAATCGATACCGGGCCGATGACGCGATGCTTCTTGCTGCGGTCGTCGTAGATCGCGTCCAGCGGCGTTCGGGCGGATTGTAATCGGCCGTGGCCTTGGCGAATTTGAGCTTCTCGACCTTGCCGCCGTTGTCTCGGCTCGACGGAGAACTCCGTCAGCGCGGCGGTGCCTTGAATCGAACGGCCCGGCCCGCCGCGCGGCAGATTCGGATCGTTGAGCAATTCGAGACGAAACGCGGTGACGTTCTTCACGTCGGTGTTGACCTTAATATGGACCGTGTGCTTTGTCGGCGCGTAGCCGAGGCCAGAAACGAGCCATCGGGCAGCGGCAGATGTACTTTTCGCCGCCGGTCGATTCCCGCTCGACTTTCGGCCGCAGCACCGTCCATTGCGGTCGGATCGGCTTTGGCTTGCGCTTCCCACGCGGCCATGCGCTGCGGCCAATCGGGCATCCGATGCTTCAATTCGTCTTCCGCTTCGCGAACGCGGTGCAGAACATCGGCGCGTTGCCGCTGCTCCTCGGGCGTGTAGACGGTGATGTTGGCTTCGTCGTCGTTGTTGAGAAACGCGAAGAGGCGGTAGTATTCGCGCTGCGTGAGCGGATCGTACTTGTGGTCGTGGCACTGGGCGCATTGGATCGTCAGGCCGAGGAATGCCTTTGCCGATGGCGTCCATGCGGTCGAACATGGCGTCCATGCGGAACTGCTCCGGATCGACGCCGCCCTCCTCGTTGATCATCGAATTGCGCAGATAAGCCGGTGGCGACGATCTGATCCTGCGTGGCGTTCGGGCAGCAGATCGCCGGCGAGCTGCTCGACGACGAAGCGGTCGTAAGGCAGGTCGTGGTTCAGAGCGTTGATCACCCAATCGCGATAGAACCAGACGAACCGCGGCTTGTCCTTTTCGTAGCCGTCGCTATCGGCATAGCGGGCGGCGTCGAGCCAGTGCGCGGCCCCAGCGTTCGCCGTAATGCGGCGAGGCCAGCAGGCGATCGACCAGCTTTCTCGTAAGCATTCGGCGACTTGTCTGGACGAAGGCATCGACTTCTTCGGGCGTCGGCGGCAGGCCGATGAGATCGAGCGTCAGCCGGCGGATTAGCGTCGTCCGGTCGGCTTCCGGCGAGGGCGCCAATTTCTCTTTTTCGAGTCGGGCCAGAATAAATCGGTCGATATCATTGCGGCACCATTTCGCGTCTTTCACCGTGGGCAAGGCCGGCCGTTGCGGCGGCCGAAAGGCCCAATGGCTGCGGCCTGTGTCGTCGCCGGCAAGTGCGTCGGGCCAGCTCGCGCCCTGATCGATCCAATCGCGCACCAACTGTATCTGTGCGGCCGAAAGACGGTCTCCCTTCGGCGGCATCCTTTCGTCTTTGTCGTCGGACGTGATGCGGCGGAGGATCTCGCTCTTGTCACGATCGCCGCCGACAATCGCCGCCGCGCCACTGTCGCCGCCACGCAAAGCGCTGGCTCGAACGTCGAGCCGCAGACCGGCCGTTCGCTTGCGATTGTCGTGGCATTCGAAACAGCGCGATTTGAAGAGTGGCAAAATGTCGCGGGCAAAATCAACGCGAGGCTTCTCGTCAGCAGCAGCGATCGATGGCAAAGTCGCCAGCAGCAAGCAAATGTGGAAAAAACGTGGCTGAAGCAACTCGGGTGTCTCCGACAGCGGGATGCGGCGGCGCATGGGCGCCGAGAGTTCGAGCCCAAATCAAGCCATCTTCCCAACGGGGCGTAAGGGTGGGATCGCCACGAGGAGAGGTGCATCCAGTGTAGTGGCGGATTGCCGGTGAGACAATGGGGCAGCGAATGCGGCAATTCCGCGAGCCCAAGCCCAGGGAAGGCGGCCCACGAGTTTGTCAATAGAAGAGTCTTCGGCCGCCTTCCCTGGGCGTTTGGCGCACCAACCGTCTGAACTCAAGCCGTCGTCAATTCAACCGTGATCATCGTCTCGGCCCGTTGAGATACCGCACTGGCGGCGTCTGGCGTCTCAACAAGCTCGCGTTCGGCCTTGATCCGGTCGTGAATTTCCTTGCGGTAGACCGGCACTCGCGGGGGAGCGACGATGCCGATTTGCACTCGCCCCTGTCCGATCTGCAATACCGTGACGACCGTCCGTTCGTCGATCACGATCGACTGCCCCTGTTTACGGGAGAGGACCAACATGGCGGTTCCTTTCGTGCGGGATCGGAAGGGAAGAATTTGCGTTCGAAGGGACCAAACGATTTCAAAACGCCGGCCGCTCCGCGAAAGCCATTTCCGCGACGGTCGCATCCTAGCCGGCATTTGTGAGACCGTGATTAGCGGAAATTGAGACCCTGATGGCTTTGCTATCAGCTTGCAGCGTGGATTTGGCAAGAATCCTCCCCGTTTTTGCGCTGGACCGGCGAAATCGCAAGTGGAGGGCCCCCAAATTCCTACGACTCACCGCCCTCTTACGCACGGTCGATCGGGAACGCCATGACTTCGCGGATGTGGGAAGCCCCGGCGGCGATCATCACCAATCGATCGAATCCCAGTGCAACTCCGGTCGAAGAGGGCAAACCGGCATCCATCGCCGCGAGCAGCCGACTTTCCTCCGGCAATTCCGCTCGCCCACCGGCACGACGATGAGCGTTGGCCTCCATCTGCCGTCGCCGCAGTTCCGCGGGGTCCAATAGCTCGTGGTAGCCATTGGCCAGTTCGACGCCGTTGAACGTAGAGCTCAAACCTTTCTCCGACGGTCGGATCGCCTGCGCGAATTCGAGCCAGTGCGGCTTGCGATTCCGGAAAGTCGAACACGATTGCGGGTTGCTTGATTCCAAGATGCGGATGAATTCGCTCCGTCATTAGGAAATCGAGCCAGCCATCGCGGTCGTCGCCCAGCGAAGCCGGCGCGGAGAGATCGAGCGCGGCGGCCGCGCCTCGCAATTCGGCGAGCGAGGCTCGGTGCGGATCGAGGCCGACGTGTTGTTGAAAAGCGTCGGCATAGCTCAACCGCTGCGACGGCCCTCGGCCTAAAAGCGCCTCGCATAAGTCCGAGAGGAAATTCATGCCGGCCGTCAAGTCGTCGCCGGGGCGATACCATTCGACGATCGTAAACTCGGGATTGTGCAGTAATCCGATCTCGTCGGCCCGAAAGGCCTTGGCAACCTGATAGATGGCCGGCGCTCCGGCGGCCAGCAACCGCTTCATCGCAAATTCGGGCGACGTTTGCAACCATAGCCGCCGCCCCACGTTCGGCTGCCGCGGATCGTCGGGCAGCACCACGCTGAGCGGATCCAAATGCCGATCGACGACGACGTCGGCCGAGGCCAGCGGCGTTTCGACCTCCAAGAAGCCGCGGTCGTAAAAAAAATCTCGCAACTTGCGCAGCAAATCGGCCCGCAGCCGTAGGTTTTGCCAACTCGCGGTGGGACGAAAGTCGGCGGCAGATTCGCTCGCGGAATCGATCGCAGTTTCAGGATCGGTCGTCATTCGCAAACCATGATCCAGCCGTTTGCCCGCAGATCGGCGAATAGCCACGGTCGCGCAGCGCCTGATGGCGGCGCGGATCGAGCGGGATCATCTCGCGGACGCGGAACCCGCTTTTCCGCAGAGCCCCGAGCAATTCACGGCGGCGAAAGACATGCAAAAACATATTAGGAATCTGCCGATAATCGAAAAACTTGTCGCCCGCCTCCAGATCGCGCACCACCGCGGCCCGCAGCAGATTCTTCAGCAGCCACCAAGGTCCGCCCGGATCGTAGAGGTTGTACCACAGATTGTGAACGTGCAACACGAACAAACCGCCCGGCTTGAGGACTCGACGCACATGCTCGAGCGCCGTCTGCCGATTCTGCCGCCCGCGGATCATGCCGAGCGTGCTGAACATCGAAATGCAGTAATCGGCAACGCCGTCGGCCAGGCAATCGAGGTCCACCAGATTCGCCACGACCCGATCGATCGGCAACTGCTCGTCTTCCGCCTTCTCGCCGACCACCGCCAGCATCTCAGCCGATAGATCAATGGCCAAGCCGCGAAATCCACGCCGGACGAGCGGCACCAATGCCCGGCCCGTGCCGCAGCCCAAATCGATGACATATCCCGGCCGGGTAAAATGCCGGTTGAGCACTTCCTGGTCGAACTCAAACAGACTATTGAATGCAAAGTATTCATCATAATCGCGTGCGATGTGCTCGGTCTGCGCATACTCCCACATCCCGCGCGTCACCCCCGGCGGAAGCTGCCACGACGGGCGGCGTTGTGCGGCATCGGTCATGCGTTCGCGTTCAATGAATACGCGGCACGGGGCAAGTCTTGCCCGGAAAAATCGCTTAGCGGCCCGGTTCCTAGCCCCTAGTCCCTAGCCCCTAGTCCCTCTTATAATACTCCTTTTGATCCGCAGGCGAGAAGCAAGAATCAAGGAGATTTGCCGTGGCTATTCGCGTTGGAATCAATGGGTTTGGACGCATCGGCCGGCTGGTGTTTCGCATCTTGATGGCTCGGCCGGATGAATTCGAAGTCGTCGGGATCAACGACATCACCGACACGCGCACTGCTGGCCACGCTGCTGAAATACGACAGCACGCACCGCCGCTTCCACGGCACGGTCGAGCACGACGACGTCAATCTGACCGTCGAACGGCCGCAAGATTCGCGGCTTTGAAGATGCGCGATCCGGCGGAACTGCCCTGGGGCGAATTGCAGGCCGACGTGGTGGTCGAAAGCACGGGCTTGTTCACGGCTCGCGAGCGAAAGACGGCAAGCCGGGCTACGACACGCATCTGAAGGCCGGCGCCAAGAAGGTCGTGCTCAGCGCTCCGGCCAAGGACGGGGCCGATCTGACCTGCGTGCTCGGCGTGAACGACGACAAGCTCACCGCGGCGATGAAATGCATCTCGAACGCCAGTTGCACGACGAACTGCCTGGCCCCGGTCGCCAAGGTGCTGCACGACAAGTTCGGCATCGACAAGGGGCTGATGACGACGGTCCATGCCTACACCAACGATCAGCGCGTGCAAGACCTGCCGCATAGCGACGCCTATCGAGCCCGGGCTGCCGCTCAAAACATCATTCCGACCACGACCGGCGCCGCTTCGGCCGTCGGGCTGGTGATTCCTGACTTGAAGGGCAAGCTGACCGGCATTTCGCTGCGCGTGCCGGTGCCGACCGGCAGCGTCGTCGATCTGACGGCCGTGATGAAGCGGTCAGTCACCAAGGACGAAGTCAACGCCGCGATGAAGGCGGCCGCCGAGGGGCCGCTCAAGGGCATTCTGGCCTACACCGACGATCCGATCGTGTCGAGCGACATCATCGGCGATTCGCACAGTTCGATCTTCGCCGGCCGACTGGACGCAAGTGATCGACGGCAACATGCTCAAGGTCATCAGTTGGTACGACAACGAATGGGGCTACAGCTGCCGCACGGTCGATCTGATCGCGAAGTTCGGAAAGATGTAAGTCGCGTAGGGGAAGTCTACCGATTGGGTATCCAGACTGCGCCCTTGCGTACCATCGACGGCGATGTCATCGTGGTCGGCGCTGGTTCATCGGGCTCGAATTCGCCCATGTCGCGGGCCGTTGTTGAATTCGTCGTCGGGCTGGTTGTTGTGCGCGATACCGGTCGCGACTGCACAACTGTCGGCGCTCGTGTCGTCCAGCGGCGCGGGCGAATCCGCGAGATTCGAATCGTCGCGCGGTGCAAGAATGCCGAGCCGGACGTGGATCGTCTGATTGGCCTCGAGCCGCTGGCCATCCGGCGTCGTCAGTCGCACGAATAGCTTCAACTTCTCGTGCCGGGGAGCGTCGTGCGGCCAGAGCAAATCGAAGCGATAGGCCTTGCCGAGCAAGGTTTCTCGATAATGGGCTTTTGCTTCTTGCGCGGAGAAATCCCAGCGAGCAACCCGCGCTTCCGCTCCGGTAACCGCCGGGTCAACGACGACGATCGCCACCGTTCCTTCCGTCGCGACCGTTTTGTTTTCAGCGTCGCGCGGCGAGAAGACGACTTCGATGCCGTTGTCGCCCTGCGCGCTGTTGCTCGAAAAGCGGTCAGCACCGTGGCCGAATTGGTGGCCATTGGTCAACAGCCGAACGATCGCGATCCGCGTGGCGCCTGCGGTATCTTCTTGTTGATAGGAGGAAGGCGTGGCTTCGGGCTCTGGAAGCGGCGCTGCCGGCTTGTGCGCAGGCGTTTTCGGTGGCGCCCATTGCTGGGGCTGCGAATTGCTCGACGGAGCCGGCGAATCCGTCGGCGGAGTCGATGAGTTAACCGACGGAGTGCCATGATCGACGCTGGGAGGCTGAAATAGCGGCACGTCGGAACTCGGCCGCGACGACGGCGCGCTGGCGTTGGGCGGCGTCAATATCAGTGGCGAATCGCTCGGTGGACGCACGATCACACCGCCGCCGAGTTTTCCCTTGAGGGCGGCATTCTCTCTCCGGCATTGCTCCAAATCGTGCTCGGCATCGTCGACCTGGTCTTTCAGTTCCTCGATCGTCTTCTCTTGCTGGAAATTCTCGCGTTCCAGCAGCGTCTGCGCGACCGGCGTCTTGCAGCCGGCAGCGAATAGGGATGCGATAGCCAACAGCAGCATCGTTGCCGAACGGACCGACTTTGTTGCCGACAGGCACGGTGTCATAGTCGCCTCATGCGAAAAGCAGCCTGCACACGCATCCGCCGCATCCTGCGGCAGCGCTTCATCACGCAGTTGAGCTATAGGTCGAATCGACAAGCGCCAAACCACCGGTCCGCGGCGCCAATGTGAAAAGAGACCGGTGGGGTTATCTGCAACAACCTTGCCATACTAACCCGAGGCGTTAGCGAGGCCATGGGCACGTTTCGCTCGCCCTCGCTGACGCTAAGGGTTAGTTTTCAGCTCGCCTTTTCCTTGACTTCCATGTGCTCGATCACCTGATCGATGAGCTTGTAATCCATCGCTTCCTCGGCCGACATGAAGCGGTCGCGGTCGGTGTCTTGCTCGATTTTGTCGAGTGGGTGGCCGGTGTGCTTGAGCAAGATCGCGTTCAGCCGCTGCTTGATCTTCTTGAATTCCTTGGCATGGATCATGATCTCCTCGGCGGTGCCTTCCATGCCGGCCAGCGGCTGGTGAATCATGATGCGGGCGTTGGGCAGAGCGTGGCGCTTTCCGGCGGTGCCGGCCGTCAGCAGCACGGCTCCCATCGACGCGCATTGGCCGATGCAATAGGTCGCGACGTCGCAAGTGACGAATTGCATCGTGTCGTAAATCGCCAAGCCGGCGGTGACGCTGCCGCCCGGCGAATTGATATACAGATGGATGTCGGCCTTGGGATCTTCCGATTGCAGGAACAGCAGTTGGGCCACGATCGAGTTGGCCACTTCGTCGTTGATCGCCGTGCCGAGAAAGACGATGCGATCCTTGAGCAGGCGACTGTAAATATCCATCGCCCGCTCTTCGCGGCCGCTTTTTTCGATGACGAAAGGAATCAGGGGCATGGTTCAACTCGATGGATGTTCGGTGTCAGCGAGGATTGCACAACTGGTTGTGGCGCCGGGTGATCGGCGAATGCGCCATTATTCTCGCTGTTATTTCTCGTCGTCGTCGTCTTCGGCCTGCTTCGGCGGCTTGGTAAGAATGTCGTCGACCAGGCCGTATTCTTTGGCCTCAGCCGCCGTCATATAACGGTCGCGGTCGGTGTCTTTGGCGATCCGCTCGATCGGCTGGCCCGTGTGCGTGCGCCAGGATTTGATTCAGCACGTCGCGGGTTTTCAGAATCTCGTCGGCTTGAATCTCGATGTCAGATACCTGGCCGCCGACCTGACCGTAGGGCTGATGGATCATCACCTTGGCGTGCGGCAGTGCGAAACGTTTGCCCTTCGTGCCGCCGGCCAACAGCACGGCGCCGCCGCTGGCCGCCAGACCGACGCAATAGGTCGCCACCGGGCAGCGACAGGATCTGCATCGTGTCGTAGATGGCCATCGTCGCGGTGACGCTGCCGCCAGGCGAATTGATGTAAAAGTGGATGTCTTTGCGGCGATTTTCGCTCTGCAAATAGAGCAGCTTCATCACCAGTTCGTTGGCGTTGCCGTCGTAGATCTCGCCTTGCAAGAGAATGATGCGATTTTCCAGCAGCAAATCGCCGAGCGTCAGTTGCCGCTGCCGCTGATAGTCGCGGTAGGCGGCACGAGGTTCGGCAAGCTCAATTCGAGAATCGTTCATACTAGCGCCCTTTGAGTTTGGAGGTGGAAAACGGCGCTCGCCGAAAATCTTGGACAACGAATTGAAACGAGTTCGCGGAAAACAGATGGCACGCAATGCGCTAACGGTCAACGCATCGGCAGTCAACGGAGCGAACACCCGGCGACCGCCGAGCGGCTCATTCCATCCGCGTCTATTTTACCCGCGCTGTTCCGTTCCGGGGAGCGGTTCGACCTGGCCTCCATGCTTGGCTTCGGGAATTTCTTCTTCCGTGTCGTCCTCTTGGCCACCCGCCGACCAATCGAGGGCTTCGACGTCGGCGCCTTCTTGCTCGAAGGGGACGTCCTTGGAAAGTCGCCTTCGACAGGACCAACTCGATCACCTTCCGTTCAATGATTTGATTCCGCAAAACGTCCATCAAATCGCGTTGTTCGAGCTGCGCCCGAACGCGACGGATGCTTTCGCCGCTCTGAGCCGCGATCAGACTGATTTCGTGATCATAATCGGCCGGTTCGTCGGTCGATTTTCTCTTCTTCGGCGATCCGTTCGAGGATGAAATGCTCCTTGAGCAAGCGGGCGGTGCTGGCCAGGACATTTTGGCGAATCTGGTTTTCCTGCGCCTGAATCTCCTCGTCGCTGAACCCGCTGCGACGCAATTCGAGCTTGGCCCGCTCTAGCTCGCGCCGGCTTTGGCGGCGGAGCAACTCCGGCGGAAGCTCCCAAGTCGCGGCGGCCGTCAACAGCGCCGTGATCTGCTTGCGGGCCTGTTGCTCTTGGTGGTACGTGAGTTGCCGCTTCAATTCGTCGCTGAGAGCATCGCGAAGCTCGCCTTCCGAATCGAAACCGCCCAATTCCTGAAGCAACTCGGGCGTCAGCTCCGGAATCTCCAGTTTCTTGACTTCCAGCACTTCGAATCGTGCCGTCAGCTTCAATCCGCGAACCGATTCCGCCGCCTCCTCGGAAATCTGCACGGGCAACGATCGTGTTTCTCCGGCTCGAACGCCCGCCATCGCCGAACCAAAGTTCTCGATGCGTCCGTCGCGAAGGCTCAACACTGCCGCCAATCGCACCGCTTGCTCGGGATGCTCGCTGACGACGCGCTCGCCATCGAGGAACGTGATATTCGCCGTGACATGGTCGTCCACTTCGGCCGGGCCATCGAACGGCACCAGCCGCCCACGCCGGCCAAGCACTCGCACCATTTGCTTGTGCACGTCGAGACTGCTGATGTCACGCATCGGCCGGCGAATCGATAAGCCCTTCCACTGCGGCAAATCGAATTCCGGGCCGCACCTCGAGATCGAATTCATAGTTCAACGGGCCGTCTTCCGGCACCTCGATCGCTTCCAGATCGAAGTCGGGCTCGCTGATGGCCGACAACTTGTGGTCTTCCGTGATCTGTGCGAGGCTGTCCATCACCAGCGAGCTTTTCACTTGCTCGACCAAGTCCTTGCGAAACCGGTGCTCGACCAGCTTGCGCGGAGCGCGGCCGGCGCGAAAACCGGGCACCGTCGCCGACGGCATCAATTCGTCGAAGGCCTTCCCAAAATATCGATCGATGTCTTCCCGCGGAATCGTGACCGTGATATGCCGCTGGCAGGCGCTCGGCTGCGCGATTTTTACTTCGAGCGTCAGCGGTTCGCGCTCCGGGGCTTCGGTATCCCCCGCCTCGGGATCGGTGGCAACGTCGGCGTTTTCGGGATCAATATCAGAAGGCGACATGGGCAAAATACGTTGGGAACCAAGTGTGTCAAAAACACAAAACGCGCGACTAAAAAGAGCAACCGCTCGCCACGACTCAAGGAGGAGAAAAAGCGGGCGATGGGATTCGAACCCACGACAACGACGTTGGCAACGTCGTGCTCTACCAACTGAGCTACGCCCGCAATGGCGTTTAGCGACCGATCGTTCCCCGCCAGCTTCGGACCGCCAATACGCAGCTTCCGCCGACAAATCGGGATTCAAGCGGATTATAGGTCAGCTCCGACCGCTTGCAAGGGCAATTGTCGTGCCTTCCACTCGGCGAAGCAACGCTAGCAATCCACCTGAGGTTCAATGTGCGTCAGGCTAAACCCGTTGGAGGGCAATCGTCAAGCCCCTGGCTTCGGTTGGGAACACTTTCACGTAGGTCAGGCTTTCCAGCCTGACTTTTCGCGGTCGCCGTCAGCCTGGAAAGACTGATCATGGCAAAGCGTATCATGCCACCAATCTTTGGCACGCTTGCAGTCCATCCGGTTGCCAGCGGCATTTCGGCCCATTATAGTCAATTGAGTCGATTAGGCAGGCGCAGGCAGGTCGGGCCAGACGAACGATGTGCTTGCGCTTCTAGGGGCGCTCAATTTTGAGGCGCGTGCGATGAAAGCCAAATTGGTTTTGATATCGGCCGATGCCGACGCCAAGGAATTCAAGCTGGCATTGCCGACGAAGATCGGCCGCGGTCAGGAAGCCAAGCTGAAGTTGGTCCATCCGTTGGTCAGTCGCGTGCATTGCGAAATCTTCGAGCAGGGCGATCAGTTGATGGTGCGCGACATGGCGTCGCTCAACGGCACGTTCGTCAACGATCAACGCGTCGGCGATGAAATGGTCTTGCCGAGTGGGTGTCGATTGACCGTCGGCTCGGCGAATTTTCATGTGCTTTATGGAGCCGATTACGATCGCCCGTTGCCAGTTCGCGGCGCGGCGAAATCGAGCGAGCTGACCAAGATTGCCGACGACACGGTTCCCATCTCGCCCGCCAAGGCCAAGTCCGCTTCGAAAGAGCAAGAAGAGTCTTGGGCGCCTGCCGATGCGGATAGCCACGAATCGGAAGCCCACGAGGACACACGGACCATCGACTTCGATTTCCTCTCCGATAGCCAATCACCAAAGACGGAGCCCGCGCCGCCGGCGAAAGCCGCCGCGCCTGCAAAGGCGGCAGCGAAACCAGCCGCCGCCGCGAAGCCCGCCGCAACGGTAAAGCCAGCCGCTTCCAAGCCAGCGGCGCCGGGCCGACCGCCGAACCCAGCCGAGTTTGCCGACGAGGACGAGGCGTTGAATTCGGCGAAGCCGTTTGCCGCGACGGGCCGGCCTCCGGCAAAAGCTGCACCGGCCGCGCCAGCCCCGGCCGGACCGGCGGCAGACAGCGACGAAATGGTCGTCGGCCCGGTCGAGCAATCGGGTGACGAAGGGGGCGATCCCGACCTCGACGATTTCTTGAAGTCGATCATGTAAAGCCGGCTTCAGTAGTCCTCGGGGCGGCTCATGTTGCTCTTCAAAAAGAAGTTCCTTGAGCAGATTCGCCGCGGCGAAAAAACGCAGACGATTCGGCTCTGGAAATTCCGCCGCATGAAAGCCGGGCAGCGGAGCTACATTCCTGGCGCCGGCTATATCCAAATCACGGCGGTCGACGAAGTCGCGTTGCCGGACCTCACCGACGACGATGCTCTTCGCGACGGCTTTCCTTCGGCCAATGCCTTGCGGCGTGAAGTCGAGGAACTCTACCCCAAGCAACTGGCCGACAGGCATCGCGCGTATCGCCTGGTTTTCAGGCTCATGTCGCCGGAAGAGACACACGCCATCAAGGAGAATCGCGCCGCCGAGAAGAAGAAGCGGGGTCTTGAGCGACCATCAAAGGCCAAGTAGCCCACCGATTCCGACCGCGATTACGGCCATGCCGAGGTGGTTTTCGCGGTTTTGCCCGCGAGCGCATCGCCGATTGCATTGCAAACGGGCAGCACTTTCGCACGAACCGGGCTGCCGGCATTTGCTCGCAACGAATGGATTTGTTGTAAGCCCTTCAATGGCAATGCGCTTGCGCGTTCAGGCGTTCGCGCGAATGATGGCTGGCACACCGATTGCATTGCCGGATACATCCAATGGCGGCTCCCAAGGCGTGTTCACCATCGGTGAAGAGAGCGGCCGAAACACTCTCCCTCAATGAGGTGAAGTTGATCTTTAGCGGACTTCGGCGATGCGACGACTGGCGGCAATGCAATGCCTGCTTATTGGATCGTCGCATCGTTGGGGCCGATCTCTGTAGGGCGTGCGGGCGTGTCGCAGGTTGCTGACGAGAGGCTTCTGGGCGCTGTCTCGCTGGGTCGGTGGGTGGGATCATCAGGCCCGAAGCAACCTGCGGCACGCCGCTTTTTTTCCTGACCGCGCCAACGGGCGCCGGATGTGGGCCCCGGGGGGCGGACCGGAACAAGAACGACCCTCACACGAGACTTCGGTCCCTGCCGGGACCAGAAGGATGCCCCAACGGCTTGGGTAGGCGCTCCGCCTAGCCTGCCCAGGCCGGGGCATTCTTTTCAAGGCTTGAGGCTTGAGGCCGCAGGCTTGAGGGACGAATAAGGTGCGCTGCCAGCGAGAATCTCTTCTTCCTGGAGCCTGTGGCCTTCAGCCTCCTCTTGAGAGACGCCCGGACGTAGAATACGATCTAGGCAGCCGTAACCTTCGGGAGCGATCGTTTGATGAAGTTGATAATTGCCATCATTCAGCCCAGCCGGTTGGAAGCGGTGAAAGCCGCCTTGACCGAGGTCGAGGTGTTTCGTCTGACGATCATGGATGTGCAAGGCTTCGGCCGCCAACGAGGCCATACCGAGGTTTATCGCGGCCACGAGATCGCCGTCAACTTGCTGCGTAAGGTGCAGTTGCAGATTGCCGTCAACGAAGAGTTCGTCGAGCCGACGATCAATGCCATCATCCGCGGCGGGCGTACTGGCAAAGCCGGCGAAATCGGCGACGGCAAAATCTTCGTCCTCCCACTGGAAGATTGCATTCGCATTCGCACCGGCGAACGCGGCGGCGAGGCGATCTGAGCCGCGATCGTCCAAAGGCTCGCTCTACGTTGACACTCGCTTGCCAAATCGCGAACGCAATCGCTCGATCGTGGCGTTGACTTCACGGTCGATGTTTTCCGGCGGCAGCTTGCCGCATTCGGCGAGCAGTCGAGCCAAATCTGTCAAGCTCTCGCGCGACAGGTTGGAGTGATAGAGCAGCATCAGTCGCCGTTCAACCAGATCGTCCAGCGTCGTCGCCCATTCATTGCGTATCACCCAGCAAACGAAGCTGCGCGGCAGTGGGATGTCGGCGACTAGTTCGCTGGAATCGTCAGCCGTTTCGCGTGCAACGTCGTTGAGCACCGTCTCGGTTCGGGTGCCAGTCAGCGACCAGACCGTTTCAATCGCTTCTCGCGGCAATTTCAGCCGATCGGCCAGCCGTTGCAATTCATTCTCCACGGCCGCGGCATCCGCCGGATACGCCTCGCCACCGGGGAGCGTGCGGTCGCGGGAGCTTGCTTCATGCGGCAAACCAAGCCGCGCCAAAATCGTGGCCGCGGATTCCTCGGCCAGCGAACGGCAAGTCGTCAGCTTCCCGCCGATGATCGAATAAAACGGCGCCGCACAATCCGGATTCGGCTGCAGCAAATGCCGCCGCGTCACGGCCGACGGCGTTTGCGGTCCGACATACGGCAGTGGCCGCACTCCGCTGTAATGCATTTCGATATCGCTCGGCGACAACCGCACGTCGCAAAACAAATCATTCACCGCATTCAACAGGTATTCCAATTCCTCCGGCGAGGCCTGGGCTTGAGCCGGGTCGTCGTCGTAGACCAGGTCGGTCGTGCCGACGAGCGTTCCCTTGCCAAACGGCAGCACGAACACCGGCCGGCCGTCGGCGGCTTCGACATAAATGCCGCGGCTAGCCAGCCGATCTCGCAAGCCCGTGTGATATGTGACAAAGTGGCTTCCCTTGGTGCCACCAATCAGACGCGACGAAGGAATCTCGAGAGCCGAAAGCGTTCGATCGACCCAGGCGCCGGTCGCATTGACGATTGCTGACGGGGTGAACGAAAACGCGGCTAGCCCCGGCTGCCGAATCGGCGCGATATTGGCAGTGCGCCCCTCGAGTTTCGCTCGATGATACGTGAGCAATTGGAATGGAATGCCGGCTTGTTCCGCGGTCCGTCGTGCATCTTCCAAAAGCGCCAACGTAAATCGCTCCGGATAGACGGCTTGAGCATCGGAAAACGCATACATCCAGCGGAATTTCTTGGAATCAACTTGCACCGTTTCCGCCGAGTCGGCGCGAAACAGCTTGCGGCGCGGCAATGTGGAATCGCGCGCGTAGGCATCGTACAGCGCCAAACCAATTCGAACTGGCCACAGCCCGCGGCTTGCGGAACCGGATTTCGGCGGCCCAGCTTTCAGGCCCAGGAATCGCCGGGCCGCGGTGAGCAAACCGCCGAAACGATTGCCGAGTGGAATGAACAGGCGCAATGGTCGGACGAATTGCGGCGCGAGCTTGAGCAGCCGAGTTCGCTCGGCCAACGATTCGCGAACCAGCTGGAATTCTCGGTATTCCAGATATCGCAGGCCGCCATGAATCAGCCGCGAAGAGGCAGCCGTCGCTCCGCTGGCAACGTCGCGCTCGTCGACGATTACCACGCCGACGCCATTGAGCGACAGTTCGCGGGCGAGCGCCGCGCCGTTGATGCCAGCCCCGAGAATCAGCACCGGTTCGAGGGGCGGCATGGGTGAGCTCGGGAATTGATCGCGCCGTGGACCCAGGGAAGGCGGGCGACGATCCGATTATTCAATAAATCTTCTTCCGCCATCCCTGGGCTTGAGCGCGCTGGTGTACGTCAACGCAACTGCTCGCGCAAGAATCCTGGCCGGTTCGTGGTGATTCGTCGCACGCCGAGCTCCAGCATCCGCCGCGCTTCGTGTTTATCATCGACCGTCCAGACGCAGACGTCCAAACCGGCCGCGCGAATTCGGCCGATCAAGCCTGGGTCTATCGCTCGCGCGGCCATCAAATCCAGGCCGGTTAATTCGTGTCGAACCGCTACAGCCAGGCGTTCGTCCGCGTCAGGATACCAAATGCCGGATTCCGGGTCTTGGAGAAACTCGACCACCAGATACGTCGGCGATTTGTGCAGCACTCGACGAATCTCGACGAGCACTTCCTCCGAAAAACAAATCGGCACGATTTGCTCTTGCTCCCAACCGCTCGCTCGAACAACTCGGGCCAACTCGGCGACGATTTCCGGGCCGCACTTGATCTCGACGTAAAATCGACTGGCCGGCGGAGCGGCGATTGCCAGCAATTCCGCGAGGGTGGCGATCCTTTCACCCAACCATTGCGGCCCCTGCCAACTTCCGATGTCCAATCGTCGTAGCTCGTCGAGCGAATGCTCGGAAATTCGCAGATCGACGCCGGTGACGCGCTTCAGCGAATCGTCGTGGGAGGCGACGATTTGACCATCCCGCGTCAAGCGAAAATCGGCTTCGACGGCATCCGCCCCTTGCCGCCAGGCCAATTCCACGGCGGTGCAAGAATTCTCGGGAGCATCGCACGATGCGCCGCGATGGGCGATGATTTCCAACTCGTCGGTCATCGGAGGAATGACCCATTCAACGAAAAAACGGCGCCGCTCGCGCGTGGCGAGCGGCGCCGTGCGGGAATTCGATCGATCATTACTGGTGTTGCTGACCGCCAACGATTCCGGTTTTCACTGCAACGCCGATGAGCTTCAGCACGCCTTCTTCGGCCTCGATCCGAACGGTCGCGCCGTTCTCGATCTCCTTGCTGGTGATCTTCACATGATCCTTGCCGGCGCTGGCGGCCAAGGTTTGTGCGATCATGGCCAGGCCCGGGTTGCCGGGCTGCATCGCGCCCGCGAACTCGACGATCGGCGTCAGCGCGACGTTCAGTTGGAACGGCGGCAGAGCGGCGCCAGCGGTCGTGGCCGAATTGTCGATCACCTTCTTCAACAAGTTGACGCTTCCCTTGCCGAAAGCGACATACGCGCTATGTTCGCCGACGGCCAGATAGGCATCCAACGTGTCGCCGAAGAATTGCTTCCCCTGCGGATCGGTCATCGGAATCGCCATGCTATGAAAGCGCACGTCCTTGTAGGTCACTACGTCGAATTTGACGGGCGGGAAATTCGGGTCGGCCTGTCCCAACTCGACAAACTTCTTGAACGTTTTCTCGACCGACGCGCCTTCCGGCAGATAACCGCCGGCGGCGAACGTTAGTGCCTTGGGATCCAAGATCAGCGCCGCGCCGCCGTCCATCTTGCCGCCCTTGATGGCGCTGTCGCCGATGTCGAACAGTTGGTTGACCAATTCCTTGGCCGCCTTCTTCGTGGCTTCATCGGAGAGCGAAGGATCTTTGTTGACCTGGGCTTGGACCTTGGCTCGGCCGCTCTTCGCCATGGCCGCGAGATGTTCGATATCCTCGGGAGCCAGCTTTTCCGAGAAGTTGAGGCTCAGCGCCGCATTGGGGAGCAAGAAGCCGGCGAAATCCGATTTTCCACTGGCCTGCTTGGCAGCCTTTTTCGCCATTTCCGAACCGGCCACGAATGTCATCGACATGTCGAGGTGAACCGATTTGGCTTCGGTGTTGACAGCCGCTCCGACGGTGAATTGATCCAAGTCGTGCGCGATCTGCTCGATCTGCTTGATTTGGCTCTCGGCGATGCTCTTGCGCATCTCGAACTGTGCTTCGTCTTCGTCGGGGGCCTTCTGCAAGGCCGCTTCGCCATAGAACTTCATAATGCCGACGAAACTATCGCGCATTTGCGCCGGAACATTCTGGACGTTGAACCGAACGGCAGTCGCGTAGTCCTTGTCCATGCCCCCCAGCAATGCCGACGGATCGGCCGGAATCGATTTGAGCAACTCGGGAGCATTGGTGAGAACGGCCCAGCCGCCTTGTTGCACGGCGCGAACCGGGCCGTAGGGACTATTGATCTCGAACGAGCCGTCGCCCTTGTCGGTCGGCGGGAAAGGCAGCGAGCTGAGCAAAGCCTTCAAATCGGTCGAACCGATGAAGGCGACGACTTGCGGTTTCCCAGCGGCGTCGAGCATCACTGCCACGCCGATCGGCTTCGTTTTGTCGAGGCCCTTGGCTTGCGCGGACGCAGCCTCCAATTGCTTGGAAAGCTGAGGCATGTCGATGACTTGCCCGATGAACGTCAGGTCCGCAGAGAGAGTGTTGTACGAGCCTATTGATACGACAGCGACGGGCTTGAGATCGTCGGCTTGCAACCGGCTAGCGCCGCCCAAGAGCAGGGCCAGGGCCAAAGTGGATAACAAAGTCTTTCGCACGATGAAAACCTCCTGAAGAAAATGGTTGGTCCGCCCGCGGGGATCGACGCGCACGGCGCAATGAGCCACGTGCCGCCGAGAATGGCAACGCTGCAAAACAATACCTTCGCCGTTGCGATAAGGTTTTGCAAGGGGGCCAAAAAATAACGGCGATTCCCAAATTTCGGGGAAACGCCGTTAGAAAGCCCAAGCCGCGGAAGAGCGGCTGCGCTTGCCCTTTATGCGGATTTTTTCGTCGAGCGATCCGTTCCGGCGATTCTATCGCTCGCGGAACGTGATGCGGCCCTTCGTGAGATCATACGGGGAGAGCTCGACTTTGACTCGATCCCCAGGCACGATGCGAATGAAATTCTTGCGCATCCGGCCGGCTACATGAGCGGTGACCGTATGGCCACCTTCGATTTGCACGCGAAAACGTGTGTTCGCCAACGCCTGCTGCACGACACCATCGACTTCCAACGCTTCTTCTTTTTCTTTTTGCGCCATAGGCTACTCCGAGAAAGATTCCCTGAAACCGAACCAGCGGCAAATCGGCCGCGTCCCCCGTAACCCCTTATTATCATATCATTTAGAAATCGCGAGTCCAGACCAAATGGCCGCTGGTCGTTGTCTAGCTATCGGAGATCACCGGCGGAGTGGCCCGAATCCATGCTTTCACTCCACTTTGCTTACTGGTTCGGCGGGCGAATGATTGAAGCATCGGCATCCACGGGCTAAACTGCCTGTTGTGCCGATCCGCTCGTTTTTCGGCAATTCTTCGTCTGTCCCTTGGCTTATTTCATGCGAGCAATCGCTTCGTTTCGTGATTGGTTAGCGGTCTACGCTTTCGCCGGGATTTTCTGTTTCGGTGGGTGCGACAACAGCGCCAATTCCGCGCCGCAGCCGGCGATTGCATCCACCGCCGCTCCGGCAGTCAAGCCGGTTTTAGTGCAGAACCTCGACGGACACGCGGTTGATCCGATGCCGAAGGCAGACGCCGCAGCCATCGTTTTCATTTTTACGCGCTGCGATTGCCCGATCTCGAATCGCTACGCGCCGGAATATCGCCGGCTCTACGAAAAGTTTGCCAACCGAGGCGTCGTGTTTCGATTGATTTATCCGGAATCCGATGAAACGGCCGACGACATCCGCAAGCACCAGACCGAATTCCAATTGCCTTGCGAAGCTTTCCGCGATCCGCAACATGCGTTGGTCCATCGCTGCGGAATCGATACCACGCCGGAGGCCGCGGTGTTTCTCGGCGATCGCCAGACGATGGTTTACCGTGGCCGGATCGACGACCGCTTCGTCGCGTTTGGCGTTGCTCGTCCCGAGGCGACGACTCACGATCTTGAGCAGGCCATCGACGGCGCTCTGGCTCGACGGTCGACCAAATTGGTAACGACTCGGGCCATCGGTTGCCCGGTCGTCGATTCGCCATGAGCCGCCGCGTTGTTGCCAGCATTGCTCGATTCGCGGGATCGCTCATCGTGATCCTGTCGTTGCTCGCGCTTTCCGGTTGCGGCGGCGTCAATCAGACCGAAGCAAAACCCGCGGCCGTCCAAAAGCCGACGTTCAATCGCGACATCGCGCCGATCGTTTTCAATCACTGCGCCGCATGCCACCGCGTCGATGGTTCGGCGCCGTTTCGCTTGCTCACTTATGCGGAAGTGAAAGATCGCGGGCCGCAAATTGCCGAGGTGACGAAAAGCCGCTTCATGCCGCCGTGGCTTCCCCAAGGCGGCGACTACGCATTCTCCGGCGATTGCAGCCTGAACGAATCGCAAATTGCCACGATTCAAAACTGGGTTGCCACCGGCAGCGTCGAAGGCGACCCGGCCGATTTGCCGCCGCCGCCCAAGCCGAGCCTGCTGGGCAAGCCCGATTTGATCGTCGAGATGCCGAATTCCTACACGTTGCCCGCCGACGGCACCGACGTCTGGCGGAAGTTCGTGATTCCCGTGCCACTGAAGGAATCGCACTACATTCGGGCCATTGAAATCCGGCCCAGCAATAAGAAGATCATTCACCATGCGATCGTGCATATCGACGAATCGGGCCTGGCTCGCTCGCTCGCGGACAAAAGCCCCGATCATGGCATCGACGGCATGATTCCAACTCCCAACGAACATAGCCCGCCGGGGCACTTTTTGAGTTGGCTTCCCGGCATGGTGCCCTACGCCGACGATCCGGCAATGTCGTGGCGGATGAACCCCGGCACGGATTTAGTAATTGATGCGCACATGCTCCCTAGCGGCAAGCCCGAGCCGGTGCGGATCAGCGTCGGCCTCTATTTCACCGACCGGGCGCCGAGCAAGTTTCCCGTCGATCTGTTGCTTCATTCCGAATCGATCGATATTCCTGCTGGATCGCAAAGCTTCGAGACCACCGATTCCTACGAGCTTCCGCAAGACGTGCAGTTGCTGGGCCTGTTTCCGCATGCGCATTTGCTGTGCAAAAACGTCGACGTTTGGGCAGTGTTTCCCGACGGCAAGAAGCAGACGCTGTTGCGAATTCCCCGCTGGGATTTCAATTGGCAGAATGCCTACCGATTCGCCCAGCCCGTCGCGCTGCCGCGCGGAACGACGGTCGCCATGCGGATCGGGTACGACAACACGAGCGACAACGCCCGCAATCCACACAACCCGCCGCGCCGGGTCGAATTCGGTTATCACACGTCGGACGAAATGGCGCAGGTGAATCTCGACGTGCTTCCCCGCAGCACCGCGGCGACGAAGGCTCTGTTGGCCGACTTTCGGCGGCACGACATGCTGGCGATGACGCAAACCTACGAATTCAATCTCCGGCTCCATCCGGATGATTCGTTGCTTCACATGCAGTTGGGCAAGAACCTCGTGCTATCCGGCCACATCCGCGAGGGCCTTGCGCATCTGCACCGTGCCGTCGAACTCGATCCCAACAACGCCGAAGCCCATTACCATCTGGCCCGCTTTCTAACGGCGCCGGGTCAGTCGGAAGCGGCGCGATTGGAACTCGAAGATGCGATTCAGGCCGACCCGAATTATTATCAAGCGGTCGCCGAACTAGGTTTATGGAATCTGAACCAAGGCCACCTCGCCAAAGCGGCCGACTTGTTCGAGCAATCGCTGAAAATCCACCCGCGCGACGCCGTGGTTCTCAACAACCTGGGCATCGTGCGCTTTCAGCAAAACAATCGAACCGAAGCGCTCGCGCCTTCCGGGAATCGCTCTCGATCGACCCGAACTATGCTCCGGCGCAGGATAACCTGAGAAAAGTCGAAGCGGCGCCGAGCGAGTAAGAGGCTTGCGCGGTTTCATCCCCCAAGACCTTCGGCCAATGCATCGATCACGAACTCGCTGGACTCGATTCCAACCGACAGCCGAATCGTGCCATCAAGAATTCCAAGTTTGCTTCGAGCTTCCGCCGATAGCAGCCGATGGCTCGTCGAAGCGGGGTGCGTCAACGTCGTACAAAGATCGCCGAGCGACGGACAAAACGGTATTCGGTGGGCGGCGGTGATGAAGCGGGAAGCGGTGGCGAGGTTGCCGCGGAGGGTGAATGTGACCATCCAGCCGTAGCGGCCGCCTAACTGTCGCGCGGCTAATGCGTGATCGGGATGGTCGGTCAGGCCAGGATAATGGACCGCTTCGACCTCCGGCCGTTCGGCGAGAAATCGCGCGGCGGCCAGTGCGTTGGCCGCGGCCCGTTCGATCCGCAGATGCAAGGTGCCGATCCCGCGTTCCGCCAGCCAACACTCGAACGGCGCGGCGGTGAAGCCGTAGGTCGAAAGAATCCGCGGCACGCGTTGCCAGGCGTCGCCTCGGCCGCAAAGCAGGCCCAGCAAGACGTCGCTATGGCCGTTCATGATTTTTGTCAGGCTTTCGACGACGAAATCGGCGCCCAAATCCAGCGGGCGGCAGAGAGCCGGCGAGGCGAATGTGTTGTCGACCACCAGTTTCGCGCCGCGAGCATGAGCCAATTCGGCGAGCCGAGGGAGATCGGAAACCCGCAATAGCGGATTGGTGATCGTTTCGACCAGCAACAGTTTCGTGCGGTCGGTCAGTGCTGCGGCGGTCGCTTTCAGATCGGTGGTGTCGACCACCGTCGCGGCGATTCCGAGCCGGGCGGATTCTTCGACCCACAAAGTGTGACTCCGCCCGTATAATTGGTCGCTCACGACGACATGATCCCCCTGCTGGCATTGCGCGAGCAGCACGGCGGCCAGCGCCGCCATGCCCGAGGCGACGACGGCGGCGATAGGAGCTCCGTGCAGCGCTCCGCATTTTTCGGCGAGCAATTGGGCGTTGGGGTGTCCTTCGCGGCTGTAGACGTGGCCGGGCAATGTGCCGGCGAGGAGTGCTTCGGCTTGTTCTGGGTCGGTGCAGCGGTAGACCGAAGAGAGCCAGATTGGGGCGGCCAAGGGTTCGGTTGGCGGCGGAGGAAGCTGGCCGGGCTGCGGGCAGATGTCGTCGGGCGAGGGAGGTTTGGTCATGGGTTTGAGGCCTATTTGTGGGATTGGTCGTCGGCTGGTGGAGTTGGTGGGTGCGTAGGACAAAGGATTGCATTTCTGCTGGCAAAGCGTTCAATTTAACGTATGGGCACCTCGGCCGCCGAATTAAGTATCGATTGCCGCGAGTTTAACGATTGGAAAGCCGCGGCGGTTGGGGGACTTGCCCCGGTCACTTCTCTGCTATCGCGTTCAACCTACGCTTGGCATATTGCCTTTTCTACTCCCGTCGAAGGTGGCGAAAGGCGTGTTGAAAACGGGGACAGGCACCTCGCTTCAACTCAAAACCTACGGAAATGCCGGCCACTTGCTCGGAGCCAGTCCCCGTTTTCAACACTCAGCTAACGCCGAATCGCTAAATGAGTTCCGCCTCTTCCGCTTTCGATCCCGAACTTGTCGATCAGACGCGCCAGCAATTGCAGCAGCCTGGTCCACGAAATTGAAGGACTCTCGCGCTCCGACCTGTCGCCGGGCGAGTTCTACGAAGGATTTTTGAATCGCGTTGTCGCGGCATTGGCGGGCATCGGCGGAGCGGTTTGGACGATCGACGAATCTGGACGGTTCAAGCTGGTTTACCAGATGAACCTGCAGCAAACGCGGCTGGCCGAAAGCGAAGTCGCCCAACAGCAGCATGGGCTGTTGTTGCGAAAGGTGGCGAACACCGGGCAAGGCGAACTATTTGCTCCGCATTCCGGCGCCGGCAGCGACGCCGATGGCAACAGCGTAAACGGCAGCGAAGCGAATGGCAGCGAAACGAATGGCAGCCTCACCGAGGGCAGCGTCGCGGCCTCCAATCCGACCGAGTTCCTGCTCGTCGTCGGCGCCTCAAGAGCGACAAGGAAGTGCAAGGCGTCGTCGAAGTTTTTCAACGTCCCGGCGGGCGGACCACGGTCGAACGTGGCTATCTGCGGTTTCTCACGCAGATGTGCGACCTGGCGGGCGACTATTTGAAAACCCGCAACTTGCGGTTGTTCGCCGACCGGCAGTTGATGTGGACCCAGTTGGAATTGTTCACCCGACTGGTTCACGAAGGCCTCGATCCCAAGCAAACCGCGTTTACGATCGCCAACGAAGGCCGCCGGCTGATCGGCTGCGATCGAGTGACGGTCGCGTTGCGCTACGGCAGCAAATGCCGCGTTGCCGCGGTGAGCGGGCAAGAGACAATCGACAAGCGATCGAACACGGTTTCGCAATTGGGCAAGCTGGCAACCGTCGTCGTCGCGGGGGGCGATCCGCTGTGGTACACCGGCGACACCACGAATCTTCCGCCGCAGATCGAGAAGGCGGTCGAAGTGTATGCCGACGAAGCGCATTCGAAGCTCGTTGCCGTATTGCCGCTCGCCCGACCGCGGGTGGAATCCGAAGAGAATGAATTGGACCGTCCGCCGCCCGATTTCCTCGGCGCGCTGATCGTCGAGCAGATTTCCGAAGACACACTCACCGAATCGATGCGACGGCGCGTCAACGTCGTGGCGGAGCACAGGCGCTGGCGCTAACGAATGCACGCGATCACGACGATTTGTTTCTGATGCCGGTGTGGCGCGGGATCGGCAAGATGGGCTGGGTCGTGCGAGCGCGCACGCTTCCCAAGACGCTGGCCATCACCGTGGCCGTGTTGGTAGTGCTGATCGCGCTGTTCGTGATTCCCTACCCCTTTGAATTGTCGGGCCGCGGCACGCTCGAGCCGGTCGCCAAGCGCGATATTTTCGCCGGCGTGGATGGCGTCGTGGAAAAAGTCGCCGTCCAAGAGGGCGATCATGTGAAGAAAGGCGATACGCTGCTCGCACTGCGTAACCTTGATTTGAACACCGCGCTCTCCAAAGTCGCCGGAGATTTAGCCGTCGCGAACGAGCAGCAGGCCACGGCCGAACGGTCGTTGCACGACACGCATCTGACGCGCGAGGAGCGCGAGCGGTTGCAAGGACAAGTCCAGCAATACGCGCAAACCGCGCGCAGCGCCGACGAGCAGTTGCAATTGCTCCAGCGAAAGAAGGAGCAATTGCAGGTGCTCAGCCCGATCACCGGCGACGTGATCACCTGGCAGGTCGCGGAGAAGCTGCAATTGCGGCCGGTCGAGAAAGGGCAAATGCTGATGACCGTCGCCGATCCGACCAAAGAATGGGAATTGGAAATCCACATGCCCGAAGACCGGATGGGCGCGGTCGCCAAGGCCTACAAAGCTCTCAAGCCGGGCGAGAGGTTGCCGGTTTCCTATATCGTCGCCACCGATCCCGGGCATCGGCACCAGGGATGGGTCAAAGAAATTCAAAGAGGCGCCCAGGTGATGGGAGAAGAGGGAAATGTCGTGACGATCAAGGTGCAGCTCGACAAAGATGGGCACGATCTGACCGACGTCCGGCCGGGCGCGGGTGTGACGGCGAAAGTCAATTGCGGAACCGCCTCGCTGGGATACGTCTGGTTCCACGACGTGATCGCGTTCGTGCAGAGGAAAATCTTGTTCCCGTTTTTATGAACGAAACAATTCGTTCGTTTGGGTCACAAACGGACCGTCGGAGAGGAACTTCATTCATGCGCGCCTACCTCGTAATTCTGTTGGCGATTGTCGCCCTGGCTTTTGCGGTCCGATCGCGGGCACAAACGCCCCCGGACACAACAGCCCCGGCGCCGGTCGAAACTCCGATCGTCAATCATTGTCTCGTCTCGGCGATCGAAGACACACAGGTGTCGGCCAAAGAGGCGGGCGTGATCACGGCGATCAAAGTCCGCGAAGGGCAGCTCGTCACGACCGGAGAATTGTTGGCGCAGATCGACGACGCCCAGCCGCAGATGGAAAAGAAGAAAGCCATGGCCGAGAAAAACGCCGCCGCGGCCAAGGCCAGCAGCGACGTCGAGAAGCGCTACGACACCGCCGCCGCCGAAGTGGCGAAGTATGGCTATCTCAAAAAGAAAGAGGCGGACGACCGAGTGCCCGGCGCCGTTTCCGGGCCCGAGTTGCAAGAAGCGCGGCTGCAATGGCGCGGCGCCGAGTTGAAAATCGAGCAGGCCGATCTCGAAACGCTGATCGCCAAGCTGACCGTCGACGGCAAGCAAGTGGAAGTCGATGCCGCCGAGGAAGCGATCAATCGCCGCCGTGTGACGAGCCCGCAAGAGGGCGTCGTGCAGCAGATCGTGCCGCACGTCGGCGAATGGGTCAAGCCGGGCGACGCCGTGATGCGGATCGTCCGCATCGATCGGCTGCAAGTCGAAGGCTTCTTGAAGGGCGACGTCTACAATCCGTGGGAAGTTCGCGATCGCCCCGTGACGGTGTACGTGAAACTGGCGCGGCAAGTCGAGCCGGTCGCGTTCACCGGGCGGATCACATTCGTCGATCCGTTGAAAGAGGCAGGCAATAGTTTCCGCGTGAAGGCCAACGTCGACAACCGCCTCGCCCCCGGCCGCAAAGACGAATGGCTGCTCCACCCCGGCGACGCGGCGACGATGAGGATCGAGCTGAATTAGGGGCTAGGGACGAAGGGCGAGGGACGCGTAAGCGACCGTTTGCCTCCGCTGGTTTTCGTTCTTCGTCCCCTCGCCCCTCGCCCTAACCCCTTCCCCCCATGCCCACGCTTGCCGACAGCTTGTTATCCAGCTCCGCGAGGGCGCTGGGATTGCGGCTGCGGCCCGACTTGATTGCTCGGCGGCAACGCTATCAAGGGCAGCCGTATTGGGTGATCAAAGACCCGGTCGGGCTGAACTACTTCCGCTTTCAGGAAGAAGAATTCGCGCTCTTGCAAATGCTCGACGGCCGGACGAGCCTCGACGATCTCAAGCGGCAATTCGAAGAGCAATTCGCCCCGGAGCAAATCAGCCTCGAAGAGCTCGGGCAATTCGTCGGCATGTTGCACCGCAGCGGGTTGGTGATCGCCGACACGCCGGGTCAGGGCCGGCAACTGCTCAAGCGGGGCACGGAGCGCTGGTGGGAAGAGTTTTGGGCCTCGGCATCGAATGTGCTCGCGATTCGCTTCAAAGGCGTCGATCCGGATCGCGTGCTGAACTGGCTCTATCCAAAACTGCGCTGGTTCTTCACGCGCACGTGCGTGATCCTCTGCTCGCTGCTGATATTTTCTGCCGCGACGCTCGTGCTGGTGCAGTTCGACAAGTTCTATTCGAAACTGCCCGGCTTTCATCAGTTCTTTCAAGGCAACTGGCTCTTGCTCGGCTTGGTGCTATGCGTCACCAAGGTGATGCACGAATTCGGCCACGGGCTAAGTTGCAAGCATTTCGACGGCGAATGCCACGAGCTCGGCTTCATGCTGCTCGTGTTGACACCTTGCTTGTATTGCAACGTTTCCGACTCGTGGATGCTGCCGAGCAAATGGCAGCGCGCGGCCATCGGCGCCGGCGGTATGTATGTCGAGCTCGTGCTGGCGTCGATCGCGACGTACGTCTGGTGGTTCAGCGAGCCGGGGCTGATCAATCAACTCGCGCTGAACACGATGTTCGTCTGCTCGGTGAGCACGCTGATCTTCAACGGCAATCCGCTATTGCGCTACGACGGCTACTATATCCTCGCCGACCTCACCGAAATCCCGAACCTGCGCCAAAAGGCATCGACGATTCTCACGCGCAAGCTCGGCGCCTGGTGCCTGGGGCTCGAGGAGCCGGAAGATCCGTTTCTGCCGCAGCGGAATCAGGTGTTCTTCGCGATTTATAGCGTGGCGTCGTCGGTCTATACTTGGTTTGTCACGTTCTCGATCCTGTGGTTTCTCTACAAGGTGTTCGAGCCGTACCGACTGGAAATCATCGGGCAGATCATCGGTGTGGTGGCCATCGTGGGTCTGGTCGTGCGGCCGCTGTGGTCGCTGTGGAAATACTTTCGCGTCCCCGGCAGGATGGAACAAGTGGAAAAGAAACCGTTTCGGATCACGCTGGCGGTGGTGGCGGCGGTGGTGGCGTTCGTGTTGTTCGTGCCGCTGCCGTATCGAGTTTTCTGCTCGCTGAATGTCGAGGCCCGCGACGCAAAGACCGTGTACGTCGAAGTGCCCGGCACGCTCAAGGCAGTGTACGTTCGGCCGGGCGATCATGTGAAGAAGGGAAAGGTGCTCGCGGAGTTGGAGAATTACGATTTGGAAGTGAGCATTTCCGAGTTGCAAGGCCGCCGCGATCAGTTGCAATCGCAGTTGGATAGCTTGATGCGGGAACGTTTCCGCGACACGCAAGCCGGCGCCGAGGTGCCGCACGTGCAGGATTCGCTCGACGCGATCGACGAACAACTCAATAAGAAACAGATCGACTTGGCACATTTGCAACTGGTCGCTCCCGTCGATGGCTGGATCATTCCGACGCCCGAGGTTCCCGCCCCGCCGGCCGAAGAAGACAATCAGCAGGCGAAACTTCCCACCTGGTCGGGCTCGCCGATGGATGCCAAGAATCTTGGCGCCACGCTCAAGCAAGGCTCGCCGTTTTGTCAGATCGGCAATCCACGGGAAATGCAGGCCGCGCTGGTGATCGATCAAGCGGACGTCGATCTGATCGCCAAAGGGGGCAAAGCCGTCATCAAGCTCGATGAATTGCCGGGCGACGTGTTCTATAGCAAGATCGCCTCGATTTCGCAGATTCCTCTGACCGCCGCGCCGCGCGAATTGAGCCACAAATCGGGCGGCGATTTGCAAACCAAAACCGACGCAAGCGGCGTCGAGCGGCCCGAAAACACTTCCTACGAAGCCTTGGCTCCGATCGACGATCCAGACCAACTCTTGGTCGTCGGCCTGCGTGGCCGCGCCAAAATTTCCTCCGCCCACTGGATCAGCCTCGGCACCCGCGCCTGGCGAGCGTTCAGCCAGACGTTTCATTTCAAGCTGTAGGGGACATCGACCGCTGCCCAACGGCCAGCCGGCAATTCAACTCAGGCGACTTGCCGATTGCCGTCGATGAGATCGCTCAACAATTGCACGATGCGCGAAGCCGAAGAATCGGCGGTTCGATTCGAACCAATCGCGCGCGGATTGCTCCATGACCATCCGACTAGCGCGGTCGAGATGGATCGCGGTTTCGATTTGCACTTCCAATGCGAGCGGATCGACGTAGTAATTGGTGGCGATTCGTTGTTGACCGGTGGAAGCGTATCGCGCCAGTAGTCCACGATCGAAGCGGATGATTTCGTTCATCGGCGGAGCGTCGGTGGTGATCGTGATCGCGCGGCAACTCAGCGCCTCGACGAGGTAGTGCCCAAAGCCTTCGGTCTCCGAAGGGCAGAGATGAATTCCGTGGCGATTTTGCAGCCGACGCAATTCGGCGTCGCCGAGGAAGCCGATTTTGAATTCGATATTGTCGCCGCGAATCGGTGGAATCCATTCGCGCCGTTGCACGACGGTCAGATTCGGCCATTCCGGATGCCGCCGCCAAAGCTCGAGCAGCGGACGAGTTCCCTTTTGCAGGCTACTGCCGGCCACGTGCAATGCGGATCGGTCGTCGCATCGAAGATCGGCCTGGAATCGATCGAAGCTCGTGAAACTGATGTACTCGACTCGGGTGCCACAATCGCGGAACATTTTTTCCGCATGGCGCGTTTTGCAAAGCACGAGCTCGAACTGGGGAAGGTATTGACGCCACCAAGGCTCGAACCATTCCGGATTCGGAATCAGGCAATTGAACCGCGCGGCGGGAAACCAGTCGGGTAGAACGGATTCCAAAAACAGATTGATATCAAAACGGGTTCGCTGCATTTCGCGGCGCGCAAGCCAGCGGCGGGCGCGGCATTTCAGCCGCTTGATGAATGGCGCTGCGGTTTGCCCGGCGGACACGGCCGCACGACGAAGGTCTCTTTCGGAAACGGTCGTCCGGCAAGTCGTGAAACCGGCGCTACGCAGGATTTCTTCGAGCAGGCGAGTGCTGCGGCTCGCGCCGGAGCCGTTGTCTTTCGAGAGGATGTTGACCGATGGCATCAAGGACTCTTCGACTATGCCGCTCGGAGTCGCAGTTCAGGTTTCGCTTCGGCTTGTCGATTCAAGAAACCAAAGCAATCGACGACCGGTTGCCGGCACGTCAGGCCGCGATATTCTTCATGGCATGCGCCGACGAACAGAATTTCGGCCTCTTGCAACATCCGCTCCAACGGCACGAATTCCGCATCGGCAATGTAAGGATCCGTGCAAAGCACCGCGAGGCATTCCCATTGGAGCATTTTGCGGAGCTTATACGATAGCGAGCCGCGCGCGTCGTCGGTGTTGCCTTTGAACGCCATGCCGAGAATGCCGGAGGTCATCGTCGATAGATCGAAATGCGCCTTGGCCAACGCGACGAGCGTCGCGGGAAAACCTTCGTTGACGGTCATGGCCGCCTGGCCAAGCGGAAAGGCGCACGAAATCGAACGACGCCAATTGAACGGTGTCTTTCATCAGGCAAGGGCCGGCCGCCAACCCCGCTCGCGGAAAGCCTTGCATCCGTGGATAGTCGCGCGTGATCGCACCGCGGATTCGCTCGAAATCGGCCCCATGCCGCTGGGCGATGCCGTAGAGCTGGTTGGCGATGGCGAATGTGATGTAGCGATACGAATTCGTGAAGAGTTTTCCCAATTCGGCTTCGAGGGGCGAGAGTTCGACGATCGGCACTTGAAGCGACTCAAAGATTCGCGCAGCCCGCGATGCGGATTCCGCGCTTGTGCCGGCGACGATTTGCGGCAGCGAGCGCAGTTCGTCGAATGCGTTGCCTTCGGTGGTGCGGTCGGGACAATAGGCGACATTGATGCGGCGGCCATGGGCGATCGCTTCGGCCGCGACGCGATCCGTCGTGCCGGGCAACACCGTGCTGCGCAGCATCAATAGCTGGCCGTCGCTCATTTGCTCAAGCAAGGCTCGGCAACAATCGAGCACGACGCTCGGCTCGGGATTGAAGTGTTCGTCGATGGGCGTGCCGATGGCGACGATGACAGCGTCTTGATCGCGCGGCAGCTTCGATTCCGAGGATGCTCGCAAATTGCCCTGTTCGACGAGCGTGCGCAGGCTTCGATCGGCGGCGGGTTCGAAGTGCGGCATCTGGCCGGCTTGAACGGCGCG
This sequence comes from Pirellulales bacterium, assembly GCA_963738955.1. Classification (GTDB taxonomy): domain Bacteria; phylum Planctomycetota; class Planctomycetia; order Pirellulales; family DATAWG01; genus DATAWG01. The sequence continues at coordinate 544,582 of CAVTYW010000017.1, read as the reverse complement.
GACTCGCTGTTCGTCGCGATCCAGCAATGCGACCCGCGCTCCGCTTTCGGCCAAGCGGATTCCGAGCGGCAAGCCCATGCGACCGCAGCCGCCGACGATGCAGATTCGCGGCATGGGTATCCGTGGCTCTCTTGCTAGCACGATCATTCGTCCGTGGATTCGTCGATCCGGAAAACCTTAAACCCAGATTTGAATTACTCCGCACGCCACGGCTGTAGGGAACGGCCTCCGTGCCGTTCCGGACGAACGCCTGCTCCCGGAACGGCACGGAGGCCGTTCCCTACAGTTTTTCATGCCGCGACCAAGATTGGTGCGACGTTTAATCAACGCTTTCGAGGGCGGGAAAGATAGGGAAAATCGATGGCCGCGTCAACACGAAGCACGTCTTGGCAAGAGGGGGGAACAACAACTCTGACCTTGTCGCTAACCCCCGGTTCCGACTATTGTTCCGCATCGGACGGACCCGACGACTCGGGCCGATGAACCGAGCGCCCGAGTCGGTTGATGGCATTGGTTGCAAAGGACTTCTCATGAAGGTGGCGATTCTTGCGGGTGGCTTGGGCACGCGGCTGCAGGAAGAGACCGGGCTGAAGCCGAAGCCGATGGTCGAAATCGGCGGCCATCCCGTGCTGTGGCACATCATGAATCTCTATGCCCGATTCGGGCACAAGGAATTTGCCGTCGCGCTGGGCTACAAGGGCGATGTCATCAAAAGCTACTTTCTCAACTACCATCGGCTGCGCAGCAGCCTGACGATCGATCTGGCGCGAGGAATCGTCGAACCGCACGACGAAGCCCACGACGATTGGCTGCTTCATTTGATCGACACCGGCCCCGAGACCGACACCGGCGGCCGCGTCAAGCGATTGCGGCCTTGGCTCGGCGACGAGACGTTCATGCTCACCTATGGCGACGGCCTGGCCGACGTCGATTTGCGTCAATTGCTCGCCTTCCACCGCAGCCACGGCAAATTGGCGACCGTGACCGCGGTTCGTCCGCCGGCCCGATTCGGCGGGCTGACGTTTTTCGGCGATCTGGTCACGCGATTCGACGAGAAACCGCAGATCGGCGAAGGCTGGATCAACGGCGGTTTCTTCGTGCTGGAGCCGGGCGTGATGGACTACATCGGCGGCGACAACATCGTGTTCGAGCGAGAGCCGCTCGAGCAACTCGCGCGCGACGGACAGTTGGTGGCCTATCGTCATCAAGGTTTTTGGCAGTGCATGGACACGCTGCGCGACGTGCGGTTGTTGGAGCGGATGTGGAGCGAAGGAACGGCGCCGTGGCGCGCGGCGGCGTGAGGAAGGGCGAGGGTGGAGGGCGAAGGCGCTTCGTCATTTTGACTGGGGGATTCATGAATGCTGCTTTTTGGCCGGGACGCAAAGTCTTCCTTACCGGGCATACCGGTTTCAAGGGGAGCTGGCTCTCGCTTTGGCTGCAGCGGCTGGGAGCGAGCGTGGCTGGCTATGCGCTCGATCCGCCGACGAACGCGAGCTTGTTTCAATCGGCGCGCGTCGCCGAACTGATGAGCGATTTGCGCGGCGATGTGCGCGATTTGCCGGCGTTGCAAGCCGCTCTTTCGGCGGCGCGGCCGGAAGTGGTTTTTCATTTGGCGGCCCAGCCGCTTGTGCGTGCGTCGTACGTTCAGCCGGTGGAGACATTTGCCACCAATGTCTTGGGGACGGTCCATCTGCTGGAAGCGGTGCGGCCGGTTGAATCGGTGCGGGCGATTGTGGTCGTCACCAGCGACAAGTGCTACGAGAATCAGGAATGGCATTGGGGCTATCGCGAGACGGAGCCGCTCGGCGGCCACGATCCCTATAGCGCGAGCAAGGCTTGCGCGGAATTGGCGACGGCGGCATGGCGAAGATCGTTCTTGTCGGCGAGCGGCCGGCAAGTCGGCGTCGCCACGGCGCGGGCCGGCAATGTTCTCGGCGGCGGCGATTGGGCGCCCGATCGGATCGTGCCCGACGCGGTGCGGGCCGTTCTCGCCGGCAAGCCGCTTGTCGTGCGCCGTCCGCAAGCGGTGCGGCCTTGGCAGCATGTGCTGGAACCGCTTTGCGGCTATCTGACGCTGGCCGAACGGCTTCACGCCGAACCCGAGCGTTGGTCGAGCGCATGGAATTTTGGTCCGGCGGATGAAGACACTGTGCCGGTGCGAGAACTTCTCGATCGCTTCTTCGCACAGTGGGGCGAGGGAAGTTGGCACGCGGAATCGGAAGCGGCGGGACCGCACGAAGCCGGCTTGTTGCGATTGGATTGCAGCAAGGCGCTGACGTTGCTCGGCTGGCGCAGGGCTCTGGGATTGGACCAGACCGTGGCGCTGACGGCCGACTGGTATCGTCGAGCGACTTCCGTTTCCGAGGCCGTTGACCTCCGGCAATTGACGCTCGAGCAGATCGATCACTACGAGCAGGCGGCCGGTGTTCGACCGTCGCATCGCTCTCCCCTGAATCGATCGGCGCAACGATTGGCGGCTTAATGGACCCATTGGTTAGCATTCTCGTGCCGACATTCAACCGTAGCGCCCTGTTGCGCCGCGCTTTGGGTTCGGTGCTTGCGCAAACCTACAAGAACATCGAACTATTGATTTCCGACAATCATTCGACCGACGATACATCCGCCGTCGCCGAGGAATTTGCGAATCGCGATTCGCGCTTCCGGCGGATTCCCTCGCCGCCGTTGAACACGCCGGCAATGCACAACATTCGGCACGTGCTGGCGGCCGTGCGCGGCAAATACGCCGTGATCCTCTCCGACGACGACTTCTTTCTCGACTATCGCTATCTCGAAGCCGGAGTGGGGATTCTCGAATCGCAGCGACTCGGATTGTTGATCACCGATTGCGTGATCGGCCGGCCGCGGCGCGAGGCCACGCATCTGGCGATCGGGCCCGTCACGCCCGGTCGCGAGTTTTTCCTCGGCTTTTGGCGCGGGCCGTATCATGTGCCCGTGATAAGCAATCTGTTCGATTTGGAACTGGCGCGGCGCTGCGAACCGTGGAACGATCCGAAAGTGCTTTATGCCGACGTCGAACTATGGCTGAAGATGATGACGCTCACCGACGTGGCGTATTACCGTTATCCGGCGGTCTATTACCATTTTCACGGCCAGAACATCGTGTTGACGGTGTCGCTGGCGATGCACAAGGAAAACGTGCGATTCATCGCCAATACGGCCCGGTTCGCGGCGGCGTCGTTCGGCGAGGAGACGGTGCGCGAATGGAAGAAATCGATGCTCGTCGAATACTGGCGGACCGTGATCGAGGAGGGCCATAGCGTCGGCCTTCGCGACATGGCCGAAATGCGCGCGGCCGTCGGTTTGCAGGATGAGCCGCTGGGCTGGTCGCGCTGGGTGCGAACGGCGAGGTATTTTTCGCGCTACTATCGCAAGACGAGCAGCGAGTTTTTCCGCCGCCGCCGCCGTGCCCCGCCGCACCGCGATATTTTGCGGCCTAGCCCGATTTGAAATCGACCGTGGTAGCGTGGTTTGTGCAGCTGATGGAACTCGGGCGACGAGCGTTAGACAGATTTGAATCTACATTGTATTCCACTCAGGATTCGATGCGATCACTGACGAGGTTTTCCGTAGCCCAGGCGTTTACGCCTGGGGGAACGGCAACGCAAATCGCAGTTTTTCAGCCCGCTTCAGCGGGCTTCCCCGCAACGGCGGCTTTAGCGTCATCGCTGCCCCGAATGGCTAAAGCCGATGGGAAGCCCCGTGAACGGGGCTGACGAAGAAAGCGTTGGTTGGTGGCTCTGACCCCAGGCGTCAACGCCTGGGCTAAGGTAAAGCAGTTGTGCCAGGCGACGCCAAAATCGTTCACCACTTTTAGCCGTACAATCCAAACGCCCCACATGGACGCATCCTGGCAAACGGAATTCGGCGATGCGTTTGCCGGTCGCACGGTGCTCGTCACCGGCGCCACGGGCTTTGCCGGCCAGGCGCTGTGCCGAGCGCTCGTGTCGTTGGGATCGCGGGCTCACGGTTTGGCTCGATCGGCGGAAGAAAGCCCGCCGGGCGTGATTCCTTGGAGCGTCGATTTGCGCGATGCTGCCGGCGTCGAAGACGCCTGTTCGCGGATTGCGCCGGATTATGTGTTTCATCTCGCGGCTCAAGTCACGGCGCGGCAGGAATTAGACCTGGTGCGCACGATGTGCGAGCACAACTTGCTTGGGACGATGAATCTGCTGCTGGCGGTCGTGCAGGGAAATTGCCGACGCATTGTCGCGGTCGGCACGCCCGAGGAAGCGGCCGACGATGTTCGTCGTGCGACGGTCGCATCTCCCTACGCGGCCGCCAAGACGGCCGCGTCGATTTACACGCGCCTGTTCCACCGGCTGTATCACTTGCCGGTGGTGACGGTCCGTCCATTCCTCACTTATGGCCCGCGGCAGGAAGAAACTAAACTCGTTCCGTACGCGATTCTGAAATCGCTGCGCGGCGAATCGCCCCAATTGACGAGCGGCAAGCGGCTGTGCGATTTCATCTACGTGACCGACGTGGTGCGCGGGATGTTGAAAGCGGCGATTGCTCCCGGCGTGGAAGGCCAAACATTCGATTTGGGAACCGGCCAGCCCATCAGCATCCGCACGGCCGTCGATTGGATTTCGAAACTGACGCGCAGTTCCGCGCCGGTGCGCTTCGGCGCGATTCCCGACCGACTCGGCGAGCCGGCGCTGATCGCGGATGCGGAAACCACGCGATTGAAACTCGGCTGGGAACCGCGCTGGACGCTGCCCGTTGGCATGACGGAAACGATCGCCTGGTACGCCGAGCAAATCGGCTGCCGCGGAACGGCGATGCCGGAGCAAAAACGCTGCGCTTAAAATGTCGCAAACATCGTGAGCTTTCCATGACAATCCAACAGATTAATGCGGCAACCGAATCTTGTGGCGGACCGCATCTGGCGCCATGTGGCACGTGCGCGTTGCCAATCGCTAGTCAGGCCGCATCGGGCGATTGCGCGGAAGAACTTCGCCGCCAGATTCTCGATTTGGTCGGGCAATATCACGATTCCCGATTCGCGCCCCAGGAATTCAAGCCGGGACAGACGGCCGTGCCCGTTGCGGGGCGCGTCTTCGATGCCGACGAAATGGTGCGGTTGGTCGATTCGTCGCTCGATTTCTGGCTCACTTCCGGTCGGTTCGCCGATCAATTCGAGCGGCAGTTTGCTCGCTGGGTCGGCGTGCGACATGCCCTGTTGTGCAATTCCGGTTCGTCGGCCAATTTGCTGGCGATCGCGGTGCTCACCTCGGAGACTTTGGGCGAACGCCGATTGCAGCCGGGCGATGAAGTGATTACCGCGGCGGCCGGTTTTCCCACGACCGTCAATCCGGCGATCCAGCATGGTCTGCGGCCGGTGTTCGTCGACGTTGAATTGGGCACGTACAACACGACGGCCGAGCGCATTGAAGCAGCGATCGGCTCGCGCACGCGCGCGATCATGCTGGCCCACACGCTCGGCAATCCGTTCGATCTGGAAGGGATCGGCGCGATTGCGAAGCGACACGGGCTGTGGCTCATCGAAGATAATTGCGACGCGCTCGGTTCCACATTTGACGGCCGAAACACCGGCACGTTTGGCGATCTGGCCACGTTCAGTTTTTATCCCGCTCATCATCTGACGATGGGCGAAGGCGGCTGCGTCGCGACGCAAGACAATCGACTCAAAGTCTTGGTCGAATCGTTCCGCGATTGGGGCCGGGCTTGCTGGTGCGCCCCCGGCAAAGACAACACTTGCGGCAAGCGCTTCGATTGGCAACTCGGCGAATTGCCGGAAGGCTACGACCACAAATACATCTACTCACACGTCGGCTACAACCTCAAGGCGACCGACATGCAGGCGGCCGTCGGCGTTGCGCAACTCGTCAAGCTGCCGGGATTCATCGCCGATCGAAAGCGGAATTGGCAAATGCTGTATGAGCGATTGCGGCAGTGGGAAGAGTTTTTGATTTTGCCGCAAGCGACGGCCAAGAGCGATCCGAGTTGGTTTGGGTTTCCGATCACGGTGCGCGACGATGCTCCATTTTCGCGGCTCGATTTGGTGCGGCATCTCGAATCGCGGCGAATCGGCACCCGGCAGCTTTTCGGCGGCAATCTGGTGCGGCAGCCGGCGTATCGGCATGTGCCGATGCGCGTGGTCGGCGATTTGGCGAACGCCGACACGATCATGCGCCGCTCGTTTTGGATCGGCGTGTTTCCGGGATTGACCGAAGCGATGATCGATTATATGGGCGATGCCGTGGCCGAGTTTATTCAAGAAAAAGCAGGAAAGGCCGTGGCATGAGTTGGTTGATCACCGGCGGTTGCGGGTTTGTCGGAACGAATCTGGCCGATGCCTTGCTCGAGCAGGGCGAGGATGTGGCCGTGCTCGACAACATGAGCGGCCGCGGCGCCCGCGACAATTCGCAATGGCTTCGCGCGCGGCATGGGTCGGATTGGCGGATGATCGAAGCCGACGTGCGCGATGCCGATGCGATGGCTGCCACTCTGAAAAAACTTCGGCCTCGCTCCGTCGCCCATCTGGCCGGGCAGGTCGCTATGACGACGAGTCTGGCCAATCCGCGGCTCGATTTCGAGACCAATGCGCTGGGAACGTTCAACATGCTGGAGGCGATTCGGCTCCATTCGACCGACACGGCACTGCTCTATTCCTCGACGAACAAGGTCTACGGCAGCTTGGAAAACTTGCGGTACGACGAATCGCCGACGCGGTATCGTCTGGTCGATCATCCCGATGGGCTAGACGAATCGCTGCCGCTGGATGGGAGCTCGCCGTACGGCTGCTCGAAGCTCAGTGCCGATCAATATTGCCGCGACTATCATCGCATGTTCGGATTGAAGACGGTCGTGTTCCGGCATTCTTCGATGTACGGCGGCCGGCAGTTTGCGTCGGTCGATCAGGGATGGATCGGCTGGTTTTGCAGCGAAGCGATGGCGGCAGCCGGCGGCAAACGGCCGATTCCGATTTGCGGCAACGGCAAGCAGGTGCGCGACGTGCTTCATGCCAGCGATCTGGTGCAAGTCTATTTGCAAGCCTCGCGGCGGATCGACGACATCGCGGGGCGAATCTACAACATCGGCGGCGGCATGGCCAACAGCCTGTCGCTCGTCGAACTGCTGTCGCATTTGGGAGAACTAGTCGGAGCCGAATTGACGGTGCAATCAAAGCCGTGGCGGGCAGCCGATCAAAAAGTGTTCGTCGCCGATTGCCGCCGAGCGGAACGCGACTTCGGCTGGCGCCCGCGGACCGACTTTCATCAGGGCCTCGCGGAGATGCTGTCGTGGATTCGGGAAATCAAGGAGCATCGCCAGCACACAGCTGCGTAGACCATGCCGCCCAAAGTCAGCATTCTCATTCCGGTCTACAATCGCCCGGAGCAGATCGTTCGGGCGGTGCGGAGCGCGCTTGTGCAGACGCACCAGAATCTAGAAGTAGTCGTCAGCGACAATGCCAGCACCGACGACACTTGGACCGTCGTGCAACAGTTGGCGTCTGAAGATGACCGCGTGCTGGCATTTCGAAACGAGACGAACCTCGGGCCAACGCGAAATTGGATCGCGGGCCTGAGCCATTGCACGGGCGACTACATCAAAATCCTCTGGTCGGATGATTGGATCGAACCGACGTTCGTCGAAGAACTGTTGCGGCCGATGCAGGATCAGCCGGAAGTAGTGCTAGCCTTTAGCGCGGCGATCGTCCATTTGGCGGATCGCGACTTGCCGGTCCACTATTTCGCGCAACAGCAATCGTTCAGCACTGCCGAGTATCTGCGACGGTCGCTCACGGGAACCCAGATGCCTGTGTCGCCGGCCTGCGCGCTGGTTCGGCGCGATGCCGCTCGATTTCGGCTGCCGATCGGCAACAATCCTCGACTGAACCAGATCGCCGAGCAATTCGGCGCCGGGCCTGACTTGCTGATGCTGCTGGAAGCCGCAGCCGCATCGAGCCGAATTGCCTATATCCCCAAGTTTCTCACTCACTTTTGCGCCGGGCGCACGAGCATCACCCATGCACATCCGAAGGAAGTGCAGGAAGGCTATCGGCTGACGCGAGAATGGTTCTCGGCCGAACAGGCCGATCATCCGGCGATGCGGTCGATCAAGACCCGTCTGACCGTCCGCCGGTGGCAACAGACGGTCAAACGGGCTCTAAGCGGTTAGCCTAGTGCTTGTCGGAAACCGTTGTGGCGATTGGCGTTCGAGCGGAGCTGACGCCTTGGGCGACAAACCCCTGAACGGCCGAAACGCTCTGATTCCCGGTCAGTTGCTGGCGAGACCAGCCCTTGTCGGTCTTTACGAACATCACCAACTGCGGGATCGAGTTTCCTTGCATCAAGCCTTGAGCGATCGTGCTTTCACGATCGACATTGACCATGGCGAAGGCGACGTTATTCAAGCCGCCCGATTGTTGAACCTGAGGGAGAACGCTGGTCTTCATCGACTGGCAAGCGGGGCACCAATCGGCTCCGACCAACACGACCAGTGGCCGGCTGGAATCGCTGATTGCCGTGTTATAAGCCTGCGTGTACGTCTGGTCGCCGGTCGTCAGTGCCGAAATGTTTAACAGCAAGGCAAGAGCAAGGGTTGACATCGTAAAACCTCCATTGAGATAAATGTTCCATCAAAATTCCTGCCGCGGACGTCTTCGTTCCGCGGTATCCAATAAACGCCGGCGCATGAGTGGCAGTCGAGGAACCCGGTCTGGGAACTGCGCAGAAGAGCTTGGCAGCAAGCCCGCCATCCTGTGCGAGTGGATTCCGTTCCGTGCGAATTCTCCAAATTACCAAATGCTCACGCGACCAAAGAAACGGTGAGTCTACCCAGGCAAATTATGGGGGCAAGGGGGGGATGGGTAGAATTTTCCTACAGGATAATCCTTGACGGCACCGATGGGGAGACGCTGAACACCGTGCGGGCGACCGCAGATTTGGGAATAGCGGCGAGCGCGACGGACGGTTTGGAGCGGTGAATACCGTACTCGCAGGCGCGATCGCATAAACAAGTGTGGATGATTTTTTCGCGGCCCGGCGAATCGGTGGCGGTTTGCCGGGATTGAATCGGCTCGAAAGAAAAGTTTGGCATCGCCGCCGGTTCCGTTGGGCGCGGGGGCGGAAAGCCGATATACTGCCGGTGGTAGCAGTGAGGCTCAGCAGCCGCGAGCTGCGCCAACGCCTCTATTCTTGCCCTTGGATCGATGCACGCGAAATGAAGCTTCGGGTCGGCCTGATCGGACTGGGTGAGGCTTGGGAGACCCGACATCGGCCGGCGCTGCGGTCGTTGGCGGATCGTTTCGAGGTTCGGGCAATTTGCGACCAGGTGGCTCGCCGGGCGGAGCAAGCGGCTCAGGAGTTCGGCGCCGCTGCCGTTGACGGATTCCGAGCGTTATCGACGCGCGAAGACATTGACGCCCTGTTGATGCTCTCCGAGCCCTGGTATGGGTCGCTGCCGATTCTGGCGGCCTGCGATGCTGGCAAGGCGCTGTACTGCGCCGTGACGCCGAACTTGGATCCCGAAGAAGCACTGACGCTGAAGACCCGCGTGCAAGAATCGGGAATCGCCTTCATGGCGGAATTCCCGCGGCGGCAAGCGGCGGCAACGTTGCGGCTCAAGGAATTGATCGTCACTCGGCTGGGCGAACCTCGGTTGCTGTTCTGCCATCGCCGGGTGCCGGTGAAAGAAGGGCCGCCGCCGCGGGTTTGGTCGAAAACCAAGGCGCCCGAGATTCGCGATCTGGTCGAACTCGTCGATTGGTGTCGGTATGTCGTCGGCCGCGATCCGACGTCGGTCTTCGGCCTGGCGCACAATGCTTCGCCCGACGCCAATGCCGAAGACTACAACATGATGAGCCTCGATTTTTCGGGGCCTCGCCCGGCCGGCGCCGGCGCCGCGGCGCAGATCAGTTGCGGCACGTATATGCCGGTGCAATGGGAGGAAGCGGTGACATTCCGCCCCCCGCCGGCGTTGCAGGTGGCCTGCGAGCATGGAATCGCGTTCATCGATTTGCCATCGACGCTGATCTGGTTCGACCGAGCGGGCCGGCATCAAGAATCGCTCGACAGCGAACGGCCCGTCGGCGAGCAATTGCTCTCGCAGTTCCATCGTGCCGTGACAAGCCTGGTCCGCAATCCATCGGGATTGGAAGATGCGTATCGAGCCCTATCGATCGTGCTAGCGGTGCGCACGAGCCACCGCGAAGGGCGACGGGTGCCGATCAACTTCTAACCACCGAGTCACAGAGAACGCCGAGAAGACAAAATCGAGCTGATAGACGATGCTGCGGCCGCATCGCACAACAGCCTGACGCGCGAGCGAAGGAATAGCGCAAGTGGACGCCGCGCGGCGCTTTCTTCGCTTGCGCTTCAGGCTGGTAGGAATGATCCGGGCTAGCGCGCTACGGCGCGGTGTCGCCGGCAGGGGCGCTGCCGCCTTCTCGGCCGGCGAACTTGACTTTCGGCAGCGCTTTTTGCAGTTCCGCGATTTTGGCGTCGCTGATTTTGGTGAAGCTGAGGTCCAAATCCGTCAGCGAGGTCAACGTCATGAGATCGTCGACCGCGGCGTCGGTGACGGCCGTTTGCTTGAGGCTCAACGATGCCAGTTTCTTCAGCCCGAGCAGCGACTTGATGCCTTTGTCGGTGATGCCGGTGGCTTCGAGGTCAAGTTTTGTGAGATTCTTCAGGTCTTTGCAATAGGCCAGGCCAACGTCGGTCACGCGGGTGTTCCAGAGATTCAGCGATTCGAGCGACGAGAGGCGTTGGATGAATTCCATCCCGACGTCTTCCAGCGGCGTTTCCGACATATCGAGAATCTTCAGGCCGGTCATCTTCTTCAGATGGACCAGGCCAGGGCCGGTCAGGGCGATGTTGCGCAGCTCGAGATGCTTCATGTGAACGAGGCCTTCGAGATCGGCGAGCCCTTCGTCGGTGACGATGGTCCGCATCAGATCGAGGTCTTCGAGGGCTTTCATATTCTTGATGATTTTCATCGAGGCATCGCTGCATTGCGTGTCTTCCAAAGCCAGGCTCTTCATTTTGGTCATGTTCGCGAACGCCGCGATGCCTTCGTCCGTGACCGAAGGATTGCGCAGCTTGAGGCGCTCCATCTTCGTCAGGTCCTTGAGGGCCTCGACTCCGTCGTCGCCGATGCGCGTGCAGCCGCGCAAGTCGAGGAGTTTGAGATTCGTGAGCGATTTCAGATGCTTGACGCCGTCGCTGGAGATGGCGGTGTAGAGCAGCAGCAATTGTTCGAGGTGCGGCAATTCGGCCAGATGCACCAGACCGGCGTCGGTCAGCGCGGCGCAACGGCGCAGGCTGAGGATTCGCAGGCTCGGAATCAGCTTGAGCTGCGCCATGCCGGCGTCGGTGATGGCCGTGTTTTCCAGGCTCAGATCGTCGAGCGCGGTGAGGGGAGCGAGTTGCTCGAACACCGCGTCGCCGACTCCCGTGTCGGCCAACACCAGGCGATGCAAATGCGGCAGGCCCTGCAAATGGGCAAGATCGGCGTCGGTGACGGGGATCTTGCTCAAATCAATTGCGATGGCGTCACCATCGGGTCCGCGTTCGATCTTGGCGCCGAGTTTCTTGATCGCGGCGACATCCGCGGCCCGATCGGCCGCGCGAAGCTCGGAGTCGCATCCGATGGCAATTCCCAGCGCGGCCAAACCGATGAGCAGGCACTTCATGGCAGTGAAACTCCCCTGGCAGGATGTTGTTAAACGGAGCGAGCGCCGGCCAAGTTGCCGGCCGGCGCTCGCCGTCTGAATCAAATTCGACCGTGTAGCAGTAGCGGAATTTGTGAAAATTCCGCCACCCCGCGCTCGCAACTGAGTTTTGGCAAACTCAGCTACGGGGCACGCCACGGCCGTGTTTTCTACGTGTTCAGCGTATAACCCGAGCGATACGTCGGACGGATCATCGCATCCAAGTCGGGCAGATTCGTGGCTTTCAAAGCCTTCGAATCCCATTCCACCTTCGTGCCGGCCCACACGGCCAGGTTGCCAAGCAGAATCGTCTTGGTCAGGCGGCTGGCGTAATGGGGGAAGTTCGACATGGCCTGCTCGCCAGTCTTGATCGCACGCACCCATTCCTCGAAGTGACCGGGCGAATGGGGGAAATCGACTTTCGGATCGGTGGCATTGCCGAGGAGTTGATGACCGTTTTCGCAGTAATCGCCAGGGCAGTAGTACTTCCCTTTGTCGCCGATGACGAGGCAACCGCTGTCGGAGATTTTCTTCTTCCCCGAGGCGATGTCCTTGTCTTCCGAGAAATACTCCTTGCCCGGACGCTTCTTGCCGTCGTACCAAGTGAGGCTCAGCGGCGGCCGGCCTTCATAAGCCGGGAACTCGAACTTGATCACCGACCAGTTCGGATACATTTCCTTGTTGTTGCCCGACGTTTCGGCTTCGACCGAGATCGGATCGAACAAGTCGAGCGCCATGAATGGCATGTTCACGGTGTGGCAGGCCATGTCGCCGAGGGCGCCGGTGCCGAAATCCCAGAAACCGCGCCACGAGAACGGATGATAACCGTCGCCGTAGGGACGCATCTTCGCGGGGCCGATCCATTCGTCCCAATGGAGATTCTTCGGCGGTTCCTTCGGGGCCGGACGACCGTTGCCTTGGGCCCAGATCGGGCGATTGGTCCAGACATGGACTTCCTTGACCGTGCCGCACGCTCCGGCGCGAATCTTGGCGGCCGTGTCGCGCAAGGCGTCGCTGGCCGTGCCTTGATTGCCCATCTGCGTGGCCAGCTTCTTCTCCGCAGCCACTTTGCCGACGAGATCGGCTTCGTAGATGTAATGGGTCATCGGCTTCTGACAGAAGCAATGCTTGCCGGCCCGCATGAACAGAAGCGACGCGGCGGCATGATTGTGGTCGGGAATGCTGACGGTCACGGCGTCGATGCTCTTGCCCATTTCGTCGAGCATCTTGCGGAAGTCGTTGAATTTCTTGACTCCCTTGATGCCGGCGGCTTTCTTGTTGAGCGTGTTGTCGTCGACGTCGGTGATGGCGACAATGTCGCCGAGGCGATGGGCGTCGCTGCTGTCGCTATCGCCCTTTCCGCCGACGCCGATGCAACCGAATTGCACTCGCTCGTTGGCTGATTTGGATTCGGCAAGGGCGCTTCCGGCGACCCAAAAACCGACACCGGCCGCGGCCGTTGTCTGGACAAATTCACGACGCGATACTTTCTTGCGCTGCATGGAACGGATCTCCTGGCTGGGTGGGCGATAGATTCGGTGGGCTGGCCCCGCGAACCATCAATTCTAACCCAAGCGAAATGGAGTTGCACGTACCAGCGGAAAGATTTTTTTGCGGAGGGGGCGGACGCGCGAAATCGCAAGCGAGCTTCGATACGTCGTTTGATAGCGGAGTTCGCTTGCCGTTTCGCGCGTCTGCCGCCTCACTGGGCCGCGGAGCGGGTGCCGCGGCTCGACATGCCGATCGGCATCCCGACGGGCATCGGCCGGGCCGCGATCCCGAAACCGAGGCGATAGAGCGCGTCGTTGATCCGACGATAATCGGGAAAACTCTCGGGATAAACCCAGATGGTCACGGTCGTTTGCTGCCGATCGAGCGTGTTCAGCCGGCGGTTGAATTCCGAATCGGGCCGCAAGGCATCGTCGGTCGTCTCGCCGATCTGGCCAGGGGCAGGCAGAAATCGCGATTCTTTCAGCGAGATGGCGTATTGGCCGCGATCCGGGCCCGGCTCCATCGTCATCGTGAATTCCATGGTGAAGCCGCCAAAGGGGCCGACGATGTGAACGTGGTCGGTCAATTCGCTGGCGGAGCTGCTATCGCCGTGAATTTCGGTTTTTGCCCGTTCGATCAATTCGTCCATCGGCAGATAGGCGATTCGATGGTCGCAGAGGCGAAAATGGGTTTCCTTTCCGAACACCGTGCGGCTGATCGGCGTCATGTAGTGCTTCAGTTCGGCGACGGGCGGCGGGGTGTTTTTGGCCCGTTGCAACTCGTTTTGACTGGCTTGCAGTTCGCTTTCCAAGCCGGCGGCTTGCCGCTTCAGATCGAATTCCTCGCGAGCGGCGCCGTCCAATTTCGAGCGGTGGTCGTCGATTTGATGCTCGGCGGCGGCGATCAATGTGGCCACTTTTTCTCGCTCGACGGCCCGACTCGAAAGTTCTTTATCGACGTCGGCGATTTGTTTCGCCACCTGGCGGACATCGCGTTCGACACCGTCGGCCGTCGCTTTCAGGTTCGACAAGTCTTTCGCGGCGGCGGCTTTGGCATCGTCGGCTGCTTTGGCGGTATCGGTTGTTGTTGGTTCCGCGGCCGCCGCTGCCGTTTGGCTTGCTCGCCAAGCCGGTTTCACGCGCACGCCGACGATCAACACCAGCACGATCAGGATGCCGACGAGGTTGGTCACCACGTCGACAAACGAATCTTGTCCGCCGGCTTCGATCGGTTCGGGAGGTTGGCGACGCATCGGGCTATCGGTATTGGGTTGCGGGGGCAGTAGTTGATTGTTTGCGGGCGAGTTCGAGGCCGCTGTCGGCCAGCAGGGCTTGCAGCTCGGCGTAGCGGCCTTCGCCGCTTTCGCCCAGATCCAATTCCAGGCGTGGCCGCCAATACATTTGCCGGCCGGCGATGCCCCAGCCCTTCGTGTAATCCCACACGGCCGCCACGAGCTTGTCCACCGAATCGGCCGTTCGCGGGCCGAAGGGGATGACTTTCGGATGCGGATTGCCGAAATCGGGCTTCAGCGTCAAACCATCGCCGCGGCATTCGATGTGGATCGTTCTTGAAACGGGCGTCGAAAGTTTGGCGTTCGACGGGAGCGACCAATTGCGACCGCGCTTTTCGGCAAGACTGTCGTGCGATTTCGGGGCGTTGTTGTCCGGCGGCTTCGGTTTGTCGGAATAGGACGGCGCCGGTTGGCTGGGAACATATTCGCCCGGATGCGGCTCCGTCGGGCCGGATTGGAGCGGATAGGGCGTGGCATTCGTGTTGTATAAGTCGGAGATCGTGTGTTGGGGCTGTGGATTGATGATCGGCGAAAGCATCGGCAGGCCGCTTGGCGGGCTCCCATCGCCGCTTGATCCATCGGGCGATCCTGGCGAGCCGCTTGCGCTGCCGCCTTGGCCCAGCGTGAGATTGCTGGCGGTCGAACCGGTCGGCGGCGTGGAACTCGGATCGCCGGACGCGGCGCCGGTTGAACCCGCCGAACCGCTTTGCCCGGAAGGTGCGTTTCCGCTGGGCACACCGCTGCTTCCGTTGAGACCGTTCGGCGAATTGCTGCCGCTCGTGCCGCCGGTTCCGGCAACTTGATTGTAGCCGGTGCTTCCGTAACCCGTGTTTTGCGTGCCGCTGGGATACTGGCCCGCGACCGAATTGCCGCCGGCCACTCCGCTGCCGCCGTTTGCCGCGCCGCTGGTTGCAACGCCGCTGCCATAGCCCACGGCACCGTTTCCGCCGACCGCGCTGCCCGGGATTCCGGAACCTGTTCCGGCGCCAGTTCCGCTGATTCCAGTGCCGGGAGCTCCGTTGCCGTAACCAGTCGGCATTCCGGCGACTCTGGTCGCCCCAACGCCAGACCCGGTGCCGATTCCGACGCCCGTTCCACTATTTGGTCCGCCGCCGGCGACGCCGGTTCCATATCCGGAACCGCTCGGTCCACCGCTGCCCGATAAGCCGAGGTAACCGCTTCCCGGTCCTCCGGTTCCGGTGCCGGCGCCAGCCATGCCGCCAGGAATTCCGCCGGGGCCGCCGCCATTTCCGTAGCCCGAGCTATTACTGGAACCGCTCGGCGCGCCGCTGCCGGGCAAACCGATGTAACCATTGCCTGGCACGAATGCAGGCCCGCTGGGACCATTGCCGGAACCGCTGACCAAGCCATTGCCGGCGCCGGTTCCACTTCCGCCAGCCAAACCGCCTGGCACTCCGCTCGGACCGTATCCGGTGCCATTTCCCGATCCACTTGCCGCGCCGCTGCCCGGTAAGCCGATGTAGCCGCTGCCGGGAACATGCGGCGTTCCGCTGCCAGGTGCGCCGGCCATTGCCAAGCTGTTCGCGGCGGTTCCCGTCCCGCCGGCGGTTGCCGATCCGCCGTTTCCGGTTCCCGGCGGGCCGTTGCCTGTGCCGCCCCCGGCGTAGCGACTGCCGGTTCCCGCGGCGCCGAATCCGCCGCCTGGATTACCGAATCCGGAGCTACCTGTGCCGGTGTCGCCAGACGCGCCGCCGGTTGATCCGCCGCTTGATCCACCATCGACGTCGGCGAGCGATGCCTCTCCTTCGCGAACGATTCCGCCCCCGTTGCGCGAGGCGCGATACACCGGCCGCGCGTGAGGCCGCTCTTCTTCCTTGGCCGTGTCGGTCGTTGCAAACCAAGCGTATCGCGCGGGCGTCGGCCAATGCCGCCTGTTCGACTTGTGCCAATTGCGGATTCGGCGGCTGGAACGCGAGCTTGCGGTCGGCCTCGATCAATTCATAGCCATATTCGGATGCCCACGACGAGAGCGCCGATTTCGCCAGATAAAACGCTTCGATGCCGTCGGACCGCACGATCAACAGCGGATACGGCTCGCCGCCCGGCGCGGGGGCGGTGCCGCCGGCCAGATAGTCGCGCGCCGCGCGAATCGCCGACGCCAGCGGATTGCCGGGGCCTTTGGGGCCTTGGAAATCATGCTCGGTGAGCTCGATTCCTTCGGGCTGGAGAACGATCGCGTCGCTACGGCATTCGATGTAGATCGGTTGCCGCCGTGTGCCGTTCGGGCCGTCGTAGGGAACGATCGCATAAGCCGGCGGTTGATTGCGGGCTTCGTCGATGGCCTTGCCGAGCCGCTGATGGGTTGCATTCAAATCGGATTTGAGCCGATCGACAAACGTCGCGACGGCCTGCTTGTCGTGATCTTTCGATTTATCGGCTTGTTCGATGTCGCCGGCGGCTTTCACGACTTGCTGCAATTGATCGCGGAGCTTTCGCATCCCGTCTTCGACGGTGGTCAACCGCATCCGCTCATTGTGCAAATCGCCGAGAGTTTTTTCCCGCGATATTTGCAACTGCGAAAGGCGCCAATTGAGCATTTCGCGCGCGGATTGAAGTTCGTCGCTCGCTGCCGATGCCGCGCCGCCTTTGCCGCTGGCAATCGTCGCGGCCGAGCCTTTGCCCCCTTCTTCGAATACGGCGCCGGGAGGCGGTTCGGAATCGTCGATCGCGGCAGCGCCTGGCCGATTGATGATCACCAGCAACAGCATCATCACGCCCATCGTGCAGATTAAAACTGCGAGAAAGGGAAACAGCGAAACACCCGGATTGTGCGGCGGCGCTGGCACGTCTCATGCCGCTTTATCCGTTCGGCGGGCTTTGCTCGCGGCGGCCGTGGCCGCTTGATTGGCCGTCGGCGCCGCTGTTGTGGGAGGGGCTGCCGTGGGCGGCGTTGACGCCATGAGATTGACCGTTCGCTGATCGCCGGCGGCTTGCCCCAATCGAGCGCTGAGAAGTTGCACCGCGGCGGCCAAAGCCACCAACGTCTCATCGAAACTACGGGCCGTTGACAGCGCCGTCAGATTGCGATTGAGCGTTTGCTCGAGCCCCGCGATCTGTCCCGTCGCTTCGACGACTTTCAGCAGCAACTCCGATTGCTTCGTCATCTCGGCATGTTGCCGCGTGGTGGCCTCGGCCGATTGCAAGAGCGCTTGTTGAACGCCGGCCCATTGCCGATGGCTTTGGTCGATGAGTTGGCGCTCGGTGGCGGCGACCGTCGTGGCGTGCGTTTTCAAAGTATGTTCCAGCGCTCCGGCTAGCGCGGTTTCGAGTTGCTTGCCGCCGCTGGTGGCCAATTGGCGATGCCGTTCTTCGGCGATGTCGATCGTGCCCCGCCAGATTTCCGCCTGACGAGCGACGAGCCGTTCGGTCGCATGGACGACCGTTTCGACCATCCGGCGCATCGGGCCGAGTTGCGGATCGTCGCTGTCGATGTCGTTGTGAAATCGGCCGACCAATTCGGCGTTCACGCGCGCGTCAACTTCGGCCAGCAATCCTTGCTCGGTCCGATCGACGAAGTATTGCCCGAACATCAACATCATCGACATCGCCAACGCGAGGCCCGTCGTGTCGAACGCGACTTGCAATCCGCTGAGCACCATCGGCAGCGAGGCGTCGAAATGCTTGATGTCCAAATTGGCGAACACCGACGTGATGCCGATCACCGTGCCCAACAATCCCAAAATCGGAATCGCCCAAATGATGACGCGGACGAACGCGTAGCCATGCTGAGCACGCATGTGATCGATATCGGAAAGGTATTTGATTTCGTCGTTCAGCTCTTCGGGCTTGCTGGTGCGATGAACGTGTTCGAGCGCCTTGCGCAGACGGCGGACGAGGAAGCTTTTTTGCAAATGTCGCGGCGCATCCGCCAACAGCGGCAACAGATCGGCGGCATCTTCGACCGGCTGTCCGCCTTGGGGAACCGGACCGAGCAGCGTCTGCTCCGGCATTCTCCGTTGGCTGCCGATCTCGATCGCCTTGACGATCAATGCCGCGGCGCCGATGAAGAAGAAGGCTGTGACGATGTATTCGACCGAATGCCCCGCCGTGAAACGGAGCAGCATCGGGTGGCTCACGATGCCGGCGTAGATGCCGCCGTAATACAGGGCCGTCACCAAGCCGCCCCACAGCAGCGGCGAACGGAGCAAAACGCCGACCCAACGATTGACATTATTCATGACGAGAATCCCTTCCCGAGTAGCCCGCCACTCCGTGGCGGATCGTGCCGCCACGGGAGTGGCGGCCTGCGTTGCCAAAAAACCGGAGGGTTACTCTTTTCAGCCGCCGCGGTCAATCGAGAAGCGGCCACCCTGGATTTGCGTATCTACCCATCCGACGCACTCTGCCGATGGATCGTGCAAGCGCGCCGTCTTGGCACGATGTGTACGATGGAACTTCGCGAATGGTTCGCGCCACCATTGAACTCTCGATCGGCTTCACCCAATCTGATCGACGCGGTGGCGCGGCGGTATGAACTGAAAATCCGGAAGCGCTCGCCCAGCCGGAGAATCGAACGCAATCGGCAAAGATTGCCAAAGTGCTCCGGCGGAAGTCGCCGATACCTAACTCGTCGGCATGAGGATTACCGAGAGCGGCGAGACAGCAGACCAGGCGCGCAGCGATAGCAAGGGATCTAATTGTAGATCGGCGGCAATGAGTAAATCACTTGCTTGCGCTGCGGGCTAGCGTTGCGGCCAGGGTGCTGGCGCGCAGCAAATATATTCCCGGGGGGGACATCAGTCCGGTGCCGGCCCACTACGGGTCGCCCGGACTGTTTTTGTTGATACACAGCGCGGCCGGCGAGATATGGCGCCCCTAAAACCCAGGGAAGGCCAAATTGAGTTTTCGCAATGGCAACACGCCGTGGTGGCCATCCCTGGGCTTGAGCCTGTTGTTCGGCTGCGTGCGCGGAATGACATCACGACGGAGCCTGCCGTAGATTGCAAGCGGGCGTCAGCGTTTCGTCTGCTCGCAGTCGAAGAATCGCCGTCAGTTCGCCACCGCGATCCACGGCCGCGCATTCTTGGCCCGCGGTTAGTTCCGGCGGAATCTCGCGGCCATCCGGCAGCGCCAAGCCGCGAAGCACCGCGGCCACTTCATCGTCCGTCAATCGCACGATGGGCAGCGACGGCACGGCTTGCAATGCTGGAAGCAATACGTCGCCGAGATTCTCTTTCGTGATCGAACGAGGGTTCACGGCGTCTGCCAAGTCGAACGGCCCGATGGCCGTCCGCACGAGCGCGGACATAACCGCCGCGCTGCCCAATGATTCCGCCAAGTCCCGCCCTAGCGAGCGAACATACGTGCCCGAGCCGCAGCGAATGTCCAACACGATGCGCGGATATTCATATTCGACGATGCGCAGTTCGTAAACCTTCACGGGCCGCGCCGCGAGATCGACGTTGCGCCCAGCCCGCGCCAGTTGATAAGCTCTCTGCCCGGCGACTTTCACGGCCGAAAAAGCCGGCGGTCGCTGCTGAATTTCTCCGACCAGCGCGGCGGCTGCGAGTTCGAGCTGCGCCAGGCTAGGAATCGGCGGATCGACAAGTTCCTCCGCCGCGATTTCGGTATCGTCGGACGGGCTGCGGCGGCCGAGCAAAAACGTGGCCCAATACCGCTTGGGCATCTGCTGCACATAGTCGATCAGCCGCGTGGCCGAGCCGACAGCAACGACCAGCACACCCTCGGCAATCGGATCGAGCGTGCCCGCATGGCCAATCTTGTCCGGCCGCACAAGCCGCTTGAGCCAACCGACGACATCGGCGGAGGTCACGCGCGGCGGCTTATGAATGTTCAGCAATCCGAACGACAAATCGGACTCCTTCGGAATGACGACATTCAAGCCCTCAGTCTTTGCCTTTATGCGCCACCTTCGGCCAATAAGTATCGAACTTGAAATTGATGCTGTTGTCGCCGTCGTGGCAACGAAGGCAAGTTTTTTCGGCGTCGGCGAAGGCGACGCGCATCGACGCTCGCAAGGCGTCGCGCTCTTTGTCGTTCACTTGTTTATTGCCCGATTCGGCCGCGACGTGGGCAGAGCCGGGGCCGTGGCAATTTTCGCAGCCGTTGTCGGCCAACTGCGGAGTCTTTTGCTGGCTGTCGTAGCCGCCCACAAAGGGATGAAATCGCTGGGGATCCCAGCCGGTGACGTGGCAACTGAGGCATTGTGGATCGAAATTGCGCGGTGGATCGAGCTTGACAAGCGTGTCGAGCGCCTTGGCGTGCGGCGTTTTTTCCCACACGGCGAACGCTTTCGTGTGACATTCGCCGCAGGTCTTCGAGCCGACGAACGTGTTGCCGCTCGGATGCGGCGTCGGCATGATACCCAGGCCCGCGAAGCCGAGCGTTTTCAGTTGGTCTTGGTACTCGGCCATCACGCGCTTCATGCTGGGTGCTTCGCCCCAATGGGCGTCGAGCGCGACGCGCTCGAATCGGACCGGCTGCTTTGGATCGTCGAACAGACCGATCACATTCACGTATTCCGCCTTTTGGCTGACTTCGATCAACCGCGTCTTCGTGCCTGGCGCCGTGTCGGGCTGCGGCGGCGGCACCGGCGCACCGTAGCTGACGACGACGAAATCGAACTCGGGAAATTTTTTGACCAGCGCCGACGTTTCCGATTGCGAGGCCTGCGCCAACAGCACGAGACGGTCGCACTTGGCCTTTTTCAATTCCGGCATGATTTCCGCGAGCGCCGCCGCGGCCGGCTTGAACGCAACATCCGGATTGTTGATCGTCTTCTGCTCGGCATCGCCCAAGATCGAAGTCACACCGATTTTGATTCCGCCTACCGTGTCGACACGAAATCGCGGAGTCAGACCTTGATCGAAACCCAATATGGCCGCATTGGCCGAAACGAACGGGCTTTGCGGTTGATTCAGATCCGTCACCGCCAGAGCCAGCGATTCGGCCGGCAGTTTCAGATCGTCGGCGCTGAAACCGATCGCGTGGTAGTGCATCGCCTTGAGCGCGTCGGCGGTGGACAGAAATTTCAACTCGGCCTGCTTGCCGAACCGCTCGATCTGCCCGCCGACATCGACCGCTTCGATCGGCCAGCCATCGGCCGCAAGTTTTTTCAGCAGATTCGCCCGCCGGCTGAGACCTCCTTTTTGATTTTCCTTGCCGGAGCAGCCGCAAGGTTCGATATAGCCCATCTGCATGCCGCTGCAGAAAATCACCGCCTTCGGCTTCGGCCAATCCTTGAACGGCGAATCATTGGCCAGCGCACCGGGCGAAGGACCGACGGGCGCACTGGGCGCATCGGCGGGATTTGGGGCGGCTGCGGCCGCAGGCGCGTCGGTCGATTTTGCCGCGGCGGAAACATTTGGAACCGCCGCGACGGCTGGGCCTGGCAATACCGCATCGGCCTTCGGCTGCGCGGCAACCGCCGGCGCGGGCGCTGCTGCGGTCTTGTCCGCCGCGGCAACAGCAGGAGCGGGCTGCGTTTTCGTCTCTCGGCTAGCATCCTGTTGCGGACAGCCGAGCGAAAAGAATAGCGTCGCCGCAAACGCTGCCATCGCCGTTAGAGTTTTTCGAAGCATGCACATCCCTGTGTGAGAGAAAACCGACTACTCCTCCACCGCGTACCGCACTAGCAATCGCATCTGCTTCGGCTCCGACAAACCCGTGTTGATGAAAATGCGTGCCAGTGTTCCCAGCTGCGTTCCCAGGTGATCCTCCGGGCGCGAGCCAGCGGGGACTTCAATCGTCAACGGCACTCTTGCTGCGTCGGGGCCGAATTTCTCCGTCTTTCCAACCGTCACTTTCAACGTCTCGGGCAACACTTTATCCAATCGCACGTCGGCCTGTTTCAGGGCGTCGCCGCGGAGCGTCAAATAGATCACCGACTTCGCCCCTTCCCGCGAATGAACCGTGCCGAGCGATAGCATTCCCAGCGAGTTGTCCCAATTGGCTCCCGAAACTTCGATCGGACTGTTGACCCGGCCCTCGACCGTCACTTCCGCTTCCGGATCGCCGGGCGTGTTCAAATGAAAGCGGATTCTCTCGCCAAACGGTCCGGCGGGCAAGCCGGGTTTGACGGTGACTTTGATCGAGCACCCGCTCTTTGCCCCTTTATCCTCCTTTAGCTGCTCCGCCGAGAGTGTCGCAATTTGCAGATCGTAAAATTGGGCCGTCGATTTGTCGGAAAACTGCGGGTCGATGATCGCCAGATTGTCGCTAGCATAGGAATAGACCCTCGCTTCGCCGGTCGCGGCGCCGTTCGGCGCCAGGCCGCTGAACACGATCGTCGCGGGTTCGATCCGATAGCTCGACACGACGTCGCCGTAAACGACCAACTCGAATCGCGTCCGCTTCGGATCGTTGGTCAGCACTTGCGCGCTTTGCCGAAACGGGCCATGCGCCTTTGGATGCCACTCGACTTCGACCTTCGTCGAACCGCCGGGCGGCACTTCCGGCTGCTCGATGCTCGACAGCGTGCAAACGCAACTGGTCTCGCCCTTGGTGAGGATCAGCGGGCCGCGGCCTTCGTTCTTGATGACAAACTGATGCCGGCCGACATCACCGAGTTCGGAGTTGCCGAAATCGAATTCGTCTTGCTCGACGACCACCTTGGCGCTAAGCCGGGCGACGGCGGTTTCGGGGGCACGAGCGACGACGCTGGGCTGCCCCATTCGATGCGATCGCCGCCGCCGGGGCGGATTCCCAGTTCAGCCGCGGTCCAAGCCCAGCCGCCGATAAGTCCGACCACGAGCGAGAGCGTGATGATGATCCAGATTCGCATGATGCCGGGAGAAGAAAAGGTGTCAGGAACCGATTTCCAGAAACAATGAACCGAAAACAAAAGCGAAAAGGTGAAATCGGTTCCTGACACCTTTTCTTTACGGCAGCGGCGGTCCGATGCGCGGCGCGGTTGGCGGCGGCGCAGCTTTATTATCACCCAACATGATACGCTCGGCCAGCTTGCGTTGTTCGGCGCTGAGGGCTCGTTCGTCCGCGGGCCGAAGATCGTCGAGCCGCAGCGCTTCACGTGCAGGCTCTTTCGCGGCGGCTAAATCGCCGGTCATCGAAAGCGTTCGCGCGAGTTCGTATTGCTCCACGACGCCGGTCGGATAAAGATCGACGGCGCGGCGGCAGAATTCGACGGCCTTGCGTCCATCGGCCGGCAAGAGCGTGATCGTGAACACCAATCGCCAGGCGGTGGCGGCTTCGAGGTGCAGCGGTCCGGATTGCGGATCAAGTTTTAGGGCCTGATTCATCCAGTTCTCGAAATCGCCGAGCAACTTGCCGGTGAATTCGGCGCTGTGCCGCACCCTTCTCGTCGCCGCGGATCCATTGGCCGAGCCAAAAGCCGGCCAACAGCCGCCGCGGCTCGACGGCCAATGGATCGGCTTCAGCGGCAATCGTTAGTTGATCGAGCTCATGTTCCAAACTAGCCTGATCGCTTCTGGCGCCGTAGACCCGAGCTTTGTCCAACGCCGATTGGCAGCCGAGCATTGGTTCGTATCCGGTCTGATGTTGCTCGAACAATAGGAACACGACGACCGCCAGCAGCAGTACTTTGACGATCCACGGCAATGGCACGGTGCCGTGCGATTTCGGCTCGATTGCGTTTTCCGCGAGCGCGGGCGATCGAAATTCCGTCGCGTTCAACCCAATGGCCAGCAGCAGCCAAAGGGTTTCATTCACTCCGCCAAACGTGATTCCTCCGACCGCCAACAGCGCCACCAGCAACACCAACACGCCGACGCCGCACAGCCGCGGCGGCAATGTGCCGCGAACAATCCACGGCCAAAGCAGCCACCAAGTAACGCCGGCCGCGAGCATCCCGACCATCGCTTCTTCCGGCCAGGCTTCGAAGCCGACGACTCGCTTCCAACCCAAGGCGAGCCAAAAACCGATTAGCGCGCCGCCGAGAATCCAGCGAACACCGTCGGACGATTGCGAAGGCGCTGTATTGGGCGTCGCTGTGCCGGCAGTTGCTTGACTTCCGCCTCCGCGCCGCAAACGGAGCGCGAAACCCGTCAACACGGCCAGCAACAGCGCAAGCGCCGGCAAGCCGGCGCAGGCGGCCACTTCAAAGGCGAAATTGTGCGGGTCTTTGATTTCTTCCGTGGCTGCGGGAAGTTTGTAT
Source organism: Pirellulales bacterium (assembly GCA_963738955.1). Lineage (GTDB taxonomy): Bacteria > Planctomycetota > Planctomycetia > Pirellulales > DATAWG01 > DATAWG01. The sequence goes on along the minus strand of CAVTYW010000017.1, from coordinate 519,985 downwards.
TGCAAGTAGTAGTCGTCAAAGTTACCCGGCCCGCAGCCGAACCAAGGATGATCGGCAATCATCGCGCTGGTCGCTTTCCAATAATCCAAGCGAACGCGGAAGGAGCGTATCGCGGGATCGAGCAAATGAGGGCGAAGGGCGATCACGCCGCCGGCGATGACGATCGCGAACAGCAAGATGATCGCGAGCGGCTTGAATCCCAGGGAAGGCGGGCGAACGGTTTCTTTGATGGAGGACTCGCTGGCCGGATTCCCGGGCCTTGGGGTGGAGATGCGCTCGCGCCGCTTCGCCGCAATCCGCCAAATCACGAGGCACGCGACGCCGATCACCGTGCCGATCCACGCGCTGCGGCTGCGCGTCAGCGCCAACGCCAGCGCGATCAATAGTGCGCATCCGACAAAGGCCCACCTTCGCCGCGATCCCAGCGGCGCCGCTTGCGAAGTTCGCCAGCCGACGAGCGCGATCCCGAGCGTGATGACCAGCCACGGCGCCAGATAAGCGGCCAACGAATTCGTCAGACTAAACGTCGCGAACGGCTCCGGGCTGTTGAACCGATCGGCGGCGCGGCGAAACTCTGGCGAATCAGGCGCCGGCATATCGATTTCGGCCGCACGAAACACCGCCGCCGGATTGTCGATGAACCGCTGGCGATCGGCCGGCAGCGTGACGAAATACTGATAGAGCGCCAGAATCGCCAACGTCGCGCCGACGGCGATCATCACCGCGACCAGCGCCCGAGATTCCGGTCCTGCATCATATCTGGCCCGACCAGGCACAATCAGTTGTCGGAGCAACATGAACGCCAGCAAAATCGCGATTCCTTCCCACAGCGAATTAATCGATGGCCGCGGCGATGCATGAATTGATCCGAACAGCGCCGCGACGGTCCACCAGCCGATGAAGCCAACCATCGCCGCATCGACCCAGCCGAAGCGTATCCGCAATCGTGGCCGCCCCAGCGAATGCACGATCCACAACGCAGCCAGCGCGATCCACAGGGCCACCGCAACTTGCCCATTGCCGACCGCCGCGCCGCCGTCGCTCGGCACCAACGGCCGCGCGACCAATAGCGCGGCGACTCCGCCCAGCAGCGCGTGCCGAAAATGATCGGTCGGCAGCGCCGCGCGCGAATCGCTGTCACTGCCGCACTGCTCCCGGCGCGCGGCGCCGCGCCGTCGGATGCGGTTGCTGCCTCGCGTTGTTTCTTCCGATGCCGTCGAGCCATTGTCGCAGGCACGCTCCGTGTGCCGTCCGCCGCGTTTGGGTTACGGCACACGGAGTGTGCCTACTACATTTACAATATCCAAACTTATCTCGCCGCTCCCGCGCAGCGGCTTACATCTTGCCACTGCCGCGCGGCTGGCCGATAATAGGCCCTGACCGATTCGCATTCCGGAATAATCATTCCAGGTCAAGAGGTGACGGGCAATGCCGGACGACTTCAATCCTTATCATGTTTGGCTCAGCATCCGGCCGGAAGAGCAGCCGCCGAACCATTATCGGCTGCTCGGCCTGCAATTGTTCGAGACCAATCCCGACGTGATCGATAGCGCTGCCGATCGGCAGATGGCCCATCTGCGCACGTTTCAAAGCGGCAAGCACGGCGATTTGACGCAACGGCTATTGAACGAAGTCGCCGCCGCGCGAGTTTGCCTGCTCGATCCCAAAAAACGTGCCGCTTACGACCAGCAGCTTCGCGCCAAAATGCCGGCGGCTACCCCAATCGCGCCGCCGCCCACCATCGCAATTCAACCCGCCCCTCAACCGGTCGTTCAACCAGCGAAGGCTCCCCTTCCGCTGCAACGCGCCGTCGCCATGCCGGCCGGCGGCAAATCCGTGAATCCGCTCGCGGCGCCGACAGCGCCTGTGGGGAAGAACGCCGCAAAGAGCCGGCTGGTGCCGATCGGCATCGCGGTCGGCTTCGTACTCATCGCCGGCATCGCTTTCGCCGTCTATTCATCGCTGACCGGCAAGAGCGAGGGAACTTTGGTGTTCGATTGGCCCGATCGAACTGGTGTCGCGGTCACGGTCGACGGCGCGACGATCGAGGTTCCTACCGCTGGCGCTTGGGAGAAAACTTTTCCGTCCGGGCTGCATCACGTCGTTGCGCAGCGGCCGGCGTACAAACTGATCGCCGACGTAAAGCTCGCCGCCGGCCAGCGGGTCAATGTTCCGCCCGACTGGCAAGCCAAAGCGACGCTCAAGTTGGCCTGGCCGTTGGCAGATCGCGCCGGCGCGGTTTTGAAAGTCGATGGCAATCCGCAAACTGTGTCGCAAGGCGATCCGTTGGAATTGCCTGTCGAACCGGGACTGCATCGGATCGAGATCGCGCGGCCGGGCATTGCGCTGTTCAGCCAGTCGGTAAATGTCGCAGCTGATGAACGCCCGACGATCGCCGTCACGCAGCCCCCGAAGGAAGCCAAACTGGTTCTCGATTGGCCGGTGGAACAGCGCGGCAGCGCGACGTTGACTGTTGACGGCCGCGCAGTTGAGCCATCGAGCGCCGAACCACTCGAGCTGACATTGCCGCCGGGCCAGCATGTCGTCCGCATCGCGCGGCCGGGCTTCGAAGCGTTCGTGCAGAACGTCGAATTGTCGGCGGGGACGAACGATCCGCTCAAGCCGGCATGGACGCCCGTGCCGAAAACGCCGGCGCCGACGACGATTGCCGACACACCGGTTCCCGTGGCTCCGGTGGACCCGGCGCCGCCACCGCAGCCCATGAAAAAGCAGCCAATCCCCGCGGCCGCCGACCAGGAAAAGATCGCCAAGCAGTTGAACGATCTTTACAAAACCTCGCAGGGCGGCCCCAAAGACCCCGCCAAGGCGCGGGAGCTATACGACGTGGCGGCGAAGGACGCCGGCTCTCCGGCCGAGCGCTACATGCTGCTGATGAAAGGGGCCGAAATCGCCGCGATGGCCGGCGACTTAAGCCTGTCGCTGCAAGGGATCGACACGCTCGACGCCGATTACGAAATCGACGCGCTCGAAGACAAGCAAAAGCTGTTAGAAAGATTCATCGCGGCGGGTAAGCCCGATCAAGTAGCGATTGCGATTCCGACGGCCGAGCAACTCGTCGATCAGGCCATTGTCGCCGATCGGTTCGATATTGCGATGGTTCTGGCAATGTCGGCCAGCAAAGCGGTCGCAAAATCGAAGATCGCCACGCACAAGGAAGTCGAAGAGCGATTGGCCCACCGCCGCCGCGACATTCACTCGCTGGAGCCGATCCACGCCATCGCCAAGAAGTGCAAGAAACGCTCGAAAAATCCCCGGACGATTCGGAAGCGAATCTGACCGTCGGCCGCTGGTTCTGCTTTTGCAAACAGGATTGGACCGCCGGCTTGCCGCTTCTGGCGAAGGGGAGCGACGAAAAACTAAAACTGCTCGCCGAGCAAGATATCAAGGCACCGACCGAATCCGACGAGCGAGTGAAACTTGCCGACGCCTGGTGGGACTTGGCCCAAAAAGAATCCGGCCTCGCTCGCGATTCGATCCATCTTCATGCCGGCAATATCTACCGCGACGCGATGCCGAACCTCGCCTCGGTTCTCAAGAAGGCGGCGATCGACAAGCGATTGGCGGAAATCGCCGATCTCAAGCCGCTGCCAGTGCCAGCCCCCGTCGCTGTCGTCGCTAATAATTCGACCCCGGCGGCCTTACCCGACGCTGCCAGCGATTTTCCATTGAATAAGTGGGTTGAGATTCTGCGGTTCGTCGATCCGGCGCGGGATACGGTCGATGGAAAGTGGGCTCGAAATGGAAATGCGATCACCGTCGAGCCGAAATGGGGATCGCGAATCGCGATTCCGGTTGCCATCACCGGGAGTTACGATCTGGCGATCAAGTTCACGCCGAACAAGGCGGAAGTGACGATCCCCGTCGGCTCGCACGGCGTGAGCCTGATGCTCGGCGGCGGCGACGGAACCGCCTGCGGGTTCGACACCGTTGATGGCCGACGCCCATTCCAAGCCGGCAATCCGACGTACGCCCATTTGCCCGAGATTGCGAGCGGCCAGGAGTGCGTGCTGCTGGTGAGAGTCCGAATTCAGGCCGCCGATCAAGCAAGCATCGACGTATTGCTCAACGGCAAGCCGCTATTGCCGCATTGGCAAGGAAATCCCGCGGCCTTGGCTGTTTTTAGCGCTTGGACCATGCCGAAGCTGGATCATCCGGGTCTCGGCGCCTGGGACGCGCGGGCGACGTTTAGCTACGCCCGGCTGCGAATGATCTCGGGCCATGCAACGGTGGATGCATCGGCCACGAAGGCTGCACCGCCGATTGCGACCTCCGATTCGGCGGCGGCAAGAGTTAAGTTGCCTTTGGGCCAATGGGTCGATCTGTTGCCGCTCGTCGATCTAAGCCGCAATTCGCTCCGGGGTACGTGGACGCGCAGCGGGGCGGAGATTTCTTGTGCGTCGAGCAATTTACCTCTGTTGGAGATTCCGGTCGTTATCGACGGCGCCTACGATCTCGAGGTGGATTTCACCCGCGCCGACGGAAGCGATTCCATCGACACGATCATCCCGATTCCGCCGCGCGGATGCAGCGTGAAACTTAGCGGCTGGGCGGGGAAGGTAAGCGGTTTGGGTCTTGTCGATGGTCGCCAGCCCGTTGACGCGGATTATTCCGGGCCGCTTTGGCCGGGCACTTTGGAAAACGGGCATCGCTACCGACTTTTGATTCACGTTCGCTTGCTCGAATCCAACCGCGCGAACATCGCAATGTCGCTCGACGGCAAGGATTTTCTGCCCACTTGGACGGGCAACGAATCATCGCTGATGCCCGGCTTCAAGTTGTCGAATCCAAAATATCTGGGGTTGGCGGCAAACTGGAGTCGCACGACGTATCACGCCGTGCGGTTGAAGATGAATTCGGGCCAGGCCTCGATGAAGGCCGCGCCGCAAGCGCCGCCCGCCGGCGCTGCGAATTCCGCTCAGCTTCGATTCACGAAATGGGAATACAAAGCGGATGAACGAGGCACGCCCGGCTATTTTCAAAAACTTCCGACGGGCTGGGTCGAAGTGAAAGAGGGCAAAGTCTGGGCGCGTTTCGTCGAAGTCGCGCGCACGGCCGATCATGTCGAGATTTTCGATCAGGGACGAGGCATTTCGGTCCGGATGACGCCGACAGAAGCGTTTTGGTCGAGAGACAAAGTGAACTGGAATTCGCTCGCCAAGGGAACGCCCGTCGAGGAACCGGACGTCAAAGATTCATCGCAAGATTCGAAAACGTCATCTCGACCACCGGTCCTGCCGAATACTAGGGGCGGCTAAGTGCCGGTTTACTTGCCCGAGATCTTTTCCATCGTCGGCTCCGGTTCCCACATGTAGAGGAAGCCGGGGAGGCGCGAGCGGTCGTAGCCGGGCAGGCTGATCGGTAGCGTGCTGATGCCGGAGGGAATGTTCGGCGTCGTCGAGTAGGGCGAATGGGCCCAATCGCGCGAACGGTGATAGAGCACGACCTGGGCATGACGGGCGTGGCCCATTTGCCGGGCCATTCCCACAGCGTCGTCGAGATAGCCGATCGTGTCGATCAGCTTGCGGTTCAACGCTTCCGTGGCCGTGAACACGCGGCCGTCGAGCAGCGATTTGTCGTCGATGTTCACCTCGGGCCGGCCGCGGGCGACGATGTCGCGGAAGCGATCGTGAAATTCGTCAGCCATCGATTGCAAGAGCTTTTTCTGCTGCGCGTCCATCGCCTTGGTTGGCGAGGCCAGATCGATTTTGTCGCCCGACTTGATCGGCGTCGCCAACACGTTGAACTGCTGAAGCGCGTCTTGCATGTTGTAGGTGTTTAGAATCACGCCGATGCCGCCGGTGATCGTCGTCGGATGGGCGACGATTTGATCGGCGGCGGTCGCCAGGTAATAGGCTCCGCCGGCGCCGACGTCCAGCAGGCAAGCCACGACCGGCAAGCGAGTCCGTTGCTTGAGAACGGTCAGATCGTGCCACATGATGTCGGTGGCCGTCACGCCGCCGCCGGGGCTATTGATCCGCAGCACGACGCCCCGTACGCAGGGATTACAAGCGATCGCGTCGAGCCGTTCGCGAAACAGCGACACCGGATTCTCGCCCGCCGAGCCGAGTCCGGTGAAATCGGTGTTCAACAGCAGGCCATCGACGTCGACGACCGCGATCACCGGCCCGTCGCGCGGCTCCTCGCACTCGGGCACAACCATTTCATGCAGTGGTCCGGAATTGCCCGGTGAGGGCATCTCGGGCGTGACGCGAGTTTGCGTATCAAGATGCAATTCGGGCATCGCGCAGCCGGCCACCGCGGCAAAGAAAATCAGCAGCCACGCGCGGCGATGCAACACGGTTCGAACCAATGGGGGCCGTTCATGCTAGCAAACCACTTTCACAGTCCCTACAATCGGCAAACTCCGCCATTCGACTTGCGGCTATTGAGCCGTGCTAGCGATGGATTCGCGAATTAGTCGCGCGAAATCGAGTTTGGGCAACTATCTGGGCAGGCTGCGGGAGCGTCGTGGGATAGCGAAGCTAACGTTGCGAAAGAACCGCGCGAACGTGTCGATCGCGGCCGGCGCCGATTCCGCACAGGGCCGACGCCGCCGAGATTGCGATGCAAAACAATGCGACGCCGTTCCAATTGCCGCTCCAGCCGTGCAGCAAACCGGCGATGAACGGGCCCAACGAAGCGATCAGATAGCCGACGCCTTGCACCATGCTCGACAGATGGGCCGCGATATGGGAATCGGCCGCGCGGAGCAGGATCAACATCACGGCGATGGCGAACACTCCGCCTTGCGCAATCCGGCCACGCCCGACCAGATCCACACCGACCAAAGCGGCGCGTAGAAGCAGCCCATCAGGCCGGCGATGCAGAACACGGAGCCGACAACGTTGATCGCACGTTGGTCGCGCCAGCAAGTGGCCAGTATTGGCGCGAACGAAAGCGCCGGCGGCCTGGCCGAAGACCGAAACGGAAAGAACATAGCCCGCGTTGGTGGCATTGAGTCCGCGGTCTTGCAGAAGATTCGGCAGCCATCCGAACATCGTGTAGGCCAGCGCGGAATTGAGGCCCATGAAAAGCGTGACTTGCCAGGCGAGCGAATCACTCCACAGGCCCGTCACTTTGAATCCGGCATGACGGGGACCATTTGTCGCGCGCGGAATTTGCGGCGCCCAAATCGCCGCGGCAATTGCCGCCGGAACTGCCCAGCACGCAAGCGCGATGGCCCACGATCCGCCGAACGCATGAGCAAGCGGCACGGTCGCGGCCGCCGCGATGCCGCCGCCAAGGCTGAGCGACATCGTGTAGAGGCCGGTCATCAAGGCCGCGCGCTTGGGAAAGTCGCGCTTCACGAGGCTCGGAAGCAGCACGTTGACGATGCCGATGCTGAAGCCGGCGAGAATCTGGCCGGCGAACAACGCTGGCACGTTGGCGATTCCGCGCAGCCCGGTTCCCATCGCAAGAATCACCAGCACCAGCAGCAGAGCGCGTTCGATTCCGAGCCGGCGAGAGAGCCACGGGCCGAGCGGACCGAATAGCCCGAAGCAAAGCGACGGCAGCGTGGTGAGCACCGCCGCGCCCGCGTCGGAAAGGCCCGTCGTGCGCATCACGGCGGGCAGCACCGGGCCGATGCTCGTCACCGCGATGCGCAGATTGAAGGCCATCAACACCAAAGCGGCGCCGAGCAGCAGTGCGCCGAAGGGCGTGCGGATCGGCGTCGGGAGCGGATTATCGTCGATTTCCGCGTCGATCATTCCTTCACGTCGAGAATCGCCGGCTTCAGCGACCATGCCTCGCGCTTGGCCAGTTCCATGACGTGCGGCGCGTGAAAGCCGGGACGGAAGATGACCCATTTCCAAAGGTTCGGATCGTCGCCAGAAACATATTTGGCCGACGCCAGCCGGGCCGGCTTAATCTCAATCGTCTTGGCGATCGGCTTTCCATCAGCAAGATCTATTGCCACAAGTGCCAACGACCGCAAGAACGCCGCGGGCGGAACTCCCTGGCTGCCAAGCCAAACGGCCGACGGCACGCGGCCGTGAACGCGAATCGAATCGGCGACGTCGGCGGCCGTGCGCAGGAATTGCTCTCCTTCAACCGTCACCGGATTCTCGAGGGCGACTTCCGGACTGCTCGGGCCAATCGGACAATTCGGAAACGCAATCGTCGGATTCTCATGGCCGGCAGCGCGCTCGGCGACGAATTGGCTCAGAATCGCGAGGATTTCGCCGGCGGAGAGCGAATAGCCGTCGCGCCGTTGGAAACCCGGCGCATCGCCGACGGCGGCCGCGATGGTTTTCACGGCCGCGGTGTTCCACTTCTGATCCACCGCTCGATCGGCATACAGCCGAACGGCGTCGCTCGCGGTGATGAATCGCACGTCGTCGAAATGCCGCATGAAGCGGATGTAGTTTTCCCAGATGTCGAAGGCAACGCTAGTCTCTTCCGGCGTTTTGGCGGCCGGAAGTTTCCACTTCTCGCGCGGCGGATTCGCGCCGCTGCGGAAATTGACGCCGTCCCAAAACTCCTTGTGCGCGAATTCGCACGGATGATAGATGATGCTGATCAGCCCGCCCCCTTCCGCCTGAAGCTGCTTGCGAGCCTCGGAAAACTTGCTCTCGGTCTCTTGCAGATCGCCCGGGTTGGTAAGCCCGGTGCGCGGCATGTTCGCGATCTGATAGATATTCAGCAGCCCGCAATAGTAAAACGGTTTGCCGTCGAGCGCGACATGCCGGCCGGCGTCGAGATAAACTTTCATTCCCCATTGCTTCATGGCGCCGAGCGTTTGCGGTGCCCAGGAACTTCCCGGCTGGCCGTAGCAGGAAGGCGCCACGCCGAAGATTCGCCGCACGTCGTCGAAACCGGGCCGCTCGCGCCGATCGAACTCGGCGACCCCGTCGTCCCAGCCGAGGGCGTCGAGATACGCGGCCGGAGTGGGCTGGACGCTGTGATAGTTCGAGTGATAGCCGATCTCGTGCTTCTTGAGCGCCTCGATCACGTCGGTGCGGCCGCGGCGCTCGAGAGTGCGCGCCTTTTCGCCGACGACCTTGAACGTCCCGCGAATGTTTTCATGCGTCAAAAACGTGGCAATATGCAGCGCGGCATCGTCGGAGGCCGGGAGGATATAGTCTTCCGTGTCGAACCAAAGAACGACATAAACTGGCGGCGCGGCGGCGCGGACTGACTGCGGCAGCAGCCAGAGCAAACAAAATGTGCAAAGCCAGAGGCGGCGGGAGAAGACGATTGGACGCGGCATGATTGCCTCACGGAGGGGAGACGGCGTTGAGTCGGCGGATGGATTAGGACTGATTGTACCGCGAGGACGGAAGGCGACGAGAGGCAGGAAGCAACAGAGTGACGTGAGCGTTATGGTTCGATGTCGTCGAATGATTTGGATCGCCAGTCCTGCGCGGTATGTAGGACGTGCAGCACATGGACGGTTTCGGCGTGGACGCGATACACGAGGACATGGCCATGCCCTGATCTCTTGCGGCGAACCAGCAGGTATCGCAAATCGAGGTCCGCGTCGATCAGGCCGCCTTTGTCATATTCCGAGCGCAACGAGGCAATCGCCTTCCGCAGCATTTGGACATATGCGTTGGCATGAAGATCGCCGGAGCGATCCGCATTCCATCGCCAAATCTCCCGTAATTCACGTAGTACAGTCGGAGAGCTGACCTACTTCTCGACTTGATGTTGGCGGAGCCACTCAGCCCTCGTTTTGTCGAGTTCGCTGTCCAACTGCTCCAAAGTGTAAAACTCTCCCCTCGCGATCGCCGCCTCGGCCTCGTTGATTTGCGCCATCCGCTCGGGCGTGAACAAACCGTCGAGGTTGACGGGATCGTCCTCAAGCTCATGCTTCAGAACATGGGCGACGTATGAATCGACGTTGGCAAACCCGGCTTCAGTGGCGCGGGACTGCGCTTCTTGATACAACTGATCGCTAAGTTGAATGTGTTGCACGGTGTTTTTTCCTTTCGCTCTTATACGTTATCACGGCCTCGCTTGGCGGGCAAGCAATTCTGGCCGATGTGAACTTCGGCGGCATTTACTGGGCGACCATTACCGCGAAATCGCGGGTTGTGATATAATTCGATTATGGAAGCAACCCCCTTCAGTAACGCCGCTGATCTTTCCATCGCACAGCGTCAAGCCGTCGAATCGATGGTTGGTCGGACGCTGGAATCGCAGGACATGGTGTTTCTCGTGGTATTGCGGCCAGGACGGGAGCCGAGCGCCGACGATAAGGCGCGGGCACGGGCGCAGCTTGAGCAGGTGTTCCAACAGTCTGACCGATTTGGACAAGAGCAGGGCATCGACCCCAGCGCCGCGGATGCAGTGATCGACGCAGCCGTACAGGATGTTCGCTCGCGAGCATCCTGATGCGCATTGTCCTCGACACAAATCTTGTCGTCAGGGCAGCCCGACCAGAAAGCAGTTTGGCGCGGTCAATTCTGCTTGAAGCTTTCAGCGACCGGCACACGTTGATTCTTTCGAATTCGCTATACCTTGAAATCTACAAGGTCATGTATTATGGCCGCGTCCGCCGACAGCATGGATTGGGTGACGCGGCGATCTTGACGTTCATGGAAGCCTTAGCTAATAGCTGCTTGCCCGTCGAATTGCCGCCCGTCGGCACCGCTCCGTTGATAGCAGCCGACCCACGGGACGACCATGTTCTGTTAGCTGCCATTGCTGGCAAGGCGGATGTTTTGGGAACCAACAATCGGCACTTCTTTGGACCGGAAGTCGAGCGGATTTCCGAAGTGCATGGCATCCGTATTGTCCGCGATGTCGAGTTAATATCCCTACTACGGCCCCAATAGTGTGCTCGATTCACATGAAGTTTTTTCGCTATCGTCGCCCGTCGATCAATACGATTCTCGGCATCACCAGGGAAAAGAAGCGAATCAAGAAGGAATTGGGGATCACAGCGCTTCTCAAGCCGTTTCGCTGGTGGACCAATACGAAGCGGCGGTTCAAGCGGAAGATTGGCTACGAATCGCCGGCCGGCCGGCTAGTCCGCGATGGCTTGCCGCGGCCGATGGGTTGTGTGGTCGTGCTGGCCGTCGTTGGGATCATCGCGGTGAGTGTGACTTTTTGGCTCCTGACTTGAACTCGGTCGGAGCTGGTTCTTAGCCGACAACCGTCGGCCCTGCGGAATCACCGATCTCCGTGCGTAGCTGCGCCAGCGCTCGCAGCCATAGCATTCGCACCGCGCCGACGCTGCGGCCCATCCGCTGGGCGATTTCTTCGTGCGGCAGCTCTTCCAGATTTCGCAGCACGATCACTTCGCGATATTCGTCTGGCAGCCGCGCGAGCACCTCGGCCAACCGGACTTCTTGTTCGCGCGCGACCGCTTGCTGGCTCGGCGAGGGTCCGCCGTCGGCCAGAATCGCGCTGAGGCGAAGCGATGATTGCACTAACGATTGCTCAAGCGACACTTCGCGCGACAGATCTCGCTGCTGCGTGCCACGATGGCGGCGAATCTCGTGACCCAGCACATGGGCCAGAATCTGCCGCAGCCACGCGAGCAACTCGGGCTCCGATTGGCCGCGGAATTGGGGCAGATCGCGGTAGGCTTCGAGCATCGTTTGCTGAGCGATGTCCGACGGATCGAATTTGCCTTGAAACTCGCGATCGATTTGCAGCCGAGCCAAGAGCCGCAGCCACGGTTGAAACGGCGCAAGCACCGCGGCTCGCGCGGCTTCGTCGCCGTGCCGCTGGGCACTGAGCAACTGGAACAGGTTCGCGGGCAAGTCGGTCATGGTTGTTGGAAGCCCGCTAAAAGCTGAACGCTAGCCATCGATCACGCGGGTCTCTTGGTCAGCCGCCGCACGGTCCAGCGAGCGACGCGGAATAGCCCGACGGCAAAGAGCCCCACGAACAACGGCGTCATCGCAACATGGAACCCGTAGAAAAAGACCCGATACCACCCGTCCCAGTCGTAGTGTTGCAGGGGTGCCAAATTGCGGGCGTCGGTGCATAACCAGACGATTGCGGTCAAGAGCGAAACAACCAGCCACAATACGATCAACCACAAGCCGCGGCGCAACTTGCCCGGTCGCCTGCCGATCGCCAGTGCGATCATCACGGCAAAAGGAATATAGAACGGCCAAGCAGCCAAAGTGTCGCCTTGGTTTCGGCCGTTCCAGGGCAACGGGCGGAGCAATCGCGGATTCCGGGCTGGTTCACCGTATTTCACGAATTGCGGCGTCAACGCCTGATATTTGCCGGCTTCGTCCGTCGGCAGCGCGATGCCGCAACGCTGCGGTGAAACAGGCGAGGCCGTCCAGATTCGGGGCAGGCCCTGCGGATCGTCGGTCGCCAATACACTGCAACTGGACCCACCCGGCGCGGTGTACCGCCAGCGCATTTTGCCCGTCGGACCGGCCAGGCCGATCATGCCGTCGGCCGTGGTGACCGCAATGGTAGCGGGATACGCCTTGCCCGCGGGCAGAATCTCGTTGACATCGGTCGGACCGTGCGTTGTCGTTTCGCCGGGCGGCGGCCATTGCCAGAGCCATTTCTCATCGTCCGCGCGCATCGCTCGGACCTTCTCATCGTCGATGCACACGATTTCGTCCAGCCCGTCGCCATTGAGGTCGCCGATCCAGATTTTCGCGGGATCGCCGTCGAGTCCCGGCGATCGTACTTCAGTGCGGCGGACTACTTCGCCGCGCGAAGTCAGCACGACGATTTGTTGGCCCGACTTGCCCGAGGGATTTGGGAATTTTGTTTTCGCGTTGACGACAACGGTCAGTTTGCGATCGAAGATGCTGACGGCGATCACTTTGCCGGCGGCAGCGCGGACGACTTGTGGAGTGCTCTCGACCCAAGTGTCGTGAAACATGCCCATGTTGTCGCCACTGCCACCCCGCCACGTCCACTTGGCTTTCCCATCGTGGCCGTTGATGGCAACCACCTCGGCATAAGATTTTTCGTCGGGTGCGCTGCCGGCGCCGGGCAGTGATGCGTCCGTGATTAAAACCATCGGCTGTCCGTCGTCGAATTCGGCAACGACCGGTTGCGGAATGCTCCGAGTGAACGTGAATTGCCATTGCGGGTCGTCGGATCGCGTGAAGAAGCCCGGGCGGCGCCAGAGCAGCTTGCCGTCGCGGCCGCTGACCGCGCGAAGCTCGTATCTCGGAACCAACGACGGAGTTGTGTCCTCGCCGCCGTGGGCCGATTGCTTGGTCTCGGGCTCCGACGCGGCGGAAGCGGACGAGGCGAGGCGTCGCGCCTCGGCTTGCGACAGGGGCATCCAGAACACGATGTCGTTCGCTCCGTCGCCGTCCAAGTCGGCAATCGCCAGAGGGATTCGGGTTCCCACGAAGTTGAGGTCGTTCGGCTCGGACAATGATTGCCGCCAGCGAATTTGGCCATCGCGGCCCCCCATCCGCGCCATCCACAATTGGTTCGACTGGCTGCCCGCCGTCCCGTGCCCCGTTGTTGCATAAAGCAACAAGACATCGGGCGAAGGACCAGCTTCCATCACATGAAATCCCAAATGGACGTTGACGCCACTTAAGAACCCGCTTTCAAACCCACCTGCCGGCTGATTCGGGCGGGCGAATTTGAGATCGGCCGACCACAGCAGCTTGCCGTCGCGTCCGGAGATCGCGTTCAACTGCGGCCCCGAGTTGTTGATCATCAGAAAGTCGGGAACTCCGTCGCCGTCGAGATCGGCAAACTGCAAGCGCTGCAATGAATTGGCGAGCGTGAATGCGAAGCCGGTTTGCTCGCTGCTCCAAAGCAAGCTCCCGTCGCGGCCGGAAGTCGCTTTGACGCTCTCGTTGCCGTTTTGAATTAGATCCTCATAACCATCGCCATTCAAATCCGGCGATGGTATGGAACCGCCGTTGCTCAACGTCCGCCAGGCTTCGGGCGGAATTCCTTTGATCGCGCGCAGTGTGCCGGCCGCGTACGGTTGCGACGGATTGAAGACATTGGCGCGGCGCGAACAAATCGGGAAGGCCATCGCCGTTGAGATCGGCGATTTGCGGTGCGCCGAAGTTATCGAGATCATGAACGATCCGCCCACTCGACGCAGCCAGAACAACCGACCATTGTTTATTCTCCGGAGTGAATTGATCGATGGCTCCGGTGACGACCAACATCGGCCAGCCGTCGGCGCCGGTTTGCCACCAGCGAAGCGGCAGTAAATTACCGCCAAATGGCGTGGTTGAAACACCGCTCCGCGTGTAAATCCACAATCTGCGGCCATCGCGACCGGAGAGCGCGTCGACGAAGACGCGATACGTCTGCTCGTCGCGCGAGGCGGCGAATAGTTCGTGGAAGCCATCGCCGTCGAGGTCCGGGCCGACAACGATTCGATCCGGCTGCGGTGCGCGCCAATTTTTCACCGCGCTCGATAGCGGTTGTCGCCAGCGACTCTTGCCGTCGGCAGCGTCCAAAGCTTCCACACCACAAACTCCGGCCGCGTAATCGACAAACGGAATAACGACCGCCGGCTTGCCTTTGCCATCGAGATCGGTCACCAGGGGCCAATCGAACTGCGGTTCCGCTCGGGCATTCGGTTTGGGTGGTTCGTTCACGCCGGGCAACGGAATCTCCCATAGCGGCTTGTCCGACTGCGGCGACAGGACCACCAAAGACAACTCGCGAGCTTGTCCGTCCGGATTGTAATTGTTGTTCGCCGCGCCCTCCCGCACCATCAGCACATCGAGCTGCCCATCGCCCACCAAATCGGCGAACCGGACAACGACCGGCGGCTTGTCGTCGAGCTGCCGATCCGGCCACGCCGGCTGACCGGTCAAGAAATCGAAACCGAAAAGCCGTTGGCCGTAGGCGATCGCGCCGATCTTGCGGCCGTGGATCGTGCCGACGGCGGCCGTGGTCAGAGTCTGATCGGGCAGATAGGAGATCGTGGCGGTTTTGCTGTTCTGTTTCGCGCCGACGTCAGGCTTGGAAGTAGCCGGTTCAGGGAAAACGCCGCTTAGTGACAGCGAACGCCGCCACACGGTTTCACCCGTCGTGGCATCGACGGCGTCGAGCCACAGTTGCGCCGGCGAGTTGATCCACTTCATGTCGTTCTTGGTGACGTATTGCTCCCCTTGCACGAAACACATTGCCACGACGATCTTCCGTCCGCCGATTTCCGCCATGAGCGGTTGGCCCACGACCGTTTCCATGAAGTTAATAAAGTGTGCCTGAATGTTTTTCTCATCGAGACCTTCGGGCAGCGTGGTTTGGCTGCGATGGCACCACAGCACTTTGCCCGACTTGCCGGAAACGGCCACGAGCGAAGCGGTCGAGCGGCTCGCCCAAACCAAATCGGGCGTGCCATCGCCGTCGAGATCCACCAGTGGCCGCACCAGGCATGGCGGAATGATATCGGCGCCGGCGTAGCTCGGCCCAAGCAAAGTAGAAGTAGAACTCGTTGCCGCGGAAAGCGCCTTCGCAACGAGCGGTTGATCGTTCGCCGTCAGGCTAGTTTGCCAAACCGGTTGCCCTGTCGCGCCGTCGAAGCGGCGCAACTGATTGGCGGCGGCCAGAAATACATCATCATGTGCGTCGATCCGGGCCAACTCATGGGATTCCGCGTTCTGAACCGGAATTTCAAAAAACTCTCGCTGGGCTAGCCAGACCGACAGATCGTAATGGCCTCCTTTGTCCGCATCGAAGAGCGATGTTTCGCTCAACTGACCGTCGGACGACAGCCGCACGTGATAATGGCCCGGCGGGATCGTCTGCGGCTGTTGCGTGGGGGCGGTGAACGTCGCCACCGCCGCTTGTTCATCTTGATCCAGCACTTCGACCTTGAGCAGCGGGCCTTTCATGGAAACATGCGCCAACCGCGAGGAAGCGAGCGAACTAAGGCTCGCATACAATGCTGCAACAATCAACAGCGTTGCCGCCACCGCCGCCGTCGCCACGGTGACGCTCTTCTTCCGCGTGCGCACCCAGCGAACCGTTCGCTCAGGCAAACCGGCTCGCCGGGCTTTGATCGCGCGCCCCTCGCGAAAGGCCCGCAAATCGTCGGCCAGCGATTGGGACGTCGCATAGCGCCTGCGCCGGCTCCTTCGCCAGGCACTTGAGAATGATCGTCTCCAGGTCACGGGGGATCGCGTGGCGAATGCTGCGCGGACGCACCGGCTCCGCCGTAAGAATCTGCGAGATCACGCCGTGCGGAGTGTCGGAAGCGAAGACGGGCTGATCGGTGACGAGTTCGTAGAGCGTCGCGCCGAGACTGTAAATATCGGTGCGATGATCGATCGGCTGCTTGACGGCGGTGGCCTGCTCGGGACTCATGTAGCGCGGCGTTCCCATCAACATGCCGCTCATCGTCATCGTGACTTCGTCCATCCGCCGAGCGAGGCCAAAATCGGTGAGCCAGACGCGGCCATCCTTGTCGAGCAGCAAATTCGACGGCTTGATATCGCGATGAATCACGCCGCGCTGATGGGCATGAGCGAGTGCTTCGGCCGCTTCCAAGCCCCAGCGGGCAGATTCGTCGTACGAAGTCGGTTTCGCCGGCGCGGTCGAGTCTTTTGCCGCGGATTTTCTCGCGATGGCGTCGGCCAGGCTGCCCCCTTCGATATATTGCATGGCGTAATACGAAACGCCCTGCTCCGAGCCGACGGCGAAGATCGGCACGATGTTCGTGTGATGCAGATGGGCGACCGTCTCGGCTTCGCGGCGAAATCGCTCGAGGGCTTCCTTGTCGGCCACCGCTCCGAATCGCAACACTTTCAGCGCGACCCGGCGGCGCAGCGATATTTGCTCCGCCTCATAGACGACGCCCATCCCGCCGCGGCCCAATTCGCGGACGATGCGAAAGTCGCCCAATTGGGTCGGGCTGCTCGCCGGACGGGCGGCCCGGGAAATAAACTCGATCCCCGCCAGGCACGGCTCCAACTGCGTGGCCAAATCCGGATGGTCGGCCAAAAGCTTCGCGCGATCCGGCGGCGCAGCCGATTTGAGGTCGGCCATGTATCGGTCGAGCACGCGGACCAATTCCGCGGCGGTGTCGAGCGGCGACGCGGGATGCATCGCCTCGGTGGCGGGCGGGGCCGCAGCATTTCGGCGATCGGCGCTGGATTCAGACACGGCGGGCTCCCTGGGAACAAGCGGCAGTATCGTTGACCGCTTGCAGGAATACAAACGGCCCTCCTATCTCAAAGGGCCGCTTTCGTCGCCGATGTCACGCGGAAAAAAGGAAATCTTTTGGAACCTCGCCAAGTTGTCGATGGACGGCCGACTCAAAATCTGTAGGGAACGCCCTCGGTGGCGTTCCGGGCGGCGCGAAACGACATTGCACTCGCGGAACGGCACGGAGGCCGCTGCCTACAGCGCTGTCCAAACATTGCGCCGCACAGTCGCGTTCTACCCGTCCGCATCCGCCGCCAGTGGCATGACGTCGACGGAGACGTTCATGCCGTGGTGGCCGCCGCCGATGAAGACGCCTTTGATCGGGCAGACGTCGCTGTAGTCGCGGCCCCAGGCGAGCGTGATGTGCTTCGGCGACGGGATCATGTCGTTCGTCGGATCGACGTCGATCCAGCCATGCTCGGGCGAGAACGCGGAGAGCCAGGCGTGCGAGGCATCGGCCCCGACCAGTCGCGGCTGGCCCGGCGGCGGAGCAGTCACCAGATAGCCGCTCACGTAGCGGGCCGCCAAACCGAGCGACCGCAGGCAGCCGATCTGCAAATGAGCGAAGTCCTGGCAAACACCGCGCCGCATCGCAGCACTTCGCTCAAGCGGCGTGCTGACGTTCGTGGCCGTCTGATCGTATTTGAACTCCGTGTGAATTCGCCGAGTCAGATCCAACAGCGCTTCGAGCCACGGCCGGCCGGGCGAGAACGATACGGCGGCATAATCGGCCAAATCGGGCGAGGTCGGCACGTGCGGCGAATCGAACGCGAATTGATAGGCCTCGAGCATCCGCCGGGCTGCGATCGACGGCCGACTGGTCGCGGATCGCTTCCCAGACGTCCTGCTCGGCATCGAGCGGCGGCGGCTCAGCGACTCGAACCTTGCTCGCCGCCGTGACCGACAGTTTCTGATGCCCTTCCTCGATCGTGAAGAAACTCGACGCGAGTTGCCGAAATAGTCGAGCACGCTTCTCGATCGATTTCCGGTTGCGGCTTGATCGACGAGCCGATTCGAAATGCAGCTTTGCCGCGGATGGTCGCGCGGCGTCAGATGGACTTCGTTATGGCAAATCGGCACCGCCTCGGTGTAAGTGTAGACGGTCGTGTGCGAGATTTTGTAATCCATGGGAAGGGTTCAGGGGCGAGGGGCGAAGGGCGAGGGGACGAAGAACGCAAGGGGGCGGATCTCGGTTAGTTGACGGGAGGGGCCGGCATGGACCAGATACTTGTGCGTGATGCCGTCGGACAGGCTGTCGCAGTTGCTGGGCCAAGCCGGGTCAAGAAGCCGATCGAGGTTTTGCCGGTAGCCTTCGCGATCGGTTGTCGTTAACGCGTCGATGTCGGCCAAGCGCAAGCCGGTTAGCACGGCGAGCATCGTGCCGCTGTTCGGCGTTCAACATCGGCTCGCTCTCGTCGCGGGGCAAATGCTCGACATGGTCGGCCAAGGCCACGAGCTGAAAGCCGACCGATCGCGGATTCGTCTCGTCGGTCATCAGCAGGTCGAGCACCGGCGCCAACCGCGGCGTCGATCTGATAGCGGTTACGATAGGTCATCGAACTATCGGCGATTTCCAACAGCGCTTCGAGCACCGGCGCTTCATCGGGGCGGGCGGTGACCAGCGTGCTGCGCAG
Organism: Pirellulales bacterium; assembly: GCA_963738955.1. Lineage (GTDB taxonomy): Bacteria > Planctomycetota > Planctomycetia > Pirellulales > DATAWG01 > DATAWG01. The sequence goes on along the minus strand of CAVTYW010000017.1, from coordinate 501,260 downwards.
CAGATTCATCGATTGCAGCGATCGTTCCAGGCGGCGGCCCATGTCGAGAAATCGCCAGCCCGGCCCGCGCGTCATGCTCTCCATTCCCAAGCCGCTGAAGGCCGACAGATCGACGATCATCTGGTTGAGCATCGCCAAAACGTCGCTCAGCTGAACGGCCGCCGGTGTTTCGCCCGGCAAGAAATCGTGTTGCACGCGATTGCAGAATCCGCCAGCTATCGAGCGAAATTCGATCGCGGACGATCGACGCGACGTGGTGCATCCGAGTGAGCGTTCGCCGCAAGCTGCCGGCGCGACTCTGCGATCGAAAATGAACGCCAGAATCTCTTTTTCAATGACCGGTATCCGCTCGCCCGCGGCAAACACCACGAACTCCGGACGAATCTGCCCCTGATCGGCCAAGGCATGCAGCAGCGGGCCGAGGTCCGACATGCTATTCGGTTCGGTTTCGCTCGTGAGCCGCAGGATGACGCTCCGCAACAGCCGAATCGCCCCTTCCGCCCGTTCCACGTGCCGGCCGAGCCAGTACAGATTGTCGGCCACGCGGCTGGGCAAGTCGTTGCCGCTGCGCCGCAAGGGAATCGGCGTTTCCGGCGGGTGCAGCAAGCTGACTTTTGCGACGGGCCCTTCCGAAAGCACCCAAACGTCCTTGCTCCCTTCGCCCGCCAGCATCGAATCGCCCAAGCGGTCGCCAAACGCCGAAGCTCGCATCAATCCGCCGGGCATCACTTCGTAAGAATCTTTCGTCGCAACCAGAAACGTCCGCAGCGCGACGTGCCACGGCTGTACGCCGCTGCTGCTCAGCACCGGCGCCGTCGAACGGTGTACCCATTGTTGGCCGACGAAATCGCGCGGCCGGGCTTTGATCGTCGCAATCAACTTATCGCGCTCGATGCCGGTGAGCCGGTTCGGCAGCATGGCTTGCGCGGTTACGCCGCCGAACGCCGGCTTGATCGCCAGTTGATCCAGGTTTTGCAGCACGTAGGCAAGATCGTTCGGCCGACCGCACCACCAGGTTGCCACCGACGGGATTTGCAACTCCTCGTTCAATAGCCGGCGGCAAAGTTGCGGCAAGAATCCCAACAGGGCCGGCGCTTCCAAAAGTCCGCTTCCCAGCGCGTTGGCCACGATCGCATTGCCGCTGCGCACAGCCTGCAACAATCCGGGCACTCCGCCGTGCCCGGGCAATTCCAGCGGATCGCAGTCGTCGTCGGCGACGCGCCGCAGAATCACGTCGATCTGGATCAGTCCGCCGAGGGTTTTCAGGTAAACGCGATTGTCGCGAACCGTCAGATCGCCCCCTTCGACGAGCGTGTAGCCCAGATAGCGAGCCAAATAGGCATCTTCGAAATAGGTCGCGCTAGTCGGACCGGGGCTCATTAGCAGGATGCGCGGATTCTCGCGATGATGTGCCGCCAGGCCGTGCAACGTCTCGCGAACCGAAATGAAAAACGACGCCAACCGTTGCACGCGGCAATCGTGAAACTTGTTCGGCAGCATTCGCGAAATGACGATCCGATTCTCGACAGCGTAGCCGGCGCCGGATGGCGTCTGCGTCCGATCCGCCAAGACCAACCAGCGGCCATCGTCGGCCGAGCGGGCCAGATGCACCGCATACAGATGCAAATACGTGTCGCGCGGAACGCGAACGCGATGGCAAGGCCGCAGAAAATTCGGATGGGCATAGACGAACTCGGCCGGCAAATCGCCCGAGGCCAACAGCGACTGCGGCCCGTAGACATCCGCCAGGATCATGTTCAGCAGCCGAGCGCGCTGCGTGAGCCCGGCGGCAAGAGCCGACCATTCGGCGGCCGGGATTAAGAGCGGCAGCGCGTCGAGTTCCCAAGGACGGTCGTGGCCTTGCTCGTCGCCATGGACGTTGTACGTCACTCCGTTTTCGCGAATCAGCCGCTGAGCAATTTCCCACCGCCGGCCAAGCTCGGGCCTTCCCATCGTATCGAGCCCTTCGACGAATTGCTTCCAATGCGGCCGCAGCACGCCGGGGGCGCTAAACATCTCGTCGAATTTCCCGGCCGGCGGCTGATACCCTTCAAACAGGCTCGGCGACGAAGAATCGCGATGCGCGGTGGAGGAAATAGCGACGCTCATTCGAGACCGGAAGCAAGGGCTGTGGACTGGGGAATCGAAGTCAGGGCGGCTTAATGGCAACGATGGTTATAAGATAAACGCGGCGTTGCGGGGAAGATAAGTTGCCGCGGGGGGCGCTTTTGGCTTCGTGAGCGTTAAGCCCAGGGATGGCCACCAAAGCGCTCGCCATCGGATTACTCGTCGCTGGCCTTCCCTAGGTTTGCTGGCTGTAATTGAACTCCCCCGTACCATTCTCCAGCTTATTTCTAACTCTTCCGCAAATCGAGCGTCAGCGGGAAATCGCAATTGCACTCTTCTGAGATCGCGGGCATTTGGCCCGGCGTGTGCCCCATCTTGAAAAACCGCGCGACGCGGCGGCTTTCCGCTTCGTTGGCATTCACCGGAAAGGTCTCGTAGCTCCGTCCGCCCGGATGAGCAACATGCCAGGTGCATCCGCCGATCGATCGCGACGACCAGGTGTCGAATACATCGAACACCAGCGGAACGTGAACGGGGATCGTCGGATGCAGGCAACTCGGCGGCTGCCAGGCACGATATCGCACGCCCGCCACGTATTCGCCGGCGACGCCCGTCGGATGGAGTGGCACGCGGCGGCCGTTGCAGGTGACTATGTGGCGCGGATCGGTCATGCCGCGGACTTTCACTTGCAGCCGTTCGACCGATGAATCGACGTAGCGTGCCGTGCCCCCGCCACCGGGCTCTTCGCCCAACACGTTCCACGACTCGATCGCCGCTCGCAATTCCAAATGCAGACCCGCATAGGCCACGTCGCCATACACGGGGAAGCGGAATTCCAAATGCGGGGCGAACCATTCGGCTTCCATCGGATAGCCGGCCTGATTCAGGTCGGCGATCACGTCGGCAAAATCCTGGAATACGAAATGAGGCAGCAAGTAGCGGTCGTGCAAGATGGTTCCCCAGCGCACCAGCGGCTGCCGATAGGGATTCCGCCAAAACCGCGCGATCAACGCGCGAATGAGCAACTGCTGCGTCAAACTCATTCGCGCGTGCGGTGGCATTTCGAATGCCCGAAATTCCAACAAGCCCAGCCGGCCGGTCGAAGTGTCGGGCGAGAACAACTTGTCGATGCAAAACTCGGCCCGATGCGTGTTTCCGGTCAAATCTGTCAGCAAATGACGAAAAACGCGATCGACCAGCCACGGCGGACAGCCGCCGCGATCGGGGATCTGTTGAAACGCGATTTCCAGCTCGTACAAGCTATCGTGCCGGGCTTCGTCGATGCGCGGCGATTGGCTCGTCGGCCCGACGAATGTGCCGCAGAACAGGTATGACAGCGACGGATGATTGTTCCAATAAGCCAACAGCGAGCGGAGCAAATCCGGCCGGCGAAGAAATGGGCTGTCGGCGGGCGTTGGCCCGCCGAGCACGACGTGATTGCCGCCGCCGGTGCCGGTGTGCCGGCCATCGAGCATGAATTTTTCCGTGCCGAGCCGCGAATGCCGGGCATCTTCGTACAAACCCGTCGTGTTCTTGACCAACTCGTCCCAACTATGGGCTGGATGAATGTTGACTTCGATGACGCCCGGATCGGGAGTCACCTTGATATGGTTCAAGCGATAATCGTGCGGCGGCGGATATCCTTCGACCACGACCGGGAGCGAAAGTTCGGCCGCCGTCGCCTCGACCGCCGCGACGAGCGCCAGATAATCCTCCAAGCGAATGATCGGCGGCATGAAGATATGCAGCCGGCCTTCGCGCGATTCGACGCATAGCGCCGTGCGGATCACGCCTTGTGCCGATTGACCGGCGGCCGGCAATGGCGCTGCCGTCGCCGCGGCGTACATCGGTTCCGGCGAACCGTGTCCATTGGTTTCCGGCAGGCTGGTTGGCACTACTTCACCCATTGCCGGGTCTTCGAGACCAACCGCCGCGCCGTCGCCCAAACGAGCGGACGTCGCCAGATGATGACCAGCAACCGCGGCATGTGGCGAGCCAATCGGCGCACGCAGATGTTGCAATTGCGTGCTCTCCGCATGAGGCTCGGGCGTCACGTCGATATGCCGCTGGCGTAACAAGTCGCTTGGCGGCGGCATCGGCGAACGCGGCGCGAACGGATCCATCGGCTCGGCGAATTCCCAATCTCCCGGCGCCGACCAGGGCAACCGATCCAACGGCAAACGCAAACCCATCGGCGAATCGCCCGGAATCAAATACATTCGCTCGCCGCGGAAGCGCCACGGGCGGCTTTCCCAGCGGGTTCCTTCCGGCGTCGATTGCGGGCTGAGCGGCAGCGCGTAACCGACGACATGCCCCAGCCCTTGCGTGAATATCTTCGCCAGCCGCTTTCGCTCTTCCGGCGATTCGAGCTTCGATTTCAGCGGATCGACGTTGATCGGCAGCCGGCCTTCTTTCCAGAGGTAATGCCAGACATCTTCATACCCGGCAATCGCGAAGTCGTGTACTCCCAATCGCGCCGCCAAAGCGCCAACAAACGCCCTAGCTTCGGTGTCGCCGTGAGAATAGTTCGTCCGGTCGTCGGCCAGCAGACTCGAATCGTTCCAAATCGGCTTGCCATCTTTGCGCCAATAACTGGTCAGCGCCCAGCGCGGCAACGATTCGCCCGGATACCATTTTCCTTGTCCAGTGTGCAGCAGTCCGTTCGCCGCAAATCGCTTTCGCAATCGGGCGGTCAGATCGCCGGCCAGTAGCCGCTTGTTTTTGCCCAAGGCGAGCGTGTTCCACTCGGGGCCATCCATGTCGTCGATCGAGACGAATGTCGGCTCGCCTCCCATCGTCAGCCGCACGGCGCCGGCTTCCAACTCCGCATCGACGCGATGGCCGAGCGATTCGATCCGCTGCCATTGCTCTTCGGCATATGGCTTGGTGACGCGCGGGTCCTCATGGATTCGCGTCACCGACATGGCGAAGCTGAACTTTGACTCGCAAGGATCGACGGCTCCAGTCACCGGCGCGGTGCTCGCCGGATCGGGAGTCGCGGCCAGCGGAATGTGTCCTTCGCCGGCCCACAAGCCCGACGTGGCATCCAGTCCGATCCAACCGGCGCCCGGCAGATAAACCTCGGCCCAGGCATGAAGGTCGGTGAAATCCTTGGCGGGCCCGGCGGGACCATCGAGCGACTTGATGTCGGCCGTCAATTGAATCAGGTAGCCGGAGACGAATCGTGCGGCAAGGCCCAAGTGCCGCAACGTTTGAACCAACAGCCACGCCGTGTCGCGGCAGGAACCGCTGCTCAGCCGCAAAGTGTCTTCGCACGATTGTACGCCGGGATCCATGCGGATGACGTATTTGATGCGGTCGTGCAATAAACTGTTGAGCATCACCAGAAAATCGACCGAGCGGATTTTCGTGCGATCGATTCCGGCAAGTAATTCGGCATGATGCGGGCCAAGCGGCGCGAGGGCCAAAAATGGCCTCAATTCCTCGGCCAACAGTGGATCGTAGGCAAACGGAAACGTCTCAGCCGACGGCTCGAGGAAAAAATCGAACGGATTGACGACCGTCATCTCGGCGACCAGGTCAACTTCGATCGAAAGCTCGCGCGCCTTGTCGGGAAAGACGTATCGGGCGAGAAAATTGCCGTGCGGGTCTTGCTGCCAATTGACGAACTGCTTGGCTGGCAGCACCTTCTGCGAATAGCTGATGATCGGCGTACGACAATGCGGCGCTGGCCGAAGCCGAACCGTTTGGGGAAAAATCGATACCGGGCGGTCGTATCGGTACTCGGTTTTGTGATTTAGAGCGACGCGAATCGGCATGAGGCGACCTTATTTGAACACCACCACGATCGGTTTCGAAACTTTGTCCACCGGCGGCTATCGCCTTGCCGCTCGCATCGGCGGCGATTGTGTTAGCGGCAAGGCGCTAGCCGCCGGTCATTATGGCTCATTGGGTGCCTGCGCAGCCCTTGCCCACGAATCGGGCATCGCAGGACCCGAACCTGAGCAAACGCAGCCACATTCGGCGATAATTCGCCCGGCCGGCCGCTACAAGGCAAACGCCGTGCCTTTTCGGAACTGAACGCAGGTCCCATTGGATGGCATCTCCCTTCGCTACGCGCTTCAGGCGGGTGTCTAGCCCCATCCCTTCCGGCCCTGTAGAACCAGCGAAGGGGGCGGCGCACGATCCTCGGCGGCTGGTACAAAAGATGCATGAGACGACGATAACATTCGAAAAATCAGAAATCGACGTTCCTATTTCGCAAGGAGAAGCCCGATGAATGTGGGTCCACCAACGCTCGACGCTCCTGTCGCAGACGCCGCGGGAGCCAACGGACCCGTTGTGAACGACGCGACGGCCAATCCTCCCGCTCCCGCGAATATCCGCCGGCTGCGCATGCGCCATGCGAATCATTACGACTATGCGCAGCCAGTCGGCCGCAGCGTTCATCAGCTTCAACTGTGCCCCATTCACGATCGTCGGCAGACACTCATTTCGCACCACTTGCAAATCGACCCGGCCGCCACGACGCACGACTACGAAGACGTGTTCGGCAATTGGTCAACGCGGTTCGAGCTGACGCAGCCTTATTCGAAGCTCTCGATCACCGCCGAATCGGTCGTCGAGTTGCTCGATGTCGATCCGTTTGCGTTCGCCCTGGTCGAGAAGCGCCCGGTGTTTCCGGTGAATTGGATGCCGTGGGAAGTGACGATGCTGGCCCCGTATTTGGCGCCGGTCGAATTGCCCGAGACCCATCTGCGGGAAATCTTTGACTACGCGATGAGTTTCGTCGTGCGGAACAAATACGATCTGCTGGAAACGCTGTTCGACATCAACTTGACGATGTTTCGCGAATTCACCTACGTGCCAATGAGCACGACCAACGAGACGACGCCCTTCGAAGTGCTGATGAACAAGCGCGGCGTCTGCCAGGATTTCGCCAACCTCGTGATCTGCATGGCGCGGATGTTGAATATTCCGGCCCGATATGTTTGCGGGTATCTGTTCACCGGCAACACGGGCCCGACGCGAGCCCAATCGGATGCGTCGCACGCCTGGGTGCAATTGTATTTGCCCGGCGTGGGCTGGAAAGGATTCGATCCGACCAACGGCGTGTTGCCGACCACCGATCATGTGCGCGTCTCCGTCGGCCGCCATTTCCGGGATACGGCGCCGATTACGGGAACGCTGTATACGCCGGCGAATGAGCGGCTGGTGATTGACGTTGAGGTTGCCCCGGCGGAGTAGGGACATCATTGGCTGATGGCTTCACACATCCGTATTTGGGCCGGCACCATTCGCGGGACCGGTGGGCGACGCTTCGATGTAATCGCCCCGCTAAACCAGCCTGTCGTGCAATAGCGTGCTGTTGTTGTCAATATGGAGTATTACCCTATTTCGGGAAGGGGCCGACATTGGGCCAGAAAACGCGGGATGAATTGGAATCCCAATGGCAGGAACTAGAGCACCAAATCCAAGAAACTCACGCTGGAAAGACAACGGCGGAAGGCCCAGGGGAGAAAGAGTTTCCACGGCGTGCAGCGGTTGTTTCGTTTGAAGGATTGAGGGCGGGGTAGCGATTGGAATTCTTGCTGAGATCTTGCTGCGGTGTTAGGCTGGCTCGTTAGTGGTCAGGAGAGCGGTATGAGCAGTAAATCGATGTTCGCAGTCGTTTCACCAGCCGAGGCCGCCGTTTCGCCGTACCCGTATGTGCATGTCAAGTACGACGGCAGCGCTCGCGAATTGCACCCAAAGGAGCGGGAGTATCTCGAAACACCGTTTGATCCCTTCGACGGAGGGCGGCCATACGTCAAATCCAGCTACGAAGACAAAACTCCAAGCGGCAGCCTCAGGGGATACTGCCCTCGTTCGATGTTGCCGAGTGGCCTAGCGGTCGCCCCGCCGCCGGTCAAAGAACCGAAGCAACTTTACATAGAGGACCACATTGCTGAGCTGAAAAGCAAGATGCCGCAATATGACTTCGTCGAAAACCCTGATGGAACGGTATCGGCGAGGCGGACAGAAAGCACGCCGGAAACTTGGCGGTCCCGCCTGCGGCGTTGGATGCACGTAGGATAGCGAGCGGGCTTCACAACATGGTGCTGTTTCTCGGTGGACTGCCCGCTTTCAATCGGCGTGCGCTAGAGGTGCTGCGGACGTGTGGACTCCTCAACGAAACGCAGGCGAAAATCCTGCACCACAACTGGCTACTCGCTCAACTGCTCCAATTCTTCCCAACGGCCGTACGCAGCAGTCCGGCGGGTTTCCAGTTCGTCAAGCCGGGTTTGTTCTTTGGCAATCGTGGAACCCGGTTGCTGATAGAACTCCGACTTCGCCATCGCGTCGTGCAACTGCCCGATCTCCGCTTCCAATTGCTCGATCAACGCCGGGAGCGAGGTTTGCTCTTGCTGCTCTTTGTACGTCAATCGGCGTTTCGTCGCCGTGCCGGCGGTTTTCTCGCCGCGCGGCGCCGATTGCGGTTTTTCTCGCTTCGGCTCGGCCCTCTCGGGCGGCCTGCTGCTGCGCTGCCGCAGCCAATCGTCGTAGCCGCCGACGTATTCGCGCACGTCGCCGTCTTCGAAGACGATCGTGCTGGTGACGACATTATTGAGAAACGCCCGATCGTGGCTCACCAGCAGCACGGTTCCCTCGAATTGCACGAGCCGCTCTTCGAGCAGTTCGAGCGTTTCGGTGTCGAGATCGTTGGTCGGCTCGTCGAGCACGATCACGTTGGCCGGCTTGGCAAACAGCCGGGCCAGCAGCACCCGGTTCCGTTCGCCGCCGGAAAGAAATCGCACCTGCGTTCGCGCTCGCTCGGGGCTGAACAGAAAATCTTGCAGATAGCCGATGATATGCCGCGGCGTGCCGCCGCCGGGTACCGTGTCGTAACCATCGCCGACGTTTTCCTCCACGGTCCGTTCGTCGTCGAGTTGCTCGCGGCGCTGATCGAAATAGGCGATTTGCAGATTCGTGCCCAAGCCGCACTTTGCCTGACTGCGGCGGAAGCTGGCCGAGCAAAGATTCGCAGCAGCGTGGTCTTGCCCGCGCCGTTGGGGCCGATGATGCCGATCTTGTCGCCGCGCATGATCGTCGTCGAAAAATCACGGACGATCGGTTGCTCGCCGTAAGCAAACGACAGATGCTCGACCTCGGCCACGAGCATGCCGCTCCGCTGGCCTTCGTGGATTTCCATTTGGACCGCGCCGGTGCTCGACCGCCGCTCGCTGCGAGTTCGCCGCATTTGCTCAAGTGCCCGCACGCGGCCTTCGTTGCGAGTTCGCCGGGCCTTGATCCCCTGGCGAATCCAACGTTCCTCCTCGGCCAGCCGCTTGTCGAACAGGGCGTTTTGCTTTTCCTCGGCCGGCCAGCGCCAGCTCCTTGCGCCAGAAACGTGTCGTAGTCGCACGACCAATCGAACAGCCGCCCACGATCGATTTCCAAAATCCGGCTCGCCAGCTTGCGCAAGAACATCCGATCGTGCGTGACAAACATCAGCGTGCTATTCCAGCGGGCGAGAAAATCCTCCAGCCAGGCGATGGCGTCGATGTCCAAGTGATTCGTCGGCTCGTCGAGCAGCAGCAGATCGGGGGCGGAGACAAGCGTCTGAGCCAGCAGCACGCGCCGCTTCATGCCCGACGACAAAACCTCGAACCGCGCGCCGCCGTCGAGATCCATTCGCGACAGGATTTCTTTCACCTGCTGCTCGGCGCGCCAAGCCGACTCATGCGGATCGTCGTCGGGCGTCAAACCATGTGCAACAACTTCAGCAATCGTACCGGCAACATTCTGCGGCACATCCTGCGGCAACAGCGAAACCCGCATTCCGGGAGCCCGAACGATTTGTCCGGCATCGGGCGGCAAATCGCCGCGCAAGATCCGCATCAACGTCGTCTTGCCCGACCCATTGCGGCCGAGCAACCCGATCTTCTGCCCCGCCTCGATCTGGCAATCAACATGATCCAGCAGCAACGGCCCATGGAATCCAACACTGACTTCGCGGAGAGTGACGATCGCCATAACCGCGACGTAATCCAAGGCAAGAAAGACGCTACAGCAAAGCGCAGGGACCATTATTGCCGCAAAGGCGCGAAGAACGCGAAGGGGGAAACTAAACCATCATTCCCTTTGCGTACTTTGCGGCTTCGCGGCGAATCAATTGTCGCCAAAGGCGCGAGGTTTGTCGATCCGGTTCGGTGCAAGGCGGCGCCACGAGGCTCTTTCGTGGCGGTTATGGAGAATCGTATTGCCTGTTACAATAAGCGATTCGTTTCAACTATGATTTCATGCTGGCGAAGACTTTTTTCACGCGGCAAGCCGGCATCATGCAAGTTTTTCACGACCTTTGGGAGATCGGCCTGTTTCGCAATGCTCTGTTGGCGGGCATTGCAGTGGGGACAATTTGCTCGCTCCTCTCCGTGATCGTCGTGCTCAAGCGGATGGCGTTTATTGGGGAGGGGATTGCCCATGCGGGGTTTGGCGGCATGGGGACGGCGTTGTTTCTGGGACTGACCACCGGAAGTATGGGTGGCACTTGGAAGGCGGATTTGGTCGTGCTGGCGTTCTGCCTGGCGACGGCTTTGGCGATCGGAGTGCTTTCGCGGCGGCGGCATGTCGAGGCGGATAGCGCGATCGGCATTCTGCTGGTCGCGGCCATGGCATGGGGCGTGCTGCTGACCGATTTGCACCGCAGCTTGCAACATGCGGTTTGGTACATCAAGCTGTTTGGTCCGCCGCGGCAACCGCCGAATATCGAATCGCTGTTGTTCGGCTCGCTGTTCAACGTCGGGCCGTACGACGTTTGGCTGGCGATCGGCGTTGCCGCGGTCGTGCTGCTGGTGTTTGCGGCGCTGTTCAAGGAGATTATTTTCTACGCGTTTCAAAAGAAAATAGGGTGGTGGAATTTGTGAAAATTCCGAGCGTGGTCGCGCGATGGCGGAATTTTCACAAATTCCACTACGGACCGACAACCGCGGTTCAGGGCGCCGATGCCGAAATCGAAAGCGAAATTGCCGGCTCAATCTTCTAGGGGCAGGGTGAATCGAGCCGAACGCACGGGATTGTTCGGGCGGCACGATTGGCGGTCAATCGCGCTGCGCTGGATCGTCGTCGCGGCGCAGGCCACTACGCTGCTCATCACTCGCCATCTGTGGGAAGTGCGGCATTATCCGCCGGCGGCTCCGATGTTGCCGGCGTTCGGGCTGCCGATCGAAGGAATTCCGCAGTTCGATGTTCTGCCGCTGTTGCTGGCTTCGCTGGTGCTGGTGTTGTTTTATCCGCGCATGGGCACGGCGATGCATATCGTGATTTTGTTGATCGCGATGCTGCTCGACCAGACTCGCATGCAGCCGTGGTGTGTTTCGTTCGCGCTGTTGATGATCGCAAGCCTCGATTCGCCAGGAGCCAAATCGGTTGGCCGGGCGCATCTGATCGCCACTTGGTTCTACGCAGGTTTGCACAAGTTGCTGAGTCCTGGATATTTCCACAAGGTCGTGCCGTTTCTGTTGGCCGGTCTTTACGATAAGCCCAATCCGACGTTGTTCGCGCTATTGGGCGGCGCCGCGGCTGCCGTCGAAGTTACGGTAGCGATATTGGCCATCATGCCGCGCACTCGTCGCTGGGCCGCCGCGCTGGGATGCGCTGTGCATCTCACGATCGCACTTTGGCTCGCACTGCGGTTGGGCTGGAATGCCGACGTGTGGCCTTGGAACATCACGCTCGCCTTGGCGGCGTTGCTGCTGATTTGGCCGTGGCGAACGACGCTCGGCGACGACTGGCGCAATTGTTCGCGAGTTGCTAGGGGGGCGGTGCTGTTGATTTTTATTTCGCCGCTGGGATTCTATTCTGGCCTGGTCGATGGCTACCTTGCCCATTGCGTCTATTCCGGCAACGTGCCCGAGGCCAAGATCGTCTTGCCCGACGGCGCCGAAGTCAATATCGGCGCCGTTGGGACTACGCTAAACGCGCCGATGCCGCCGGCCGTTCGATTATATGAAGAGTATTTCCGACAAGTGGGCGAGCCGGGCGAATTGCTCGTGATCAACGACCCGCGTTGGTGGGCCCGCGTGCGCGGAACCGATCATCGCGAAATCTACAAGCCGCCGAAGGGTTCGCCGTAGGGCCAATTGGACCGGAACCGCGCGGTCTCTCTGCGCCGCCCTCGCTAACGCTTCGGGTTAGTGTGGCCTCGGCGGCATGCGCGAATATTGACCCGAAGCGTTAGCGAGGGCGGCGGCTGGGCAGCCAACTGAATTACGGCGCGGTGCACAATCGCCCAAAAAATCCGTCGGCCAACTTTCTCGCATCCCGCGTATTCAAAGAGTGAGCTTGGGCGTCGGTGCCCAGCCGGCCGAGGTTTCGCCGTCAAGTTCGCGAGGAGCAAGGGAAGTGGCACGAAGAGGGATTGCAGTTGAAATGAAAGACGTTCTCGATACGGTCTTCGATTTGGGTCGATTCAAGACCTTCTTCGCCGCCGTCCGCGCCGTTCGCCTCGCCGACGCGCTGTATGGCCCTGGACCGTTTACGTTGTTTGCACCGACCGACGCGACTTTCGCGAAGCTGACCCGAGCGGCCGTCAATCAGCTTCTCGACCCGGAGAAACTCGCGGCGATCGTGATGTACCATCTCGTCGCCGAACGGCTCATAACGGACGACCTCGTGCGGCTCCACGGCGTGACAAGCGTCGAGGGAGGCAGACTGACGATCGGCGCATCCCGCGACGGCTTCACGATCGACGGCGCTACATTGATCGAGCCCGACATTGAATGCACCAACGGCGTCGTTCATGTGATCGACACGCTGTTGTTCCCGAAGTGACCGCGATGCCGCCCGAAATCGCCACCGCCCCGTAGCGGAATCTGTGAAAATTCCGAGGCCCTGCGCGCGTGCTGCCGAATTCTCACAAATTCGGCTACGGTCGGACTCTCGATTCCTCCTATAGCGGAGTTTGTGAAAACTCCGCCGCGCCGCGCAACGTCGAAGGAGTCCCACCAGCGGAACGCCACGGAGGGCGTTCTCTACAGTCGCCCGGCCGCCCTCATTCTTCGCCCCCTGGCGCCTGTCCCCTGACGCCTGTCTCTTGCTTTCGCCAACTTTTTTTGCCACCATGATGCTCGCTCAGCCGGGGGCCCGAATCTCTTTTTGCCGATGGGAAAATCGCACATGGCCGCTTTTGCCGACATCCAGAAAATCCGTTTCGAAGGTCCGACCTCGAAAAATCCCTTGTCGTTCAGGCACTACGACGAAAACGCCGTCGTCGAAGGCAAGTCGATGAAAGACCATTTCCGCTTCGCCGTTTCCTATTGGCACACGTTCCGCGGAACCGGCAGCGATCCGTTCGGCCCGGGCACGATGCAGCGCCCTTGGGAATCGGGACAAGACACGGTCGAGAATGCCTGCAATCGGGTTCGCGTCGCCTTCGAGTTCATGGAGAAATTGGGCAACAAGTTTTATTGCTTCCACGATCGCGATGTCGCTCCCGAAGGAAAAACGCTCGCCGAATCGAACAAGAATCTCGACGCCGTCGTGCGGATATTGAAGGAAGAGCAGCAGCGCACGGGCATCGCGCTGTTGTGGGGCACGGCGAATCTGTTCAGCAACCCGCGCTATGTTCACGGCGCGGCGACCAGCCCGAATGCCGATGCATTCGCCTACGCCGCTGCGCAGGTGAAGAAGGCTCTGGAGGTGACCAAGGAACTTGGCGGCGCGGGATACACGTTTTGGGGTGGCCGCGAAGGGTATCAGAATCTGCTCAATACCGACATGAAACGCGAGCTGGATCATCTGGCCCGGTTCATGCATCTGGCCGTCGATTATGCCAAGCAAATCGGTTTCACCGGTCAATTCTATTTCGAGCCGAAGCCGAAGGAGCCGACGAAGCATCAATACGATTTCGACGCGGCCGCCTGCATCAATTTCCTGCGAACCTACGGCTTGACCGACCACATCAAGCTGAATCTCGAAACCAACCACGCGACGCTGGCCGGCCACACGATGCAGCACGAACTGGAATATGCCGGCAGCCAAGGCTTCTTGGGCTCGATGGATGCCAACACCGGCGACTTGCTGCTTGGCTGGGACACCGACCAATTCCCAACCGACATTTATCTCACCACGACCTGCATGCTGTCGGTGCTGAAATATGGCGGCCTGGCTCCGGGCGGAATCAATTTCGACGCCAAGGTTCGCCGCGAGAGTTTCGAGCCGGTCGATCTGTTCCACGCCCATATCGGCGGAATGGACGCCTTTGCTCGCGGCTTGAAAATCGCCGCCGCGATTCGGGCCGACGGGGCGCTGGAGAAATTCGTCCGCGGGCGATACGCATCGTGGAGCACCGGCGTCGGCGCCGAGATCGAAAGCGGCAAAGCGACGTTCGCCACCTTGGAGCGCTACATGCTCGACAAAGGCGACGTGACGCCGAACGTCAGCGGCCGGCAGGAGATGCTGGAGAATCTCATTAACACGTTCGTGTGAGGCTTGAGGCTACAGGCTTGAGGCTACAGGTACGAAGAGTAGACCCGAAGCCCCGCCGGGACGAATCTGCCGACGGCCATCGTCGCCTTCGTACCTCAAGCCTCAAGCCTGTAGCCTCAAGCCTATTTCGTCGCCCGGAACGAATCGAGGAACGAATTGACCTCGGGCGTGCCGACTTTGTCTTTCGGGCCGGACACTTCGACGCGGTAGAGCCGATTGCCGGCGACGCACATGCGGATGCGGCGCACCGTCTTGCCGTTGACGTCGATAACCACCTCGCGGCCCGGCTGGCCGCCGACCATCAACGGTTTGGTTTGTCCGGTGAGCGTGCCCCCTTCGATGGTCAACAAGAACTCGACTTCGTTGTCCATCCATTGCTCGGCTTTATCCGTGTCGGCGCTTGCGTCGGGAATCTGCAATTCGGCGTAGCGCACCGTGTAGGTCAGTCCGTCGGCGGTCGATGTCCACGATTTCCCGGCCGAACCGTTCAGCGGCTTTTCCGTCGGCGTTCCGGGCATTGCCAGGCTGAATTTGCCATGCTCCGGATCAAAACCGGTCCAACCGGCGCCGCTCGGGCCCGCATCAGATTTTTTTCCGCAGCCAAACAGCAGCATCAACCCGACCAATCCGCCAAAAAGCAGAGCGCGTTTCATCGTCGCATACTCCCGCAAAGGGGGCCAACTATTCATATAGGACAAATCTACATCACGCAACTTGGCGTGTTTCTTGATTTTACCACCCGCGCAAGAAACGGCCAAAGCAAGATGTCAACCAAATCCCAGGGAAGACCGGCGGCGATCTATTGCATCGCAAACCGCGTCGGCGGCCATCCCTGGGCTTACCCCGCTGTAAAGATGAGACAACCCGACAACTCGCACCAAACCGCAAGTACCACTTTTTCCGCACCCTCACCCTCACCCTATTCAAGCTCCTCCAACCACAGCCGAATCTCGTTCTCATATTCGCTCGCCAATCCGCCGACGATCAATTGCCGATGGAAGGCCGCCGCGCCGTCTTTCACCAGATCGGCCGCTTCGGCGCGTCGGATAGCGGCGCATCGGATCGGGGGCGATCAGCGTGCGGCAGAAGTTCATCAACAGTTCGTTGCAGACGACTTCTTGCGGCAGGATCAGCGGCAGCCGTTGGGCCATGAAACGTTTGGCTTCGAGCAACTCGCGGTAGCTCGTCAGCCCGGCGAACGGCGGCCGGCCCGAGAGCATTTCGATCAGCACGTAGCCCAGGCTGGCGAGATCGGAGCGCGGTGTGTAGTCGCCCCCTTCGAGCACTTCCGGAGCGGTGTAGACCGGCGTACACGTTCGTTGCGGCGGCACGGCATCGAGCGCGAACGCCGAGCCGATGTCGACGATCTTCGCGTTGCCCGTGCGCTTGAGCATGATGTTCGACGGCTTCACGTCGCCATGCACGATCTCCTCGCGATGCAGCGCCGCCAACGCCGCCAGGCATTCGCGCACGATCGCCACGGCAATGCCCGGCTTCAGCCGCGGCTGTGAGGGCCCGGCCGTCACGATGACGTTGTTCAGATACTCCCAGCGATGCTGCGTCATCCGATCCGTGAACCGATCGAGCATCGAATGAGTCAGCAGGCGGCTCAAGTCGTAGCCGTCGATCCACTCCATCTCCATCAGCCGGATGCGGCTCCGATCGACGAAGTTATGCACGTCGAGCAGATTGTCTTGCTGAATCTGAGCCACGCGGGCCGCCACGCGGGCGATCCGCGCCATGGCGTCGTCGTAGGCGCGGGCATCTTCGTAGCGCTCGGGCGAAAAAATCTTGAGCGCGACGGGCAGCGTAAAGCCATCGGTCCCCCGGCGCTGCGATAGATAGACGACCCCCTGGCCGCCGGAACCGAGCAGGCGCAACAGCCGATGGTGCTCCGTCCAATTCATCCGCTGCTCTTCGACCAGCGTCGTGTAGCGGCCGAGGAGTTCGTCGGGGCAGCGCTTGGAAACATGGCCGCCGAAAGTGAGCGTGGCTTTTCCGTCTTGAAACGTCGTGGTGTTGTTCATGCTGTCTCTGGTTCGGCGTGGTGTGGGCCCCGTGCCGATCGTCCTCCGTTGACTGAAGCTGTATCTTAGGCAGACGTTGCCGAAACCGTAAAGCCCGCCCCTGTTTTTCCGCGGTAACTTGCGCGCATTCCGTAGTTTGCGTTGCCCCTGCGCGATGACGAATGCCCGTAGCGGAATTTGTGAAAATTCCGATCCCCCGCGCACACGCGGCCGAGTTTTCACAAATTCGGCTACGGCGCTGCTTCGGTTATGGCGCTGCGGCGATTCGTATCGGATACCCCAATCGCTTATCCACTAAGTTTAGCAGCGGCTCGCCGGATTGATAGCGCCGCAAGTTCTCGCAGAAGAAATCGGTCATGTCGTCGATCCGCCGCGCGCTCTGGCCGCCGACATGCGGCGTGATGATCACGTTCGGCAAGTCCCACAGCCGGCTGCTCGGCGGCAACGGCTCTTCCGCGGCGACATCCAATCCGGCTCCGCTCAAATGGCCCGATTCCAAGGCCGCGACCAAATCCTTTTCCACGACCAACTGCCCTCGGGCGACGTTCATCAGCAGCGCCCCCGGCTTCAGCATCGCCAACCGCCGGGCGTCGATCATCCAGCGAGTTTGATCCGTCAGCGGCACGCTCAGAATCAATATATCGATCAGCGGCAACAGCTCTTCCAACCGATCGGCCGGCCACAGCGATTCGACAAACGGCGGCTTGTCGACCGGATACATATCGGTGGCCAGAATCCGCGTTTTGAACGGCGCCAGCACCTGCGCGACTCGCCGCCCAACGCCGCCCAGTCCGACGATGCCGATTGTCTTGCCATGCAAATCGCGCGTCGGCCGGCGCACGTATTCCTTTTTCTGCTGGCGCGAAAAAAAACCGGCAAGCTACGCAGCAACCCCGTGAGCAGCGCGACCGTATGCTCGGCCACTTGATCGGCCAACACGCCCGAGGCGCTGGTGACGATGATCGACGACTCGACAACCGACGGCACGAGGCAATGATCCAACCCCGCCGCCGACGATTGAATCCACAGCAACCGCCCGCCGCGCACGACCTCATCCCAAGGCACCGGCACTTTGGCGTGCCCGCAAAAAACATCCGCCGCCGACAATTCGACGGCAACCCGCTCTTGGCCGGCGTCAACAACCTCAGCCCGCGGCGCGGCGGCTTGGATTTGCGCGATGTGGCGAGGTTCGACGGGATAGCAGAGGACGATTCGCATGGGCGGCGGGCAGGGAGCGGGGAGGACGGAAGGCGGACATCGGACGTCGGAAGTCGGAAGGCGGACATCGGAGCGCAGTGCCCGCGGCATTGCGTCGGAAGTCCGATCTCCGACCTCCGACCTCCGGACGGCAACTCGCCATTGTCGTTTTTTCGATTTCGCTGACAAGGTCAACGATGATGCGGCGGAAACCTCTCCCGTCGGCTATACTGACGGAACCACATCTCCGGGGGCTCGGAGCGGAACCGTCCATGGCGGCAGATCAGCCATCCGATGCTCGGCAACGGCAATCGGCGACATTCTCGCTGCGCACATTGCTGCTGATCGTAATGATGAGCGGCGTGTTGTTTGCCGGCGCGCGATCGGGCGACGAATCGGTTCCCGGCGTCGCGATTGGTGTCTTTGCCGCCGCTGGATTTCTATGGATTTGGTTTTCCGTTGCGATTATTGCGTCTGCATTCTGGCCGACAACTGACGCCGTTCGCAACGATCCCAAAAAGTGAGGCGTGAATTCGATGAATCCTTATCAGTCGCCGGACTCGCAAGCCGCGCCGCCGCCACCTGCGCCACGAACACGGCTATTGGTCGTGGTGCTGCTGTTTCTGTGTTTGTTTCTGGTACTGAATTCTCTGGTAATATCGGCGCGTCCCGCCTCGCGGGAATCGGCTCACCGCGTGCAGTGCCAAAACAACCTGAAGCAAATCGGGTTAGCTTTGCAGGCCTACCACAGCCAATACGGAAGCTTTCCGCCGGCGTTTGTGACGGATGCTAACGGCAAGCCGCTGTACAGTTGGCGGGTTCTGATACTGCCCTTCTTGGACCGATCGGATCTTGCCAATCAAATCCGTCGCGACGAGGCCTGGGACGGGGCGAACAATGCCAAGCTCACGCGGACCACGCTCCCCGTTTTCACTTGCCCAACGGACCCGCAATTCAAAGAATCGTCGCCGGATTTTACTAGCTACCTCGCGGTCGTCGGCCCTCATACGGCGTGGTCCGGTGCAACGCCGCGGAAGCTTTCGGACTTCGAGAATCCGGGCAACACAATTCTCGTCGTGGAATCTGCAAACTCCGGAATCCATTGGGCCGCGCCGCGCGATCTGAATATCGGCCAGATTCCGCTGGCAATCAATCCGCCGGGCCGAAGTGGAATTTCATGCGAACATCCAGGCGGCGCCAATGTGCTGTATGCCGATGGCCACGTGAGATTCCTTGACGACTCGACCGATCGCAACAAACTTGCGGAGATGCTTGATATCGAAGGACGCAGCGATCGGGCTCCGCCGTCAGAGGCGCAGGGGACGAGCCGATGACTTCAGTCGTACACTTCACCGAACCGCGACCTGCCCCGCCGGCGACGTTTTCGCTGCGCACGCTGTTCCTGATTCTAACGTCCAGCGGCGTGTTCTTTGCCGTGATGCGGGTGGGCAATGGAATCCTGGCGGCGTCGGCGAGTCTCGCGTTCCTGTGGGTTTGGTGGCTCTTAACTGGCCAGCAGCAACTCGCTCGTTACGCGGCAATTGCGGCACTTTTTACGATGCCGCTCTTGGTCCTGTTTGCGCCGGATACACGATATGGAGACGGCCACAAGTCGCAATGCTCGAACAACCTGAAACAAATCGCCCTGGCCTTGCTCGCCTACCAACAACGCCACGGCAGTTTTCCGCCGGCCTATGTTGCCGACGCCAATGGCAAGCCGCTTTACAGTTGGCGAACGTTGATCCTGCCGGAGTTGGATCACAACAATCTCGCGCAACAGTTCCATCGCGACGAGGCGTGGGATGGGCCGAATAACAGCAAACTGACCCAGACCGCATTGCCTGATTTCAACTGCCCATCGGATACGCGCTCCGGCCCTTGGCCATCGAGCATGACAAGCTACGTGGCCGTCGTCGGCCCGCATACCGCGTGGTCCGGCACGACACCGCGGAAACTTTCGGAATTCAAAAACCCAGGCGGGACAATTCTCGTTATCGAAATCGCCAATTCGGGCATCAACTGGGCCGAGCCGCGCGATTTGTATGTCGGCCAAATGCCGCCGGCGATCAACCCGAAAACCGGACAAGGAATCTCGAGCGACCATCCTGGCGGCGTCAACGCGGTGTTCGTTGACGGCTCGGTTCATTTTATACCGGACACGATCGATCCCAAGAAATTTGCCGAGTTACTCGATCTCGATGGATGCAGCGACCCGTCGGCTTACCAGTGAGCGATGTCATGAACGCAACAGACCGATGCCCTGAACCACAACCCGAGCCAATTTCATTTTCTCTCGGCACGCTGTTCTTGATCGTGTCGTGCATCGGCGTCGCGTTGGTGGCGTTTTGGATTCCCGAAAAGGTTGATTTCGAAGCAAAACTTGCTTTGGCGATGATTCTGGTCGGTGCGTTTCTGGCATTGTGGTTTTCCATAACGCTGCAGTTTAGCAGGTTGGGCATAGCGGCAATGCCGTTCGTCGCCGGTGTTTTCTTGCTGTTCGTTTCAAGCACTAGAGGTGGTCCGCGGCCTGTGTCTGCTAAGGCACAATGCGCCAACAACCTAAAGCAAATCGGCATGGCTTTGCTCCTTTATCATCAGGAATTCGGCAGTTTTCCTCCTGCGTTTGTCGCGGATGCCAGCGGCAAGCCACTCTGTAGCTGGCGAGCGTTGATCCTGGCGGAATTAGGCCGTCCAGACCTTGCCCCATTAGTTCATCGCGACGAGGCGTGGGATGGACCGAGCAACTCCAAATGGTCGCACGTTGTTTTGTCGTTGTTCGACTGCCCGGACGATCCGCAAAATGCGGGCTCGCTGTCGAATTTGACGAGCTATCTGGCGGTCGTCGGCCCACATACCGCGTGGGCCGGTGCAACGCCACGGAAGCTTTCGGATTTCAAAGACCCAAGCAAGACGATTCTGCTCGTGGAGGTGGCCAATTCGGGCATCCACTGGGCCGAGCCGCGCGATTTGTATGTCGGCCAAATGGCGCCGGGCATCAATCCGAAGGTCGGCCAGGGAATATCGAGCGGCCATCTGGGCGGCGACGTCACGGTGTTCTTCGCCGACGGCGCCGTTCGTTTTCTTCCCGCAAACACCGACCCCAAGAAACTCGCCGAGCTGCTCGATCTCGACGGCGGAACGACGGATTAACCACGAAACCCGGTCTCAGCCGGAGATTGCTTTCCGCTCGAACCGATCCCAGCCGGCTTGCATCCAGTCGCCGAGTTTGCCGGATTTGAATTTCGGGCGGAATTTCCAGACGACCGATTCGTAGTTGAATTTCACGGTCTCTTCCGGGTCTTCGCCGTCGGAGATGTCGACGCCGAATTCGCTGACGTAGACGTTTTTCATCTCGATCTTCAGGTAAAACTCTTTTTCGTCGGCCCGGCTGAAGACGAGGTTCACGGCTTTGAGCAGTTCGCCGCTGGAGCAGGTCGATTGCAAGAAGAGCGAGCCGCGGTCGAAGGTTCGCTTGACTTCGATGTCGGCGGCTTCGGAGTAGGGCACCTGGCGCGCCTTGCCCGCTTCGAATTTGCCGATTTCGGTCGTTACCGATTGGCTGATACTCTTTACCGGCAGCCAGCCTTTGTCTTCGAACGTGCCGGCGGGGAGATCGACGATTTGGAGGAAAGTGGGCATGGGAGGAAGGCTTGAGGCTTGAGGCTACAGGCTTGAGGATGGACGAAGAAACGGTTTCCGCGCCCCCCTCGCTAACGCTTCGGGTTAGTGTGTCGAGAACCCACACTAACCCGAAGCGTTAGCGAGGGCGAGGGCGGCGGGTAACGCACTGGGCAGACGGCACTCGGAGAGTCCCTGCTACTTTAGGTTACTTGATCTCGTAAGCAAAGTTTCCGGATTTGTCAACGCCGATGTGGACGCTTTCGATCGAGCCGCCGACGGCCATGCGGCTGAGGAATTCCGACGATAGCTCCGGCAGCAGCGTGCGGGTGATGATGTGGTCGATATTGCGGGCGCCGCTTTCGACTTCCTTGCAACGGCTGGCGATCGTCGTGATCAAGTCGGGCGAATAGCTGAACTCGGCCTGATAATTGTCTTCCACTCGGCGGCGCACTTGCTTCAGCTTCAGCTCGATGATGTTTCGCAGCGCTTCGTCGGAGAGCGGGAAATAGGGGACAATGCTGATGCGGCCCAAGAAGGCCGGTTTGAACACCTTGAGCAACTCCGGATGGAGCGCTTCGGCCAGACCGGCGGCGTCGGGCATCGTGTCGGGATCGGCGCAGAGCTTCATGATCGTGTCGGAGGCGGCATTCGAGGTCATCAAGATCACGGTGTTCTTGAAATCGATGTCGCGCCCCTCGCCGTCGCGAAGCTGGCCCTTGTCGAACACCTGATAAAAAATCTCCTGCACGCCGGGATGCGACTTTTCCAATTCGTCGAGCAGCACGACGCTATACGGGCGGCGACGGACGGCTTCGGTGAGTACGCCCCCTTCGCCATAGCCGACATAGCCCGGCGGCGAGCCCATCAGCAGCGACACTTTGTGCTCTTCCTTGAATTCCGACATATTGATGACGGTCATGTTCTGCTGCGCCGCCGTAGAGCAGTTCGGCGAGCGTGATGGCCGTTTCGGTTTTGCCGG
Organism: Pirellulales bacterium; assembly: GCA_963738955.1. Classification (GTDB taxonomy): domain Bacteria; phylum Planctomycetota; class Planctomycetia; order Pirellulales; family DATAWG01; genus DATAWG01. The sequence goes on along the minus strand of CAVTYW010000017.1, from coordinate 478,940 downwards.
TGCCGCTGGGGCCGACGAGCATGAACACGCCGACCGGCCGGCGCGGATCGGTCAGGCCAGCTCGCGAGGTGCGGATGCTTTGGGCGATCGCTTCCAAGGCGTGCGACTGGCCGATGATCCGCTCTTCCATCTTGGTTTTGAGATTCAACACGGTTTGAATCTCGTTCGACACCATGCGGCCGACCGGGATGCCGGTCCAAGCGGCGACGACATCGGCCACCGCCTGGCCATCGACGCAAACTTGCAACAGCGGCGATTCGCCTTGGACCTCGCGCAACTCGGCGTTGAGCTTGTCGAGCTCGCCGCGAAGCTGCTCGCGCTCGGCGGGAGTGAGGGGCGGCGGAGCGGTAGGTTTTTCTGGCGCGGCGGGTTTTTCCGGCGTGGCGGCAGCAGCAGGAGCGGCAGGCTTGGCGGCTTCGCCGGGCTTGGTGGGAGCGGCGGTTGCAGCGGCCTGCTTGGCTGCGTCTGGCTTAGTGACTAGCGACGGCTTCGGCAGCGGCGGGCGGCCTTCGAGGCGATCGCGGTTGGCCCGAATCTTCGTGACCAACTCCTTTTCCTTTTCCCAGCGCTTTTCGAGAACACCCAGTTCGGCTTGCGTGGTGGTGCGAGCTCGCGGTTAGTTCGGCCACTTTTTCTTCATGTTCGCCGCCGGTGACATTTTCGCGTTCGAGAACTTCGATCGACACGCCCAATTGCTCGACGCGCCGCCGCAGGTCTTCGATAGCCGGCGGCGTGGCGGCGTGGCTCATGGCGACTCGCGCGCAAGCGGTGTCGAGCAGGCTCACCGATTTGTCGGGCAACTGCCGGCCGGAGATATAGCGATTCGAGAGCCGCACGGCTTCGACGACCGCTTCGTTCAAGATGCGGACGCCATGATGCCGCTCGAGCGTGTCGATCAGGCCGCGCATCATTTCGACCGCGGCCACTTCGCCCGGCTCCTCGATCTTCACGACCTGGAACCGCCGGGCCAAGGCCGCGTCTTTCTCGAAATACTTCTTGTATTCGGCCCAAGTCGTGGCCGCGATCGTGCGGAGCTCGCCGCGCGCCAGCGCCGGCTTGAGCAGATTGGCGGCGTCGCCTTGGCCTGCCTGCGCCGCCGGCGCCGATCATCGTGTGGGCTTCGTCGATGAAGATCATGATCGGAGTCGGCGAGGCTTTGACTTCGTCGATCACCGATTTGAGCCGGTTCTCGAATTCGCCTTTCATGCCCGCCCCGGCTTGCAACAGGCCGAGATCGAGCGTTCGCAGAGTGACGTTCTTCAGCGCATCGGGCACGTCGCCGGCCGCGATTTCGAGCGCGAATCCTTCGACGACGGCCGTCTTGCCGACGCCAGCTTCACCGGTGAGAATCGGATTGTTCTGCCGGCGGCGGGTGAGGATATCGACGATCTGGCGAACTTCGGCATCGCGCCCGAGCACGGGATCGATCTTTCCTTGCGACGAGCCAGATCGGTCAGGTTCGTCGTGAATTGATCGAGCGACGGGGTTTTCGAATCGGTCGCAACGGGCCGGCCATCGCCGCCGGTTTGTGTCGCGGCGCCGCTCGGCTGCGAACGGGCAACTTCGGCTTCCTCGGCCGTGCCGGAGGTGAGCGCGGCCAGATCGTTTTCCAATTGCTCGGCGGGGATCTTCGCCAACTCCGCCGAGCTCGATCGCACGCGGCCCGACAAGTTCCGATCGCCAAGCAGCGTCAGTAAGACATGCCCCGACCGAACCATCGGGCTGCTGTACTTGAGCGACGCCGTGACCCAGGATTCGCGCATCAGATCGGAAACTTCGGGCGACAAGGCCGGCGCTCGGGCGTTGCCGGTCTTCTCGGCGTCAAGCGACTTGGTCAGCTCGCGGTTGACGCGCGAGGCATCGACGTCGTAGTGCTTCAAAATCCGCGCCAGGTCGGAATCGGCCGGCTCGAGCAGCTTGAGGAGCCAATGCTCGATTTCGACGTTGTAGTTCGTCCGCGAGAGGCACAGCCCGGCCGCGCCTTCCAAGGCGCGGCGGCAAAGGGGATTCAGTTTTCCGACGAGAGACTTCGTGGTGTTGATTGCAGCCATGCGAATGCGCACCTGACGGGATAGAGAGATGAACGGAGGGTTTGGTTTTGCCGCCCTCGCTAACGCTTCGGGTTAGTGTGCGTCTCGTCAAACACACTAACCCGAAGCGTTAGCGAGGGCGGCGGGGCGAGGCTCATCCGAATCGGACGTTATTTGTCGTCGTCGTCTTTGCCTTTCAAGGCGTCGCGGTCTTTGTGTTTTTTGTCGCCCCCGGTGGCGGCGTCGGAGGCGTTGTTGATGGACTCGTCGGCCTTATCCGAGGCGGTGCCTGCGGTCTTGCTCAAAGCGTGCTCCACCGCGCCGCGTTCGACTTCGACGGCTTTGCGTTTGATATCGTTGCAGCCGGCCAGCACCAGAACACCCAATCCGAGCGATAGAAATAGACTCATGCGTTTCATATCCGATCCTCCAACGTAAGAATAATTTGCGCCACTTGGCACACGACGGGAGTTTACCACGCTTGCGGAACAACACGCAAGCTACCCCGAAAGTGTAGCTCGCTCGCTGGTGGGGCAATGGGGCGGGCGATCTATTTCAGCGCTTCGCGGAGCCGTTCCAGCCGGGGGCCGATTGGGCCGGGGACGTTCAAAAAGTAATCGCCGCGAACCGGTTCGGTTGCCAGCACGATGCATCGCGGGCCGGGTTTCTCCAGCATCGCCACGGCCTTTCCTTGCCATTCATCGAGATCATCGAATCGCTCGACGCTTGGAAAACCGGCGGCTCGGGCCATGCCGGCGAAATCGACGCCCGCCACGGCGCCGGCCGTCCGCTGGCCGCCGGTCACTTCATAGACGCCGTTGTCGATCACGATCAGCGTCAGGTTTTTCGCCCCCGAGGCGACGATCGTCACCAGGCAGCCGAGATTCATCAGCAGCGAGCCGTCGCCGGTGAAGACGATCACGTTGCGCTGCGGCTGCGCGATCGCCAGGCCCAAGGCGAGCGTCGGCGATTGGCTCATCGACGAGGGAATATAGTGCAAATCGAGCGGATGCTGCGAAATCCGCGGCCATTCGCGGGCCGTGCCCATCGTGGTGACGACGATCTGATCCGTCCGCAGGCGGTGGACGACTTGGAGGGCAGCGACCAGCGGCATTTGGCGGCGCTCAGGGGTCTGGCTCATTTTTCGGCCTGAGTTGGTTTGGAATTGCAGTTACCCGTTATGCCGAAAAATGTGCCCGACCCCCTGGGTCTCGCGCGCCACCCCACGGAACGCCACGGAGGGCGTTCCCTACAGCGCGGAACATCACGGATCGCTGTAGGGAACGGCCTCCGTGCCGTTCCGCGCGACGCTGCTCACATTCTCCCCTCCGCCAACAGCGCGATGCCCGGCTTTGCGGCCGAGCGACATTTCAATATGTGTTCTCGCAATCGAAGGGTTTCGTCGGTCTTGGCCAGTAGCACGTAGTCGAGTCCCCAGGCTTGCAGGATCGGCTCGGCGAATTGTTTGGCCGTGTCGGTCGTGTTTTCGACGAGGTAGCTCCGATGGCCGATGATGCCGAACAGTGGCAGACGGAGATCGAACATGAAATTCCGCAACGAGTCGCCGGAATCGAACATGCCGGTCGTCTGCATCACCACGATCGGCTGCGCACCGCCGAGATAAAGCCCGGCTGCCAACGCCCAGGCCTCGCTCTCCCGGCAAACTCGCAACAAGCGAAACGACGATGACTCCAACGCCGATTCCCACGGCCCGAGCCCCGAGTCGGGGAGCCACACGACGTGGGTCACGCCGAGTTCGGCCAGCAGCGATGCGACTTCGGGGCCTGGTAGCATCGAGGGAAGTGGTTAGGGGCTACGAACGCGCACGCGGGGTAGCCGGATTCTCAGAATTCGGAGGCGCTTCGTGTTGTCAGTTATTATCGATTGGTGGGCAACCGAATTCTGGCGAATCCGGCTACGGGCAATTCCGGCTTCTCAGTCCGCGAACGCTGCGTCGAATTGCACGTTGCTCGGAGTGAAATCGAGCCGCTGGACGAATTCGCAGGCCTCGCGGGCGCCGTGCTCGCGGTCCATGCCGCACATCTTCCCATTCGACCGACAGCGGACCGTCGTAGCCGATCTGATTCAATGCGCGGATGATCTCCTCGAAATCGACTCCGCCGCGGCCTGGCGAACGGAAATCCCAGCCGCGGCGCGGATCGCCGAAATTCAGGTGGCTTCCCAAAATGCCGCTCTTGCCGTTGAGCGTAACGATGGCGTCCTTCACGTGAACGTGATAAATCCGATCGGGGAACGCGCGGATGAACTCGACCGGATCGACGCCCTGCCAGAGCAAATGGCTCGGGTCGAAGTTGAAGCCGAATTCCTCGCGATGATCCAATGCCGCCAGCGCTCGTTCGGCCGAGTAAATGTCGAACGCGATTTCGGTCGGATGGACTTCCAGCCGAACTTAACGCCGCATTGCGCGAACACGTCGAGAATCGGATTCCAGCGCTCGGCCAGCAGTTCGTAGCCGGCATCGATCATCTTCTGCGGCACCGGCGGGAACGAATAGTTCAGATGCCAGATGCTCGAGCCGGTGAATCCGTTGACGATGCCCACGCCGAGCTTTTGGGCGGCGCGGGCCGTGTTTTTCATTTCCTCGATCGCGCGGGCATTGACGCCCGCCGGATCGCCGTCGCCCCAGACATAGGCGGGCAGGATCGACTTGTGTCGTTCGTCGATCGGATCGAGCACCGCCTGGCCGACGAGATGATTGCTGATCGCGAACACTTGCAAATCGTAGCGCTCGAGCAGATCGCGCTTGGCGGCGCAATAGCCGTCGTCGGAGAGGGCTTTGTCGACTTCGAAATGGTCGCCCCAACAGGCCAGTTCCAGGCCGCGGTAGCCGAAATCACTGGCCTTGCGAGCCATGTCTTCCAACGACAAATCGGCCCATTGGCCGGTAAACAGCGTGACAGGGCGAGTCATGCGATTGCTCCTACGGTTTTTGCGATTTTGGGCGGATATCGGGCGCAGTTGAAAAAGGGGACAGAAACCGAGCGGCAACGCACGATTTGCTGCAAACTTGATGGTTGCTCGGAGCCAGTCCCCTTTTTCAATCGGCTATTGTGGCAAATTCGCGGCGGATGGCAACGGTCGGCATTGCAAGATTTCAAGAGCTTTTGAAAGTGGCATAACGGAAATTGCCGGTCGCGCCGGCGGGGGAGACTATGCAGCCACGCCCGGTTTCACGTAGGTCAGGCTTTCCAGCCTGACATGCCCGGTCGGCGTCAGCCTGGAAAGGCTGACCTACGGCACACGGACATGTTTTCAGTCCGACAATGCTATAATCCAATGCGCGGAAATTGATTTGCCGCCGGGCGTCGATCTTGTTCTGTAAGCCGAGGATTCCCATGCGATCCGTTGCACTTGCACTCATTGCGGCCCTGTCTATGTTCCTCTCGATGAACCTCGCAATGGCGGCGCCGCCTGCCTCGGCTCGGCCGCCGATCGATTTGGTGATGCTGGCCGATCCGAGTCCCGAGGTGGCTAAATCGGCGCAGCGATGGATTGCGCTGTTTTCGTCGGTCGGCCTCGACGGCGTGCAAATCCGCGCCGACGGCCCGGCGAAAGCGTCGGCATCGAATCTCGCGGGACGCCGGATGCGCCCAGTTATCACGTCACGGGCCAATTGGCCGGCGGCACGGAACTGGTGCTCCCCGGCGGCCGGTTCGGGCTGAGGGATAGCGACCGGCTAGCAAAGTGGCTCGACGAGTTGGGCAAGCATGGCACGCCGGGCGTCACCGAAAAAAAGGGCGCCTTTGGACTGCTGCCCAGGCAAGCGGACCTTGCCCGGGATGGCCTGTCGGGCACGGTCGATTTTGCGACCAAGGGAATGGCGGCGGCAGCGGCATTCGACAAGATCGGGCGAACGCTGCGGTACCCGCTCGTAATCGATCCGGACATACAGCAAGCGATCGCGGCCGACGATCCGGTCCGCGATGAGCTACAAGGCCTCAGCGCCGGCACGGCCCTGGCGGCGCTGGCCCGACCGGTCGGCGCGATATTGCGGCCGCGCGAAACGGCCAGCGGCTCGCTTGAATACACGCTGACCAAAAGCAAAGCGGGCACCGAGGCGTGGCCAATCGGCTGGCCGCCCGATCAGGCCGAGGGAAAAATCATCCCGCAATTGCTCGAATCGCTGAACGTCGAAATCCGCGACATTCCACTCTCACAAGCGGCGGCCGCGATTCAAGGCCGCTTCAAAGTGCCGTTTCTTTGGGACCACAACTCGATTCTGAAACAGAGAGTCAACGTGGCCAAGAAAGTGTCGTTCCCGAACAAACGTGCCTACTACGTCACCGTGCTGCGGCAGCTTCTTTCGCAAGACGAATTGAAATACTCTGTCCGCCTCGATGATGCCGGCAAACCACTGATTTGGATCACGACGTTCAAGACGAATTGAACTGCTGCCCGCGAGCACGGAGTGCGAAACTTGCCAAAGATCCTGCTGATCGACGACGATGCCGATTTGACTCGGTATCTCCAGCTCGAGTTGGAAGGTCATGGCCACTGCGTGCATTGTTTGGAATGCGCGGAACGCGGACCGGAAGTTTTGGCGACCGAGACATTCAATCTCGTCTTGCTCGACAACAAGATGCCGGGGATGTCGGGAATCGAGTTTTTGGCTGCTTTGCACCAGCGTGGCTTGGGAGTGCCGGTGATTTTGATGACCGGCCACGGCACCACCGACATCGCGATCCAAGCCATGAATTTGGGTGCGTTCGACTACGTGATCAAGCCGATGGACTACGGCCCGCTTTCCCAGGAACTGATGCCGCTCATCCAAAAGGCACTGGAAATCGCCCAGCCGTTGAACGACGCCGTGCATTTGCCGGGAGAGGATCGGGCAAGCGGCGCCGAAACCGTGTTGCTCGGCACCTCCAAGCTCATGCAAGAAATGTACAAGGCCATCGGCAAAGTCGCCAAGAGCGATGCTCCGGTGCTGATCCAGGGCGAGACGGGCACGGGCAAGGAGTTGGTCGCCAAAGCGATCCACGCCAATAGCCCACGGCGGCAAAAGCCGTTCGTGGCAATGAACTGCACGGCCCTTAACGAGAACTTGCTCGACGACGAGTTATTCGGCCATGAACCAGGCGCTTTTACCGGAGCAGAAAAGCTCCGCAAGGGAAGATTCGAGTATGCGAGCGGCGGGACGCTATTTCTGGACGAAGTGGGCGACATGCCCACGGTCCTGCAGGCGAAACTGCTTCGAGTTCTGGAAAATCAAGAGGTTTTTCGCATCGGCAGCAACGAAGCGATCAAAGTCGACGTCCGCGTGTTGTCGGCGACGCACCGCAATCTCGAAGCCGCGATCCGCGAAGGCAAGTTTCGCGAAGACCTGTATTATCGCCTCGCGGGAGTAACTCTTCGCCTGCCTGCGTTGCGCGAGCGCGGAGCGGATATTTGGTTGCTGGCCAAGCATTTTCTCGGTGAAATTGCCAAGAGCTTGGGCCAAGCCATACCGGCGCTGCCGGGCAAATCACGCGAGAAACTGGAGAGTTTTGCGTGGCCGGGCAACGTTCGTCAGTTGCAAAACGTCATGCGTCGAGCATTCTTGATGTGTCGCGGTTCGCATATCTTGCCCGCGGATCTCGATTTCTCCGACGGCGGGGACGTGCTAAATGGCACCGAGAACTCGGATTTATCTGAAAACGGAGCCATCGCCGGAATCCGCCAGGCAATTCTTTGGGGCCTCGACACCGAGCAAGCCGATCTCTCCACGTTGCTTGGCGACATGCTGGAACGGGAACTTCTGAAAGTGGCTTTAGTCAAGCTCGATGGCAACCAGGCCCAGGTTGCCAAACGCTTGGGAATCGCTCGCGGGACCGTGATCGAAAAAGTCCGAAAATATGGTCTGAAGTAGCGGTGACCATGCGGGCATTCCGGAAAGCGCTCATTTCGAGTGCGCCGATGCGCTCGGTTCCAAGGCGCATCTACTAGACCGTGAGCGGTTGATTTCTCTTGGACATCGTCGCTCGTTTCTTGTATGTCGTTGCTCTCTCTGCACTTGCGAGCAGTTTCAACGACGCGCCGGCGCATTCTTTCGTGATTGGCATTGCCGCTGCTTTATGCGGTTGCCAACAAGGCCGTTTTGGCCGGCACATGGACACGAACTTTTCTCGGAGGATTTCATGAGCAGCTTTCAATCTTTCCCTGGCCTCGTCGTCGCGTTCGCAAGAAAGCAACGTGCGTTTTCAAGCGACTCACGCCCACCCGTCGATTCAAGGCGCCGCGCTGCAAGCGAGACCAGCGTATTGCGTCAAGCAATTTGTCGCTTCCTTGTTGCGTTCGCTCGGATCGTTTGCCGCATGATTCCCGAACCGCTGCGGAAACAGACGAACGCAAGCATGCTTGCGAACCAAAGTCGGGGCAGTCGTGCAGCTTGCCGTAGGTCAGCCTTTCCAGGCTGACGGTGCGCCGGAAATGTCAGGCTGGAAAGCCTGACCTACAAATCGTACCACTTCCAACGTCGCCAGGACGGTGTGTCATGCATATCCGAAATGATATTCCCAACAATCTCGGCATTCCCGAGTTGATGTCCGCGACGCTGGGACAACAACAGCTAGAAAATCTACAACCACCCCGCGAAAACCCTCATTCCAAAGGCAGGTCGATTGCCGCGGCCGATAAGGAGTTGACGACTTGCCGGTTATTCCATGCGGCCATCTTGCAAGCCTTGGCCGTCTGGCACTCTTGACGAAAACGAGAAACAGCAGGGCCGCACGGTCCTTGCGAAAGGAGATTTGTTCATGGTTCATGCCTATTGCGGCGAACCCATCGAGATTCTTTTGGTCGAGGACAGTCCCGACGATGCGTGCCTGACCATCGAAGCGCTCAAGGATGGCAAAGTGCGAAATCATGTCAGTCATGTCGAGGATGGCCAAGAGGCGATGGCGTTCTTGCAGCAAACCGGTCCCTATGAATCCGCGCCTCGGCCTGATTTGATCTTATTGGATATGTGCTTGCCCAAGAAAAGCGGGCGGGAAGTGCTGGACGAGGTCAAGCAAGATCCCGACTTGAAGGCGATTCCGGTCATCATCATGAGCACGATCGACGACCGCAACGAGATTCGCGAAGCGTACAATCGTCACGTCAACTGTTATGTCAACAAGCCCGTCGACTTGGACGAATTCATCGGCGTGGTTCGGTCGATCGAGAGTTTCTGGATGACGATCGTGAAGCTGCCCGCCGCTTGAGTTGTTGGCGATTCCCAAGAGCCTTGAGCGACGCAGCAGCGGGTGTTAGTCTGCTGCCGGCGATGTTTGCCTGCTCATGCGCTCTTAGAACCCCTCACAAGACCGCCGGGGACTGTGCCGATTTTGCGCAGTCCGCGGTGCAAAACAGGGACTGTCCCTTCCGCCAAGCGGTTTTGTGAGGGGTTCCCAGCCGAATTGAAGGGGTTGTTCCCAATCGGCTTTGGGAAGGAACTATGGCGATCGAAAAAAAAGATTCGTTGCCGAAAAACGAGATTACGATCGACCAGTCGGCGAATGAGCCGACCCGTGAGCAGGCCGAAACCGCGCTACAAAACCTGGCCTTTCGCTCTCGCCCACCTCATCCCGATTCTTTTCACAGTTCTTTAGTTCCGGAGAACCCAGTGCCTCCGGCACACGCCGATCAGAGCTTTGCGGAAACCGGCGAACGACTTCGCTTTCCTGCTCCCTCCTGGACGGCAAAGTCGTTCTGGAGCCTGTTCGAAGCCGCTCCGGATGGCATTGTTATCGTCGATCCGGGCGGCACGATCGTCTTGGTGAATGCTCAAGTGGAAAAGATGTTCGGCTATCATCGCGAAGAGTTGCACGGGGCGGCCATCGAACTCTTGGTGCCGGAGCGCTTTCGCGCTCGACACGTTCAGCACAGGGCACGCTTTTTCGCAAACCCTCATAGTCGACCGATGGGGTTGGCGCTCGACCTGTTCGGCCGCCGAAAGAATGGCCATGAGTTTTCCGTCGAAATCAGCCTTGGCGTTCTGGAAGCCGACGAATGCACCTTGGTCGCGAGCACGATTCGGGATGTCACCGCCCGCAAAACCGGCGAGGCCTTTCTACGGAAGGCGGAGGCTCGCTACCGAACGCTTGTCGAGCAAATTCCCGCCGTCACCTTCGTGGCCGCGCTCGATGGTGGGATCAACGATCTTTACGTCAGCCCGCAGATCGAAGAATTGCTCGGTTTTTCTCAAAAGGAATGGTTGGAAGATCCCGTGCTGTGGTTCAATCGGCTGCACCCGGACGACCGCGAACGTTGGCATCTTGAATTCGCCCAGACCTGCCTGAGCGGCAAGCCCTTTCGCTCGATTTATCGATTTGTGGCGCGTGATGGCCATGTGGTTTGGGTGCATGGCGAGGCGAATGTCTTCCGAGGCGAGGATGGGCAGGCTTCTCGTTCTGCAAGGAGTGGCTTTCGACATCACCGGCATGAAGCAAGCCGAAGAAGAATTGTTGGCGCTCAACCAAACTCTGGAGCAGCGCGTCGCTGAGAGGATGATCGAATCCGAAAAGCGCGCCAAGGAACTGGTTCGCTCGAACGATGCCTTGGAAGACTTTGCCGGGGTGACCGCTCACGAGCTCAAGGAGCCGCTGCGGGCCATGAAGAGCTTCGCCCAACTCCTCGCGAGAAGATATCAAGGCCAGCTCGATGCCACGGCCGACGAGTTCATCGGTCGCATCGTCAATGCCGGCAATCGCATGGAAGGATTGATCAGCGCCCTGTTGGATTACGCCCACGTGGGCCGGTACGGCGCGATTGCTTCCGTGCGCGTTGGAGAAGTCATTTCCGCCGTGTGCCAGCTTCTCGAAAGAGTTTTGGAGGAAACCGATGCGCAACTGACGACGCACGGCCTTGACGACATGGTGGTCATTGGCGTGGAAACGGAGTTGGTCCTGCTTTTCAAAAACCTGATCGGCAACGCCCTCAAGTTCCGCGGCGAGCGGCCCGTGCAGGTTCATGTCGAAGGGCGGCAGGAAGCAGCCTCGTGGCACTTTAGCGTGCGCGACAATGGAATCGGGATCGCGCCGGAGTATATTGCTCGTCTGTTCCGCATGGGGGAGCGGCTGCACAGTCGCACGAAATTTCCCGGCCATGGGATCGGCTTGGCCACGTGCAAAAAAATCGTCGAGCGCCACGGCGGCGAAATCTGGATCGAGTCGGAGCCTGACAAGGGAAGCACGTTCTACTTCACTTTGCCGACACCGCCTTGAAAGGCTGATCGCCACCGCCGTGGCCGGTCGCTCCTCGCTTTCACCGCAACTCGATTACGGCAACGTCTTCGGCGTATAAACGTGTGGCCGCTTGCGGATCACTTCGGCCTTGAGAATCTTGTCTGGCTGCACGGGGCCCGGATGCTCGGGATCGACGCGCTGGATCTTGCTCAATACATCCATCCCTTCGATAACGCGGCCGAAGACCGTGTGCTTGCCGTCGAGATGGGCGGTGGGAGCGAAATTGATGAAGAATTGCGATCCGCCGGTGTCTTTTGCCGCCGCGTGGGCCATGCTCAGCGAGCCGCGGAAATGGTCGCGGTGGTTTGGCTGAAAGCATTCGTCGGCGATGTGATAGCCGGGCCCGCCCGTGCCGTCTCCCTTCGGATCGCCGCCCTGCGCCATGAAGCCGGGCAGCACGCGATGAAACTTCAAGCCGTCGTAGAATTGCTTGTTCACCAGGCTGACGAAGTTGGCCACCGTGTTCGGCGCTTCGTTTTCGAACAACTCGACGATCATCTCGCCTCGGATCGTTTTGCCGGTTCCGTCGGAGATGGTCAGTTTCACTCGCGGCAGATCGTCGGCCTTGGCCTCGGCCGCGCGAAATTCCAATTCCCGCGCCCATTTGCGGCGGTATTCGGGGATTTGCTCCAGCAGGGTTTGACCCCGTTCGTCGATTGCCTTGGCGGCGACGGCCGCGTTCAGAAACTTTTCGGCCTCGTCGAAATGATTGGTGAAGAAAGCGGCCGTGCCGGCGAGGGTGTAGAGATCGTCGCGCGGGTAGTTATGATCGATCAGCAGTTTGGAAATCCGCAGAACTTCTTCGTATTCGTCGGCCCGCATCGATCCGACGACCATCGCGTACATCAGATTCGCGATTTCCTGGTCTTTCGTATTGGTGAGATAGACCTTTTCGGCCTGGACCTTGAGCTTGGGCCGCATCTCGTTTCCTTCGTGAACCAGGGCATTGAACTTCTCCTGAAGCGCCGCGCGTTCGCTGGCGGGGGCGGCGCCGAAGCGATCCTGCAGTTCGCTGCACTGCCGAAGCAAATCCTTGAACTTGGCGTAGGTCTGGTCGAATTCCGCCCGATCGCTGTGTGCATCGACAGCGGGAGCAGCGGCCGCTGGAGCATCGGCAGCGGGCGCAGCGGCGGCAAACGCATGGGCGGCCGGCCATAGCAACAAGCCGAGAATCGTGATGACGAACAGCCTGGAAATCGGCATGGTTTTTTACTCCTGAAGGACGAGAGTGCCTCTGTCAGCGATCGGGAAGCGTGGGTACGATGCGATAAGCCAACGCTCGCACCGGTTGTTTGGATTATAGAATTGCGGCGGCGAATATGAAACCCAAGCCCCTGAAACCGTCCGCCAAACCGGCGTCGAAACCGGTCTCCGAGCCGGCCGGCGACGCCGAGGAAGCCGCCGCCCGGCCGCGGATCATCGGCGGCACGTTCCGCGGGCGGCGGTTGATTTATGCCCCCGATTTGCGCACTCGGCCGATGAAAGACCGCGTGCGCGAGGCCGTGTTCAACTTGATTGGGTATGGCGTCGAAGGAAAGCATGTCATCGACTTGTTTGCCGGAACCGGCGCGCTCGGTTTCGAGGCACTGAGCCGCGGGGCCGCCAGCGCGACATTTGTCGACCGGCATTTCCCAACCGCTGAAGTGATCCGGCGGAATGCGGCAGCTTTGGAAGTAGCGGCTGTGGCGACGGTTTTGCCGGCGAATGTTTTGCTTTGGTCGCGGCGATTGCCGCCGTTGCCGACGACGATTCCGTGGTTGATTTTTTGTTCGCCCCCTTGGGATCTGTACGTCGAGCAATCCGCGGCGGTTCTTGCGCTTTTGAATAGGCTGTTGGAACACGCGCCGAGCGGGAGCCTGCTGGTCGTCGAGGCCGACGAGCGATTCGATTTGGGCCAATTGCCCCAACCGGGCGAATGGTTCGTGCGAGAATATCCGCCCGCGGTAATCGCGATCCTGGAAAAGACGGCAACCGGCGACGACCGCGCGGGGGAAAAGCCCAGGGAAAGCGGGTAAAAGATTTCCCGAATGGAAAACGCTTTGTCCGCCTTAGCTCAGAACCCCTCACAAAACCGCCGGGGAATGTCCCCATCCGCCGAGCGGTTTTGTGAGGTGTTTTTAGAGTCAATTGATCTTATAGATCGAAAAAATGATGCTCGGGATGGCGGGCTCTCCCTTGGGAGCGATCTTGACAATCCCTACGCCGTTGTCGGCCGAGCTCGAAGAGATGACCACGTTGAACTTGTCGCCGGCTTTGCATTCGGCGATCCCTTGGCAGACAAGCACGGTCGTGAACTTCGGATCCTTGATGACCTGGCGGCAGCCCGAGTTGTTGACATCCTTGCCGTTTTGTTTCATCCAAACATCGATGTAATCGTCGCCGTCGCCCTTCTCCTTGCCCACTTGGATGGCGGCGACCATGAAGTAGACCCCATCGGTCTTGATCGTGACATCGGAGCCTTTGCCCTTGTCGTCGTGGTCCAATCCGCCGATGGCGTCGTTGGAGTCCATCGTAACCAGCGTGCCAGTCAGACTTGCCTTCTGGCTCAGCGAACTGGAAAGCTGCGCATAAATCGGCCCCGGCGGCGCGCCGAAGCCGACGTGCGGGGTTGCCAGTGACGCTGCAAAGATGGCCGCACCGAACGCCGCGCTCACGAGAGACGAACACATTCTGAGCTTCATCCGAAATCTCCTCTTTCGATGTGAAGAATCAAACCGAATCGGCCTGCCAAAAACATGGTGCCTTTGGCCTAAGCGACCCGGCACATGGCTGAAAAGCGTCCCCTTTAAGCAAATGGAATGCCAACTGCTAGCACCGAGAATAACATTGCACGGAGAGCGACATGTCATGCGGAAAATCCAAATCTCCGCGAACTGCGCGGATCGACCTCGCTTCGTGATCGCGCATGAACTGCGCCGAAAAGCGGCGGCGCACGACGATCGACAACAATTGTTTGACGAGCGGCAAATGTGTTTTTATAATGCGTGCCACTGCCGAGAGTTGGAGATTTTTCTTGCAGTCGTTTCGTCTCTGCAATCGGCCACGGCCGACGAGCGGCGTTGGCAGGGGCCTTTAAGTACGACGACTTGCGGCACATGCCTGTGGCAAGCTGTCGTGCGCTCATCGAAGATTGTTTGGCGGTGACAACTGCTGACGGTGGACAAACTGCGCGCCGGGTGCAGCAGCCGAAGCGATTCGGCGGGCACGCGGCCGTTCCGCGCCCGCTCTGCGGTTGTCTTATGTGACTCCGAATTCTCGATTCGTATCGCTCACCAGAAAGCATACCCGCGGCGAGGAAGTGCCATGGCGTCGGCCCACTCCAAGTCGGAGGCATTATGAACAGAAAGAGTCGATCCGATTCGAAGCCGAAAAGCCTGGCTGTCGAACAGTTCGGACGGCCGTTATCGGTGATCCGTCGAGCGCGGATGCGCCGCTTCGAGCGGTTGGAGGATCGGCGGCTGCTGACGACTACGCCATACGCCACCATCGCCGACAATTTGAACGGTCAGTTGTTGACGCTGCAATCGCAGCTCACAACCGTTCTCGACGCGCTGAAGACGGGCACCACGGCGATTGTGCCATTCGTCGGAAATCAGGTCGGCGAAGCGGCAAAGGTTATCAATCAGTTCGAAACGACGCTGCACGATGCCATTCATAATCTCGGAACCATCAGCGACCCAAATGGCACGCAACTGGTAAATGCGATCAACACGGCTCTCGCGCAGGGAAATAGCAGCGGCGTGGTCGTTGAAGCCTCAGCGTTTTCACAGCCCGGCAATTTAGGGGCGAACGGGTTCGAGCTCGATTTGCGGTTGAGCGCGGTCGAAACGGTGGCCAGCACGACGATCAATTTCAACACGGGCTTGCCCAGCTTGCCGTTCACAATTACGGCGAATGGATCCCTTGCGGTGCAGGTTGGTTTCGATATGGAACTGGCCTTCACCTACAACTCGAACACACAAAGCGTCGCTCTCGATGATACGAAAACGCTCAGCGGCTTGAACACGGCGGCCGACGGGCATTCCCTGGCGATTTATGTATCCGCGGGGATTCCCTCAACCTTCAACGCCACCGCCATTATCGGATTTGTCGAGGGATCGCTGACGCCGATTCCGCAGTCGGCCAATGCGCTGACCTTGACCGTGCTGGTCGATCGGATTGCCTCGCAACCGACGGCCAGTTTTACTGGCACTGCCGATGCAAACCTGACTCTAACCGGCAGTTTTGCGGGCACCGATGCTGATTTTCCAGGCATCAACACCGACGTCCATTTGCATTGGGGTGTAGATAGTAGCAATCCGTCGGCGAATCCGCCGACGGTGTCGTTCGACAATGTGAGCCTTGATCTCGGTAAATTCCTCAGCAATGTCGTGGGCCCGGTGCTCACCGATATCCACTACTTCACCGATCCTCTGGCGCCCGTGCTCGACGTGCTGGAATATCCGCTGCCTGGCTTGACGCAGTTGGACCAACTGATCGGGGGCAACAAAATCGATTTGCTGGATTTAGGCAAGATCGCAGCGACCGTGCTCGGCTTTGGCCCGCTGGCGGAGATCGCGAAAGACGCTTTGGACATCACCAATCAAATCAACCAGATTGACGTCGGCCCCACCGTAACGATGCCGTTGGGAGGCTTCGAGCTGAACAACCAAGACTTGATCGACGACGACATCGCCGGCGCTATCAGTAATTTGGATTTATCCGACCTAACCGACATATCGCTCGATCCGACGGACCTGACCGGGTTGGCCCTGGTAGCATCGCAAGAGATCAATACCACGATCGACAGTTTAAATATCGATCCCCAGGCAAAAGCGTTGCTGCACCAGTTGGCGGCGCCGTTGGACAACGGTGTCGAGCTTAGTTTCCCTGTCTTCGAGAATCCTGCGCAGTCGGTGTTTAATCTGCTGCTTGGCAAGGATTCCGACCTGTTTTCGATGGATGCGGACGTCAACTTCGACGCGCAAGGGTCGGTCGCTACAGGATTATCGATTTTCGGAATGGGGATCGATTTCGGTGGCGACATTAACGTCAGGCGCATTTCAAATTCGGTTACGACACTTATGGCTTGCGCGAGCTCGTCAACCAATTGGCGTCGGGCGACTCGTCGCACATCGCCAGCGATATTACCGACGGCTTTTACCTGTCCGACGATTCGTTTTTCAAAATGAACGGCGGCGTTTTCGCGGGCGTCGAGTCATCGGTCGGCATTTTCGGCGCTACCCTCGGCGGGTTTGTTTCCACGGGCGATTCGGGCAACGACCCCGTGAGCGTCACCGTCGATGATCCCAATCAGGATGGAAAGCTTCGCTTCCAAGAAATGGAAGATCATCCTTTCGGCCAGCCGGGCACCGCCATTACGGCCTCGGGAGAATTCACGGGAGAACTTGGCCTGGAGGTGCGAGTCGGCGTCAAGGCCTTGGGCCACTTTTATGGTTGGAGAAAACGCTTCGACGTTGCTCAGGACGTGATTATCGATTTCGACCATCCAAATTCTTCCGAGCATCCGGGCAAACAGGACAGCGATTACACGCTGGCCTCGAATCCCGATGCCAATGGCAACATTCAGCTTTACATCGGCACGCTGGCGGGGAATCGCTCCGGGTTGTTCGTGAACGACACCGACGGCGACACCAATTTGATCATCCAACACGTCGCGAGCGACCAAGCCAGCGGAACGGAGACCGTAAAGATCTCATTGCTGCAGCACACGCCGATCGGCGGGCAAGATTATTGGGTCTCGGAAACCATCGCCAGCGTGAAATCAATCTCCGGAATCGCCAATCAGGGGAATTTGGACGTCGAAGTGCAACCGGGCGTCACCTCCAATGTCGATTTGGAAGGAGGCATGGGCACCGCCACGATCGACTATTACGGAACGGGCACGGCCTATCTAAAAGCCGGCGAAGAAGACAGCGATCTGGTGGTCGACGCCGCCTCGTCCAGCACGCTGATCGGTGGCCCGGGCAACGACAACATCCAACTTGGTTCGGGCGGAACCTCGGTCACCGGCGGCGGCGGAGCCAACACCATTGTCATCACAACGCCGCTGACGCAGGGGGGCACGATCGTGGGCGGCGACGATCCGGGCAACACCGTCGTCGTCGTGGCCGGTGAAAATACGCAATCAATTAGCGCCACGCCGGGCGACCCCGGCACCATCGATCTGAATTACCAGATCAGCGGCCAGCCGCCGGGGCCACAATTGGTGCTCAGCATGTTCAGCACGCTTGTGGCCACGGCGCAAGATTCCGCCACGGACATCATCATCGGCGACTTGAGCGGCGCGGGCGTTAACCTGGTGATTGTCAACGAGCCTACGATCGTCGAGAGCCAAAGCCAGGCGGGCCGCGAAATTGATTTGGATCCCCGCGCCGGCCTGGGACCCAGCCAGCTTGCGCCTCGATCCCTTTGTCCACACGTATACCGACGGTTTTGATTCCAATCAGACGATTACCGATCCGACCGGTCTGGAACTGCAAAACCTGACCACGGGCGTGACAACGTATTTGCTGGGGATCGAAGGCAATGATATCACCACCATTCATCAACATGGCGGCAGTTTGACGGTCGGGCAGTTGTCGAACAACGACGGCACGATTGTGTTCGACGGCTCGCAGCGGCAAGCGGGCCAAAACGATGTGGTGACGATGACCACGCCGGTCATCGCGATGGGAAACACGATCACAACCGGCCCCGACGCGTCGAACAATTTCATGGTGAAAGCGGTCAATTATCCGACGTTCGTGTTCGTCGGCATGGTGACGATCGACGCGATGATTATGAACCTCGCGGCGCCGGGCATGACCAGCGGCATCAATTCCGCCGCTATCGACGCCTCGACCCTGGCCGGCACTTTAACCCTAAATGCCGAAGGGGACTCGACGGCCAAGAACTCCGCCACTATTTCCAAAGTCGGTTCTCGCGGCAGGGTCACGTTCCAAGGCGGCACGAGCTCTTCGTCGGTATTTTTTGGCACCGGCCGATTGGCCGACATTCAAGGGAATGTCGATGTGCATAATGCCGTGCTGACGATCGACAATTCCGCGGCGCAAGGGACGGTGATGAATTCCACGGCGCCCGGCGGAAGTATTTTCACGATGAATAGCAGCTCGTTCATCGGCTGGGATATTCCAGGCTTCGTGGGCACGAATCCGACGCTGACTTATACCGGGCTGTTTGGGCAGTTGACGGTGAATGCGGGCCAAGCCGATCAATTCGATATGGAATCCACGCCGAGCGCGGTAACCACCGCCGCATTCAATGACTTTTCCGGCATGCGCGATAGTTTGTACTTTGTCGCCTGGAGCGTGGACACGACGACGAACGGCGACTTTGCCATTTACCTGGGTCAGCGATTGCACGCCGACGGCACCGTCGAGCGGCTCAAGCATCTGACGGGCGTGGCCAATGTGTCGTTTACAGTAAATCTGGTTCAACCGATCGACGACGGCACGACTTTCGTGTTCGACGGCGATTTAGATCCGGCCGGCGCCGTTTATACCATCGACGGCGGTCCAATGGACGGCGCCGGCAAGCTCCATATCACAAACCAGACTGAAGACCTTGAAGTTTTGATCGAGCATTATCGTCCGCAAGATCAAGCATATATTTATTTGCCCGGCGGCAGCGTGACGGCAGACTTGACGCAAACCAGCGCAGGCACGATTACCATCGACGGGCAAGCACGATTGGCGGGCATCAACCCCAATGCGCCCAACACGATTTCAGCGAGTGTCAATGCCGGGTCTATTTCGCTGAATCCGACGGGCACCTTCGACTCGGTGCTGCAAGCCGGGAACACGGTGAACATTCTCGGGGCCATGCCGCAAGATACGTTGGGCGTGACCGCGCCCACGACGACCGCAATTGCACCAACTACTTTGGGTACTCCAAACACAGAACTTGGGCTACAGGATCCGTTCAGCTTTTTCGACCCGTATACCGTCGTCAACCCGCCGCCAGGTGCTTTCTATATTGTGACCGGAGCACAATATCCAATCAACGAAGGACCAGGGCCGCGCCCGGGCTTGCTGGACGATAAAGTGTTGGCAAGCTTAGGGGTCGCTTTCTTTGACACAACGTTAATGTACCAAAACTCTAGTCATTTGGATTCGCATGGCAATCCGATTACTGCGACGGTTTCCGTGCGCGAATTCCCGATCAGCTCCGATCCGCAAGCACTAGACACTTTCGTCACTCTCGATACTTCGCAATTGCGCGGCGTTTTCAATTTCAATGTGTCCGCGCCCAACTACGCAGGCGCGGCGCAGATTGTTCAAAACGACTACGTGTACGGCTTCGATTCGGAGGTAGACGACAATTCGCCGGTCACTTCGTACGGTCAAACGCACGTGACGCTGTCGAAGGTGAATCCGGAACTGAGCGTCAGCATTACCGGCACGAGCGAAATCACGCAGGCCAATTACAATGGCACCGAAAATGGACTGGAAACTTTAAACATTCAACCAAATCCGCCGGTCGTCAACTTCGCTGCTACCGATGTGACGATTGGCAGCGGGGTGATGGCTAACATTCAAGGAAATGTTGCGGTCCACAATGTATGGCTGAAAGACGTTGACGATCGGCAAGGAACGTCGGCGAACAGCTTGACGTTGAATTCCACGACATACACGGGTTGGGCGACCCTCGCCGGGGCCCATCCTACGTTGACGATGGATACCTTGCAGGGCGAGCTGACGTTGACCGGCAGCGGAATGGATCAATTTGACGTGGAAGACGCACCGAATTCCGCGATGCAAACTACAATTCGCAATTTCGCGACCGACGGAGTGGGGCCGGGCGTGTATGTGATGGGAAAAACCACGGCCCCTCTATATGTAAATGGGCACTTTTCGGTTTATGTTGGCCGGCGTCTGAACGCCGATGGGAGCGTCACGAACATTGGCAAGGTCGACAATCTTTACAATCTGGCGGATAAGTTTGTCATCACCGGCGGATTGGTTCCGACGGTCTATACCGCCTCATTCATGTTCGACGACCATTTGCTGGGCCTCAAAACGCTCAGCGGATACATCAATGTCGTGCCGGGGGTCGTGCTCTATAATTGGCTGCTGAACTCGCCGACCGCGTTGGATTTACCGTTATTTGTCGCTTATGCCGGCGCGTCTCAAGGCACGCTGGTGTTCGACACGTCGAACGAAGTGATGCAGGGTTCCGATTTCAACGACGGGCTAGAGCCGAACTCGAATTATCCGGGCCAGGCCGATCTGCACTACCGGACCTTGGGCGACATGATTTACGGCCCCAATTTGGAAGTATTCGACTACGGGCCGCAACTGACGGGGAGTTCGCCCCAGAACATATTCAAGCTTGGCTCGACCGTAATCTTGAATAATCCGCTAACGTCCCCATTCCATTACATTTCCAACCCCAATAGTGTGAATGCTTGGGAGCAGATCGAAGTTGGCGCGACAACCGGCCCGGTCAGTGTTGTCGGCCGCGATGCGTTTACGCGGGTCGATCTTGATCCGATCTATTCCAATGCGGCCTCGACCTTGTTCGATGCCGCTATCGGCGGATTGCCTGGCTGGGGCAACATTACTGGCGGTGACAATTTACTGACGACGATTCAGGGAGACGTGACGGTCAGTCACGTCGGTCTGACCATTTATGCGAATGTCGCTGGTTCGGCGGCGCCCTCGACGGTTCCGCCAGTGGTCGTGACGGACACGCAGATTACGGGCATCGCGGGCACGACCATTCATTACAGCAATCTAGCCGACGGCTATGAGTTTATCACCCTGTCGGGGTCCCTCATACAGATTTCTCAATTCCCCGGCTTGTCGATCCGCATGCCGACTTACGGTATGGCATCGGTCCAAATTCAAAACACTCCCGGCGGCGCGACCACCGAGCTGGATACGTTGACCAACGCCATTGGCGGCGTGACGGTGCAAGGGACTACCGGCACGCTGTCGCTGGGTGGCAACTTCGCCGCCGCAAGCGTGAACATCGGCGGCGGCACGCTGTTGGCACTTGAAGCGAATGTCAATTTTGGCGCTTCGTACGCCGTTCCCCTGACGACCATCGACGATCGCAACGACAACACCGCGCCGCAGATGACCTTGCAAGACCTCAGCAGTATTACGCTAGAGGGCGCATCGACCGGCGGTGTTGTTTTCCAATCGAATATTCCGTCAACATCGCATTTTGATATTCACGGCGCGCCAACTGCGCAATGGTCCATTAACGATACGTTGCCGAACACACAATTGTTCGCAAATACGGGCAGCCAGATTTCCGTAACTCGAGGGAAAACCTCGGGCAGGTTTCCGCCCATCACGATCTTGGGTGCTCAATCCATTTTGCTCGATGGGCAAAATGGCGTGGGGTTTAGCGCGTCGGCAAATCTGAAAGTCGAGGCCGATCCGGCTCGTCCGACCGACGTCACTAATCTGACGGTCAATCTCAGCAACACGTTCCAGGATAATCTGTCGTTGAATGCCGCGGGTGGTGGCTTCTTCTCATTCTTCACCAACAACGGGACCGTCCAGCCGATCACCTACGAGGGAGATACAACGCGGCTGACCTACATCACCGATTTTCCCGCGCTCAACGATCGAACGGTTATGGTGGTCGACACCGGTTCGGCGGGCACCGTCATCAGCGCCGGGCGAATCTCGCTCAGCGTGTTGGGCATCGATGGACCCTTGGAAGTCGATCAAGGCAATGGCGGCCCGGTGACGCTGGGCAACAGCGGCAGTTTGCAAGGCATTCACGGCACGGTGACCTTTGTCGCGATCAATGCGGCGCTTCCCTCCTTGCCGGTCACGATTGATGATTCGGCCGATTCCACGAACACCACGGTCAACATTTCGCCGACCGGATCGGGCAACTCGCAAATAAGTGGCCTGACGTCTTCGTCGGTTCAACTCACCGGCAGCAGCCTCATCACTCTCACGCTCAAGGGAGGCACCGGGAACAACAAGCTCGTGGGTTCTGACACGGCGAACGCTTGGGATATTACCGCGGCCAACGGCGGAACGCTCGATCAGACGACCAGCTTCAGTCACTTCGGCAACTTGCAAGGCGGATCGCAAAACGACAACTTCTTCTTCAAGACTGCCGGTTCATTGAGCGGTAATCTCGACGGAGGACCGGGAACCGACACGGTTTACTATCAAGCGGGCATGCTCACGGGTTCCGACGTGATCGATTTGCCAGACCACATAGCGCCGCGCGTCGCCGGCCAGGCACTGAATTTGGAAGCGTCCGATAGTAGTTATAGCTTGTTGACCCTCTCCAACCCTGGCCCACAGAGTATTCAAGTCAATACTCCCGTGAATCTGTCACTCACATCGACCGGCGGCTTCGGAGCAAAAACGTTCAGCGCCACCGGATTGCCCCCTGGCGTAACGATTAACACAAGCACCGGCGTCATTAGCGGCACGAACACGACGGATTCCTATTCCGCAACGATTGCGGTCACGGTGACCGACGATACGGGTTCTGTTTCAACTAGCTTTTCGTGGACGACGCTTGCCGGGCTCGTTCTCACGCCGCAATCGACTCAGAACGTGCAGGTCAGCCAGGTAATTACGTTACCGATTCCTACATCGTATTCGTATGGCGGGACACTTGTTTACACGGTTAATACGCTACCGGCAGGCTTGAGCATTAACTCGCAAACGGGCACCATTAGCGGCACGGTTGCCGATGAAGCGCAATTATCCTCCCCCTATTTCACGACCGTGACCGCGAGCGATGGAACCCATTCCACGACGACAAGTTTCGAATGGATCGTCGCAAAGTCGCTTACCATTTTGAATCCAGGCACGCAGCTTACGCCGGATGGTTTCGTCGTCAACTTGCAAATTCAGGTGATCAATGCCGGCGGGCCGGTCACTTATTCCGCAAGTAATTTGCCGTCCTCTTTGCAGATCAACCCCAATACTGGCCTGATTTCGGGCACGCTGGCCGACTATTCAAGGTTCGGAACCGACTATAGTTTTAACGTTCAAATATCTGCGAACGACACGGTCCACACCGCCACGGCAAATTTTACGTGGAATACCGAGCCAGGCTTTACGCCCACCGGCACTTCCAACCGCACCAATCGCTCGGGAGACGTCGTCAACACTTCCGTGGGCGCTGTCAATCGTGAGGGCGTTATTACCGTCGCTTCGGTGACGGGCCTGCCGCCCGGATTGACGTTCGATCCGTTGAACCGGCGACATCAGCGGCACGATCGACAACAACGCGTTCACGGGCTCCCCGTACCACGCGACGGTTACTTACGACAATCAGACCTATAACTTCACCTATGCAGTGGGCTTCAATTGGACGGTGACGCCATCGATTTTAATGCAGAATCCTGGCAATCAAACGTCGATGGTCGGTTCTGCAATCGATTTGCCGATCGTAGTCACGCGGAGTTTTGGCCAGCCGGTTACATTTTCGGCTTCCTCGCTGCCGTTGGGCCTAACGATCGACCCGACCACGGGCGTCATTTTTGGCAGCGTCGGCCCGCAGTTAAGCAGCTCAACGGATTTCAATGTTGACGTTCATGCGACCGACGGCACGGTCGATGGCGATGTGACATTCAACTGGCACGTCAGTCAAGCCGCGGCGAATGTCGCGCAGCTTTATGACCCAGTAACCGGGGGCATGCTTGCATTGACTTCGCCCGCGGGCACAACGATAACCGCGCAGATTCAGAATGGCGAAGCGTTTGATTACCCGATCGGGCTCTTTACGTTTACCGTTGACGGCGTTGCGCCAGGCGGGGCCGCGAATGTCGTCGTCCATTCGTCGGTCCTCGTCAATTCGACTGGCTATTATATTTACAGCCCAACTCCGGCGAACAGCGATTACCATTGGTTCGATTTCGCGTATCAACTTCAGACCGACGCCGACGACGCCAGTACGACCGGCGCGGAATTTTTGCCCGACGGAGATATTGTTCTGCACTTGGTCGATGGAGCCCGCGGCGACTCCGACCTGACGGCAGATGGCCAAATAAGCGTTTATTATGGCGGCCTGAGCGCTGTTGGACTAAGCGCTTCGGTCGTCGGCGGTCCAGGAAGTTGGTTGCCTGGTGTGCCGCTGACTTTGATGAGCGAGATCAGCGGCAGCGCAGCCGGGCGCTTCGTTGCTTTGGCAGGGCTACTACTACACGCCTGATTTTGAGCACATGTACTACCTGCCCAACGGAACCGACTCGACGTATACGTTCGCTCCGCCGCAAGCCGGTTACTACTACTTCACTCTCACGGCCACCAGCGCCGATGGAACGGTCACTGCCGAAGATTTCGGTTATTCTCTTTATGTGCCGAACACCACGGGTACTCCGCCGATCGGCGGCTTTACCACCGCTGGAATTCCCAGCGACATCCTCGCGGGCCATTCGATTACCGCCGCCATTCTCGCCGACGATGCCTCCGGCAACCCACTTGATGGCTATACGGGCCCGATCAGCGTTCAAATCTCCGATTCACAGAACAACACAATTTATTCGACCACCGGCAACTTCGATTCTAGCCAATTCACACTCGGCCCGGTCACGTTAAGCAATACCGGCACTTTGCCGGTGACCGACACCATTACGATCACGGCAGGCACGACGACTGTAAGCCTACCGATCGTTGTACATCCGGTATCGGAGTTTGTCGCTACGGAGAATTCGCTCACGGTCGCGGAGCAAACTCCGTTCGACATCTCGTTCGCGGCCGAAGACGATCGTGGCGTATTCGATTCGAACTACACTGGCTCGGCAAAGCTGGCGTATATCGACAATCAAGGCGCACACGATTTAAGCGACGGTTTTCAAGCGGTCAGCGGCGGAATGGTCACCTTCCACAATGTCGTGCTGCCCGGCGGAGGTGTTTATCTGTTGGAGGCAGTCAGCGCCGATGGCAACGTAGTCGGCAACTTTTATGTCGATTCACAGGGAATCGATCTGTCGGCAGTTGTCATGAGCACGGCGGACAGCGGCGCCGGATCGCTCCGGCAAGCCTTGCTCGATGCCGCCGCCGACACTTCCGGCCAGCAGTTTGCGATTCAGTTCGCCTTGCCGGCTGGCTCGCAGACGATCAATTTGCAGTCGCCTCTGCCCACGCCAACGGATCCCCTCATGTTTTCCCTCGATGCTACACAGAATGTTACAATAGTCGGTTCGTCGTCGACCGCTTTGAACAACGGCCAGTCGTTCACGTTGTCCGGCGTCGGCAGTCTCACTTTTGTCGGCGGCATCGACGGCACGGGCAGTCTCGTCGTCGATGCGGGCGGCAATCTGACCGCCGGCAGCATCGTTCAGAACACCCTCAGCATCGGCGCCGGCGCGACGGTTACCATCGCTCCCAGCGGCGGCTCGATGAATGCTTCGACGGCGGCCGCCGCCGCCGGCACCGATGTCGCGGCGACATCGAGTCTTTCGCCAGCCGCCGCAGCTCGTTTGGCCGCCGTGCGAGCCCAGCGGCTGGCTGCTCTGCTGCTTGCCGAAAACGCCGTGTTCAACCGACGGCACCAGCGGTTCGATCGAAGCAGGCCCAACAACGGTTGCCGACACTTCCGCCGCCGTAACTCCCGCGCCGACGGTCGCGTCCGCCGACAGCATACTCCCTAGCACGATGGCGGTCGCAACGAGTGTTCAATCAACGAATGTTCTGGCGACGATCATTCCGCCAACGGGCACTGCGACAATCAACAGCGCTGCAACGGCAGTTGGATTCAATTCCATTTCGAGCGAGCCAGCCGCCAGCTTGGCGTCACTTCCTCAACTACAAGCCAGCCAAAGTGGTGGCAAAACTCCTTTCAAATCGGACCAGATCGCGTTCGACCAATGGTTCTCTCCAGCCTCGGGCGATCTCGCTTCGAGCCTTCCGATTGAAACGTTGACCTGCGGAAACGTTTCGGATTCGTCCAAGGCTTCGAGCGCGTCGTCATCAACGATTTCCGCGGGCAATACCCTCGATTCGATCATCGACCCGAGAGCCAGCCACGGCTCTGGCGTCTTGGATCAAAACGCGATTCGTGAAGCAATCGACACGATTTTTGCCGGCAACGACGATTTCATGCTGCGGGATGATTCGCTATTGGCGACTTTGGCCGCTGATACCTGGAATTCCAATTAGCCCGCGACTCGGCGTTTGCACCTGCGCCATTCGGCGGTGTTCAATCCCACATGGTCGGGTCGAGTGCCGCAGCTTGCTTAACCAGCGCAATAATCTCCGGTCGTTCGGTGTCTGGAACGGTTTCAATAATCACAAACCGCTTGGACGCGCGGTCCCCTTGCAGCAACCCGGACGGGTCCGCCAGCCGGATACCGTGAATGAAATCGAGTCGCACGCGATCCCCTTTGACGACGATTTGGCACACCGCCCCTTTGACCCGACCGCCAACGTGGGGACGGTGATACGACAAGCCACCCCATAGAACCGATTCCTCGGCGCCGAGAGCGGTGCGCCGGATCACGTTTCGGAGCGCCGAGACAAGCTCTTTCGTCGCAGGCGGCAGGGCATTCAAGAACTTTGCGACGCTCATCGAAGCCAATCACGGAAAGATTCGGAAAGATTCAAGGAATATGGGTCGCCGGCAACCAAAAACCCAAAACCACCGGAATGTGTAAGCCATGTCCGAGCACAATCGCATTATAGTGGGCAAAACTCTTTACAAAACCGCGGCGATCGCTAGATTAGACGATCGGGAACGGACATTTTCTCGCTGCGGAATTCTCCTCGGCTAAAACGGAATTTGCATCATGCCAGCCCATCATCGTTTGGGATTGGTCAAATTCGTGCGCGACCTTGGTCGCAACGGAATCAGACATTGGCAAGCTGTCTCGGGCGAGCGACTCGAGGCGCGAAATCTCTTGAGCGGAACTCCGGCGCTTATCGCGGCCGCTGTCGCCGCGAGCCAGCAGCTGCAATCGATACCCGCGGCCTCGGGCTCCTCCGCCGATCAACTTCATGCTCAAGAACCTGATTTAACGGTTACTGGTGGCACGGTCGTTTACAATGGTTGCCCGCAGGAGGTCATTGGAACAGCGACGGGCGGAGAAGATTCTTATCCCATCAACGGAACATTCGCCTACACGTACAACGGTTCAACTACAGCACCGACGAATCCTGGCACTTATGCCGTTGTCGCGGCGTTCACCAGCAGCGATCCGAATTTCGCCAATGGGACGGCGAAATCGACGCTCATCATTACTCCGGCCTTCCCCACGATCGAGGTCACCGGCGGAACGTTTCTCTTCGACTTCAACCCACATCCGGCGACGGCAACTGCGATCGGCATCGATGGCGTGACGCCGGTCGCGGGGAGTTTCTCGTTCACCTACAACAGCTCATCCGACCCACCCGTCAATGGGGGCTCGTATGCAGTCGTTGCGACGTTCACCAGCAGCGATCCGGATTACGCGAACGGTTCGGCAACCGGAACGATCACGATCCCCGACCCAACCATTCCGACGGGCGTCACGGTGAGCGGGGAGTCAACCACGTCGGTCAACGTCGCTTGGAATTCTGTCGTTGAACCCTCCGGCGGCAGCCCGACGTACAACGTCTATGAGCGGATATTCCACCCTGGCCACGGCGGTGGCAAAGGGGGGATAGTTCCGTCGTATTACAGTTACAATCTCGTTGCTAGCGGACTGACGACCACGTCGGCCGAGATTTCTGGCCTCAACGCCGCTGCAGCCGGTGGAACGGCCAGCGGCCACTCGTATGTCGTCACTTCAATATTGGGAGGTGTTGAATCGACTCGATCGACGGCCGCGACCGGAGCACCGCTATACGCTCCATCGATCGGCTTCTATCTGAATGGCGGTGCGCTCTGGTCGGGATCGTTCCCGGTGAGCGTCACGGTCGGCCAGACATTGAATTCGATTTCCGTGCAAGGTTACGGCAATGAATCGCCGACGTATTCCGTTGCCAGCGGCCCGAGTTGCGTATCGATCGATCCGAGCAGCGGTGTGATCTCGATTTCGCCGACGGCTGCCGATGTCGGCACCTTTGCGGCTACGTTCACTGCCACCAACAGCCTCGGTTCGGCAACCACAGCGCCGCTGATGATCCATGTGCTGGCCCTGCCGACCGTCGTCGTAACGGGAGGCACATTCTCGTTCGACGGCACTACTCACAGCGCTTCGGCCGTGGCTTATGCGTCGGACGGCGTGACACCGCTAGCGGGAACGTTCTCATTTCAGTATGCGCCGTCATTTTATCCGACCGCCCTTTCGACCGCCCCTTATGCTGAGTCTGGGACGTATATCGTCCAAGCTACTTTCACCAGCACCGACCCAAATTACGGCAGCGCGGTCGGAACTGGCACGATCACGATCGCGCCCACCATGCCCACGCTGATTGTCGACGATGGCTCATTTGTTGATGATGGCGCATCGCATGGGGCCTCGGCGATCGCGGTTGGCATCGACGGCGTGACGCCCGTCTCGGGCACGTTCGACTTCACTTACGCCGGTTTGTCGTCCGAACCAATCGTGCCGGGAAGTTATCCGGTCGTGGCGACATTCACGAGCAATGAGTCGGATTATAGTAATGCGATCGGCGCCGGGACGATTGTCATCGGGGCAAGCCAAACGACCCTCACTTCGACAATTACCTTGGGAACGACGGCGGCGTTCGACTTGAGCGGGGCGCCCATCGTCAGCGGCCCAGCGCACATCGTCAATAATGGCGCCGGCACTCTCGAACTGACAGGCTTCGCCTCCGACGCAACGGCACAAGTAAGTATCAGCAACAACAGCACGGCGGAGGCTGGCATCCTGGTGTCAGGCACGAACCAGGTTGTCGGCGGCATCGACGGCACGGGCAATCTCGTCGTCGATGCGGGCGGCAATCTGACCGCCGGCAGCATCGTTCAGAACACCCTCAGCATCGGCGCCGGCGCGACGGTTACCATCGCTCCCAGCGGCGGCTCGATGGGTGGTTCGAGTGCGGACGCGGCCAACACAACGGACGTTGCAGCGACATCGAGTCTCTCGCCAGCCGCGGCAGCTCGTTTGGCCGCGGCGCGAGCCCAGCGGCTGGCTGCGCTACTGCTTGCCGAGGGCGTCGTGTTGACCGACAGCGCCACTGATTCGATCGAAGCAGCCCCAACAGCGATCGCCGTCACGTCCGATGCAATGACTTCCGCGCCATCGGTCGGGTCCACCGCAAGCATTCTCGCCAGCACGACGCCGGTTGCCACAAGCGTTCAAGCAACGAGCGTTCCAGCAGCGTCGATTCAAGCAATGAGCGTTCCGGCGACGATCATTCCGCCCACGATTGCTCCGACAAACAATAGCCCTGCGACGGCCGTCGTAGTCGATTCCGTTCCGAGCGAGCCAGCCGCCAGCGCGCCGCCGCTCCCAGATCGACAAGCCAGCCGGAGCGACGTTGGCAAAACGGCTTCCCCGTCGGACCCGATTGCTTTTGACCAATGGTTCTCTCAAGTCCCGAGCGATCTCGGTTCGAGCTCGTCGATTGAATCGTCGAACTGGCACGACATTTCCGATCCCCCCAAGTCTTCGATTGCGTCGTCATCAACAACTTTCGTCGGCAATGACCTCGATTCAAGCAATGGCCCAAGAACCAGCCACGGCTCTGGAGTCTTGGATCAAAACGCGCTTCATGACGCAATCGACACGGTCTTTGCCGGCGACGACGATTTCGCGTTCCAGGACGATTCGCTGACGGCGCTTCTGGCCACCGATGCGTGGAATTCCAATTAGCCGCGACATGAACTTGCGGTCCGTCGTTGGCCGATTCCGAGAGAACGACGATCTTGCCATCGACACGCTTCCCTCATGGCGGGAAACCGCCATTTCGCATACGCTTTGTGGCAATCGCCCGCTTGTCGGATAGATTGTGTAGGCGTTCGCGCCAATAGCCTTTTTCTTCGGTCTGCTGGTCCAGCCTCAATAATTAGGAGTTTTCTCGTGAACCCCAATGCAGACCATGTGAAGCATCTCTCCCCTGCCCAATGGCAGCGCCTCGAGCAGGGAATGGTGGTTTTCCGACAGAACTGGACCGAAACGCTAATGGCCGGAACGCTCGGACAGATGGCGGCCGACGATCCGCTGCGCTATCCGAGCATGGTCGAAATGACCAAGGCGGAACTGTTCCAGCGTTGGAAGCAGGGACAGCGCGTCGCGCTGGAACAATACCTCAAGCACTACCCGGAACTGGGCTCGGTCCACACGGTCGGTGTTGATCTGATTCGATCGGAATACGACGCTCGCAAAGCCGCCGGCGATCGTGTCGACGTTGTCGAATATTCGCGGCGGTTTCCGGACCAATTCGACGCGTTGCGGGATTCGCTCAATACCGGCAAGAGCCTCCTTGCTTCGCCGGTTGCCGCAGCCTTTGGCGCGTTGACGCCGATGCCACTGCCCGACAATTCGTATCCGGCGCTGCGAGGGCCGGCGTTGGCAGTTGCGGCTTCCAGCGTGGCGAAGCCGCGGGCGCGTTGGCCCTGGCTCGTCGGCGCGGCTGTGCTGCTGCTCGCCGCGTTTGTCGGTTGGTTCGCCTATACGGGTGGCTTCCGCAGGGCGGAGAGTCGGCCCGTACCGGGCGTCGTTGGTCTATCGAAAACGGCGGTTGCAAAGGCGCCGACCGATGCCGGCCTGACCATGACAATCGTCGGTGACCCCAAGCTCGGGAATGCCGCGGCCCAGAAGCCGGCGGCGGGAGAGTCGGCCTCGTCGGGCGAAATCATTACCGTGGTCTTCCCGGTGCAGGTGCCGAACGTAGTGGGTCAATCGGCTGCCGACGCGACGGCAGCACTGACAGCCGCGGGCCTGAAAATGGCGAGTAGCGGCGATGCCACGTCAGGCAATGCACAGAAACAAAGCGCGGCTGCGGGCAGCACGGCCACACCGGGCGACACGATTACGGTCCTCTTCCCGCAGGTCACGGCGCCGACGCTGTTGGCAGTGCCAAAAGTCGTCGGTCAGACGCAAGCGGCCGCGACGGCAACGCTGACGGCCGCTCACCTGTCCGCAACCATTAGCGGCGATCCCAAACTCGGAAACGCCGTTGACCAGAATCCAGCGGCCGGGAGCCAGGCATCTCAAGGCGACGCGGTCAGTGTGATCTTTCCCGCGCAAGTGCCAAAAGTCATAGGCCAGTCGCAAGCAGCGGCGGCGGCAGCGCTGACCGCCGCCGGGCTGACCATGAAAAGCACTGGCGATCCCGCATCGGGCAATATCCAAAAGCAGAATCCCGCGCCGGGCGTTCTCGCGGCGCCAGGCGACGCCGTCACGATCATTTTCCCCGTGCAGGTGCCGAATGTCGTCGGTCAGACTTCCGCGGATGCGTCGGCAGCGCTCACCGCGGCCGGCCTGAACGTAGCGAGCAACGGCGATCCGAAGCTCGGTAACGCCATTAGCCAGAAGCCGGCGGCGGGCGGCTTGGCCATTCCAGGCGATGCCATCACGGTGGTTTTCCCTGCACCGGCGGCCGCGCCGGTGCCGGTGCCGAAAGTCTTCGGTCAAACACAAGCGGCAGCGGCGGCAGCACTGACCGCCGCCGGCCTGACGATGACAATCAGCGGAGATCCCAAGCTCGGAACTTCGATTAGTCAGAATCCAGCCGCGGGCGCCACGGCTACTCAGGGCGACGCGGTCGCGGTGATCTTTCCCGTGCAAGTGCCCAATGTCGTAGGCCAGTCGCAAGCGACAGTGGCCGCGGCTCTGACAGCCGCCGGCCTGAATATGACCAGCACCGGCGATCCCACGTCCGGCAACACCAAGAAGCAGAGCCCGGCGGCGGGCGTGCTCGCGACTCCAGGCGACGCCGTCACCGTGATTTTCGCCGTGCAGGTGCCCGACATCGTGGGCCAGGCCCAAGGGGCGGCAAATGCAGCGCTATCGGCCGTGGGCCTGACCGCCACGTCAAGCGGCGATCCGAAGCTCGGCAATATCATCAGTCAGAAGCCGGCGGCGGGCGGATTGGCCCTTCCCGGCGACGCCATCGCGGCAATCTTCCCCGTCCAAGTGCCCAGTGTCGTCGGTCAGACACAAGCGGCGGCGACGACGGCGCTGTCGGCTGCCGACCTGACCGTCACAAGTAGCGGCGACCCTAAGCTCGGCAACGCGATTAGTCAGACCCCGGCGGCGGGCAGTCTGGCTGCTCCGAGTGATGCCATCACGGTGGTCTTCCCGGTGCAAATACCCAACGTTGTCGGCCAGACGCAAGCCGCGGCGTCGGCGGCGCTGACGACCGCCGGCCTGACGCTCACGATGAGCGGCGATCCCAAGCTCGGCAACAGCGTTAGTCAGAATCCGGTTGCGGGCGGCCTGGCCGCGCCCGGCGGCGCCATCACGGCGATCTTCCCGGTGCAGGTGCCAAACGTTGTCGGACAATCGCAAGCGGCGGCATCGGCGGTGCTAACGGCCGCCGGCCTAAGTCTGACAAGCAGCGGCGATCCCACGTCCGGCGGTGTCCAAAAGCAGAATCCGGCGGCAGGCGTGCTCGCCACGCCCGGCGATGCCATCGCCGTGATTTTCCCGGTTCAGGTGCCAAACGTTCTGGGGCAGGCGCCAGCGGCGGCGGGGGCGGCGCTAACGGCCGCCGGCTTGACCATGGCAGGCAGCGGCAATCCGAAACTCGGCAATGCGATCAGCCAGAATCCGGCGCCAGGCGTCCTGGCCATCCCAGGCGACGCCATCAAAGTGTTCTTCCCCATGAAGGCGCCGACCGACAAGGTGCCGAACATCTTGGGGCAAACGAAAGCAGTGGCAACGGCGACATTGGCATCTGCCGGCCTCTCCATGACAATCAGCGGCGATCCTAAGCTCGGCAAGACGATTGGCCAAAACCCAGCGGCGGGCGGTTTTGTCGCCGCCGGTTCCGCGATTACGGTGGTCTTCCCCACGCAAGTGCCGAACGTCGTCGGTCAGACACAAGCTGGCGCAGCGGCGGCGCTGACTGCCGCCAGCCTGAATTTGAAAAGCATCGGTGATCCCGCGTCGGGCAACGCCAAGCAACAGAATCCCGCGGCGGGAGTTCTGGCCGCTCCGGAAGATGCCGTGACGGTGATCTTCCCCGTGCAGGTTCCGAATGTCTTGGGTCAGTCGCAAGGGGCGGCGTCGGCGGCGCTGGTGGCCGCTCACTTGACACCGACCATCTTCGGCAATCCGCTGGCTGGCAATGCGAAGAATCAGAATCCTGCGCCGGGTGCCCTGGCGACTCCGGGCGATGCGGTTTCAGTGTCCTTCCCGGTGCAAGTGCCGAACGTCTTGGGACAGGCGCAAGGGACCGTGTCGGCAATGCTCACCGCCGCCAACTTGAATTTCAAAACCGTCGGCGATCCCACGTCCGGCATTGTCAAGAACCAAAACCCCGCGCCGGGCGTCCTGGCCGTTCCAGGCGATGTCGTCGCGGTGTTGTTCCCAGTCAAGGTGCCCAACCTAAAAGGACAGCCGCAAGCGGCGGCGTCGGCAATCTTGAAATCCTCCGGGCTGAAGATGACCAGCGCCGGCGATCCCAAGCTCGGCAATGCAATCAGCCAAAACCCGCCAGCGGCCGCTCTGGCCACTCCGGCGTTTCTGGCCACTCCCGGCAATAGCGTCACAGTGAGCTTCCCGACGGTCTCGCTGGCGATTTCCAAAATCACTCGGGCCGGCAAGATCGTGACAGTATTCCTCGACAACAATGGAACCGGCGACTATGCCTCGGGCACCGGCGTCGTTTTTCAAATGCAATACAACCCTGCCAAAGGCCCAAGCACGATGCTGGTCGTGCCCGCCGTGCCGAAAATCGCCGCCGGCGCAATGGCGACCCTCACCGTCAACGATCCCGGCGCGGGCCCGTTGACCGGATTCCTGACGGGGAAGCCCAGTTGCATCTCGACCAATCCCGCGTCCAACAAGCGCACCGTGCCTTAAGGCTGTCGAGGTTAGTGCGATCGCGCCGGTGGATTGCCCCCGATGCAATACAGATATTCTTCGCCGCGGAGGAACATGAGTTGGCCATCGAAGGCCGGCGATGTGTAGAACGATTCTTGCCGGCAGGGGTTTCCGCCCACGCCCGATTCGTGGATGTTTTCCAGCACGTTGCGGCCGATTTCCGTGAACGTCCTGCCGGGCCGAATGACGTGCGTGAAGCCGGCGTCGTCGGTGATGTAGATGTTCTCGGCCTTGCCGGCCATCGTCGGGCTGGCGCAGACGCCGTAGGTGACGCGGTTATAGCGGTCGTATCCGTCGAGCCACTGGCGGTAAACGCTCATTCGGTTCACCGGATCGACGACCGCCAGCCCGCCGCTCATGCCGACGAAATAGATCAACCCCTGCACGTCGAGCGGCGAGGCGATCATGAAGTTCCTCCCGCGCTCGGGCATATCGACATCCTTGCCGTCGGGAGCCCACAGCGTCTGGCATTTGACGCCCGGGCGATCGCTTGCCGGAAGCTGCACGGCGACGAATCCCATCGGCTTGTCTTCGCCGCGACTTTGTCCCGGCGCATAAATGACGCCATGATCGACGATTGGCGTCAGCATCGATGAAAAAATCTCGTTGATATCGCCCGCCGGGCAGAGGACCGAGCCGTCGGAAACCCGGTGGATATTTCGATTGCCGATGATGATGTCGGTTCGCCCGATCGACGCCGGCACCGGAGTGACGCAAAGTTCGTTGGTCCAATCTGGCGGCGTGTTTCGCCAGAGTTCGGCGCCCGTCTTCGCATCGTAGGCGGCCAGGGTTTTGTTGGCGGCGAGGATCACCTTGCCATGCATGAAGGCCAGAGAACTATGATTGCCATGCTCCATCACGCCGAACCTGCTGTCGTATCGGCTCCAGATTCGTTCGCCGCTGAGATTGAAACAAGAGACGACATAGGCGCCGACGCCGTTCGTTCCGCCGCCGCAAGCCCAGTAGACGAATTTGCCGTCGCTGCAGGGCGTGCCGTTGCCCGACGACACTTCATTCGTGTAGAACGGCGGGAATTTTTTGCGGTCGATGGCCCGGAAGGCGTTTTGAACCGCTTGTTCGGCGAGGGTCTTGGCCTTGATGAGCGCGTTCGACGGCCGCTTGCTGGGGCGATGAAAGCCCCGCGTGCGAAACGGCCGCATTGATGGCCGCGACCATCGCATCGTTTCGGGCGTCGAGCCTGGCGACGAGCGGCTCGATCTTTTCGCCGATCTCGGGAATGGCGGCCTTCTCTTTTGCGGAGAGCGCGTCGTAGGGCGTGTTCGAGTGCAACCAGAGCACTTTGCCAGTCTTCTTGTCGATGCACATCAGGTCCGAAATCCCCGAGCCGATGAAGATCCTGTCGCCGACGACGATCGGCTGCGACATGCTCCGGCCGGTCATCTTCGTCATCCAATTGACATTGTCGGTCTCATAGCTGACGGGAAACGTCGGCATGATGTATCCGGCGACGAGCCACTTGCTAGTCTGCGCGTTCATGAAGCCGGCGGAGGTGCAGGTGTTCGACGGTGATCTTCACAAGCAGCCGGTTCCATCCCGCCGTCAGAGTCGCCTCGTAGGTTCTACCTGGGTTCCGTTTCTCAAGATCAGTCGGTTTGCCGTTGAGCCAGAATCGGCCGGCGATGCCAGCGAAAGGAAACTGCAAGCGGACGGGCCCCGTCGTCGGCGAATAGATATACGTGTGCGCATATCCGGCTTGCTTGTTCAAGCTCGGGATGGGATTGCGCAGGCTCAAGTTGACGCCGGCGGCGGTGCCGAAGACGTATACGAAATCGACGTTGCTTTGCCCGCATGTACCTTCGTTGCATTCGTGTCGGCTCTGGGTGGCAACGTCGGCACGTAGAGGCCTCCAGATCGACTTGCCTGCCTTGGCGCCGCTACTCGGCTCGACAGCGGACTCGCCGCCAAGAAAATCGCGGTTGATGTCGTCGGCCGGATCATCGACACCAAAAGGCCCGGCTACGAGCCAGTCTTTGATCGTGAAGTATTCGAGCTGCTTGGCGGCCCCGCCGAGTTTGCCGGTGGACTTGCGGGTCGGCTTGTCGGCCTGATAGCGCAGCTCGGTCGTGATTCCCTTGACGCGGCGGCTCCATTCGATCGGCGGAGTCGCGCCGGGAAAACGCCCAGTCCAATCGCCGCGCCAGCCGATCGGATGTTCCGGCGAGGGCTTGTATTCGGGCGAGCCGAGTTGTATCGCGGTCTGGCCGAATGCGGCGGGCGCGAGGCCGATTAGAAATATCGAGGACAGGATCAGGACCGCAGGGCCGGGGTTCTTCGACGAAATCTCCAAATTCAAGGTCACTTTCGTGATGAGCGCCGGAATTGCTTCCGGGAAACGTGGTCGGGGCCGCGTCGGCGATCGGTCGCCGACGCTTCGGCAACTCAGTTGCGGATTGGCCGTGTTCCGCTCCAATCGAGCCAAAATAGAGCGAAATCCAATGCGCTCGAAAGGTAATTGATCCAACGGAAACCTTTATTCTACCATGAGCCACGGCAGAAGCATCCGCAAACGGCTGAAAGCAGACACTCGAAGATAAACCATCACCATCCCCGCGGCTCGCGCGATGTGGAACGCGGACGGCAGACTGCGGTGGGTTGGGCACCCAGAAGGTTGATCAGTTTCTCGACCGGCATGGCGCCAAACGTCTGACCCTAGTAGATCGCAGCGGCGTTCGCCTTCGGCGTATGCTGGCGGACAAAGAATCGTCAATCCGTTTTGTCAGGACCGGTTGGCGCGTGCTAGAATGTCCCGATGCCCACCACCACCTCCACCGCTGGGCCCGCGAAGCCGGGGCGCCACGGTTTCGCTTGGAGCGCCGGACCGGAACCAGACAAGCCCCGGATGCGTTGGTATCAGTTCGATCTTTGAACTATGTTGATCGTTACCATGCTGCTGGCGGCGTCGTGTGCGATCCTGCTACCGGCCATGCGTGAGTATCAAGACAATCTCCAATGGAAACGGGAAATGTGGGCTCGGTAGCATTCGCCCTTTCTTGGACCGATCGGAGATAATCGTCCAGTCATGCGACATTAGGCCAACGGCTTGCACATGACTTTCATCGCCTCAGGGCCCAACAATTGATTCGTGCGATGCACTTCCCAACCCATGCAGCACCGCTAATTCTCCGAATCACGAAACACCTTTGGATGCAATGGTGCGCGCATGACGAACGAGAAGATACGCGGCTCGACTTTGTTCCTGTTGGCCGCTTGCTCCTTGTTGCGGTGCGCGAGCGCCTTTGGCGAGCCGCCCTGCATCGGCTGGCGGGGCGATGGGACTGGAAAATATCCGAATGCGACGCCGCCGATTGCCTGGTCGCGGACGAGCACGGCCGTGAAGTCGCTACGGTTCGCGGCTCAGACGTCCACCAGCGCCGACGCGGGCACGGCCATGCCCGACGGAGTGATTCGCGATTGGCTGATCGTCGGGCCGCTGCCTCTCACGCAAAAAACTGGCACTGAACCGAGTGCGCTTCCCGACGAAGCCGCGTTGGCGCCGACTGTTGGCCAAGAAGCCGGATCGAAACGCTGGCGGAAAGTGTCGCTCGAATCGGCTTACATCGATTTCACGCGACTGGTCGGAAAACCGGAGGATGAAGACGTCGCCGCTTATGCCTTCACGAATGTGTTTTCGGCGACGGGGGGAAAATTCCGCCTCAACCTCACGACGGTCGGCCATGCGCGCGCCTGGATCAACGGCAAGCCGCCGTCGAATATGGGAACGCGGTTGACGATGGACCTTGCAAAGGGATGGAATCGGCTGTTGCTGAGAGTATCGCCGGGTGAGAAGGATTGGTACGTCGTGCCGGTGTTTCAGGGACAAGGGCGCTGCGAGTACGACGAAAGCGGCATCGCCTGGCGTCTCTCCTTGCCGGGAGTGGCGCCCGCTTTTTACGGAGGAGGCATGGGCGCCGTGCGCCGGTGATCGTCGGCGACAAGATGTATCTTCTCAGCGAGCCGCACGATTTGATTTGCATCAGCAAGTCGGCCGGCAAAGTGCTGTGGATTCGCCGCGCGAGTTATTTCGAGGCGGCGAACGACGAGGAACAGAAACATCCCGCCTACGCCGAAGCCCAGGCGATCGCGGGAAAGATCGATGCCATGAACACGGCCGTCGTTGCGGGCAAGGCGCTGCCGCCGCAACTCGAGGAAAAGGGCCAATTGGAAGCCGGCCTGCGCAAGCAAATGAAGCAGATCGATCGGAAGAAATATGCCTCGCAGGCCATTCCCGACGTCGGATTCTCCGGATTCACACCGGTGACCGACGGTCGTTCCATTTACGCCTGGTTCGGCGACGGGGTCAGCGCTTGTTTTACGCTCGATGGCGTGCGGCGATGGATTCGCGTCGATCAGCGGCAGGCCGTCGAGCATGGATTCTCATCGTCGCCAACGTTGGCCGACGGAAAGTTCGTCGTCTTCATGCGCGATCTGATGGCGTTTGACTGCGCCGACGGCAAGCTGGCCTGGCAGACGCCGATCGTCAGCGCCGAGGGTTTGAATCCCGGCAACTTCATTCATGGCTCGCTGGCCACCGCGACGATCGGCGGCACGGAGGTCATTCTGCTTGGCAATGGAACCGTCGTCCGCGCGACTGACGGAAAAATACTTTGGCAAGCGTCGAGCGACAACCAATCGGTGCCGTCGCCGGTGGTCGAGGGCCATTCCGTGTTTCACGTCACGCATGGCAACGCCGACCTGACCGTCCGCGACCTTTCCGGTCCGCTTGCCGACCCGCTCAATCTGCCCACCCGCGAAATGCACATCGATCTATCATCGTTTCCCGCGCATTATCTTCCCTGGCATCTCTCGTCGCCGCTGATCCATGAAGGGCTGGCCTATATGGTCAACAACGCGGGCGTGCTGACCGTGATCGACGTTCCCACCGGAAAGACGGTTTACCAAAAACTGCTCGATCTGGACGTTTTCCAGGATCATAACGAGGGCGCGGCTCGCGGCGTCGGGGCAAGCCCGATCCTCGCCGGCAACCATATCTTTATCCTCGGCAGCAGCGGCACGGCGCTTGTCATCGAACCTGGGCGCGTCTATCGGCAAGTCGCAAAAAATAGAATCGAAAACATTGCGATGCTCGACCATTGGTCGGAACGACAAGAGCGTTTCGTCGCCAACCCGGTCGCCGACGGCAAGTTCCTGTTCATTCGCGGTGAGGATAGTTTGTATGCGATCGGGCCGCGGTGAAACAGTGAACGTAGAACGTGATAGATGGAACACTATGGCGAATCGTCGGCATGGATGCAGTAGAGAGTTGTTCCGCCGCGCACGAATAGATTCCGGCCATGCGGTAGCGGACATGCTCCCGATCCTTTGCTAAGCCGGTTGACGGCCAATTCTTTGTATTCATTTCCGGGAGCGAGCACGACGGTTTCACCCGCGTCGTTGGAGATCAAGATGTTTGGACCGGCGAGCGTTGGGCTCGGATAAAGATTGGCGGGTTCGCCGCCGTTGGCCTGTTGCGAGCGAATCGGAAGCAGTTTGGTATAAATCAGCTTGCCGGTCGTCGCGTTGAGCACGTAGAGCGAGCCTTGATTATTGACGCAGTAGAGATTTCCCTCGTGCCACAGGGGCGAAGCGAACATCTCTCCTTCGATGTCGTCCGATTTCCAGCGGAACACGGGCTGAAATGATTCCGCCGCTTTCTTGGGGAGCTCGATCGCCGCGGCGTCGGGGCCAACGTAATACGCCACGCCGTCGTGAATGACGACGCTGGTGTAGAGCAAATCGCCCAACTTGCTGGCGAGAATCATTCCGTCTGAGATTCGCACACACGCACCCGACGGCGTGAGCACCACGTCGACATCGCCGATCCGGGCAGCCGCCGATGTGCCATACGCGGCCGGCGCCTTGTCGGCCTGCCACAAGGTCGCTCCCGTTTTTGGATCGAGTGCGATTAAATTCGATAGCGTGACAAGCAACTTCCCGTCGGCGAGCAGAGGCGAGGCGCTGCGGCCGTACCGAGTGGATTGCGGCAAGTCAAGGCAGTGCGCCCATCGGCGATGGCCATCGAGATCGTAGCAGGCGATCACGCCGTTTCCGTAACCGACGTAGACCGACTGACCGTCCGTCACCGGCGTGGCCGCGCTGTAGCCGCAACCGGGCGCGGGAGGATCGAGTTTTCCCGTTGCCTTTTGCTCCAAACCGAGGGCGACGAAGCTATTTTCGTTTTGCCACAAGATTTTCCCATCGTGGATATCGACGCAAAGAAGCTTGTCGGGCTCGGCGGTTACCAACAACCGGTCGCCGACGGCAATCGGCGTGGCCTGGCTCTTTCCGATCTTGGTCTGCCACGAAATGTGCTTGCCGGTCGCGCCGTCCCAAGACACCGGCGAATTCGCGAGCGGCCAGCGACCGGTCCCATCGCCCCGCCAGCCGGTAATCTGCGCCAGCGCAGTGGTTGTCGACAACAATGCGAGCAAACCGACGAGACCGCACCGTCGCGCCTTCTGAAGGCGCTTGTCGGCGTGCATTGCGGTCGTTGCGAGTCGTGGAATCATGCACCATCCTGGCCGCCAACTTTTGGCCGCTCGTCGCGACGGCAGACAATCGCGGGACCGCACGGGGTGGGAAATAGCGAATCAACTGCAGGCGCCATCTTCGCTTGGAGCGTGCTGAATTGCAATCAGCGTGCTGCCTGGATCGGAGTTCGCGATTCGACGACGAACGAGGGACGAGAATCTACAAACGCACCACTGCCAGACCTCCGAGCACTATCCACGATGGAATTCCGCGATTCGGCTTGTTAAACTACCTGGCGGCCTGATTCACCCACCCGCCCAGTCCCAACCCACCGGATTCCATGAACTCGAAACTTCTCGGCCTCGCGACCTTGTTGACCTTATTGGCTGGCCTCGATTCGGCGATTGTCGCCGCGGATGGCGCGAAGTCGCCGGCGCCGAGCCGAACAAGCCAGGATCGATCGTGGCCAAGGAACTGCCCGACGGCGACGGTTCCGCCGGTGGATGCCGACGGAAATTTCATCATCGGCCCGACGCACAAGCGAGCGCCGGAGATGGCCGCTGAAGAAAGGCGTGCCGCAAGGGACGGTTCACAATCTCACGATGAAGTCGACCGACAGCAAGCTCTATCCCGGCATCGCGCGCGAGCCGAGCACGTTCGGCACGGCCGAGCCCGACAATCCGGCCAAGCTGATCGTGACCACCAGCCATCCGGCGCCCTACACGCGCCACGTTGGCGTTTATGTCCCGAAGCAATATGTGCCCGGCACGGCCGCGCCGTTTATCGTCGGCGCGGATGGGCCCGACGGCTCGTTGTTCACGGCGCTCGACAATCTGATCGCCGAGAAGAAGGTGCCGGCGATGATCGCGATCTCGATCGGCAACGGCAGCGGCGACGCGCAGGGGAGCGAGCGCGGGCTGGAATACGACACGATGTCGGGCAAGTACGCCGAGTTCGTCGAGACCGAAGTGCTGCCGCTGGTCGAAAAGGAATGCAACGTGAAACTGACCAAGGATCCCGACGGCCGGGCGACGATGGGCTGCAGCTCCGGCGGCTCGTGCGCGCTGATCATGGCCTGGTATCGCCCCGACTTGTACCACCGCGTGCTCACCTATTCGGGCACCTACGTGAATCAGCAATGGCCGTCGAACGCCGAGACGCCGCACGGCGCGTGGGAATTTCACGAGCATCTGATTCCCAACAGCCCGGCCAAGCCGCTGCGGATCTGGATGGAAGTCGGCGACCGCGATCTATTGAATC
This sequence comes from Pirellulales bacterium, assembly GCA_963738955.1. Classification (GTDB taxonomy): domain Bacteria; phylum Planctomycetota; class Planctomycetia; order Pirellulales; family DATAWG01; genus DATAWG01. Next base: position 437,064 of record CAVTYW010000017.1, on the reverse strand, counting down.
CGAACATCATGCGCGACGACATGCACGATTGGGTGCGTGGCGAACGAAAACATGGCCAAGGCGCTGGCCGACAAGGGCTATCACTACCAGTTCGTGTTCGCCCGCAACGCCGGGCATTGCGACGGCGGCGTGAAGCAGCAGACGCTGCCCGAGGCGCTGGAGTGGCTGTGGAAGGGCTATCCGATCGCCGGGACGAGCGATGCGCCGGCGGCCACCAAAGCCAGCCAAGACAAGTAAACGGCTAGCGGTTGTTTGCGATGAGCGGACATTTCGACTTGATTCCTTCGCTGAAACATTCCTGATTGGAGTGAGGCTATGAGACCGAATTGGATTGTCAGCGTTGCCGTTTGCCTGGTCCTATTTGCCGCCGAAGCCAGAGCGGCGGATTGGCCGCAGTGGCAAGGGCCCGATCGGAATTCCATTTCGAAGGAAACCGGCTTGCTTAAGGAATGGCCGAACGATGGGCCGCCGCTGGCCTGGCGGATCGACGGTCTCGGCGGCGGGTTCAGCACGCCCTCGATCGCCGCCGGCCGCATCTTCGGCATGAGCTACCGCGGCAAGGACGAAACCGTTTGGGCGCTGGCCGAGAAAGACGGCGCGGAAAAATGGGTCACGAAAATCGGCCCAGCGGAATCGATCGCCGCCGCGGGCTTTGGCGGCGAAGGCTCCCGTTGCACACCGACCGTCGATGGCGATCTGCTCTACGCGCTCGGCGCGACGGGACGATTCGTCTGCATCAAGGTGGCCGACGGCGAGGTCGTCTGGCGCAAAAACCTGCGAGAAGATTTCGGCGGGCATCCGATGGCGCAGTGGAGCTATTGCGAATCGCCGCTGGTCGATGGTGACAAAGTGATTTGCACTCCCGGTGGAAAAGAGGCGACCGTCGTCGCGCTCAATAAGAAAACCGGCGACGTGATTTGGAAGGCGCAAGTTCCGGATGAAAATGGCGCCGGGTATGCGTCGCCCATCGTCATCGTGGCCGCCGGGCATCGGCAATACGTCCATTTTCTCGAAGGCGGTCCGACGGGATTCGACGCCGAAACCGGCAAGCTGCTGTGGCGCTCGAAGAAAGGCGCGAATCACACGGCCAATTGCGCGACGCCGATCTTCCACGACGACTGCATCTTTACGGCCTCGGCCTACGGCGGCGGCGGCGCGCTGGTCAAGTTGAAGAGCGACGGCGACGACGGCGTTAAAGCCGAGCTTGTCTACACGACCAAGAAAATGGAGAACCACCACGGCGGCGTGATCTTCGACGACGGCTATCTGTATGGCGCCAACGGCGGCAACGGCGGCGGCTTTCTCGTCTGCCTCGATTTCAAAACCGGCAAAGTGATGTGGAACGAACGAGAAGGAAAGCGGCGGGCCTCGAAAGGCTCGGTCGCTCTGGCCGATGGCCGGCTCTACTACCGCCAAGAAGACGGCCCGATGATGCTCATCGAGCCGAGCCCCAAGGAATACATCGAGCGCGGCCGCTTCGATCAGCCCGATCGAAGTCATTCCAAAGCCTGGTCGCATCCGGTGATCGCCAATGGCAAGCTCTATCTGATCGACCAGGATAAGCTGTTCTGTTACGACGTGAAAGCGAAGTGAGCGGCAGGCAAATTGCTTCGGCTTTGCCGTTCGGCCTCGCTCACGCTTCGGGTTAGTATTCGCGACGGGCCGATTCCACACTAACCCGAAGCGTTAGCGAGGGCGGCGGAGCGAAATCGCGAAGCTACTTCGTTTTCGGCGCCTGCAAGCGCCAGGTGAAATCTTCGCCGCCGTTCGACCAGGCGGCGCGGCCGCGGATGGTTTGGCCGTCGGGCTGCAATTGGGCCGTGCAGATTTGCGGTTTCGCCGGCTGCGGACGCGGCGGATCGGTGTGAACAAGCTGGGCGGAGATTTTTCCGTCGGCGGAAATCGTTCCGTCGGCTTGCCAATGAACGGTGACGCCGGGCTGGCCGTACGTGCAATCGGCGCATATGTGCTCGCCGTGTTGCGTGATATTCAAGGAAATGCCGTCCCACGATTTCCACGCGCCCGCGATCACGGGAATGTCGCCCTCCATGCGCCACGTCCGGCTCACCGGCGCGTTTTGCAACAGCGACCGTACCCAAACGCCGGCGCCGCCGAGAAGAATCGCCAGCAGAATGATGGAGATCGCGACGTGCGCGCGGCGGCGCGGCCGCGGCGCAATCCTTTGCTTCTCCAGCGCGGAAATCACTTCCGTCATCGATGGAATGCGGTCGTCGGGCCGTTTGGCGATCATTCGCTGAAAAACCTGATCCAACCATCCGGGCGCCGCCGGACAGGCTTTTCGCAGCGAACGCACGGGATGCTCGCGATGCGCCACCAATCGCTCCATCACGGTTTCGCCGCCGTAAACCGGATGGCCCGTCAACAGAAAATAGAGCGTGCAGCCGAGCGAATAGACGTCGGCCCGTTGATCGGCCTTGCGCGTGTTGAGGGCCTGCTCCGGCGGCATGTAGTCGACCGTGCCGAGGATCGAGCCGGTTCGCGTCAGGTCAGTCGGCGCTTCTTCGGTCGCCTCGACGCGCGCGATGCCAAGGTCGAGAATGCGAATCTGGCCCTGCGAATCGAGCATCAAGTTCGACGGCTTGATATCGCGATGAACGATGCCGGCCGCATGAGCGTACTCCAGCCCGCGCGCGACTTGCAGAATGCACTGGATTGCGCGTCTCCGGCGACATCGGCCCCTCGTCATGCACGACGCGCGAAAGGTCTTTTCCCGCGACCAGGTCCATGACAAAATAATGCGTGCCGTTGGCATTGCCCGCGTCGTGAACGGCGACGATGTTTGGATGCGACAAGCGGGCCAAGGCTTGAGTTTCGCGGTGGAATCGCTCGACCGACTCGACGGATTGCACGGCCTTCGGCGGCAACAGTTTGACGGCCACTTGCCGATCGAGTTTGCGATGAACGGCCCGAAAGACGCGCCCCATTCCGCCGCCGCCCAATTCGTCCAGCAGCTCGTATTCGCCGATAATTTGGAGCTTCGCGCGGTCCGCGGCGGCAAACTTATCCGCTCCGCCTAATGTCTCGGATGCCGCTTCCGCCGCCGGCCGCGTGAGCCAGTCCGACATCTTCAGCTTTCGCGTCCATTCGCGCAATCGCTCGGCAAGCTGCGGGCAATCGCGGCAAAGCTCTTCGACGTCGGGCTCTTGGCCCAACTCGCGCAGCTCTTCCCAGCGGTCCAAGAGGTCTCGAAAGGGATCGGTGTCGGTAGACATGGTTAAATCTCGCGATCTATTCCGGCAACGATTCGCCGAGCCGTGCTTTGCAGAGCTTCAGCCGCGCGTCTTGCCAGCGGCGGCGGATCGTGCGAGTCGTCACGCCCAAGACTTCCGCCGCCTGCTCCTGCGTCAGTTGTTGATACCACAGCAAATCGAAAACCTCGCGCTCGTCGTCGGGCAGCGAATCGACCCATTCGTGAAACTCGCTCCATTCCAATAGCGTCGTGGGCTCGCCGCTGGCAGTCGGCGGCTTCGTATTTGGGCGGAGCATTTTCATCGGCGCCGACATGCACCGTGTCGTGATGAGCCCCCATTCCTTCGGCCCCATAGTACCGCCGGGCAAAATCGACAAGCACGCGCCGCAACTGCACGGCCGCCAGATTGTAGAAATGCCGCGAGCTTTCCGGCCGCACCGTTTCCAACGCCCGGTGCAGCTTCGTCAGCGCCTCGCAAAACACGTCGTCGGTTTCTTCCCACCGATGAACCTGCGGAAACCGCCGCAGCATTTTACGCGTCAAGGCCCGCAACCGTTCGCAAGTATGCTCGATCAGCCGCGGGACCGCATCGCGATCGCCGGTGCGCAACAGCACCAGCCAATCGCCAGTTTCGGCCGTGGAAGTGGAAATCTCGGGCATATTGGCTGGCAAATGATGAACGGGCGAACTGGTTTCCGGCTTTCATCGTAGCCAGCGGATTCATGCGGAACAACGCGAGTCCGCGCTGATCGCGATGCGATTACTTGGCTATACTGCATTTGCCGTTTAACCCGGAGCCACCGGCGACGGCGGGCGGCCGGAATTCTTTTCAAAATAGTGGGATGGAGCCGCCCGAGCGGCGTCTTAATCCGTGTACGATCCGCCCGACAAGCCGAAATTCGAATCGCGGCCGACGGTTGCCGTTGGGCCGCACCTATTAGGCGAGTTATTGGACCGGCACGGCGCGGCGTTGGAATTGTTTGCCAGGCAATGGTGCGATACGCCCGACGACGTCGTGCAGCAAGCCTTCGTGCAGCTTGCGCGGCAATCGCCGGCGCCGGAGCAAATCGTGGCGTGGTTGTATCGCGTGGTTCGCAATGCCGCCCTGTCGGCAGCCCGATCGCAACAGCGTCGCCGGCGGCATGAAACGGCCGCGGCCGAAATGGCCCAGTCGTGGTTCGTCGAGCCCGACGGAGCGGCGTTCGACGCCACGGAGGCAACCGCCGCGCTTGCAAGCCTGGCCGACAGCCAGCGGGAAGTGATCGTCGCGCACCTGTGGGGCGGATTGACGTTTCAAGAAATTGCCGCGGTCACGGGTCTGTCGGCGAGCACCGCCCATCGCCACTACGAAGCCGGATTGCGCGAGTTGCGCGGCAAGCTCGCGAATTCCGATATCCGCCGCGAATAGCCGAACAATGCCGTCGTCCATTTTGAGGTGTGATGCAGACGCTGTAGGGAACTGCCTCCGTGCCGTTCCGTGCCAACGCGTGCTCGCGGAACGGCACGGAGGCCGTTCGCTACAGTCGTGAATCCAGAAATCATGTGAGGTTGAAACCAATGTCCAACGATCAAGGCCCGCTTCCTGAAACATTTTCCGACGACTTGAAACCATTCGAGGCGATGCTTGGTTCGCTCCGGCCAGTCGCCGGCCGAATCGACCGTGATCGGCTGATGTATGAAGCCGGAGGTGCGGCAGTGTCGATTCCGGCAACGGCGCCAGCACGTCGCTTCAAACAATGGGCGTGGGCCTGCGCTAGTGCGGCGATGTTGCTGATTGCAGCGTGCGTGGGAGCCCGGCTGGCGTCTCTCAACCAACCGGCCGAGCGAATCGTTTATATAACCCGCCCTTCGGCGACTTTGCCCGATGCAGTCGCAACAGACACGCCGCCTTCCCCGATGGCCGCAATCGACACGGAGCCCGCGGCCGACGCCCGATTGTCGGAGCAATGCAATTTCGTGCTGCGTCAGCGTGCTTTGCGATTCGGCGTCGATGCGATCGGAATTCCGGGCGATTCCGACACCCGCCCGTCAACGCCGGACGCGGGAAATCGTTCGCTGCTCAATCAAATGCTGGGAACTTAATCCAATTGCCGGAGCTTACTCATGTCGAAAGTCTTGCCGACTATTTTTCAGAGAACTGCAAAAGCCTGTTTGGTTGCCGTCGCATGCGCATTCGCGTCGTCGCTTGCCTTCGCCGCCGACAGCAAACCGAACGAAACACCGACCAAGAAATTCGTGCTCTATCCCGCGCCTTCGCCGGCGGCGGCGTTGGAATACTCCCTATTACCCAAGTATCTCGAGCGCACTCCCGGCAACGCGGCTCCGCTTTACTTGAAGGCAATACTGATCATGGGCGAGAGGCAGCAACTGAACGAGTTGTGGGAAAAGATCGATCGCTGGTTGGAATCTCCGCCAGCCGAACTGCCGCAGGCCGAAGTGCGCGCGGTGCTCGAGCAGTTCCACACGGTCATGTTGTATACAAAAATGGCCGCCCACCGCGACCATTGCGACTGGGACCCGCCGCTGCGTGAATCGGAGCATCCCTACGAGATCCTGCTTCCGGAGATTCAAGACCTGCGCGGCATTAGCCGGATCGTGGCCTTGCAGGCCCGATTGCAAATTGCCGAAGGGCATCCGGCCGAAGCGATTGCGACTCTTCAAATCGGATTCGCCCTGGCGAAGCATTCTTCGGAGTATTCTTTCCTGGTAAGTAGTCTGGTCGGTCAGGCGATTGCCAATTTGATGACCGAGCAATTGGAGACTCTCATCCAATTGAAGAATTGTCCCAATTTGTACTGGAGCCTTGCCGCGCTGCCCGATCCGTTCATCGATTTCAGATCCGCTTTGGACGAAGAATCCGCGAGCATCTATCAGGAATTTCCCCAATTGCGTGACGTGGAGCATACGCAGCGAACCGCGGACGAGTGGCAGGCCCAACTGGGCGTGTTTTTCAAGCATTGGAACGACGTGCTCGCCTCAATGACGCTCATGAGCGGCTTGAGCGGCGAAAATGCGGTCGCCCCGAAACAAATCGCGTCAGCCGTTATCAAGGCGGCGTCGCTAATCACGGCATATCCCACGGCAAGAGCCGGCCTGATCGCGGCAGGTAGAGACCGAAAACGGGTCGAAGCGATGCCGCCGGCGCAGGTCATACTAGCCTATGCCGCGCTTTGTCTCGACCGATCGCGGGACGACTTGTTCAAGTGGTTCGGTCTCCCCTATTGGCAAGTGCGCGAGGGAATTGCGGCCGCCGAAAGAAATTTCAAAGAGGAAGCGGCGGCGGGCGATATTTTTTCGATCGGCAGTCAACTTGTGCCGGCCGTTGGCAGAATCTGCGAAACGCAGGTTCGGGCCCAGAGGCGCATGGCCGCGCTGCGGATTGTCGAATCGATTCGGATGTACGCCGCCAGTCACGACGGCAAACTGCCCGCCCGGCTCGACGCCTTGACCGACGCTCCCGCTCCCATCGATCCCGTGACGGGCAAGCCGTTCGTTTACAAAGTCACCGATGGAAAAGCCATACTCGAAGGACTCCCGCCCGTGCGCGACGACTCGCTCCGCTATGAAATCACGATCGCAACGGTCAAGAAATAGCATTGCGGCTGACGAACTCATTTGTCGGACGCCGACGCCATTTCCTTCTTCCGCGCCGAGAGCGCTTTGCGCAGATTCGACCAGAGAGTGCCCTGCGCAAAGGGGCCGCGGCGCGGGCCGTTGTAGTCGGTCGAGTCGGGGTAGAGAATTTCCAACTTGCCGCTGTTGGCGGGCAGGTCGATTACGTTCCATTGCGACGTGCCGCGGATTGGGTCCAGCACGTAGCCAAATGCGGTTCGGCCGACGCGGCGGTTCAAGGCGTCGCGCACGTTGCCCTTTAGCAGCCGGTCGGTCGCGGTCGGATTGTCGTAGACGGCGAGCAGCACTTGCCGCTTCTTGTCGTAGAGCAATGCCTTTTGGATGCTCTTGTCGCCCAGATCGATCGACGCACAAGCCGCCTGGTCGAGATAAACAAAGTTCTCCGGCTCGGCCCGGAATTGGGCGACCAATCGCTGCACGAACGCCTCGGTCATGCGATGGCCACCGTCGGTCGGTGTCACGTTCGGCGCGATCAGCAGTTGCCGGCAGAGGGCCGTGACGGTGCGGCGGGGATCGAGCGATGATTGCGCGGGCAAGTCAGGCATCGCCAGTGCATTTTTTATCGCGAAGGGCCATGCGTGGGTGAGCCCCAGCACGAGGCGGAAATCGTTGCCGGCCACCTGCAGATGCAAGGCTCCGTCGCGAGTCTGCTCGATTTCCTCGCCGGTTTCGGCGTCATAGTAGTGATTCAAGCCGCCGGCGCCGAACGGCGTCAGATCGGCGAGAGCGACGGTTTCGACCGTATCGTCGGTGGCCTGATTCGATACAACGAGCAGCGCTCGCCCCTTCGCCGTGTAGCTGGAAACCAGCGTCGTGGGCCGGTCGGTTGATTTCAACGTCGGATTGCGGAAATAAGGGTGCCAGACGACACCTGGATCGTCAAGCCAGAAGAGATCGAGGGCCGCGAGCCAGCAGGCCGCCTGATCGGCCGAATCGACGCGGGAAAACGAAGTCACGTCGAGCAGGAACAGCCGGCTGCACAGGGCCCGCCAGTATTTCAGCGTCGCGCCGGCATTCGGCTCTTGCATCAGCCAGTCGATGTTCATGCCCCACTGCTTCGAGAACCAAACTCGCATCGCGCCGAGCGGAATCTGGTCGGATTCCAAATCTTCGCCGATCAGGCCGCGGAAGCAGAAACTTCGCCCGGGCTGCGCCGAACCACAGATATTCGGATAAACGCCCGGCGCGGGATTGCCGGTCCCGCTTTCGACGGAGATATGCAGGGCGCGCCGCATGAAGTCGCGGGCATTCCAAGTGGCGCAAGTCGGCTCGCGAGTGCCGTCGTCGCGCGTGTAGCCGTAGCCGATTGCCGGTTGATCGAAATAGTTGTACGGCGGATTGTCTTGATAGATCATCGTCGTATCGCAATGCCGGCAAACTTGTTGACACCACCAGGCGCGATAATCGAGATTGCTGGGAGCGTCGTTCGACGCGGCTTCGACGCCGACGTAGCCGTTGAACGGCTGGCCCGATTCGCGCATCCGATTCTGAATCCAGTCGGGCAGTGGGCTGAGGTCCATTTTGTTCCAGCCCAGTTCGCTGCCCCATTCGCGCCAAAATTGCTGATACTCGGGCGTTCCGCCGCATTCCGAGCAGGATGAGGCTGAGGCGGCGATGTAGTCGAATCCGCTCGGCGCACGCGGCGGATCATCTCGGTGTTCTTGGCGAGGTCCAAAAAACGGCCGTAGGTCGGATAATAGTCGCCGATTCCCCAACCGGAGTGAAAATATCGGCCATGCGAACCGTAAACGCACTCATTGCGAGTGACGCCACAGCGCCACAGCCGGTGATCGGGGTTCATCGGCTTGAACGGGCTGGCCTGCACGGCGAATTGAAACATGCGGGCCGCGCTCAGTTTCAGCGGCTTGTTGACGAACCATGCGCGAAACACGACCGCGGCGCCTTCGCGATCGATCGTCGTGGCGGGCAGGGCATCGTCGTCGTGCATTCCTTCGTCGGAGGCACAGGAAAAGCAAACACCGCGATCGTCGTCGCCGATCCAACAATAGGGCGGCATATTGCCCTTGCGGCTGCGCACGGCGAAGGGAAACCGTTTGGAATCCCACAGGCGGCCTTGCGCGGGGTCGAGAAAATTGGTGCATTTCCGCCAGCCTTTCGACATCCACTCCACGGGTGCGTCGAGCAGCGTGGCGTGAGCAGCTTGGATCGGAAGTTCCAGATAGCATTGCCGGAGGTCGACGGCCGCCCCGCCGGGCGCTAGCCGGATCGAGAATCGGTAGAAACCGTCGTAATCGAACGTGCCATCGACTTCCATTTTCACGCCAGGTGCCGCGAATGTTTGACGGTAAGCGACTTGCCCCTTTCCTTGGGCGGCGAGCTTGGGCGCGTCGCCGATGAGCGAAACGGCGGGCGCATCGCCGATTTTCACTTTTCAGCGCGGCCGGCGCTGCGAGCAATTCCTGATCGGCGGCGACGAGGCTTTCCAGCAATCCTCGCGAGCCATGCGAATACGCGCGGCCGATGCAGGCGACGCTACGGCCGTTGCCAATCGTCGGCGGCGTGAATGGCGGCGGCACGATGTCGGCCGTGCCGGCTTTCGGCGCGGTCTCGAACGGCATGATCTTCCGCGTAAATGTTTCCCGCTTCGTGCTGACCGGCTGACCGTCGCCGCGGACGATCGTTGCCGCAACGTCGTACGTCGTGCCATCGGTCATCGCGCCGATCGTCGATCATCCGCGCGATCTTGCCGCTTTTCGGCAGCGGCTGCTCCTGGCGGGCAAGTTCGTGGCCGCCGCTCGTGACCGTGATGATCGCCCGGGCCGCCTCGGGAATCGCTTCCATCAACGTCTGGCAATCGAGTCGATAATCGAATTTGCCGCGCGACGGGTATGGGCCGACGTCGAACGCGAATTCCTTGGCGAAATGTTGCTTCAACCAATCGCGCTCGCCGGGGGCCATGCGCCAATACGGAATGAACTGGTCGTAGACGATCACTTTGGTTTGTCGATCGGTCACGATCAGTCGGGCAACCGTGTCGCGTTCTTTGGCGCTTGCCGGCTGCGATGGAAATCGGCACGGCTGCATGTCGCCGTCGTATTTCGAGAGCGGCTTGGCAGCGTGAGCAAACGTTCCGCCGCCGAGCTTGTGGTCGCCTTTGTAAAGTGTGACATGGCCGTCGAACCACGCCGGCTCATTGGCGCCGTTGCTGAAAATGCCGCCGACGCAAAAACTGCCGTCTCGGATCTCGTCGGCGCAGAGCCAGTGGCAGCGATAATTTGCCCGGTGCTCGTCGTCGAATCGAAGCCGGGCGAAGCGCGAGCGATCGGTGAAATCGTCCGCCGGCGAAAGCACGGCCGTGATTTTCGGATCGGCGTAGCGAATCGCGGCTTGAACGCCCCAGATTTGACCATCGCGCGGTGCCGCCCAGATCGTCGAACGGAATTTGCACCGCCGCCATCCAGCTTCCCATCGGATCCCACATCATGCTGCCGTATTTCACGCCGGCCTGCCACGATTGATGCGGCTGGCCGATCTGCGGCATGTCGCGATCAATCTTATAGACGCCGGCGGCATTGCCGACGATGCGATAGACGGGCCCTTTCGACCGCCCCTGTTCGTCGCGCGGATCGAGCAGCACCTCGAACACGTCGTCGGCAAACAATTCGGCGGTCGGCGCGGTCGCCAGGGCCCGCGTCTTGCGACCATAGGGATAGGGAACGCAAACCAGCAAGCACAGCTTTTTCGAATCGTAGGCGACGTCGAGATTCGTGAAATTTCGGTTGCCCGGATAGCCGACCGATCCGATCGCCGCGTTGACGAACCCGGAAAATCCGCCGGGAAAGCCGAAGTCGGTTTGGATGTTGATGGCTTTGCCGCTGAGCGGCGCGATGACATGCGGCGTGCGGCCGATCGCCATGAATGGAACCGGATACGCCGGCACGCCGTTTTTCAACTTCGGCAGTGCTGAGACCACGACGGGCTCCGGCGCCGCGGCAAACGACGGTGACACCATCACGCCCGCCGCCGCTTGCAACAAGCCGGCCACAAACAAAAATTGAACGACAGCGCGAGGTCTCATCCTACGCCACGGCCACAAAAAATGAGCAGAGCAAACGCGAGTTGATCCCAATGTTGTCCCGCTCGGCGCCAAAATGAGATACATGTTCCAATTTCGATTTACCCTGAAAGGGTTTTGCCAGTTAGCCCAGGGTTGCTCGCCGAAGGCGGGCTACCCTGGGTTGACCGCGCGAACGGACTTCTTCATACCCCAACGGGGTTTCGTCCGCCGAACACTGCGGCAACCCCGTTGGGGTAGAAATTTCCACACGCGTTCGATTCCCAGGGTAGGCCGCAGCCAGCGGCCAACCCTGGGCTAGAAGCCGCAACCCCGTTGGGGTAAATTCCACGCCGGCTCATTTCTTGTCCCGCACATCGTAGCAATAGAGCGAATCCCCTTCGCGCAAATACAACCGGCCGCCAACCACGACCGGATGCGCCCAAGCCTGGCCGTCGGTTTCGACTTTGAGCGAGCCGGTTTCCTTGTAGCCGTCGGGCGACGCTTCGACGAGGGCCACCACGCCGTTGTCGTATTCGAAATAGAGCCGGCCGTCGGCATACGTCACCGACGCCGAGCCGCGGCCGGTTCCTTGATGGCCATCGCGCTTCCAGACGACTTTGCCGGTCTTCACGTCGGCACAATAGGGATGTCCCGAATCGTCGGTGTCGGCGTAGGCATAACCATCGACGATCACCACGCCGCCATGCTTATTCGTCAGTTCGTGGTTGAAGTAAACTTCTTTCACCTTCACGTCGCTGCCGTCGGCGGTGAGCTTCAACAGCGCGCCCCCTTTGCCATAACCCGCCACGGCGAAGATTTCATCGTTGAGCACGACCGGCGTCGGGATATTGGCCGTATTTGGGCCGAGCTTCTCGTATTGCCACAGCGCCTTGCCGTCGGTGGAAACGCCGGCCACGCCGCCGTTGAGGAGTTGCACATACTGTCGAACTCCGCCGACGTCGGCAATGACGATCGATGAATAACCGGCCTGCGGCGATTGCAAGGGAATCGCGCATTTCCAAATGGTTTCGCCGGTTTTCTTATCGAGGGCGACCATCGTGGCCTCTTTGCCGCCGGGCGTGCAGATCAGATGATCGCCATCGATCAGCGGCGATTCGCAATAATCCCAGCCGCCGCGCGAGCCGTGAAAATCCTTGTCCAAATTGCGATGCCAAACCGGCTTCCCGTCGCTGGTGTTGAGGCAAACCAAATCCCCTTTTTGGCCGAGAGCGTACACGCGGTCGCCATCGACGGTCGGCGTGCAGCCTAGATTGCCGCCAGCGGGCCCGACTTCCGACGACCAGAGAATCTTGCCGTCGCCGCGCGCCAGGGCAAAAACTTTGGAAACATCCTTTTCATTGCCCAGCGTGTAAATCCGATCGCCGGCGACGCTGACCGTGGAATACCCATGCCCCAGCCCCTTGATATGCCACACCAGTTTCGGCCCATCGCTCGGCCACGATTTAAGCAGCCCCGTTTCCCGCGAAACATCATCCCGATTCGGCCCCCGAAATTGCGGCCAATCGGCGGCCAAGGAAATCGGCGCGATGCCCAAAAACGCAAGAACAAGCGCGGCACGAACGATCGGGCGTTGGATCATGGGACAAGAGTCCTTTCATCAAGTCGAGATTTTTCCCAAGGGCACAACCTGAAACCACTCCAGGCTTGCAGTAGCCATGATTGTAGCAAGGTGGGGCTTCAAAGCTACAACAATTGCTCGGCTATCGTGGGGCAATGCTGCGGAAGGACGAGGCCCGGTCGATCGGACCGGAGGCTCGCATTTCCGCTGTCTCGCGCTGCGAAACTCGCAGCGAGTGGATTGGAAGCGTGGCGACTGGCGCGAGAAACAAGAATCCAGCGCGGACCGTCGGCGAGGACGGAAACGGAGGCACGCGGCGTTGCAAACCGCTCGGAGGTTCCAGCAACCGCCACGCCGCCACTTTACGACTCCAAAAGTTGACCCAGAGGGCAACCCTGGTTACGATGCCTAGCATTCAGCCGTTGGGGGTAAACTCGCTATGCCATGCGAAGGGAAATGCTAATGAACTCACAACGCAATCTACTTCGGGCAGATTTCCTGGACGCGGAGCGTGAATCTCGGCAACCGCGCAGTGCGAAAAAGGTTCTAGGTTTGCTGTTAGTCGCTGTTGCTCCGTTGCTGGCGTTACTAAACGGACGCGCACTTGGAGCGACTTTCTACAACGTGACCGACCTCGGCTTATTCCAGAACAGTACGACTTATGGCCTTGGCATCAACAACAGCGGGCAAGTCGTCGCAACCGACTTCACCACTGGTGAGGGCTACCGCACGGAAGCCAATCAGCCAATCAATCCCGCTACTGACAACCTGGGTGCATTGAGCGGAGCGTACATTCTTGCCCGAAGCATAAACGACAACGGGCAAATCGTGGGGTACGCCACAATCACCGGTGGTTCCAATCACGCATTCGCCACTGAGGCGAACCAACCGATCAATCCCGCCACCGACGACCTGGGCACACTTGGCGGAACAAACAGTGATGCGTTTGGTATCAACAACAGCGGGCAAGTCGTGGGGTACGCCCAAAACAGCGGCGGAGTTTACGATGCGTTCCGTTACAGTAATGGGGTGATGACTGACTTGGGCTCATTCGGCGGACCAAGCAGTGTTGCAAGCGTTGCCACTGGCATCAACAACAGCGGGCAGATCGCGGGATACTCCTTAACGAGCGGCAGTGCCCAAAATGCGTTCCGCACGGTACCCAACCAGCCCATAACCCCCGCCGACGACCTGGGCACACTTGGCGGCACGAATAGTATGGCCTATGCGATCAACGACAGCGGCCAGGTGGTCGGGACTGCCCAGAACAGCAGTGGTGTCTACGACGCATTCCTTTATAGCAACGGGGCGATGATCGACCTAGGCACTCTTGCCGGCTTGAACAGCGAAGCACAGGGTATAAACGCTATCGGGCAGGTGGTTGGAATGGTCGAGACAACCAGTTTTACCAAAGATGCATTTCTTTACAGTGACGGGATAATGACAGACCTAAACACCCTGATAGAACCCGATTCTGGATGGATACTCGAAGTTGCCGAGAGCATCAATGACAGCGGTGAAATCTCTGGCTACGGATACAACTCCAGCGGCCAGGAGGATGCATTTCTCCTGACGCCGGTACCAGAACCCTCAACGGTCGCCCTGTTTGTCATCGGTACGATAGGACTCGCTGGCTGTGGTTGGAGGCGACGGCAGACAGCATGGGGTGCGCGATGAGCACGGGGCGTGAATGCAAAGATGTCCAGGGCAAGGCCCGGTCGTTCTTTCTCAACGAGCTTCGTCAGGCTCGACAGGCTGCGCAAAAGGACAATGACGCCTTCGATAAACTGCTCTTCGTGTTTGAGCGACTCGGTAGCTTTCGCCTCGGTTTGACAAAAGACCTGGGCCAGTACCGGCGTTGCTTGCTGGAGCTCGCCAACACATCCGCTCTAGCGAAGATCCACGCCGCCCGACAGGGTCCATGGCACTCGGAGGCCGAAGCTCTTTACGCATTGGTGAAAGAGGCTCGAAATGACGCGCTCCATCAAGGCGCGAGTGTACGCCACCTTACGGAACACGCCATCGAACTTGGGCTCTTGTTTGAGGACGCACTTATGAGCGGCGATTCAAATGAAGCGAATGGTAACACACTGGTTACGGTTGGAGATATCATGGTCCGATCGCCGACCCAAACGTATGACTGGCATCCAGTCAGTTTCGCACGGCAGATCATGCTCACGAATTCTTTTTCCTTCTTACCTATTCAAACGCACGGAAAATGGAAACTGCTCTCCGATATTGCGGTCGCTACATACCTGAGAAAGGGAGCGACCTGTCGCAAGGAAAGGGTCAAACGCCTTGGCAAAACTATCGGCGACGCGGTCAAAGACGGCGATCTGAATCTCGGCAAAGTTCATGCCGCGTCCGTCAATGACTCGATTGCGTCAGTCTTAGAAAACCTTGCTAAGGGGCCAATTCTGGTGTTCTTCGATCGGGCGACGGCTGGAGCCGATGAAGGAACGTTGGCGCTTGTCGGACTATTGACAGCGTTCGATGTCCTTTGATTCCTGCGCCCTGTACGGAGCAATTTATCATTTTGAAAATGGGGATTCGCGCACAGCCGGATTACCGTAAGCAGCTTTTTCCTTGAATGAGGCGGTCCCTTTCCGACGCTCAGGTGAACGATTCGCACCAACACCGCACGCCCGTGGCTACTCTCGATTCCGTTCCGCGCAGAGAGTTCACCGATCGGCAAGATCATTTGGCGAGTTTGACGCTCAGTGCGATATCATTGGCGAACACCGGTGAAACAATCGTCTCCACTCCACCCGCCGATCGGATCGGCGAGCCGGCGATGGCTTTGCCCGACACGGGATCGATCCAGCGAACGTCGTAATTCCCCGCCGCGAGTTCGAGCTTCAAGTCGATCTGCTTTCCGCCGCGGATGTAAATCGCGTATTGCTTGCCGGGTTCGGCCAAGGCTCGGGCCGTCGTGCCTTTGGGGAGCGCGGTTTTGATGATCGAGTTGTCGGGCTTCATGCGGACGACGTCGAAGCCGTTGATGAAGTCGTGCAGCGTTTGCAGTTGCTTGCGGAGCGTGGCGCTGCCGCCGCCGGGGGCGCTGTAGCCGACGCGGGTACCGTCGGGATTTGAGACGGTGAAGGAGTAGTCGAGGTTGTCGTACAGGCCGCCGCCGGCGAGGATGAAATCCCAACCTTCCATGCGATACGTGTCGTCGCCGCTGCCTTTGAAGCCGGTTTCGTTTTCGCCGATCACGCATTTCAAGCCGCTATTCTGTGCGACGGCGTCGGGCGGGCTGCAATAGTGGAAATTGAAAATCGACACGCCCGGATTCGGCCGCTCGATCTTCTTGCTGCCGTTGGCGTAGTTCATCGAGATGAGATGCCCGCGCGGCATGTCGCGTTCGGCGTCGTGGATCACTTCGACGATGCGATCTTGCCATTCGGTTCGCACGCCGCCGAAATAGGGTTCGTTGCAGACTTCAAAATAAAGATTGTCGAACTCGCGACATGCCGACACGATCTTGCGCACGACCTGCTCTTGCACTTTGAGCAGATCGGGATGCTTGAGCGTGTAGGTTTCGTTGGCCGCAACGGCGCCGACGCCGTTGACGTTGTTGGCCGCGTTCATCGGGCTGATCCGCCACAGCGAGTCGTCGTAATTAGGGCAGAATAGATTCACCTCGACGACGATCTTCCGCTTGCCGGCCTGGGCGAGAAAATCCTTGAGGCGAACGAAATAGGCCGGGTCGAATTTCGTCAGATCGAATTTGTTGCCGACATTCGGGTTGCCCGGAACGTCCGTGCGGCTCCAAGGACAGAGATAGCGATCGGGCTTCGGCGCGAGCGTGTTTTCGACGATCTTGAACGCACCGGCCGGTTCGTGATACGTGCCGGTAAAGAGTCGCGTATGATCGAGATGATCGGCGGCAATCGCGTCGAGATAGCGGATATAGTCGAAATCAAGATTCAGCACCGAGCCATAATGCTCGCCCGAGCCGACAAGAATGGCCGGCTTGCCGCGGAAGAGGAAGCAATGCGGATTGTCGGGATGCAGCGCGAGCGGCGGGTATTTTTCGGCGGGCTCGTCGGCAAAGGCAAGCGATGTGCTGACGAATAGAATGGCGAACAGTTGGACGGCGATTTTCATGGATTCTCCGCGGATTTGTGGGTGAGAGAATCCATAGCATTGTCGATCGGGGGGCGAATGTCAAAAATGGATTCACGTAGGTCAGGCTTTCGAGCCTGGCATTTCGCGGTCACTGTCAGCCTGGAAAGGCTGACCTACGGCAAGGCGCTTGCGATCTTCACTTGCCGCACGAGATAATAGAAGTGGCGAGGCGTCTGTTGCTCTGGCTGAGGAGGCCGATGTGTTCGACGCATTGCCGAATTCTGGTTTCAGCAATCATTTGCGGCCGCCCGAACGGCCGAACGACGACGCTCCGTTGCCGCCGCGATTCAGTTTGTTAGCGCTGTTCGCCATTTCGACCGGGGCCGCGATCTATTGTGGGATGTTGCGATTGTTCGGCGTGTATGGCGTGATGCTGATGCTTGCCGGATTGGTCGCGCTGTATTGCATCCAGGTGCAGGGACCGTGGCGAGCCGTCAAGAGAGTCGTGACGGACATGCTGGCCGGCATCGTGTTGCCGATCGGCTGCTTGGCGTTCGATCCGGTGGTGTTTCGCACGCCGGGCGGCGGCGGAGTTTTCGGGCTGACCGAGCAGGTTTTCATTTACGCGCTGTTGGGAAGCGAAATGCTCGTGCTGTTTGTCTGGCTGCTGGTGGGCGGCGCGTTCAACCGCTTGGGGCGCAGCTTGACGGCCGGCGTGCTGACGTTGGGCTGGCTGATCTGCTTTGCCTTGGGGCTGCTGCTGTCGTTGCTCGGCTTCGGCGCCTTGGCGCTTGGTGAACCGATCGGCCTGCTCGGGATTGTGCCGTGGTTCACGCTGGCAACGTACTGGTCCAACGCACGCCGGGCAAATACTTCGCCACGAGGGCAGCCCTCGATCTTCGGCGGACGGCTGTTGGGTGTTGGTCTGCTGTTGATGGTCGCAACCATGTCCAGCTTCGGAGCTTGGCTTGTGGCTCCCAATGGGAAGGCAATTCCGGCCGCGAAGCTTGGCGCGTTGTGGGAATTGCAGTCGGGCGGCAATTGACGGCGCGAAGATTGTTCCTTCCGGAATCGATGCTCGGTACAATGACGAACAACGGGAGTCGCCGTTCGCGCTTGCCTGCGGACCGGCGGTTCTATTGTCCGCCGATTTGTTTTCAACCCGACGCCCAGGATTCAGGCCATGTTCACGGATTGTCTCAAACGCTCGTTTGCCGCCGTTCGCATCATCATTGCAACCACGGTCGTATCTTCGCTCGCATTCGCCGCAATCGCCCGCGCCGATGATCCGCAATCGTTGCGCGAGCGGCTCAAGGCCGAGCCGCTCAAAATCGCCTGGGAGGCGTATGTCGATGGGAATTCCGATATCTACGTGATGAATACCGACGGCTCGGGCAAAGTGAATCTGACGAATTCGCCCGGCGTCAACGAGCATTATCCGCAGATTTCGCCCGACGGCACGAAGATTTGCTACACGATCGATTCCGGCGAAGGCCGCGCGGCGGTTCGCAGCTTGTGGATCATGGATGTCGATGGGAAGAATCGTCGCAAGATTGCCGATCAGGCTCGCGAGCCGTTTTGGCGGCCCGACGGCAAGGTGATCGGCTATTTGCCGCAGGAATATCCAAAATTCGACGTGATCGATTACTACACGAAGGGGATGATGTTTTACCATCTCGACACGGGCAAGACCGAGCCGCATCCGAATAGCGACAAACTGCGGCATCTCTATCATCCGCGCTTTGCGCCGAATGCCAAGTGGATCGTGTCGACCGTGCATGGCGGCATGGGTTTTAGCCATGCGATTTTGGCCATCGAAGCCAATGGAAACAAGATCATCAATCTGAAGATTCCCGGCTGCCGTCCGACGATCAGTCCCGATGGCAAGCACATCGCCTGGGGCTCGAGCGACCACGATCTGAACACGGCCCTGCTCGACACCGATTCCGACGAGCCGCGCGTGGGCAAATGGCAGATGAACATCAAGGATTCCAAAAATAAGATTTACCACATCGCCTGGTCGCCCGATGGCCGGTTCGTCGCATTCAGCCGCGGCCCCGACGGCGAGGGCGATCTAAGCAAGACGGGCACGTTCCAAGCCGCCTGCGAGATCATCGGCGTCTATGCGAAGGATTGGAATATTTGGGCGGTGTCGGTGGAGCATCCGGGAGTCATTGATCTCGATAAAGCGACCGATGCCAATATGGTGCAATTGACCACCGACGGCGCGAGCAACAAGGAGCCGGCGTGGTTTTCGACGAAAGTGCGCACGAAGGAATGAACACCTTTGAATAGACATCGCAAATCACAGATGCCATGCGCCGCTAGATCCGCCAGCGCGGCGGTGGTCGCATTACTATTCGCGCTGTTGACCGGTTGCCAGCAAAGTGCGACCGGCGGCGACGCTACGACGGTCGGCGAAGCTCGGCCGATTGTCACCAAATCCGGCATCAAGATGATCTCGCTGCCCGGCGGCGAGTTCACGATGGGCACGAGCGACGGCAATGCCGATGAAGGGCCGCCGCACAAAGTTTCCGTCAGTCCGTTTTTGATCGACAAATTCGAAGTGACGCACGAGATGTTCGTCGCCGTGCAGTTGCCCGATCCTTCGCATTGGCAGGAGAATCCCAAGGGCCCGGTCGAGCGCATTCGCTGGCGAGATGCCAAGGCGTATTGCAATGAGCGCTCGCGCATGGAAGGGCTGACGCCATGCTACGACGAGAAAACTCGCGAGTGGGACTGCGACTACTCGGCCAACGGTTACCGCCTTCCGACCGAGGCCGAATGGGAATATGCCGCTCGGGCCGGCACGGAGACGCCCTACGATTTCGGTTCGTCCGACAAGCTCCGGCAATACGCCTGGTACGCCGACAACGGCGACCAAAAGACGCACCCGGTCGGCCAGAAGAAGTCGAACGCCTGGGGAATCGACGACATGTATGGCAACGTGTCGGAATGGTGCGAGGATGTTTATAGCCCCGATTACTACAAGAAAAGCCCGGCCAGCGATCCGACCGGTCCGCCGAATACGGGCAAGGATGTGAAGCGCGTGCTGCGCGGCGGAAGCTGGAAGGCCAGCGCCGATGCTTGCCGCGTCACGTTTCGGCAGGGCGAACACACCGGCAACACCGACGCCTGCTTTGCCACCGACTACTGCGGGTTCCGTTGCGTGCGGCGGGCGAGCGCGAAGGAATTGACCGAACTGGCGGCAGCGGTGAAATAGTCGGCGCATGCTGTTCCACACATGGCCATTCCTGGTTTTCCTGCTGGTCGTGTTGCCGGTCTACTTCACGCTGCGCCGAACGCCGCTGTGGATTCCGTGGTTGCTGGCGGCTTCGTACTTCTTTTACGCGTGGTGGAATCCGTATTATCTGCTGCTGGTCGTCTATTCGACGGCGCTAGATTATCTGCTCGTGACGCTGATGGATCGGTGTCCGCTGGAGTCACGAGACGAACGCCGCGCGGCTCGGTTGCTAAATGGGCCGAGCGATTCATTGTTAAGAACCGCGTTTGCCATCTCACTGACGCTTAGCTTGTCGCTCGCGGCGGCGGCGATATTTGGCCCGGCGGATTTGCGGCCGACGTTGATTGCGTTTTGCGTGCTGGTCGGACTGATGGCGGTCGGCGCCTGGCTGGCGAATCGGCGGGTGTGGCTGTTCATCAGCATCGTCAACAATCTCGCGCTATTGATGTTCTTCAAATACGCTCGATTCGTCGTCGAGAATCTGAATCAGGTGCTGATCTGGACGCACAGTTCCTTCCGCTTCGCTGATCCCTCGGGCTTGATGCCGCGCGGCTGGGAATACATCTTGCCGGTCGGCATTTCGTTTTTCACGTTTCAGTCGATGAGCTACACGATCGACTTTTATCTAGGAAAAATTCCGCGCGAACGGAATTTTCTTCGCTTCGCCACGTTCGTCTGCTTCTTCCCGCAACTGATGGCCGGGCCGATCGAGCGGGCCAAGCAGATGCTGCCGCAATTCCAGCGGGCCCCGGCGTTTCGACTGGAGAATCTGACCGACGGAGCATCCCTGTTTCTCGTCGGGCTATTCAAGAAAGTGGCGCTGGCGAATTACCTGGCCTTGTACGTCGATCGAGTCTACGACAATCCGGCGAATTTCGGCGCGACGCCACTGGTGCTGGCGACCGTGGCGTTCGCCTGGCAAATCTTCTTCGATTTCAGCGGCTACACCGACATGGCCCGCGGCATTGCCCGAATGATGGGCTTTCATCTCGTGCTGAATTTCAACAATCCGTACCTGGCGTCGGGTCTTGGCGAGTTCTGGCAGCGGTGGCATATCAGCCTCTCGACCTGGTTTCGCGATTACGTTTACATTCCGCTGGGCGGCAATCGGCGCGGGGCGGTGATCGTTTACCGCAATCTGCTGATCGTGTTTCTCGTGTCGGGCATCTGGCACGGCTCGGCTTGGACGTTCGCGATTTGGGGGCTGTTGCATGCGGCCGGCGTGATGCTGACCCGCGAGTTGGAGCGATCGCAATTCTATCGCGACCGGGTGCCGCTGCTGCTGAAGCAGGCCTGGGTTTTTATTTACGTTTGCTTCGCGTGGATTTTTTTTCGGGCGTCGTCGCTTTCCGATGCATTGTTGATCATGCGGCGCATTTTCAGTGGTGCATGGACTAGCCCGCAGATTCCGGCGCTGATGATCGCAATCGTGGCGCTCGTTTGGCTTTATCAATGGCTGTATGAATCGCGATTTCGGAACCTATTGGCGTATTCGCCCGTTCGCGTGGCACTGGCCGCGAGCATGATTCTCTATCTGGGCCTGTGTTCGTCGGGCGGACAGGCGTTCATTTATTTTCAGTTTTAGCATGACGACAGTCGAATCTGGCATTTCGAGCGGCGCTAGTGCGGACGCGAAAACCGCGCGGTCGAACGCCGCGCCGCTGCCGCCGTTCGGCGTCAACGAAATGCGGCTAAATGCGCGGGAATGGCTGGCGACGCTGGCAATCGTGCTGATTGTTGCATTCGCGGTGCCGCGGGTTTGGCAGCACTACGAATCGCTGCCGACTTCCGCCGACTATCGTTTGCCCTATGATCTTAGCAAGGATTATTGGCTTTATCAGCGGCGGCTGTTGCAGGCGACCGAGGATGCGAGCCGGATTCCAATCCTCGGCGACTCGGTCGTATGGGGCGAATTCGTTCGGCCGAATGGCACGCTTTCGCATTTCTTGAACTCGCAATCCGCCCACTCCGATCGGTTCACTAATTGCGGCATAAACGGCCTGTTTCCTTTGGCGATGGAAGGGCTCGTCGAAAACTATGGCGCGGCACTACGAAACCGGCGCGTGATCGTGCATTGCAATCTGCTGTGGATGACGAGCCCCAAGGCCGATCTGAGCACGGACAAAGAAGAGTCGTTCAATCATTCGCGATTGGTGCCGCAGTTTTCGCCGCGCATTCCGTGCTACAAGGCTAGCGCCGAAGAACGATTGAGCGCGACGCTGGAAAACCACGTCGAGTTCTTCGCGTGGACGAATCACCTGCAAAACGCCTACTACGATCAAAAGAGCCTCGCTCAGTGGACGCTGGAGGAAGACGACAGTGATCCGCCGCGGTATGTAAACGCCTGGCGAAATCCGCTGGCGCCGCTGTTCGGCGGCTTGCCGGGCGAACCGACGAACGATCCGCAGCGAGGGCCGTCGAGTTCTCGACACAAACCGTGGAACAAAGGCGGCGCGGAGCCGACGCCGTTCGAGTGGGTCGAACCGTCGGTGTCGTTGCAATGGCAAGCTTTTCAGCGAATCGTTCGTGAATTGCGAAGTCGCAAC
This sequence comes from Pirellulales bacterium, assembly GCA_963738955.1. Lineage (GTDB taxonomy): Bacteria > Planctomycetota > Planctomycetia > Pirellulales > DATAWG01 > DATAWG01. Next base: position 414,762 of record CAVTYW010000017.1, on the reverse strand, counting down.
GACGACGTGCTTGTCGTCGTCGGCCCGTTTAACGAACATATCATTGTGGACGAACAAAAGCCGACGTTTCACGCTTGGCAACGGACGATCGTCGATTGGCTGGAACAAAGCCGTGTCGCCGTTGTCGTGCCGGATACGCTTCCTAGTGGACTTTACGCCGATGCCAGTCATCCCTTGACGGACGGCTACCGATTGCTCGCATCGCGGCTGCTGGACAATGCGACGTTTCAAACGTGGGCAAAAGCTGCGATAAACTCACCGAGCAGTCACGATTCCTCGCCGAAGCCACTCAAAGAGTGATGACCGATGGATGAATCCCTGCAAGCTCTGCTCGGCCGATTGCAGCAGATTACCGACGAATTTCGCGAGCTGCGCGACGGCGTTCAGCAGGTGATAAAAATTGCCGACGCTTCGCCGGAGATGGCGCTCACCCGGGCTCGCAAAGTGTTGGAATATGTGATCCGCGACGTGTACCAGCGGCGGATCGACGAACCGCCCGGCACTCGGCCGTTGGAAAACTTACTGCAGCGTCTTGTGAAGGACGGATTTTTTCCGGATCGGCTCGACGCCTACGCCAACACGATCCGCAAGCTGGGAAACGTCGGCACGCATAGCTTCGGCGAAAAAGTCGAGATCACCGACGTCTATCAATCGCTGGCGCAACTGATGCCGATCCTTCAGTGGTACTTCGAAGTGGAGCGGCCGGAAGCGTTCGAGGGTCAGGCATTCCAGATTGCCGCGCCGATCGCTTCGACGCCGGAGGTGCGCCAGCCGGAACCGCGACGTTCGCCGGTAAGTGCAAAGCCCGCCGCGAGGATTTTCGTTGTTCCAAAGGGACTGCGGTCGTTCGACGCGCACGACGCCGATTTCTTCGTCGATTTGCTGCCTGGCGCCACGATAAGGACGGATTGCCCGAGGGCCTGAGGTTTTGGAAGAATCGCATCGAGTCCGACGGCGAGACGGCGTTCACCGTGGGCGTGATGTATGGGCCCAGCGGGTGCGGCAAGTCGTCGCTCGCGAAGGCCGGGCTATTGCCGCGGTTGGCGAGCAGGATCGTGCCGGTGTTTATCGAAGCCACCGCCGGTGAAACCGAAGCTCGGCTTCAGAAGGGATTGTTGAAGCAGTGTCCGGATTTACAGCCCGAACAGGCGCTTGCCCATTCGGTCGCGGCCTTGCGCCAAACAGCAGGGCCATCGGCGACGGGGCCGCTGCCGAATCGCAAAGTTCTGCTCATCATCGACCAGTTCGAGCAATGGCTACAAGCTCATCGGAATCAGCAAGACACCGAGTTGGCCGCGGCGCTGCGTCAATGCGACGGTGAGCACGTGCAGTGCATACTATTGGTGCGCGACGATTTTTGGACCGCGCTCTCGCGCTTCATGGGCGAGCTGCAAATCGAGATGCTGCAAGGGCAGAATGCGGCCCTCGTCGATCTGTTTGACCCGATTCACGCGCGGAATGTGTTGGCGGCATTCGGACGAGCGTTTGGCCGGCTCGACGCCGATGCGACGAACGATCAGGCCGCGTTTCTCGATCGGGCCGTCGAAGGCTTGGCGCAGGATGGCCGCGTGATCTCGGTGCGGCTGGCTCTGTTTGCCGAAATGGTGAAGGGAAAGCCTTGGACGGTGGCGACGCTCGACGAAGTCGGCGGCATGGCGGGCATCGGCGTCAGCTTCTTGGAGGAAACGTTCTATTCTCGCTCGACCAACCCGCAGTATCGCAAACACGCCGAGGCGGCCCGCGGCGTGCTCAAGGCCTTGCTCCCCGAAATCGATAGCGACATCAAAGGCCGAATGCGATCGCAGGATGAATTGCTCGCGGCGTCGGGCTATCAGAATCGTCCGCAAGATTTTAGCGATTTACTTCGCACGCTCGACACGGAATTGCGATTGGTCACGCCGACCGATCCCGAGACGCTGCAAACCGATTCGGCCGGCAATCCCAATTCGCAATACTTTCAATTGACGCACGACTACCTGGTCCCATCGTTGCGCCAATGGCTGACGCGCAAGCAGAAGGAGACGCACCGCGGCAGGGCCGAGTTGATGTTGGCCGACCGCGCGGCGTTGTGGATGGCGCACCCGAGAATCGTCAGCTTCCATCGTTGCCGCAATGGCTCAGCATCCGGCGCTGGACGCAAAAAAAGAATTGGACTCCGGCCGAACGGAAAATGATGCGACGCGCAGGGCGCGTCCATGGATTGCGTTTTGCCGTCGCGGCGATTTTGCTCGTCGGACTGTCGATTGCCGGTCGGCAAACCTATGGGCTGATGCGCACCGATTCGCTTGTGGCGCGGCTTCGGTCGGCGAATATCCCGCAAGTCCCCGAGGTTGTCCGGCAAATTGGTTCATACCGACGTTGGGCCGATCCGCAGCTTAAGGAAGCCGACGCTCAGGCGGCGGATGGGTCGGCGGAGCAACTGCGGTTCAAGCTTGCGCTATTGCCGGTGGACGCCAGTCAGACCGATTACGTTTATCGCCGGCTTCTCGACGCTCCGCCGGAAGAAGTCGCGGTGCTGCGCGATGCTTTGGCGCCCCGCAAGGCGGCGATCGTCGAGCGGCTGTGGTCGGTCACGCAGCAGCCTGCGAAGGATTCGGCCGCCGAACGATTGCGGGCCGCGAGCGCGCTAGCCGCCTACGCGCCGGATGATCCGCGCTGGAACAAAATTCAGGAGACGGTCGCCAACGATTTTGTCGCGTCGCCGGCGGTTTATTTGCAGACGTGGCTCGAGGCTTTGCGCCCGGTGCGTGAAAAACTGCTGTCGCCGTTGAGCGCCGTCTTTCGAGACCCGCGACGGAGCGAAACCGAACGGGCACTGGCCACCGACATTCTGGCCGACTACGCCGCCGATCGCCCGCAAACGCTCGCCGAATTGCTGCTGGATGCCGACGAAAAGCAATTCATCGTCGTGTTTCCAAAGCTTGAACGGGCCGGTGATGCCGCGACGCCGCTGCTCTTGCTGGAATTGGCGAAGCAATTGCCGGCGGATCCCGCGGAGGCCGATAGGGAAAAACTTGGCAAGCGGCGCACCAATGCGGGCGTGGCGATGTTCAAACTTGGCCAGCCTGACAAAGTTTGGACAATGTTGCAGCAAAACCGCGATCCGCGCGTGCGCAGTTATCTGATCGATCGCTTTGGCCCGTTGGGCTGCGACGCCGGCGCAATCGTGAAGCGATTGGATGACGAGACCGACGTGATCGCTCGCCGCGCTTTGTTATTGAGCCTGGGTGAGTTCAACGAACAGCAATGGCCGGCAAACAAACGGGAAACTGTGTTGTCGAAATTGCAAGCGATCTATCGCACCGCCGACGATCCGGGCCTGCGCAGCGGCCGGCTGGCTGCTGCAACGAATCGGCCAATACCAACTTCTCCAAAAAGTCGATGGCGATCTTGCCAAAGACAGCGCCCAGCGCGAACGTCGTTTGTCGGACATCAAGGGTGATCTTGCCAAATCGAAGAGCGACGCGACGCCGCGCTGGTATTTGAACAGCCAAGCTCAGACGATAGTCGTGTTGCCCGGCCCCGGCGACTTCAGGATGGGCGCTCCGCCGACCGAAGAGGGACGCGAAGACGACGAGCGCCAGCATAGCGAGCCGCATCGGCCGAACCTTTGCCATCGCCGCCAAGCCCGTGACCGTCGCCGAATTCCGCGAATTCGATCCCGGCTACAAACTGACGGATCGGCAAGCTTCGTCGCCCGACTGCCCAGCCGTGAATGTCTCGTGGTATCAGGCGGCGTTGTATTGCAACTGGTTGAGCAAGCAAGAAGATATCAAGCCGGACCAATGGTGCTACCAGCCCGACGGCGACGGCAAGATCGCCCGGATGAACGACAAGTTCTTGAGTCTTTCCGGCTACCGCTTGCCGACCGAAGCGGAGATGGAATACGCCACTCGCGCAAACCACGACGAGTCGTTATTACGGCGAAACCGAGCCGCTGTTGCCGAAATACGCCTGGTTTTCCAAGAACTCGGGAATGCACACTTGGCCCGTGGCGCGATTGAAGCCGAATGATTTCGGGCTGTTCGACACGCTGGGCAATGCCTACGGCTGGTGCCAGGATGCCTACGAACAATACGCGATCGCCAAAGGCAACGAAGCGATCGAAGACAAAGAAGGAAATCTCATCGTCGACCCGACGGCGGCGCGTGTGTTGCGCGGCGGGTCTTTCAACGATCAGGCCTCCGATATTCGCTCCGCCTATCGGCATATCAATGTGCCCGGCTATCGCAGCAGCTATTTGGGTTTCCGCGTGGCTCGAACGATCGCCGCCGATTGATTGGCGGAAATAGCGTGGCGTGCTTTCCTTGTCTTCTCGCTGACAATTCTTGTCAGGCACGTTTGGCCCGCTTCGAATGAATGGAACAATATTCGCTTCACCCGGTTAAGCGCATTCGTATATCGCGGTTGAAACCTCGACGGCGGCATCGCGAAACTTGATTCATTCGGCGATCAAGGAGTTTTACGTATGTGGCGAGAACTGCTGCGCAAGAATGTTTCACACGTCGGCACCGCCCTTCGCGAACCGGAGGCGTTTGCGCTGCGTTGGCATCGCGAACAACAGCCTTCGCCATCGCCGTTTGGGTTGCATTGGCGTGCACCGCGGTTTTCGGCACGCTTACCTACGGGATGACGATGGGCATTCATTCCGGCTTGTTCGAACGATTTGCGCGAGGGGAATTGAACTGACGATTGCCGCCGGCCTTGCGTGGGCCATTCCGCTGCCAGCGCTCTACATCCTCAATAGCCTCACCGGCTCTCGGCTGCGGGCGAGCACGACGCTGCTGGCAGCGCTGGTGACGACAAGTTGGGGCGGGCTGGCGCTTGTGGCGTCGATTCCGATCAACTGGTTTTTCAGCGTCGCAGTGCCGTCGTTGCCGACCGATTTGATCGGCGCCAGTGCCGGGCATTGGATCGTCCGGCTGGTGAACTTGCTGGTGTTTCTCGGCGTCGGAGTCTCGATGGTCGATGTGTTTGGCCGAGTGATGAATGCTTTGGAACCTGACATGGGCCGATACCCGACGTGGTTTTTGATCTTGGTCGGCGCGATCGGAGCACAGTTGGCCTTTCTCTTCAATCTTTTCCCGCCGGCCTGACAAATCCGGCCGGCGACTGTCCCCATTTGCGCAGTCCGCGGAGCAAAACGGGGACTGTCCCCTTCTCCCAGCCGGATTTGTCAGGTGGTCTAAGGCGTAACAAATAGGAGACGGACGATGAACAACGAAGCGTTCACGGAACCATTCAAGTTGCGCGAATCAATTCCTTTGTCGGGACTGGTGGAACAGTATATGCCACCGACGTCGCGCAATGCCAATAAAAATGAAGCGACGATCGATCCACCGCTTGTCGGCGTTGTCGAAATGTTGCTGAAAGATTGCGCCCGACTGGATCGATTGCTGCGCGACGAAAATGAGCAGCGGGCCTTGATTCCGCGGCTGCTGGCGGTGGCGCTGTCGGGCTTTGCGACCTACGGCGTGGTGGCGACGCTCGTGTTGAACGCCCTCTGGTCGACGTATCATGTGTGGTGGGATTGGGTGCCGGCCGCGCGTTGGCGCGATTTAAGCGCGGGAAACCTGGTGCTGGCCTACACGATCGGGCTGATTGCCGCCAACGGCGTTTGCCTGCCGAGTTTTTATTTCTACGGGCTGCTGGCTGGCGTGCGCACGACGATGCTTTCGGTCGCGGCCCAAGCTCTGAAGGGAATGGCGGCCGGGGCGATCGTGCTTGTGGGCATTTTGCCGATCTATATGGCGCTGGCCTTGAGCGCGATCGTGTTTCCGACGCCGCCGGCGCTGGTCGAAGCGTGGGTATTGTTGGGGTTGGCGCTGCCGTTTTTGGCCGGCGTATGGGTGCGGCATGTCTGTACGAAGGTTTCATCGGTTTCTCCGACACGATTCCGGCCGCGTGCCGGCAAACCCGGCGATGCTTTCTGCGGCGGCTTATCGTGGCCTGGTGCGGTTGCTACACGTTTGTCACGCCGTTGATGATCTACACGCTGTGGAGCCATTTCGCCGGCATGGCGGGCGGTTAGCCGCGTCGGCGGAACGCCCCGTCGGCGGAACGCCACGGAGGGCGTTCCCTACAGCGCTTTGGAATGTAGGGAACGCCCTCCGTGGCGTTCCGCGGGCGGCCATCGGAGTATTTCGCATCATGCGACTACAAGAAACAATCGCGTTCTACTTACTGCTCGGCGGCGGCGTTGCCGTGGCGATGCTGTTGAATGCCGAGCGACGCACGTTCGCCGATAAACTTTTCCTGGCGATAACGGCGTCACTTTTTTGGCCGCTATATTTGCCGCTGCTGCTTTCCCGGCCGGCCGCGACGGCTGAATTGGCCGCCGATCAAAGCGAGCCGAAAGATGATATGGCCGCGGCGATTGCACAGGTCAATACGGAACTCGACGCGGCGTTATCGAGTCTCGACGGCTGGGTCGAAAACGTGCTGGAAAGCGAACAAGGGCGGTTGAGCGAATTGCGAACGGCGCTCGTGGCACATGCGGCGCGCATTTGCGCGATGGACGTGCTGCTTGCCGGTGCTTCCGCGCAAGCCAGCACTGAACCCATCGCGGCAAGAATCGCAACCGGCGAAACGGGCGACCGCCGCCGGCAGAGCGAAGCAGCCCGATCGCAAAACGTCGTGCGATTGGCAGCCGTTCGAGCAAAATCGCACGACGACCTGATGGCCACGCTGGCCTGGATCCGTGAACTTGTCTCGATGATCCATCTGGCCAAGTTCACCGGCGCTCCGGCTTCTCGCGCCGAGGAATTCAGTGGCGCAAATCGCAGCGGCGGTCGAGGGCATTTCCGCCGTCGCCGCTGGAGAAACGATGGCGCAAACCGCCACTCAGCCCGTCGCGGTCGGCGCATTGCGCGATATCGAGATTCAATCGTCTGAACAGGAAAACCATTCACTTCACTCTGATAAAGACAGGAGCGTCGCAACATGGGTATCTTCCAACGCACCGGCGACATGATTTCCGCCAGCCTCAACGATTTGCTCGAGCAGCTCGAGCATCCGGAAAAAATGTTGCGGCAGGCGCTGCGCGACATGGAGCATTCGGTTTCGACGGTGTCGGCGGCCGTGGCCCGATCGATCGCCGCGGAGCGATTGCTGGCCCGAGAGCAAGAGCGGCACGAGGCTCGAGCCGCCTATTGGACCGATAAAGCCACGTCGGCCGTCGCGGCGGGCAACGATGATTCGGCCCGACGAGCGCTGGCCCACAAGCTGGAACACGAACGGTTAGCGCAGTCGCTAGATCGACAATTGGCCGAAGCACGAGCGTCGAACCAAGAACTCCGTGGCCAGGTCGATGCATTGCGCGAGAAGCATCTTTCCGCGCGGCGGCAACTTTCCTCGCTCTTGGCCAGGCAAGCCGCGGCCGATGCCCGCCGGCGCTTTCGCTCGGGCATTCCTGGAACGCAATCGGCCCTGGCCTCGCTCACGCGGTTCGAGCATTTTCGGGAAAAGATCGAACTGACCGAAGCCGAGGCGGTCGCGCTGGCCGAGCTTGAATTTGGCGGCGACAATATCGAGCCGTCGGAATTCGATCTCGACGACAAGCATCGGGCGATCGAAGACGAACTCGCCGCGCTGAAGGAACGACAGAACGCGTAGGGGCAAGCATATTGTCAATCCAATTGCAGTTTCACGCGGCAGCTTGCAACAGGTGGTTCGGTGGGCAATGATGTCTCGGTGAAGCTTGCGAGGGCGTACACCGACGACCATCCACGCTGCGATGTCATGGATAGCTCGTATCAACCGAAGAATTTTCCGACGACGCTTTGGACGGTCGTTCTGCACGCCGGTCGAGACGAACCTGCGCAAGTCCAGGCCGCGCTGGCGCAGCTTTGTCAGGCCTACTGGTATCCGCTTTACTCCTTCGTTCGGCGCCGGGGATATTCGCCGCACGACGCAGAAGACCTCACACAGGCGTTTTTCGCCCAGCTTCTGGAGAAACGTGGACTGGAGCGCGTCGATCCGGAGCTGGGGCGATTTCGCACCTTCTTGCTGGCGTCGCTGAAGAATTTCTTGGCCAACGACTGGGACAAGGCGCACGCCCGCAAACGCGGCGGCGGACAGACGATCGTCTCGCTCGATCGAGGAGAGTGCCGAATCGCGCTATCAACTCGAACCGAGCCACGACATGACTCCCGAGCGCCACTTCGAGCGACAGTGGGCCATGACACTGTCTGGATCAGGTGCTCGCCGCCTTGCAGGAGATGAATACCACGCCGAAGGCAAGGGCGATCTCTTCGAGGAACTGAAGGCCGTTATCATCGGCCAGACCGGCGGCTTACGCGGACATGGCGGCCCGGTTACGGCGCAGCGAGGGGGCGATCAAGGTGGCCGTCCATCGGTTGCGCCATCGCTACCGCGAGTTGATGCGGGCTCGAATTGCCGCGACCGTGGGCGAGGGAGACGTCGAGGACGAGTTGCGTCATCTGTTGGCGGTGCTAAGCGGCTGACGTGGCTGACGGCCAATTGGGCGGAGGCGTCCTTTCCTGCATCTTTTCCTGTAACCTTTCGCGACGGTTGCTTTTGGTAGTGGTGGAGACGAAAACACCCACTACGAAAGGCAAGAAACCATGTCCACCGCACCCGTCTGTCCGCAATGTGGCAAGCCGCTGCCCAGCGATGGCCCACAGGGTCAGTGCCCGGCATGTCTTCTCGAGGCGGCCCTCGCGGGCCAATCGGACGTTCGAATCGGCGGCGACGGTTCGTCCGAATTCCGCCGCCGGCATCCGCAAGCACCGCCCGAGGCCGGGGCGCGTCTCAAGTATTTCGGCGACTACGAGCTTCTCGAAGAGATCGCCCGGGGCGGCATGGGCGTCGTCTGGAAGGCCCGGCAAACGAGCCTGAATCGCGACGTGGCCCTGAAGATGATCCGCGCCGGCGCCCTGGCCGGCCCGGACGAAGTCGCAACGATTCCTGCGCGAGGCCGAAGCCGCCGCCAACCTGCAGCACCCGAACATCGTCGCCATCCACGAAGTCGGCGAGCATGGCGGCCAACATTACTTCTCGATGGACTACGTGGCGGGTCGCGATCTCGGAGCCCTCGTGAAGGACGGGCCGCTGTCGCCGCAGCGCGCGGCGCGCTACGTCAAGATCATCGCCGAGGCGATCCACTTCGCCCATCAGCGTGGCACGCTGCATCGCGACTTGAAGCCGCAGAACGTGCTCATCGACGCCGACGATCAGCCGCGGATCACCGACTTCGGCCTGGCCAAGATCATGAACGACGACAGCCGGCTGACGCAATCGGGCGTCGTCATGGGCAGCCCCAGCTACATGCCGCCGGAGCAGGCCGCCGGCCGGCAGGGCGACATCGGCCCGGCCAGCGACGTCTATTCGCTCGGCGCGATGCTCTACGAACTGCTGACCGGCCGGCCGCCGTTCCGCGGGGCCACGGCGCTGGCCACGCTGCACGACGTGATGGAGGCCGAACCGGCCGCCCCGCGCAGGCTGAAGGCGGACATTCCGCCCGATCTCGAAACGATCTGCCTGAAGTGCCTGGAAAAATCGCCGTCGGCTCGGTATCCCACGGCCCGGGCGCTGGCCGAGGAACTGGACCGATTTCTCAAAGGCGAGCCGATCCAGGCCCGGCCGGCGAGCGCGGTCCGCAAGGCGGTGAGCTGGGCTCGGCGACATCCCGGCAGTCCTGGCCGCGCTGGCGGCGCTGGTCATGGTCGCGCTGGCGTTCGGCGTCTTCTACCTGTTCGAAGAGAATGCGTTCCTGCGGGCTCAGCAAGCGAACCCCGCGCTGGCGCGCGTCCCGGGCCCGCGTCATGAATCCGTGCAAATGTGGAGCATGATCTGCATATTTGGCTTTGAAGCCGGCGCGGTTTTTTATTTCGTCTTGCGGAGACGAGCGCGCGGTCTACGGACTCTCAAGGCAAGCCTCAAGGAGTTGTTCGACAAGTCCATGTTCATCCTGCCCCAGCAACCGCTCGGTGAACGGATGCGGACCTTCGCATTCGTCACGGGCCTGATCCTGATCGGCTGCGGCGTCATGCTTCTGGCCGTCACGGTCCGGGCCAACGTGTGGGAGGGAGAATCGATTTGGCGTCAGATAGGCATGATTTACCTACCGATCTACATCGGCCTCGCGCTCTTCCACTCCGTCGTTCAAGACTACCGTCTGGTCCACTACGGCACGTCGAGCCGGCAACTGACTGCGGAACAGATCGAGCCGATCCGCGCCGCGATGGAGGATTGGAATGTGCAGACCGCGATCCGTCTGTACCGCAAAGCGGTGCCGGACGCGGGCGCGTTGGAAGCAACTCGATATGTGACGCACCTCGCGGACTCGCTCAAGGCGCAACACCCTGGCAAATTCGTTCCGGCCCCTTTGTCGCTGGCCAGGCTCAATTGGAAGCTCGTGGGGATCTGTGCCCTGATCGAAGCCGCCGTCGTCGGCGTATTGTGGGTTGTGACGCCGCCAGCGCACCCGGCCTCGGCTGTTGCGCTGATCGCCGGCAGCCTATTGGCCGGCATCGCATTCATGATTGGCATGCGCGTGAGAGGCACTTGGACGCGGATTCTGCTGTTGGTTCCTTTTTTCGCGGGGATGTGCATCGCGCCAAGCCTGGCTGTAGATCTGTCGGGCTCAAGCTGGCCCTGGTGGGTCGGGGTTGCGTTCGGGATGTTCCTGATGGCTTCCGCATTCACTCCACGGCGAAAGATGAACAAGGCCTGATGGATTCCGCCGAGGCCATCTTCTACAATCGACGCGAGGCAAACAGCCATCCCATGACGAACGATAAGCACGCTGTCATTTTGAAATCGCCACCGGCACAATTGAAAGGAATTCATGCAGATAACACTTGCGGGAAAGACGGCAGTTGTCACCGGGGCTGCTTCCGGAATCGGCCTGGCGATCGTGTTGAAATACGTCGAGGCGGAAGCGAAGGGGATCGTGGCCGTGGATGTCGCGGAAGAACCCGAGGCGCTGCGCCGATCGTCCGCCACCAGCCGAGTGCGATATGTGCGCGGCGATGTGGCGAAAGAAGAGACCGCTCGCGAATTCACGAAAACGGCGATCGATGCTTTCGGCCGGATCGATATTCTCGTGAACAACGCCGGGATCGCGATGGTCAAGCCGCTGCATGAACATGCGCCGGACGAATGGGATCGCGTGATGAACACGAACGTGAAAGCCGTCTATTGGGCGGCGCGGCACGTCGTTCCCGTGATGATCCGGCAGCAGTCGGGCGTGATCCTCAACACCGGCTCGATCTCCGGGCAAGTCGGCATTCCCGGCCAAGGAGCGTACGGGCCGTCGAAGGGGGCGCTGCACATGCTGACGCGGCAAATGGCCGTTGAATACGCCAGGCATGGAATCCGCGTCAACGCCGTCGGCTGCGGCACAGTCGATACGCCGATCGTCCATCAATCGGCCAAGGAATCGGGTGATCCCGCCGCGTTTTGGGAAATGCTGCGCAGCAATCATCCGATCGGCCGCATCGCATCGGCCGATGAAATAGCGGGATTCTTCACGTACCTCGCCAGCGATCTGGCGAGTTTTTTCACCGGCGCAATTCTAATGATGGACGGCGGGTTTACGGCGAAGTGATGAAAAGGGAACCAACATGAATGTCTTCGATCTCTTCAAACTAGACGGCCGCCGCGCTGGTGACCGGCGGGTCGAAAGGCCTCGGCCGCGAGATTGCCACGGCCCTCGCGCAAGCCGGCGCCGATGTCGTCATCACCAGCCGCAACGCCGATCAATGTGCCGCGACTGCGCGAGACATTTCCGACGCGACCGGCCGACGGGCAATGCCGATTGCCGCCGACGTGGCAAAGGCGGCTGACGTCGAGCGTTTGTTTCACGAAGCGACGCGCGACGGCCAGCGCGTCGATATTCTCATCAACAGCGCGGGCCTGAACATCCGCAATCCGGTCCAGCAGCTCAGCGAAGCCGATTGGGATACGGTGCTCGACGTGAATCTCAAAGGCCCGTTCCTGCTCGCCCGCCAATTCGGCGCGGCTATGGCGGCGAACGGTTGGGGCCGCATCGTCCATTTGGGCTCGATCATGTCGCTCGTCGCGATTCCGGATCGCGCGCCGTATGCGTCGTCCAAAGCCGGCGTGCTCGGGCTGACGCGCGTGCTGGCGTTGGAATGGGCAACCAAGGGGGTGACCGTCAATGCCATTTGCCCCGGCCCGTTCGCGACCGATATGAACAAACCGCTGCTCGAAGATCCGAAGAAATACGCCGATTTCGTCGCCCGAATTCCGATGGGCCGCTGGGGTGAACTGCATGAGATCACCGGAGCCGCGTTGTTCTTGGCGTCGCCCGCCTCGTCGTACATGACCGGCACGACCTTGCTCATCGACGGGGGCTGGACGGCGCAATGACCGGCGCGATCGCGTTTTGTCGTTTGACCCGGAGCCAACGGCGACGGTAGGCCCGCCGTCGCCGTTGCTCCGGGTTAAACGAAGCTTGCCCTATCACCTATTAAATCCAATTTGACCGATCACTAAACGGAATTGAATGCCGTGAATTTCTATCGAATTGTTGCCCTGCTTGTGCTGTCCACGTTGATTCTCGTGCCGCAACGGTTTTCCCAAGCCGGCGAAATCACGATCGACGTACATGCCGACCAAGTGATAGCGCACGTCTCGTGCTATCTCACAGGCGCCTGTCTCGAAGACGTGAATCACGAAGTCTACGGCGGCATCTATAGCCAGATGATCTTCGGCGAAAGCTTTCAAGAGCCGCCGCCGGCCGCCATCAAAGGCACGCAAACGGAACCGCCGAAGGAAGTCAGCGGTATGTGGCGACCGATCCGCCGCGGCGCCACTGTCGGTGGCTTTGCTCTCGTCAAGGAGCGGCCATTTGTCGGGATCCAGTCGCAGCGGATTGTCTTCGAGTCGGGCGAAGGCGAGATCGGCATCGAAAACCAGGGGCTCAATCGCTGGGGGCAGAACTTCGTCGCGGGAAAGCCCTACGAAGGTTCCGTCTGGTTCCGAACGGAACAGCCGACGACGCTGTTCGTCGCAATGGAAAGCCGCGACGGATCGCGCGTCTACGCCGAGCAATCGTTACATCTCGACGCCACCAGCGATTGGCATTGCCACTCTTTCTCGCTAACGCCGACCGCGGCCGACACCGCCGGTCGCATCGCGCTCAAGCTCAAGCAGCCCGGCTCCGTCACGCTCGGCCATGTCTTCGTCCAGCCTGGCGAATGGGGCCGGTTCAAGCACCTGCCGGTCCGGCGCGATGTCGCCGAAGGCCTGATCGATCAGGGAGTCACCGTGCTGCGATACGGCGGCTCGATGGTCAACAGCAGTGGATACAAGTGGAAAAACATGATCGGCCCCCGCGATCGGCGGCCGACCTATTCCGGCACTTGGTACAAGTATTCTTCCAACGGCTGGGGCATTCCCGATTTCATGAGCTTCTGCGAGGCCGCCGGTTTCGAATACGTTCCCGCGTTCAATATGGACGAAACTCCGCGAGACATGGCCGATTTCATCGACTATGCCAAATCGCCGGCCAACTCCGACTGGGGCCGCAAGCGCGCCGCCGACGGCCATCCGGAGCCCTACAACCTCCACTACATGGAGCTCGGCAACGAAGAACGCGTCGACGACAAGTATGCCGAGAAGTTCATGAAGCTGGCCACCGCGATCTGGGCCAAGGATCCGCCGGTCATTCTGGTCGTCGGCGATTTTGCCTACGACAAACCGATTCTCGATCCCTTCCATTTCGACGGCGCGGCGTCGCGCATCACCAGCCTGGCCGGGCAAAAGCGCATCCTGCAATTCGCAAAGCAGCACGACCGCGAGGTTTGGTTCGATCTGCACGTGTGGACCGACCAGCCGGTGAAATCCAACGGATCGTTGAACGGGATGTTTTCCTTCGCCGATGCGCTCGACAAGTTCGCCGCCGATGGAGCCGCTGCCGCGAAACACAAAGTCGTCGTGTTCGAGTACAACTCCGGCAATCATGCGATCAAGCGCGCGCTGGCCAACGCGATCACGACGATCGCAATCGAGCGCGACGGACGTTTGCCGATCGTATCGAGCGCGAATTGCTTGCAGCCCGACAAGCAAAACGACAACGGCTGGGATCAGGGACTGCTATTCCTGAATCCGTCGCATGTCTGGCTACAGCCGCCGGGCTACGCGACGCAAATGTTCGCCCGCAATTATCTGCCGCAAGAGGTCAAATGCGAGGCGACGGGCGGCGAGGGAGAGTTTTACGTCGGCGCCCAGCGGAGCGAAGATCGCAAGGCGCTGGCGTTGCAAATCGTGAACCCCAGCGAAAAGCCACTGACCGCGCGGATTCGTCTCGCAGGATTTATTCCCGCCGCATCTCAGGCCCGCGTCACAGAATTTTCTGGGGCAGCCGACGCCGTGAACACCACGGAACAACCCAACAACATCGTTCCGCGCGAAAGCACTTGGAAACACGGCCTAGAAAATGGAGCAACAAGCGCCTACACGTTTCCGCCCCGTTCCTTCACGATCATTCGGTTCGAGTGACGTGCGATCGTTCGTTCGTGCTGTTTCGCGATCACAATAATTCGACGATCGGCTTGCCTTGCGAAAGCGCGACCGGCCGGCCGTCGAGCGTTTTGTACGTCACGCCGTGTGGATCGTAGCCGAGCGCCGTGTAAACGGTCGCATGAACGTCGGCGGGCGAAATCGGCCGTGTTCGCGGAAATGCCCCGCTTTTGTCCGACTCGCCGACGACTTGTCCGCCGCGAATGCCGCCGCCGGCCAGCACCATCGAATAGCATTGCGGCCAGTGATCGCGGCCGGCGTCTTTGTTGATGCGCGGCGTGCGGCCGAAATCCGACATCCAAATCACCAGCGTCGAATCGAGCAGCCTACGCTCCGAAAGATCGTCCAATAGCGCCGCAAACGCTTGTTGCATCGGGGGCACGAGATGGCTTTTCAGCCGCGTGAAATTATCCTTGTGCGTGTCCCAGGCAATGCCGGGGCCGTTCACCGTCGTGACGAATCGGACGCCCGCTTCGACCAGCCGCCGGGCCAAGAGGTGCGACTGGCCCCAACTCGTTCGCCCGTACCGCTCGCGCGTCGCCGTCGACTCCGCGGAAAGATCGAACGCGCGTCGCGCTTGGTCCGATTGCATCGCCGACACTGCTCGCTCGCGCTGCTCGTCCCACTCGTGAAAACTATCGGAGACGCCGATTCCCCGCGTGCGATCGACGCTCTTCAACAATTCAAGCCGCGACGCCAGGCGAAATTTGGAAACGCCCGCGATCGGCTCCATATCGGGCAACTGGAAATTGCTCACGTTTGGATCGGTGTTCAACACGAACGGATCAAACCGCACCCCGAGACACGAGCCGAATTGTCCGGGAGTGACGTACGGGCCGTCGGAATGCGGCCGCGGAGTGATGACGTAGGGCGCGATCGCTCCCGAGTATCCGTCGCGCTGAGCCAGCCAGCCGACGAGCGTGCCGAGGCATGGAAAATCGGCGCGGCTTGGATTGATGAGCGTGTTGTCGATCCGGTACGGCCGGCCGACGATCGACCAATACATGCCCGCGTTGTGCGCCGAATGGGTGTGCCCCACCGTCCGCAGCACGGCAAGCCGGTTCATCCGCTCCGCCAACTCGGGCAACAATTCCGACACACGAATTCCCGGCACGTTGGTTTCAATCGCGCGGAACGGCCCGCGAACATTGTCCGACGCCAGCGGTTTCGGATCCCAAAGATCGAGATGGCTCGGTGCGCCGGGATTGAAAATCAAAATCACGGACTTCGCCTTCGCCCCCAGCTTGAGCGGAGCGGTTCCTCCCAACGCCCATTGCGAAAGCAGGCCGGTCCAAACCGCACATCCCTCGGTCAACCAGCGGCGGCGCGTGATTCGCGAATCGGCAGGTTCGTGCGACATGTTCATCACCTCCTGCGATAAAGCATCGTGCGACAAAGGCTCGCGGCGTGGGGGAAGCAAGCGAGGTTGGCCATCGCGTGCCGCCGCGCGTGCCGCCGCGCGAGCCATTAAGGTGGGGATCGCTGATTCACGCATTGTCGCGCCGGGCGATTGCGAAAGTCAACAGAAATCAGGTTCCGCGGAGTCGGTTGCGCTGTTCGGAACATCGCGCGTGGATTGATGTTGCGCGCGGCTTGAAAAGGGGCTTCCCCGCAAGTCGATCAAAATCTTGCGGGAATCGCGCGGCGAGGAATTTTTTCGTGCTTTTTTCGACCCGGCCACTGGCCATTCGGGGATATGTTGCGTAGTATCGTGCATCTCCAACGAGGCCTTCATGGAGGAGCACGCCATGCGTATCACCGCGCCCCAGCCGCTCTTTGCTTGGGAAAGTCTGGACGACTGTCCCAATCTACAAACCGTCCGTGAATTACTCGCCAGCATTCCCGATCACAAGCTGCTCGATTCGCTTCGCTCGGCTCGCGGACATGGACGCGACGATTACCCCGTTACCGTGCTGTGGGGCGTGTTGGTTTTGACCGCTGCGCTGCGGCACCCGACGATCGAGTTGTGTCTCGCCGAACTGCGACGCAACGAGGGTCTGCGACGGTTGATCGGCATCGAGTCGGAGAAGAGGGTGCCGAAGAAATGGAACATCTCGCGCTTTCAAGACGTGCTCGGACAAGAGCCACACCGCACACTGGCGAAGGAAGCGTTCCAAGAGATGGTTCGGCGCCTCGGGACGATTGTGCCGGACTTGGGGCGCGACACGGCCGGCGACGCCACTGCCCTCAACGCCCGCCGCAAAAATGCCGAGGGCGCGGCTGCGGAAGTCGAGGAAGGATTGCCGCAAGCCACCGGAGGCCGCAAGGAGTACACCGACGACAAGGGAAACGTCACGGAAGCCTTTGAATGGTTCGGATACAAGCTCCATCTGTTGGTCGACGTGAAACACGAAGTGACGTTGTCTTACGAGATCACCGACACGAAGGCGGGCGACGGCGAAACGCTGCCGACGCTGCTGGCCCAGGGGCAGGCCAATTTGCCGAAGGGCCGCATCCAAACGCTAGCTTACGACAAGGCGGCCGACACCAACGACGTGCATCAACTGCTGTCCGAGGCCAAGATCAAGCCGCTGATTCAGAATCGAGCACTTTGGAAGAGCGAGCCCGAACGGATGTTGCCCGGCCACGACGGCAACTCGAACATCGTCTATGACGAGGCCGGAACGGTGTACTGCTACGATCGGGTGAGCGAGCCGATCGTGCGTCATCCGATGTCTTATATTGGCCACGAGCCGGCTCGCGAGACGCTGAAGTACCGTTGCCCGGCGAAGCACGAAGGCTGGGAGTGCCCGATGTCGAAGATTTGCAACGCGGGCAAGTCGTATGGATTGACCGTCCGCGTGCCGCGTGCGATCGATCTGCGGCGATTTCCGGCGTTGCCGCGGGCGACGAAGAAATTCGAGCGGATGTACAAGGGTCGCACGGCGGTGGAGCGGATCAACGCTCGGCTCAAGGTGTTTTGGGGCGCCGACGACGGAAACATCCGAGGAGTGCGCCGGTTTTTTGCCCAGGTGTCGGTGGTCATGCTCGTGCATGCGGCCTTCGCCACGGTGCTGGCCTCCGCTCCGCGCCGGGAAGGAACTCTTGGCAAGATGCGGCTGAGCCCGATCGCCCGGGCGTTGCGGACCGAAACCGCGGTCTAAGCCAAGCCACCATACAAGAATCGAGACAAGCGGGCTGATCGTACGCGCTGCGGAGCCCAATTCTTCCTCCGAAGGGCCATTCCGAACAACTAAACGGCCCTCGTATCCTATACGTCGATGAAAATCACCGCGTCTCGCCGCCAGCACCCGCCCCCAACGCTAAAATCGCGGCAGACAACGCAACCAGCTCGGTTCCGCGATGATCAGTCCGGTCATCCGCGACGGCCGTCGATGCTAAACTAACACTCTGACGAACCGGTGGTGACATTTGTGTTTGCTCGTTTAACCCGGAGCCAGCGGCGACGGCGGACGGCACCGTCGCCGCTGGCTCCGGGTTAAACGAGTCAATCTTTGGATGATTCGCGCCATGATAGCTTTGAAATCGTTCGGGAATCGGATACCGCTTGCAATCTTCCGAATGGCCGTTGCCGCATCGATTTGTTGGGCCACGATCTTTTGCGCGAGGCCGGTCGGCGCCGATGCTCTGCATTACCGATCGCCGAGCGGCGTCGAATTTGTCGTCACCGGTGAAGGCTTGTCCGAAATCCGTGTCGGCCAGAAAATATTGGCCAGCGGCGGCTGGTCGGTGTTCAACGCCGAGGGATGGTTCAAGGCCGGCAGCGGGCGCGTCGATGGCGACAAGGTGCTCACGAAATCGATCGAGGTAATCGATCCATCTCATGCCCGCGTTCGGCAGGTTGAGAAAGACGTCGTCTCGACGACGACTTACAGCTTCGACGGCGAAGACGTGCTGATCTCCGCCCGCGTCGAAAACAATCACGACGACGAGCCGCTCAACGTCGTCGGTTTCCACGGACTGACATTTCACTTCGACCGGCCGCCGACCGGCTTGATGATGGTGCAGCATATCACCTATTTCCAGGCTCACGGCGTGCAGTTGTGTCATCCGGGCGATTGGTCGAAGATCGGCGGGAGTTATGCCGAGGACGACTCGATCGGCGTCGGACTCTCGCCTTGGAAAACCGGCTGGAATCGAACGCTGTTGCTGTGGGACTACGCCGATTGGAATCCCGGCAAGCGCGAGTTGCTGCCCGATCGGCGGTTGATTTATTTCGCGGTGATGCCCGTGCCCGCGCGGGGCGCGGACGGTCGATCTCAAGCTGCTCGTCAGCCCGAATCGCGATTGGAAGCATCTGTTGGAGCCGTATCGCGAGCATTTTCAAGCGACGTTCGGCCCGGTTCGCTACAAGGCCGACGACCGCTGGATCGCGACCGACTATCTCAACCATAGTCCCGGCGCTATCGGGCCCGACAACCCTTACGGTTTTCACGCCGAGACACGCCGCTTCGACAAGCCCGAGGGGATTCGGAAATTCTGCGATGCCGCGATTCCCGTCTTGCAGCGCGACAAGGCTCAAGGCGTGATTCTGTGGGGACAGGGAGGCGAGAATCCGCGCAGGGCGATGTATCGGCCCGATTTCGACGTGCTGCCGCCCGAGGTCGAGGCCAATTGGCCGACGCTCGTCGAACGGTTTCATCGGGCCGAGCTGAAAGTCGGCGTTTGCACGCGGCCGTCCGACATGGCCGTCCAGCGCGATTGGAAGTCGGACGAAATCATCGAAATCAACGCCGACGATCCGGGCCACCGCGAAATGCTCCTGCTCCGCTTCCAAACGATGATGAAGCGCGGCTGCACGCTCTTCTATCTCGACAGCTTCGGCTCCGATCTGGAGCATGTAAAGCTGATGAAGTTTCTCCGCGAGCAACTCGGGCCAAACATCCTGACATTCGCCGAGCACCAATGCGACGCGCTGCTCCCCTTCTCCGGCGGCTATTCGGAAACGACGTTTCACTGCCCCAGCCCGGCGAACCGCCGCAATACGATCTCTGGTCGGGCGAGCGGAATTGGGAAATCTACCAATGGCTGACGCCGGGTGCAAATGGCGTCGCGGTTCATGCAAGAAGTGCCCAAGAAGCCGCTGTGGAAGGAATCGCCGGATGAGTATTTCTATCGCAAACGCGTGACGCCGCTATTGCCGCTGAGCGACATCCAGCGCGCACGACGCGATCGGAAAGATTCAGGCGAAATGGCTCGATGAAGCTGGCGCGTGGAATCGGTGAAGCCGTTTTTTTCGAGCCCCATTTTGAACGGGGCTGGCAAGGCTCACGATGACCGGCGCGGCGATCAGCGGCTCGCGCGCAAACGCGGTCCTCGACGCCGCCGCACCGACCTAATACGCCTCTTTCGCCTTCACGCCCTTGTTGTCCTGCTTGTAAATATTCTGCAGCTTGTCGCCGTTGTCTCTTTGAATCGCCGAGTTGCCTTGCTCGATGTTTTGCAGCAGTTGATGTTGGCCGTCGGCTGGGGCTTGCGCGGTGCCGCTTCCGGCGCCGGCTTGTCCGCCTCCGGGTGCCGCTGCGGCCGGCTTCGGAACCGCCGGCCCAAGTTCGGTTTCGCCGCGGAAGAATGCGTAGCGCGACGTGTCGGTCTCGGCGATCACCGTGCTCGTGCCTTTCAACCCCTGGGCGACGAACACGCCGCGCAGATCGGTCTGCCCGGAAACGAAATCGTCGTTGCGGCTGCCGATCACTTTGACCTGCACGTTCGAGACGTAACTGTCCTTGGCCACGTTCTTCACCGTCACGCGGACCTGGCCCGACGGGGCGTCTTCCTGCACCTCGACCGTCAGCGGGCTGACCAGCACCAAGCCGCTGGCATACAGATCGTCGCCGCGGCAGACGACCAGATACGCCCCTTCGTCCTTCAGCGGCAGCGTCAGCTTGTGCGTTCGGTCGCGGTAATCCTTGCCGTCGCCGAGTTCGCAGCGTGGTCTCGAACGAACGGGCGGATGCCGGCCAGATTGATCTGCGTGATCCCGGCCAGATTCCGCTTCGAGCAGGCTGAACTTCATCAAGTCGATCCGATAGAGCTTTCGTATCGACCGTGGCGACGTTGCGGAATTTCAGCTCGACCTCGGCCGGCTCGCCGCGGCCGGATCGTCGTCACCTCCGGCAGCGCTGATCTCCTGCCGCGTGAAATAGGCGATCGCCTGCTTGGCGTCGGCGAAGCGGTCTTCGACCCGCGTGTATTCGGCGATCGCTTTGGCCGCCTTGCCCGAGGCTGTGATAGACCTGGCCCATGATGTAAATCGCTTCCCATTTGTTCGGGCTTTCCACCTCGCGGCCGGTTTGCTTGTCGATCCGCTTCGCCTCGGCCACCTTTTGGGCCATCTCGAGCGCCTGCTCGATGCTCGCCCAAGGCGAAATGCCCGATAGGCGACGATGTACCAAAAGCTGTCGAGATAATCGCTCTTGGGATAGCGGGCGGCGAATTTCGTCGCCCGCGCGATCACTTCCTTGTAGGCCTTCAACTCCAACAGCGCATTGGCCTCGGAGAACGCCGCCTGATCGGCGGCCGGATCGTCGGGATAGTCGGTCAAGAAGTTTTCGAGCATCGCCAGGGCCTGCGAGATCAGATCGACGCGATTGATCTTCTTCTCGCGGAGCTTCGGATCGTCGGCTGCTTGCGGGGCCTTGGCGTAGACCCGCTGCGACAGGGCGAACGTCGCCGCGGCGACATACGGCTCCGGCGGATACTCGGCCAGCAGCCGATTCATCAACGCGACGCTCCGCAAGAACTCTCCCTGCCCTTCCAAGAAGCCGGCCACGGCCGATCTCGCGGACGAAGCTGCTCTCGGCCGTCGCGCGAAAGACCAGATAGCTCCGCTCGTATTCGCCCATCTCGTGATAGGCGGCGGCCACCTTCACGATCTTCTCGAACGGGAACTCCAGATCGGGCCATTTCTCCTTGATGATCTCGAAATAGCGCACGATCTCCGCCGGCGGGCCGGTTTCGCAGATGAATATCGAACAGCATCCGGGCCGAATCCTTGTACGTGTCCGGCATTCACATTCCACTTGGCCAGCAGTTCGCTCGAGATACGCGACCCGAGCGTGACTAAAGTCTCCCTTGTCGAACAGCCGCTTGCCGAATTCGAACAGCTCCTGCGGCGTGAGCCGATAGGGATCGACGCCTTTCGCCCCCAGCGGCAGCACGGTCAGCTTCTTGCGGCTCGGCGACCGCCATTTGATCGGGCCGATAGGCGTTGCGCACACCGTCGGCGCGGCGCGGTATTGGCCCGGCAGATAGCCATGCACGTCGAACGGATCGGATCGACGTACGGCCGGCTGCCGATGTAGAACGTGATCTCGCCCGGGTCGATCTCGTACCGCTCGAAGCCGCCGGCGATCGAGCTTTCGATCACCGTCGTGCCGCACGGCAGCGGCTCGGTGACGACGAGATAGCTCGACCTGCTCCTCCGGCGCGATCGGCCGGGATGTTGCCCGCCAGATTTCCAGCTCGACGTGCCCGCGGCGGCCGACCGGCAATTGCGTGAGCGGATTGCGGAACGTCGTATAAGCTGCCTTGCAAGATGCCGAAGCCGCGGGGAATTTCCTGGCCGTCGAATTCCAGCGGCGCCGGCTCGTAATGACCGCGGACGGTCCAATCCTTGCGTCGTGCTCTTGAGCTTGTCGGCGGCGACGAAGCCCGACAGAATCGCTTGGAACGTGTATTGCCCGCGGCCGGTGAGTTGGAAATTGATCCGCTGCTTGCCGGCGCTTGAGCATCCGCGCGGGCACGTCGATCGTCTGCGGCTGCCGGCTCTTGTGTCGATATCGAGCGTTCTTGCACTTCCAGATCGTTGACGATCACCGTGAGCTTGTAATGCTCTTCGTCGAACGGTTCTTGGCAAACCAGTGGGCCAGCGCCGCGGTGGCCGGGCCGGTCGCTTTGTCGGGCGACCAGCGATGGCCCGAGCGATGGGCCATGCAGCCAATCGATCTGCTCCTTGATCTTCGGACTATCGGGCGAGACCTCTTCGAGAGCCAGCGCATAGAGCGCGCGAACTTCGACGGGCGATTGACTCCAGGGAAGCGAATCGACGGCGGCGCCATGTTGCCATCAGCGCTCGTCCAATTTCCGCTCGGCCAATCAGCGCAAGCAGATCCTCGGCCATCGGCTTGTGATCCATCTCGGCCAAGGCCAGCGCCAGATCGGCGAGCGCGACGGTGCTGACAGCGCCGGGCGATTGCGATAGAGCCGATTGGCGAGCGTGAAATCGCCTCGCCCGGCCACGGCCAGCGCTTGCAGCAGGATCGCCTTGCTTTCGTAATCGGTCTCGCCGGTCGTGGCCACCTGGCTTTGCAAATATGTGATCGCCTTTTCGAAGCCGGTCGTCGGCACTTTGTAGCCGGCCGGTTTGGCCATCGCGACGGCCCAGACGACGCGGGCCGACGTGAGCCGATGCGACGCCGTGCCGCGGCCGGTCCAACTCCAGCCGCCGTCGTCTTGCTGCGACGAAACGAGCAGGCTGATCGCCGAGCGAATCGCGCGCATCGAGGGCCGCGGCATGCGGCCCGGCCGAATCGCGCGATCGTGCCGAGCAGTTTTTGCACGGCCAGCGCCGCCAGCAGATCGCTGGTCGTCGAATCGAAGCCGGAGGCGACTCGCAGCGACTCGAACTGGCAAGCCGGCGCGGGAGCCGAACAGCACGTCGAGCAAGCTCCGCTCGATCGTCGGTCCGATCAAGCATTTGCAAGCTCGGCCCAGCGAGCGGCATCTTGCGGCGGGGCTTCGACCCACACCGTCGTATCGGCCGACGCCGATCCGCCGGCGGTCGCATAAACCGGCATGCCGAATGGATGAATCGGCACGACGCGGCGGATGACGTCGGTCTGCCCCGCCGCGGCGACGGTCAGTTCGAACGCGGCTTCGTTGTCGCTGACGGGTTTTTCCGCCTTTGTCGGCCGGTTTGTCGCCGTGCCGGTTTCGCGGCATCCGGCGCGGGGCGGCGGACGGCGATGGCAAACGTCAGCTTCCGTCGGACCTTTGGCGGTTGCGTCGATCGTCTTATGCTCCTCGACGGTCTTGTGCCGATCGTGGTTTTGAGCGTGACTTCGAATCGGTCCCTTTTCGACGAGGCTGTTGTGAACCGTGACCTGAATCTGGGCATCGTCGCCGTCGGTAAACGCCGTCGGCAGCTTCAATTCGCCGAACAGTTCCTTCTTGGCGGTCAAATCCGTTTTCGCCTCGCCGGCGAGCGTGTCGGCCGTGATCCCCTTGGCCGCCAAGTTTCCAAGCCGTCGATTGATCGGGCATCGTGATCGTAATGTTGGCCTCGCCCTTTTCGTCCGTCACGATCGCCGGATTCCAATAGCCGGTCTCTTGCAGACCGCGAATCGGAATCAATGCGGCATGCGCCTTTGCCAATTGTTCGGAACGCAACGCGGCAAGCTGTTCACGAGTTTCCTTGGGAAGGCTGACTGCGAGGGCAACATTCCAATTCGATTGCATGCCGTCGGCCAGCACGACAATATTTGCGGATTCGCCGCCGCGAGCGGCCTCCAATCGTCCTTCAATTTCGCGGTTCCACTCCAGTGCTGAACCGTCCCAAGTCGATGGCTGAATGGTGGAAGTGACCGCATCGCTCAGGCCGTCGATTTCGGTTCGCATGATGCCGTCGTTGACTTTGTAGAGCGGCAAATAGCGGTATCCATGAAAATGTTCGGCGCCGCCGAAGCGCCTGCGCTTCGCCGGCCGCGTTTCGCCCGCGCTTTGGTTCGCCGGACCGACTGCTGGGTCAGGCAGGGCGAACGACTCCGTAGTAAGGTTGCCGGCCAGACCCGCGTCGCTGTTGACGCCGACGCCGAGCGACAATTTGCCAGTTTGCATTTCCCCGTTCACGACCAATTGTGATGCGCCGTTGACGACGACGCCTCCGGCCAGGGAATCCTCGTCGAAACGGATGGCCGATTGATCCACTTCGCTGAGCGATTCCAAATATGCCGTTTCGTTCTCCTTAACGCCATTGCTCGCAAATGCGCCAGCTGCGCCTGTTCGGGGCTCTGGGTCAATAATCACCGGCCCGTAGATCGTTTCCGCGCCATGCTGGCCGGAGGATCGAACGCGCATTGCAATGGCTTGCTGCAGGGCTTTGATACGCTGTAGCTCCTCCGCTACGATTTCGCGGCGGTCGGATTCGGCCAGCAATTGGCTATCGATCGGGCGGGTTGCCGGATAATAGGCAAAAATCGCGCTGGTCGAGGTTCGCAGGGCCGATTCGCGCGGGTGCCGCGGAAGGTTTCGTCGATGGCGGCGACGTTCGAGCCGAACAGGTTCAACAGCGATTGCTGGACCATGCCGAGGCTTAGTTCGGCGATCACGGGTTTGCCTTGCGGACTCGTGGCCGTGATGACGAGCTCGACTTCTTCGCCGGGACGGATCGAGCCTTTGGCGCCGGCTTTGCGCTTTGGAGTCAATGTGATTTGCAGCGGCCGTTCCACCGTGAACGGGCTCGATGCTTCGTGGAACCGCCGCGGCGGGCGGGGTTTTTCGGTGGGTAACAAATCCGCTTGCGGTTTCGCGGTTACCACTGCTCCGGGGGCGGGTTGACCCGCGGCTAGCGCCTTGCGGCTCACGGGGTTGGCAATCGCGGCGCGTGGATCGGTCATCACCGCGACATTCAAATCGAAATTCGGCGCCAATCTCGCCGCCATTGGAATCGAGAACTTGTTTGCGCCGGTTTCTAGTTTCACGAGCCGGTAATCCAGCACCCGGCGCTCCTTGGAATGTCACTAGCGCCAAGGCCGGGGCTTCGCGCCAATGGATTTGCACCTCGGCCGTGTCGCCGACTTTGAACGTGTGCCGGTCGGCCAGAATTCGCAGCCGGACCTGATCTTTGTCGTCCGAGATATGCACGACGTGCTGGCCGGTCACCGGGTTCTTGAATCGATCGATCCCCTCGGCGCGCAAAATGTATCTGGCCACCGTTGTCGAGTCTGCAGCGTTTGGCGGGCAATGCCCTCCTTCGCGTCGGTGGTCAGTTCATGCTGCTCGACTTCGCGCTCGCCGACTTTGCCATCGACGACGGTCCGCTCGAGCACATGCAGCACGAGCTTCTCCGCCAGCGGCTTCTTCTCGGCATCGGTGCTTTCACGGTCACCTCGAACGACTCGCCGGCCACGAACACCGGCCGCACCGTGCTCAAGGCTGAACGAAAACCCTTGCGTGGCGAGGAAGAAGTTCTGCACTCGTCGGCAGATTCCGCTCGGGCAGCGTAACGGACCAGCGGAGTGTTTGCGTTTCGCTGGAAATCGCGGGTGGGAAATTTGAAATGGACTTCGCCCTTCTCGTCGGTCTTGGCGATCGTCTCCGGCCGCCCGCAGAGTTGATAATGATCTCGCGGCCGGCGAGCGGAGCGCCGTAATAGAACGACGGCCCGTGATCGTGCCCTCGATCTCTTCGCCGCGGTAATAGACGCGGCGATCGGTTTCGACCGTCAGCCGGACCGGCTCAAGTTGATATTCGTGAACCTGAACGCCCCTTCGTAGCTATGGTCGTCGTCGTCGTGCACTACGAAGCGATATGTCGCCGACCGGGCTGGTCGCCGGCAGCATCAAGTGGAATGGAAGCTGCCGAATTTCGATAGCTTCACATCCTCTTGCCAAATCGAACGGCTGCGGGCGTCGAACACGTCGAGCGTGAATTTCTTGCCGCTTCTGATCGTGTAATTGTCGTCAACGGCCCGGCGCAGCACGCCGCGAACATGGACCAGATCGCCGGCCCGATAGACCGGCCGATCGGTGTAAATATAGCCCTTGTCGGCCAGCCCCTGGGCGACGCCGACGCCTTGCAGGCTGACGATATTCGATGCCACGCAGCCGTCGGCCAGCCCGAACACGCGCACATCGGCCGCGTCGTTCAGTTCCTTAAGCGATTGCTTGAAGACGCCATCCTCGCCCGTCAGTCCTTCGGCAAACACCTGCTGGCCATTGGAAATCAACAGCCGCACGCCCGGCCAAGGTTTTCCGGTGCGCATGTTCTCGGCGAACACGAACAGCTCATCGCGCGAGCTTTTGACGATCAAATCGAAATCGCTCTGCAACACCAGCGTCGTGGCCTCGAGCGTCTTGCTACTAACCGTGACCGCCATCGCCCCATAAACCGGCCCTTTCGCAAGCGGCGCGTTCTTCTTCGCTTCGTTCTTCTTCTCCCCTCGCTCCCCGCCCCCTGCTCCCTGCCCGCTCGCCCCTACTTCGACTTCGCTCTCCAACTCCTGATACTCCGCATACTTCGGCACCTTGAACTCGAACGTCTTGTCCGGATCGATCAGCGCAGATATCGAGCCCCTCGACGCCTTGGATCACGTGCATCTTGCGGAAATAGGTTTCGAGATCGACCTTGATAGGCCCGCACGGTGACCGATTCGATATTGCGGCTGATCGAGCTGGATCTTGGGCGTTTCGTCGCTGCGGAAAATTCGCTCGGTGGCGATCGCCATGCTCTTGGTCGTGAGCCGGGCGATGGCGGATTTGGCGTGCTCGTACGAAGCTCCCGCTTTCAACTTTTCGATATTCCTTGAGCGCCTCTGTCGAGCTTGCCGAGCTTCGTTTCGAGCGTGACGGCGATCATATATTGCCCGCGGGAGGCGTCTTCCGTGCCCGGATATTTCGACACCAGCCGCCGCCAATCGTCGATCGCCGCGGTGAATTTCTCCTGCTGAAAATCCATCAGGCCGAAGGCATAGAGAATGCCCGGATCGCGCGAGTCGAGCGGATACTTGGCGAGGAACTCGGTCCACAGCTTGCGGGCGTCGTCGAATTGCTTGGCCTTGGCCTTGTCGGCCGCCATCAGATACTCGGTGTTGACGATCTGCTGCTGCACGTCGCTCCAGGCATGATGCGACGGATGCTTGGCCAGATACTCGCGCCAGGCCTCGAGCGCCGCGGTGAACTTCCGCTGCAACTGATACGAACGGCCGAGCAGATTGCGGGCATCGGCCAGTTCCTCGCGATCGGCGTATTTCGGATCGGCCGAGGAAGCGGGTGAGCGATTTCACGGCGTCGTCGTAGCGGCCGCGGGCGATGTAGCTTTCGGCGATGCGCAGCTGAGCCTGCGCCGCCAGCTTGTGATCCGGATATTTTTTGACGAACGATTCGAGCGCCGCGACGCCGAGGTTCAGATTCTCGTCGGTCGGCGGATTCGGGATGCCATAGGTTAGCGACAGGTTGTAAGGCCGCCTCGGCGATTCGCTCCGACGGCGAATCGGCGTGGGCGGCGAGCAGGTCTTGCCACGTGCGGCGAGCATCTTCCGGCTTGATTCTGCGCCAGTTGCACTTCGCCCAGCCGGAAGCGGGCTTCGATTTCGGCCGCGTCGTCGGGATGATCCTTGACGAACTGGGTATACCGCTTGGCCGCTTCGGGCAATTGGTTCAGCAGTTGATAGCAGCGGGCGGCTTGCAGCTCGACCTCGATCCGCCGGTCGTTCCGGCCGGCATGTCGGCCAGCGCCTTCAGATAGAAATCGAGCGCCTTCTGATAGTCGGGCTTGTGCTGCACCTCGTCCTTGGGCTTGAAATAGGCGTCGGCGAATTCCAGATACAGATCGGCGATTTCCTGCTTGCGGGCCGGCGACAGCAGATACTCGACCTCTGCGCGATAGATCAGCTCGGCCGAGCGAAAATCTCCTTTGCGGGCCAAGGCAACCGCCTTGCCGAACCGTGCCCGGCGTGCCCAATCGCTATTGGGAAATGTTTTGGCAAATCGATCGAACTGGGCGACGGCGGCGTCGTATTGCCCGGCGAGATAAAGGGCCCGGCCCTTGAGATATGCCAGATAATCCTTCGCGGCATCCTTGGAATCGGCCGCGGCGTCGATGGCTTTGACGGCCGCCAGGTAATCGTGATTCTGAAGCGATTGGCTCACGGCCTCTGGCACTTTCGGCAGGGGCAGCAACTCAACATCAGCCGACGGAATCGCTGCAGGCTTCGCGGCGTCAACCTTCGACGCATCCGACGGCGCGGCGATGGTTGGCCGCGTGCCGAGCGATATCAGCAAAACGGCCAAAAGCAAAAATCGCCAATCGGTCAACGTGCGCGAAGATGCCATGATGGGCCTCCAAAATCCGAGTTCCGTGAAAAGATTGTTGAAACGCATCTTGCTCGTTCCCGCTTCGATCCAATCGACCCCGCCAAACCAATACGTCGCAAAACCGCATCGACCGCGGCTCAAAGAAGGGCGACTCAAGAGATTTTGATTATATCAGCCGACGACGAGGGAAGCCCACAAGTCGCCGATGTTTTTCTCGATGTTACGTTGAGGATACAACCTTGGTAGCATAAGCGGGTTCGCCTGTTCGCCCGCTACCGCGCAGACCCACGATCGTTGGACGCTTCGACATGCCTTTTCGTTCCAAAACCGCCGATGCTGCCTCCGCCGATGCGTCGATGGGCTGCCTCGTCTTTTTCGCTCTGTTTTGGTCGGCCCTCGTGTTGACCTTCGACGGCGTAATCGGTTTGGCGGCGATTCGGCAAATCCAGACAATGGGTTTTGCGACGGCGCCGGGCCACGTGACGCAAAGCAGCCTCGAATCGCATCGCGGCTCAAATGGACGCCGGACGTATAGTCCGAAGATTACGTATGCGTATCAAGTGTCGGGCAAGGATTATCAGAACGATCGCTATCGCTATGGGCAGTTTTCCAGCAAAGACGGCAATGCCCGCCAGATCGTCGATGCGTTTCCCGTTGGCCGCGCCGTCAATGTGTATTATTCGCCGGCCGATCCCGCGAACTCGGTGCTCGTGGCCGGGTTGGAAGGGGGCGATCTTTTCATCGCCATGTTTTTGACGCCGTTCAATATTGTCATGCTCGGGATGTGGTGGATGATTGGTGGAAGTGTTCTTCGCCGGCTCGTTCCGGCTCCGGCCGGAGGGGCAAAGATCGTCGACGATGGGTTCATGACTCGAATTCGCATGTCGAACACTTCGCCGCTGGCCGTCGCGGCGGGCGTCGTTTTCGGGATGTCGTTCATCGGCGTGTTTCCGATCGGATTCGCCGCGGGCTTCAATCCGCCGATGCAGGTGATGTGCGTCGTTTGGCCCGTCATCCTCATCGTGGCATTTGTCGCGTACCTCCGCACCCGAGCAAAGGTCGCCGGACCGGACAACGATCTGGTGATCGACGAATCGGGCCGGCACTTGCTGCTGCCGGTGACATGCGGACGGACCGACCCGATCACGGTTCCGCTCAACAAAGCTCGCGCGATCGAAATCGAACAGATCGCGCAACGAGATTCAAAAGGGAGAAACTCTTACCGCTATGCCCCCACGCTCGTATTCGCCGACCACGACGGCGCCGAACGCCGAGAAAAACTCGCCGAATGGTCGAGCAAGGCGAATACCGACGAACTCGCCACATGGCTGCGAGAACGGTTGCGATTGACGACGCCGAAGGAAGGCTCAAATGGCGACTCGAGGTAGATGGCACCGCAGCGTTATGCGATCAGCGATATAGACGCCTTCTGTTCTGCAAATGTTGTCGGTCGCTCGCGCATACCCCAACGGGGTTTTTTCCTCTAGCCGAGGGTTGGTCGCGACGGCGACCTACCCTGGGTGAAAGGGCCAACGAACGATTTCTACCCCAACGGGGTTGCGTCAGTTGCGGCGCCACGCTGACGGAACCCCGTTGGGGTACAGATCCGCTATGGGATCAACGTACCCAGGGTAGCCCGCCTACGGCGTGCAACCCTGGGCTACGGGACAGAACCCTTATCGGGGTTCAACGCAACGGAAACTCATGCATTGATCGCACGGAAACGGCCGGTACGAAAACAGGATGGACTCCAGATTGAACGAGCGAATTGTCTTTCACAGATCACCGCTTCTCCTTTGCTCCTCGCCCCTACTTCTGCGCATCCGCAAATGCGCGCTGCAAGCATCCCAGCGCCGCTTCCGCTTGCCGGCCGTCGACGATTACGTTCACTCGCACTTCGCTCGTGCTCATCATATCGACGTTGATGCCGGCGGCGGCCAGTGATTCGAACATCCGGATCGCGACGCTCGTGTGGCTGCGCATGCCGATGCCGGAGACGGAGAGCTTGGCGACTTTCGCCGAACTGGTCACGCCGCCGCAGCCGATTTGCTTCGCGAGTTGTTTGGCCAGTTCGACGGTGCGGGCCGCTTCGGTTTGCGGGACGGTGAAGCTCAGATTGGCTTGACCGTCGCGACCGAAGCTTTGCACGATCATATCGACGAACACGCCCGCCTTGGCCAGGCCATCGAACGCGGTTGCCGAGGCGCCGGGGCGATCGGGCACGTCGTAGATCGTCACCAACGATTGCGTTTGATCGAGCGAAATCTCGTCGATCGTGAGGTCTTCCATTCCTTGCAGGCGGCGGATGATTTCCAAGGTCGCTCGCCTGACGGACCGGCCCGACCGCGACCGGCCCGCCGTTGCCGTTCGGATCGGTCTTCAGGTCGAACGCCGAATGGACTGCCCGGAGGGCTGCGATCGATTCGGATCGCGCGCCACGAGCACGGAAATCTTGATCTCGCTGGTCGTGATGACCAGGATGTTCACGCCGGCGTCGGCCAGCGCGCGGAACATTTTTTGGGCCACACCGACTTGCCGCGCCATGCCCAAGCCGACAACCGAAATCTTCGCCACCTGGTCGTCGTGACTATAGCCGTCGGCGCCAAGTTCCGTCGCGGCTTCGGAGACCGCTTCGATGGCCACTGCCAATTCATCGCGATTCACGGTGAACGAAATGTCGGCTTTCCCTTCGGCGCCGATGTTTTGCACGATCATGTCGACTGTGATCTTGCGATCCGACAGTTTGGAGAAGACGGCGAGGCTGACGCCCGGCCGATCGGGCACGCCTTCGAGCGTCACCCGCGCTTCATCGCGCATCAAGGCCACGCCGCACACGGCGCGGTCGGGCGCTTCCGGATCGGCGACGATCATCGTGCCGCGGCACGTCGGAGAACGAACTGCGCACATGAATCGGCACGTTGAACTTCTTGGCAAACTCGATCGATCGGCTATGCATCACGCCCGCGCCGAGGCTTGCGAGCTCGAGCATTTCGTCGTAGCTGATTCGCTTCACGCAGCCGCGCCTCGGGCAGCAGCCGCGGATCGGTCGTGTAGACGCCGTCCACGTCGGTGTAGATTTCGCAAGCGTCGGCGCCGCAGCACGGCTGCAAGGGCGACGGCCGTCGTGTCGCTGCCGCCGCGGCCGAGCGTCGTGATGTTGAAATCTTCGTCGATCCCCTGAAAACCGGCGGCGACGACGATATTCCCTTCGTCCAACGCCCGCCGCAGCCGATCGGTCGAGATCGAATGAATGCGAGCCTTGGTGTGGCTGCTGTCGGTTTTGATGCCGATCTGGCGCCGGTGAGGCTGATCGCTTTGTGCCCCAGCGAATGGACGGCCATCGCCGTCAGCGCGACGCTCACTTGCTCGCCCGTCGAAAGCAGCATGTCCATTTCGCGGGCCGAGGGGCGGTCGCTCAATTCGTGGGCCAGATCGATCAGCGTGTCGGTGTTCTTCCCCATCGCGCTGACGACCACGACGACGCGATTCCCCTCTTGCTGAGCGCGAATCGCTTTCCGAGCCGCCGCCAACATTTTTTGGCTATCGGCAACGCTGGTGCCGCCGAATTTTTGAACGATCAAAGGCATAGGGGCGAGGGGCGAGGGACGCGGGGCGAGGGAAGAAGACGGACGACCCTCGATAGAAACTGAACGATGTGTTTCATGGTTGCCTTTGAAAAACGAGCATGTCCTGGCCTCTGCTCCCTCGCCCCTCGCCCCTAGTCCCTCGCCCCTAAGAAAAAGCCCATCAACTTCCAGCCTGCTTCGAACGCAAGCGGCGAGTTGGCGGCGGCGATTTCGTCGTAGGTCGTGGCGGCGTCGGGTGTGATTCCGGTGCCGCAGATTGCGAAGGGGACGGCGCCGTGGCTGTGGGTTTTGATGCGCAGTGGCGTCGGATGGTCGGGCGAGATCAGAATTCGATATTCGCCTTGTTCGGCGAGCGCTTTCGACAAGGGGGCGACGATGTGTTCGTCGATTTGTTCCAGGGCCCGGATTTTTTCCGCGGCGTTCCCCTCGTGCGATGCTTCGTCGGTCGCTTCGACGTGGACGCAAATCAAATCCGTGTCGACGAGGGCATCGATCGCGTAACGGCCTTTGGCGGCGTAGTCGGTGTCGGTGTACCCAGTCGCGCCGGGCACTTCGATCCGCCGCCAGCCCAAGAGAGCGGCTAGCCCGCGCAACAAGATCGACAGCCGTGATCATCGCGCCGCGGCAACCGTGATACGCTTCGGCAAACGGCCGCAGTGCCGGCGTGCGCCCTTGGCCCCAGAGCCAGACGTTTGTCGCCGGCGGTTTTCCATCCGCGCGACGGCAGACATTCACCGGATGATCGGCGAACAAACCGACGCTGTCGCTCATCAATTGGTTCAACAGCGAACTGCCGGGCCCGCGCGGATAGTCGTCGAGCACCGATTTGTCGGTCAGATCGTGCGGCGGAGTGGTGCGCGTGTCGGCGGAAAACGGCGCCGGATGACGATCGCCGCGGCAGACCATCAGATTGCGATAGCTGACGCCGGTGTAGAATTGCATCTCGTCGCTGCCCAACTGCTCTTGCGCGGCGGAGAGCAACGAACGGGCTTCGTCGGTCGAGATGTGTCCGGCCGTGAACTCGCGCATCACCTGATCTTCGATCGTGACCAGATTGCAGCGCACGGCCCAATCGTTCGGCCCCAGCGCGATTCCTTGCGCCGCGGCTTCGAGCGGCGCGCGGCCGGTGAAGCATTGCAACGGGTCGTAGCCGAGCAGACTGAGGCACGCGACATCCGAGCCCGGCGGCAGCGACTTCGGCACATGATTGGCCCGCCCGACGACCCCGCCGCGCGCGACCGCATCCATCGCCGGCACATTCGCCGCCTGCAACGGCGTCCGCCCGCCGAGCGACTCCTGCGGCTCATCCGCCGCCCCATCGGGAATAATAAGTGCGTATTTCACTGTGGTTGCTTCACTCTATTATGGGCGACACTAATGCGCGAAACCGCAAGCGAGCCACAGCGCGTCGTTGCCGAAACCGTCTCTTCGTTCCTCGTCCCCTAGCTTCTAGTCCCTGACCCCTAGCCCCTTCACCCATACACTCTCATCCGCGAACTCGGCGCCCGCACGTGCTTCATCCGATCAATGGCGTCGAACGCCTCGCGCATCGCGCCCTCAGTGGCCGTGTGAGTCATAATCACCAGCGGCACGGTGCCGTCGGTGCCGTCTTGCGTGTGTTGGATGACCGAGGCGATCGAAATCTGATGCCGGCCGAGTTCGCCCGCGATCTCGGCCAGGACGCCCGGGCGATCGGCCACATTGAATCGCAAATAATACCGGCCATTCGATTGGGCCGGATCGGCCAGCCCGACTTGCGATGGCTCTTCGGCCCACAGCCGCAACGTGCGAAACGTGATCGCGGCCCGGCCGACGACCATGTCGATCAAATCGGCGACGACGGCCGACGCAGTCGGCATTTGGCCGGCGCCCAGGCCATGAAAGAACAATTGCCCGACGGCATCGCCGGTCAAAGTGATCGCGTTGTAAGCTTCGCGCACCTCGGCCAGCGGCGTGCGCGTGTGAACGAGCGTCGGCGAAACGTGCAAATCCAAGCCCGCCGCGCCCAATTGCGCCACGGCCAGTAGCCGAATCCGATAGCCCAACTCGTGCGCGTAACGCAAGTCGGCCGCATCCATCTGATCGATCCCGCGACAAGGAACGTCGCGCCATTTCGGCCGGAAGCCGAACGCCAGATGGGATAGGATCGACAGCTTCTGCACGGTGTCGGTGCCATCGACATCCATCGTCGGATCGGCTTCGGCATAGCCGCGTCTTTGGGCCTCGGCCAGTGCCGCGGCATAGCTCGGCGCCGCGGTCTTCCATTTCGGTCAGAATGAAATTGCAGGTGCCGTTCAGGATGCCATGAATCGACGATATTTGATTGGCAGCCAGGCATTGATTGATGTTGGCGATGATCGGAATTCCGCCGGCGACGGCTGCCTCGAAGGCAATCGAGCGATCGGCCCGGCGAGCGGCGTCGAACAGCTCCGGACCATGCTCGGCCAGCAGCGCCTTATTGGCCGTGACGACATCTTTTCCGGCGGCCAAAAGCTGGAGCATGATCGTGCGGGCCGTCTCGATCCCGCCGACGAGTTGGGCGACCGTCGTGATTTCCGGATTGCCGGTGATCCGCTTCAGATCGGTCGAGATCATGCCGGCCGGCAGCCGCACGTCGCGCGGCTTTGCCAAATCGCGAACGACAACCTGCTCCAATACCAGCCGCCGCCCGGACCGTGCGCAGCCCGATCGCCATGGTCCAACAGCAGCCGGGCCACGCCCGAGCCGACCGTACCAAGTCCGACGATCCCGATTTTGACCGTATCCACCACAGCGAGTCCTATTCCTGGAAAATCGAATCATCCATCGTAGGTCAGCGCCCCGCCGGGCCGTCAAGCTAGACCCCTCACCCTCGCCCTTCTCCGCATGTTACATTGGATTGATGCAACTGGAACAACTCGGACCCTATCGTCTTGGTCAGCGACTTGGCCGCGGCGGCATGGGGACCGTCTTCGAGGGCATGAACGTCGAAACCGGCCAGCCGGCCGCGATCAAGGTTCTCAATCCGCATCTGGCCGTCGAAGAGGGTTTCCGCGAGCGGTTCGAAATCGAAATCGAAACGCTCAAAAAGCTGAAGCATCCGAATATCGTGCGCCTCTACGGCTTCGGCCAGCAAGATGGCGTGATTTTCTATGCAATGGAGCTTGTCCACGGCACGAATCTCGAAGACGAACTGCAAGCCGGCCGCCGCTTCAATTGGCGCGAAACCACCAGCCTCGGCATCAAGCTCGCGCGGGCGTTGCAACATGCGCACGACCACGGCGTGATCCATCGCGATCTCAAGCCGGCCAATCTGCTGCTGACGCCCGACAATGATCTGAAGCTGGCCGACTTCGGCATCGCGCGGCTGTTCGGCAACACGCGGCTCACGTCGGCCGGCGGCCTGGTCGGCACAGCCGAATACATGGCGCCCGAGCAAGCCGACGGCCGCGCGATCACGCCGCAATGCGATTTGTATAGCCTGGGTGGCGTGCTGTTTGCGATGCTCGCCGGTCGGCCGCCGTTTTGGGGCGGATCGCTGCCGGAGATTCTGCAACTCCACCGCTTCGCCACGCCGCCGCCCGTGTCGCGGTTCGCTCCCGACGTACCGAGCGAACTGGCCGAGATCATTGCGAGGCTGCTGTCGAAAGACGCAACGGCGCGAGGCACGAATGCACGCGTCGTCGGCAAGCAACTTTTGGCGTTGGAACATGCGCTGTCGATGCCACGGGACGAGGGAGAGCGGGGAGCGGAGAGCAGGGAGCGGGGAGCGGAAAGCGGTGGGCACGGAGCGCGGGGCGAGGGGCGAGCGGATTCGGAGCCGCTTGATGAACTTCATACATTGCCGGGCGATTTGACGCCGTCGGCGGTCGGCGCGTTGTTGCCCGAGAAGTCGGGCGGCAACTCCGTCGTCGATTCGAGGCCGCAAGATTCTCTCGCCGCACGACCAAAACTTCCGCCAACCATGATCGCCGCGCCGCCCGATCAGGCTGCCAATTCCGCGCCGGCCCATGACGGTGCCGATTCGAATTCGTCGATTTTCGCGCCGCCGACCGCTCATCCCCGCGAGCCCGCCGGCGCCGCGCCGGCCGCGCCAAATGCCGTTCAGGCTTCGACCGCAAATCCCGTCGATTCTGTCCCATCTCTTGCCCCTCGCTCCTCGCCCTTCGCCCCTCGCCCCGTCTCCGCCCCTTCTTCCTTCACGACCGTCGAAGAAGACGAACGCCGCCGCGCCGCGGCCGATGCATCGAGCCGCGGACCCGTCTGGCCACAAGTCGTCATGCTGTCGCTCGCCTTGGCCGCGCTTGTCGCTCTCGGCTTCTACATGATGCGCGGGCCGTCGGCCGACGTCCTCTTCGAGCGGATCGACAATGCCGTTGGTTCCGGAACTTCGCCCGAACGACTGTTGGATGCCGAAGACAACATCCGCCGATTTTTAACCCGCTTCCCCGACGACCCGCGCGGCGCGAAGCTGAAGGGCTATTTAGAAGAAATCGGTTTGCTGCGACTCGAGCGGCAAACGAAGCTTCGCCCCGGCCTCGCGACCGGCGACACTCCGATCGAACGCGACTATGCCGAAGCCATGCGTTTCGCGTCCAGCGACCCCGACCGAGCCGCCGCGCGGCTGCGGGCCATCATCGACTTCTACGGTCCATCGCCGGCCGCGTCGGAAACCACGTCGAGATTCCTCGAACTCTCGCGCCGCCAACTCGCCCATCTCGACCAACAGATCGCCAAGCAATCGCCGGCCTATCTGAAATTGATCGACGAAAACCTGTCGCGAGCCGA
Source organism: Pirellulales bacterium (assembly GCA_963738955.1). GTDB lineage: Bacteria > Planctomycetota > Planctomycetia > Pirellulales > DATAWG01 > DATAWG01. Next base: position 377,903 of record CAVTYW010000017.1, on the reverse strand, counting down.
CCAACTCCGCGCGACCGATCCCGCCAAAGCCCGCGCCATCTACTCCAGCATCATCGAGCTCTACGCCGACAAACCCTGGGCCGCCGACCGCGTCGAAAGGGCCCGAGCAGGATTGAACGAAATCCCGAATTGAGTGTCGAAGCGCGCTTCTGGATCCAACAGTGTGGTGCCGCTCGCCCGCGGCCAGCGCGCGTCCATCGCATTCGTTCGTCGTCCTCTTGCTCCCCGCTCCCCGGTCTCCGCTCTCCGCTCCCGCGGCCCCCGTTGACAACTCCGCCTTCGTCCGACAGATTAAGCACACATGGGCCCCCATCGTCTAGTGGCCCAGGACGTCGGGTTCTCAGTCCGAAAACCGGGGTTCGACTCCCCGTGGGGGTATCTGTTCATTTGTACAGTGCTCGCAAGAACTTGCAAGTGCAAGCAACGCCTCATCTTCCGAAGATGAGGCGTTTTGCGTTTGCAGGCTCAATTCGATCACTTTCGGCCGCCTGCTGCGTCGGATTCTGCGTCGTCGCGTCGACGGTCGCATCGGCCGACAATCCGCGAATCGCCTTCTCGAAATGATGGTCGGTCGTCTTCAGATAATGACGATCGGCGATGTCCGGTGAATTGCCAATCCAGTCGGTGACGACGTGCAACGGAAACTGGTCGGCCAGTTCCGTCTGCCGGCTGGCCCGCAGGTTGTGGAATAGTCGTTCCCACGGCTTGACCCCCGCCCGCTTGAGAATCCGCATGAATTGCGTCCGCAGGTTCTGGGTATCGTCTCGATAGCCGGCTGACGACGTACACGCGTACCTTCGGCGAGCTTCATCGAATGCGGCTTCCAGGTAGGGCCGCAGTTCCGGGAAACAACGGCACGACGCGGTACGGCTTGTTCTGGTGCTCGGTCTTGGGCGACGGGACCGTCATTCGATTGTCCGCCCAATCGATGTCCGACCACTTGAGCGCCAGCGTTTCGCTCGGCGTCCGCACGCCGCCAAACCGGGCCAGGGCGATGATCAGCTTCCACTCGGCATTGGGCGCGGCGTCCAGGACCTTGGTAATGGTGGCCCGGTCGATGAACATCAAGCGGGCTTCGTTACGCTGCGAACCGGCCTTCACGTCCTGAAACGGATTCAGATCGACCAGGCCCTTGCGATGGGCCAGCTTGAAGAACTGCCGGGCGTGCTTGACTCGTTTGGAGATCGTCGCCTCGGCCAAATCCGCCTGCACCATGCTCTGCCGCCATTCGTCGGCCTCGCCCGGCTTGATGGTCCGCATCGCCCGGTCGGCGCCGAAGTAAGTCAACCAGGCTCTTGCGGGCGACTTTGTAAGTTCTTAACCGTGTTCGGCTTCGCATCGGTCCGGCTAGTGATATAGCCGTCGATGAAAGTCGCCAGTTTCGCCATTTCCCGCTTGGGAATCAGTCCCGCGGCGGCCAGCTTGTTCAGCATCGTCGAATCCAGCTCCGTCGAGCCATCGGCTGGTCGTGTCTTCGACCGGATGCCCTGTGATCGTCGAGGCGACGAGTTGCTCGACGCGGACCTTGACCCCCTCGGCCATTTTTTGCGTCACGTCGCCGAGATAGATCGTCTTACGATTGCCGTCCTTGCCCACAAACAGGACTCGTCGCAGTCCCTTCGAGTCTACGGAGATACTGGCCATAATGGCGTCTGCCTTTCCTTTGCTGGAGCAAAGCGCGATGGAGCGTGGTTAGCAGCGGGGTACGATCATTCTACGCAATTGAAATGGATTTGGGATCGGTCGTCGATTCTTGGCGTTCGATCCATGATTGCAGGGAAGCCGGGCTGAAAAGAACTCGGCGCCCGACCTTCACATGGGGTAATTCGCCCTTTTTGACCAAATCCCAAATCGTACGCTCGCACAAACTAAGAGCCTGCGCGGCTTGCTTGATCGACAACAGCAGCGGGGGCTGCGGTGTTCGGTCATTTTCATGACTGTTCACGGTTCTTCTCCTGAATGAGTTTCGAGGTCTTGTAAATTTCGCTGATTCGGAAACGGACAGATGAATTTGCCGCCGATGTCTCTGTGTTTGCGGCGACGGGGATAGACGCGGACGCAACTGGAACGCTCCAATTGTTGACTTCGTCGGCCAGCTCGCGGCGTCGCACGCGATCGGGCGGCGCCGCTGCCAACCGCTCCGGCATTTCGTCGAAGGTCTGTCCTTGGAGCAATCGTCCGGTCTTCGACTTATGCACTCCGCCCCACTGCTTAAAAAAGAAGGGCACGCCGGCGACCTGGCATTGCCGCTGGATATCGAGCACCCACGACTCCTGCATTGGACGAGCGCCGTGGCCGCTCTCACCACCGACGATCACCCAGTGGATGCCGGTCAAATCGATCGCTCCCAGATCTTCAAGAAGCGGCTCGATCGATAGAAACCGGACCGCGGCGGGCGCTTCTCTCAAAGCGTCGATTCTGGGCAGGCCGTATTTTCGGTCCTCGACGCTGACGCCCCACCAGATATGTCGTGCGCTGGCCACCGACGCGGTTTGCAGCATGCCTCGCATCTTTGTCGCCCGTTTGGTGAGGACTTGGAACGTATGCCAATCGGCCAATCGCATGACCTCGGCGACTTGTGCGATGTAGGTATCCGGCACACCCTGCTGGAATAGGTCGCTCATCGAATTGACGAATACGGTCTTGGAGTTGGGCCACTTCAGCGGTTCCGCGAGCTTCTCTGGAATCAAACGGAGGTCAAAGCCTTGCTCGTAGGGGTGGCCAGGGACGCCGCGAAACCGTTCGGCGAAAGTCTCCGCATAGCAATGCTTGCAGCCGGGACTGATTTTCGTGCAACCGCGGACAGGATTCCACGTCGCGTCGGTCCATTCGATTTGTGAATTGGCGCTCATGACTTCGTCTCCCAGCTTGGTCGAGATTGCACGTTCAGCGGACGCTAACTCCCGGCATTTCAAATGGCATCCAACAAATCATCGAGTTCATCGGGCGGGCGTTGCAAACCTTCCGACTGTTCGTGTCGCGAATTCCGCTTGCGGCGTTTTTTGGGACTGTCGGGCGAGTCGTGTGGACCCGAGGCGATTTTTTTCGTGGAGGGTCGCAAGTACTGATCACTTACGGGGCGTGGCACGAATGCCGGCACTCGGTCGTCGTGCGGAGCAAGCATGTGATTGAACAGGTCGTCGCCTGGGATGTGCATCTTGTAGGCGCCGACCGACCGGACGAGGTTAAAACCGTGCAACCCGTTTTCGAGCGAACAGGTTGGCAACGACATGAATTCGCCGGGCAGCACCAACTTGCGGGTCTGAGTTTGGGTTGTGGTGGTGACGCTGCGGCCACCGGGGCCATTCGTCGTGCTTTTGCTGACGGCTTCGTATTCCTGGTCGCCGAACAAGCGACTCGCCCAATCGGCTGTCTCGACGCATTCCAGACGGCCGAAAAACCGATTGCCAACCTGCCCTAAGACTTCGTCCGCGAAGTGTTTTCCGTATTTGGTGTTGTCACGTAGTCCGCTGATCGACTGAAACGCCATCGCGACACAGGCGCCCTTGGAACGGCCTTTCTTCAGGAGCGACACGAGTCCATTCAGTTTCGGGGCCTCCGCCAACTCGTCGAGAATGAACCAACTGCGGCGAGTGAATGACTCGCTCTGATTGAGCACCAGGTCGCTTGCCCGTTTGAAAATCGCCTGATTGATGCAGTCAAGGGGCGTCCGGCTCTCCTCCGAATTGCCTAACACGAGTACCCAACTGTTCTGCACCCAATCGGTCAAGCTGAATTTGTTCTGTGCCGCGTCCCAGGCCGCTGCGACCGGTTCGTAACGCAGGCATTTTACGGCGCAGGTGCTCAAGATATTGGCCGTCAATCGCTGGTCATGTTGCGTGAAGTATTGGTCGAGCACATCGCGAGTTTGCGCGTGGCGTTTCAGAACCGCCTTGATTCGCTTTTCGCTTTTGATCGTGCGAATCAAGTCGGCAAATGTCCATTCGTCGCCGCTGAGCATGAAGCTGATCATGATCGAGGCCAGCCAATGTCTCGCTGCGTCGCTGAAAAAGGGCTGGGATTCATGGGTCTCTGGAATCAACGTAAAAGCCAACTCGACCGCCACGCGCGGCTCGCGAATGTCGGCTTGGAGATCCCACCTCCATCCGCGATGGTCGAAAGGATTGGTCGTTCGAATTTCGGCTTTCGGACAAATTCCCGACAAGAGTGGCATGGCGTCCATTTTGGCATCGTAGACCAAGGCCCGATCGTCATAACCTTGACCAATGCGAGCCAATGCGGTTTGCGCGAGTAAACGGAGCAGAATGGTCTTACCGCTGCCGGGCGCGCACAGGCTAAAAATCCAGCGGTGGCTTCATGCTGTTGAATGACCAAGTCACCCCAGCATAGACCTGGCTCTTGGTTGCGACTCGACTTTGCGTGCGTCTCGTTCGGGGGCTGTTTGGCACTGAAAACTTTTTTGAGGAATTTCATGTTCAATGGCCTTTCTTACGGAAAGAAGTGGTTCGCTTTGAACTGGGAGTCGATGGTCTCGCCATTCCTGTTCCAGGCCGAGGACTTTTACCGCGACGTTGCAATGTTCGTCCTCTCGGAGGCGGCGAAGCATCCGGAAATAAGAGGAACCAATAGAGGATGAAATAAAAGGCCGTTAACGTAACAAAAAGGACCGCGCTAGCCGAAGGAATGCCCCCTGATAAGAACCAGCCCACGAAGTAAACTGCGGCCGCGATAAGCGCGACTCCTGCCTGAAGGTAGCCATGCACATACAGCATTCTCAGCGTCAGTAGGGTGACGAAGATCGGGACGAAAAATCGCCAAAAGCCGAAACGGAACGGCAAGCGGGGATTCATGGTTGTTCCTCCTCGTCCTCGTTTTCTCCTTCTTCGGTTACCTCGACACTCTCCTCGGGCGGCGAGCTGGCTTGGAAGTTCGCCAACTCACGCGGAGACAAGAGCCGCCGCCCACGCAGTTTGTCGAGATTTTCAGACGGCCGTTCCGTTGCCCGACAGAGCCACGCCACAACCGGCGTCAGGATCATCGCGAGTAACAGCCACCAACCGATCATCGCTTTTGTTCCCTTTCGATTTGCAAGCGCAATCCGAGGTCGTGCGCGAGACCTTTGGCTTTCGATTTATCCATCGCCTTGGCCAGATCGCGGAGGTCTTCGCCCGCTTGCCAGCGGTCTACGAATACTTTCGTCGTCAACTTGCCGCGCGTGCATTGCGTGTATACGGTCTCGCGACTGGTCATCGAGCCGCCCAAAAGCACGTACGAATTCGCCACGGTTTGGCCCTGCCCCTTGTTAATGGTGCGGGCATGATTGCCGGTAATTCCGTCCGCCTTAATCTGACAGAGCGGGATCGTCACGACCGAATCACGGTTCGGACGCTCTACATCCAGACGGATCGTGATCGTCTTCGCGTGCGGATTGACACGCAGGACGACACCGGAATAACCGTTGCGAATTGCTTGCTCCGGGATTGGGTGATGAAAGAGGACGTGATCGCCTTTGCCGAATGGCTGCTTGCCGATGGTCACTTGCCGGCTCTTATCGACAAGTCCGGCCTTGTGGCGTTCCTGCTGGCAGAGTCGATTAATCGCCCTCGCCTCGGCCCGAGTTTGCGTGAAAATCAAGTGTTCTTCGGGCCGTTCCCGGCCGCCGCTTTTGACCCACGACTTGATCAGACGACGGATCGTATCGGTTTGATTGTTGCCCAAGACAAGGCGATCTTGTTTCCGCCAATTTTCGAGTGCCTTGGCGGCCCGACCGTCTCGCACGTCCTGCACCGCTTGAGCGTCCATCCCCTGTTGCCGAAGATTCTCCTGGAGGGTCGGATGCGGGCGGGCATTCATCAGATGTCTCAGCGGCGCGCCGGCCTCAACCGGCTGTATCTGGCTCGCGTCACCAACTGCCAAGACGGTCGCACCGGCCTTAGTCGCATGGCGAAATATGGCCGCAACCGCTTTAGTGGGCAGCATTCCAAATTCGTCAATAATTAATACCGTCCGGTTGTCGAGGATGAACGGACTTTCCGATGTTCGCGATGATCCCTGCGGATGAGCGGCGACGTGCCCTTGAGTGTCGGATTTGTCGTGATCCAAGAAATCGAGTTTTTCGCCGAGGTGCCACAAGTAGCTGGCGACCGTGCGAGCCGGGAGATTAGCTTTGGCGGCGAGTTCTTCCGTCGCCACACCGGCCAGGGCACCGCCGAGCACCTTATATCCGGCGGCCTCCAATCCTTCGCGAACCGCATCGAGTGTGAAGCTTTTTCCCGCCCCAGCGACGCCGGTCAAAACGCGCAAACCTGATTTGTCCGATAGCAATTCTCGCACGGCTTTTGCTTGCTCGTCCGAAATGGTCGGCCGTTTGACCAACACCTCCTCGATGATCGCAGTCGGGACTTGGGCCCCTTTCCCCGTCTGCAATCGCTCACCGTCCTTCAACATCGCTTCTTCGAGATCCCACATTTCTTTCGTGGTGTACCGCCACTCGTTGTCGCGCTCGTTCAGCGCGACGATTTCCGAACCCTGGGCCAAATCTTGTGTGATTCGCTGATTGACGAAATCCATCGGCAGGCCCAAGTGCTGGAGGGCCTCGAAGAGTTTTTGAATGAATTGCCGTTCTGAGAAATCGGATTCTTGCGACAATAGGTTCGAAAGCGCTTCGGCCCGGGCGGTCTGATAGGCTTCTTCGTAATCTATGCGCATCGTTGAGTGGCACAGTCCTTCGACGGCCTGTTCGTCAAATCCGAATTCTTGAGCCTCCTCGCGCCACTTGGCTTGCAATTCCGCCTGCGGCGGCGTCTTCTGCTTGGACTCGCGGGTCGATAGTGCGGCTTCTTGTCGTGCCTTCGCCGAGGTGGGTGCCAATCCTCCTTCATCGCCGGCCAGCAGTTCGTCGATTTCAGCCTTGCGCGATGACCAATGTTTGCACAACGGCTCTGGCACCCCCCGCACTTCGAACGCCGTCTTCAATTTTCCTGGCCCGACGTTCGGCAGATATAATTCCAACCCGAGACCGGCCTGGGACAACTCATGGGCGAACTCTGAGCGAAACATCGGTCCCAAAGTTCTCGTCCACTTGTGCAGCAAAGGCGAGTTAATACTCCGCCATGCCCCGTCCTCCAATTGACAGACATTGGCGATGACACAGTGCCGGTGCCGCTGCGGTTCCAGGTGCCGATTGACGAAGTGATCGAACATTCCAACCAAGAGCTTGGCCGGCTCTTGAATGCAGCCACCCTTGCCTCGCCGGCCCAATGGCAATGAGGTCTCCAGATACTGGATGACCTTTTTGGACGCCCGGTCCATTGCCAAGTCGATGGCCACCCGGACTTGATTGCCGCCAACTGCGTAGAGAGCCGAAATCGACTTCGGTAGCGAGAAGGTCAAGTCGTACCCAGGCGAGCGATCGCGTCGCTTCTCACGTTTACTCCCGGTCCCTTTCTGTTGTTGGATTTGCACCAATTGCCGAGTGCCGTCTGGCGTTCGTCCCGACAGGACATTCGTGAGCGGGGCTACTCCGACGACGCCCGAAAGACCCAATTCACGAGCGGCGCTTCCACACCATTCGCCGGGCTTCTCATTGCCTTCCCCGGTGTAATAGTCCGGGACAAAGTAGCGGGCGATATCGCCGGGCGACAGATCCCCTTGACGCCCCAGAACGCTAATTGTGGCGGTCATCGCGATCCTCCTTGTTCGATGATCCGCCGCCGCACCAATGCCTTGGCTTCGCCGGCCTCCATTTCACCCACTTCCGTGAGCACAGTGAAAAGGGCAGCAGCCAACTTGCGGTCGTGGAGCTTGATCGCCTGGCACGACTCCTTAACAAGGTTTTGCAACTCCTCCAGCCGGGCCGCATTGTTCTCTTGCGATTCCTTAAACAACTGCGCGGAGATGACGCCACGAACCCATTCGCCGCGCGACACACCGAAGCGTTCGCGCTCGCGATCAATCAGTTTCAACAACTCGGCGTTGGCCCGAAAGCCGACTGTTTCCGAGGCAGGTTTCTTGCGCATGGCGGTGTTCACAGAGTGTTAACGGACTGAACGCCGAACGGGCTTTGGATTTACGCTCAGCACAGCGGAGCGGCATTAGCACGGCGTGCGACGGTGTAGTATGTAAAGTCAAGTGCTTCTTTTTGTCCAAAATGACGCATCGATCCATTGCGTCCGATTCCGCCCACTGAGGTCGTTCGTAATCCGGATCTAAGCTGGACGGCAGCGAGACCGAACGAATGAAGGCCTGACACTTTCAAAGCATGTCGTCCGATCGAAATCGCATCCGGCCTGAATCCACTCTTGTTTTGTCTATTGATCATGGTTTGTTTTTCCGCGATTCAGATTGGCGTTGTTCTTTCAGCCATTGCCGCACGGTGAGCATCGCAGCAAAAATATGAGTCTCTTGTTCGTGTTCGCTACGCGCAAGCCAGTCGCGGGCTTGATCGTGCCACAAGTAATCAAGCACGGCGGTCATGGCCTCGGCGACGCGCACCGGCAGTCGGCGGCGGGCTACGGCTTTGTTGCTGCTAACCATCGTTCTTTACCCTTCTTAAACGCGATCAATCTTCGTCTGGCAGCATGATCGTGATCAGGGCCTCGCCGCTATCGCCTGGTCCGCAGTGTGATTTGAGGCTGACTGGTCTCGGAGGTCTGCCGCACTTCGCGACCAGGACGTCGAACGCGATCAAATGGCCATCACCTCCCCGACGAATTTCGTGGCGAAGCACGTTCAGCACGTCCCACAGGCGTCCAATCTCGTCCTGCCCGACGTCATCGGCATGCACTTCCACGCATTGGCTCCAGGCGGTGCGCGTCATGGCCACCGGGTAGCGAAAGCCTGCTTCCTTGGCCAACTCCGAAACATCAATCAATATCCCGTCGTCAATTGCTTGAGCTCGCGTATAGCTGTAAATCAAGTCGCTCATAATTCTGTCCCCTCCTTGGCTTCCTCTAGCAAGTTGCCGGCAATTTCGTACCAGTCGACTTCCGCCAAGGCCCCTTGCAGGAGATCTGTGTACATCGATGGCGCCGTGAGCGGGACGCCGTCTTCGACTTCTGCTTTTAACCGGTCGGCCAGCTCAATACTGGCTGCTTCAAACGGCGTTAAATGTTTCTGGGTGACGCTTCCCATGTCCTGCCACACCTCGTGAGAAATCTCACGCCACTGCTGATAACTGGCCCAGTCGTTCCCTAGCCACAGCGCCACCGCCCACGTCTCGTAATTCGCGAATCCGTTGTAAGTCTGCTTGTCTGTCATACGCCCCATCAAAAAAAGGCGAGCGCCGCGGGTTCTGGCAATTCTGCGATGCCTCCGCCGCGGTCGTTCGCCACGTCGCTCTACTCCTCTTCCTGCCCGTGCTGCTCACGCGAACTCATCCAGGCGATAGCCTGGTTGATCGCTTCCCGCAGCAAAACCAAATCGGCGATGCCGTTGAACGTCGAGGCATATTTCGCCTCTTTGCTTTGCGCGTCGGGGAAGTAACGCCGGGTTGGGGCCGCCGAATACCACCGCCGTCCTTCGGTTGTCGCGTTCTCCCAAACGGCGAGCCGAATGCTGCCGAGTTTGGACTCGAATGCCGGTTTTGTGTTTTCCATTTCATTTCTCCTTTTTGTTGCTAAATGACCCTGCAATGCTTCGTTGAACTCTGCCGCACATTGTGCCACGGTGTCGAATGTTGACTGGCTTCTTGTTGGTGCATTGCATGTCGTTCCCCACAACAGAGGCGATGCCCACGCTTGGCGATCCGGTGATCGCCAGCAAACGAACGTGATAATCAATTGTGAATCTCCCGGTTGTTTCCGACCGTGAGGGTGACTCGATTCTTGGCGCCGAATTGGATCGTCAACGGCGATGACTCCGGTGCGTCCGACGAAACGGCCAATCGGTAGAATGGGCGGCGCAGGCGGTTGGCGATTTCATTGAATCGCTCGCCAAGGGAATCCACCCGATCCGCCATAAGGAATTCCCCATGCGTTTCCCTGCCGAGCCGGTCCAGAAAAGTCGGGTCCAGCTCGTTCGTCTTGAGTCCGACCGCATACGTTGCAATCGACGCTTGTTGACAGCGGGCAATAAGTTCGCCGAGATTCAGCCCTCCTACGTGGTCCGTTCCGTCCGTGAACAGGACGATTGCTCGTGGTCCACTTCGCGATTGCAACTCTCCGATCGCAATCTCTAGCGACTTTAAGAGCGCAGTATTCCCCTCGGCGACTAGGGAGTCGATTTCCGACGACAATCTCGCCGCGTCGTCAGTCCATTCACTCCGTGGTTCCACTGCCGTGCTGAACGAGAACAGTTTGAACTCGGCTAATCCATTGAGTTGCGCCAGCAAAGTCTTGTGCGCCGGCCTTGGCGGCTAAAATCCCCATTCCAGCGGTGGAGGCGCTTCGGTCGATGAGTAAAACAACTTGCGTGGGCCGCACCCCCGGGTTCATCGACGCCAGCCGACAATGGGATATTTTCCGTTCGCCTTGAGAGACCTGACAATCTTTCGTGGCCAGCCCGTGGATGGGTGTGCCCGAACCGTCGCACAGGTCGATATCGAAGACAGTCACGAGGGGCGAAATCGTTAAACCGGCGAACAATCGTCGCCGTGGCCCCCTTGGGCAGGTCGGCTGGTTCCCATTGGAAACGCTCGCGATCCCACTGATCCCACTTGGCGACGGCGGGCGTCGCATCAAGGCCCGTTTGCTTCGCCCAATCAATCGCCGCCAAGTACTGTTCGCCGCGCGCGGCGAAATTCTCGGCGAGTGAATCGCCCCAGGTCACGTGCTGTTCGAATACGATTCGGTTCAGGGCGCGTAATTCGCTCCCGTCCCAGTTGTTTGATTCGCTGGTTCTCGGCGTCGGCCAATTGCTTCTGCCGTTCGAGTTCCACTTGATTGCCCTTCTTGCCGGATTCGAGTTGCGTCTGCAATTCGGCAATCGTGTGGCTATCTGCCAACCGGGCAATCGCTTCATTCGCCAAAGCGAAATCTAACCCATATCTATTAGTCACCCCGACGGCGCGATCTAAGAGGACTTGAGCCCCTTGCCCGCGCGCTTGCGTGGCCGCCTTTACGAGACAGGAGTATTCCTTTTGGGCCAACTCGTTTTTCCACGCTTCGGAGATTGGCTTTTGCAAACGAGCGTCGATGAGGTCCGCCAATTCCCCGAAATGGCCGTGATCTTCAAGTTGTTGAATCAAGGCTTCCAATTGCGGGCGGTCGTGGTCGTAAAAGGCGGGTAGAACTGGAAATTGATCGACGATTGCGAACGCGGCCGACAGCCATCCGCACGCCACCCCACCCCAGACGAGTCCTATCAAGACCGGTCGCAACGGATGTTCCCCGCGGCCTCTCGACGTTCGTGTTCCCGCTCGCTTGCGGCGGCGGAGGCGAAACGCAATCGCGGCGGATGGAATCCCGCCAATCGCCAATGCGATGCCGCCGATGACCAAGTGATACTTATCCAGCCATTCACAGCGGGCCAGGAAATACATCAACACGCTGACCGATGCGACGAGCTTAATGATCCATCTCATGGTTCGAATCGCCTTTCTGGTTGGAGCTGTTGGACGCCGGTTATTCTTCCGCCGAAGGATGGATGCCACACTTGGTCAAGTAGTTGACGCCGTCGGGGCAATGTGCGTCAAAGTCTTCGCGCATCCCCTGGCGAGCGTGGGAGGCCAAGAAACTCGTCACGACAGTGGACGCCGAGTTGGGGAAATAGATCGACAGATGCACCACGTTCACGCACGCTGCGCATGACTCAGCGACGGCCAAGATCCGCGTGCTGTCGCTCTTTGCGAATCCTTCGCGGAGCTTGTTCTCGATATCGGGCGCCAGCGGCGGCACGACCACCAGCGAGACCACTGGCTCGTCGCAATCGCAACGTCCGCCCCACGACGGCGCATCGACGGCCGGTTTCGCGTTCGCCAGCAGAGGAACTAAATCCTCCAAGCGATCGGACGAACTGTTCAGCGTGTACGCCAAACCGGCCACCGTAATATGGGAGACGGCCGTTCCCAACAGTCGCAGCACCGCTTGAATCGGTGTTGCGGCGGGGCAGTCCAGTAGACTCCCCAGCAATTCGTCAATCGGCCGCGTGATGACCCAAGCCGGGCGACTTTCGCCGCCGCCGCCGCTCCCTAAGAACTGCATTAGGAGGCGCATTCCGCTATTGAGCCGCTGCTCCAAGTAAGCGATCTCCTCGCGAACCTGTGTACCAGCGTCCCGGAGGGCGTTGTAATCTGCTTCCAATCGCCCAATCTCGCGGAGATTGTCGCGCGTCGGCTCGCTGGCGTGCCGTAAGCCATCGTCGCGTTGCTCAATGCTCTTCCAAATGCCCCACAAGCGGTGCCAGAACCGTTGCGGCTTAAGCAATCGAATGGCATCGATCAATCCACGATCGCACGTTACTTCCTCTTCGCGGGCATCCGCCAATTCGTCCGCTGCCAGCGTAATCTCGTGCGACAACACCACTTCCGCAGTTCGATACAGAATCAGTCGCCGGCAGAATTCCTCAGTCGTTTCGCAACGTGTCGCAAAAATTTCTTTGCAGTGTGACAAATTCACCCGGTTGCCGTCGTTGAATTCCAGAAAAACTTCGGCGACGGTACGTTCATCAGGCTTCTTAACCGCATTAAACACATCGTCGGCGGTCATCGTCGGCAGGCGGTCGATGATATGCTCGATGTCGAGGCACGGAAGCGGCCGGGAATGACGCTGCGCGTCGATTTGTTTGACGAGCGCCAGATTTGGACGCGTCGCCAATACCAGCAGCAAGTGAGGCACGAACGCTGCGGCGACATCCGCCGCCACCTCTGACTCCGGTAGCGGCTGTCCGAAACCGAACCGTTCGATTGCTACGGCTCCGATCCGGCTGTTGACGGTGTGGTTAACCGACATCCGAGCCAATTGGTCTTCCACTTCTCGACAGAACCGCGCCTGCGTGGCTTGCAACACATAGCGGTCGCGTTCATATTTGAATGGTCCGCAAGGCGGATACTCTGCAAAGGTCACCGACAACGCTTCGCGCGGATGTCGAGCCGATGAACCCGCGTGATAAAGCCATTCCGCCGCGGTCAAACCAGCGTTCCGGTGTACTCCCGGACCAAGCTGGAAATGGGTCGAACTCTGCAAATAGGTCGAACTGCCGATGACGCGGGCCACGATTTCAACGGTTGCGTCGGTGCAATCGAGCAATACTTTTGCGATCGCGAAGGCAATCGCCAACCCGCCTCCGGCTCCAGTGGCGCCGCTGCCGCCGACCTCAACGAGAAGCTGAAACTTACTGATGCACCCGTGATGCAAGGCGAGCATGGGCTCCACGATGCCGGACCGCATGCCCTCGGCAAAGTCCGATGATTCAATTTCGGCTTCGGCCGCATAGTAACCGAGTGCGCGAAGTTGCCGCAGGCCAACGTCCAAAGTGATTCCAGGACGGTTTTTGAGCAGCCGTTGCGAAGGGCCGTGGCCCGCTTTGCGAAGCGTGGCCACGGTTTTGCCGCGGGCCAACGGTCGGATGAGCGTGCCAGGCGGCGGGTCGCCGGGGACGGCAAGTTGAATTTCCCGCGGCACGTCGTAATACACGACGAGATCGGAATGGTTTGTGCAACGGTATAGCACTGTCGCCTGGTTGTTGCCCCCTACCAACAGATTCACACGGGCGACGCCCGGCGTGTGAGGCCGATCGCGTTCGTCTGATTGCGGTCGAAGTTTCATGTGAGATCGCTCCTTGCAAAAGTGACAACGTGAAAAAGTGGACTGATTCAACTCGGGAGGCGATAAGCGGCGTAGATATCCGCCGCATTGCCGAACTCCATCGCGAACGTTTCGAGGTGGGCGGGCTGTGATAACAAGATGATGGCGTGTGGGCGACCCGAAGGTTTGCCGGGGCCAGCGGAGTTAGTGAGCGAGGCGAACGGCAATTCACCTCGCCAAAAGGCCACCCCTGCCGCGACGGCTGCGAGGTGTCCGAACCAGTTTTCGTTCACGGCAGCCGGAACCAACACGATGGCCGCAACGACATTCCCGGCCTTGAACTCGTTGAGCAACCGATTCGTCCACACCTCAGCGGCCCCGCGCGGCGGATGTAAGAACAGGCGCCCGTTCCAGGTCTTGGCCGGATCGAGCACATCCTCGGGTTTGGCGTAGTGCCGTTTGGCCGGAATTTGAGAGGGGCCGGCGTCCAACGCCAACGCCAGGTCGATTTCTCCCAACACATGGATTGTTCGTTCGACGATTGCTGGGGGTGAAAACGGGATGACGGCAATTTTCTTCGGTTGTTTTTTCTTCGTTTTCAGACCGTCGGACGGTCTTAAGATTTCCATCGCCTCCGTGAGAGTCAGTCTTTCCAGCGGATCGACCGTTCCAATTTCCGTCACCTGTGACGGATTTTGATTCCCGCGGTCCGCCACGAACGCCAACAACGTCTCCTTGTTCTTGGCCATGCGCATCCATCGCTGGCAAGTGCGATCCGAGCAATTGAACTCACGGCAAAACGTCGCTAGCACGTCCGACCACTTCGGCCGCGGCGCCATTTCGCGGATCCGTGATTTGATCTCGACGAGTTTTTCGCCTGCGGCGATCGCACGAATCGCCGCGCATCCCAACGTCCGTGTGAACTCCCGGTACATGGGCAAAAATTCGTCGCGCAGTTGTTGCATCAGCAACTGCCCGTCGTGATTAAGGGTCGATGACTGAGTCGAAGGCGTTCGCCGTCGTGAAGTGCTTCGCTTGCGCGGTCGCCCTCCCGAGCGGCGAATGACCTTGGCGCAAATTTCACTATCGAGCAGCGTGAGGGCCTGATCGAACGAATCGCCCGAGCTTGATTCGTCATCCCTGTTGACCGCATCGCGATGATTCAAAGGAATCATCGCACTGGGTACGACGTCAGGTTGCGTTTTACTCATGATTTGCGTCTCCAGCTTATTGGCAGCGCTTTGGAGCGGCCTCTACTCACGATCGGGGTTCTTACCGCCACGATTCGGCGGCTTGACCTGTTTCTGATTTTGACTGGCACGGAGGGCCTCTTTCGCTGCTTGTTCGTGTCGTTTCAATCGCGTGTAGTCCAGATACAACAAATTGGCCTGAATGTTGTCGGTGTTGCTGTACACGTAAGCGAGGAAGAATTCAGTGAGCGTTGCCTTCCGCCCAGCCAATTCCTCCAGCAACCTCAATGTGAGGTTGGGGCGACCATTGTTCGCGGTCTCGAACGCATCCCACCAGCGGCGGGCGGTACCTGTGGTATTGTCGTAATCGACTTGCTTTCGAACGGCTTCGATTCGTTTACGGATCTGGCTTTCCGGCATTCCGTTCGTGTTGGTAAAGGTCGGAGATTCGCAGGAACTGCTGGGTGCCGCGATCGCATCGGTCGTTACCTCGGGCAAAACTAACGGCGTCGTTCGCAGAGGCCGGCTGTTGTTCCACCGATTCGCCCTCCGTCGAAGGTCGGCGGTCTCCGGCTGATCGAAGATCGCGGGCAAGTATGCCTGAAAAACTCTGCCGGGCAGGACGAACGTCAGAGGTTGTTCCAGAAAGAAGTGGCGATATTCTGGCGAACGGATTTCGCTCGGCGACAAAACGAAGCTCGACAGGATACTTTCGTCAAGCAAAGCGCCGGTCCCCATCCGCGTGACGGCGATCTGTTGCTCTCCACTTGTCCGGGCAAAGTATTCCGCGTCCTCTTGGTCGACACCGGGCAGGACGATCTTGTTGACAAAGGCCTTTTCTACCGCCTTTGCGGTCGGACCGTACGCCAATTCGAGCTGCGCAAACGACTGGATCGCTGCCGTAATTGCGATTCTCCGACTCCGAAGAGTTGCGAGCCGCTCCACGAGTTCGGCAATCGGCCCCCAAGCGGGAAGATCTTCGATATAGAAACTAACTCCGGGACGTTCATTTTCTGGTCCAACGGCGTCGGCATACTCGATGGCCGCGTCCAGTAACCATTGCAACTGAAGGTTGTAAACGTCGCGCAGCGCCAAGAGTCGTTGTTCCGGGCAACGAATCAGAATGACCTGGCGGTGATCAAACAAATGGTCGCGGTTGAGTTCTTGAGCCGTGGTAGTAGCCCGAACGGCTGGGTCGCGATAGGAAGCTAGCCAACCAGTCAGGGTTGCTTGAACCGTGTCCGCGTTCTGGCTCCCACTTCGGATGTATGAAGCCGCGAACGCGCCGCTATGATCCGGACACGCATCGAGCCGTTCGAGCAACGCGTCGCGTGACCCGCTGAACAGGTCAAGAATCTCAGGAAACGATCGGCAGCCACAGTGCCAGGCCGCCAAACAATACGTAATCCCGTTCTGCTTCCAGAATTCCGAATCATGAGCGTGTTTGTTGACCCTTAAGTCGGCAAGCTTCCCGATCGCATCAGTTGCCCGACTGGCGTCGTCGGTTGCGAGCGGATTGCAAGCGACACTTCGGGTCGGGTCGCTGAAATCGATATAGAGCGTCTCGATCTCGTGCTGCTCACAGTAGGCCGCCGCGATTCCAAGTTCGTCCCCCTTGAGACTCAACACGACCGTGACCCGATTGGCGTCCTTGAGATCACTGAGCAGCAGGGGCAGGATTATTTTGCTTGTCTTACCGGCGCCGGTTGGGCCCCACGCGGCAACATGGGAATTGCGGCGCCGATCGGAGAGAAAAATCGTCCGATTGTAAAGCACGCGGCGCGACTCACCCTCAGACGAGCCAACAATCACGCAAGAATGCGGTAGTTCAATGCCGCAGTGATCGTCGTTATTCGCCGGTTGCAAGTACGTCGCGAGGTCTGCCGCGGTCGGATATTTCGCACCGGCAACATGCCGACCCTTAGGTAGCGGCGTTTCGCACCCGCATCTCGATCGCAAGAAATCCTCGGTAAAGGGATCGAATTCTCGGTCGTGGTCAAACAGTGGCATGGCGAATTCCTTCGAGTGGGTGAGTTGTTTTGGGGGTACATCCCGAAGCCAGCGGGGCGTTATGTTTTGTCTGCCGTGCGGTTGTCCGCCAGCGAAAGTTGATCGACGCGATGATTCGTGCTAGTCATTGAGCGAGCGGACCGACCAAGCCAAACGGTTTTTGCCGAGGTTTCCCGGGTTCCCAGGCTCCTTGCGCCGCAGTTCGCACTGTGGTCCGAAAAGCGGCTCGACGCAGCGGAGAAACCTCTTATGCGTTTCTCCGACCGCGTTCGGTGTCGTTTTTCCGAGCGGTTGTTCTGAACCGTCTCGGTCTTTCTGAACGGGCGATCATGGATTGCGTCCATCGATCACCGTCGCCGGGGGCCGACATCTGAACCGTCTTCACACGGTTCTGGTGTCAGGGTTTTGGCGGAACCGGTCGGTCCGCCTTTTCCCTGCGACCCCCTGATTGTAGAATGTCAACCTAATATTGACAAATGGCAATGTGACAACATATGTTGACAGTGTCAACGAGCATTTGCGTGCGACCTCCGGAAGGCGACCGCACCAGCAACAACAGCTTCTCACGTCCTGCACAACAACCCAGCCCGGAAAGCATCGCAACCCCGTCTTTGAAAGGATGGCAATCATGACCGCTTCATTCAATCGCGCGAACGTCACGCAGCGAGTCGCCCCAGTGCGTTTGACCGACTCGCTCGACGAGCTCATCCAGATCGACGAACTGCTCACCTACTTGCGAGAATCGCCGAACGGCTCGATGGGTCAGTTCGCAGAATCGGAGGCGAAAAAGAAAGGGTCGAAGGGCTTGGCCGTCAAAGGCAAAGTGCGCAGCATCTTAACGATTCTTTCCCGAAACCTGGAAAAACTCGAAGACTTTTTCGGAGTCAAATTGGTCGAGCGCGATCGCGGCACCAGGGGTGTGCTTGCCGAAAAGAATCCGGAGACGGTTGACGGCATTCAAGCGAAGATCCGACAGATGGCCCAACTATACGATGCGCTCAAGGGCATGAAGGCCAACCGGCCGGGGTGCTCGCGATTGCGAATTGGCACGTTTCCGAGTATTGCGGCCTACGCCTTACCGGATGTGACCGCGGCGCTGGCGTCTCGACATCACGGTCTTGACATTTTCTATTCGCCAACGGGGAGTCAAGATCGATTGGCGAAAGATCTTCGGGATGGGATGTGCGATGTAATTCTTTGCAACGACGAAGGCGATAGCGATGGCTTGACCAGAATCTCATTGGACTATCGAGTTCCCGCCGTGGGCTTAGTTTTTCTGATGCCCGAGCACGATGCGCAACGCTTTCCCCAACTGGCTGACTTTGTCTGCCACAACAAGCAATCCGATCTGCATGCAATTTTGAAGGAGACTCCGCTCCTGTTGCTCGGTCCGACCCAGGAAGCACGCGACGACGCGACAGTCCGATGGTTGGGAAGAATGTTCCTAGACACTCGCAAATCGGACAATGCGAGCCGATTCGTGGTGCCGACTTATCGCCACATTCGACTGTACGTGCGCGCCGGAGTAGGGGTGGGAGCCGGCCCAATTCCGCGTCACATTCTCGAAAGTGCGATCAAACGCCCCGGCTGTGTGTGGGGCTACGATGAAGGCTTTCCGAAGAAGAAGCTGGCATTCATTCCGTTGAAATACCTGGCGACGAAGCTGCCCGCTGTAGTTGAACGGCGAATCAGCGGCCTTGGTTTCGCGATCTACGTTCGCAAGAACTACCAAGAACCGGAGTTTAAGGGCGGACTCTCGGTCGCTGGGCACGACTTCATCAAAACGGTGGAGCAATTATGCACGCACGAGGATCCGTCGATCGACAGGCTGAATTGGATTGCTCGCGGGCGCAACGCCAAATCGCGGGAACTGCTCCACGATTTCCTGGCATGAGCGACGTTTCCGATAATTCGACCGGCGTGACGGCAAGCGTTTGGACCCCTGCGGTCAGTCTTGATCGCGGGCGAATAACTTGGTGAGAAACCTGCTTGCTTCAGCATAGATTCCTGGCGCCTCGGATTCTCGCGGACCGGCTACATTGAGCAGGAATTCCGATCCGCCGAACGGGACAGTGACCTGGCGAAGCCACTCGCCGCCCGGCGCAGGACTGAGTCTGGACACAAGGCGTCTACAACGAGTAGCGGTCGGAGAAACAAGTCTGCCGATTGACGCGTGAACAAAGTCCCCTGCGAGCGGTCCAGCGCATCGCCGAGCACCAGAATCAAAGTGGCGTGGCTATCGCGCACGTTCCAAGCCGTTCGCTGCTTGGGATCGGTTGAAGCAGTTTCAGCCAGACGTGGGTAGGCTACCAGCAGACCAGGAGCGGTCGGATAATCCTCAGCCCAGCCACCACGCGGGCACCAGCCTCCGTAATTCAATCCGTTCATCACAGCAAAATCGAGGGCCGCTCGATCGACTCCTGTCTGTCCCCCACTTCGGATAGAGAATTCCATCATGTTCGGATGCTCTGGCAAATGATTCTTCCGGCCGCGACTCATGAACCTCGATTATACGCCAACGTCGCGCCTCGTTCGCCGCCGTCCACAGAATGGCTGCGATTTGTTTCCTGGCTTCGTCGGCCTGTCATCGTCGGGGCTCGCCCCGTGAGGCCGGCAGGCCCTTGGCCCTGATGAGGATGGGACGACGAAGCTGGACGGGAAACCGCTATCTTCTCCCTCCTCCTTTACTCGTCTCCCACCTGGCTTTGATGGTCGGATTCCGAGGGGCCTCGTCGGCTTGGACTTTGCCATTCTGGCCGGTGAACTTTGCGGTTCGCGAATTACCCGTCCGCGTCGAATCGGAGAGAACGCCAAGAATTGATTGTCGGATGATCGAGAGTTGATACCGGGCCTGCGCTCGGAACCGAATCAACGGCAGGCCGGCCGCCCCGAAGGCCGCGTCCAGAAACTGGTCACGCCGGCGGCGGGCGGGGAGGTCATGTGAGCGGTCGTCAAGCTCGATGGCGGCCAGCGGCAAGGTCGAATCGGGATCGCATAAGACCCAGTCCACGTGATGCCGGGCAATCCGATGGCCATGACCGGCCTCCCACGCTGCGGCCGAGCAATCAAGCAGATCGGCCACCCGGACCTTGAATGCGATCAGATACCGTGTGCCGACCGCCGCTCTCAACGCCCAAAAGAAAGCTTGCTCCCCCCGACTCAACAGCGGTCCGCGGACCCGATAGGGCAGCTTTGTTCGCGGTGGGTTCCGCCGCTTGAATCTGCTGGTCACACGTTGGGGCATGATCCAGTTATGGCGTTACCGGTGAAGGACGTGCCGTAGAAAAGGGCCAGGCCACCAGCACCGCGCTGCTGGCGCGAAGTCAGGACGCATGGTAGGCTGCCAAACGGATTCAGGTTTCCGACCACCAATGGATGACTTTTCGCAACGCAATTTCGGTCTGACAATCGCCTACGTGCTGCCCGGCTTCGTAGCGCTGTGGGGCGTCGGTCTGTTCTCGCCGACCGTGCAAGCGTGGCTGGAAGGGAGCCCAGCCAAGACTCCGACCGTGGGCGGATTCCTGTATGTCACGGTGGCGTCGCTGGGGACCGGGTTGACCGTAAGCTTGGTCCGCTGGGCCGTGATCGACACCGTCCACCGCTGGACCGGCATCGCCGACCCCGGCTGGGATTTCTCGCGGCTACAGGAGAACATCGCCGCATTCGAGACGCTGGTCGAGATCCATTACCGCTACTATCAGTTTTACGCGAACAGCCTCGTCGCACTGCTATTTCTATATGGGGCGCGTCGAGCCGCATTTGGGGTTTTCAGCAGCGGCTTGGGCTGGACGGACCTGGGATTCGCGTTGCTGGCCGGAATCTTCTTTGCCGGGTCGCGGGACACGCTCCGGAAATACTACACGCGGGTCGCGAAACTCCTGGGAACTGCCCCGGCGGATCGTTCAGAGCACAAACCAATTGAGCGATACCGACCGAAAATTCGACACGCGCGTCGGGTGAAGCCTTCACTGGCACCGCTAGGGCATGAGCTTTCCCAGCGGGACGCCGAGTGATTTGGCCAGCTTCTCGATATTCAGCAGGGAGATATTTCGCCCACCGCGCTCGACGCTGCTGACATAGGTGCGGTGCAATCCGGCCAGTTCGGCCAGGCGTTCCTGCGAGATCCCTTTTTGCTGGCGAACCTCGCGGAGTTTCTTACCGAACTGGCTCAAGACGTCAGCCAAGATGTTCTCCCGATAAAAGAAGGGCGACGAACCGAATCCCGTTGACGAGTCTGTAGCCATGCATACAATAGGTCTACAGACTTTACGTTACGGTTACGTAAAGACTTCACCGGGAATTCAGGAAAAAGGAGACGTACCATGACCAACGGTGGACAGCACCCGCCGGTCAAGAAGGACTCAAGCGGGGGTAAGAGGAACGGCCAAGCCGCCAAGGACATGAAGGCGAAGGGCACGCTCAGCCAGCCCAAGAAGTGACCGTCGCTGGAATCGTTCGACAAGGCCCCGTGTGGAAACACATGGGGCCTTTGTATTGAGTGGGCCGGCATTGTTCTTAAGAACGGACAGACAGGATTCGGTGGACTCCCGGCGGCTTTGTTTGAGATAGCGACTGGTCCCGACCGCTGAAAATGCCCATACTTTTTGCGGCGGGCCAAGCAGAGAATCTCGTCTCTGGCGATCGGCATCGTGCGCAGGTTCGCTGCCTCTGCCCCCAACCACCCTTCGCTGTCCTCCAAGTCCACTGTCGCTTACAAGCGCACCGGGAATCGAGCCTGCCTACGAGTCTCGATAGCTTTTCGCGGTTTGAGACTGGAATTGGGTGGGGAATGCGCATTAGACTCCGGGGTTGTGGGTCTGTTGAGTGTCCACCGTTTACATTCTTTACGGCCAGTACACGATTACGAAAGGTTGCGATCCGACGTGGAAGTCGCGAATTTCCCAATTCCTGATTGGGTCGATTGTCAAGCGAAGCCAATCCACGGATTGGACCTGCTCGGCCTTCGCCTGCCGGCTCAGACCATCGGCGTATCGCTCCTTTCTGGGGTCACGACGATCTCGCCGACAATCCGGTATTTGTCAATTCGATCCTGGATGATTGGCGCCTTTGAATTGACCGGCCTGCCGGCGACAAAGGCCGCTTGGGAAGGATTCGCTGAATCCGTGGAGAGTGCGATAGTCCTTGGAAATCTCCTCGTGAGCCCCGAAATGGCCGGGCTTGTGGGGCCGGGGAACGCGGAGCCGTTGATTGCGTCCGGAATCGATCCATTGCCATTGGAATCTTTGGTCGTTCAGAATGCATATGCGACCTATGGTGGGCCGTCCGAAGCCTTGGGGCTAAGTCTCTCTCTGCCGACGGGCCTGCCGGCGCTGACGTTCGAGCGAGGCAAGCCATTGGCCGATGAGGTGGAGCGTGCGTTAACGGGGACGCAGTTTCGAGCCATTTTGACGGAAACTCCGACGATCAAATCCCTTCCCCGCAAAGTTCTCCTTGAGTTGGGGACTCGGTTACCTATCGACCAGGTTCCGGCACCAGAGAAGCTGCTGTTGTTGGACGCCCTACTTCCTGCCGTTCCTCGCACGCTTCGAGGAAGCGATGAGCGTAGCCGGATCGCTAGCTATAGCGTGATGTTAGAATTGGCGAGACTTTTGGGGCGAGTGCCATCCGATTTGGATTTCTTTGAGAATATTGCCCGCCCTGACGACAGGCTTCCAGCAAACCTGTACCAAGTCCTTGACGGGTGGGCGTGCTATGCGGTTCGGGATTGTTTAGCTGTAGCACACGAGGCCGTGCTCAACGCTATTGTCCGTGAACTGGGGGCGCCTGAGCGAAATGCAGCTTTCGTCAACGCGAGTACCGCACTTCGAACGATCATGGGCCGTACAGAAGAAATCGACCAACCACTACAGGCTCTTGGTTTACTGGCGAAGGACGAGTCATATACGGAACTCAATTTCCGAGAACTGGCTGCCCGCGTAGAGCGTTCGACGACCCCGAGTCGAAGTCAGCGGGGTATCCGTCGCTGGCAAGGCCAGCTCACGGAACCGGTCCTCCGTCGCCTCGCGAGTGGAGGTGACGCCAATTCTTTCGGGCTGCTGCCGGTGGCCTGGTTATTGGCAGAACGAAGGATCGACCCCGACTCACCATTCGCAACTGAAATGATCGAGTCGATTTCACAGCGAGGGTGGAATCGCCTGGGATTGCGGCATGTAATCAGTCCGGCGCTGGAAAAGTGGAAGCGTGAAGATTGGGGCTTGCCGGAAGTTGTAATGCAACTCGCTCGGCGGACCGTTGATCAGCATTTACACATCGCTTGGACCCGGTTTGAAGCCGACACGAAACGGGACGTCGCGTTATTGATTGCCGATGGTGAACATTGGTATCCGAGGAATAGCTTTCGAAACGGTCGGCTCGGTTCGCGATTGCGTCAAGCAGTCGGATGGCTGCGACAACTGGGTCTTGTCGATGCGACGGGAATTACTCAGTCGGGTACGACTGCGTTGACGCGTGCTCACGATGTTCTGACGCGCAACTTGCGGGAGTCATAATTTGAATCCACGACTGTTTTGTCGCGAACGGGGATATCCAAGCGCGATTGCACTTACGTATTCGTTTGACCCGCTCTTCTTCGAGCGGGTTGTCCTCCCCGACCTTCGACACGGGGGAACAGGCGAAGTCGTCATTTTGGCCGACCAAGGACAAGTGGATGAGGCCATCGCCCGGTGTGCCGATCAAGTCCAGCAGTTAGGTCGGAGTTATCAGCTTACCTACGGTAAGGCTCGATCATTCCATCCAAAAATGATTGTGCGTATCGGAGCGAAGGGGGCGAGTGTTTTGCTGGGGTCTGGCAATCTGACGCACGGTGGCTGGGGCGGCAACGAGGAGCTTGCTGTCTCGTGGAAAGTGGAGGTCGGGGATCGTGAGTCGGTCTCCGCACTTAAGCGACTCTTGGCGCAAATTGCGGATTATTGCGTAGGCTCGATGGGTAATGAAGCGATTAGGCGGATTGCCGATCAGAGTTGGCTTTCCGAAGGCGGCCGGAGCAAAGGCGTCGAGGGTCCGGTTTTGCTTACCAGCGCAGACCGTCCCCTGGCAGACGATTTAGCGCGGCGCTGGAGCGGTCGCCGTTTTTCGAAGATGTCAGTGATCACGGGTTCCACCGATGAAGGGGGACGGTTCATCGAATGGTGCCAAGCGAAGTTTGGAATCGCGGAATGCACAGTCGCTATGAATCCGCTTCGCGACAGCGTTCAAGCCGGATCTGCTCGATCGGCTGCACGCTCGCGTGCTCATTGCTCCTAAAACGGAAGGGCCGTATCTGCACGCAAAGTTTTATTGGTTCGAAGGCCCCGACGGAAATTGCGCTGTTGTTGGATCCGCGAACTGCTCCGCGGCTGCCTGGCTGCATTCGCCCAGCAATGGTGGCAATGTCGAGGCAGTCTTCGTCTATGATGAGGCAAGTGAACCAACATTTGCGCGTGTCTTCGCCCGGTTTCCCTTGGGCCGGCACGATCCGAAGGAAGTTCCGGGGCTCGGAACTTACGTTTCACAGCCAGCCGAGGCGCACCAGCAGGATGTCGCGTATGAACTCACCGATCTGATACTCTATCGAGGGCGCAATGAGATTGAGGCCAAGGTGATTCCTGGCGTGCCTCCCGACGCACACATCGTGCTGAGGGTGAACAACGAGGAGATCCCGTTGCGACGTCTCGAAAATAGTGCGTCGCTGCTAGTGGGACCACGTCCTGATTCCTGTGACTCCTTTGGAACGATGTTCGGCGTGGTTGTGATTCGCTTGCCGCACATTGAGTATGTCACTGCTGCGCGTTGGGTCGATGATGAAGAATCACTACGTCACACAGCTCGCGAGCGTCCCTTGGAGACGGTCCTTGGCAACCTGCGAAATGCTTCGACTCCAGCGGAAAAGAGCCAAGTTCTGGCCGATGTGGAGCTGATCACAAAATCGCTGTTGGGCGAGCCAGGGGCGTATCCCGACGTGCCGGCTGTCAGGTCACGGCCGAATAAGGAAGGCGAATCAGATGCGCCGAGTATCAAGCCGGGTGATTTGATAAGAACGCTTGCCGATCTCGACGCACAATCAGATTCACGCGGGTCGGCGGCCGGCAGTGAGACGAATCTGTCGTTGCGCGGCGTGATGCGGGCACTTTTTGGAATGCTCGAAGAGCCTGACGAGACACCCGACGGCGACGACTCGGAAGAGCTTGCGGATGACGACGAAGGCCCACAGCGGAAGAAACCAGATCGCTCTGCAAGCAAGCCGTCGAGCGCGTCGGAGCCACGCCAAGCAAGCAGTATCACTGACAACGATCGAAGCAAGCTGCAAAAGAAAATCGCGGATTTCCATGCAAAACTTCTTGACGACAAGTTTGTTCAGCGTTGCACGGCGACGCAGTTGGTTCACGCGGTTGCTTTTCCGCTAGCATGCGCGGCGATGGGATGTTCTACAGGTTGGTTGTCAGCAAGGGAGGCCCGCGATTGGGTTCTGCGCTCCACGGACCTATTGTTTCGAGTCAAGACAACAAGCGGCCAGATTGGCTTACTTGAAGCCGTGAAGATACGGTACGAGGCGGAAGAGCGAACGGAGACATTCAACCACGTTGTCGGAAATGGTGAGCTATGGCTGGCCCTGATCGGCGCGGTCAGCAGAGTGGATTGGAATCAGCACGCTGCGCCTATTGAGCGGGCTCTGACGATTCGTGAAATCGTCAACGCGAAGGACTTGATCGCGCGTGCAAACCCTGAACGCTTGGGGTTGCTCGCAAGTCGTCTCAAGCTGATGAATTCCGGGGAGGCCGTAATGGCAAAGGCAGCCACTACGGTAAGAATCATAACCGAAATGGAAGATTTTCTTTCCAAGTGGTTTGACCTTCTTATTCAGAAGCAGGAAGGCGGTAAGCACGTGTCCGGCGATCTCGCCTGGCGAAAAAGCGGATGGGGAATTGTTCGCACCGGCGCACCAATTGCGAAGGGACAGAAGCTAGCGGTCTATTGGAGGTCGGAGGGCCAAGAGAAACCAATGATGGCGCAGGGCTTTTTCGTAAATGTCCGATTGGCGGTCGCGAGTTGGGAAGATCTTGCGCGCCTCGATAGGGAATTGAATGCGTTGGGAGGTCGGTGATCAATTGCATCTACTGACGGTCGCGGTGTTTGTCGCAAGCTGCCAGGCAACCATCGACTGAAATTGCCCGTTCCTTTCCGACGGGCCACGGATTGCGAAAAACCTTCCGGAAAATCAGCGGGCAGTAGTCGAATCGGCGACGAATTGAAGCTCCTCCTGATCGAAGGCCACGATCTGGTCGCAATCGTCGCAGGCGACCATATTCCAAGGACCGGCTCGGTCGGGAGAAACCGCTTCATCGGGGATCTCGATAACCGATCCACATTTCGGGCACTGCACAATAAACACTAACCACCTCCCTACGGCCAAAGCCGCGTAGAAAGAGCAGAGAAAACCGTGGGCAAATAAAGAGAGAGTTCCGGTGGTGCGCTATTTCCAGGAAACCTCTCTCAATTCAACCGGCACGTGTCACGGCGAAGTCTACGAATCGCTTCCTTCGCCGTTGTCGCCACTGTGCCCCTGCTGAAAAATCCAGGTGTGGGCGAGATCGACGACCTTGGCCACGAGGGGCAAATCATCCCTGCCGAAACTGGTCGAGGTCTGCCACTGACCGTCTTCCCCAACGAACAGGCGCTGGATCGTGACGTTGTGACGGACCCCCTTTTCCGTTTCATTAGCCCAGATAGCGGCCTTTACTCGGCCCAATCTGACTTCGTGAACGGGACGGGTTTTCTCGGCACCGCGTTTGGTTGCGGTACTCATCGCATAGCTCCTTAAGTGAGTGAAAAAGAAACGCATAAACAAAAACTCCACACACTCGAATCACGAACGCGTCTACATCGCCAAAGCCAATAAGGCCCCGGCTCTTTCATCCGCCTCGGTGCGATCTCCGGCATTGGAAATCTCACCGGCAATCCGCGTCAAAGCGTCGACCAGAGCGAAGATCGTAAACCGACCTTGCTTCTGAGCGATCTCCAACGCCTGCTTGGCGGCGCTACGGCCGATGCCGTTCTTCGCCAACGCCGCGAGCACCGCGTCGGCGTCATCGCCGAGTTTGGTTTGCATCGCCTTGGCGATCACCTTGGCGAAACCGTCTTTCCGCTCGTCGCGCTTGGCGACCAAGCCTTCGACGATCCGCCGCATTTCCGACAACGCCGAATGCACGCTGGAAGTGTGCTTCCTGGTGAACTCGACGATCTCGGTGGCGTCCCAGACGATGTGGTTCTGGCACACGGCCTGAAACCAAAATGTCTCGATCCCAATCGAGCGCTTGCCGACTTCGCTGTTCCAGATGAAGAAGCCGGGCGCGAACGCCTCCCCTTCGATTTCCGTCCACCCGTTGGGGTCGATCAGAAAGCAGAACAGGTCTTGCTCACCGGCATACAGTCCGGTGGCGCCGTTGAATCCCTTTTGAGGCGGCTGAAAATCGACGGCGAACTCCTGGAGCATGGCGACCAAATCGGCGTCATGCAGCCGGGTATAGTTCGTCCCGTGGATTGACCGAAGCGTCTCCCCTTGCCGGTAAAGCTGCACCGGCTTATTGCCGCGGGGGAGCGTTTCGCCGAACACGCGAGCGGCCGTGTCGGAAGAGAGCCGATTGACGGTCTCCTTTCCCACTCCGGCCAGCTTGCAAAGCTGCGAGAAACTCCAATCGTTCATCAGGCAGGCTCCGTCCGAACCGAGCTTGAGGCTCAGTCGTCCGTCCCCCGAGTCCTGCGGAATCAAATCCGTCGGGGGTCGCCAGAGGTCCGTCGAAGTTTGCTGCTTCTGGCGGCAGAAATTCGACAGATCGGAAAGGGACTCGAAACATTCATCCGGATTCCTCCGGAACAATTCGCGCAAGCGCGGGTGAGATTCTGCTTTTCCATGGCGGAAAGCTCCATTTACCAAAAGGCTGTGGGTCACTCTGTCGGACCAACAAGGTCCAACGAAACAAAACAAGAAAAACCTGGTGCGCACCACCGGGCTCTCGCGCAGGCTGCAATTAGGAAGCTGCATCCGCGAGCACCGGCAGTTCGTGCTACTGCCCTAAGAAGAATGTGAAAGAACGATGCGTCCGTCAGTGTTATGCGAATCTGTCACTCGACGTGACCACGATCAGCAAAAGAAGTTTGCCTGCTGCCAAATCACCGCCGACGCGGTGATTTCACGCGGACTAGAGAATGCCGCCATCGTCGCCGCAGCCCGGACAACTCCGGCGCCGCTGCTGAAGGCGGTAGTCTTCCCAAAGCTGCTTCTGGCGTTCGGCCTCGGCGGACTCATCGTCCGGCAGGAGGGCATCGCTCAAAGTGTCCGACTCCGCCAGCGGCGGTTGGGGCTTGGGTTCTGGGTCAAGATTCGGGGTCATGGACTCCTGAAAACAACATCACTCGGCGATGATGCCAGGAATCGGATCGCTACTCAAATAAATCTGCGGGAGTGAGAACTGATAGCAGAGAGGAGTTTTAATGAGATGCGGGCACGAGAGAGGAGTAAGCGAGTTCCTGCTTGTTCGGCGGCACCCGGATTGACGGTCTATTCCAAGAACCCGTGCTGTCTGAGCCAATGCTGCACGGCGATGTCGACGATCTCTTGCTGGGTATCCGGCGTGGCGTGGCGCAACCGCTGTTCGAGAGTCGCTCGTCGCAAAGCGACGGCCGTGCCATGCTGGAGCCGCGTCGTGAGCGGCATCCAAAGTTGCGAGAGAACATCGTCGGAATTCGGAACCCCGTGGGAACCGGTTCGGCCCCGACTCAAACGCCTGCCGGATCGAGTCGATGGTCGAGCGGAATCCTCCGTCGCGGAATTCATGTTGGCATCGGCTGGCAATTCGACTTCGACAGTTTTGGCCGCAGGCGCCGTTTGCGGTTTGTCGGCAGCCGGCGATGCCTTCGCCGTCGAGCCGCTGTGAATGAACGCTAGTTTCTCGGGGGTCAAGGACATCGCATCCCCCATTGATCTTCTTTCAGCCATGACTTGCCAATCTCCTCTTCGTGTTAGACTTCACTCCACTCAAATCTGACAACAACTCGGAAAACAGCTCGTCGATCTCGGCCGCGGCGTGACGCGATTTCTTGCCCAGTCGGGCAACGACCGTCCCCTGTTGGGCGGCGTCTCGGTACGCTTGCAGGTCTCTGATCGCATTTGCGGCGACTTGCAATCCCAGGTTCGGCGCCGCGGTTCGCAGCTCGCGACTGATGTTGTCGCGGGTCCGCATCTTGTTCAAAACCAATCTCCCCTCGGGTCGTCCGCCATTGATCCCTTGGGCGTAGCGAAGGATCGCCGTGGCCTGGGTGACGGAGCGTAAATCGAGAATGGAGGGGCTGATCGGGAAAATGGCGAGAGCCGCAAGAATGAGCAAGGTGCGACTCGAGGTCGTCCAGTCCGCCCGGACCATCCCCCACGACGAAATCGTGGCTCTCAAGCAAACCTTGGGCGATTGAGAGGCAGTCTTCGGGCGAGTCGGCGACCCCAACTGTGATCTTCGGCTCGGCTTCGGCCACCCACTGAGAACTCGAACGCTGTTTGTCGGCGTCGAGCAAGGCGACCTTGGCGCCGCGGTCGAACAGCCACACGGCCAAGTGAACCGCCAGCGTGCTTTTGCCCACGCCCCCTTTTTGATTTGCCGCCACGATCAACATGCGGCGACCGTAGCACGCCAGGCGGCAAACCGACAAGCCAGTATTTTTTCCGGCTGCGATGCCAGCCGGCTGGAAGTGTTTCTGGAATCCCTGTCGGCATCGCGGCCAGCAATTCAGATTGGCGACCGGCTTGTCAGCTAGTCAGACGGCAAGCCGACTGGCAAGCCAGCTTGCCGCCTGGCAATCGCCACCGTCTGAAAGCCACCGGTGTTTCACGAGACGGCCATCGAGACGAAAAAACCTGATTGCCAAATTGCGTGATCGAGTTGTAGCGTTGGATTGTTTGCATCTCTCGCCGCGAACCGGACATCGAATCACTGGCGCAGCGCGAGAATGAAGAATTGGGGCGCAAAAAAACCGACTTGGTAAGTCGGTTGTTTTGCAAGCTGCACGCTGTGGTAGGAGCGGGCAGGAGTGAGTCACTGTTGACACTGCGACTCTATTCCGGCCTTTACGTTCCTGTCAACAGATTTCTTTTGCCTTGAAACCGAGATTCTCGGTTCGCCTTGCGATGCCGCAAATCACCGGGATTTGAGGGAGCTTTTTCGTCCGCGAAACGTGTGTTTGCAGGGCTAAATCGCTCTCCCGGGATTTGAGGCAGGAATCACCGGGCGGCGAGACAGCGAAATGCCGGGCGGCGAGACAGACAAGTACCGGGCACCGGGGCAGGAAAAACGTGGGGTTTACCGGTAACGGAGACAGGTTTTGGCCGGAAACGGCCAATGAAAACAGCCGCTTAGGAGGGGACAACTTATGATCTACAACCTATTCAATGATCAACAACACCGGGAAACCGGGAGGTGTTGTTTTTATTTTGGGGGGAACAGCCGTGGAAACGAGTAGCTTCCCTCCCATTCAGCAGCCGCTCTGGCGTTGCGATATGAAGAACGGTCGGGATGAAATGAATTTCGCCGAATTCCCGTTATCGACGATTGGGACTCGCGCGGCGCCGGGCCAGAAGACGTTGTACTTTGAAGACGAAATCTGGGACGAGAGCACGCGGCAGCGAATCAAGCGGAATCTGACGGTCGTCGGATCGGAGAAATTCGGGTTGCCGACCGCTCGCGACAATGACGTGCTTGTGGCGCTGATTTATCTGACGACTTGCCGCAACCGGATTGCGGATCCCAAGGTTTATTTTTCACGGTATGAACTGGTCAAGTTCCTGCGGTGGGACGACGGCGGGGCGTCGTATCGTCGTCTCGAACGCTCGCTCAACGTCCTGGCGACCGTGTCGCTGATTTACAAAGGAGCGTGGTGGGACCACGGCGGAAAAAGCTGGCGGAGTTTGACCATGCACCTTCTGGAATCGGTCGATCTGCGCGGACGTGAAGCGGCCGGATCCCGAGAACAGCCGCTGTCGTCGATCACCTGGAATCAGAATGTGTTTTCGAGCTTCAGTTCGAACTACATCAAGAAGCTGAACGTGGAAGTCTATTTTCAACTGCGCAGCCCGGCCGCGCGGCAAGCTTATCGGTTTCTCGACAAGAAGTTCTATCACGAGCGGCAACGCGAATTCGAGTTGCGGTGGTTCGCTTGCGAGCATCTGGGATTCAGCCGCACCTACGACACGGCCCAACTGAAGAGCAAGCTGCGGCGAGCGATCGAAGAACTCGAAGCGATCGGGTTTCTTCAACCTCGACCGTGGGAAGAGCGATTCGTGAAACAAGCACCGGGTTTGTGGACCATCCGCTTGGAGCGACAAGGACAGACGGTTAGTCGAAGACCGGCGGAAATGCCGTTGGACGATTTGGCGAAACGGCTCGTCGAGCGAGGCGTGATGGCAGACGCAGCTCGCGACCTGGCTGAGAGTATTCCGCGGGCAGAGATTGCGCAAACGCTTGCTCAGTTCGATGCACTGCCGCGGCGTGCCCGCGAAAACATCAAGAACCCTGGCGGCTATCTGGTCAGAGCAATTCGGCGCCCGTGGGAACCTGTCCAACCTGCGACTAAAGCGGCGGTTCCCACTCCACAGAAAATCGCCGACCGGCGGCAGTCTCCAATCGACCGGAAACAACTGGCACGGCAAGCCCTTTGGAATTCGCTATCGGCCGCCCAGCAATCGGCGACGGAAGCGGTGGCATTCGCCGAATCCGATCAATTCTCGCTCGACGGATGGCGACGTGCCGACGAAGCTGGCTCCGAACTGGTCGCGACCGGCTATCGCCAAGCGATTCTTGACCGTCATCTGGATCGGATTGTCGCGAAGCGGATTGGCGATGCGCGAAAATGATCGTGGGCTGGTGCGGGCACGGAAGCATTCAGTCGCTGAGCGTGGCCAGGAGAACCGTGAGAATTCCCTGCATGAGGCGGACGCGGTCATCGTTGGCAAGATGAACCGCCTCCGCCAAATCATTCAGGTTGAGCGGCCGGGTGTCCGGCTGCCTGTCGTTCCTTGGGCTAGATCACGCGGCGATGGCCTGATCCGGGTGCGCTGCTGCTTCCGTCGCTTCGAGCTTGGCGATCTCCTCGCTGACTCGTTCAATCACGGTCAGAAGTTCTTGCTCATGACGCGCGAAGAAGTTCTGGCTGTAGCCAGTCTTTCCGCTCGATTGCGATTTCCATGATCGGGAAATCGAAAAATCGAAGTACGCGTAGCCGGACGGCGACTGGCGTCTCCAAATCGAGGCGGCAATCGCCCCCTCGCGGACAACGCCGGCAAGATTCTCCTTCTTGCTTTCGGGCTGGCTCTTTTTCGGTTTTGTTTCTTTTCGTTCGACGTTTTCCATGTTTGTTCCTCCAAAATAACAAAGGTTGCTAGGAGGAGGGTGCCACAAAGCCGGGTGCTACTCAAATCTTCTCTAAGCCGGGGAATTGCCGGTTAGAATCTCGGACATTATCGATCGGGCGCGGTCGTCATCTGGTAAGCATGGCGATTAGGCAGACCGCCAGACAGAGAACAACGGCGATCCTCCCGACCGAAACTCGCCGAGTTCTGCGCAGGATGCCGTTCAATTCGCTCCGTGCGGCCGCGTGGGTCAATGGTCGTGGGATCGTTCCCATGGGCGGAATAATATCGCTGGTTCGAAACCTAGTCAACGAAGCTGCATCCAGCCAAAAGCCGTCGCCTCCACGTCCTGTTTTTCGTTTGAAACCGAATTGGAGTCCACTCACAAACAGCATTTGAAATCGACAGTCAAGATGCGCTATGCTCGCCCTCAGCGGAACGGTGGATAGCGTTCCGTGATCGTCAATGATGCAAACGCTTTGACTTGCGATCTTCTGTTTTGGGGAGCGTACCCGGTAAACGAGTCACCAACTCGCTAAGGGGACAGGGTTAACCGCCTGTCGCGCGCTCTGCCGGTAGAGCCGGATGCGATGAGAGTCGCTTGTCCGTGCTCGATGGAGGCTCACTGAAGTAATCCTACTGCCTTTGTATCGCAGTAGAGTAATCTCAGCGTTCTATCCAATGACATTGTTCTCGTGAATGAGGGCGATGCGGAAAAACTTTGGCAGGTGTTCTTGCCGAAGCCGTCATGTTGCAAAGCTTGGTGCGCGGCCGTATGAGCCGCAAATCCGCCCACGGGGTTCGCGACCTTCTTCAGTGAAGGTTCGTTCAACGTGCGCCGGTGTCGGGAGCTTTTGTCTGGCGACAGACAGAATCGGACGCATGATTCGCGTCCGGCGATCGGTCGAAAAAACCGACGGTGAATAGCTCAACGATGAAAGGCCGAATCAAAATGGCTTACCGGTGAGGATCTCAAGAGACGTTGCCGAATAGGTCGCGGGCGGCCCGATAGGGCGGCCTGCGACGGCGAACGACCTTGGTTCAAGGGTAAGGGAGGAGCTTCTGTGTTCTGCCCCCTGAAATCGCAAGCCTCGGCTTGCGGAAACTATGCCGTGGCGGAAGCCCGGACATAGAACCAATCGGTCTTCGGGGTAACACCCGCTAGTCGCGTGACTTGAGATCTGAAGAGCATGACTAACGCAGGAATCGCTGCGGCGGCCGGGGTGGTTCCCGGTGCCTGGCTCAGATCAGCCAGGTGCTTGAAATGCCGTAGCGAGGGAGTGTGGCCTGAGTAGAAAGCCGAAGGCGGTCGAGGCGGGAGCCTCGGCAGTTTCGGACGGTCGGTCGGCAAGGCAGTCGAACGACCGCTCGCGTGTCAACGGGTGGTGCCGGTCACGAGTGCGACGACGAAAGGGCTGACTGGCTTATGCCAGACAGAAGATCGAGCGGCCGGGGCTGTTCAGCGATGGACAGCCTTCGGCTGCAATTTTCCGTGGTTGGAGGTATAGCGGCCTCACGAGACTTCTTCGGGAGAAGAAGCCTCTTGTGGCAGCCGATTGGCGGTGGACAGTCGAGGTGTGCTTTCAGCACGACGACTGCCACCACAGGTTCTTTTTGGCGGTACGCCCATAAATTGGGGCGGTCGAACTGGGAATACAGTTCCGACCGCCCCACGGGCGGCTGCTGAAAGCGAGGTCTTTCGCAGATTCTTGGTCTGCGGGTCTTTACCTTGGTTCTGGCGACGCGCGCGAGTACGGACACTGCGCCGAGTCAGACAGGTTGATCGGCTTTGAGGGCTGGCCGTTAAACAGCCCTCGCTTTTGATTTCACGCAACCTTGGAGGGAGCCGGCCGCGAGGCCGGATGGACGATATGCAGTACCGATTTGAAGCGACCTCGCCGGAGGGATTCATCCAACAATTGGCGACCAACTACTTGCCGCACGGCTATTGGTTCTACGTGGCCGGCTGGGTTCCGCAGGGAAAAGACCCGGCGACGATCGACCGCAAGTTGCTCGACAAATACGGCATCGCGATTTCCCGCCAAGCCCGCGCCCGGCGCAAAGCGGCGGGGCACGCCAATCTCCACTACCTCCGCTTCGAGCGGTTCTTTCTCCTGGTGGCGACCCACGGCAAGCACCCGTTCTTCGCAGAAGAGGCGGCCAATATCCGAGACATCCGCAAGGCGCCTGTGAAATTCGCCGGGCACTCGATCAGCTACAAGCAAGGGGGCTTCTTGCGGCGGGTGGGGGACGAGCCAGCCGAAGTCGACTCCCGCTGGCACGCCCGGGTGCAAATCGAGCGGGACCGGTACACGGAACTGAAAGCGTATTTCTTGGATCTCGCCGCAAAGCGGTCGGTGGAGACTTTGGCCCGTGAACTTTTCAATCTTCCCTTTGAGCCGTATGCCCCGGTTCGCCAGCAACTCTTGAATCTCATCCGGCTTGTCAACAAGCGCCGCCACGCGGCTGGGCAGGAGCGACTTTCGCCGGAGGTGCTGCGATTTCAAAGGCGAATAGTCAAACCATTTGAAGAGCTAGCTCAGAGCGTTGCAGCGTAATTGAAGGCTTGGCTGAAGGGATTTCTTACAATTCCTTCTGGCCTGACCAGTTTTTCGCGATAGCACTCCAATCAACGGCCCGTTCCTTTGAAAGCGTCCAAACGTCCCAGAAATCAGGATCGGCAGATCTCGGGCGATGTTCTTCGGGGAGTTCGCTCACTTCCACCAAAACTGGGATCGGCGTGGCCCAACCCAATAGAATGGCTTGTCGAGACGGAAGGCTAGGCAGTTCCCGGAGAAGGCCGCTGACGTTATCTGGGACTAGGCGCGCGACCAGATTCTGGTCGGCGTCATTGACGATCCGATGCAAAACAAAAGTGTTGCATTGTGCCAGCACTGTCGGTGACAATTCCGAGGGGCGCTGCGAGGAGACAACCAAACCTAGACCGAATTTCCGACCCTCGCGGGCGATTCGCTCAAACGCTTCAAGGCATAAGCTAGTCGGTGATGTGATGTGCGCATCATTGTCACTTCTCCGCCGCACAAAGGTGTGTGCTTCCTCAAGGACCAATGCCGTTGGCAATGCCCTGCCGTCGCGATCGTTGTTGCGGTATCTTTGCGATGCCTCGAAGACAATTCGCGCCAGGACGGCGATGACGATATGCGTGATTTCGGACGGAACTAGTGACAAATCAACGATGGCCACTTGCCCATTCGCCGCATTTGGAGTGCCGAGCAATCCTGAAAGCCAGTCTTCAAATGTAGGAGGCTTCTCAGGCGCAATCACTTCACAGAGTCGTGGGTCCGCAAGCATCGAGCGTATGCGAAGGGTAAGTGTCGCGATGAAATTCGCAATACCTGGATTTGAACTGGAATCAGCCGATAGAGCGTCGACGTAGTCAGCGATCTGACGAACATCGAAGGGACTGGGGGTGTCTTCGGTGATCTCCTGTTCTTCAGGTATTGCCGGAAGGTTGTTTTGAATTGCATCAAACAACGGCACAAACGCGTTGAATTCTGCAACATTTGGCGCATTGTAGTTGTAATCACTCCGGCGATCATTCCATACCTTATGTTTGTCACGAAAAGTGCGCGCGGCAGTAGCAAGCGCTTCGAGGTGTGGGCGGACGGAACTGTCGTCGGCGACGCGTCCGAAAAAATCCTGCATTACGTCAGCTAGATTGCTAAAGGCTTGACAGCAACCCAGTAGTTGCACGAAGTCGGTATATGAAGCTCCAGATCCGTCCGCAATATAGGCAAGCGTTCGTCCGCGAAATAGTCGCATTTGCCTGATAATACCAACATGAAGTGGCTCTCGCAAAGCTCGTCCTGCTCGAAGATTGCGAAGAGCCTGCAATAGGAGCGGGCGCTGGGCACCCGGTTGTGCATTGGTGACTGCACTCCACTCGTGACTATTCCACATCCATGCGGGTAACATAAACGGCATGTGATCGTCGCTTGGCTTAAATACTCGCACGCGGCCAGGCATATCCACAAACGCGGTAGAATACTCGCCATTGGGATCTAGCACAATAAACCGCATGTTGGGTTGCTTAGTTTCATCATTAATCGCAGCA
Source organism: Pirellulales bacterium (assembly GCA_963738955.1). Lineage (GTDB taxonomy): Bacteria > Planctomycetota > Planctomycetia > Pirellulales > DATAWG01 > DATAWG01. Next base: position 341,597 of record CAVTYW010000017.1, on the reverse strand, counting down.
AGCGCGGCCTCGATTGACCAGCGGATCAAACCGGCGACCGTGCATGACTTCCCACTGCCGGTATTGCCGAGTACAGCAAGATGCCTGCCAAATAACTTGTCGGGATCTACCATTATGGCAGCGTTGGAAGCCATTGGCGAAGAGCCGATACGAATCCTCCTGTCGCCGTCCTTCGCTCCAACAATTGCTTCGACCTGCTCTGTCGTTGGCATTAGCACCTGATCGCCAACAGACGGAAATGCGACGACGCCGCGTGAAAGTTCATACTTGGTGGCCCCGGATGCGCGATCGCGCCGACACGTGAGAGTCCCAACCGGAGAAACGGACATTTTGCGAAGTGGAAACGGAAGATCAATCAGGCCGAAGTCCTTGAGTCCGGATCGCTTCGGGTATGGAGATCGTTCAATACCGATCCACGCTATATACGCGACCGTCGCACCGGCTTCGTTTGGAATCAGTACGTAACCATTGATACGGGGAAACGCAGCGGGCGTGCCCGTATTCAGTGCCGTAGAATGCGGTGCATCTAGGTCAAGCAGAACGCGAATATCGTCGGGTGACACCGACTCCACTGCGCCCACCACCAATGTCGAAAGGCGTTCGACGGGACTAGTCATATTTACCTCAAGGTGGAGCGGCAGGATTTGGAGCGGATGTCGAAGGGTCTGGCGGGAGGCGGTGCTTCAGTAACTCGGTTACACGGCCGGTAATATAGTCGAGCGCAGGTTTAGGCAAATAGTTATCGACCAGGTTCGCAAGGTCGCCAAAATGCGGACCTATTAGCAGTGAGACTTGCGCATTCCGAGTCTTTCCACAGAAATCACTGAGGCGAGAGTCAGAAGAGTGGGCGATGATGACCAAGTGCGTCGACGGAATGGTCAACATGTCCAACAACACGCGATTGATATGGTCATCTCCGAATCCGTAACCGTATATGACGGCTACTGCGTTCGGCCGGCAAGCGCAAGCGGCAAAATCGCGAAACAGCTCGGCGTATGGAAACTCTGTCGTCTCAATGTCCTTGGCCGGATTGGGGTAGATCATTACGGTGTCAATCGGCTCTTTGGGAACATCCGTGTGGTCGTGTGGCGCACCAAACGGAATTCCTTTGCGGCGAATTTGCCGAGACTCCTTGTCGAAATGCCAATCGAGCGATCCATGAAGCTTGGTAAGGCGAATCACGCCCTCCATAAATCGCGGTTCTCCTCTGATCCCCGGGGGGTTGTAATGCACATCGATCTCCACACGGGAAGACCGGAAAATCGGGTTCAGCGCTCCGACAAAACGATCAATGGTCCGAAGGCCAGCCAAATCGCAACCGTGCTCGATAACGCGATCGTAGTTCGTCGTAAAGACGTGTAATCGTTCGCGGGATGCGGCTCGACTGGCGAAGCTCAACAGAAACGATTGGAGCAGACTTTCCGCCTTCTCGCGGGCGTCCTTGTCGGCACCATTTGCGATGCCGCTCTCCGTCGCCAAAAGAGAACTAAGGAACGCCTTTAGCTGTTTGTCGATCGCGGTTCTCACCACAGTGGCATTCGCTAAATCTACAACCTTGAATCCCTCTAGGACGGCCAGCGCGCTGCGTAACTGATCTTCAATGTTCGGGCTTCCTCGTCCCATTGTCTTGGCGCTTGCGGTCGAATGTGCATCGATGGCCTTGTCGAATGAAGTGCCGAACTTTACTTTGCCCATGCCAGTCGCAGTAGCGTGCGCAATATATCCAACCGCAGTGGTGAAGCCACTTCCAAGCAAAAGGTTAAGGTGCTCCGCCTGAAAGACGGCTGACAGCCAAGGCTCGATGCGTTTGCGTGAATTTGTGACGAATGTTTCAAATTCCGGTGTAGTTGACGCGGGCAAGTCATCCCAGTCCGCGAAATGACTGCCGACACGGTAAAGGTGGTTTTTCCAGACCATTGAGCCTCCAGGGTCGGAGCGTTGTGAATTAAAAGCGAGTGTCGAACTGGAATGCCAGTGGCCTTTGTCAGGATGCGGTGTGAGGCTGTCCATCCAAAGGGCAGCCAGGCGCTCGACACTTCATTGTCTTCATCTTATTTTCTTAGTGTTTCGTCAGTGGCCGATTCGTCTGATGCAACTAATCGCAGACTGAGCCCCTCGATTTCAAGTAATGTCTTGCCAGCAATCCCCTGCAAGTCGCCGTACATTCCGGCCGTTGATTCGATCACGCATCGGATTTGTTCCTCGCGCTTGGCCCAAAGCCGGGTCATCGTCTTTCGTTCTTTGGCGAGATCTTCGTGCATGTCGGAGAACTTCTCGACGATTGCCTCGATCCGGTGCCGGAAACGGGCGCCGGTCAGATACTGATAGATTAACTCCATCTTGGTTTGCTGGCCGTCGGTGGCCTGGCGAGCGGCAGCCAATTGGATTAGGAGTTGGCGCAACGCAATCGCGACAGGAATCGCGCATCGGTGACTCGTAACCCAAACGCCGTCGATAAGATTAAACGATTCAACGTCCTTGGGCAGGGTTTGCGAAACGATCAGAGCAATTTCAGCACCAGCGGTGCGCTGGTCGTCGCGAAGTTTTGCCAACCACCCGTCACTCCAGTTCTTGGTTCGCTTGGATTCCCAGAGAATCTTTCCGCAAAACTGTCCGATGGCGCTCATCACACGCTGAATCAAGTCCCCGCCGTGCTCTCCCTTCGGCACGGGATCAACGGCGTCCATCGGAAATGTCGATCGAATCAACGATTCGAGTTCGAGTTCCTGAACCTCGCCCTGAAGTTGCTGGGATCCCTGTTCGGCTTTGCGTTTTAGTTCTTCGATTTGCCGCTGCATCCCCGAAATGGTTTCCTCCTTCTCGGCAACTTTCAATTTCAATCCCTCTTCTGCATCGAGCTTGGCCTTATCCCGAACGGCGACGAGCGATTCCTGAACTCGCTTCTCAATGGTCAAGTCCATCTCGCGCTTTGCATCGTCAAGTTCCCTCTGCTTGCGGATGAGTTCCGCCTGAGCTTTCTGGGCCTCTGCGAGTTTTTCGTCCCGCTGTTTCAGAACGTCCTGAAGCTCGATCAATTCCTTGGCTTTGTTTTCGAGGTCCGTGCCCAACAGCAGGCGTGCCTTTTTTGCCTCGTCCGCAACGATTGAGACGCGCTCGATCTTGAGCTTTTCTGCAACCTGCTCGTCCAGAGTCTCCATCGCCTTCGCCAAAGCCGATTGCTGCTCGCGAACTGCCGCTTCCCGATTCGCGACCTCGGCATCCTTGTCCGCGATCTTCTTCTCGAATTGCTTGCGGGTGGATTCGATAAGGGGAGCCGCAAGCGACTCGGTCAGCTTGATCTCGGTTTTGCAGTTCGGGCAGGTGATGGTCGGGTCAGTCATCTATTGCTCGACGATGTGCATTCAGGATTAGTGAAAACGGGATGCGGGTTGGGAATGGTCACAAATATCGCACGCCATCGTTCAATCCCAATTCTCGCAGCCCGGAGCGAGTTTCATCGGCCTTCGCTTGGCCTTGATCGCCCTCGGCTGGAACCTCGAACGTGACTTTGAGCTTCAGGCCTTGAGTGGATGCAAAGCGGCTGAGCACTTTCGTGTAAAAGTTCATCCACTTCTGCGGCGGCACGTCTCCTTGCCACTGAATCACTCGGCTTCGCGTCTCGTCGTCGTCCTTTGATTTATCGTCCTTGCTTTCATCATTTGGCAATGTCACTCGGACTTCTGCTATCGCTTCCAAGCCGTTCAGTTCTGCTCGTACCGTGAACAGTCCGGTCGCACCGTCTTTACCTGACGTATACATGCCGTCAGTGACCGTGCCTCCGGTGGCCGTCCAGGTGGGCGCGGAGATGTTGATCGGCTGACCATACTGGTCGAAACCGGCGCACGAAAAGGAAACCTGCTCACCATGCCGAATCGTTGCATTGTCAGGTCGGACGACGAGGCGAGCCAGCCGTGGCGGCTCCAAGAGCTTTTGTGCATCCTCGGCCTTCAGCAGAAATACGTCGTCGGTGATTTCAACGTCGGCCTCCGCAAGGCTGGCGTTGAATCGCAGCAACTTGAATTGTCCCTTGTCATCCTTGTTCGCGTATCCCAGCGTTCCTTGGCTGACGCCATCTGCAATGGTTCGCTTGATCGCGTCAGCATTCAGCAGCCTGGGGAGTTGGGGCGACGAATAGAATGCGTCGCGCACTCCCTTGGTTGACCATTCGGTCAGAGCAGGTGGCCAATACTTCAGCAATTTGTTGGCGCCGACGCCTGGCGTGATCTCGTCGGTTCTGCCCAGTTCGTTGAGATAGAGTTCGATGAGGCTGCCAGCCATGCTGGACGTGATTTGGCCAAGGTCGATCTGTCGGAGCTTATTGTCCTTGCCGAGCAAATACACATAGCGGTAAGCCCGCCAGATTGACTCCTTCAAGTCGGCCTTGGCGCGGCCGAAGCTGCGGACCAAGAGCCGGTTCTGCGCTTCGTCCAACCGTTTCTTGGTGTCGGAATCTTCGTCAATCGCTTCCCACGCGAGCAAATCGCGTGTCGCCGCACGAATTGGCTCGATGGAATCGGGTACGGTGAAGATGAGGCGCAGACTTGTATGTGCGACCCGAACTGCCGCAATCTCGGACGATCGATTCCATCAATTGATCGGTCGTCTTGTCGCTTGCGGGATGATCCAGCCCCAGCACGACGAACGTCAAAACGGGACGATTCGGCACGTCGTTACTGCGTTCCGGAAAGAATCGCCGATCGATTTCTTTGCTGCCCAGGTTGAAGAGCTCTTGGGTTTGTTTGTTGATTCGTTCGTTAATTTCCTTTGGCTGGACAGCACCCCGACGCGTGACCAAAATCTGATTCAGATTGGGCGTGAGTCCGAAACGATATCGGTTCCGGTCCCCGTTCAGGTAGTAACAGGTGCCGACCAGCCCCTCCAATACATTTTCAACATCGACGAGATTCAATTCGGGACCGCCGACTCCGGTGCGGATCTCGGGAAGTGCCGCTTCGGCTTTTGACTGACTCATCCCGCCGTTCGATTCAAAAAATATCGTGGCCGCGACTTTGCGGTGGAGGTTAGCCTTCTTGATCGCCTCCGGCGCCTCGCGGTCAAGGCGCAGGGCATGTGCGTCTTTCTTTCCCGCGATGTCCGTCGTCACGGGAATTTCGAGTTCGTTTGAACCGAGTTGCTCGAACATTGCCGAACGGAAATACGGGTTCTCCAATGGCGCCGAGCCAAGCGTGATGAGCGGTTCGCGCATCGCCTTGCGATGTTCGTCCTGATAGGCGTGTGCGACCCAAAGCGCTAACAGCCGTAGTACACCCCGAGTACGCTGAAATCGGGGCAACGCCTGCCACTTCCGCTCGAACACAGAGAGCACAGACGGATGGAACGGATAGCAGGTCTGGAAAGATTCAAGGGCCGAGTCGGCATCGATGCCGCTCAGTTCTTGGGAATGTTCGACGGACCACTCCGCATATTCGGCTGCCGTCTTTCGGGCATCGTCGGGAAGACCTCCCCACTCAAAAAGCCGGCGGCGGATGATCTCGGCAATCTCGGTCTCAGCCGACATCATGATTGCCTTGCCCACCCGATCAAGCAGCTTCTTGAGCGAATCATGATCGCGCTGGTCGTCCGGATTCATCTCTAACTCAGACGCCGGAATCGAAACGCAGAGAACCATGTTGTTCCGCGCCCGTGCCTCTTCCGATAAGTTTTGAAGAAAGTTGAAGAACTGATCCCGGAGTCCGATGGCTGCGACCCCGGCTGACATAGTTCAGCAATTCGTCCATCAAAATCAGGGTCGGACCGCTCGGCAACATCGCCCGCAGTGCATCACCGGCCGGAGCGACGCTCTTCGCATCGTGCTCGGCGACGGCTGCTAATCCCTTTTCGCCGCCCAGTTGCCAGGCGATTTCAGCCCACGGGGTCTTTCTCGGCGGCGTGCCATCACCGCCGCGTCCCCGAAATACGTCGAATTCCGTGCCAACAAAGACAGCCACGGCGGCCTTCGGTACAGTCGCAATCTCAGCTTTTTTCAGGATGCGATCGACGCCCTTCCACGAGTTCGCTTTCTCGCCGTTCGTCGCGAGGTGGTACAGCGTGGTCAGCGCATGCGATTTTCCTCCGCCGAATTGCGTGGCCATGTTGAACACGGCAGAGGTCTCAAGCTGAATCCCCGACAATCGGCGGACAACTTGCGATCCAAGTTCTAGCAAACTTTCGGTAAGGTAGGTTCGCTCGAAGAATCTCGCCGGATCAAGGTAATCGGCCGAGACATTCTCTCGACGCTCCCGAATATGATCCAGATGGACGGCGAACTCCGATGCGTCCATAGGCCGATTCTCGCGAAGATCCTCGCGCGGCGTCACAACCTGATACCAGGGTTTGAGTTTGGACATTGATCATTCCTCATGCCGCGGAGGGGACTCAGACTTTTTCAAATCGACCAAGATTAGTATCGAGCAGCCACCACTTAAAATAGCCCCAAGGAAACGTCTCGCCTTCGCCTCGATTGCCAATCACCAGCGCCGTTTCTCCAGTCAGTGCCATCCGCTCGGAGGGAGACAGACTGCCGATCACGTCGCTACAGATTGTGTCAACCGAGTTGAGGCTCTCTTGCCAGTCTCGCCGAAACGCAAACACCACACGCAGATCGGCACGCAGACAAACCACCTTCCAAAGTGAATACGCCACGCGATCGTCCGATCGCTGATTTTCCAGTTCGAACACGGCGAGTGGCAACCGCCAACGACCCAACCGGGCAGGCGCGTCAAAGGCCATGACGTCGATCCCGAGATACTCTTCACCCGATTGCGGGTGCTCATCAAACCTGTGACCCTTTGCCGCTGGGCGCCAGCCAAGCGATTTGCAAGACTTCGCGACCGCTGCCGTCAACGCGGTCGTCCAGCTTTTTAGATCCTCCGCAAGCGATGCGTTTTTAAGCGGCGCAGCGGTCTCCTGATCCTGAACGACACTCAGGAACGCGTCTCGCCACGGTTGAAAACGCCCGGATGTCATCAGCCCTTCTTCTTCCTCCGCAGTTTTCGCTCGCGATCGAGAATCGCCAAAAACTGCTGTTCGTGAATTACCGGTGTTCCGACTTTCCTGGCGGCCTTCAATTTCACCGACGCGCCGACAATTTCTCCATGTACCAAGCAATGAACCGTGCCAGCCGAGTTCGCACGTTTGCGGACCACTCCACCTAGGCGTTCGATCTCCGGGTACAGCTCCCGGCGCGGATGATCGGGTATCCTGCCGGTAAACAGGAAGTGATTTCCTTGAATGCGCTTGGGGATCGGCTGCGACTGGATTCGCTGTTCCGGCAGGCGGTTTACTCGGGACGCACTTCGGCGCCACTTTTCCCACAGCACTTCGTGCTGTTGCCAAATCTGCCGGTAGCTTGCCAGCCACCCGGCATCAACATTCTTGGCGTGCCCACCTTCAAAATGCTCGTCGAAGTTGCACCACAATGACTGGACGGTCTGAGAATCACTGACCAGCACGTTCGCCTCGACGTTTGCGATTAGGCCGCCAACGGTCAAATTCGATGAGCCCAGGATCGCAGTCGTCGAACCACGCTGCGACTCAAACAGGTACAGCTTGCTATGAAAGACTCCTTGTCTGCCGGATTCAAATCGGCGCAGGGTGAAATTACCTCGATGACGGTTCGCTAGTTCCATGAGCCGCGAGATTGCCTCCGGATCTGTGGGCAGATTGATTCCGAACAGCAACTGCCCGTCAACCCCGTCGCGCTTGAGGCACTTGTCGAGCGCGGGTTCAATCATGGCCAGGCCGTCGCGCGACACGAGTGCCATTGCGATGGAGAACCGGCAACATCCACTGAGTTGCTTCTTCAGTGCTTCTTCCAGTTGTTCAAGAATCGCAGTCATTGCAGAGTACCCGAGACTTAAATGCCGTATTTGGAATTGATTTGTTCCGTCAGGCCGTTTAGCACTTGGTTCTTTCGCAAGTGCTGCAAGACCTCTTGCCACGTGCAGAGTTGCAAACAATCGGGATTGAGCAAGGCGGCCCTGACAGCATCAAACGCCTTTCGGCCTGGTCCTTCGTTCTGGAAGGCGGGATTCCTCGCGTCGATCAGGAGCACGGCGGTGCCATTCTCAAGCGAGCACTCCCCAGAGGGTAACACGCAGGCAGCAAGCAAGTTACGGACGATTTGATACGTATGGCTCAATGGACAGGGCATCAAGTCAATCGCGGCATTCCACCTGAGGATGTGCGGGACATACTGCCAGTACTTGACGCCGATCGCGGTCAGCGAACAACGATCCAGGCGCCTGCGCTGGTGGCTGTACGAACCGTCACAATGATCGGGTTCTTCAGACGCAAGTCGGGGCCGCGAACACCGACCCATATCCACTTCTGTCAGTTTGCACTCAATCGCGACTCGCCGATTGCCGGATAAGAGAACGTCAACGCTCGTACAGCGGCTCGGTGCTTCTCCCAAATAGTTGATTGCGTGTTCAAGCTCCGCCTGAACACCATCATTTTGCAGACGAAATGGATTACCGGCGATCTCTGCGAGTGCATCGAGCCTGCTGACTGCGCGCAAACTTCCGAAGACGCACTGGGTCAAAGCTTGGGAACTCTTCATGCTGCGGAACCAGCGATGTCGTTTCCACGGCCGTATCGCTCCAACGACCTCATCACGCTGTTTCTCAGTGAGGCACGGGTCCAGGAGCACATTCCGCCAGGCGTGCGGCTTGGTGAATACGGGCGGGCGGGAACCATGAGCCCGCGGACGAGCCTCATCGAAGAGTTCGTCTTGTATCGGGAACATGAGATCCTTGTAGGTCCACAAGCCAGCTACTAAGCGATCCACATAACTCATAGTCCCAGCCCTTTCTTCCGAGCCAGCACGCCATCAACCCAGCGTTTTTCGTCTGTACCCGCGGGATATAGTGCCGAGAAAGATTGAGCCAGTTTCCAAAAGCGCGGGTCTGTGCCCGCACCGTCGTCCACAAGGAAACGCCGGAGCGCCTCGCCACGTCCGGCGGCAAACAGGATCATCGCTTGATGGATGCGGTCGAGTACCGTTTCGCCGGGAGACGGTTTGACGCCGCCGTCCCTCCTCTTGCCATCGGCCTCGGCCTCGATTGTGTCGAGTTCTTCGAACAACGAGCGTTGCTTAACCGACTTCTTCTTGCCACGAACGGCCGTCGTGGTTTCATCGCTCTTGCTGAACAAGTACCGCGTTCGTTCGCTCACCGATAGGAGGCGGGCCTTGTCACCCTTCACCTCGACTATCGACTCGCTACGTTCCAGGTGGATGCCCAACCCTTGGGCAATCTTGCGGGCAGCGTCGAATTCTAAGGTGTATCCTCCAGAACTCATTGTTTTTGATGACGATGTGTCGTCCTCGGACTCGGAGTCTTCCGTATCCGTCGCCTCCGATTCCGCTGGTGATTCGTTGGTCGGACTCTTGCCGTTCCCGGTAGTAGCGCCGCCCAGCGTCCAGAGCCACATTGCTGTCAATCGCGCATCCGGCTCCATGCCGGACGAATCGATATCCGCCTCTCTAAATATCATTGACAACGCTTCGCTTGAAATTGCCGCCCACACGTGTTCCAAGTATTCACGCAATGTGGCGTCTTCGCCGTTTGCTTTCTCGACGCGGCTGTAACGGCTGTACACCTCTAGTGCGGGGCCCAAGCAAGAGAAAATGGCATCCGCACCAACAACGTTCTCCGACCGAAGCCTCGGCATCCATTCGTGAATCTTCGTCGGAAGCTCCGATAAGACATCCCGCCATTCTCCGACGGCCTCCATCTGAGTGCCATCGGGATTCTCGCGCGGTGTACACACGAGGTGAACGGACGATCCAAGGGCCGCTGATCCCTGGGCACGTAGGCGACTCGTGTTTTCTGTGTCGATCGGCCAGGAGCAGTTAATAGTCCAGCCAGCGTCAATAATTGCCTGAAGTTGAGCCTCCCACCCGGCAGTCAACTTGTGCGCGAAGACAATCACGCCAATACCATTTGGGGCCAAGACACGCCGCGCTTCGGAAAGCGCATCCTTCATCTTCTCTTCGTACCAAGCACCATCCTTGTTTTTGTATCGCACCGGATCCCATCCAGCCATTTCACAGATTTCGTGCTCTTTCGGCGAAAGATCCTCTTTGAAAAGTTCTGGATAGCTATTTCCGATTGCGCGCTTGAGCCAGACGTAAAAGAAATCAGACAGGTCGGCGTACGGCACTGCATTGTAGTAGGGTGGATCGGTAAACAGGCACGAGGCAGAATCATCGGGAAGAGGGTGATGCATGGCATCAGCTTGAGCGACATGCCCCTCATGCCAATCGCAGATGAGGCGTTCGAGCGACCTAGTCAATCCGTCAACGAGTACCTCGAAACTGCCGCTCGATGAACCTGTGGGATTTCCCTCAGCGAAATCCCAAACCATGCCGATCGCTTGTCGCCCAAATAGCTGTCTGGGGCACTGAGCGATCGGCTCCCATCTGCAAAGCGCATTTCCAAGGTCAGCTTGCTTGTCAAGCGCGAATGCCAGAAGCGTTTGCACTGCGACCGCAAGTCCCACGTCAGTAGTTTGTGCGATCTCCTCCCGTAAGTCGCGCACGATTCGCACTAGCGTCGCCATTGCAAGCAATTGCCGCGGTGCGAATAGGCTGCGCCAAGTATTGTGTCCGTAGATCGGAGCGTTAAACACTCCGCTCATAAGTGGCAGGGTCTCCGTGGGAACAAACTGTGAAGAATCAGTGCGATTTAGAAAGCGGATATCTAGGGCCGCAATCGCATCGGTTAATCTCTGCTCGTCTCGTTCATTCGGCACCCGATAGAAGCGCCCTCGTAATCCGTCGTGAGTACTTACGATGCAACAGAGGCGAGCGTCATCGGCCCCACCTCGGCGAACACGGAGTTGCTCTCGGACTCCTTTTACTCCCGTTGTGAAATTCGTCACAGGGCATGTCACAGATCCTCGGGCGACCGTTCCAGAATCGACGTCTTTCTCACGTTGTGGGTGAAAGACCTCAAGTAGAGGTTGACGCACTTTCAATTGTCAACCGTCAGCGAGCGTCTTCTCAATGACTCGGCAACGGACCGATCCATCTTTGTCACGGACCCAGCGCAGCGCATTGTTCTCCCCGCGCCCTTTCGACAACCACATCGACCGAAGCATTGGAACCTCAACTGGGGCGTCCGACTCTCCCGGTGCTTCAGAGATAATTGTGCGCCCCCAAATAAATGAAACAGCGTTCTCGCCCTTCTCGCCTGAATAGAACTCGCCTATCTGTTCCCGAAGTCAACTGCAGACGATCGGTCCCCATCGATCCAACTCACTTGCCAATTTGCGTCCATAGCGAGGAATGAACTCAAGAACGACCTTATTGAGGAGTACGGGAAGTGGATTGAGATCTGACGCAAACACATCCGCTCCGATGCGCACACATTCCAAGGGTATCGCGCCGCCCCCAGCAAAAGGATCAATGACCAGAGGAACGGAGCCCATTAATCCGCCAAGGCTGGAATGTGCTGCCGAGGTGATTGCGCGACTCGTGTCGAGATATGCTGCTTCAGCGGAGTTGTCCCAGTCGGCAAAGTCACTGATAAAATCAAATAGCGAGCCACGTAACGCTATATTCGCCTCGTCGGTATTTACGTATGCATCGCCTTGTTTCGCAAAGTCCTCCCATTTTGGCAGCGTACTCGCAGACACCGACTCCCTCAATTGCTGGCACTCAGTGGTGATCCGATCTGGAAAGAGCCTTCTCGCAAAACCCTGTAAGCTCCTGTGGGCGACTTCACGATATTCCGCGGGACACAATGAATCTGCAGGATCAATCCAAAGCGCGCCGCATATGATCGCCCGACAAGCCGCCAAAGGTCGCCGCGCCCACCAGAGATGTAGCGATGATAGATGGCCTTGCCGAACCGCCTTTTCGCGGCGCGAATGGTCGGATACACGAGCGATCGGAAAATCGACTTCGATAAGGCGTTTGGGGAAGCTCATGACTGCTGGTGCTCAATGCGTTGCATCTGTCAACTGTGAAACCAAACGGCCTGCATCACTGGCGGAAACCGTGGGTGCATATGCTCGGGCCGCCTCAGAAATGAGAATGTCGTGGTGCCGCGATGTTTTTTCGGCGAGCACCTTGAAGAATCTGTGGCAGTCCACATCGGACAGCTCTTGAACGAGTTGGTGACGATCGATCGCATACTGTTGCTCGAACAGCTCACGAACGGCGTCGTTGTCGATTAGTTGCTGCTCAGGCGGATGCTGGCCAGGAAGCTTAAAAACAAAGTTCTCAACATCTTCATCGTCGTCAGCGTCTAGAACTGCCGCGACGCGCAATCCGGTCTGCCGTAGGACGGCCATTGTTCTCCTGATCGAGTCCTTGCCACTGTCATGGATATTTCCTTGAAGATCTCGTACCCCATGAATACGAATATCGATGGTCTTCAGGAATGCTGGGTTGTGATGCCCGAGGAGTTCGGTAAAAACCAATTCCGCTGCTTCATCTTCGACGAAAACGGTAAGGGCCTTCTCGTATCCCTCAGTGAGTAGGCTTCGAGCCTGACTTGACGTAAGGCCCGGGATAGCCTTCACGCCATCATTGGACTTATGGAGGTAAACGAGCGAATCCTGGGGTAACGACCGCATCAGCATCTCGCTGTGCGTTGTGATGAAGATCTGATGTCCCTTGCGGTCGACTAGGTCAAGCAAGTAATTGCCGAGTGCATATTGAGCGCTCGGGTGGAGGCAGTTTTCAGGTTCCTCAAGGAGAATGAGGGACTGGTCAGGCAAAGCTTCGAGTTGCCAGATGAGGAAGTGAATGCGCGCTTCACCGCAGCCCATCTGCACTTCCGAATACGTCACTCCATTCCGCTGTACTTGAAGGATAGTATCCTTTAGCCGTCCTTTTGTGACGTCGTGGGCGACGACTTTATCGTACCTCGCAGACAGAATCTTAGTTGCCCAATTGCGAGCGCTAGCATCAGCGTCTCTGGCCGAAGTCACCTGGATCGCGCTTCCGTCCTTAAACACGAAGTCCTGCTTTTCGCTCCTTGGCAAGAAGAATCCGACGCCGGCGAAGAATACGTGCCGACCTGGCCGCCGACGATATCCGCTCCAATTCTTTGTCTGGGAGTTGTAGGTCAGTGATAATGATTGTGTTGAGTCGCGATCCGTCTGGACTAAAAATGCGACCCTCGAACCGTCTTTAATCGGCGGGTCGTCAAAGCGACTCTTCTTGATGAAGTGGCTTATTTGCCATTTGGAAGGAGAGACGTAGGCCGCAGCCGCAAGTTGCAGCAGAGTTGATTTGCCGCAACCATTGAGCCCTGAGAATACGGTTATCGGATTGACAATCTCGATCAACGTCCGCGAATGGCAACGGACGTGCGATACATCGATACGAGTTAGCACGTTGCCGAAATATCGCACACGCTTGGCGACACTTGCGAAACGGTCGGCGATTTTCTTTTTGAGGTTACTCATGGTCCATTACCCCGTATCGCATCAGCGCCAAGTCGATAATGCTCAACAGCCATGACCGGCTGCCAACCTAGCCGGAATGGATTCTGAACCGTGTTCAGCTCCGGCGTGCCGCCACAATTGAATACGGCGTAGAGCCAGTAGTCGCCTTTAAGCCGTTCGGCGGTGCGGTATTCGTTTTCACTAAGCGCGACAATTCCGACGCCGGCGCGGCCCTTCACCTCGATGAAGCGGATCTCGATGAAGGTCTTGGAATCCTCAGGATGAGGCTTACGCGAGATCAGATCGAAGCCCTTGTTCAGCGCTTCCACACTCTCGACTACCCAGCCACGTGCCTCCTCGTGCCGGCGGGCAACCTCGACCGCGATTCGCTCGATTTCGTCGTCGCGGACCATCGGCGCAATGTTCGGGCTAGTGCGCTCAGGGTGGGGAATGACCCACGCTCGGCCAAGATGTGTGATGTCTGAGACTGCCGAGTGCCGTTCCAACTCCAATTCGGCGAGGCGCGTTTCACGGCGAGTGTTGAGGTCGTCGAGGTGCATTTCGGCGGTCTTGATCAGACCATCCAGGCCCGGCACTGTTTGATCGGTGACTTGTCGATTGAGATAGTCGCCGAGCTGGCACTGCCCACGGTCGATCAGCGCGTTCAGACTAATCTCGACATGCCGGCGGATGCGTTCGACTTCTTCAAGTCGATCTGCGGCAACCTCCTCGCCCCAAGGCTGTAGTGTTCTCTCATACAGAAACTGCTCGACCGATTGACGACCGGGCAGAACCGTTTGGACGGTCGGACCGGGGGTGCCAATTGGCGCCGGAGCGATATCGAGCAGCACAGTCGGTTCGTGCAGGTCATTTCGCCCGGCTAATGTCGTCTCAATTGCAAAGAGCCGGCGGTGAAGCGTCCGACCTCGGCCGTCTTTGATCGAAGCCGCGAACAAGTCGAGCAGGCCTGGCTGACTGCGGTGGAGATCATAAAACACCGCTCCCTTGCCCAAATGCGGTTCGGTACGACGGAGCATGTCGCAGCGCACGGCCTCGAACAACGGATGACCAGGCGTCACCCAGTCGAGTGTTGGATCGTCTCGAAGGTATGCCTTGTCGAAGGCAATTTGTTTGTACTCGCGCCCGAGCCGGCCAAATCGGTCTTCCTGGGCATCGCCGATGGGCAGCAAATTGCGGGGCACTTTGCCGATGCGGTATATGTGACTTCCGGCGGCGGTGGCCTTCGGTCGCAGGCTGCATTCGGGAGACGCATCGACGAAGAATTGCTCGATGACCTCCGGCACGAGTCGGCGTTCCTTTGCCTCGGCGCTTTTGCCAATCATCGCTGAGAGATTCAATTCCTTCTTGGCGAGTCCTTCCAGAGTTGATTCGGTGATGGCGCGAAACTTTTCGGGGCTTACGTCGCGAACGATTCGATCTTCGATCCGATGGACATCGGTCTGCCGGGCGTACATTTCGCGGAGCAGTCGCTCAAGTTGATTTGCCGGAAAGACCTCTCCGACGACATCGAACACCTGGTCGGAACCAAGGTCGTTGCGAATCTCCGCGAGCCGGTCGAGCAAGCTTTCGCAGCACACGGCCTTCGCGAGTATTCTGCGCAACGAAGTTGAAGATGAGGCAATCTTTCTCCTGTCCATAGCGGTGGATACGTCCCACCCGCTGCTCAAGCCGAACCGGATTCCAGGGGATGTCGAAATTGATCATCAGCCAACAGAACTGAAGGTTGATGCCCTCGCCAGCGGCCTCGGTGGCGACGAGTACCTGACAGCTTTCCTTAAACTCGCGTTCGGCGTTGATGCGCGTGCCCGGCATGTCGCGGTCGCCAATCTTCATCCCGCCGTGAATTTGCGTGACCGTGAGGCCCCATTCGATTAGCTTGCCGAGCGGCCGGTCGTCTTTGCCGTCGCCGGCCAAATAATCGAGCGTGTCTTTGTGCTCGGTGAAGATCAGCAGCTTCATGCTGGGGTCGTCGAAAATGCCCTCTTCGTTCAAGACGGACCGCAGCTTGATGAGCTTGGTTTGAATATCGCGGGCTTCGAGTGGGCGTCCGAGGTCGATTAGCCGAGTGAGCTGTGCGATTTCCTCGCGTAGCACCGCGGGATCGATCGAAAGCACCTGGCCCTCAAGCTGGCCGATGATTTGCTGTTGTTCCTCTTCGTCCAAATCGTCGAAGTCGTCGGGCACACGACGCTGAATCTGCTCCTGGCGATAGGCTTCGGGGTCGGCGAGGATTTTTTCGCGGCGCGTCCGCATTCGCTCCAGGCTCCGACGAACCGCGTAGATGGACGACGCCATACGCCGCTGGAGCATGGCCATCGTAAAGCCGACCGCGCGGCCACGAGCCGAATCGTCCGCCGCCGCCATGATGGATTGATCTTCGACGTAACGAGTCAGCTCGTCGTAGAAATCAAGTTCTTCGCCGTCGAGATCGAAGGCAGCGCTGCGGACTTCGCGTTTCGTGAATAGCTTGCGAACCTCGCCCGTGTCGGGATCGGGGAAGCTGACGAGAGCCTCTTTCGTGCGACGCAGGTAGAAGGGGGCTTCGTGCTCCCGCATTGCTTGTTCCAGACTTTGGATGCTGCCGTAGACATCGTGCATCGAGCAAGGAAAGAAACCGACGGAAGTGCTCCGGGTCGCCTTTGTGGGGAGTGGCGGTCATCAAGAGATAATGGTCGGTCATCTTCGACAACGATTCGCCCAACCGATATGCGTAGGTCTTGTGGTCCTCGGATCGAGCGCTCATCTTGTGCGCCTCGTCGACGATCACGAGATCCCAGCGCGAACGGAGCAGGCTTTCGCGGGCGTCTTCGACGAGCGACACCCAGGAAATGGAAGTGATGACCTGGTCTCGCTCCTGCCAAGGGTTCTGGCCGTAGTTTGCCCGCAGCACGTCGCCGCGAATGACTTCAAACTTCTCGCGGAACTTGTCCGCCATTTCGCGTTGCCACTGAAACGTGAGATTTGCGGGTGTGACGATCAGCACACGGCGGACGAGGCCGCGCGCTTTGAGTTCCTTCAAGAGCAGGCCGGCCATAATCGTTTTGCCGGCCCCTGGATCGTCGGCCAGAAGAAAGCGAATGCGAGGCAGCTTCATGAAGTAACTGTAGACGGCTTCAAGCTGATGCGGCAGTGGATCGACGCGAGCGATTGAGAGTGAGAAGAAAGGGTCGTATTCGTAGGCCAGCCCCAGCCGTTGCGCCTCGATTCCCAGTCGAAACATGCGGGCGTCGCCATCGAACGGTTCGCGATCCGCCGAGATCGTGAGCTGGCTAAGCTGGGCGGGAGTGAGCACTGGATCATGAGTGAGGCCCGTGGATCTCCCGCGGCCGATTATTTTGAGAGATGCCCCCATCGGGACGGTGGCGAGAACCTCGACCGGCTCGGGCATAGTCGGGCCGCTGACAATGCAGCCGGGGCGAATTGAGGCGGTCGATGAAGTCATGGAGGATTCGTTTTTCAAATTACCGATGCACGGCGAAAAAACGGGGTTGGATTGGCTTGAAAAGTCGTGGTCTGGTGAAAGGCGATTTGGTGTTGCAACAGGGGAATATGATCTAGCGGGGCCTTGGAACTGGAGCCACTTGTGGTGAACCGGAGTTACGCATTAGCCAGCGATCCACGGCGTCGCGATGGAATCGCCAGTGACGGCCGACCTTTTGGCCGGGGACCGCTCCGACTTGCGCCAATTTATATAGTGTGGATTTCGAGATTTTGAGGTATTCGGCTAACTCGTCGATCGTCAAGACGCTGCTTACTTGGCTGGCGGTCATGAGGAATCCTTTCATGGCGAAGACGGCAGTTTCCCCCGTAGAGAGGTAGGCGCAATTATCTGTTGCTAGCGGTTGCTGTCAACTGGGCCGAAAACAACCGAATTTGCGGCGGATTTGAGCGAGGAATAAGGTGCGACCGGGACGCGGAGCGGGGCAGGAGGGCTGCGACGAGAAGGACGTCTGCTTGATTCAGTCGATCCGTTTCAGCTTGGCGATTTCGCCGAGAAGAAAGCCGATTTCGTCCCCATCGAGTTCCGCAACCTTGGCGATGCCGTGGATGTTGCGGATCAGGTCAGCTTCGGCGCCGAGAAACGCCTTGAATGTGACCTCTCCGACGACGCGGGCCAACAGACATCTGTCGGGCGTCAGCCGAAGCTCTTCGATTCGCGGAGTGCTCCAATCTTCATTCAACAAGCAGCCGAGAACTGCATTGAGAATGGCGCCGGTCTCGACCGACGCAAGCTTTCGCGAGCAGTCCCGACGAATCTGATCGGGTTCACGAAGAAGTTCGTCGGAGAGGGGAGGGACGGCAGCCTGGTCGGTTCCGTTTGCTTTCCTTCATTTTCCAGATAATCGGCGACTTCGGTAGCCCTCGGGCTGTCGAAGCGAATCCGAGAATTGATGCGGGATTCATGGACGACTCAGTATTTAAGCGCGTAGGCCGGGGATTTCGACAGGCGGTCGCGTGAGCGGATGTACGTCAAAGTGGTTCGCGGGTCGGCATGTCCAGCAAAATCTTGGAGGTCGATGATGTCAGAACCTCGATCGCGGGCGGTGGTAAGAGCCGTGACGCGGAGCGAATGGACCGTCACCGCCGGGTCGAGCCGAAGTGATCGGACGTAACGCTCCACGAGGTATTCGACGGCGCGCACGGTGAGCCGCGATCGCCGGAACCCATCGCGGCCGCCGCCACGCGGCGTCAAGAGTGGACGGAGGAGGGGACCGTCGCGGTCGGCTTCAACATCTGCGACACCGATCCACGCTTTGAGCCGCTCAACCGCCTCAACGTGCAGCGGAACCGTGCGCTCCTTGCCGCCTTTACCGAGAATCGCCAGCACGCGATGTTCGCCGGTCGATTTGAAATCGGAAACTCTCAGCCGGACCAGTTCACCAACGCGGCACGCGCTGTAGGCGAGAACCGCGAAGATCGCCCGGTCGCGGATGCCGGCAGGCGTTGCTGGGTCAGGGGCGTCCATCAAGCGGCGGCAATCGGCGGGCGACAAGCCCACGGTCTTGCCGTCGCGTGGAACCGCCGGAGCTTTGACGAATTTGCCGTGGGCCGGATTGGCGCCGGTGTAGCCATAGACTTGGAGATACGAGAATAGCGACCGAAGAACGGTGAGCTTGCGGCGGATCGTCGAATTGGACAGGCTCGCGGACTGGAGCGATTCACGCCAAGCGGCTACATGCTCAGGCCGGACGAGAGTCAGTTCGTCGATCTGGTCGGCCGCGATGCAGCAGAATTTCAGAAACTGATTGAGATCCCGCTGGTAATTCTGTCGAGTCTGGACCGATGGGGTTCGGAGCAGCCATGCTTGAATAGCCTGGGTAAGAGCCTCCTGAACTTCGGCGGTTGTGAGGTCTCGCGGACCGGCGAACGCTGGCGGCAGTGATTCTCCGGTCAGCGACGTTGGTTGATTTCCTCGGTTCTTCTCGTTGACCATATCCTCCCGGCGGCCGACTTTTTGTGTCGCATAACTCACTTTAGGCGAAGTATGGCGCGGCCAAGAAGGGGCCGCAAGCGGAGATCATTCAACTGACGTTTTGCGGAGATTGGGCCGCGACAGGAGCGCCACGGGTTCCTCTTCTCTTTCCCGTCGGCTGCATCGCAACCATTTCGGCTGGCTCGATCGTCGTCGATTCAAGTATCATCTGACGTCGCGATTCATTCGTTGAAACGCCAATGTATGGACTCGGAGTCCCATCCGCTATTTTCGCTTGGCTCTCGGCCTGCGAGCACCAACGACTGGCTCCTGTGACTTCGGTGTCGCACCGTGGTCGGCCAAAAGCCGTTCAAGCACTGCGGGCGGCAAATTGTGGAGCAAAGTGCGAAGTTCGGGTTCGCTCATCGAATCAAGACGATCGACGTTGCAGGTGGGCGACGGTTCAGCGGTCTCTCGTTCGGCCGCGACCTTCGCGCACGCCGAATGCCAGCGGCTCTCATGATCGTCCAAGACGCTTCTGTGGCGAACGACCACTTCCAAGAGTTCAGTTAGCGCGTCGGTGAAGCCTCGACTGCCATCGTGTCCGAACACATGACTGTGCTCATGGAGGAACACCGCCAAAGCACTTGGAAAATCGAGCGCAAATACGTCCTCGGCCAGGAAAACCTCTCGCGAGCGGTAGCCGCGCTTTTGCCGCAACTCGCCAAGCACGACATCGGTTTTTGCAACACTGTAACTGGTTTGACCTTTGGCAAAAATGGCCATTACCTCGGGGGCCAGTCCCCGCAGCACAGCCGTTAAGACCTCGACCGCTCGTGCCTCTGCAACAGTGAGTGCGCGATGCTCTCGGTCGCGGGCCTCTTGCCGCGCCTTGGATTCGATTTCCCTGAGATGGGCTTCAGCGGATACCACCCCGAATCGTGTAAAATAGCCGGGCAACTCCGTCCTTCCCTGCTTTCTCCACTCTCGTTCAATGCTGTCGTATTCAAGTTGTACATTGGTTTCGCGCGCGTGTGAACCGGCGAAGTACTGGTCTTGGAAGACTTCGCCGACAGTCTTCGCGTCCCAACACCCATAACCCCATCGTGGTCGTTTCGCGATCTCTGCAAGCAGGGGATGGCCCTTTCCTCGCTGCCAAGACTCCCGCGCGGCCTCAACTGCGATCCGCTGCCGCCGCTGATTGTCTTTGAAAAAACGCTCTGCCCACACTTCGTAGAATAGATTTCGGAGATTGTCACCGAAAGCCTTGCGATCCCGGTCGCTTCCGATCTTTTTTTCCACCCGCCGGTCCTCGCCTCCAAGCACGAGGACGAGCGGCAAGTCGGGGATGACTCCCCGTTTCAGATTGCGGTAAAAAATATGGCCGTCCGGTGCCTTTGATCGGAAGACGAGAAATCCCCGTTCGTCCGAAGTCAGTTTCTCGCCGAGGAGTGGATTATCCGCATGAAAGAAATGCGTCAGCCCGTGCTCCATCGATTCCGAAAGTTTCTTGGACACGCCTCGGATGATTAGCAGGTTACCGTGGATCGGTTGCGATGACGTGAAGAAGTCGTATTCAAGCGGGTAAAGTTGTGTATCGGCCACGGCGGCATCAGCAATTCGAATTCGCAACACTTGGCATTTGGAGGCAGCCGCGATCACGGTCCCGTGATCGCGGAGGACGCACATGGCTGCCGCCTTGAAGCCCTCGCCGTATTTGCCGATGTCGTCAGATCCCTTTTCGGAGCCGAGAAAGTATAGCCGTTCCAAGTTGTAGTCGCTCGGAGAGGAGACGCGGATTTCGCTTCGGCCGATCGTAATCTTGATCTCGTTGACGCGATGGCGGTCCGCGTCGAAAAAGTTTTGCAGAAGATCACGCGCCACAAGGTCAGCGTCCCAGTCTACTCCCCACGCTGTCGTCACAGCGCTTTGAACGGTCTTCCTATGCTGAAGTCCGTCGAATCCAAGTTCGCGAAGGATTCCTTCGCTCTCATTCCAACTCATCTCATCAATTCCGGGTGCGACCTCTGGTTGCCATGAGAACCGCCGTCGTTGATTTTACCAATTCCAGGATTCTTGATCCAGCAAGCCAAGGCAAAACACCCTCGGTTGGTCGATCGCCTTGATGAGCGACCGCTCTCTCACACATAGCACTCACCGCTTGTCACAATCAACTATTTCACGTGACCGGCGATCAGTGTTGTCGTGCCGAGATTACCCACAGATTTCGCCAACTTGAAGGCTTATTGGTGACGCACCTCGGGTTTGATGCAAGAATTATGCATCATGCCGTCGCTTTCCAGCATAACAGCCTGGGAAGGACGAAAAAACATGAAACATCTCGACCGCGATTCCACCATCTATCGGGCACATCCGAATCGGTCGAGGTCCGAAGATTCGCCGGGCCAGATGCGTCTCAACTTTGAGCGGCCTCCTGCGGCACCGACGGTCGCGACCTCTCCGGCCAATGACTCTCCCGAATCGCGGTTTGCGCTCCGGTTCGCTGCACTTCTGGAAGCAGATCCGTCCGCAAAGTTCGACAACGCGGCAATCGGCCGCCTGGCGCAAGAGATTTTCGGCAGTTCGGCCGGACATGGCCGCGATGCCTACGATGCGGCGGAAGCCGGCTTCAATATCTATCTGAACCGAGTCGGTTTGATATTGAGCGACGCGCCAGCCACGATCGAACGATTGCTTGCCGAACAGGTACGATTGCCGCTTCAGACGCGGCGCGATCAGACACAGATTGATTTCCAGCAATTCAGCACTCCTCCTCCGCAAGCTCTCGTCGTCGTAAAGGCTGCGGCCTTGCAAGGCGGGATGACGGTTCTCGAACCAAGCGCGGGTACAGGCAACATCGCTATTCTAGCTCGACTCGCCGGCGCCCAAGTTGACACCAATGAAGTCGATCCGCGTCGCCGAGAGTTGCTCTCGCTCCAAGGATTCGACCCGACCGCGTTCGACGCTGAGCGTCTCGACAATCTACTCCCCCCGGAGAAAACCTATCACGCAATCGTGATGAATCCGCCGTTTTCCGCCACGGGTGGCCGAGTCAATGGCCATCGCACGGCGTTCGGCGCCCGGCATATCGAACAAGCATTGCTCCGGCTCAAGCCTGGCGGTCGATTGGTTGCTATCGTCGGCAGTGGCATGGCGCTGGATCGGCCCGCCTTTCGAGATTGGTGGGCTGAAATTGAGGATCGCTACCAAGTGCGGGCCAACATCGGGATCGACGGCAAGGAATACGCTCGATTCGGGACCACGTTCGATAATCAGATCATCGTAATTGATCGCGAAGGACGCACGAGCGACGAATCGGCCATCATCACGGGCAGTGGGTTGACCGTGCAGGCGGCCTACGAATTACTCAAGAACCTATCGAAGGAGGATGTCTATGGACGAGTTTGCAGACAAGATCGAGGAGCAAGCGACTGCGGCAATCAGGCAAATCTATCGGCAAGAGGCGGTGCCGGAGGCCAACTCGATTTTGGAGCTGATTGGTCGTTTGCTGGAGGATGGAGCCGGGGGAGTTCAATCGCCGGTGGAAGTTCCGGTGACGACCGACCAGTGGATGCTCTGGCACAAGTTGGCGATGGGCCAGTCGTCCGAACTGATCGAAGCGATGACGACAGTGTTGGAAAACGAACAGATTCCTCTCCCGACGAGTCAGCCGGCGATGCAGATTTGGGCGGCGTCGCTACTGATCGAGACGCTCGACCGGATGGAGACGATATAGGCCAACTCGAAACCGGCGTCACTCCACGACTGGTCGATATCGAGGAAGGCACGGTGTTCGCGGCCTATCGCGTGCAGAAGGCAGTCGTGCGCGGCGCCCTCCCCCACCCTGCAAACGTCGTAGAATCGACTGCAATGGCGTGCGTAGAACCGCCGGACGTCACTTATCGTCATCATCTTCCGGCAGAAGTGATCGTCGAAGGTCGCGTTTCCAATCTGCAAATTGAAGACGTGATTTATGCCGGCCAAGCGACTAGCGCGATTCTCCCCGACGGCGCTCGCAAGGGTCACTGGAACGGCGATGGAACGGGAATCGGCAAGGGCCGTGAAATTTACGCATTTATCTACAACGAGCTTGAGCAAGGTCGCAAAAAGCATGTTCATATCTCGGCTTCTCACCAGCTTGTTGCTGACGCCGAACGCGACCGCAGCGCCGTAGGACTGCCGCTCCGCATCATTCATCAGGCCCGATTCAAGACGGCCGAGACGATTTTCGCGGACTCCGGTGTCTTGTTCACCACCTACTCGATGCTCAGCACCGATTTCGCCGGCGATCAGCCACGCTTCAAACAGTTGACCGACTGGCTCGGACCCGACTTCGACGGTGTGATTGCGTTTGACGAAGCTCATTTGATGAAGAACGCCGCCGCGACGCCGCATGGCGGCAAGGCGACGGTCGATCACGGCACCCTTCGCGGCAACATGGGAATCACGCTGCAACGGCTCTTCCCGCAGGCCCGCGTCCGGTATTTCAGTGCGACCGGGGCAACCGAAGCCCGGCACATGGCCCCTTACGAGCGTCTGGGGCTATGGGGCGCCGGAGCGCCATTCGCGGATTTCCCAGCATTCTTGGTGGCGATGGAGCGTGGCGGAGTTGCTGCGATGGAAATGCTCTGCCGAGACTTGAAGAGCGTCGGCACATATCTTTCTCGGACGATCAGTTACGGTCCAACACGGCTCCCCGATGGGAGCATCGTGCCAGATAGTGCCGTCGAATATGAACCGCTTTTGCACCGGCTGACTGAGGATGAACGGCAGCAATACGACCAAATCGCCGACCTCTGGTCGGAACTACTCGTCGCCTTTGAAGCGGCCGAAGGGAACGCCTGCCAAGGGCGGAACGCGAATCGTTACGCCCAGTTCTACTCGGCCCAGCAGCGGTTCTTTTTGCAATTGATGATGGCCTACACTCTCCCCGACGTGATTCCGGCCATCGAACAAGACCTCCGCCACGGACGCTCCGTCGTGCTGAGCCTCTTCAACACCGGCGAAGCCCAGACGGATCGCAAGGTCCGAGATGCCCGTGCCGATGGCATCGAACTATCCGAACTCGACGCCACGCCACGAGAAATGATCGTGCAACTCATCGAGAAGCAGTTCCCCATTTTTCAGTACACCGAGTCCACCGACCCCAAGACCGGAAATGTAGTCCGCACGCGGATCGAAGACGCTGGCGGAAACCCGGAAATCAATCGCGAAAACCAACGCTGCCAGCAAGAACTCCTGGACAAGGTCGCGGACCTCGATTTCCCGCAAAATCCGCTCGACGCCCTCATTGGCCGGTTTGGCGCTGGTAATGTCGCCGAAATCAGCGGCCGGATGCACCGATTCGAGAACGACAAATACGTCCGCCGCAAGCTCAACGGTGTCCCGCGCCGGGAACTCAACGAACACGAGACGCGACTATTTCAACAAGGCCGTAAACAAATGGCGGTAATCTCCGGGGCTGGGTCCACCGGGATTAGCGTCCACGCCGATGTTGACGCCAAGAACCAGCAGCGACGTGTCTTTTATGCTTTTCAACTATCCTGGTCGGCGGATCAACAGATGCAGGCGTTCGGTCGCGTCCACCGCTCAAACCAAAGCTCGGCGCCGGTGATCCGACTCGTGCTGCTCGATTTGGCCGGCCAGAAGCGACTCGTGAACGCGGTCTCCAAGCGATTGGCCGCCCTCGGCGCCCTGACCAAGGGTGAACGGCACTCGCTCGCGAGCGACCTGTTCCGACCAGAAGATGTCACCGACGCATACGGCAAAGCGGCACTGGCCCGACTCTACCGCGAGATTCAAACGGGCAAACACCGCGACGCCGGCCTCGGCCTTCGCACACTCGATCGCATGGGCGTACTCGACAAAGACAAAGCGGCGGTCCGCGACAGCTATTCAAGCAACGTCGAGCAGTTTCTCAATCGCATCATGGTCCTGCATGTCGAGACGCAGAACCACATCTTCGAACTTTTTCACGAGCGGTATGTCACGGCGGTCGAGGCGGCGAAGCGGCAGAGCGCGTTTGACTTTGGCGTCGAAGAGATCCGTGCTCGCAACCTTCGTCGCATTGTGGAACCGGAAACGCTTTTCGTTCGACCCTGGCTCAGGAGCCAGAACAATGCTGCACGAGTTAGAGGGCGAGGTGGATGTCGTGCGGCACGATTTCGAGTCGGTCTGCGTTACCGCCAAGCTGGGCTTCTACCGCAACCGGCAGAGCCAGCGGATTTACGGCGTTTCAGAGCATTGGGACGCTCAAGTGGCCGAAGTCTATCTGACGGCCGTCAAGGGACCACGGCGAGGGCTTGAGCGGCACGAAGTGGACGCCAAGTACGAGCGAGTCGAAAACGCCGAAGCCCAAGCGTGGTGGGACGCCGAGTATGCGGCCACTCCGGCGACGGAGCCAGAGCGATTTCACATCCTGAGCGGAGCGATTTTTCCAATCTACGACAAAGTAATGGGGTCATCGGGAATTCAAAGCGTCAGAATCGCGCGGGCCATCCTCGCGGACGGACAAGCGTTGGTGGGACTCAACCTGAGTCCGGCCGACGTTCCTAACGTCAAGCAGCGGCTCGGCATCGGCACACCATTGGCAAAAGCTTCGCCGGCCGAGATTCTGGATCTGCTGATTGGCGGCGCACTGATCGAGCTCGACAACGGCTGGCGGCTGACGACGGCCCGCATCGCGGCCGACTACGTGCTGGAATTGGTCTTGAACGGTGTGCCCGCCAACCGTGACGAAATTCTGGGCTACGGTCTTTCGGAAGAGATTATCCACTACAAACGACGTTGGTTTGTCGTGAAAGACGACGCTCGCCAAATGCTGGGACGCATTTTGCTGCGACGCAAGCCAGTCAAGGATTTGACGGTCGTCGAAACGTCGAGCACACAATACGAGCGCGAATGAGAAACATGGTCAAGTCACTTCGCGTTTTAGCCCCGCGTGGCCGAAGCGAAGACTGCTGCGGAGCGTCGGACCGACGCTGTCTAGCTAAGCCGTCACAACTTACTCCGTCGCCTACTTCTCGCAGCGTCAGCTCTCTATGGACATTTCTTCCGGCGTACCGGCCCTTGGCTCCCATACTAATCACGCGACGGCGAATGGAAAGGACGAGTAACGATCATCGACCACAAAGTAGTCCGTCACGCCCAATCCTTCTCGGCGATCGGGGCGAGCTTGTTGGCGACTTCACCAGATCGAAGCAGATAGGCCTGCCACGTTATTCCGGCCCGAGACTTCTTGTGCGCGACCCATTCCGCGTACAGAGGCACGCCGAAAAACAGCCAATCAATCGGCTGACCCTTCACGCAGTCGGCGTGCGTGTCGAGCATGCGCATGAACTTTTGCGGCAAGTCTTTAAGCTTTCCTTGGAACACCAGTACCCGGAGCGGGCACGGAATGAAAAAGAGACGAAGGAAATCCTCCATGGCTCGGTCAGGACCACCGTTCAGCTCGGACTCCGCGATCATCAATAGTTCAAATGTCTGCGGAGTCTTTTCTCCCTTACCGTAGGCAGCCTCAATCGTGCCATAGCTCAGGGAGAAGTCTGTGAGCCACTCGACAAGTTTTTGCGGGGCCTTTTCAAATTCTGGGTTGAGCTGCCGCTTAACCGTGATCAAATCGCGGATTTCGTTTGCGATGGTCTCCAGGTCCGGTCGGTCTTTTGGGTGAAGCATGTCCCCAGCCGTAAACCGGCAATAGACATCCGTCTTCCGCTTCGGGTCGCAGACGAAGTCACGGCAGGCTTCGAGCGAGTTGAAGACGAAGGCGCTCTTCAGCCAAGATAGGCCGGTCGGGGGAGCGTCGGAATCCAAGGACTCTTCGTACCAAGAAGAGAGCTTGCTCCTGAATGTTCTCGCGATTTGAAGAAGGCGATCCGCCATCGGTTGTTGCTCGATTTGTTTCTTTCGGCAAGGTTACGGAACAACTGTTATGATAACTTATCGGAAAATGGCGTCAGCACGCTGGGCATTACGCGTCAGGCACTTTCACTGGTGCAGGGACTCCTCCAAAGGTCGCTCAGCGCCGGGCGCTGACGCCACCGAATAGCAAGGGAGAAACTCTTCGGCCTTGCTGGCGAGGAACCGATTGCTGATTTCTCGCTCGTACTGACGGGCAGCCTGCTCGCCCAAGGCCCTGAGATCGTCGAGTTCCCTGGAATTATCCAGGGAGAACCGACCACGGCGCGTGACAGTGTCAACGCGGAGCATGCGGTTGTCGGTCATCAACCGCGCCTGTCCAAGTGCGGCATCCACTTGGGCCTCGGTAAAGAGGTCGATCAGCCCGATGTTCCATTGGGCAGCCCCGCCGTTTCGTTTTGCGCGGCTAATGTCGAACGGCGCGTGCGTCGTGCCAATGCTCAGTAAGTTGACTTGCTCAATCGGCCATTTGAGCACACTCGTCGCCTCAAGCAGGCCGACTACCACCGGCGAATTGGCCCAGACTCCGCCGTCGAGATAGCAGATACCGCTGGAGTCGGAGTAGGCTGGGTAGTAAGTGGGGGCTGCGGATGTCCCCAGTGCAACGGTGGACGCGAGCAGTTTGTAATCCTGCAGATAGGCTGGAGCGTGCGCGGTCTTGAAGAGTTGGGTTTTACCCCTCACTGCGTCGAAAGCAGGAATGACAAGCCTGGTTTTCGATTCCCCGAAGAGTCGCTCGCCGAGCTTCTTGTCCATGAGTTCCTTTAGGGTCTCCTGGCAATGCTTTGGTCCGCGAAGATGCCGCCATTTGTCCATGATTTTCCCCACCCAGCCCGTGCCGGGAAGCGGGAAAATCTCTGAGCCGTGCTCTGTATAAAGCGTCAGGATTTCCTCGACCGCAACATCGACCCCCATCGCGACCGCAATGATTCCCCCCGTTGATGTGCCGGCGATCAAGTCGAAATACTCTCGAATCTTCTTCCCAGTCATCTTCTCAAGCGATGCCAGCACTGATGCAGTGTAGGTGCCCTTGATCCCACCTCCATCCAGAGATAGAACTCGAAATCGCTTGCTGCCAGCAAGATTGACCGGATCGATGTCAGTCATCTTCCCCTCTCATGTTTTCTGGCTCTTGGTCGCCCGGTTCGACTCCGCCGCCGAGCCACTCCCCCGTTGCACGCCACACTTCGTAGAAGTACAGCCATACCGAAGTCCAGGGGACGGTTGTCACGGCGATCGGCTTCTCCGCCGACCACTGCCCGGTCCCCGGAAGGTAAAGACAGAGCCGCTCCTGACCATACATGTGCGGGATCCTCCCGCCGTCTCCCCTTGGCTCGAGCTTGGGCGATACAACGCGGACTTCTGGCCGACCGCCGCCTTGCAGCGTGACTCGCACGGTGTAGGTAGCCGACAGATCTGACGGCACGAGGTCGCCTACCGACGTTAGCCTGCCGCTACGGACGGAGGTCGCGAAGTCCGGCCACCAGAGGTTCATGAATGCCAGCTGTTCGCCCAGGCCCAATTTGCGTTTAGGTGCGTACATGGTCCCCAAAAAATGTGTTCGGTCGCACGGACAGCGAACTCAGCCCGGCGCCGAGAACGCCGGTGCCGGCCTGCACCTTCAGGGTGTGCATTTCGCGCGGGACGATGACCCGTTGTCTTGCCAGTTCCTTGATGGCCCACTTCGTCGCGCCTCCCCGAAGAGCGATTCCAACTCCGTCTCGATTTCCGCAAGCCCACGCATTTGGAGGAGCCGCAACCAGCGGGCATGGAACCCGGCGACAGCCTCGACGAAGTCCTGGTAGGCCTCGGGTGACTTGTCCCACTTCTCACAGATGTTTTCGTCTGGATGAGCCGGATTGGTCAGGCAGACCGTCTCGCTGGCTTCGACCAACTGCACAACGCTCTCAAGAATTACACTCAGCGCGTCAGTGCAAAACGCGTGACCGCTATAGAATTGGCCACTGAGCGTCGTCAAGATAATCGACGGGGGCGAGAGTTTCTGCCGGTCTTGATACTCGACGTCCCGCCAGCGTTTGAACAATTGAACGCTGCGTTTGAGAGCCGGCTTTGCATGAATTGGCTCCTGATCGGGGACCGGGTCAACTTGTGCCCGGGCATATTTCTCGCTCAGCGCGAGGCGTTGCACGCAGCGGTTTTGAAACCATTTGGCATAGCCTTGTGGACAGGTCGACTTCCAGCGGTCGTTTTCTGGATGGTCGAACGCCAAGTTCGCGTCGAGATCGGGAACCAGGATACAATCTCCACCGTGCCACAGATCCGGAATCGCCGGGGCGATGTCGAGATGGAAGTCGCCTGAGTATTCCAGCCTCACGCAGCGCGGCATCTGCACCATGATCTTGCGGTAAACCTTGTTCTCCCACAGCCGATCCCACAACAGGCGATAGACGGCACCCGGGTGACACTTGGTTCGGACGTCGAGTCGGCATATCGCGTCGAGATCGAATTCAGTCTGCCGGACCGGCTTCGTTGTGGTCTGCAGCCTTTGCGACCCTTGCGGGTAGATGTACGGGTCGAGAAGCTGCAACGGACTGCCGTCCCGCGCGAGCCAGTCCGAAACGGCGTCGTAATGCTCCCGGGCGGCGGTGTCCTGGGTTTCGGTGAGTTGGATACGCTGGCAGACCAATTCCAGCAGCGCATCGAGGGTGTGATTCGCTGAAGCTGTGACGAGTTTCGGCATGGACGGATCTCCTATTTCCCGGGATTCCCGCCGATGCCGCACAACCGCACCGCCGGTGGAGGAAAATGACTCACATAGGGCGATTCTGGTCCACCCCCGCGGTCGTTATTCTCAAGTTTACGCACGCGAGTGGACGAAGACAAGCTTTGTTCTTGCAAATTAGTCCACATCGGCGTATGCTTGAAAGAGGCAAGATGGCGGGGACATTGACAAACATGGGCGAATCGACAGAGCAATCCAAGGATCTAGTCCAGCTAGCACGGTTGGCGCTTGCGGGCAGGCCACAGGACGTCCAGACCTATGTCTTGCGGCTGTCACGCAAGTATCAGCGTCATTTCCCGGAGCTCGCCGACCAGTTCGCGCAGTTACTTAAGGACTCCCCGACGCGTGCGTCGCCGCTACGTGGCGAGCACGTGGCGGCAATCCCAGTCGATCAGGACAGCCGTCTGCAACTCTTGCGTTACGAAGACGTTGGTCAGTTGGAACATGAACCGATCTGGTCCGCCCCGGTTCGGGCCGCGCTAACGCAGATCGTGACTGAACACCTTCGTGCGACCGACTTGCAAAAGAGTGGCTTGTCACCCACCCGCACAGCGCTCTTCACTGGCGCCGGGGGTTGGAAAGACCCTAGCGGCGCGGTGGCTGGCTCAGCAACTCCAGCGCCCACTCTTGACACTTGACCTTTCGGCCGTGATGAGCAGCTTTCTCGGGCGAACTGGAGCTAATGTTCGGCATGTACTCGACTATGCCAAGGGAGTTCAGTGCGTGCTGCTCCTCGACGAGCTCGACGCGATCGCGAAACGACGTGATGACGCACAGGAGGTCGGCGAACTGAAGCGCCTCGTCACCGTGCTCCTCCAGGAGATTGATGACTGGCCTGAAGGTGGGCTGCTGGTCGCCGCGAGCAATCATCCAGAACTGCTCGACCCCGCCGCTTGGCGGCGCTTTGAGATGCAGGTCGATTTTCCGCTTCCTGACCAGGAGGGTGTCGAGCAGGCGGTGCGGGCCTTCCTCGGAACATCGGACGTCGCTGAAGAGTGGCTTCGCGCCTTTTCTGCACTGATGCAAGGATGCTCTTTCAGCGATATCGAGCGCGAGTTGAAAAGCGTGCGGCGGCGGGCGATCGTGCATGGTATGAATCCGGATGAATTGTTTCCCCAAATCTTCCGCGCTCAGATCAGTCGACAATCGAAAGCGACAAAAAAGCAGATTGCACTTAACCTCGCGGCGGCCGGCGTGTCGCAAAGGCAGATTAGTGAACTGACCGGGCTCAGTCGCGATACCATTCGAAAGTCGAATGTGCATGACACCGAGGACATTGCGAGGTAGGGATCGATGGCTCAGCACCTGAACTTTTTGCTCGGTAATGGACATCGGCTGACGGCGGGCATTTCCATCGAGAGGCCGGTCATTCCCGGCCCTGCGCCCTATTCCTTTAGCGAATCGAAAGCGCGTCTTGGTCCGCAGATCGCTCAGACGGCGCAGGAATTGGCTCAACTCCCTGATGCAGCGTGCCCGGACGACTACGCTGTCGGGCTGATCACCATGCATCCTGAGTACACCGCGAAGAGCTATTTTCCGGCAACCCTGCTTCGCGAAGCTCGCCTGGAGTCGATCGGTTCTCGGCCGGGCCGCGTGCAGCCTGCAAAGTGGAAGAAGAAAAAGGAGCCGGAAGAAGTTCAGACCACACAGTTGTTTGTGGCTGGCAGGCGCGGCGATTTCTCGACGCTTGCGAAGGATCTGCCGCGGTGGACAGACTCCCAATCGGGAGCGAATCAGTTGTTCGAAATTGAGGCCATTCGTCCACTTCGCTCCGAGGATCGCCTGCATCCCGTCACCGAACGGGAACCTTTGCTTGAAATCGTGCTGCACACGACAGGCGTGCCCAATCCTCGCCGGATTCTTGAGGCGTTCGAGGCATACGCCCGATCACTTGATTTGAAACCCGATCTCGACCGTCGGTTCGAAGTAGGCGGCCTTTGCTTTCTGCCCATGCGCACGGTGCGCAAGCTCTTGCCTGAGGTTAGCAAATTCGCGTTTCTCCGCACCGCCCGCGAGATGCCCGGCCTTCGTCCACTTCAGCCATTGATTCGTTCGACTGCCAAGACGCGGCAGTTCCATATCGAGTTTCCGAAAGAAGCTCCCCTCGACAAGCAGTTGCGGGCAGCCGTCTTCGATGGAGGCCTACCCGCCAATACAGCGCTCAAGCCATTTGTCGGGCGCTTCGAACCATCTGGAATTGGGACGGCCGTGCGCGAATATCTTGACCACGGCACCGCCGTTACCTCCGCAGCGTTGTTTGGGCCGCTTAGAAAAGACGAACCAGTGCGGCGCCCTTACGGCCTGGTTGACCACTATCGTGTCCTGGATGACAGGAGCGAGAAGGATCCCTATGAACTCTACGACACTCTGAACCGTATTCGCGATGTCCTCCAGTCGCGCAAGTACTCGTTCGTGAATCTCAGCATCGGCCCAGCCCTGCCTGTCGAAGACCACGATGTGCATGCATGGACCGCCGTCCTCGACGAGTTGTTTTCAGACGGAGAAACGCTA
This sequence comes from Pirellulales bacterium, assembly GCA_963738955.1. Taxonomy (GTDB): domain Bacteria; phylum Planctomycetota; class Planctomycetia; order Pirellulales; family DATAWG01; genus DATAWG01. The sequence goes on along the minus strand of CAVTYW010000017.1, from coordinate 309,591 downwards.
ACCACGGTTGCCGTTGGTAACGATGGGGAGCAGGATTGGGCGTCCGGTAACGCGCGTGTTCGGGTGCCTTCCGACTCGGTGAATTCCCTGGCGGTCGGGGCTGCCAACAGCAAGACCAAGGTCTGGGAGCGCGCAAGTTATAGCTGTATTGGGCCGGGGCGAAGTCCCGGGCTGATCAAGCCTGACTTCGTGGCGTTTGGCGGCAGTAATGACGAGCCGTTCTATGCCTTTGACCAGTCTCTCGGTATTGCCGTGCCTCTTTGTGGCACCAGCTTCGCGTCACCCTATGCGCTCCGCATGGGAATGGGCATTCGTGCTCACTTCGGTTCTCTGCTTTCCACACTGGCAATCAAGGCGTTGCTTGTCCACTGTGCGGAGCCCGCTAAGAAAATCCCTGCACGGGAGATTGGCTGGGGAAGATTGCCGGAGCGCCTTGAGGATTTCGTCATCTGCCCTGAAGGGGTTGCGAGAGTCGTCTACCAGGGAGAGCTGACGCCGGCCCAGTATCTTCGCACGCCGATCCCGCTTCCCAGCGGTCCCCTTCAGGGCATGGTTTCGATCGCTGCAACGTTTTGCTTCGCATGCGAGACCGACCCCCAGGATCCGAGCAATTACACCCGCGGCGGACTCGACATTACGTTCCGACCGCATGCTGACAAGTTCGACGAAGATGCCACACATCCGAAGACCAGCTCCTTTTTTCGTCGCAGCGACTACGACACTGAGAAGGAACTTCGGCATGATGCTCACAAGTGGGAAACCACCCTGCATCGCATCAAGAGATTTCAAGCCGCATCGCTGAAAGATCCGTTTTTCGACGTGCATTACCAGGTGCGGCAATCTGGTCGGTCATCCCGAGGCACCGAGAAGATCCGCTACGCGCTGATTATCACCGTATCTGCTCCGAAAATCGCCAACCTCTACAATCGCATCGTACAAAGATACCGCACCCAATTGCAGCCCCTTATCCCAGTGATCGAAGTGCCGATCCAGGTGAGGTGAGACCATCGGATCCTATCGATGTCGTTCGGCATGTCGGTCCCATCCACCGAACAGAGAAAATTATGGAAAGGTCGCGAGGGCTGGCGCTTTCAGCCTTGTCAGATGCCCGCAACAGGTCTTGCGGTCAGGACGTCGTGGCCCGGTAGTTGGACAGAGTCACGAGGCCGGCGAGCGTGTGCTGGTCGAACCTCATGTAGATCTGAGCAATCTCAAAACAATCCGAGTTGGGTTTCGGCAGTTGCCCGGTAGACTTGGCGGTCTCGCCGTGCCGCTTTTTCCGCTTGGCTGGCCAAGCAAAGCTCTTGCAACTTGCGGGCCTCGCCGTCGGTCAATTCGCGGAGCATGAACTCGTCGCCGCTTCGCCACGCCAGGAGAAATGGCTCGCCGATTTCTTTTTCGCAGCAACAGCCTTCGCCGATCACGTGGGCCGGGCGGATGTCCAGCACTGCGCTCCACAAATCGGCGCCGACTGAAACCAAACGGCCGGCAGGAATCTCAAAGTCGTCGCCCGTGGCCCATTCGTCGGACCACGGAGTGCGTGGGCCTTGCGAACACGCCCGTTCAAAGGCTCCGAGCCGTCCGGCTGCCGAAAGCAGCGAATCGTCGGGCACCTCGGTCGGCGCCGAGAGTGCTGGCGGCTCCCCTAATTCCTTGACGCCGTCGTCGATTTCAGGCGAAGCGGAAGCAGTCGGCGACTCCGCAATTGTTACGTTTCGGGCCTGCCATTCGATTTCACATCGCAAATCATCAACTGCCGAGACCAAGACCTTGATCTGGTCCGTCATGGAATCGAGTGCGGCCAGCAAATCATCCATCGTGGCCCGCGGTCGAAGTGAAGTCATGACGCATCTCCCGTTCGTGATAATTTCAAGTCCATAACGCCCTTCCTTTCTGGATAGTCCGAAAACCAAAAGCCAAAACCAATGCACACGCCACCGGCCTCAGAGGTCTGCCACGCACGGCAAACCGAGAGACGGTCAGCGAGAACAAACTGCCCAGATAGAAAGAGTGAAGAGAACTCGGCCGCTCGCCGGCAATGAAGGACGGCCCCAAGTCGAGGCTATCACGGGCGGAATTCTTAAGAAACTCGCGGCGAGTTGAACCGCGCGGCGAGCGTTTGGCAGGCGTGTCCTTTTTCGGACGATCAAGTTCTGGCGGTCGTCCAGGCAAGCAGAGGAGATGACAGTCGCTTGGCGATAATGTAGATCGACTCAAAGTTATGCGGATCAACGTGATTGCCGGACGGGCGATGATTTCTCCGCACGTTGCAACCACGGCGGAATCAACCGTTCCCGACTTTCGGAGCGCATGCAGCAGCGGGGGCAATTCGACTGCCGCCGGTCCTCAAACCATTTTGAATCGCAGCGAATACAGACGTGATACCAGCGATTTATCACGGGTTCCTCTTCTCTGGCTTCCTCACCGGCAGAAGCACCGGCGCCGGCACGCCGAGTCGCTCGCAAAGCTGGTGGGCCGCTTCCAGGGCCGGCAGGCCGGTGGCCAACATGAAGAGATCGAGCTGGTTTCCTTTGGCCCCGCACACGGCCTTGAAACAGTGGAAGACATTCTTCTTCGTGTTGACCGCGAAACACCGACTTGCCTCGTCGCTGCTCCCGTGAATTGGGCACGGTCCCCGCAGTTGCGGATCGTAGTGGGTGACCGCGTGCCAGCCGAGCAGGTTGAGCACCTGCCTGATCGTGATCCGCCGCTTCAATTCCGAATAGTCGATCGGCTGCCTCCCCTCCCCCCGGTTGAATAGAGAAGAGGAACCCGTATCCGGCCCGGCCGGTTGTCCGGAATCGGTCACATCAGAAGGTCGCTCTGGCGCGGCCTGCGGTTTGGAATTAACGTGTTGCATGATTCTGAACCTCAATAGAAAATGGGCGTGGTGGTGCAGTTCGACCAAATCAACCTCGTCGCTCGGCTCGCTCCTCGGCATGTTTCTGGATGATCCAGGAGTGAGCCAAATCAGCCGCCTTGGCGAGTTCCAGAAGCTGGTTCTCCAAGTAGTTGTTGGAATCGACGTACTCATCGCGGTCGTTCTTGTAGACCCGAACGACACTGGTGTTGTAGAACGTGCGGCCATTGTCCGACTCGTGCAGCCAGATCGTCGCGACGGTTGAGCCGACGCGGATTTTGTGGCTGGGAGCCTTGGCTTTGCTTTCCCGTTCATCAGTTGCAGTTGCCATAATCGACCATCCTTTCTGAAATGAAGTGAGCGCCCGCCGCCGCCGCCGGGCAAACCAACGCATCGACTGAAAAAAACTGAGCTGCACCACCAGCCCAATACGGATATGGAGCATTCGCTCCGGAATGTGCTCTGAAATAATCAGGGACTCAATGACGCCCTTCGCGGCCGGCAGGATCGCCAAGCTTCAGCCCTCAAAACAGTCGCCGTTCCACCTGGTTCCCGTAAACGGTCCAGGCCGACTCGGGCAATTCCTCCCGGCCGTAGAGTTCGAGAAACGGTCCCGGGCTGACGCGCTCAATCAGATTGCGGACAATGCCAGGTTTCCGGCTATGCACGGTCCGTGGCGCCCGAATCCAACTCGGCAACGACCGATCGCGAAATGTCAGACTTCCGCGAACGCCCAGCAGCAGGAACTCATGAGAAACCCGCCAATAATTCCCCATGCCGATCTCGTCTTTGACCCAGACAAGACACGACTTGAATTGGAATCCCCAAGCGTCGATGACTCGGAAAGCGTCGTTGAGGAATCCGTTCGTGGTCCAGAGGTGCAGGTGGGCGTTTTCGGCGACCAGCTCGCGTACCGGCTCCGTACAGATTTCCTTCAGGGCCATCGTCGGGTAATGGTTGACGGCCGCGGCTCTCGACGCCTCGTTGTCGTAGGCCCAGGGCGGGTCGGCATAGACGGTCGAAAACCGTCGTCCGGCCTGCACGAGCTGAGTCAAGTTGTGAACCGACTCACCGACAGGCAGCTTGGGGACAGTGACGACAGGCAAGTCCGTGAGATCGTCAAACAGGCGTTGCTGTGGGGACGGTAAGACCTCACGTACCTTCAGTTGCAAATGCCCGACAATCTTCCGGAGCGCGTCGTCGATTTCGGCCGGAGTCTCGACCAATGTTAGCCGTCCGAATTCCAGGATGGTTTCGATGAGGACCGGCGGCTCCAAAGCGACCCGCAGAGCCACGATCGGCACCGGGCCGCCGGTTAATTTCTCCCAATAATCGGCGAACGCCGCCCGCCACGGCCCCAGATCGAAACTGTCGTCTAGCGTCCGGCTGGGGCGAAACGCGGCGACAGCCTGGACGATGATCGCCCGTTGGGCTGGCGGAACCGCCAGCAGGAATTCGACGAGGATCGACCTGTCCAGTTTGAAAATATCGGGGCTGTTGGAGGTCGGATTCATTTGAGACAGCCTCATTGAGTTAAGCCTGGGTCTTGCGAGCGCGTCTGGAAGGCCCTTTCGCCGAGCGTTGACCAGACTTCGCCTTGCCGCGACGTGCCGAGGCACGTTTGGACTCTTTGGCTGGCGTGACGGGCTTGTCTTGACCGTTGACCGGAGAAGAGTTCGGATTGCTAGCCACAACTTTGTCGCTGACGGGTGGTCCGACCTGGAATGCTGAACTGCCGGAGCCATCCGTCGCCTGTGACGGCGTTCCAAACTTGTTCGATCCTCTCAACGAGGTGGCCGAAAAGCTCTGGCAAGATTGAATCAATGTCCGCGGCGGTCCTCGTCGTCACGAACCGGTGGAATGCCCAAGCGGTTTCCGCGCGAACCGGGGACCAGAGGATCAGCCGCAAGCTCGAAATGGGAACCGGCTTGCCGGTGAACGATTCCCAATAATTTGCAAAGGCAGCCCGCAAAGGTCCAAGCTCGAACGACTCTTCGACTGTTGGGCTCGGCTCGAACGTGGCGACGATTTGGAGCAAGGCACCGCGCCGCCCCTGGGGAAGGTCGTACAGAAGCTGGGCCAAACCGGAAGCAGCGCTGGCACAATCCTGCGTCGTGGTTGCGGGAGTGGTCATGACTGCCCTCCCATCACCGGTTGGCGACTTCGGACCGAATCGACCAAGACGACAATCGTCTCGCGGACGTGCGGTGGCAGTTCGTCCCAAAACTGGGCGACGTAGCGTAGCGACGGGGAGAGGCCGTCAGTGCTGGCGGGTGCAAGCGTCTGCTGTCCGCTGCGACATTTGCAGCGGGCCAGAGCGCCGGCGAGCGGCGCCGTGCGACCGTTAGACGTGGAGGGTTTGAGTTCCGGCGGAGCGGTCGCTAAGATGGGTTTTTGGCGGTGCGCGTCGGATTCTGCGTCGTCGGTTTTGGAAAACGCGGTTTTTCCCGAGGAATCTTGCGAGTGTTCGACTCCCCGTGGGGTATATGTTCTGCACAACCGTGCGCCAGTTGTTTCTATGGCGAAATACTTAATCTCATTTCCAAGCGCGGCGGTGGTCGTACCCGATGGCGAACGGGAGGCAGTTGGTCGCGACGCACACGCGGTAATCGACGAAGCAAAAGCCGCCGGCGTCTATGTGTTTGGCGGCGGTATCGACGAAGCGGTCCCGCCGGTGCTCGTCTCCGCCGATGGCACGTTCTCCGCAAGTGGATACTCGTGGGCGCCTCCGCTCAATGGCGGCTTCACCGTACTCGAACTACCCTCTCGCGAAGAGGCTATCGCGTGGGCCGCGCGCATCGCGAGGGCCTGCCGCTGCCGCCAAGAACTACGAGTGTTCGGGTTCGATCCCGCCTCTTAAGGTCGATCGTACCTCTATCTCTATTATAGTTCCCGCGGAACAGATACTGGCTCAAGCAAAATTGGCGACTGCCACGACCGGCGGCGATGAAGCCGATTAGTGCTGCGAACGTTAGGCAAAGGGTCGATGGCTCGGGAACGGCCGGCATCGATGCCGCGCTTCCGGCGGTTGCGCCAAGGGACCAACCGCTGGAGAGCGGGAATGCTGAACCGGCGGCGGCGAGAGAGGCGCCGCTTGGGTCAACCAACAAATCGAAGTTTCGCTCGCCGAGGGCGGCCTCAAGACTCGATAGTTGGTTTGCTAGATCGGGCGAAGTCGATGCGGTGATCGGCGAGAGGTCGAGTGAGGGACCGCTGGAGTTGCTGGGGGCGATCGTTAGCGTGGCGCCGGCGCCGATTAGGAGTGAAGATTGTTCAATGCGGTTGACGGTCAAATCGCTGCCGGCTGCAAGTTGGGTGACGCCGGAACCTTCGACGGCGCCGACTTGTTGATTCGTGCCGGTAACGAGGAGGCCGGCGGCGCTGTTGTTGGTGATGTTGACGCGGCCGGCGCCGCTTGACGGATTGCCGCCGCCCGACAAGCTGGCATCCGACAGCGCCGAAACGGTGCCGTCCAGTTCGAGCGTCGCGCCGCTGGAAACCGTTGCCGTGACGCCCGACTCGACCGTCGCGGGGGCGGAATTGACGAATCGCAGCGTGCCGTTGGCGACCTGGATCGAACTGCCGCCGTAGAACGTCGGGGCGCCGTCAATTTCCGTTACGCCGCCTTGGTTCACGACGATCGAACCGCTATTGCCCAGCGCGACATTGCTGGCGAAGCTGACGTTGGCGCCCATGCCGCCGGGCAGATAGGTTCCTTCGAAGTCGACGGTTCCCTGCCCGTTGAACGGGCCGGCCCCAGTGACATTGCCGAAGAAGACCGTGAAGCCACCAGCGGCGGTGCGAATTTGCGCGCCGCTGTGGGTCACGTCGTTGTAAAAGGTGGTGATGCTGCCCGATCCGGTAATGATCGACCCGGCGCCGGAATTGGTGACCGAGCCGTAGATATCGGTTCCGCCGCTGGAGAGTTGCATCGAGCCCAAATTGGTGAAACCGGCGTTATAGATCAGGCCGCCGTGGCCGGTGATCGTGCCGGTCGCGCCGTTGGTGAAAGCTTTGGCGAAGGTCGCCGCGCCTCCCAAAAGGCTGACATTGCCCGCGTTCGCAGTCGTCGAGCCATCGAAATTCACAACGGATCCGTTTTCGACGCGAATCGTGCCGCCCGCGGCGTTCGTCATGTTGATGGCCAGGTGCCCGTCGCCGTGGATCAAGCCGGTGTTGGTGAGCGAGCCGGCGCCGGCGAGGGTGGCGTCGGCGCCGCCGAGTTGGATTTCGCCGGCATTGGCCGCGGCGCCGTTGATCGTGGCAATGAGATTTTGACCGACGAAAAAGTAACTGCCGGCGTTGTTGCCGAGGCTTGAGACGACCATCGCGCCGCCGTCGAGCGTGCGGCCGTTGTTGACGAAGGGCCCGGCGGTGAAACTGCCGCCGCTGACGTTCAGCGTCGAGCCGGCGTTGACGGTCGCCGTTTGGGTGATGTTGAGCGTTTGCCCGGCGGCGATCGTGAGGTTCGAGCCAAAGAGTCCGCCGCTGCCGACGGTCAAACCGCCGGCGCCGGTGATGGCAAGCGTGCCGCTGTTGAAGGCCAGAGCGCCATTGATGACCAGCGATCCGGTCGAGAGCTTGCCGCCGTCGAGCGTCAAGGTTTGCCCTAGGTCGATCGTCGTCGATCCGGCGGTGGTGAATTGCTGCGAGGTATTCAAATCCGGGCTGGCATTGATTACTCCGGAGTTGAACGTTCCATTATGGAGCACCAGGCCGGAGGAGGCGACTTCAAGATTTTGGTTCGTGGTGAGCGACCCGGCGATGAAATTGAGCGTGGCGCCTTCGAAGTTGATGGTGGGAAAAATAGCTGCGCCGCCGTTGACGTTCACCGTGCCGGCGTTGAGGTTCAGGGCACCGCTGGTGGTCAGCGATCCACCGGCGGTCACATTGATCGTGCCGGTGCTCGCAATGCCGCACCAGATGAGCGAGGCCGTGAGTGAGGAGCCGGCGCCGCCGACGTTGATTGTTCCCGAGCCTGAATCGTTGCCGGCATAAAGAACATTAAACGTTGCCCCGGCCCCGGACTGCACGTTGAGTTGATCGCCGCCGTCCAAAAAGAATAGGCCGCTCGCGGCGAGCGAGGAGCCTTGGCCGGTGACAATGTAATCTGTGCTCGTCCCGGCGTCGTAGTCAGGAACGATCGATGCCGATCCGCCGCTTTGAATCGTGAGCGTCTTTCCGGTTCCCAAAGCGAATGTGCCATTGGTGGCGACGGAAAGTTTGCCGCCATTGACCGTGACATTGCCGTGGGCATTGAGTGTGCCACCGAATGCGCCGGCGCCGACATTCACAGCGCCCGTCGCGTTGATCGTCAACGTGCCCGTGCCCGTGGTAAAAACCGATCCGGCCGACACCGTGCCGATGTTGAGCGTGCCGATGGAACCGGAGGCGGCGCCGACCGTGACGGTGGCGGCGCCGCTTTGAGTCACCGCGGCGGTGGAGTCGAGTCTGAGGATAGCGCTCTGTCCGACTGTGCCCGTCGTGCCGACGCCGATGCTGCCGACCCCGGAGACGCTGCCCGTGGAAGTCACGAGCACGGTGCCGTTGGTGACGCTGAGCGAGCCCGCGAATGTCTGGTCGCCGCTGAGGCTCAGCGTTCCCGCGGCGGACTTCGAGACGCTGCCGGAGCCGCTGATATTGCCGGCGTAAATCTGGGAATTGGGATTCGCAAAAGCCAGCGTGGCGCTATCGGCGACGTTTCCGACGATCGAGCCGTTGCTGGTCGTGCCGTCGCCAAGCTGGAGCGTGCCGGCGCTGATGGTCGTGCCACCGGTGTACGTATTGGCGCCGGTGAAGATTTGCGTGCCGCCGCCGAGCTTGGTGACCGCGATCGATTCGCTGCCGGCGTTGTCGATCACGCCGCTGAACGTGCCGCCATGGCCGTTGTTACCGATCTTAAGCGCGACGCTGCCGCCGAGGGACGAGTTGCTGGTGATCGTGCCGTTGCCGCTGAGCGCGCCGATCGTTTGCGCATTCTTGAAAAGATTCAGGCCGATGTTGAGCGTCAAATCGCTTTGGGGCGACAGCCGGGCAATACCGTCGCCGCCGTTTCCCAAATTAAGATAGCCGCCGTCGCCCATGATTGTTGTTGTGCCCGAACCGGTAATGATACTCATGAATTGCGAGTCACTGTTATTTCGGCTCAAAATCAGAGCGCCGTTGTCGACGATCGAGCCGCCCGAAGGAAACACGCCGAAGGCGCCGCCGGCGCTCCAGAAAGCGGCCAGCGTGCTATTGCTGTTGATGGTCGTGGTTCCGGTGTAGGTGTTTGCGCCGGCGAGCACCAGCGCGCCGGCGCCGGCATCGGTAAAGCCCTGCGTGCCGCCGATCGCCGCCGTGATCGTCACTTGCTGGTTGTTGACGGTGATTGTCGGCATGCCGGACGAAACGCCGAGCGTGAGAGTATTGCCCGCATTTCCATTGTTGTCGAGGACCCAGTTGTTGCTGGCGGTCGTGTCGCCGAACAAAAGACTGCCCACGGTTTCAGAGGCATTCAGGTGCACCACGTTGTCGGCCGTGATATTCAGCGTGCTGAAATCGGCGATGGCGTCGGTCGAGTTCGGGACGCCGCCCGACCAGTTGCCGCCGGCGGTCCAAACCCCTCCGCTGGTCGCATCGATCCAGGTGCTGGCTGGCGCGGCGGTCGCGAACAGACCGACGGCAAGAAAGCACGCCGCAAGGAGCACAAGTCGCCGAAGGCAGCAGTTCTTGAATCGTCTCTGTGCGCGATCGGACATAAGGCCCTCTCGATTCTCGCCCGCGCCCGGCGTTCCGCAGTTGACGACGACTCCGGCCGTTGACCGGGCAGAAGTATGATAATTTGCGGCTACAATGCACGCAACGAATAATCCGCATCGGCAGCAGCGGGGGGAGCAGCGGCAGGTTTTCGAAAATAAACCATGCGGATCAATAAAGAATCGGAAAACAATCGCACGTCACGCCCGTGCGGCCGCCTTCGGCTTCGCCGCCGGCTTGGCGCCGAGGCCCATGAACGGAATCGCGGCGCCGGCGGTTAGTTGGTCGATTCGCTGGATGGCTTCCGAAGCTTTCGCGTAGCGATCGGGCGGGACGTGTTTGCGCATTTGCTCCGTGAAGGGTTTCAGCCCGGCCATCATTAGGCCGAGCTTGATGGGGCGGCCGTTTGGCGCCGTGCTTTTGAAGACGAGAGCGGCGTCGGATTTCAGGTAGCTCACTTCGCCGACTTCCGACCACAGCATCGACCGCTGACGGCGAAAACCGGACGACGAAATGATCCCGCGGTCGGTGGCAATTGCGCGAGCGCGGGCCAGGCCCCATGAGACGGCGCCGCCGAGAGCGGCGAATAGCAGAACGAAAAAGCCGACGATGGCCCAGGCGCCTGGATGCGGAGGGGTCATGCAGATTCCCACGATCAGCAACACGGTCGGCGTGAACGCGCTGAAGGCGTACATCAGGTAACGCAATCCCGGCGCATATTCGGCGACGACGCCGCCGGTGGATGGGTCGATCTTGATCGGGACGTTGGACGATTTTCGCAGTGCCCACAGCACCAAGCCCAACAAGGCGCCGGCGATTCCGCCGGCGATCCCGCCGATGAGCGCGCCGCTGGCGGCGCCGCCAAAGATGCCGGGCTTGGCGCCGGCGGGTTTTGCTGCGCCGGGATTTCCGGCCGCGGGCGGTTGCAGCGGCGGCGCGTTAAGACCTTGCGCTCCGAAGTTTGGCGCATTGTTCGGCCCGATCGGCCGCTGAGGTGCAAAGTGCGGTGGTGGCGGAAACGGCGCGCCAGGAAACGGGGCCAAATTCGGCGGAGCGCCGGCGCAGGCGGATTGCTGGCCGCGATCGGTGCGGCCGGCAGCAGTAACAGTCCCGCAGCGAGAGCGATTACAAGTTTCCAGCGACGGGAAACGTTCGACAATCGAGCCGCTTTGTCCATAATTATATTCCGCGAATTCCGCCGTATGGCCGGTGAAAACATCAACCGCGAGCCAATGCCGGGATTATCGCGCCGTGCATCGATGTTGTCCAGCAACGGCCAATGTAGCAGGCACTCTCCGAGTGCCGTAGCCGAGCGACGGCGGACGGCACAGCGGAGTGTGTTCGCTACCCATTCACCTACAGCAGCGGACGGCACTCGGAGAGTGCCTGCTACGTAAGTTACCGTTCCGTTACAGCGGCGGCCGCGCGTAGCAAGTATGATAGCCGGGGTCGCGCACCTCTTACTCTCGAACCTCGGAGGCTCCCGTGCTTCGCCAATTCTGCGTTCTGCTTGCCGTCGGTTTTGCTGCTTCTTTCATCGCGCCCGCGGTTGGCTCCGCCAAGGATGCCAGCGAGCTTGAATTGAAGATGGAGCGGGTGATTGTTTTCAAGGACGGGTTTTCGCTGGTCATCAAGCGCGGCACGGCCACAACCGACAAGAGCGGCGAGGTGTTTACCGACGACGTGCCCGACGCGGCCGTGTTGGGATCGTTTTGGGCCGTGCCGGAAGAAGGGCGAATCGTTTCCATGCTCGCCGGCTGGAAATCGACCAAGGATTCCGACGCCAAGCAGCTTCCTTGCACTCAAGTCATCGAGATTCTGCTGGCCAACAAAGGGGCCAAGGCCAAAATCGAGCTGCAAGACAAGACAATCTACAACGGCGTGATTCTGGATGTGCTCGCCGAAAAGACCGAAGCGCCGGTCGCGGCGGCGCAGTTGGAGGCGCTCGATATCTTGCCCCTTTCCGAGAAGCCGAAGACCGCGCGTAACCGGGCTGGCATTGTCGAGCTCCGGTATGTTGAGCTCGTCGAGGATCGTTGCAGCCCTTCCGACCAGCGAACATACGCTGACGACGATCAACGGCTCGAACTTTGTTTTGCGGACCGACGAGGGAGACGTGCTGCTGCCCGTGGCGCAAGTGCGGTCAGTGCTGGTCAAGGACATGAAGACGACGATCGGCAAGACGCTCACCACGTCGAAGAAAACGAAGCGACTGAGCTTCAAATTCGACGCGAGCGAGAAGAAACGGGCTGTGTCGATCATGTATTTCCGCCCGGGCATTCGCTGGATTCCGACGTATCGCGTGTCGCTGAACGATCAGAAGGAGAAGAAGACGGCGGCCGTGTCGCTGCAAGCGGAACTGCTCAACGAGGCCGAGGATTTGAGCGACGTGCCGGTCGATATCGTCGTCGGCGTGCCGAATTTTCGCTTTCGCGGCACGCCCAGCCCGATGGTGCTCGAGGCCACGCTGCGCAATGCGTTGGCCGAAGCCGCGCCCGATCTGATGGGCAACATGAACAATGCGTTTTCCAACAGCATGTATTCGCAACGGTCGAGTGAATTTCGCCGCGATCAAGCACAGGCGGAAGCCGGAGCGCAAGGCGCGGTCAATCTGCCGAACGAGCTCACGGCCGGCGGCGCGCAGGACCTGTTCGTCTACAACTTGCCGAAAATCACGCTCGGCAAGAGCGACCGCATGGCCGTGCCGATCTTCACGGCGGAAGTGCCGTATCGCGATCTGTACACTTGGGAAGTGCGGATCACGAAGCACGACAACGACGCCGTGCCCGGCGGCGGCATGATGGCCGGGTCGATTCGCAACCCTGGGGGCGGAAGTCGCCGCTGACGCTCTCGAAGAACGAAGTCTGGCATCAGATCGTGCTCACCAACACGACGAAGCTCCCCTGGACGACCGGGGCCGCGATGATCATGCAAGGCAACCAGCCGCTCGCCCAGGAGCTGCTCACCTACACGCCGCCGAAGGAAGAAGTGCGCGTGCCCGTGACCGTCTCGGTCGATACGCGCGGCAGCCTCACCGAAAAGGAAGTCGGCCGCGAGCTCAAGAGCCTTCAATGGGACGGATACAACTACGCCCGGATCGACAAGGAAATGAAGCTCGACCTGTGCAACAACAAGGCGATCGACATCGAAGCGGAAGTGACGCTGCGCGTCGGCGGCAAGGTCGACAAGGCGTCGCTCGACGGCGAGTTGACGTCGGGCGCTTTCGATCCCGCCGACTGGGTGCAATACAACGGCCAGCCGGCGGTCAACAACAGCTCGACGGTGACGTGGAAAACGAAGCTCAAGCCGGGCGAAAAATTCGAACCGACCGTGAACTATCACTATTTCACACGGTATTGACGTGCATGATACACTAAGTTGCGCTTGTCCGACCATTCGGGAGAATCTTTTCCCTTCTGTTTGCGGAGCCGTTTGACGCAATTCGAAGGCACGTCGATGATGCACCAAAACGTGACACGAGCGTCCGTTGCAGCCCTGGTGATCGGGGTCTGCTTCGGGACCGCGATTTGCAACAACCTCGGCGCGGCTGTACCGTTGACCGGCCAACCAATTGACACGGAGTCTTACGCGTCCGGCCTTCCTGTTCTCCCCGGTGATTGGGCGGTTATCCAAGGGAAGAGCGCCGCTCCAGCCGGCGGGGCTCCGCAAGCCCCGGCGCAGGCGGCGACCCCGGCCGTGAACGGCGGCGGCCAATCGTACCGCGCGATGCGGTGGGAATTCCAAAATGCGGCGCTCTGCAACGCCTACAAATTGGACGGGGTCGATTTCCTTAGTGCCTATCCGAAAACCCCCGCTGTCCGCAACGCAACGATAGCGAACTGAAGATGCAAGAAGCCGACGTAATTTGCGACTTTCTTCTCCCACCGTATCAGCAGTCGTCGCGCCCGGTTAAGCCAGGAGAGGGTGGCGCTCAACTTTCCAACGGTGCGCCTTGTGGCGACGGCGTTTCGGCTTTGCCGTTTCTGTGCCTTTGAGTGGGAGATGGGGGATGTAGTCGCGGCGGAGAGCCGCTTGTTCGCAGGGCTTGCCGACATAGCCTTTGTCGAGGCAGAGATGCTGGGGCTTGTTTCGCGTGGGTTTCGGGCGATGGACCGGGATGTCGTCGAGCGTGGCGGCCAAAAGTTTCTGGTCATGCACATTGGCGCCGTCCACCGCCACACCGATCGGCACGCCCCGACCGTCGATCAACACAGAACGCTTGACGCCGAGTTTGCCACGATCGGTCGGGTTTTTCCCGGTTTTTTTCCCCACCCAGCGGCGATTTGTTCATCGCCCCGTCCAGGCTCTGCCACTTCCAGTCGATTCCCTTCAGGTCGTCGTATTCTTCCAACGCGAGACGCCACAGCTCCTCAAACACGCCGAGCTTCACCCATTCCTGAAAGTAGGCGTGGATTGCGCTGCCAGAGCCGAACTGCTTGGGCATCGCCTTCCACTGACAGCCGGTTCGCAGAACATACAAAATCCCATTCACCACTTTCCGCAGATTTAACCGGGGACGTCCGCCTTTGGGGCTCCGTTTGTAAATTGGTAAAAGCAGATCAATGCATTCCCAGAGGGCATCGGGAATTTGGTGAAACTGTGAGGCAGAAACCGTGGCCATTGGCACACCTCCATGCGAAATGAGGAAAACTGCCTCCTCAAATTGCAATTCGCGTGCCAGTAGTCGTTTGTACAGTAATCGGATAGGCTCTTAGTCGCTACGATCGGTTTGCCGACGTCCTATTCTCGCCGACCGATCAAAAGACCATTGCCGCTCTCAAGGCGGTTCGGGGCCTACGCTGGTCGGAACTAGCCGATGCGTCGGTCGCTCCGCCCGCAGTGATTAAGACCGAATCCGCAATCACGCGCGGCGCTTCCGAGTCGGTCGTCGAAGGGGGTTATGGCGGGCTAACCGGCAAGGGAGTCGTCGTGGCGGTTCTCGACACGGGGATCGATTTCCACCATCCCGACTTCATCACGTACGACGCGGCAGGCACTCCAACTTCGCGAGTCCGCTATTTCTGGGACACGCTGCACGACTACAACGCGGCGGACAAGGTCGGTTCGCGTGCGCCGGTATCGTTTCCCGACGGGTCGTCGATCGGCACGATTTACAGCCGCGACGAATTGACGGCCGATCTCCGGGCCGCCAAACCACGGATCACCCAAACCGACTTCAATGGCCACGGCACGGCTTGCGCCGGCATCGCGGCCGGCAACGGCAACGCGCTGCGGCAGCAGTATCTCGGCGTTGCGCCCGCCGCCGACCTCGTGATCGTGCGAATCGGCGACGCGAACGAAAGAATGGTCTCCGAGTACCTCAGCGGCGCGATCTTCGATTGGCTGGAGAAGGTGGCCGGCGCGGCGCCGATGGTCGTTTCCTGCAGCTTCGGCGGCTTCAATTGCGGACACGACGGCTCTTCGATTTTGGAACGGCAAATCGACGCGCGCTTTTCACTGGATCGTCCCGGGCGGGCCATTCTCATCGCCGCCGGAAACAATGGCACGAAGCGCATGCACGCCGCTGTTACTCTGAGCGGAACTTCCGCTGCCGGCCAGTTCAGTTGGACTTGTCCGGCGGCAACCGAGTTGCAGATTTACGTGAACGTGAACAATCCGAGCGACTTTCAACTGACGCCCGGGGCCGGCATGAAGTTGGCTACTCCGATCGCGGCCTTGAACGGATTGACCGGACAGGCCGTGATCCTCCAAAGCCTGCCCGCCGGCAGTGGGAGTGCGACGCTGATTTCGAAGTCCGGACGTTCTTGTCAGGCCGATGCTTATCTGTTGGACGCGGCGGCTCAGTTTACCAGCAAAAATGCAGTGATCGAACGCATGGTGGATGTGCCAGGATGCAGCGCCAACGCGATTACGGTGGGCAGTTACAATTGGAACAACCTGCTCGATGTCAAAGGGAAAACGGTTTCGCTCCGCGATTCGGCCGCGACCGACCGATCGATCACCATCGGAGAGTTGTCCGCCTATTCCACTCCCGGGTTTTGGCGCGTCGGCAGTGCGGTCAAGCCGGAAATCGTCGCGCCGGGGCAATGGTGGAGCGCGCCGGCGCCGCAGAATCTGCCGGCCTTGGACGCTGCCCGCGATTCATCCGGCCGCTATCGCGCCTTCAACGGCACCAGCGCGGCCACGCCCTACGCGGCGGGAATCGTCGCTCTGCTCCTCGAGAAAAGTCCGAAGCTGACCTTCGCTCAAATCAGACAATCGCTGACGAAGTGCGTCTCGACCGACGAATTCACCGGCGCCGTTCCCAATATTCGTTGGGGCTACGGCAAGCTCGATTTCGATGCGGTCGGTCGCTTGCTAGGAGGGAAATACTCCGTCTGGGTCTACAAGAACGTGAACGGGCAATGGGTCAAACAGAACGACCGTGCCTTGGCTACCGACGATGCCAAGCAAGCAAACGACTACGCCGCTCAAGTCAATCACACCGACGGCTGGAAAGCAACGACAAACGCGCCTGCGAAATAGGCGCCGGCGAAATAGGCGCCGACAAACTCCCGAGGGGAACCGAGGCCTGTCGATTCGACGCCGAGGAGCGAAGCCAAATCCTGCTAGAATTTCGACGCATCGAGCGGTTGCCCATCCTTGCGGTTGGCCAGGCGACCGTGCGTCGTCAGGTCGATCGAGAAACTGATCACCCGCACCGAGCCATCGCATAGCACAACGCCGAATCCGCCTGGATGAGCGCTGCCGAAGTTGCCGCGCTGGGCCGAGCCGGGCGTGTCTTGCTGCGGCGGACGCCGGCGCCGCCCCAACGGCTGATGTCCTCGTTGTCGCCCATGTAGGCATTCTCATTGTCGCCCAAATCGGCCCCGTTTGCGTAGTCGTCGGGGTCGAGATATTTCTCGCCTAGCAGATACGTGTTGCTGGCGCCGTCGGTCACGGATTCGAGGCTGACCTGACTGGCGGAATAAATCACGCCCGTGGCTTCGGCGCCGATCGCCTGCCAGATATGCTGTCCCGCGGTCGACACGCCGGCGGGATAGTTCACCGGTCCGCCGCTGCTGCCGCCGGGTCCGGAAGAAAAACCGATCGGCGGTCCGGAGTACGTCCCCACGTCGCCGCCGTTGCCGGCATAGTCGCTCTTGGCGACGCTGCTCGGACACGGCCCCGACGCAAATGCCGAATCGCTGGAAAAACTGCCCTGTGTCTCATAGGTCGGATACGTCTGCACGGTTCGGCGGCTCGGGCAGATGATCCCGGAGAGCGGCGTGCCCAGCATCGTTGCGGCGGCCGTCGCCCACGCGGCGCCGCTCTTGCCGGATTGCAAACCGTAGAGGCTCTGCTGATCGATATACGGCAAGACATTGAAGATCCAGCCGCCGGGCTGCTGCCAGCCATGTCCCTTGTTGGGATCGCCGTTCCAACCGTATCCCCAACCGCCCGTCGGCAGCCAACCGAACGCCGACGCATGAGTCAGCGCGGCGAGGCCGAGTTGCTTGAGGTTACTGCTGCACTGCGTCCTCCGGCCAGCTTCCCGAGCCGACTGCACCGCCGGCAGCAACAGCGAAATCAAGATGCCGATGATCGTGATGACGACCAGCAATTCGACCAGCGTAAAACCGCGCTTTGTTCGTGCCAGCGGCGAACGCGGCTGCGGCTGCGAATGAATAACGGCTACACGCATGGCCGTGAATCCCCGGTAGATTTCGCCCTTGGCTCAGCGACCATCATAGTGCGCCGGCGGCCCGGCCGAAACATTGGCAACATGCCCGTTACCGCAACGTGGCTCGTGCTCGGTCGATCTTTATTTGCCCCAACGGGGCTTCGTCACCCTAGCCCAGGGTTGCACGCCGAAGGCGGGCTACCCTGGGACGAGATTGCGAGCAATCGTTTTTTACCCCAACGGGGTCACGCCCGCGCCACGCCGACATTGGCGGAACCCCGTTGGGGTAAAACCCTTCGTTTGGCCGTTAACCCAGCGTAGCCCGCCCGAGGCGGGCAACGCTGGGCTAGACGCCGCAGCCCCGTTGGGGCAAAGACAATTCGCGGTCACGGTGATTTGCTTGCGAACACCGCCGATTCGGCGGCAAACAATCGCATTCGGCCACGGCCAAATCCGTTACGGCGATTTGCCCGCCGTCGTCGCGGGCGGCATTTCGACGATCAGGCCGATTGCGTCGATGTTCGTGCCGTTTGCGCCGAAGATTCCCAAGACGGGATTTCCGTCGCCGCCGAGCTTGGTTTCTCGTTCGCCCCCTTGGCCGCCGAACCATTGGCTTTGATACGAATCTTTCGGGTCGAGGCCGCGGCCGCGGATGCGCATGAAGACCAATTGAAAGCCGTCTACGGAGTTACCTGATTTTATGGTCATCCCGCCGACGGCATAGCCCGGTTTCGCAATCGCCTCTTCGTTGGTCCCGCCGTTGCTGCCGTGCGACGGGCCGCGGACATCGCCTTTGGCAGTGCGAAAGACGGGAGTGACGATATTGATTACGCCATTGTGAACGACGTGCATTCCGACCAGCAGCGAGCCGCTCGGGCCGATGTCGGCGAACGGTCCGCCGCCGCCACCACCGACACGGTCGGTTTTTACGATCGCCGGCGCCGCTGCGGCGGGCGCGGCTTCGCCTTTTCCAACACGGAGCCGCACGGAATGAAACGTCACGTGGTCTTTGTACAAACCCAAGCCGAATTCCTGAAAGTTCGGCAACGTCCACCGCTGCTGATCGAGGCCGAGCGATTGTGGGTTTCCTTCCCAATGCGGCAAATATCGCTTTCCATCTAGGGCCACGTCGATGCTGGCGCGATCGGGCTGCGGCACTTGCACTTTGATCAACAGCCGATAGCGATGGTTGGACAGAATCGTGCCGGGCTCGACGTGCGTCGGATTGTCGTGATCCTGGCAGTTCCGCCCATCGACCGAATTGATGCCGCTCGATCCGCCGCCGTCGGCGCTGATTTGCAACAAGCATTGATGCGAGCCGACGGGAAAGATCGTATTGACGTCGCCATCGCCGGCCGTGCGGGTGAATTCGGTTTCCAATTCATAGCTGCCGCTGACGACGACGGGAATCTCGATCTTCGCGTTGTCTTGCGCGTCGCAAGTGATTTCCGAGCCGCTGCGTGACCAGGTTCCTTGGAGGGCGTTTTTCGCGGTATCGACAGTGCCGAGCACGTCGATCCATTGGCCGCGGAGAAATGCTTGTGAAACAGTCGGTTTTTCGGAGGCAGCCGGGGTTGGTACGGATAGCGGTACGAGCGATTCGGCAACGGCTGGGTCCACTGACGCGTTGCCTGAAACCACTCGCAGCCGAACGGAATGAAAAGTGACCTCGCTGTTCGTCGCGCCGAGACCGGGGCGGTTCGGGTGCGGCATCCCCCAATACCCGTTCTCAGTCAGGTCAGCGGGGTCTCCTTCCCAATGAGGCAGGTATTGCTTTCCATCGAGCGAAACATCAATGCTCGCGCGGCCGTTTTTCAGAATTCGAACACTCGTCAAAAGCCGGTAGCGGCGGCCGTTTTCGAGTGACCCAGGCCGAACCACGATTGGGTTCTCCGAATCTTTCGCTTCGTGGCCATTCAAGTTCATCAGGCCGCTAACGCTACCCTCCCAACCACTCAGGCCGACCATGCACCGGTGAGCGCCGACCGGTATCAGCGTGGCAACAAGATCAGTGCCTGCGGTCCGAGTTACCTCGGTTTCTAAGTCGTAGCCGCCATCAACGTCAATCGGCAGTTCGATCCGGCTCGCGAAGCCGGACGCGCAACTGAGTTCCGTGCCGTTCCGCGTCCATGTTCCGTTGACGCGATCACGGGTCGTGTCGATCAAACGCAGCACGTCAACCCATCGATTCAACGGGAGTTTGGCCGCACCGGCCGGCTTGCCCGAAATGGGCTTTCTCGGCGCGACTTGCGGCGGAGCGGATTCCGCGGCCGATGCGTCGGCCGATGCGTGGCCCGTAATCATGCGCACCCGAACCGAGCCGAACACTACTTGGGAAACCCACGCGCCGAGCCCAAGATGGTCCAACGTTGGCATTTTCCAATAACCATGAACACCCAAAGCCGATGGGTTGCCCTCCCAATGCGGCAAGTACGGCTTACCGTCAACCATTACGTCAACGCTTGCCTGATCGGCGCTACGCACCCGAACCTTTGCGACGAGGTGATAGATGTGACCATTCTCAAATTGCGGGGATCGAACTGTTGTTGGGTTGCCATCTTCGTACGGACGGTGGCCGTCAACCATGTCCAAGCCGCCGACATTGCCACCCCTACCCCACTCAATGTCGCACGCGTGCGCCGCAACTGGAATTCTTATACGCACCTCACCGTTTCCTTGAAGCCGGCTGAATACGACTTCAAGGTCGTAACTTCCTTCGACCGCAACCGGAATCCCAAGCCGGGGCACCTCACCCGGCGCAACGCCGATTTCCTTTCCACGTCGCGACCAATTCCCCTCGACGGTGTTTTTCGTTGTGTCAACCAGTCGCAGTACGTTGACCCATTTATTCAAAGGAAGCGTCGCACCGCTCGTCGGACCGCCCGGCGCCACGGCGACCACAACCGGTTTTACGTCAGTGAGTTCCGCCAGTCGTTTTTCGATCGCCGCTTTCTTCAAGGCAGACGCCAAATTCGGCATCGCCTCTTGATAGATATTGCCGGCATGAAGATGGAGCGAATCGCGGGCGATGCCGGCTTCTTTTTGGGCCAGGTCCCACCAGGCGTCGGCGAGTTGCACTTGCCGGTCCGCGTCGGTCGGCGATTTGATTTCTTGCTCGGCCAGCGCTTTCATTTTTTCATCGCTCCCGCGCGCCAGTAGCGGCAGGCCGGCCGTCCAGTCGCCTTTGAAAAAGCAGAGCCAGCGGCCGACGGTTAGATTGGCTTCCGGATCGACAGGACTTTTTTCAAGAGCTTCTTGGGCTTTCTTGGCGGCGGCGTAGATTGGTTCCAGCAAATGGATGTCGTGGCGGCGGCGCGAAAGCCGTTCTTCGTCCTCTTTATGCGTGGCGATCTTCGATTTGGCGACCGCTTTGCTCGCCGTTGTGGCCAGTACGACGGCGATGTCGAATCGATCGGCGGCGACGGCTTGATCGACCAGTTGCTCGGCCGTCGGGATTGCGATTGCCACTTGGTCGGGCTTGCCCGCGGCGATGAACTTTTCCAGGAGCTTTTGCTTGAGATCGAGGGGGTCGATTTGGTAGTCGGCATCGAGCGTGTCGATGCCCGAGAGCGACAGGTTCAAATCGCCGGCCGCCGCGGCGATTTCGGCGCCCTTTATCAACAGCATGTATCGCTCGGCGGGAGAGCTTCCATCCTTCGCCGCCACGTCGTAAAGTTCTTGCGCCTTCGCCGGGTCTTTCGGGCCGGGCTGCGAGGTCTTGTACAGCTCGTTCAACTGCTTGGCGATCTTTTCTTGCTCGGCGGCCGCGGGAACCGGCAGTTTTTTTACCGGCTGCGGCGCTGTCGATTCGACGGGAGCCGTCGTTTCAGCGACCGTCGGTGCCGCTACGATTTTCTTTTCCGGCGTCCACGTCGGCTTGATCGTGCCGTCGGTTCCGGCCGAAAGATCGATGGCCTGATTGAACGGCTCGAAACCCGTGCGCGTGATGTGAACGACATGTTGCCCCGGCGGCAGCGTCAACTCGAACGGCGCGCTATCGGAATCGGTGGCAACGGTTTGGCTATGGCCATCGACGATCAGTTCGGCATTCTTGCGTTCGACGGCGGGCCAGTCGAAAACGAGTTTCGCCGTCGTCGGGGGCGCGGCGATCGAAACCAACTCGCGTCCGTCCGCCGCAACCGTCGCCGTCGTGCGGATCGGATCGAAACCGCGGCGCGTGATTAGAATCTGCCGCCGGCCCGGTTCGACTGCTATTTCAAGCGGATCGTGCTGCGAAATGGTTTGCGGCCGGCCGTCAATTCGCAGTTCCGCTCCACTCCGCAGCGCCACCGGCCAGTTCAACACCAGCACGGCCTTCGGTTTCCAATCGGCCGGAACCGCTTTTCGCTCCCCCGCGACGACATCGACGTGCGTGTCGAGCTTGTAGGCCAGATGCTCCGCGACGATGCGATGCGATCCGGCCGGATAGTGGAATTCCCAAGGCCCGCTTGCCGGAATGGCCAGCGCGACGCCGTCGACTGACAGCGTCGTATCGGTCCGATCGTTGACGGGCCAATCGAAAGCGAGCGTGCCGTCGGTCGATCCACCGCTGAGCAAGAAAATGCCGATTCCCACCACCGCGACAAGCGCCACGGCGACGGCGATGCCGATCGTGAGATTGCGATTATTCGCGCCTCGTTTGGCAGCGGCCGATTTTGCCGACTTGCCACCCGTGCCGCTTGCCGATTTCTTGACGTCCGGATTGCCGAGCAGGTCATCCCACTGGTTGGTCTGATCGCTCGGCTGCGGCAAAGCCGCGGCGACGGGAAGGCTTGCGACCGGCAACGCGGCACTTGTCGCCGGCGCGGCGGGCGCGGCGGCCGGCAGTTTGGCCCGAAGTTGCTGATCGTAGGCGGCTCGCTTTTTGGGATCAAGCAGGCAAACCCGCGCCGCGGCGACTTCGTTCAATAGCCGCTGCGAAAGATCGCCATGCTTGCCGACTTGAATCGTCCGCAGATGGGCCATCTGGCGGTCGGCGGCATTGTCGATGACATCGCCGCTGGTCTCGAACAGCCGGATGCCGAGCAATCGATAATGATTGGCCGGCTGTTCCTCCGGCGGAATACCGAGCCAAACATGATAAGGATTGAATTCCGCCGCCATGACACGCCCGTTCCCCGTATAGACGCGATTCGATTCGCGGTCGTCGCTACCTCTTCGGCAGGGCTTATTATGATGGAACTCTTACGCGGCGACAAGGTTCCGGGTTCAATTCGCAGCGGCGGCGTTTGACTTCGCTCGCAGCCGGTGCCATAAAACCGCCGGGAACATAATCAGCACAACTGCTAACTAAGACGGCTTGACTCAGGTCGATTATCACAATATTGTTATATGGTGTGACGAGTGCCAAGAACCGAAGTTCTCGCATTTCGCGAAGCGACCGGCGAGATTCCGGTGCAAGACTGGCTGGAAGGGCTAGCGACACACCAGCCGGCCGCGTTCGCGAAGTGCCTTGCGAGAATCGTTGCATTGGCTGAAGAGGGCAATCAGTTGCGCCGGCCAATCGCCGACTATCTTCGCGACGGCATTTATGAGTTGCGGGCAACTTCGCGGGGAATTCATTACCGAATTCTATATTTCTTTCACGGAAGCCACGTGGCGATGCTCTCTCACGGAACAACAAAGCTGGCGGCCGTGGAAAAGAAGGACATTGAATTGGCAATCAGGCGCAAGCAGCTTGTGCAAGCGAACCCAGTTCTGCACACGGCCGAATTTGAGAATTAGGAGTTACGATGCCTCGCACAAAGAATTTCGCGAAGGTCATTCAGAGTAGACTCGCTGCGGATCGTGATCTGGCCGAGGCTGTCAGCCGCGAGCGATTCAACGCGAGTATGGCGTGTGAGATTCTTGCGATGCGCACGAAGGCGGGCCTGACGCAAAAGCAGTTGGCCGACAAGATCGGCACACGGCAGTCGGTAATTGCTCGACTTGAGGATGCCGACTACGAGAGCCATTCGTTGAAGATGCTGCAGCGGATCGCGGATGGTCTCGGGAAGCGGTTGGCGGTTCGATTCGTCAATCGGGCGGAAGACATTCCGCCGGGTCGCCGCGCGGCGGCGGGCCGCAAATGAGATTGCCAAGGCCGTGGCCCGCGGACGCCCTCGCTAACGCTTCGGGTTAGTGTTCACGGCGAGCGACGCACACCAACCCGAAGCGTTAGCGAGGGAACAGCGGGTTTAGCCGCCGCACGGCCGCTGCTTTGCCGCCCCGTACAGAAGCGTCGAGACAACTTGCTCGACGACTCCCTTCGCCAGCGGGCGTTTGCCGAAGCGATGGACTCGCGCAGGGCGCCGAGGAGCATCAGCGCCGTTGACGCCGGATCGGCGATGCCCAGGCTTTCGTCGGCCAGGATCGTTTCGATGCGGCGGGCGAATTCTTTGCGCACTGGCGTCCAGGCGAAAGTTTCGTCGCTCGGGTTCAACGCCTCGACGCGCTGCAGCAGGTCCGACATATACGGATGCGCTTCGAAGAAATCGAACGCGGCCTGCAAGATCGCCACCAGCTTTTCTTGCGGCCGATCGGCTTCGGCTTCGCGGCGGTCGAACATCCTGGCAGAATCTGCTCCGCGGCGGTGGCGATCAGGCCGCGATAAAGGTCTTCCTTGTCGTGAAAGTAGCGATAGATGGTTCCCTTGCCGACTTCCGCGACGGCGGCCAAGTCTTCCATGCGAACTTCGTGAAACCGCCCGACGGCGAACAGCCGGGCGGCCGCGTTGACGATTCGTTTTCGCGTGTCGGAAGTAAGGGTTCGCATGGCTCGCGCGATCGGAGATTGGAAAGAGTTGCCGATTAGGGGGTCTACTGCGCTGGACGCGGCATATACAGCAGCTATAATGTGACTGACCGGTCAGTTCTGTTAAATCAGTATAGCATCCCGCGCCTCTTCCGGCGAGCAGGATTCTGGGGTTTCCTGTTCGCAACACCGACCCGAAGCGTTAGCGAGGGGGCGCGGCTGACGCCCTCGCTAACGCTTCGGGTTAGTGTGGATGGCCGGCCAGCGTTTCGGACCATTATGCATTACCTTCGCTTGCGCTTCAGGCTGGTATGAGTGCGGGGGACAAGTTCGAATCTTTCGGATAACGAAGTATGAATCGCATCGTTTGGGCATCGGGCAATTCGGCGCCGCGAGTTGCCGCGGCGGTTGTGGTGTTGCCGCTGCTCGCGGCGATTGGCTGCAATCGGGCTCAGTCGGAGGATGCCGCGGCCAAGCCGCCGCCGCCCGAGGTCTTTTTCGTGCTTCCGCAACTGCGTCAGGTGAACGATCACGAAGATTTCACTGGCTCGACGCAAGCGATTAAAACCGTGACGATTCGGGCCCGCGTGTCGGGTTATCTCGACAAGGTGAACTTCACCGAAGGGGCGTTGGTCAAGGAGGGAGAACCGCTGTGCGAAATCGATCCGCGGCCATATAAGGCGGCTTACGAAAGCATGGTCGGCCAGGTGCATCTCAACGAAGCCAAGCTCAAGGAGGCCAAGGCCGACAACTCGCGAGCCAAAGGGCTGGCGAGCACGCCGGGCGCCATCAGCCTGCAAGATCGCGACAAATTCCAGGCCGCCGAAGAGCAAGCGTTGGCCACGCTCGAAA
The DNA here is from genome assembly GCA_963738955.1 of Pirellulales bacterium. Lineage (GTDB taxonomy): Bacteria > Planctomycetota > Planctomycetia > Pirellulales > DATAWG01 > DATAWG01. The sequence goes on along the minus strand of CAVTYW010000017.1, from coordinate 284,785 downwards.
CCTCGAAGGCCAACATGGAGACGGCCAAACTGAATCTGACGTATACGAAGGTTCTTCGCTCCGTTCAGCGGGCGGATCAGCCGTCGGTTGGTCGATCCGGGCAATCTGGTCGTCGCCGACACGACGCCGCTGTTGACGATCGTCACGGAAGGCGAAATTTACGCGAATTTCTTTGTCGATGAGCATACGCTGCTGCGAATGCGCCGCCTACAGGCGAAAGACAAAGCCAAGTCGATGCAAGACACGCGGCAGGAAGTGCAACTGGGCCTGACCGACGAGACCGATTTTCCCCACAAGGGCACGATCGATTTCGAAGACAACCAAACCGACCAACAAACCGGCACGTTGCAATTGCGTGGCATCTTTCCCAACGCCGATCGCTTGCTGACGCCCGGGTTGTTCGTTCGCATCCGCCTGCCGATCGGGCAGCCGCACGACGCGCTGGTGGTGCCCGAAGAGGCGTTGGGCACCGACCAGGGGCAAAAGTTTCTGTACGTGATCGACGACAAGAATTTGGCTCAACACCGACCCGTCACCGTCGGACCGGAATATGGCGAAGGAATGCGTGTCATCGCCAAAGGCCTCGAGCCGAACGAGCGGGTCGTCGTCGTCGGATTGCAGCGTGTGTTCAGGCCCGGCCAGCCGGTGACGCCGAAGCCGATGCCGGTGAAAGCAGAGAAGGCGAAATCGGAGCAAGGGAAAGTGGAGAAAGCGGAGCTGAATAAGACCGCGCCAACGACGACGGCTGCACCGGCGGAATCGAAGCCGGTGACGGCGGCACCGAACGTTCCCGCGGATCGCAAGTAGGTGCCCGCAGCAACAGTTGTCGGCGCACGACCCTGAATTCTGGCGAATTCAGCTACGGATTGGCCGCGGTGGTAGCTGGATTCGCCAGAATTCAGCATTCGTGCGCGAGGTGCGAGACGTCGGCAAGGTGGACGGGTTCGCGGAACTTATTTGTCGGTTGCTTCTAAAGGTTGTCGAACGTGATTTCGCGATTCTTCATCGACCGGCCGATCTTCGCCTCGGTGCTGTCGATCGTGATCACGCTGGCCGGCGGCGTCGCGCTGTTTTCGCTGCCGATCGCGCAATATCCGCCGATCGTGCCGCCGACGATTCAGGTGCAATTGCAACTATCCGGGCGCCAGCGCGCAGGTGGTGGCCGAATCGATCGCCGCGCCGATCGAGCAGTATCGTCAACGGCGTGGAAGAGATGCTCTACATGTCGAGCAACTGCACGAACGACGGTTCGTACACGTTGCAGGTGACGTTCAAGCCCGGCGTCGAATCTGAATTTCGCCCAGGTGCTGGTGCAGAACAAGGTGAATCTGGCGCTGCCGTCGTTGCCCGACGTGGTGAAGCAGACGGGCGTGACGACCCGCAAGCGATCGCCCGACATCCTGCTGGTCGTGACGCTCACCTCGCCCAACAACCGCTACGACCAGCTCTATCTTGAGCAACTACGCGGCGATCCACCTCAAGGACGAATTGGCCGGCTCGACGGCGTCGGCGACGTGATCGCGTTCGGGGCCAAAGACTACAGCATGCGGATCTGGGTCGATCCCGACCGGCTGGCCGGCATGAACCTGAACGCCAGCGACGTCGTCAACGCCGTCCGCAGCCAGAATTCGCAAGTCGCCACGGGCCAGATCGGCCAGGAGCCGGCGGACCAGGGTCAGCAGTAGCAGATCACGCTCGACACGCTGGGCCGGCTCGTCGATGCCGGAGCAATTCGAGCAACATCGTCGTCAAGCGAACCGCCGAAGGGCGCATCGTCCGCGATCAAGGACATCGGCCATGTCGAACTCGGCGCCAAGAACATCGACGTCACCAACGCCAATATCGGACGGCACTCCAGCCCTGCTCGAACATCGGCATCTTTCAATTGCCCGACGCCAACGCCCTCGACACGGCCGACCGGGTTCGCGGCCAAGATGGACGGAGCTGGCCAGGATTTTCCCGAGGGGCTGCGTATACGACATCCGCTTCGACACGACGCCGTTCATCCGCGAATCGATCGACGAAGTGGTGCAGACGCTGTTCGCCGCGGTCGGTGCTGGTGGCGATCGTCGTGCTGGTGTTTCTGCAGAGCTGGCGATCGGCGCTGATTCCGCTGGTGGCCGTGCCCGTGGCGATCATCGGCACGTTCGCCGTGATGGCGGCGATCGGATTCAGCCTGAACAACCTGACGCTGTTCGGATCTGGTGCTGGCGATCGGCATCGTGGTCGACGACGCGATCGTGGTCGTCGAGGCGGTCGAGCATCATATCGAGGAGGGAATGGCGCCCGCGCGACGCGACGCATCCAGGCGATGCGCGAGGTGTCGGGGCCGGTGATCGCCGTGGCGCTGGTGCTGACGGCGGTGTTCATGCCCTGCACGTTCATCTCGGGCATCACCGGCTCGTTTTTCAAGCAATTCGCCGTGACGGTCTCGGTCTCGACGGTCATCTCGGCGTTCAATTCGCTGACGCTCAGCCCGGCGCTGGCGGCCATCCTGCTCAAGCCCGACCAATGCCAAGACGGACATCCGTGGCCCGCATTGCTGGATTTGACGCTGGGCTGGTTCTTCCGGCTGTTCAATTGGAGCTTCCGCCAGGCGACGAACGGTTATCTGCGCGTCGTCGGGATGATGCTCCGCGGCAGCGCGATCGTGCTGGTTCTCTACGGCGGACTGCTGTTTCTGACGCATGGGGGCTTCACGCACCTGCCGACCGGCTATCTTCCCGAACAGGACAAGGGCTATCTTGCTGATCTCCGTGCAATTGCCCGACGCGGCGGCCGTCGAGCGCACCGGCGACGGTCGTCAAGCAGATCGACAGATCGTCGAGACCACCGAGAAAGCGCGGTGGCGCATACCCTCACGCTCGCCGGGCAATCGTTCACGCTCGGCGTCATTGCGCCGAACGCCGGACAGTTTTTCGTCATCCTCAAGGACGTTGACGAGCGGCGCGATCCGCGGCTCTATTACAAGGCCATCAAGGAGCGCTTGACGAAAGCGGATCGGCGAGCAAGTGCCGGAAGCGTCACGTTGATGTTCGGTCCGCCGCCGTTGCAAGGGCTTGGGCAACGCCAGCGGATTCCGGATGATGGTCGAAGACCGCGGCGACTTGGGACTCGCGGCGCTGGCGAAGGAAGCCACGCATCTCGCCGATGTCGCGCGACCGCCTCCGCCCGGCACGGGTGCGGGCGCGGCGGCGGCGCCGACAAAGCAAAGGCCGCCGCCGGAAAGCCGGCGGAAAGCCCCGCCGAGGCGACAAAACCTCCGGGCGATGACGGACAGCTTCCTCCCACGCCGGAAGAGCAACGTCTGATCGACATTGCCCATCAAAAGCTAAAGAAAGTCTTCACGTCGTCAACGTCAACTATCCGCAATTGTTCGCCGACGTCAATCGCGATCAGTGTCAGATCGATGGGCTTGAACCTGAACGACGTCAACAGCACGCTGCAAACCTATCTCGGCTCGCTCTACGTCAACGATTTCAACCGTTTCGGCCGCACCTGGCAGGTGCGTCGTGCAGGCCGACGCCAGATTCCGCAACAAGGTCGGAAGACGTGCGGCGGCTGAAAGTGCGCAACGCGGCCGGCACCATGGCGCCGCTGGGCTCCGTCGCCGACGATTCGCCGGATCAGCGGGCCGCTGGTCGTCACGCGCTACAACCTCTATCCCGCCGCGTCCGTCATGGGGACTGGCCGCCCGGCGTGCAGCTCGGGCGAGGCGATCGCCGCATTCGAGAATCTGGCCGAGCCGAGCTGCCGACGAGAATGAGCACGTCGAATGGACCGAAATCACCTATCTGCAAGTGATTGCCGAGAACACCGGCATGATCATCTTCGGCTTGGCCGTGGTGCTGGTGTTTTTGGTGCTGGCGGCGCAATACGAAAGCTGGTCGCTGCCGCTGGCGATTATTCTGGTCGTGCCGATGTGCGTGCTGAGCGCGATCGCCGGCGTCTGGTCGGACGCATACCGACATCAATATCTTCACGCAAATCGGATTCGTCGTGCTGGTCGGGCTGGCGAGCAAGAACGCCGTGCTGATCGTCGAATTCGCCAAGCACAAGCGAGAAACCGGCATGTCGCGCCGCGAGGCGACGCTCGAGGCCTGCCGGCTGCGATTGCGGCCGATCCTGATGACGTCGTTCGCGTTCATCCTCGGCGTGGTGCCGCTGGTCTGGTCGACGCGGGCGCCGGCGCCGAGATGCGGCGCGCCCTCGGGCGTCGCCGTGTTCAGCGGCATGTTGGGCGTGACGTTCTTCGGCATCTTGCTCACGCCGGTGTTTTTCTCCGTCATCGACTGGATCGGCCGATTCGCCGGCTGTTCCATTCGCACGTCGCGCATCGAATCAGTCGCATATTGCTCGGCGTCTTCGCGTTCGGATACGTGCGGCAATTGCGGCCGGTGGTCGCCGCCGGCGCGTTCGTTAGGCGGACGAGGGGCGACGGGACGCAGGGACGCCGCGAGGCAGTGACTCTCGCGACACCAGTCCATCTCGTAGATGGACAATCGGCGTCAACGAAGTGCCCCTCGTTCATCGATCACGCAGCCGTGCATCAAAATGGAAACTCGACAATCGATCGCCGCGAGTTCCAACGGCAACGCCATCGAACGGCGTACGCAACCAACGGATAACATCCACCAACGGCGATTCCTACAAAACCAACGGCCACCGAGAACTCAACGCCCGACCAACACCCTACCCCGAAGCAATCTCTCGTCCCCTAGTCCCTAGCCCCTAGTCCCTAGCCCCTTCTTCCATGTTCTCCCGCTTCTTCATCGATCGACCGATCTTCGCCTCGGTGCTGTCGATCATGATCACGCTGGCCGGCGGGATCGCGCTGTTCACGTTGCCGATCGCGCAGTATCCGGAGATCACGCCGCCGACGGTCGAAGTCTCGGCCGTCTATCCCGGGGCGAATGCCCAGGTCGTCGCCGACACCGTGGCCGCGCCGATCGAGCAGCAGGTCAACGGCGTCGAGAACATGATCTACATGTCGTCGCAATGCACCAACGACGGCACCTACACGCTGACGGTCACGTTCAAGCTGGGCACCGATCTGAACATCGCCCAGGTGCTGGTGCAGAATCGCGTGTCGCTGGCCAATCCGGTGTTGCCGACGCTGGTGCAGCGGCGCGGCGTGCTGGTGAAGAAGAAGTCGCCCAGCGTGCTGATGATCATCAATCTCTTCTCGCCCGACGGCAGCCGCAACAGCCTCGACCTGAGCAACTACGCGACGATCCAGCTTCGCGACGAGCTGGCGCGGCTGCCCGGCGTCGGCGACATCACCTATCTCGGCCAGCGCGACTACAGCATGCGGACTCTGGCTCGATCCGCAGAAGCTGGCCGTCGCGCAATCTCACGGCGAACGACGTGATCACCGCCGTCGAGCAGCAGAATGTCCAAGTCGCGGCCGGGCAAATCGGCCAGCCGCCGGTGCCCGAGCGGCCAGGTGTTCCAATACACGATGACCACGCTCGGCCGGCTGACCGACGCCGAGCAATTCGGCGACATGGTCCTCAAGACCGACAGCGACGGCCGTATCGTTCGCATGCGCGACGTCGCCCGCATCGAGCTGGGCGCCCAGGGCTACGACCAGACCTGCACGCTCAACGGCCGAGCCTTCGGTCGCGCTCTGTCGCTCTATCAGCTGCCCGGCTCGAACGCGCTTGAAACGGCCGAGCAGGTGCAAGCGCGAAGATGGAGGAACTGAAGCCGCGATTTCCCAACGGGATCGACTACGCGATCGTCTACGACACGACGCCGTTCATCAACGAATCGATCAACGAAGTGTTCAAAACGCTGCGCGACGCCGTCATCCTGGTGGCGATCGTCGTGCTGGTGTTTCTGCAAAACTGGCGGTCGGCGATCATTCCGCTGGTGGCCGTGCCGGTGGCGATCATCGGCACGTTCGCCGTCATGGCCGCGATCGGCTTCAGCTTGAACAATCTCACGCTGTTCGGCCTGGTGCTGGCGATCGGCATCGTGGTCGACGACGCGATCGTGGTCGTCGAGGCGGTCGAGCATCATATCGAGCATGGCATGGCGCCGCGCGATGCGACGATCCGGGCGATGGAGCAAGTGTCCGGGCCGGTGATCGCGGTCGGGCTGGTGCTCAGCGCGGTGTTCGTTCCGTGCGCGTTCATCTCGGGCATCACCGGGCAGTTCTTCCGGCAGTTCGCGCTTGACGATCGCCGTGTCGACGGTGATCTCGGCGTTCAATTCGCTGACGCTCAGTCCGGCGCTGGCGGCGCTGCTGCTGCGAGCCGCGCGAGAAGGGCGTTTATCAGGCGCTGCCGCGCGTCGCGTTTCTGGCGCTTGGTGGCTGGCTTGGCTGGGCGTTTCTGGCTCCGGTCGTCGGCTGGCTGACGCTCGCGCGGCAGCCGCGGCTGATTCGCGAGCCGCGAATTCTATGCGCGTCGCCAGCGGCCTCGCGCGGGGCTGCCGTCGGCTGGCTTGCTCAGCCGGCCCGCTCAATCGCGATCCTCGGCTGGTCGTTCGCGCTGTTCAATCGGGGCTTCGATTATTCGACCGGCGTCTACACGCGGCTGGTCGGCATGTCGCTGCGAGTCAGTCTGATCGTGCTGTTGTTGTACGGCGGATTGCTCTAGCTGACGTACGTCGGATTTCAAGCAACGCCGACCGGCTTCATTCCCGATGCAAGACAAGGGCTATTTGCTGGTCAACGTGCAATTGCCCGACTCGGCGTCGCTCGAGCGGACCGAGGAGGTGATGGAGCGGATCGAGGAAATCGCGAAGCGATGCACCGGGCGTGAGCACGATCGAGTGGCCATCGCCGGGCAATCGATCTTGCTGAACGCCAATTCGCCGAACTTCGGCGCGCTGTATCGTGATGCTCGACGATTTCCACAATCGCACCGATCGCGGTCGCTCTCCGGCGACGTGATCGCCGCGCGGCTGGAACAAGCCGTGCAGGATGAGATTCCCGAGGCGACGGTGAACGTGTTCGGCGCTCCGCCCGTCGAAGGACTCGGCACCGCCGGCGGGTTCAAAATCGTCGTCGAGGATCGCGGCGACAGCGGGTCTGCGGGCGCTTGCAAAAGGTGGTCGACGGCATCGTCGAGCTCGGCAACGACACCAGCGGCCTGCAAGGCTTCTTCACCAGCTTCCGCGCCAACACGCCTTGGCTGTTCCTCGACATCGATCGAGCCGAGGCGGAAACGATGGGCGTTTCGATGGGCGAGGTGTTCAACACGCTGCAAGTCTATCTCGGCGTCGCTGTACGTGAACGACTTCAATCGGTTCGGCCGCACCTGGCAGGTGAACGTGCAAGCCGACGCCAAATTCCGCAAGCAGCTCGACGACATTCGAAGCAGCTCAAGATCCGCAACGTCACCGGCGGCGATGGTGCCGCTCGACCGTTGCTGACGATGCGCGAAAGCGAACGGGCCCGTGATGGTCGTGCGCTACAACATGTATCCCGCGGCCGCGATCAACGGCAATCGCCGGGGCCGGGCACGAGTTCGGGTCAGGCGATCGCTCGCACCGAAGACGTCGTCCGCGCCGGATTGGAACAGAATCCCTCGATGCGCAGCGAGTGGACCGAACTGGCGCTGTTGCAACTTCAAACCGGCAACACGGCGATGCTGGTGTTCGTGCTGGCCGTGGTGCTGGTGTTTCTGGTGCTCGCGGCGCAATACGAAAGCTGGTCGCTGCCGCTGGCGGTGATTCTCGTCGTGCCGATGTGCTTGCTCTGCTCGGTGGCCGGCGTGATCGTTCGCGCACATGGATATCAACATCTTCACGCAGATCGGCTTCGTCGTGCTGGTCGGTCTGGCGTGCAAGAACGCGATTCTGATCGTCGAATTCGCCAAGGCGCAGCGCGAAAGCGGCGTGCCGCGGTATCGAGGCGACGCTCGAGGCGTGCAAGCTCCGCCTGCGGCCGATCATGATGACGTCGTTCGCGTTCATTCTCGGCGTCGTGCCGCTGGTGCTGGCCGAGGGAGCCGGGGCCGAAATGCGCCGCACGCTCGGCACGGCCGTCTTCGCCGGCATGCTCGGCGTCACGCTGTTCGGCATTTTCCTGACGCCGGTGTTCTTCTATGTGCTGCAATGGATGAAAGACGCTCGGCAATTGCGGCGCGAGGTGCGCGGGGAAGATGAACCGCCGATCGCGGAGCTTGCCGATCCGCCGTTGCATCATTGAGCCGGCGCGCAGGCGCTCGCTCAAAACTTGCTGGTATCAACCGGCTGTCCATCGTTCCGCAGAACCAGTCGGCGAAATGTTTCGGCGTTGACGCTCTTGCGAATCATTCGGACGCTGCCGTCGGCAAATGCGACCGGCGTTCCGGATTCGCCGATCGTTCCCAAGCCGGCCAGCGGTTTTTGCGGATCGAACGCCATATCATCGGGCTTGGTCCACGTAACCGCCTTATCCTCGCCGACTTCGACGATCAGGATCGTGTTGGACGCGCCGTCGAGGATCTTGTCGAAGCCTATCCCCTTGACGCCCTCGAAGATCGTGTCCTTTCCGACGGGCACGACGTAACGAGTTTGCCCTTCGGCAAGCGGCTTACCGCCTGGACTCTTAAACAACAACGGCATTTTTGCGATCAACGACTTATTGTTCGGGCTGTCCCACGGTTCGTCGAGATGAAACTGCTTGAAGAGATCCTGTTGATCCAAATATGGCAACACATACACTCGCCAACTCAACAACGGCTTGCCGTCTTTCGAATAGATAGCGTTCGCCGGAAGATGACCATCCACCGACGCGGCTGACTGCATAGCCAGCCCAAGTTGCTTGAGATTGTTCGCTCCCTGCGTTCGCTGCGCCGCCCCACGAGCGGCCGTGATTGCGGGTAGCACGACCTTGCCAACCACGGTGTCGAGCGTGCCCAGGCCTCCGATTTCCACCGTCACTTGCTTGCCGGCTTGATGCGGCACGAGTCCTTCGATCAACTTTTTCGCCATGTCGGCCATCAGTTCGCGCGTTCGTGCTGGTCGGCCGGCATATTGTCTCCCGGCTGCGCCTGCAATGCCGGAAGAAAGGCCTGGCCCAACTGTTGGAACGATTTGATCATTTGGGCCATCTTATCGGCCGAGTCTTCGTCTTTGCCCAACAGCGTCAGCTTCAGCGAAATCTCGGGATTGGTGCGAATGCTCAACTTCGCGGCCTGCAGCAACTCTGGGAGATCGCCAACCGGCTTTAGCGGGCCCGCGAGCGATTTCGCCGGCACCGCGCCGGCGATCATCGCCTTGGCCGCATCGGTGTTAGTGAAAATGATCGTCGCATCCGCCGCCGGATCGTTCGCCGCTAGCGCCGAGATCAGTGCGGATTTTGCGTCTTTTGCAGCGAGCATTTTTGGAAGCCAAGACAGATCAGCTGAAATGAATGTTCGCTCATCGACGAAGTAAATTCCCACGTCACCACCGGGCGACGGATTCGCGGCAGCCGCCTCTGGCCGGAAGAACTTATGACCGCCGATTTCCGCCTCTTCCGCCTTTCGCGGTTTCCAAGCCCGCGCGACCAGTTCGGGTTGGTCGATCGGCTTCGACGACCGAAAAACGCCGCCCCCCTGCGGATTGCGATTTTTGCCTGCTACTGGCGGTGCTATGAGCACGACGGCCTGCTCGATCTCCAATGGGGAAATGCCGAAACGGTCTCCCATCTGCTGAACCATGCCTTTAACGTCGAATTTCGCCAGCGCCTCGTTCGCCAACACGCGCCGCGGATAGAGCACGATCGCGGCAAACGCATCGTCGGGCACCAGGCCGGTGCAAATCAGCGGCGTCGCAGTCACCGGCGCATCGGCGGCGAGAACTTGCGGGTTCGTGAGCCCGGCGATTGCGCAAACAATCAGGCATCCAGCGAGCAAGCGGCGTTTTGACATTGGAGAATCTCCGAGTGAAAAGAGTGAATTGCGTTTGTGTCCGACTCAAACGACCAGGATCGTCAGCTCTATTTCGAAATCTTGCTGAGATCGACCGGCTGTGCGTCGTTTCGCAAGATCAGGCGGCGAAACGTTTCCACGTCGATGTCTTTGCGGATATTTTGCACATGGCAATCGGCGAACACGGCCGGAATGCCTTCGTCGTCGATCGTTCCCAATCCTGCCAACGGTTGTTTGGCCTCGAAATCCAGATCGTCGGGCTTGGTCCAAACGACCGATTTATCCGCGCCGACGGCGAGGATCAGCACCGTGTTCGACATGCCATCGGGGATGTCTTCGGGGCGGATTCCTTTGTCCCCCTCGAAGATTGTGTCTTTGCCGAACGGTACGACATACCGAGTGTGACCTTCGGCAAGCGGCTTGCCGCCCGTGCTTTTGAAAACGTCCGGCATTTTCGCGATCAGCGGTTTGTTATGTTCGCTGTCCCACGGTTCGTCGAGATGGAATTGCTTGAACAGCGGTTGTTCGTCCAAGTATTGAAGCGCGTAGACCCGCCAGCTTAATAGCGGCTTGCCCTCCTTGGAGTAAATCGCGTGAGCCGGGAAGTGGCCATCGGCCGACTCGCAATTCAATAGCGCCAAGCCAAGTTGCTTGAGATTGTTCAATCTCCGCATTCGCTGCATGGCGATCCGCTCGGCGGACATTGCCGGCAAAATCATCTTTCCGAACACGGTTTCAAGATTCGACAAATTGTCGATCTTCACCGTCACCACTTTGCCTGATTTTTGCGGCACGAGTCCATCGACGAACTTGCCGAAAAGTTTTTGGGCCAATTCACGAGCCTGGCGTTGATCGTCGGGCAGGCCTGGCGCAAGCGGCATCTGCATCAGCGGCAGCAACTGCTGCTTGATAACTTGCTGCAAATCTTTCACCTCTTGGGCCAGTTTGGCGGCCGATTCATTGTCGGCGCCCGTGAGCGTCAGCCGCAGCGAGATTTGTGGCGTCGTGCGAGCCGTCAGCTTGGCGACTTGCAGCGAATCGAGCGAATCGATGACCGGCTTCATTGGCCCGGCGGCGCCCATCGGGCGTAATTCCTTGGCGAGGACCTCTCTCGCCGCGTCGGAATTGGAAAACACGATCATCCCATCGGCATCCGGATCGGCGGTCGCGAGGGCTGAAATCAACGGCGAGGCCGCGTATTTGGCGTCGAGAATCTTCGCCAGCCAAGGTTCATCGGCCATAACGAACGTTCGCCCATCCAAAAAGCAAACGACCGGCATCATCTGGACCATAAATTGCCGCGGATTGTTCGGATCCGTGCCGGCGCGGAAGTATTTGTGGCCCGCGACTTCGGCTTCCTCCGGCTTGAAAGGTTTTAAGATTTTCGCGGCCAACTCGGCGGCGATTTGCGGCTTGGTCAGGCGAACGACGATCGCATGTTCAACGTCGGCATGAATTTTCGGATTATTCGCCGGCGTGGGCGGCCCGACGAACATCGCGAACTCCTCGATCTCCCACGGATTGAATCCATGTTTGGCCATCTCGTCGAAATCGAGCTGATTTTTCAGATCGAATTTCGCCAGTGATTCATCGGCCAGCACGCGCCGTGGATGGGCCGACATGAAGAAGAAGGCGTCGTCGGGCACCAGGCCGGCTTGCACGCCGGATAGTCGCGTCGGAACGCCTTCGTTGGAAGCGCGAGCTTCGCTCGCCGGAAGTGCAATCGCCGCGCCGACGAACCAGCAAGATGCCAGCAAGCAACGTGTTGACATTCGAGAACCTCCCCTTTGCGAAAAGGACGCAGCGCCGGCGTCGCGATGCCCGAGAGTCACGCCCGCGGCAGCAAGCTTTATAACCTGCCGGCATCGTGGATCGCAAATGGCTGCTTGCCTTCGTGTGGCGAGAGTGACATAATTGAATTGTGGATTTTGTTTACCCGTTCCAGGATTCGGGGGGAGGAGGATCTCTATGACACGCACAAAATTGCTCAGTGTGGCTCTGGCGTTCGGGATTGGTCTGGCGACGTTGGTGGCGGCAAACGATGCCAAGGCGCAGGTCGTCTACTCGACGTACTACGCGCCGGCTCCGGTGACCACGTACTACGCACCGGCGACGACCGCGTATTACGCACCCGCGACAACGGCTTATTACGCGCCGGCGACAACCGCGTATTATGCACCGACCGTGACGAGCTACTACGCTCCGGAAACGACGGCGTATTACGCACCGGCGCCGGTGACGTCGTATTACGCCCCGGCTCCCGTGACGGCGTATTACGCTCCGGCTCCCGTGACCGCCTATTACGGCGGCGCCGTGGTGGCGACGCCGTACGTGGCGCGAGTGAGATACTACGTGCCTGGCGAGCCGGTTCGGAATTTTTTCCGGTCTTTCTAGTCGTCGGTTGGCCAACCCCCGAAGTGCAATCGAATCGCTCCCTTTCCGATGCGAGAGGGAGCGATTTTTTGTTGGCATCGAAGCGGCGGCATTCTCCGATGGACCCTATTCGAGCCGTTCGGCTTCGATTTTCGCTGCCTGTTGGTCGCGGAATTGGCGCAGTTTCTCGCGCAATTCGGGCCGCGAATTGGCGAGGATGGCCACGGCCAATAGCGCCGCATTGAGGGCGCCCGGTTTGCCGATCGCTAGCGTGCCGACCGGAATTCCTCCGGGCATTTGCACCGTAGACAGCAGCGAATCGAGCCCTTTGAGCGAGGCGCTTTCCATCGGCACTCCTAGCACCGGCAGCAGCGTGTGCGCCGCCACGACGCCCGCCAAATGGGCCGCTCCGCCGGCCGCGGCGATCATCACTTCCATGCCGCGACGTTCGGCGTTGGTGACGATCTCCATGACCAACTTCGGCGTGCGATGCGCCGAAGCCACGCGGGATTCGTGCGGCACATCGAATTGCCGCAGTGTCTCGGCCGCATGACGCATGACTTCCCAATCCGACTTGCTTCCCATAATAATGCCGACAAGTGGTGATGTGGCTTCCATTGCGACAGCCTTTTGAGGTTCGTGAGCAGGTTGGGGGTCAGCAGTACGTGAACCGCGATTGTAACGGGCCACCCCAAACCCAGGGAAGCGGCCGACGACTATTCCAATTGTGATCGGCTTCGCCGCCGTCCCTGGGCTTGATGCAATAAAAACAATGCCTGAATCAGCAATGTCGCAGCCCAATCCGAGCGTTGTTCTCGACCGCGAAGAATATGTCGAGCAAGCGCACTTGTTTCAAGCGCTCGGGGAGCGAATGCGGCAAAATATGTCGGTACAGGAACTTTTGATTTCCGTGAAAGAGGAAATCCTCAGCACCACGCGGTTGCCGCTGGCGCTCGACTATTTGGCGGCTGAGTTGCGATTGCGCGGAATTTTTTCCACCGCGATGGCCAAGCTGTCGCATTATTTCACGGCATTCCAGACCTATGTCGTCGCGGAAGCGGAGGCCGATCGCGGCAAGTTCGATCTATCCGTGGCATTGCTGATCCTGCAGCGCGAGGCTCAATATCGGGCCAATGGAGCCACGCCGCAGGGAATTTTCATTTACGAATTCGAGTGCCTGTGCCGCAATCGGCTCGGCTACGATTATGGCCTGGCGGCCGTTGCCGGCGATCCGCTGTTCGACGAAGGCTGGCGCAACTGGATTTCGACCGTGCGGCGGCAAGTCGGGATCGTCAACTTCGCCGATTTGATTTATGTCCGTAGCGAGCGATACATCCAAGACCGGCTGCGGCAAGGCCTGCCGTTGGAAAACGAAGGCAAACCGGCCCTGTTCGGCGAACGCGAGGGTCGCATCGCCTGGGCCAATCGCCGCAAAGACACGCTGCTGCTATTTTCGGCCCTGCATCGCCAATTGGGCTACCCGGCCGTGCCAAAATTGGAGCCATTCGACCACACGCCGGAGATCATTCCGACGCTGATGCGGCGGCTGGAACGGGCCGAAAACCGCATCAAACTGCTGGAAGAAGAGCAAAAAGGGGGCATCGATCTGACGAAGTTTTACGGCCGGGAGGAGAGCGGGCGGTGACAACCGGCACAGCGCGGCCAAGCCGCAACCAATCGTCGGAGTTCACGCTTTAGCGTGCTGGCTCGCCACACGCTAAAGCGCGAACTCCAACAAAATCGTCATGCCTGGCGATGAAATTAACTGTTAGTGGCATGGTGGGGTTGGATAGTGGTTTCGCCGGTTTCGCGAGTCCGGGGTTATTTGCTGGCATAAAATCGGTCGGTTGGCATATAATGAGCGAGGGGTCGGAGGTGCAGTCCGGCCGGCACACCAGTGAGGGAACCATTCCGAACAGAGTCTTCGCAGGCTTGACGCCAAGCCGTGCTTCTTTGGAGTTGCGGTGATTACTTTAGGCGAGCGATTCGCGGACCGGCCAGCCCAGACCGGTCCGATAGACTTTCTACTCGAGCCCGACGGTCCGAGCCCGGTTGGTGATTGGCAAATGCCGATTCAACCGATGGCAGGCTTTCTTTCCAGCTCGCGCGGTTTTCTCGGCGAAGGCATGCCCTTATGACACGTTTCGACCAACAGGTTTTACCATCGCGGAAGGAATCCATGATTAAGCAATCCACGGCGGTCGAAATTCCCACCCTTTCGACCAAGCCAAGTTTGCCGGTTGAAGATGCGACCGTGCGGTTCTGCGGCGACTCGGGCGACGGCATGCAGTTGGCCGGCACCCAGTTGACCAACACCTCGGCCCTGATGGGGAACGACATTGCCACGTTTCCCGATTTCCCGGCCGAAATTCGCGCCCCGCGCGGCACCAAGGCGGGCGTCAGCGGTTTTCAAATCCATTTCGCCAGCAAGGAAATCTTCACGCCAGGCGACTCGGTCAACGCCCTGGTGGCGATGAACCCGGCGGCGCTGGTGACGAATCTGTCCGATCTCGTCAAAGGCGGCATCCTGATCGTCAACAAGGATGCGTTCGACGAAAAAGACCTCAAGATGGCCGGCTACAAGCAAAACCCGCTCGAAGACGGCAGCTTGGAAGGCTATCGCCTCTTCCAAGTGGAAATGACAAAGCTGACTCGGCTGGCGGTCGAAGACCTTGGGCTGGGCTTGAAAGAGTCGGATCGCTGCCGCAACTTTTTCGCCATGGGCCTCGTGTTCTGGCTCTACGATCGGCCTTTGGACACGACGCTGCGATATATCGACGAGAAATTCGCCAAAGTGGCGCAAGTGGCCGAGGCGAACCGTCGGGCGCTCCGCGCGGGATTCAACTACGGTGAAACCACCGAGGCCTTTAGTGCCCACTATGCCGTCGCCAAAGCCAAGCTGCCGCCGGGCCGGTATCGTAACATCACGGGCAATCAGGCGTTGGCCTTTGGCTTGATCGCGGCTGCCAAACGGAGCGGCTGCCCGTTGTTTCTCGGCTCCTACCCGATCACGCCGGCGAGCGACATCCTGCACGAACTGACACGATATAAGAACTTCGGCGTGCGCACGTTTCAAGCCGAAGACGAGATCGCCGCCATGACATCGGCCATCGGCGCCGCCTTTGGCGGAGCAATGGCCGTGACGACCTCTAGCGGTCCCGGCATCGCGCTGAAGCAAGAGGGGATCGGCCTCGCAGTGATGACCGAATTGCCGCTGATCGTCGTGAACGTCCAGCGCGGCGGGCCGAGCACCGGTTTGCCGACCAAAACCGAGCAAGCCGATCTGCTGCAGGCGATGTGCGGGCGGAACGGTGAATGCCCGATGCCGGTGGTGGCGGCCTGCGGCCCCGGCGATTGCTTCGAGATCGTGCAAGAGGCCTGGCAGATTGCCGTGCGATACATGACGCCCGTGATGGTGCTGAGCGATGGCTACATCGCGAACGGCTCCGAGCCGTGGTCGATTCCCGATATGAAAGCGATGTCGCCGATCGAAGTGCGCCATCCGCCGGCGATGAGCAACGGCGACAGCTTCATGCCGTATGCCCGCGACGAACGGCTGGCCCGCCCTTGGGCCATTCCCGGCACGCCGGGATTGATGCATCGCATCGGCGGATTGGAAAAGCAAGACATCACGGGCAATGTCAACTACGAGCCGGAGAATCACCAGCACATGGTGAATCTGCGTGCGGCGAAAGTGGCCAACATCGCTCGGGAATTGCCGCTGCAAAAAACCGATGGGCCCGATCACGGCCGGCTGCTGGTGTTGAGTTGGGGCGGCACGTACGGAGCCTGCGCCACTGCGGTTCATGAAGTTGCGGCGCACGGCGGTTCGGTGGCCCACGCCCATTTGCGATACCTCAATCCGTTCCCGGCGAATTTGCCGGAGTTGCTCAAGCGATTTGAGAAAAGTATTGATCCCGGAATTGAACCTTGGGCAACTGCGGCTGTTGATCCGCGGAAACTTTTTGGTCGACGCGCAAGGATTGAACAAAGTTCAAGGCAAGCCGTTCACTGTGGCCGAGGTCGTATCGAAAATCGAGTCGATGTTGGCGTAACATGCGGGTCGGGGGCTGGCTCATTTTTCGGCCCGCGGCAGTGCGAACTACAAACGACGTTATAGCCGAAAAATGTGCCTGCCCCCCTGAATCACAACTATCCTTCATAGAAACGAAGAAATCTCACATGAGCACCGACGTGCAACTTCCTGTGTTGACTCCCCAGGATTTCGCCAGCGATCAGGACATCCGTTGGTGTCCCGGCTGCGGCGATTATTCGATCTTGGCTCAGATGAAAAAAGTGCTGCCGTCGCTCGGCGTGCCGCCCGAGAAGATGGTGTTTGTCTCCGGCATTGGCTGCTCCAGCCGGTTTCCCTATTACATGAACACCTACGGCATCCATTCGATCCACGGCCGGGCGCCAGCCGTGGCCACCGGCTTGAAAGTCTGCCGGCCCGACCTGATGGTCTGGGTGATCACCGGCGACGGCGACGGCCTGTCGATCGGCGGCAACCACTTCATGCACGCCATTCGCCGCAATGTCGATCTGAAAATCATTCTGTTCAACAACCGCATCTACGGACTGACGAAGGGCCAATACTCGCCGACCTCGCCGCTCGGGCAAGTCACCAAAAGCACTCCGGTCGGCTCGGTCGATAATCCGATCCACCCGCTGTCGCTGGCCATCGGCTGCGAGGCGACGTTCGTCGCGCGCTCGATCGACGTCAATATCAAGCATCTAGCCGCCGTGCTCAAGCGGGCGGCCGAGCATCGCGGCACGGCACTGGTCGAGGTCTATCAGAATTGCAACGTGTTCAACGACGGCGCCTTCGAATGGGCGACCGATCGTCAGACGAAAACCGACCACACGATCGAACTCGAGCACGGCAAGCCGCTGATCTTCGGCAAGAATCGCGATAAGGGCATCCGCATGAACGGCACGCAATTGGAAGTCGTGCAACTCGGCAAGGGAATCAGCGAAGACGATCTGGTGTTTCACGACGAGAAGATGCAGCAATCGGGCTTGGCGTATCTGCTCAGTCGAATGCACTATCCGGAATTCCCCGAGCCGATCGGAATTCTCCGCGACGTGGAACGGCCGATTTACGACGGCCAAGTGAACGCCCAGATTGCCGAGGCGCAAGCCAAGCGCGGCGAAGGAGATTTGGCGACGCTATTCAACGCGGGGGATAGTTGGACGGTTGAGTAGAGCTAGCGGCCAGCTTCTTGCCGCATGGCCGGCGGGGTCGAATCCTCGTTGAACTCCTCGCGGATCGCGAGGAACTTGGCTTCGCATTGCAGGAATGCCAAGACCACATCAGGATCGAAGTGGCTGCCCGATTCGCTGGTGATAATTGTACGCGCGTGTTCGTGACCATACGCATCTTTGTAGATGCGTTTGCTCGTCAACGCATCGTAGACGTCCGCTAGCGCTACGATTCGGCCGCAGAGCGGAATGCCGTCGCCGCGCAGTCCCTTGGGGTAACCCGCGCCGTCGTAGCGTTCGTGGTGCGCGGCGGCGATATCGCGGGCCATCTGTAGGAATGTCGCCCCGGGGTATTCGCGCAAGGCCGCGTCGAGCGTCTCGGCGCCGATCTTGGCGTGCGTTTTCATCACTTCGAATTCCTCGGCGCTCAACCGCGCCGGCTTGAGCAGAACGCTATCCGGAATGCCCACCTTGCCGATGTCGTGCAACGGGCTGGTGAGATAGATCAACTCGATGAATTTGTCGTCGATCGTGTCGAAGAATTTCGGCAGCTTCGACAATTGCTCGGCCAAGGCGCGGGAATATCGCCGCACTCGTTCCAAATGGGCGCCGGTTTCGGGATCGCGCGATTCGGCTAGCTTGGCGAGAGCAAAGATGGCCACGTCGCGAGTTTGCAACGCCAAAACCCGTTCGCCGGCCCGCACCCGGACCAGCAATTCCGCCGGATTGAAGGGCTTCGCGATGAAGTCGTCGGCCCCTGCCGACATTCCTTCGACGACTTTTTTCCGGCCATCGTGGCTGGTGAGCAGGATGATGTACACATAGCCCGACAAATCTCGCTTGCGAATTTGGCTGCACAATTGCAGTCCGTCCAAGCGCGGCATCCCCCAATCGGAAATCACCATTTGACAATTTCGCCGGCGCAGGACGTCGAGCGCTCGGCGCCATCGCTGGCTTGCTCGATTTCATAGCCCGATCCGCGCAAGGCATTGCCGAGCAATTCAAGAGCCACCGGATCATCGTCAACCGTAAGAATTCGCATGGAGTCGCGTCGCTGGTGTTCGGGGGTATCGCCTAAATGTCGATTCTTGAAGGACAAGCCAGGGACTCGGCTGCGGCCTGCCGTGCCGATAGTTCGCTAATGAGCGTCGGCACGGCGTCGAGCGCCGCTGGAATTCCGTGTTGAGCCGGCATTGGGCCTCGGGAATTGCTTTGCGCTGTCGGCTCCGCGCCAGGTGATCCAATGCGGCGGCAGCTTCCCACAGCGAAAAAGCCGAGATATTTCCAGCCGATCCTTTGATGGCATGCGCCGTTCGAGCCAGCATCTCGAGATCGGCTGCGGCCGAGGCATCGTTTACTTGCCGTTGCTGTTGCGCCGCTCCATCGGCGAACATTCGCAACACTCGCTGACAAAGCCGCAAGTCGTCAGTGCATCGCTCCAGGAGGGAATCGACATCGATTGGACTCGGAACTTTGCCGCTGTTCAGTTCGCCGCCGTTCGATTCGCTGCCGTTCGCATCGCCGTCGCTCGCCGGTTGGAAAAGGGGACAGGCGCCGAGCCGCAAATCGGAATCTTCGACAACGCTTCTGTCGCGCTCGGAGCCAGTCCCATTTTTCAACGTCGGGTCATTTTCTTGCTGAGCCGCTGCCAATAGCGTTTCGATGGTGTCGATCAGCCGCAGCGTGTCAATCGGCTTGGTGACATAGTCATCCATCCCGGCCGACAAGCATCGCTCCCGATCGCCTTTGATCGCATTGGCCGTAAGGGCCACGATCGGCAGCCGATCGGCGGCGGCCCGCTGTTCCTCGCGGCGAATCGTTCGCGTGGCCTCGAAGCCATCCATCCCGGGCATCTGGCAATCCATTAGCACGAGATCGTACGCTTCGCCGCGCACCGCGGCGACGGCCGCTTCGCCGTCGTTGACGACGCGGCATTCGTAACCGAACTGCTCCAGGATCGAGGCAGCAACGAGCTGATTCACCTCATTGTCTTCCGCCAGCAGGATGCGCCGGCCGGCGCCGAGCCGCGAGGCCGAAACCGACACGGATGGCGTCGGCATCTCGGCGACCGGATGGCCCGCGCGAGCCTGCTTCTTCAATGCGATCGTGAAATGAAACTTCGATCCGCGATGCTGCTCGCTCTCGCATTGAATGCTGCCTCCTTGCAATTCGACGAGTTGCTTGCAAACCGCAAGGCCCAATCCGGTGCCGCCGTATTTGCGCGTCAGCGACGTGTCGACCTGCGAGAACGATTGAAACAATCGATCGCGCTGATCCAGCGGAATGCCGATTCCCGTATCGCGAACGGCGAATTGCAATTTCACGCCGGCATCCGTCTCTTCGGCAAGCCGGACCTCGACGACGACTTCCCCCTGCTCGGTGAACTTCAAAGCGTTGCCGGTCAGATTGACCAGCACTTGCCGCAGCCGATCCGGATCGCCGCGTAAATGGACCGGCACGTCGGGGTGAATCGAGCATAGCAGCTCGAGCTTCTTCTCGTGCGCTCGCGGGGCGAACATTTCCGCCATATCTTCGACCAGCGCATGCAGGTCGAAATCGATTTCATCCAATTCCAGCTTGCCGGCTTCGATCTTGGAGAAATCGAGGATGTCGTCGATCAGGCTTAACAGCGTTTCGGCCGAAGTGCGGGCAACGCGGGCGTAGCGCCGCTGCTGCGCATCTAATGAAGTCGATGAGATGAGATCAAGCATCCCAACGACGCCGTTGAGCGGCGTGCGAATCTCGTGGCTCATGTTCGCCAGGAATTCGCTCTTGGCACGGCTGGCCGCTTCGGCCGCCTCTTTTTGCCGATGCAACTCCTCGGATTCGCGGCGCTGGGTGATGTCTTCGATCGAGCCTTCCACCGACTCGTATTCCCCGTCGTTATTTCGCACGGCACGGGCGTTGATCGAAATCCAAATTGGCGTTCCGTCGCAGCGCGCGGCCTGCATCTCGTATCCGGCAACGGTTCCGACGTGCTGCAACGCTTCGGCGAACCGCGGCTGCTCGTGCGATCCGATGTTGAATTGCCGGATCACGTCGGTCGGCGATGCGATCATTTGCTCGGGCGACTTATAGCCGAACATCCGCGCCATCGCCGGATTCACGTCGAGCAGTTTTCCCTGCGGCGTTGCCAGGAATATGCCTTCAATCGCATTCTCGAAAATGCCGCGGTATTTGCCCTCCGCCAACCGCGCGGTTTCGACCAATTGTCGATGAACTTCGATTTGCCCGCGCAAAATCCGCGTTTGGGTGCGCATCAACACGCGGATGTCGATCAGCCCCCATCGCCCTGGGGCAAACTCGACGACCACGGGATCGTAGATCTGCGATTCATCGCGCACCAGAGCCAGGCTGGCGGCGTCGTGGACGCGCGTGCTCGCCGGCAACCGGAGAAAATTCTGCGAATCGATCCGCTCCAAGAATTCGCGCAGCGGCCGGCGGAAGTAGACATCTTGCCAAAACGGCCTCGCAATCTGCTCCATATACCTCATGCGGGCCACAACCCCGAGCAATTCGCCGCCATCTTGCACAACGACTCCGGGCAGCGTCGGCTCTTCCTCGAACTTCGCTTGCAGCATATGCGTCAGCGTGTCGCCCGGCATGGCCGCCGTGCTGATCGGCAACTCCGACAGCCGGCAGGTCGAATCGAGTTTGTCGGGCAATGGGGCAAGCATCGAAAGGCCGCAATTCCTAAACGGTGCGAAGCAACGCTTGGGGGAACATCGGAAACCAACTTAGCCAAACCGATCGATTCAAGCCGAATCGGCGGCCAATTTTAGAATAGCTTATGGCAAATTGACTTCGACGCGCGAAACCGCAAGCATGGTTCGGGCTTTTGGAGGATGGGCAATCGCTGGGCAATCGTTCGTCGATCCGTTACGATCCCTGCAATCGATACCCGCTCATCACACCTTGCGCACACCCCTTTCCATGCTGCCCGCCGGATTCACGTTCGAGTTGCTCCATGTCGATGCCGGCTCGCAGGCCCGCCGTTCGACGTTTGGCACACCGCACGGCGAGGTACAGTTGCCGGCCTTCATGCCGGTCGGCACTCAAGCTACCGTGAAGGGCCTCGAAATCGAGCAACTCCGCGCCACCGGCGCCGAAATGATCCTGTCGAACACGTACCACCTCGCCTTGCGGCCCGGCGAACGGATCGTCGAAGAATTAGGCGGGCTGCATGGATTTATGGGCTGGAACGGTCCGATTCTCACCGACAGCGGCGGATTTCAGCTTTTCAGCCTGGCGGCGATCGTGAAGATTTCTGAAGACGGGGCTGAATTCCGTTCGCATTTGGATGGCGACCTCGTGCAACTGACGCCCGAACGGGCCGTTGCAATCCAAGAGTCGCTCGGTGCCGACGTGGCGATGGTGCTCGATCACGTCGTGGCGCTGCCCGGCGAACCGGAAAAAGTGCGCGACGCGATGGAACGGACGGTCCGTTGGGCGGCGCGGTCTCAGGCGGCCCATCGGCGCGGATCAGGCTCAATTCGCGATTGTGCAAGGCGGCCTCGATCCTCGCTTGCGACTGGAATGCACGGAGCGGCTACGGGCAATGGATTTCGCGGGCTTTGCCGTCGGCGGCTTGAGCGTCGGTGAAACGCCGGATGAAATGTATCGCGTGCTCGACGAGACCGTCGCGGCGCTGCCGGCCGATCGGCCGCGATACTTGATGGGCGTCGGCCGGCCGCAAGATTTGCTCGCTGCAATCGCGCGCGGCATCGATCTGTTCGACTGTGTTTTGCCGACCCGCAACGGCCGCAATGCGATGGCCTATACCGATCGCGGCACGGTGCGATTGCGGAATCGACAATATGCCGTCGATCCGCGGCCGTTGGAAGAGAATTGCCCGTGCCCGGCGTGTCGTCGCAGCCGCGGCTACTTGCGGCATTTGTTCATGGTCAATGAAATGCTCGGTCCGATTCTTTTGACGGCGCATAATCTGACGTATTACCAAAGGCTCCTTGCCGGCGCGCGCGAAGCGATCGCCCAAAATCGGTTCACGGTTTTCGCCGCCGAGAAGATGCGCGGCTGGGCGAACGAAACAGCCGGCTCCGAGAGTTCGGGAACAATGTAGCAGGCACTCTCCGAGTGCCGTAGCCGGCAGCAAGAAATGCGCGGCGTTAGTCTCTCGCGTCGCCGCGGACGGCACGCGGAGCGTGCCTGCTACAATTCATTTACTCGGCAAGCAGCCGCAATTCGGTTGTTGGCAATTCGGTTGTTGGCACTTGGGCGCTGGCCCGCAGGTGTAATCCGGACCGCAGCAGAGCGGCTGAACAATCACGCACGGCTTCGGGCAATAGTCGTCGCACCCAAAACACTTGTACGGACAAACGCACGGCAGCGGCTTGGGGCAATAATTGTCGCAACCAAAGCATTTGTACGGGCAAACGCAAGGCAGCGGTTTCGGACAATAATCATCCGGGCAGCAGCAGCACGGCGGATGCAACGAAATCCCCGGCCAGAGGCACCATCCGCCGCTCGGTCCAGCGGCTTCTGCGTGCCGGTTGATTGCAAAGCCGCTGAATATCAGGCCGATGCTTAACAGTCCGATGGAGAGAACCGATTTCATTTGATTTCCTTCCACGATCGATGCGTTCAAAACTTGTAGAGCGCCGTTCGGATGCCTTAAGCGTTGCCTTTCCGATTGTCGGTTCCTTGCGGCGTCGGCGGCAGTTGCGGCATCGGGGCCGGCACGCCTTCCACCGGCGGCGAGGGAGGCACCGTTTGCAGCATCGGCAGCGTGCGAGGCGAACCGGGCGGTTGCAACATGTCTTGGCAACCGTTGATGCGAATCTCCCAGCCGCCGCCAAGAGCGCGGTAAATCTGAACCAAGCCGGTGACGATCTCGCCCTGCGCGATAGCCAGCGTGTTTTGCTGAGCGACCAGCGCTTGTTCCACTTGCGTGACCGTGGTGAAATCGACCGTGCCGGCCTTGTATTGCACCAATGCGATCTGGACCGCTTTCTTGGCCTGATCGACGCTTTCCGCCTGGAAGCGAGTGCGCTCCTGGCCGCGAAGAAACGTGACCATGCCGTTTTCGGCGTCTTGATCGGCGTTCAAGACGGTTTGCTGATAGGTGGCGATTAGCTCTTGGAATTTGTAATCTTGCAGGCGGACGCCGTTGAGGATTCGGCCGTAGTTCAGAATGTTCCAGGTGAACGAGGGGCCGAACGTTCCATTGAGCGCGGAAGGATCGATGAGGTGGCTCGAAGCCTGGGCCGACCAACCGACGTTTCCGAGTATGGAAACGTGGGGGTAAAACTCGGATTGCGCGACGCCGATCAACGCACACTGAGCGGCCACGGCGCGCTCCGCTGCCCGAACGTCAGGCCGGCGACGGAGCAGATCGGCGGGAATGCCCACCACCACTTCTGGCGGAGCCGTCGGGATGTTGCCCGGCCCAAGCCGCAGCCGCAGCTCTTCCGGCGGCATGCCCATCAGAATGCAAAGCTGATTGATGGTTTGCCGGAGGCTGATTTCGAATTCGGGAATGGCGGCCTCGGTGGCGGCCAATGTGCTGCGCGCCTGATCGACGTCGAGCTCGCTGGTCGTGCTAGCTTTGAAGCGGGCTTCGACGATTGTCAACGTGTCGCGCTGCACCTGCACGTTGTCTTGAGCGTATTTGATTTGCTGCTCGAGCGTGCGCATCTGATTGTAGTTCGTGGCGATGTCGCCGAGCAGCGTGACCAAAGCGGAATCGTAGAGCTCGACCTGTTGATCCAGCGTGGCTTCGTCGGCTTCGATCGCGCGGCGGAATCGGCCCCAGAAATCGAGTTCCCAGGCGAGGTTGAAGCCGAAATTCGACTGTCCATACCATCGCTTGGTAATAAACTGACCGTTGGCGGTCTGCTTGCTGAGGCCATTCTGCGTGTAGCTGCCCGTCATCTGCTGCGTTTGCGGGAACAATTCGCCCGTGTCGATCCCCAACTGCGCTCGCGCTTCGAGCACGCGGAAGCCCGCCTCGCGGAGCGTCAGGTTTTGATGATAGGCGGTGCAGATCAACGAATTGAGCGCGGGATCGTTGAACACGGTCCACCAGCGGCTCAGATCGACTTCATCGGTTTTCACGCGAGCATCGTTGGCGTCGATCCACGTCTTAGCCACCGGCGCGGCCGGGCGGCAATAGTTCGGGCCGACTTTGAAGCCGTTATGCACGTAATCCGAGAGCGAAGTGCAGCCGCACAGCGAAACAGAAATCGCCACGATCGCCGCCAAGAGGAGGCTCGCGCGACTTTTGGGCTGCTTACGTGAAAGACGGCCTTCGCCGAACACATTCGCAAGCTGCTCGTCGGCGGTTGCCTGCATGGTCGAAACCGAATCTTTCGCTGCCGTTGCCGTCCGCATGGCGAACCTCCCCCTGGGGCCTAACCAACCGTCACGCTCGAAATTACCGGCGAATATGGAATTGCGCTCAAAACTGATTCAACGCCTAGACCTGCTACATCTCGCATAACCAGAGCTATCGGCATTTCGCAAGTAACCGATTCTGTGGGCGCGCGCCTTCGGGGCACAGTCTGCCGAGTCTAGCCATCTTGCGGCCGGCGAGGCGTTTTATCTTGCTTAACCCGTATGACTGGACCGACGACATGCTGGCACCGAACGGGGCGGGCAAAGATTCGCGCGCAATTGCGCGTGACACCTGGATTAGCCCAGGGATGGCCAAGAGAACGCTTCTTATCAGTGCCGACGTCGCTGGGCCTTCCCTGGGTTGGCCCAGCAATCCTACGGATTCTCCGGCGGTCCGCCCGACATCCGCGGCTCGGTCGCTGCGATCGGATGCTCTTTCGCCTTCTTTTCGCCGGAGAACCATTGGATAACGTAGAAGAACACGGGCGTCAGAAAGATGCCGAAGAGAGTCACGCCTAACATGCCGCTGAAGACTGCGACGCCGAGCGTTCGCCGCATTTCGGCTCCGGCGCCCGTTGCGATGACCAACGGCACGACGCCAAGAATGAAGGCGAACGACGTCATCAGAATTGGCCGCAATCGCAACCGGCAGGCTTCGAGCGTGGCGTCGCGCGCCGACTCGCCGGCCGCGCGCCTTTCCTTAGCGAATTCGACGATCAAAATCGCATTCTTGCTCGCCAAACCGACGAGCACGACAAAGCCGATCTGTGTGAAAATGTTCACGTCGTTGCGGGCGAGCTGCACTCCGACCACCGAGCAAAGCAAGCACATCGGCACCACCAAAATCACCGCCAGTGGCAACGACCAGCTTTCATATTGCGCCGCCAACACCAGAAACACGAAGATCACCGCCAAGGCGAAGAAATACATCGCCGTGTTCCCGGCCTCGAGTTGCAAATACGCCAGATCGGTCCATTCGGTAACCATCGAACGCGAATGTTCCAACTCGTCGTTGGCAATCGTTTGTGCCAAATCGACGGCCTGACCCGAGCTGGTGCCCGCGGCGGCGTCGCCCGTAATCGCGGCGGCCGAATAAAGATTGTAGCGCATGACGGCGACGGGCCCGCTCGTGTCGCGCACATCCATCAGCGTTCCCAGCCGGATCATCTGGCCTTGGTTGCTTCGCACCTGGAGGTTCTTGACGGCGGGAACCTGGGCGCGGAAATTGGGATCGGCCTGTACGTTGACCTGCCAGGTGCGGCCGAATTCGTTGAAATTGTTGACGTAATACGAGCCGAGATAGACTTGCAGCGTATTGAACACGTCGCTGACCGAAACGCCCAGCGACTCGGCTTTGGTGCGATCGATGTCGAGATACAGCCAAGGCGTGTTTGCGCCGGTGCTGTTGAACATGCCTTTGAGGCCGGGGGTACGATTTCCGCGGTCGACGACATTCTCGCTGACGCGCTGCAGCTCTCCGAGACCCAGGTTGCCTCGATCCTCGACGATCAGCTTGAACCCGCCAGTGTTGCCAAGGCCGTCGATCGGCGGCGCGCCGAATGCCGACACGACGGCCCCGCGAACCTGGTCCTTGCAGCGCTTTTGCAATTCGGCCGCAATCGCGTCGGCCGTCAGATTCGCGCCATGCCGCTCGTCGAACGGTTGCAGCATGACATACATCGAGCCCAGATTCGGCGCGTTCGCGTTCAAGATCAACGACTGGCCGGCGATGCCGACCGTGTGGGCAATGCCCTGATCTTTCATTTTGATGGCAATTTCCTCGATGCGGCCGATCATTCTTTTCGTCCGCTCGACGGAAGCCGAATCGGGAAGCTGCACGTTGAGGAGCAGGTAGCCTTTGTCTTGTTGGGGGATGAAGCCGGTCGGAGTGCGGACGAACTCGAAATACGTGAGCACGAGCAAGGCTCCGTAGACGGCCACGACGATCGCGCTCAACCGCAGCAATCCGCCGACGGTCCGGCCGTAGACGGCGATCGATGCGTCGAACAGGCGATTGAAGGCGCGAAAGAACGACCCCAGCGCGGCATTCACCGGATTGATGATGAACCAGCCGACGGCGCCGCCGAGGATTGCGCCCGGAATGAAATACGTGGCAAGAACGTCCCACGTCATCCAGCGCGGCGCATCGGCGCCGGGGAGCGCGGGAAGCCCCATTCGTCCGGCCAGAAATTTCTCGCCCAGCCAGACGCTCAGCACTCCACCGATGATCCCGACAAACCACCACGGCAAAGCCTCTTTCTTGTGTGCATGTCCGTCGGCCCCTTCTTCCGTCTTGAAAATGACGACCGCCCGCGACGGCGTCATCGTGATGGCGTTGATGGCGGAGATGATCGTCGAGACGGCAATCGTCACCGCGAATTGCCGGAAGAACTGCCCCGTCACGCCGCCCAGAAAGCAGCACGGAATGAACACCGAGCTAAGCACCAGCGTGATGGCGAGAATCGGCCCGGTGATTTCGCCCATCGCCTTGATCGTCGCGCTGCGCATCGAGGCCGGTCGCGATCTGGCGCTCGATATTCTCGAGCACGACAATGGCATCGTCGACGACGATGCCGATCGCCAGAACGAGCCCGAACAGCGTCAGGTTGTTGAGCGTGAATCCCATCGCGGCCATGATGGCGAACGTGCCGATCAAGGAGACCGGCACGTCGATCATCGGCAAAATCATCGCCCGCCAATCCTGCAAAAACACCAGCACGACGATGGCGACAAGCACGACCGCGATGAGCAGCGTGTATCCGACTTCGTTGACTGATTCGCTGATGAACGGCGTTGTGTCGTAGACGATTCTATAATCGAGCCCGTCGGGAAAACGGGTTTTGAGTTCCTTCATCTTTTCGTAAACGTTGCGCGCCGTGTCGAGCGCATTGGAGCCGGGGAGTTGATAGATCGAAAGCGCGACGGAAGGCTGCCCGTCGAGCGTGCAGGATTGCTCGTATTGCTGCGATCCGAGCTCGACGCGCGGCTTGTTCGCGGGCGAGGGCGTGCGCGTGACAACGTCTTTGAGATAAACGATTCCCGTCGATGGAGGCGCGGGCCCGCCCAGCGAAGTCGGGCCGCCCCCTTGGTTGCCGGGCGCGGCTCCCATGCTGCTTGCGCTGCCGCTCGAAGCGCCGGTGGCGGCTGGGACGTTGCCCTGAGCGCCGGCCTTGATGATGATATTGGCGAATTGGTCGGGATCGGTCAGCCGGCCCAGCGTGTTGATCGTCAACTGAAATTGCTGCCCTTTCGGCGCGGGCTGCTGGCCGATTTGACCCGCGGCAACTTGGATATTCTGCTGGCTGATGGCGGTCACCACGTCCATCGCGCTCAGCTTGAGGGCCGCGAGCTTGTCGGGATCGAGCCAGGCGCGCAAGCTGTAGTCGCGCTGGCCGAGATAGGTGATGCCGGCGATGCCGGGCAGGCGGCCCAATTCATCCTTGACATAGATCGTCGCATAGTTGCTCAAGAAGATGTCGTCGTATTTCTTGTTGGGCGAAATCAGGTTGACGATCATCAACGTGTTCGGGGACATCTTCTTGACGTTGATCCCCTCGTTTTGCACCAGCGCCGGAATGACGGGTAGCGCCAACGACACGCGATTCTGCACCAGCACCTGGGCCATGTCGGAATCCATGCCCAGCTTGAACGTGACGGTCAACGTGTAGGCGCCGTCGTTGGTCGATTGCGACGACATATACATCATCCCCTCGACGCCGCTCACCTGCTCTTCGATCGGCGCGGCGACGGTGTCGCGGACGGTCTCCGCGTTGGCGCCGGGATAGAGGGCCGTCACTTGCACGGTCGGCGGCGTGACATCCGGGTATTGAGCCACCGGCAGCGTGAACACCGCCACGCCTCCGGCGAGCACGAAAACGACCGAGATCACCGTGGCGAAGATCGGCCGATCGACGAAAAATTTTGCAAGCACCGACAACTCCTTTTTACGTCCGATACCGCCGATGCAACTCCAAGAGCGTCAGCGCAATCAACACACCCCCGATTCCGAAAACGATCGGCATCCACGCTCCGCCAACGCCGATCGCCGAGAGCAAGCCGCCCAGCGCGATGCCGAGCGACGCGCCTGCCAAAGTCGAACCGATCCAGCGCGTGGCGGCGGCGGCGAACAAACGTGTTTCTCCAAGTCCTTGAATCACGTAGAAGAACACGGGCGTGAGAAAAATCCCGAACAGCGTGACGCCGAGCATTCCACTGAACACGGCGACTCCCAGCGACCGCCGCATCTCAGCCCCGGCGCCGTTCGCCCCGACCAGCGGAATGACGCCAAAAATGAACGCGAACGAAGTCATCAAGATCGGCCGCAAACGAAGCCGCGAAGCTTCTTGGGTCGCCGTGAAAATCGGTTTCCCTTCGCCATGCATCTGCTTGGCGAATTCGACGATCAAAATCGCGTTCTTGCAAGCCAGGCCGACCAGCACGATCAACCCGATCTGCACAAAGATATTGACGTCCTTATGCGTAATCAGCACGCCGACGACGGAGCAGAGCATGCACAGCGGCACCACCAGGATCACCGCCAGCGGCAGCGACCAGCTTTCATACAGCGCCGCCAAGGCCAGAAAGACGCACATCACGGAGAGCGCGAATACATACAGCGACGTGTGCCCCTCCTGCTTCTCCATGAACATCAACTCCGTCCAATCGGATTTCATCGACAACGGCAGTGATTCGGCGGCCAGTTTGTCGACCTCCTTGATCGCGTCGCCGGAGCTGAGCCCGATTTGCAAATTGCCCGTAACCGCGGCCGACGGATAGCGATTGTAGCGCGTCACCATCAGCGGGCCGCCGATTTCATGCGGCGTGCAGATCGTGCCGAGCGGAACCATCGCTCCCTGATTGTTGCGCACTTGAAACAGGTTGATCCGATCGGGCCGATTGCGGAATTGCCCTTCCGCCTGGCAAGTGACTTGCCAATGGCGGCCGAAATCGTTGAAGCTGTTGACGTACAGCGAGCCGAGATAGATGTCGAGCGTCTGGTTGACGTCGTTAAGCGACACGCCCATCGCCGCGGCCTTCTTGCGGTCGATGTCCATGAAAAGCTGCGGAGTGTTCGAACGGAATTGGGTTTGTGGCCGACCAGGCCCGGCACTTCCTGCCGCATCCGCCGAACCAGCTTGTCGGTCTGCTGCTGCAAAGCCGGGAGGCCCAGGCCGCCAACGTCTTCGATCATCGTCTTGAAACCGCCCGTCGAGCCCAATCCAGGCACGGGCGATGCGCCATAGACGGTCACTACGGCATCGTTGATTTGTCGGCGCCATTCGCGCCGCAGGTCTTCCATGACTGCGGTGTCGGGGCGGTGCGTTTGGCGCCGCTCGTCGAACGGCTTCAATACGATGAACATCGACGCGAAATTCGGGCTGGTGGCCTGCGCGAGCCACGACATGCCGGCGATTCCCACCGAATGCGCCACGCCCTTCGTGTCGCGGGCAATCTCCGCCACCTGCTTGAGAACGGCGATCGTCCGCTGCAACGAAGACGAATCAGGCAATTGCACGCTGACGATCAACCGCCCTTGATCCTGCTGCGGAACGAAACCGGTCGGCGCACTGCGGAAGACGACAAACGTCAACCCCATCAGCACACCATAAACGAGCAGCACCAGCCCGTTGAACCGCATCATTCGCCCGATCGACCAGGAATATCCCGACGTGGCGGCGCCAAAGCTCCAGTTGAACAGCCGAAAAAACCAACCGACAGTCGTATCCAAGAACCAGGCCAACGGATCGCGGCGGCCACCGCGCGGCTTGAGCAAGATCGCGGCGAGCGCGGGACTGAGCGTCAGCGAGTTGATCGCCGAAAAAACCGTCGAAACACTGATCGTCACGGCGAATTGCCGAAAGAATTGCCCGGTGATGCCGCCGACAAACGCGCACGGCACGAACACCGCGCAGAGCACTAGCGCCACCGCGACGATCGGCCCCGTCACTTCGTCCATCGCCTTGCGCGTCGCCTCGCGCGGCGGCAAGCCATGCTCGAGCCAGCGCTCGACATTCTCAACGACCACGATCGCATCGTCCACGACGATGCCGATCGCCAGCACCAGCCCGAACAGCGAAATATTGTTCAAACTGAATCCCAAGGCCGCCATGACGCCGAAAGTGCTAACGATTGCCACGGGCACGGCGATGAGCGGAATGATCACCGACCGCCAGTTTTGCAGGAAGATTAACACGACGAGGCCGACCAGCGCGACGGCTTCCAGGAAAGTCGTGCGCACATCCTCGATCGATTCGCGAATGAACGGCGTCGTGTCGTAGGCGATGTCGTACATCAAGCCCGGAGGAAACCGTGTCTTCAATTCCTCCATCTTCGCCTTCACGCGATCGGCGACTTCGAGCGCGTTGGTGCCGGGAAGCTGATAAATGCCGAGACCGACCGACGGGCGTCCGTCGAAGATGCACGATTGATTGTAGTTCTGGGCGCCCATTTCGATGCGGGCGACGTCGCGCAGCCGGACGATGGCCGACGATGGCTGTCCGCCAGGTGTCGCGGCGATGATTGGGATTCCCGCCGCATTGGTTGGACCGCCGCTCGCGCTGCCGCCTGAGGAACCGCCGCCGCCGGCTCCGCCGCCCGCCGCGCCGCCGGTCGTTCCACCGCCGCCGGTCATTCCGCCGCCGCCGGTGGTTCCACCGCCCGTCGCGGAGCCACCGCCGCCCGTGGCTCCGCCGCCGGTCGCTCCTCCGCCGGTCGTGCTGCCACCGGCCGTTGTGCTGCCGCCGGCGGTGTTCGCGCCGCCACTCGTGCCGGCGGGAGAACTGCTCGTCGTGGTCATGCTGCCCGTCGCGGCGCCGGTTGTCGAAGTCGAGCCGACGGTGGGAAGCAAGTTGCCGGTCGAGCCCGACGTGGTCGAGGTTGTCGTCGCGGACGTGGTTGTGGAATTGGTTGTTGCGCTCGGCATTCCACCGTTGCCCAGCACGGGAGGCGCCGCGGCGGTGGCGCGCGAACGCATCGACGTTTGCGTCGCCTTGACGATGATATTGCCGAATTCCTCGGGCTTGCTCAGCCGGCCGAGCGTGTCGATCGGCCATTGAAAAGCCTGGCCAGGCGGCGCCGGCGATTGGCCGATTTGCCCGGCGGGCGCGTCGGTATTTTGATCGCGAATCGCGTTGGCCACGTCGATGGCCGTCATATTGCGCGAGGCGAGCTTCTGGGGATCGAGCCAGAAGCGGATGCTGTAGTCGCGCTCGCCCTGATAGCTGATGTCCGACACGCCCTCGACGCGCAGCAACTCGTCTTTGACGTTGATCGTGGCGTAGTTGCTGAGATAGATGTCGTCGTATTCGGGTTTTGGATGGTCCGGATCGGAAAAGAAATTCACGATCATCAGAATGTCGGGCGTGCGCTTGCGGATTGTGATGCCCTGATTCTGCACTTGCGAGGGAAGCTGCGGCATCGCTAGCGCCACGCGGTTTTGCACCATCACCAGCGCCGTGTTGAGATCGACGCCGAGGTCGAACGTGACGGTCAGCGTATAAGAGCCGTCGTTGCCCATCTGCGACGTCATGTAGAGCATTCCCTCGACGCCGTTCACTTGCTGCTCGATCGGCGCGGCCACGGTGTCGGCGACGACTTGCGCGCTTGCGCCGGGATAACTGATGCTGATGCTGACGCCCGGCGGCGTGATCCGCGGATATTGGGCGATCGGCAAGTAGTAGAGCGCAATCGCGCCGATGAGCGTGATGACGATCGCTGCCACCGAGGCGAATATCGGCCGATCAATAAAGAACCGGGAAATCATGTGGGCCGGCGATCAATGGTTGTTCTTCTCGGAAGGAGCGGCTTCGGCCTTGCCGGAGGTCGATTTCTCGCCCGGCGGAGTCGGGGCCGGCGGATTTATGGTCGGACCATTCGCAGTGGATGATTTGCCCGCCGCGGCGCCCGGCGACTCGGAATTGCCGGATGACGATGAAGACGATGACGAATCGCCGCCGATGCTTGGGCCGAGCGACGGCATTTCCTTCAATTCTTCCGGCTTGATCTCCATCTTCGGGCGGACCTGCAGAATACCGCCGACGACGACCCAATCGCTTTCCGACAGATCGTCTTTCTTGCCGGTCGGCTCGATCACGCGCAAGCCGTCGTCCTCCAATGCGCCGGTTTTCACGGTCTTCTGCTGCACCTTGTTGTCTTTGCCCAGCGTGTAGACGTACTTGAGCCCTTGATCGGAGCCGATGGCGCGATCGATCACCAATAGCGCCTCGTGCGGCTGGCCGATCGGCAGATGAACGCGGACGAACATCCCCGGCGACAATAGCCGGTGACCGCCGTTCCGCGGCGGCGGATTCTTGATCACTCCGCGCACCGTAATGCTGCCCGTGGCCGAATTGACCTGATTGTTGAAGAAATCGACGCGGCCCTCGTGCGGGAAACCGACTTCGTTTTGCAAACCGATTTCAACGGGAAATTGTCCCGTCTCGTAGGGCTTGATCTTTCCCTCGTCGCGAGCTTGCCGGATCACCTGCAGCGTGACTTCATCCATGTCGAAATAAACGTACATCGGGTCGAGCGACACGACCGTCGTCAATTGCGTTTGATCCTGATTCACCAGGTTGCCGGGCGTAAGGAAATAGCGGCTGATTTGTCCGTCGATCGGAGATTTCACGCTGCAAAAGCTGAGGTTCAGCTTAAACACTTCCAAGCTCGCCTTGGCGGCCTGCAACGACGCGGCGGCCTCTTCTTCCGCCGCTTGATAGCGATCGAGGTCTTGCTGGCTGATCGCGCCGGGAGTCTTGGCGAGCGACTTGGCTCGAGCGTTGTCGGCCTGCGCTTCCTTGAGGCGCACCTGATTGAGAATCACCTGACCGTTGGCCTGATCGTATTGCACCTGATAAGGCCGCGAGTCGATCTCGAACAATAATTCATCCTTCTTCACCTCGGCCCCTTCCTTGAACGGCTCCTTTTCCAAGTAGCCGGTGACGCGCGGCACGATCGTCACCGATTCGACCGCGGCGGTTTGGCCGGTGAAATCGACATAGTCGGTCACCATGCGCTTCGCCGGATGGCTCACGGGAATGACCGGCGGCGCAGGCGCGGCGACGTCGGCCTGCGTCTTGGTGCAACCGCTCGACGCCAGCGCTGCGAACAGAGAAAGCGCGACGCATGCGCCTAGCGGCGCGCTAGAAGCAAGTCGATCGTTCATGACATTCTCTGAGGAAGGGCGGCGAAGGCGGGAGCGAAAGCGAATAGCCTAGCGTATCGTGTGGGAACTAGTAAATCCAAACACCAGCCGACGAGAGCGAGTTTCGCCGGCGCAACAAAAAAGCGGGAACGAGATCGACTCATTCCCGCGTTAGTTCAGTGCGGCAGCTACAACTACGTGCCGCGAGGCGGCTGATTTCGCCAGAGACTCAGCCCCGAGGCGTGAAGTAGGAAACATTCTCCGATGGCAATAGAATTACCATCCCCAGCCAAAACCGAGCCATCCCCAGAACCAGCCGTGCACTTTTTGCGTGATCACCGAAACATCGGCGGTGTCGTTGGCGCTGACATTCAATGTCGGCGTGTCGCCCGGTTGATCGAGGATTACGGCATTGACGGTTTTCAGCGTGCTCGCGGAGGTGGCGCTGCCGCCTGAGTCGTCGGTCAGGGTCAATGTCGGATCGTTGACGCCGGTTCCTCGGCCGGCGGCGATGAAGCTGTTCAATTTGCCGGTGCTTCCGCTGAGGGCCGTGATGCTTTGGGTGATGGTTTCATTGCCGCCGGCGCCGGTGGTGGCGGCGAAGAGTTTGCCGTTGAGAGTGCCGGAATAGGAGAAGTCGATGTTGTCGGCTCCTTTGAATCCGCCGCTCAATTGGGCGCTCAATAAACTATCGGCCGCGATGTCGCCGCTGACGCTTACGCCCAAGGTGTTTTTGCCGCCGCCGCCGAATGCCGAGAAATTGGCCTGCGATGTGGTGAGATTGCCCGTGAGGCTGGCGGCAAGTGTGTCGGAACCGCCGAAGCCCGCGAAGCTGGAAAACAATTTGGCGCTGGCGAGCGCACCGAACGATTCGGTCGCCGTATTGCCGCCGCCGCTGGCATCGACGTCTAAAAACAGATTCGAGCTGGTCAGACCGGCCGCATCGGTGAAATTCGCCGTATTGTTCCCCTTGCCCAGATTGAATTCGATCGATTCGCTGCTTGCAGCCGCGGCGGATGGGGAATGTTTGAATGCCGGCGTGGCGCTGAGGGAAGCGGACGCGGCGCCGAGCGTGTAATTGACCGTGTCGCCGCCGCCGCTGGCATTGATGGTGACGTTGTGGATGCCCGTTCCGCTGCCGCTAGCAAC
The DNA here is from genome assembly GCA_963738955.1 of Pirellulales bacterium. GTDB lineage: Bacteria > Planctomycetota > Planctomycetia > Pirellulales > DATAWG01 > DATAWG01. The sequence continues at coordinate 249,718 of CAVTYW010000017.1, read as the reverse complement.
CGATCCGCCGCTGCTGTTGGTGATCGTCACATTCACGTCGCCGGCGCCGTCGTCGGTGACGGTGATCATGTCGCCGGCCTCGGTGTCGCGCACAGTAAGCGAATGGCCCTGCGTCGTGATCGTGGCCGGGGGCGGCGTGGTGCTGACGTGCGGCTTAAGCGCGATCAAGGCCGAGGCGCTGAGGCAGCGCCGCGTTTCCAGCGTCTCGAATCGGGCTTTATGCTTGTGGTTCGATAATCCAAATCCATTGCGTCGATTGGCGTTCATCGTCCATGCTCCTGGAAAAAAAGCCGCCGTTGCTTGCCCAACGAAGGCGTGTTGTGTGTAGGGAAAGAATTGCAAACTCCGCGGAAAACGGAGTTGTTGCCCACCGACGAGCAAACATTGCGCCGATGCCGTTGAGAGCCCCACACAAAACCGCCTGGGAGAAGGGGACAGTCCCCGTTTTGCTTGGCGCCGTATTAAATTGTGGACTGCGCAAAATGGGGACAGTCCCCGGCGGCTTTGTGTGGGGCTCTTTGAAACTGCGGGCATCGCGTTAGAACCGCCTTTTGGCCCCTCAGCGAATCCTACGAGCTTTTTACAAACGCGCCAATCACCCCGCGCGAGGGAGCAAATTGAATCGTAAGTTGAATGCGCGAGACCGCAAGCGAAGTCAAACACCAAATGGCTTGGAGGCGGTCGCTTACGGTTTCGCGCGTGGGAAGAAACGCAACTTCAAAAAAACGCTCTAGGCGAAACCACCATGCTATCGGTAAGATTTGCACGTGTTGCAACCTGCCCAATGGCCGCCCACCGGCCTTGATTCGTCCCGCCTGAGTTTGTCTTGCTTCGCAAAGCACCGATTTGTCGGAGTTTGCAATTCGATCGTTCGGCAACATTGCGGCCGCGACTGATTGATGGTCCGCGATTTGCTGAACCGCTGAATGCGATTCGGTTCGGAGGGATTCCGGCCGAGAGTTCAATCCTCTATGGAAAGAGAGTGTAGAGCATGGATGCTCGTAAGCCTGCGGCCGCGCTTCTCGCGGCCGCCTTCGCGGCGTTGGTCATCTTTTCTTCCGGGGCCTCGTATCGGACGCCGAATTTCGTCGTCGAAGCGGCGACGCCCGAGTTGGCCGAGGAAATCGGCCGCATGGCGGAGCGCTATCGCCACGATCTGGCTATCGACTGGCTTGGCGCGGCGTTGCCCAATTGGGGCCAGCCTTGCCCGATCCATGCTCAAGTCGCGCCGCAACTCGGCGCCGGCGGAGCGACCACTTTTACGTTCGATCACAGCGAAGTGTTCGGCTGGCACATGGAAATTCAAGGCTCGCACGAGCGGCTGCTCGACTCCGTCTTGCCGCATGAAGTGACCCACACAATTTTCGCCAGTCATTTTCGCCGCCCGCTTCCCCGCTGGGCCGACGAAGGGGCTTGCACCACGGTCGAAGACATCAGCGAACGCTCGAAGCAAGACCGCATGTTGATCCAATTCCTGCACACGGGCCGCGGCATCGCCTTCAGCCAGATGTTTGCCATGACCGACTACCCGCAAGACATCCTGCCGCTATACGCCCAAGGTTATTCTCTGGCCCGATTTCTGATGGATCAAAAAGGAAAGCGGGAATTTTTGACCTACGTCGGCGACGGCATGTCAAGCGGGAATTGGGTCGCCGCCACCAGCCAGCATTACGGCTACAGAAATCTGGCCGTGCTACAAGAAACGTGGCTGGAATGGGTCAAGCAAGGCAGCCCCGCTCGTTCGCCGGATGTGAATCGCGCGAGCGGCAACTTGGCGCTCGCCTCGAAGGGGGGCGCGGAGCGTAATCTGATTGTTCGTGCTCAGAGTTCCGATCGCTCGACGCGAGCGACAGCCGGCGCCATCAACAACGGCGAAACGCAATGGGCTCCGGTGGCTCGACAGCCTCCCGCGCCCCAGCCTCCGGTAGCGGCAGCGCCCGTTGGATATCCCGTGACGGCGCCGATTCGCAATGGCTCCGTCGCGATGGATACGAATGCCGCCAATTCACTGCCGGCGGCCATGGCGCCGCCGATTCCCGCGCCGGGCAAATCGGTGTATGGCGAAGGAGTCGGTCTGATTCATCATAGTGCCGATTTCCGATCGGATGGCGCCGTCGAAGCTCCGCCGCCCGCGGCCGCGGCGCCAGCGGCCAACATTGCGCCGGCTGCTGAATCTCCCGCTGCCGGGTCGCAATCGCCACGCGAACGCAAGGTCCTTCTCGAATGGACCCGGCAGCAATAGGCCGCGTCGAATCAAGCCGTAGCGGAATTTGTGAAAATTTCGTGAGTTGTCGCGGGGGCGGCTGAGTTTTCACAAACTCAGCTACGATTTCCGCAGCCCCCTCGCTTGGCAAGCCGCGCAATTGTTTGCTTTCTGTCAGCAGCGCTGGCAATCGCCGGGAAAATGGTAGACTACTCCAGCGGGTCGCTCGCTCCGAGCTACCCGCGGTTGACGGCTACCCTTCCAGCCGCATTCCGCGAGGAGCCATGCCATGCCGCAAAACAAAGTGACCGCCGCAACCGAATCGACGAAACATGCCGAGCCGACCGCCGGCACGGCAGTGGCCGAGCGCGCCGGAAACGGCGCGGCGCTCGCCATTCGGCCGATGGCACCGCGGAAATCCTGAAGCAATACGATTGCGGCGACATCCGCTTCGCCGGCGATCCAAACGCTTCTTACGATCGGCATCTCGTCTTCGACCATGAAGTCGAGCGCGAGGCCGCCAGTTTTCGCGATCGCTTCGAAGCCGTCGCCGCGGCCGTGCGCGACATGCTCTCGCGACGTTGGCTGAAAACGCAGCAAACCTACGACCGCGAGAATCCCAAGCGAGTCTACTATCTTTCGATGGAATTCCTGATCGGCCGCTCGCTGACCAACAACATCACGAACCTGATGGCCGAGCCCTTGGTGCGCGAGGCGATGGAGCGCGAGGGGCTCGACGTGATGCGCCTGGCCGAAATGGAGCCCGACGCTGGATTGGGCAACGGCGGCCTCGGCCGGCTTGCCGCTTGCTACATCGACTCGATGGCGACCCTGCAAATCCCCGCCGTCGGCTATGGCCTGCGCTACGAATACGGAATGTTTCACCAAGACATCAAGCACGGCTACCAGGCCGAGCGACCCGATAATTGGCTCCGCCGCCCCGATCCATGGGAAGTGATGCGGCCGGCGGAGAAAGTGGAGGCCAAACTCCATGCGGCCCTGAAGGTAACCGACGGCGTGCCGAAACTCGTCGCCGACGGCGTCACCACGCTGATCGGCATCCCCTGCGATCGGCCCGTCGTCGGCTACGGCGGCCGAACGATCAACACGCTCCGCCTGTGGGAAGCCAAATCGCCGGCTTATTTCGATCTCAACGAATTCAATCAGGGCGATTTTTTTGGATCCGTGCACAACAAGGTGCTAGCCGAAAGCGTCACTCGCGTGCTGTATCCCGACGATTCGACCAGTGCCGGGCGGAATCTTCGATTCGCGCAAGAATATTTTCTGGTCGCCTGTTCGCTCGCGGACATCGTCCGTCGATTCCGCGCCGGCAACAACGAATGGGCGGCGTTGCCGGATAAGGTTGCGATTCAGCTCAATGACACACATCCCTCGCTCGCCGTGACCGAGTTGATGCGAATTCTGCTCGACGACGTCGGCCTCGGCTGGGAGCAATCGTGGGACCTCACCGTTCGCACGCTGGCCTATACGAATCACACGCTGCTGCCCGAGGCGCTGGAGAAATGGCCCGTCGAGTTGTTCGAGAGGGCATTGCCGCGGAATTTGGAGATCATCTACGAAATCAATCGCCGATTTCTCGACGACGTGCGCACGCGCTATCCCGGCGACGAAGGCCGCCTGGAGCGAGTGAGCCTGATCCAGGAAGGGCCGACGCGACAAGTGCGGATGGCGAATCTGGCGATCGTCGGCACGCACAGCACCAACGGCGTCGCCGCGCTGCATTCCGAGTTGCTGAAAAAACAGACCGTGAAAGACCTGGCCGAGATTTTCCCGGCGCGATTCAGCAACAAAACCAACGGCGTCACGCCGCGGCGCTGGCTTCTGACCGCCAATCCTCCGCTGGCCAACCTGATAACCGAAGCGATCGGAGACTCTTGGGTGGCCGATCTCGGGCAACTTCGCAAACTCGTGCCGCTAGCCGACGACAAATCCTTTTCGCGCGAAGTTTCGCAACGCCAAACGCGAAGCCAAGACGCGGTTTGTTTCCTGGCTGAAGACGGCCACCGGCCACGCGATCGATCCCGACACGATCTTCGATTGCCAGATCAAGCGGATTCACGAATACAAGCGGCAGTTGCTCAACGTGCTGCAAATCATCGTTCATTACAATCGGCTGCGCGAGAATCCGCAGCTTGCCGTTCCACCGCGGCACGTTCCTCTTCGCCGGCAAAGCGGCGCCGGCCTACACGTTGGCGAAGCTGATCATCAAGCTGATCAACAACGTGGCCGTCGCGATCGACGCCGATCCGGCGGTGGCCGGCCGGCTGAAGGTGTTCTTTTTGCCCGACTACAACGTGACCTTGGCTGAACGGCTCATCCCCGCGGCCGACGTGTCGGAGCAGATTTCGACCGCCGGCTACGAGGCCAGCGGCACCAGCAACATGAAGTTCATGATGAACGGCGCTTTGACGGTCGGCACGCGCGACGGCGCGACGATCGAGATGGCCGAAGAAGCCGGCGAGGAGAATTTCTTCCTCTTCGGGCTGACCGCCGAGCAGGTTCACGCCAGCCGAGGTTGGTACAATCCGCATTGGCATTACGAGCACGAACCCGAAACCCGCAAAGCGCTGGATATGATTACATCGGATGAGTTCAGCCGCGGCGAGCCGGGCATATTCAATCCCATCCGCGATTGCTTGCTCACCCGCGGCGATTTCTACATGCATCTGGCCGATCTGACTTCGTATACGCAAACTCAGCAGCGCGTCGGCGAGTTGTATGCCACGCCGGAGGCATGGTCGCGCAAGGCGGTCCTGAATGTCGCCTGCTCCGGTAAATTCTCGAGCGACCGCGCGATCAGCGAATACGCAGCCGACATTTGGACCGCCGAACCGTGCCCAGTGCCGTAGCAAAAGTAGCAGGCACTCTCCGAGTGCCGTCCGCCCGGCCGAGCAGGCGGTCAAGGAGACATTTCCTGCATGGATCACCCCGCCATCTATCTCGCCAGACATGGCGAAACGCAATGGAGCCTGACAGGCCAGCACACGGGTCTGACCGACATTCCGCTCACCGAGCATGGCGAACGAAATGCGCGCAGCCTCGGGAAGCGACTGGAGGGGATGACGTTCGCCTACGTCTTCACGAGCGCGCTCCAGCGCGCCCGGCGGACGTGCGAAATGGCCGGCTTCGCTTCGGTTGCCAAAATCGATCCCGATTTGGTCGAATGGGATTACGGCGAGTACGAAGGGCGCACGTCGGCCGACATCCGCAAGACTCGGCCCGATTGGAAGCTCTTTCGCGACGGCTGCCCCGGCGGCGAGAGCGTTGCCGACGTGGGTGCGCGAGCCGATCGGGTGGTCGCGCGGTTGCGGGCACTTGACAGCGAGGTCTTGCTGTTCTCCAGTGGTCATTTCCTACGCGTGTTGGCGGCGCGTTGGTGCGGGCTCGATGCCTCGGCCGGATGTTATTTGTTTCTGAGTACGGCGTCGCTAAGCGTGGTAGGCTACGAGCACGGCAAAGACGATCCGGTGGTGCGGCTATGGAACGACGACCGTCATGTGGTGTAACGGCAAACCAATTCGACCGCCAATCGCCCCGCCCCTCGCTTACGGTTTCGCGCATCGCCGCTATAAAAGGTGATCAAGTGACCAACTGCCACGGAGGAGCCGACCATGACACAAGCCGCCGCCACGCCACTCACTAAACTCCCCGCCTGGAAGTCCCTCGAAACCCACTACAAGCAAATCCAGCCGCTCCAACTGCGCAACCTCTTCGCCCAAGATCCGCAGCGCGGCCAGCGGCTGACGGCCGACGTTCTCGGCATCTATTTCGACTATTCGAAGAACCGCGTCACCGACGAAACGATCAAGCTGCTTTTGCAATTGGCCGAGCAATCGGGCTTGCGACAGCGGATCGAAGCGATGTTCCGCGGCGAGAAGATCAACATCACTGAAGATCGGGCCGTGCTGCACGTCGCGCTGCGTGCGCCGCGCGGAGCGTCGATCGTCGTCGATGGCGAGAATGTCGTGCCGCAGGTTCATGCGGTGCTCGACAAGATGGCGAAGTTCGCCGATCGGATTCGCAGCGGCGATTGGCGCGGCCATAGCGGCAAGCCGATCCGAAATGTCATCAACATCGGCATCGGCGGCTCCGATCTCGGGCCCGTGATGGCCTACGAAGCGCTGCGGCACTATAGCCGGCGCGATATGACGTTCCGCTTCGTGTCCAATGTCGACGGCACCGATTTCGTCGAAGCCACGCGCGATCTCGACGCCGCCGAAACGCTGTTCATCATCTCCTCGAAAACGTTCACGACGCTGGAGACGATGACCAACGCCCATTCGGCTCGCGCTGTGGCTGCTGGCTTCGTTGAGAGACGACGCCGCGGTGGCCAAGCATTTTGTCGCCGTTTCGACCAACGCGGCGGAAGTGTCGAAATTCGGCATCGACACGGCCAATATGTTTGGATTCTGGGATTGGGTCGGCGGGCGGTATTCGATGGACTCGGCGATCGGGCTTTCCACGATGCTGGCGATCGGCCCCGACAATTTCCGCGGCGATGCTCGACGGCTTTCATCAAATGGACGAGCATTTTCGCACCGACGCCGCTGGAGCGCAATCTGCCGGCGCTGCTCGGGCTGTTCACGGTTTGGTACACCGATTTTTTCGGCGCGCAAACCGTCGCCGTGCTGCCGTATGAGCAATACCTCAAGCGGTTCCCGGCCTACCTGCAGCAATTGACGATGGAAAGCAACGGCAAGCACGTCACGCTCGCCGGCGCCGTGGTCGATTATCAGACCAGCCCGATCTATTGGGGCGAGCCGGGCACGAATGGCCAGCATTCGTTCTATCAACTGATCCATCAGGGCACGAAGTTGATTCCCTGCGATTTTCTGGCGTTTTGCGAATCCCTCAATCCGCTTGGACCGCATCACGATTTGCTCGTGGCCAATGTGTTCGCCCAGGCCGAGGCGCTGGCCTTCGGCAAGACCGCGAGCGAGGTTCGCGCGGAGGGAGTGCCGGATTGGCTCGTGCCGCATCGAACGTTCGAGGGGAATCGCCCGTCGAATGTGTTTCTGTTGGGCCGGCTCGATCCGACGGCGCTCGGCAAATTGATCGCGCTCTACGAGCACAGCGTCTTCACGCAAGGCACGATCTGGCAGATTGATTCCTTCGATCAATGGGGCGTCGAATTGGGCAAGGTGCTTGCCAAATGTGTCGCCGCCGAACTACAAAGCAGCGATGAACCAAAACTAAGCCACGATAGCTCGACCAACGCATTGATTCAACGCTACCGAAAACTCAAATCAACGCGTTAGACTCGGCTGCTCGCTTGCTGTTTCGCGCATCGCCCCCCAAAGTTGATCCATTACGGAGACGAAAAATGCAACTCGGAATGATCGGCCTGGGCCGAATGGGCGCGAACATGGTTCGCCGCTTGCAAAACGGGGGACACCAATGCGTGGTCTACGATCACTCGCCCGCCGCCGTGCAACAATTGGTTTCGGAAGGTGCCACCGGCGCCTCTTCGCTCGATGAATTGGTCGGCAAGCTTACCAAGCCGCGGTCGATCTGGCTCATGGTTCCCGCCGCGGTCGTCAACAAGAGCGTCGAAGACCTCATGCGCGCAACTCCAGCCCGGCGACACGCTGATCGATGGCGGAAATTCCTACTACATCGACGACATTCGTCGCGCCGCCGAACTGAAGCCGAAGGGGATTCACTATGTCGACGTCGGCACCAGCGGCGGCGTGTGGGGATTGGAGCGCGGTTACTGTCAGATGATCGGCGGCGAAAAGGAGATCGTCAAGCGGCTCAATCCGATCTTCGCCACGCTGGCCCCTTCGATCGATTCGGCGCCGCGGTTGCCGGGCCGCGAAAAGCTCGGAGGCACGGCCGAGCATGGCTATTTGCACTGCGGCCCGAACGGCGCCGGCCACTTCGTCAAAATGGTGCATAACGGCATCGAATACGGAATCATGGCGGCGTATGCCGAAGGCATTTCGATCCTGCGCAATGCCAACATCGGCAAGCAGAAACACGCCATCGACGCCGAAACCACTCCGCTCCGCCACCCGGAAGAGTATCAATACGATATTCCGCTGACCGACGTGGCCGAGGTTTGGCGGCGCGGCAGCGTGATCGCGTCGTGGCTATTGGACCTGACCGCGACGGCGCTATTGAAAGATTCCGGACTGACGAAGTTCGAAGGCCGAGTGTCGGATTCGGGCGAAGGCCGCTGGACGATCAAGGCCGCGATCGACGAAGCCGTGCCGGCTCAAGTGCTCACCGCGGCGCTCTACGAGCGATTTTCCTCGCGCGGCGAGGCCGATTTCGCCGACCGGCTGTTGTCGGCGATGCGATTCGAGTTCGGCGGCCATATTGAAAAACACGCCGGAGAATGAGTCGTCACATACCCGTAGCGGAATCTGTGAAAATTCCGTGGGTTGCGCCGCGGCACTGAATTCTGGCGAATTCAGCTACGGCGCTTGCCAACCGTCGGTTTGATAGCTTCCAAGGAACCCGCCATGACCGCACCGCTATCCGATGCTCTGGTTTTCTTCGGCGCGACCGGGGACTTGGCCTACAAGAAAATCTTTCCCTCGCTGCAGGCGATGATCAAGAAGGGGCATCTGAATGTGCCCGTCATTGGAATCGCGAAGGCGGGCTGGAATCTTGAACAGTTTCGCAAGCGAGCGCACGATAGCCTCGAACAGCATGGCGGAATCGATCCCGCGGCTCTGGACAAACTGAATGGCCTGCTGCGCTACGTCGATGGCGATTACGGCGACATCGCGACGTTTCAAACATTGCGCAAAGAACTTGGCGACGCCCAGCGCCCGGCCCATTATCTGGCCATTCCGCCGAATTTGTTCGGGTTGGTGGTCGAGCAGCTTGCCAAGTCGGGCTGTGCCAAAGGGGCGCGCATTATCACGGAAAAACCTTTCGGCCGCGATCTGGAGTCGGCCAAGGCGCTGAACGCCACGCTACTGAGCGCGTTCGACGAATCGTCGATCTACCGCATCGATCATTATCTCGGCAAGCAGCCGGTGCGGAATCTGGTCTTCTTCCGGTTCGCCAATTCGCTGCTCGAGCCGATCTGGAATCGCCAGCATGTGGCGAGCGTTCAGATCACGATGGCGGAGAATTTCGGCGTCCAAGGCCGCGGCGCGTTTTACGAGGAAGCCGGAGCGATCCGCGACGTGGTGCAGAACCATCTGTTTCAGGTTCTAGTGAACCTGGCGATGGAGCCGCCTGCCGGCATGGATTCCGAGTCGGTGCGCGATGAAAAGGTGAAAGTGCTCAAGGAGATTCCGGCGCTGGAGCCGGTGAATTTGGTGCGGGGGCAGTTTCGCGGTTACAAGAACGAAAAAGGCGTTGCGTCCGACTCGACGGTCGAAACTTTCGCCGCGTTGCGGCTGGAAGTGCGGTCGTGGCGATGGCAAGGAGTGCCGTTCTACATTCGCGCCGGCAAATGCCTGCCGGAAACTTGCACCGAGGTGTTCGTGCAGCTTCGCAAACCGCCGGCGATTTTTTCGAAGACCGCGCCGCCGCCCAATCATTTTCGCTTTCGGCTCAGCCCCGAGGTGACAATCGCGATCGGCACGATGGTCATGGACCCCGGCGAGGAAATGGTCGGCCGCTCGGCGGAGCTATTGGCCAGCCATCATCCCAGCGGCGACGAGATGGACGCCTACGAACGGCTGCTGACCGACGCGATGCGCGGCGACCCGAACTTGTTCACGCGCGAGGATTATGTCGAGCAAGCCTGGCGGATCGTCGAACCGGTGCTGAAAGCGCCGCCCCCCGTTTATGAATACGAGCCGAACACCTGGGGCCCGAAGGAATGCGACAAGATCGTTTGCCCGTCCGGCGGCTGGCATAACCCGGACGGTGCGGCCTAGGAGGGCGTTGAAAAAGGGGACTGGCTCCGAGCAAAGAGAAAGTTCGGCGCTGCTCGTTGCGGTTGCCGCTTTGTGCCTGTCCCCTTTTTCAACACGCGGCAACGTGGGAATCACAAATCCATGATTATCGAAGTGTTTGAAACCGCCGACTTGGTTGCACGGCAGGCGGCGACGATTGTTGCACAAGAGGCAAGAGCCGCGGTCGATGCGCGCGGACGATTCATCATGGCCGTTAGCGGCGGCACGACGCCGTGGCAAATGCTGCGGGCTTTGGCCAGCGAACGGGTGCCGTGGGACGCGGTTCAAATCGTGCAGGCCGATGAACGAGTCGCGCCGGCGGGCGATCCGGATCGAAATCTCACGCATCTGCGCGAGAGCCTGCTGTCGCACGCGCCGCTCAAGGCCGAACAAATTCACGCCATGCCGGTGGAATCGCCGGACCTTGAAGCCGCGGCGGGCGCGTATGCCAAGTTACTTCGCGAAATCACCGGATCGCCTCCAGTGCTCGATCTGGTCCATTTGGGGCTCGGTCCCGATGGCCACACGGCATCGCTGGTGCCGGGAGACCCCGTGTTGAATGTGACGGACGCCGACGTGGCACTGACCGGCGTTTATCAAGGCCGGCGGCGGATGACGTTGACCTATCCGATCATCAATCGGGCGCGCCGAATTCTATGGCTGGTCACCGGCGAATCGAAAGCCGACATGCTGCTGCGGCTGCGCGACGGCGATCTGTCGATCCCGTCCGGCAGAATCAGCCAGAAACAGGCAACCGTGCTGGCCGACCGTGCCGCGGCCGCGAAGACGGGACTGCAACCGGAATGATGTCGACGAAGCTATTGGGACCGCAAATCCATCCCGATGATCCGTCGGAGGTATGGGCAGGACGCCCGCCCCGTCCGCTTTGGCGCTGCGCCCGATGCCACGGGGTCCGATGCTACAGCGTCCGATGTGGCTGGCGACGACTATTCGTCGATATCCGGAAGCCATGGGATGTTGAACGAAATGCAGTGCAGCGCCCCGCGTTTGTCGGCCAGCGTCGAGCAATCGATGCCGACGACTTCCCAATCGGGCAGCACCTTGCGATACGTCGCCAGCGCCGCCTTGTCGGCTTCCACGTCGTTGCCGCCGTATTGCGGCACCAGCAGCGTGCCGTTGGCGTAGATCACATTGGTGTAGGATCGCCAGTTGCCGTCGCGGTGGTAGGGCATCGGGATCCGCACGACTTTCATGTCGCCCGCGCTGGTCTTCTCCTTGGCGAGCGTCGCGGCATCGTCGTCGAGGATGTCGGCGTTGGTCGCATCCTGCTCGCGCGTGCAACTGCCGACGACGGCCAAATTCGTGGCACAGAGCGTGCAAAACATGTCGGCGTGGTGGGTTGGCTCTCCATCGAGCGGCTTGAGATGGGTCCAGCGCTTGAATTGAAAATCCTTGCCGAGCACACCGCCGATTTGCGCTTCATCGTAGCCCCGGCTCGCGTTCTGAGCGGCGATGATGTTCGTGGTGACACATAGTCCGTCGCCGTTGGTCAGCAGATTGCCCCCTTCGATCGACAATTCCGCTCGGGCAAACTCGTATCCGAAAGTGCCGGCAAAGGTGGCTCCAAACAAATCGCCGTAATCGCGATTTGGCTGTATGTAGGCGTAGTCGACGACGCTCGCCGGTCCGTCCTTGCCCTGCATCAGAAAGAAGGGGCCGAAATCCCGCACCCACATCGATTTGGCCGGCCACACGAAGAAATCGATGCAATTTACCGGCAACCCATTGGCCTTGAGCAAGGCCGCCGCCTCGGTCCGCTGCTCTTCGCTCCAAATCAGACCAATGACCTTGGCCTTCTTGCGAATTGCCGAAACCATTTGGATCAGCGTTCGTGGATGGTAGGCGAGCATCTCGTTGCAGCCGATCATGATGGCGGCCTGATGCTCGAATTCACCGGGCACACGGCCCTTGGCCTCATCGGCCGGGGCCGGAACGACGGCTTCCTCCAAACCAGACGTATGGATCTTCACCGATTTGCCCCGTGAACCGACTTTCGCATGATGCTGCCCAATCAGCCACCCGCCCAGGAAACTCGCGCCGCCGAACAGCAGCCCGCAGAGAACCAGCAACAGCACCGTTTTGCCGAAGCGGCGGGATTTTGAGCGCGTCGAAGTATGGACACGGACGGCCGGCGACGAAAGACCCACGAATCACCTGTAAAAATCTATCTGATGAATCAATAACCGTTCGGGAGTCGAACTTCAGCGCCAAGTGGTCCAAAAACGGGTGCCGCCGATCCGCTTGAGCCATGCGGAGCGATTCCTCGTCCGGCGGCGAACGACAGGAAAAATCCCGCAGTCGCAGTACAACTACATCTGCACGCCTCTTGTCGCCCAAACCCTCTGGCCAAAGAGCGCTGGACTTCGCGGACCGCCTCTTCTAAAGAAAGCCCTTCCCCTCGGCTGATTTTAACACCGGAGGGCAAAAAGAGTATCGCTCGAATTGCGGGTGTCCGCAGAAATATCTGCCTATTGCGCGTCTTGGATCGACAAAAAATGCCCGAGAAGCAGGCTGGAGGATATCGCGCGGCAGCGGCGGATGTCAAAAAGAGCGAACGTGCAACAAGGTTGCCCGCGTTAATCAGCTATGCGCCGTTCGAGTGCCACTAAACCGGGCCACGGCTGTATTCATAATCATCGACGCTAACGGCCAAACAGAACAGCAACAACAAGCTGGCCAAAACCAAGGCCGTTTTCTTCATAGAGGTCCAGAACTCTTGCATCGGCTTACTCCTATGCTGCCGCGGCCAGTTTCATCGCCGCGCATAACCCACGAAACGGCAATTCACCAAACTTGTGAATAGCTTACTTACCCATCCTTCACAATGCAAGCATTTTCTGCGGTTTGCCGCAAAAATAGTTGGTTTGCGATGAATGGGTAGCTTAGGACTAAAACAAGCGGTTGTAGCCATTCAGCGCCGCCACGCGGTAGGCTTCGGCCATCGTCGGGATAGTTGAACGTCGTGTTGATGAAGTAAAGCAGCGAATTGGCGGTTCCGCTTTGCGACATGATCGCCTGGCCGATGTGGATGATTTCCGAGGCGTTGCTCCCAAAGCAATGGATGCCGAGGATTTGCAGCGTCTCGCGATGGAACAGCAGCTTGAGCATCCCGGTGGTGCGGCCGGTGATCTGAGCCCGGGCCAGGCTGCTTGAACAGCGCGTGGCCGATTTCGTAGGGGACCTTTTCGGTCGGTCAGCTCGCTGTTCGGTGCGGCCGAGCGAGCTGATCTCCGGGCTGGTGTAGATGCCGGTCGGAATGCTCGCGGACCATCACATGGTCGCCCGCCCCGGTCATCAGGTGCGTCGAGGCGAATCGGCCCTGCATGTAGGCGGCGCTGGCCAGCGACGGAAAGCCGATCACGTCGCCGACGGCGTAAATGTGCGGCACCGCCGTCTGATACGATTCGTTGATCGGGATCTGCCCGCGGGCGTCGGGCTTGATGCCGATTTCTTCCAGACCCATTCCGTCGGAATTGCCGGTGCGGCCGTTGGCCCACAGCAAGATGTCGGTCTTGAGTTGCTTGCCGCTTTTCAAATGGAGGACGACGCCGTCGTCGCGCCCTTCGACGCGCTCGTACTGCTCGTTGTGCCGCACCAACACGCCCAGATCGCGCATGTGGTAGGCCAGGGCGTCGATGATTTCGTCGTCGAGAAATTCCAGCAGCTTCGCCCGCGTGTTGATCAGGTTGACCTTGCATTCCAGATTGCGAAACATCGACGTGTATTCGCAGCCGACGACGCCGGCGCCGTAGATCGTGATCGACTGCGGCGTCTCTTCCATGTCGAGAATCGTGTCGCTGTCGAAGATTCGCGGATGGGTGAAATCGATGTCGGCGGGGCGGTAGGGACGGCTGCCGGTGGCGATCACGAAACCGTCGGCCGTAAACTGCCGCTTTGCCCCGTGCGGTTGCTGCACTTCGATCGTGTGCGGGTCGATGAAACGGGCCTGGCCGGTAATGACCGGAACGTGATTGCGATCGTAGAATCCCCGGCGCATATCGACCTGCCGGTCGATGACGCTGCGGGCCGAGCGACGCAAGTCGGCAAAAGAGGCGTGAACCGCGAAGCCGGCCGCCTTGAAACAGCGGATTGTGTTGGCCTCGGTCATCTGAAAGATCGCATACCGCAGGGCCTTGCTGGGGATCGTGCCGCTGTGCGTGCAGCCGCCGCCGATCCGTTCGAAACGTTCGACGACGGCGACGCTCTTGCCGTGCTTGACGGCCTGCATCGCGGCCCCTTCGCCGCCAGGCCCGCTGCCGATCACCACAACGTCGAAATGGCCTGCCGGGGGTGTGGTCATGGTCGCCGCCTCCTCCTGAGGTTTTTGCTCGGGCGTCAAATCCTGGCGAGCAGTATAGGAGGAAGAGCGGCTAGGGGCTAGAAGCAGTTTCAAAACCGCCGGGGACTGTCCCTTTTGCTTTGCGGTTTTGAAACTGCTTCTAGGGATTTGGGAAGGGTGAGGGTGTAGGCTGACGACTACCAAATGCTGCAAGACAGGCTGTCCGCGAACCGACGATCGGCGACTCCGCAACAGCGCGCTGGACGGCATCGGCGCCGCCGCTCTACAATACCGGGGAATTCAATTCTCGGAGGTTTTACTCATGCTCGGCCATTGCTCCTCGGTTTCGCGATTCTTTCCACTCCGAGCGATGCTCGTCTGCCTGTCGGTCGTGGTGTTGTTCGCGCAAACGCAACGGTCGGCCGTCGCCGCCGATCCGCCCGACACCGCGGCGCTAAACAATGGCAAAGCGACGTTGCTGGGCGTTGAAGGGAAAGGCTCGAAATTCGTCTATGTGTTCGATCGTTCCGGAAGCATGGGCGTGCCCGGCAATAAGCCGCTCAACCGAGCCAAAGCTGAACTGCTTCGCAGCATCGACGCACTGAACGATCAGCAGCAGTTCTATATCGTTTTCTACAATCACGAGCAAAAGGTTTTCCATATTGATCCGACGGGAAAACGGCTGATTTTCGGCAGCGATTTGAATAAGCGGCTGGCCCGGCAGTTCATCGACGGCATCCAAGCCGGCGGCGGCACCCATCACGCGGAAGCCCTCCAATTGGCCCTGCGGATGCATCCGGACGTCATCTTTCTTTTGACCGACGGAGATCCGCCGGACGATCTTACGGCCGACGAACTAGCGCGTGTTGAGCGGACCAATACGGCGGGGACGGTGATCGACGTCATTCAAATCTCGCCGCCCGATGCAAACCACGACAATTTGCTGGTGAAACTCGCAACCCGCAGCGGCGGGCGGCATCTTTACGTCGATTTCAATAAGACGGCCGAAAGCGGCGTCGAGAAGAAGTAATCGCGCCGGTTCGCCGTTTTCTTTCCATTGCCCTCTCGGCGACCCCGCCAAGTGATCTGGCGCCGAAAAAATTTCGCCGGGGATTGCCATGCCAGGCAAATGCCGCTCGATTTTGCGGGATTTGACGAGGCCTGTTTCGTGACCTACGGTTTCAATGCAGGGTGGTCTGGCGCGCCCTCGCATCGTGGTTGATTCCGATGCAAATGGTTTGTTCTGACCTTTGCACTGCAAATCTAGTCACTTCCGGTCTTGCGATGTTCGCCGCGATTCAAGTGAATGATCGTGCAATTCCGCGTCGGCGTCGCACGCCGGCTCGGCGCGGGTCGGCGGTTGTCGAGGCGGCAGTCATTCTGCCGATTCTGCTGACGATGATGCTCGGCGTTTGGGAAGTCGGCCGCATGATCCAGATCAGCCAAATTCTGGACAATGCGGCCCGCGAAGGAGCGCGATTGGCTGCCGGCGGATATGTCAACGGCACCGCAGTCACGACGGCCCAAGTTCAGACAGCCGTTCAGAACTATCTGACGGCCGCCGGATTGCCCTCGGCCGCGGTCAGCGGATCGCAGGTCACTTTGACCTGCCTGGCAACCACGCCCTGGACCGATCCCTACCAGGCGCTGCCGCTCGATCCGTACACCGTCACCGTCACGATTCCCGCCGGTGCGGCGTTCAACAGCCTGCGATGGAATCTGCTGAATCAAATCACCTCGGTCACGCAATTATCGCAGACCGTTTACTGGCAATCGGCGAACAATTCGCAGGTCGTGGTGAGCACGACGCTGCCGTATTAGCCATGAGTGCCACGACCATGAAACCAACAATGGCCGATTCCGAACTGGCCGAAAACGATAGAACGGTCGCGAATCGCCGGCAACGCCGTCAGGGCAGCACGATCGTGCAAGTGGCGATCGTGTTGCCGGTCATTCTGTTGTTTCTGTTCGGCATCTTGGAGTATTCACGCTATGTGATGCTGCTGCAAGTGATGACCAATGCGGCCCGCGAAGGCTGTCGCTACGCCGTCATGCACACCGATCCGGTCGTGATCGGCTCGACGACCTACGGCAGCGCCACGTCGAACGTCAACACGATCATCACCAACGTCTTGGGCGGACAAACTCTTTCCAGCCAAACGATCAACATCTACGCATCGGATGCGTTGGGCAACAACACGGGCACATGGGAAAGCGCCCCGGCCGGTCAATGGATTACCGTGCAAATCACCGGCAATTTCAAGTCGATCCTGCCGGGACTCCTGTTCATGCCCACCACCATTCCGATCACCGCCGAGGCTGTGATGCGATCGGAGGGGAATTGATCCGAGCAATACTTTCTTCGAAAAACGCCATGCAAACGACGAAATCAACTCACTTGAATCAGCGTCCCCAGATCCTTAGCAGCATTCGCGCGCGGCGTCGTGGTGACGCAGGCCGCCGCCGCGGAATGGTGTTGGTGTTGTTTCTGGTTACGTTGATCACTCTGTTTACATTCTTGGCGTTGGCGATCGATCTGGGGATGCTGGCGGTCGCCCGGACGCAGTGCCAAGCAGCCGCCGACGCCGCCGCAATGGCCGGCACGCGCACTCTCAATGGAATCACCTCCAGCAACAACAACTACTCCAATGTCTCGCCGCAAGCGCTCTCGGCGGCCGAGAGCAATTCGATCCTCGGCAATGCCGTGCAATCGAGCCAGGTGACAGTGAACATCGGCCGCTACGCCTACAACACGACCACACAACAATTCGAGGGCCAGATTCCCGGCACGTCGGGCACGAATTGGACGCTCGTTCAGGCTCAAGTCACCGCCAATCTCAGCGGCAAGCTCGGCTTCTCGAAGGTGTTCGGCTTCGTGCCGTCGAATATCACGACCACTTCGACCGGCGTGCATCGGCCGCTGGATATTTGCGTGATCAACGATTTCACCGGCTCGATGCGGTTCGCCAGCCTGTTGGGCACTCCGTATTACGGCAATCGAAATTCGAACAATCCCGATAGCGTG
The DNA here is from genome assembly GCA_963738955.1 of Pirellulales bacterium. Classification (GTDB taxonomy): domain Bacteria; phylum Planctomycetota; class Planctomycetia; order Pirellulales; family DATAWG01; genus DATAWG01. The sequence continues at coordinate 232,307 of CAVTYW010000017.1, read as the reverse complement.
TATCCGACGTGGGGCGCCTATTCCGACACCACCGACGCCGCCCTGCAAGCGACATCGTTCACCAGCCCTTATGACGCCGCGAACATCACGACCACGACCAGCGATGGCCGCCCGCCGATCTGCGCCGATTTCTACCAGGATTCAAGCGGCACGCCAGCCTTCACCGCCGCCTCGAACACCTACGCCACGACTCCCGGTGGCGACGTTCCGCTGAAAACCAGCAAAAACACCAGCAGCACGTGGGGTCAAACGCTGGCGAGTATCTTGAATATCGCCAGTCCCACCAATTCGACCTACGACTCGACGTTCGAGAGCTCGGGCTACAAAGCCTATAGCATGGCGACGACCTTCAACCGCTACACGCTCGGCCCCGGCTACTACGGCAAGACTTTTTTCATTTGGCCGCCCGACCCGTCGAACGGCTCCGATGGCACTACGAACGATTGGCGCAAGCGATACTTTACGTATCCGAGCAGCAGCACTCCCATGGACGACAATTCCAAGTTGTGGGACAGCAGCGGCAGTTGGCGGCAACCGGGCAGTTCGACCTATTCAATCAACTACGCGGCGATTCTGGCTTGGATCACTAGCAGCTCCAATCCATTTCCCTCGACCATGCGCTCTGGCAGAATCGTGTACTACACGTCGATCCCATCCACGATCGACACTTCGACGAATCCGCCGACCGATCTTAATCAGCGATTCTGGAAAGACTACATCGACTACTGCCTGGGGCTAATCGACAACCACGACGGCACCTGGCAAACCGTCGTGAATGGCAGCACGGCGCTGGGCGGCTATGGCGACGACTTTACCTGGGGCACGGTGAAGATCACCGCCAAGAGCAGCCTGAGCCAAACGGGTGGCAAACCCTTCATGCACTACGGCGACAATCCACAGCGGCCGGCGCTGCACTTCTGGTTCGGGCCGTTGACGATGGTTGATTTCCTGGGCAACTACAACATCTGGTACAACGTCAGCCCCTATTGCTCGCGATATTGCTGGTGGCCCGGCACCTGCCACGAGTCGCCCCTCTATGCCTGCAAGCTCGGCATTCAGGCGGCGCTAATCGATATCGAGAACAATCATCCGAACAACGACGTTTCACTGATTTTCTTCAGCACGCCACGTTCGTACTCCGGCGAAAACGACGACAGGCGATTCAACCGTGTTCGCGTCGGCCTCAGTCAGAATTATTCGAACATGGTCGATTCGCTCTGGTACCCGCCGGGCACGTTGGGCAATTCCAGCGCAACGGTCACGCCCTACGACTCGGATAACATCGAAGTGCCCCGAGCGACCGGCGGAACCTGCTACGCCTACTCGTTGATGCTGGCGTACAACCAATTCAGTGGGAACAGTTCCCTCGTGAACTACAGTGTCGGTCAATCGGCCGGCGATGCCGGCGGCAACGGCCGTCAGGGCGCTCAGAAAGTAATTATCTTCGAGACCGACGGCGCGCCGAACACAACCGCCACCGCTTCGTTCACCAATTCCGGCGCGAACAATTCCTACTACAATATCCGTTACAATTATTCCAGTCCGTCGGCAAGCGAGTATCCGACCGGCATCAATGGATATAGCGACAATTCGTCGACCGTCACGTCGCAAGTCTACACGCTCTGCAGCCAACTGGCGGCACAGACGACCGCGTCGTCACCCGGATATTCCACGTCGTCGAAGCCCCTCTTGATCCATTGCATTGGTTTCGGGCCGGAGTTTGACCCGGGCAGTTCATCGTATTCGGCGAATGTGGCCACGCTGAACCAAATGCAAACTCTCGGCAATGTCACCGACGGCATGCCGAGCTACAAGATTATCAATGGCACCCAGACACAGGTCGTAAATGCTTTGGAACAAGCGTTTACGATCATTCTGCAAAGCGGCGTGCAAGTGTCGCTGATTCAGTGACCTATACTTGCCGGGCTGCGCGAGGCGGCGCCATCATCAGCATCTCCCGGCGCTCGACCGTCGCCCCTCCTTGTGGTTTCGCGCGTTTGCCGAACGCTGACGCGCGAAACTGCAAGCGAATGATGCCCCACCCGTTGAAATTCCCACCGAATTCCGCGAGCGACCGGATGATTTCCAGCGCCAAAGCCGCCGTGCGTTTCGAAGACGTCACCAAGGTCTATTCCGCCGGACCGTTCCGACGCGGAGTGCCGGCTTTGAACGGCGTTAGCCTGTCGATCGATGCCGGCGAAGTATTTGGTCTCGTCGGCCCGAACCGCGCCGGCAAGACGACTTTGGTCAAAATTCTGCTTTCGATTTGCCGGCCGACCTCCGGTCGAATCATGCGGTTGGGATTGCATTGGAAAGACCGGCGGACGCTGGCTCGCGTCGGCTACGTCCACGAAAGCCAGGCGTTTCCGCGCTATTTGACGGCCCAAGCCTTGTTGGAATTCTACGGAGCGCTTTCCTTTCAGCCGAAAGCAGTCATTCGCCGGCGCGCCGGTGAACTGCTCGAGCGATTTGGTCTGGCCGATCGCAGCCGGGAGCCGATCGCCCGCTTCAGCAAGGGAATGCTTCAGCGGCTTGCACTTTCCCAATCGCTCATCAACGATCCGGAATTGCTGGTGCTCGACGAGCCGTCGGAAGGCATGGACCTCACGGCCCGCCATGTGTTGGACGAAATCCTTGCCGAGCGGAAGCAGCAAGGCCGCACCGCGATTCTGGTGTCGCATCATTTGAACGACGTTCAACGGCTTTGTGACCGCGTCGCGGTGATTCGTGCCGGCAAAGTCGCCTTCGCCGGGCGAGTCGCTGAATTGGTCGGAGCGCAATCCGGCGCCGCCAATCCGAGCTTGATTAGTGACTGGCCCAATGAACCGCCGTCACGCGATCGATCGCTGGAGGAAGCCCTGGAACCTCTCTACGCAGGAGCTTCGCGATGAATTTGTCGCAATGGAAAACGACCATTGGTTGGTTGGTTCGCGACACGTTTCGCCAATCATTGGCTTATGGCATCTGTTGGATATTGCTCGGCGTGAGCGTGTTGGCGATCGGCGTTTGCGCAGCGCCGGCGTGACCGGTTCGGCGCAATTGGCGGAGCCGGGCGAGAATCCCGACTTCCTTCCCCGCAACGACCGCGACTCCCGCGACCCGGCAAAGCTGAAGCAATCGGGCGTAGTGGTCGTTGCCGGCGATTTGACGTTGGCCTTCGGCGCGATTCGGATACCGCTGGCCAGAGATGGACAAGGCGCCGTTCATTTTCTGCAACTCGTTCTCGCCGGTGGCGTGGCCGACACACTCGGATTGTTGTTGGCGCTGGTGTGGACGGCCGGCTTCTTGCCCGGCTTCCTCGATGGCCGCAACATTAGCGTGCTGCTGGCGAAACCGGCGCCTCGCTGGGCGTTGCTGGCCGGAAAATATCTCGGCGTGCTGACGTTCGTACTTTGTCATGCGACGTTGTTTGTGGGCGGCACCTGGCTCTCCATCGGCTTGCGCACGCACGTTTGGGACCCGACCTATCTGTGGTGCATCCCGCTGTTGCTGTTGCATTTTGCCGTGTTCTTCAGCATGTCGCTGTTGCTCGCGGTCTGCACGCGGAGCACGGTGGTGTGCGTGTTTGGCTCAATCCTGTTTTGGTTCATGACCTGGGGATTGAACTACGGCCGGCATGTTTTGGCGGCCAGCGCCACGGCGATGCCCGACGGTCAATTCTCGTCGGCGATCACGTGGCTGGTCGATCTCGGCTATTGGATTCTGCCGAAGCCGGCCGACTTCAGTGTGCTGCTGTTCAATGCGCTTGACGCCCAAAACTATTTCGGCCCGCTGTTCGACCTGAAGACGCTGCAGGCGCACGGCTTTTCGATCGGCCTGTCGATCGCGAGTTCGCTGGCGTTCACGCTCTACACGCTGTTCGCCGCCGGCCGCCGCTTTGCAACCATCGATTATTGAATCGGAGCCAGCGTTATTCCCGCGTCAGCCGCTGGAATCGCTCGATCAGGTCTCGTGTCACCGCTCCCGGTTTGCCGTCGCCGATGCGGCGGTCGTCGAGCTTGACTACCGGAATCACCTCGGCTGCGGTGCCGGTGAGAAAGCATTCGTCGGCCATGTAGATGTCGTAACGGCTCAGTGCGATTTCGCGCACCTCGCGGCCCGACGCTCGCGCCAGCTCGATCACGGCTTCGCGTGTGACGCCTTCGAGAATGCCCGCGTCGATCGGCGGCGTCAGCAGCACGTTGTGCCGGACGAGAAAGATATTGTCGCCGCTGCACTCCGCCACTTCTCCCTTGTGGTTGAGCATCAACACTTCGACGACGCCGGCTTTGTAGCCCTCGATCTTCGCCAAAATGTTGTTAAGGTAATTGAGCGATTTGATCCGCGGACTGACTGCCGCAGAACTGGTGCGCACCGTGCTAGCGGTGATGATCTCCAGTCCGTTGCGATAATGCTCTTCCGGATAGAGCGCGATGCGGTCGGCGATGATGATGACCTGCGGATTCTTGGTCCGCGTCGGATCGAGACCGAGAGTGCCGGCCCCGCGCGTGACCACCAGCCGGATATAGCCGTCGCGGAGATCGTTCGCGGCGAGCGTTTCGTGGATGGCCCGAGAAACCGCTTCGGGCGTCATCGGGATTTCAAGCCAGATCGCCTTGGCCGAGTTCCACAGCCGCTCAAGATGCTGCTCCAGGCGGAAAACCTTGCCGCCATAGACTCGAATCCCTTCGAAAACGCCGTCGCCATAGAGCAGCCCGTGATCGAAGACGCTGATCTTGGCGTCTTCCTGATCGTAAAGCTTGCCGGCGATGTAGATTTTGAGGGGCATTTGATTGAATTATACCTCTTCGATGCGGCCGGCGACCAATCGCACCACCCGATCGGCCTCCGCGGCGATGGCCGGATCGTGCGTCACCATGACTATAGAGAGCTTCTGAGTCTGGTTCAAGGTTCGCAGAATTTCCAAAATTCCTTCGCCGGAGCCTTGATCGAGATTGCCGGTCGGTTCATCGGCCAAAAGAATTTGCGGCCCGGAAATCAATGCCCGCGCAATGGCCGTCCGCTGCATTTCGCCGCCGGACAGTTCTCGCGGACGATGCTTCAAGCGGTGCGACAGTCCGACCGTCTCCAATAGCTCGCGGGCCTGGGCGACATGTTCGCCGCGATGTCGCCGATAGCTCCAAAAACCGTGGCGAATCATCAACGGAGATAGCACGTTTTCGAGCGTCGTCAGTTCCGGCAGCAAGTGATAAAACTGAAAAATCATGCCGAACCGAGTATTGCGCAGCGCGTCGCGCTGTTTTGCGGGCAAATTGTCGATCCGCCGACCATCGAGATGCACTTCGCCCGAGGTGGGAGCGTCGAGCGTGCCGAGCAGGTGCAGCAGCGTGCTCTTGCCCGATCCGCTTTGGCCGATGATGGCCAGAAACTCGCCGCGGCGTATGTCCAAATCGGTGCCCGTGAGAACCGGGATATCGACCGGCCCCTTGCGATAATTCTTCTTTAGGTGCAACGCGCGAAGTTGCACGGCCGACGCGGAGGGATCGAATGAAATCGTCGCCGGCGCCTCGGACAGCTCGGCCGCGACGTTGATTTCCGAATCGCTGGTCCCCGCCGGATCGTCGGCAAGTCTTGGACCGCTAGCCGGCGCGCAATCGTCTTCGGTTTCCGCATCGTCGGCAACCGACCGATCGGCGTCGTCCAACAACAAATGGTTTCGGTTGGCGGCACGCTGACGGTCGGCCTGCTCGGCCAGCTTGAGGCGCACGAACTCACTCATAGCGGAGGGCCTCCACGGGATGCAACATTGCGGCGCGCAGCGCCGGCAGAATACTGGCCAGCACGGCGATCGCCAGCGTTCCGCCGACGATCCACGCCACCGTCACGGATTCGACGATCGTCGGAATTTTGTAGAAATAATAAATCGACGGGTCGAACACTTTTTGGCCCGTCAACCACTTCGACGGCGCTGCGAATCGTGTTGATATAGCGCACAAACAGCAGCCCGATCAACATTCCCACGCCCGAGCCGACGACGCCCAGCGACAATCCATAGCTCAGGAAAATTCCCAGGATTCCGCTCGACGAGGCGCCAAGCGATTTGAGAATCCCGATGTCGCGGGTTTTTTCCACGACAATCATGAAAAACGTGGCCAGAATGCCGAAGCCCGCGACGGCGATGATCATGAACAGCAAAATGTTCAGCACGGCGCTTTCCATCTGCACGGCGGCCAACAGCGGCCCTTGCTTGTCGTGCCAGGTCGAAATCGCGTAATTCGGGAATTCGGCCCGCAGCTTGTTGCAAACTGCGTCGGCATCGGCGCCCGGCTTGAGCTTGATCTGAATCGACGAGACATTGCCGACTGCCCGTTTGCGGATCGATCATTCCGCGAAGTTCTTGCAGCTTCACGAATCGGCACGAATACGAAATTGCGAGTCGTATTCGCTCATCTTGCTTTCGTAAAAATCGACGATCGTAAAGGATTCACTGACGATCTTCGGCGGCATTCCGGCGTTGGGGAAGGTTACCTTCACATCGTCGCCCGGCAGCAACAGAAATCGATCGGTGCCCTCCTTGTCGCGAAAGCTGGCCAGCGCGATGCCGAGAATCGTGCCCGGAAGCTGCTCCTTGCTCGCGATCAACGACCGTGGCTTTCTGCGGTTGGCCTTTGTCGAAGGGATTGGCCGGGTTCTGAAATGGGTCTTGCGCTGCCGGGCGCACCGGTCGTTGCGCCGGCTTGCCGCGGACTGTTGCGACGCCGGTTCGCCGGCGCTGCGAAGCCGTTGCAATTCCTGGTACTGTTGTTCCTGCTGCATCTGCGAATTCGCCGCCATTCCCAGCCTGCCGCTGCCATGTCGGGCCGCTCGCGGCGCTTCCGAGCCCGCCTGATGATCGTGCGTATCGTAATGTCCGTCGCGCAAGTCGAACGAAAGCTTCTTGCGATTATCTGGATGCTGTAAATATTTGCCAAAATCGCTCGACTTGATTGTGCGTTCGTTCGTCGATGCCGATCAGCATCACCTGGCGCATCGTCGCCTGGCCGTGGTAGATTGAAGCTGAGCATCGCGGGCGCATGAACCGTCGGTGTCATGCCGTCGATCTGATCGCCGGCGATTTCGTTGGATCCGCTCCATGTGCCAGTCGGCGATTCGGAAAGCCCTCCGAGCCGTGGGCTTCGAAGACGATGTCCGAGAGAATGCCGTGAATGCGATTCCGCATCTCATGCGTGAAACCCGGCCATCACGCTGTTGACCACGATCATCGTGGCCACGCCGAGCATCACGCTGATGATCGACGCCAACGCGATATAGCGAGTCCGCAGATAGCGCCAGCAGAGCAGAAGCTTGTACATGGCTCGTCCGTCCTTGACGTTGGCCCCAGATTCCGTGCTCGACGACCGTCAGCCCGCACTTTCGTTTTCTTCGTCCCTGCTCCGCGCCCCCTGCTCCGCCGCTCCCTGCCTCCGCTTCCGGCCGCAACAGCGGAAACAAAATCACATCGCGAATCGTTTGCGAGTTGGTCAACAGCATCACCAGCCGATCGATGCCGAAGCCCGAGCCCGCCGGCCGGCGGCATTCCGTGCCGCAACGCGCGCACGAAATCGTGATCCATCTTGGCCATCGAATCTTCTTCCGTTTTGGCCGGCCAATTGCGTGCGGAAAAGCTGTTCTTGCAAATCCGGGTCGTTCAATTCCGTGTAGGCATTGGCGATTTCCATGCCTTGGATGAACAGCTCGAACCGTTCGGCAACGGCCGGATTGTCGCGCTTTCGCTTGGTCAACGGACAGATGCTGGCCGGATAATCGATCGACGAAAATCGGCCCGGCAAGCTGATCCTCGACCCGTTCCTCGAACACTTCGCTTTTGATCACGTCGGGATGCTTGCCGGCCGTGCTGAAGCCGATCTTCTCGGCCAGTTTTCGTACGGCCGCTTCATCGCCGGCGGCAATGCCGGTGGCGTCGGCGAACAGCTCGTCGTAAGTCCGCCGGGCGAATGGCGGCGTGAAATCGATCGTCTTCTCGCCCCACTGGAGCTCTCGAGATCCTGCGCCCGTGGCGCGAATCGCATCGACAATCAGCCGTCTCGGTGAGGTCCATCATCGAGCGATAATCGCCGTAGGCCTGATAGGCCTCGAGCATCGTGAACTCGGGATTGTGCCGCGGGCTGATCCCTTCGTTGCGATAGACGCGGCCCAGTTCGTAAACCCGTTCGACGCCGCCGACCAACAGCCGCTTCAAGTGCAACTCCAGCGCGATCCGCAGATAGAGCTTGATGTCGAGCGCATTGTGGTGCGTGATGAACGGCCGGGCCGCGGCGCCGCCGGCGATCGAATGCAGCGTCGGGCCTTCGATTTCGACAAAGCCGTCGGCGGCGAGCGTTTTGCGGATCGATTGGACGATCTGCGTGCGTCGCAAAAACCGCTCGAGCACGCCGTCGCCGTGGATCAGGTCCAAATACCGCATCCGCTGCCGCAGTTCGGGATCGGTCAGACCGTGATGCTTGTCGGGCGGCGGATCGAGGGACTTGGTGAGGAAAATACAATTGATCGGCGAAAATCGTCAACTCGCCGGTCCGAGTCTTCTTCAACTCTCCCTCGACGCCCGATCAAGTCGCCCAAATCGAAGGCATTGGGCGATGCCCCAACTCTGCTCGCCGACCTGCTTCTTGCCGATATAGAGCTTGAACCTGGCCGGTCCAATCGCGTAAATCGAGAAAGATCAGCTTGCCCGTATCGCGCATCAGCACGATCCGGCCGGCGACCCGAACGCGCGGGCCATGCTGCTCGCCATGCTTGTCGGGCTGGTCGGCCGGGGGCGGGGTGACCGTGATTTCGGTCTCGCGGCGGCGGACTTCGCCGATCGGCTGCTGGCCGTCGAAGCGGCTTCCCCAGGGGTCGATGCCCAGCGACCGAAGCCGATCGAGCTTCTCGCGGCGTGAGGCAAAGAGGTCGGACATGGGAGGGGCCGTCGGTGTTTAACTTCAAGAATCGCAACATTTTAGTGAAACCGACAGAGGGGTCAATGTCAGCTGGGCGGCCGTAGGTCAGGCTTTCCAGCCTGACTGGACTCAATGGTCGGCAGCCTGGAAAGGCTGACCTATGCTGAGCCCCGAAAAACCGCCGCCGGAGCCGCCCCGGAGTCGAGAAAAAGCTACATTTATCCAGGACTTTGAACCAATGTGTCCAAGCCGCCCCTCGCCGCAGAATGGCCTCTTCTCGACTCTTACCCCGCCGCGGACCCTTTCCTAGCATGGCAATCCGACGCCCCGGCTTGTATTGCGTCGAGCTGCGAACCGCCCGCTGGGAGGCGAGCGTCCAATGGTATCGCGACGCCTTGGGCTTGCAGGTAATGGTCCGCGTGATCGATGATGGATATGCGCTGCTGGAGGCGGGCGACACTCGCCTGGCCCTCATTTCGCGGCACAACCCAGGTCCGGCCAGCCCGCGATGGAGCCTCGGCTTCGAAGTTGACGACCTCGACGCGGTGATCGACCGCTTGCAGCGGTCGGGCTCGAAAGTATCCCGGCCAGAACGCGATCCGGAAGGGTTCCGCGAAGTGGTCACGTTCGATCCCGACGGCAATACGATCAGGCTTTTCGCGTGGCCAGAACGATAGTCGCGGCACCGTTCTCTCATGGAACGCAATGAAGGGAACGCCCTCCGTGGCGTTCCGCGCAGGACGCCTTTATGTTGACCGCCCCTCTCACTTTCGGCGGCGAAGAGACGCTCGCCGCGCCGCCGGAGCGTGTGTTCGACCTCTTGACCGATTTGGACGAACTGGCGACGACGATTCCCGATCTGGTCTCGGCGGAAAAGACCGACGAGCGAACTCTGCAATGCGTCGTTCGCCCCGGTTTTTCGTTCCTGCGGGGAACGCTGCGCGTGACGATCGTGCTAGGCGAAATCCAGCGGCCCGTTTCGGCGACGATGCATGTTTCGGCCAAGGGCATCGGCACGCAAATCGGAATCGAAAGTCGCATCCATATTTCCCCTGATCCTACCGGCACGAAGTTGAATTGGACTGCCGAAGTCGTCGAATTAAAGGGGCTAGTGGCAACGGTCGGACGCAGCTTGATCACCGTTGCCGCCGATCAAGTGATCCGCGGAGCCTGGCAGCGAATTCGCGAACGTCTCGCTACAGCCGAGAACGGAACTTAGTGCCTATCCGAAAACCCCCGCTGTCCGCAACGCAACGATAGCGAACTGAAGATGCAAGAAGCCGACGTAATTTGCGACTTTCTTCTCCCACCGTATCAGCAGTCGTCGCGCCCGGTTAAGCCAGGAGAGGGTGCGCTCAACTTTCCAACGGCGCGCCTTGTGGCGACGGCGTTTCGGCTTTGCCGTTTCTGTGCCTTTGAGTGGGAGATGGGGGATGTAGTCGCGGCGGAGAGCCGCTTGTTCGCAGGGCTTGCCGACATAGCCTTTGTCGAGGCAGAGATGCTGGGGCTTGTTTCGCGTGGGTTTCGGGCGATGGACCGGGATGTCGTCGAGCGTGGCGGCCAAAAGTTTCTGGTCATGCACATTGGCGCCGTCCACCGCCACACCGATCGGCACGCCCCGACCGTCGATCAACACAGAACGCTTGACGCCGAGTTTGCCACGATCGGTCGGGTTTTTCCCGGTTTTTTTCCCCACCCAGCGGCGATTTGTTCATCGCCCCGTCCAGGCTCTGCCACTTCCAGTCGATTCCCTTCAGGTCGTCGTATTCTTCCAACGCGAGACGCCACAGCTCCTCAAACACGCCGAGCTTCACCCATTCCTGAAAGTAGGCGTGGATTGCGCTGCCAGAGCCGAACTGCTTGGGCATCGCCTTCCACTGACAGCCGGTTCGCAGAACATACAAAATCCCATTCACCACTTTCCGCAGATTTAACCGGGGACGTCCGCCTTTGGGGCTCCGTTTGTAAATTGGTAAAAGCAGATCAATGCATTCCCAGAGGGCATCGGGAATTTGGTGAAACTGTGAGGCAGAAACCGTGGCCATTGGCACACCTCCATGCGAAATGAGGAAAACTGCCTCCTCAAATTGCAATTCGCGTGCCAGTAGTCGTTTGTACAGTAATCGGATAGGCTCTAAAGATTCAACCTGCGCGAAGCACGAAAGTTCCGCTGGCGAGGCCGGCGCGGCGAACGTGCGAAGCTGCCAATCGGCCCGCGCCGCTCCGGGAAAACAGAAACGCCGCGCGCCGGCCAGCGATGCGACCGACGCGCGGCGTTCGATTTGAAGGGCGATGAAAGCCGCGGCGATTTCACGCCTGGCATTCGTCGCTCGATGCTTTACTTGATGAACAACATCTCCTGATACGTCGGCAGCGGCCACAGATCGTCGGCCACGATGTTTTCCAATTCGTCGGCCACTTTGCGAACCGCCAGCATCGCCGGCAACACCTTGTGGCAGAAGTGCTTGGCCTCTTCCACGAGACCGTGCCCGCCGTGGTGCTCCATCGTTTTTTCCAACGCCGCCGTGTTGTCTTGCAACTCCTTGACCATCGCGGTCACTTTGTCGAGCGTGTTGGTGTCGAACGTATAGCCGACGGCTTTGAGATTAGCGCAGGTCGTCGCCAACTCGCTTTGATAGCGAATCGCCGCCGGGAAGATCATCGTCTTCGACATTTCCACGACCAACTTGCTCTCGACGTTGACCGTCTTGCAGTACTGCTCGAAATAGATGTCCATGCGGCTCAACGTCTCGCGCTTGCTGAGCACCTTGTACTTCTCGAACAAGGCGATCACCTCCGGGCGTGCCGAGCACGGGCAGCGCATCGACGGTCGTCTTCATGTTCGGCAGGCCGCGCTTCTCGGCTTCTTGATGCCAGGCTTCCGTGTAGCCGTCGCCGTTGTAGACGATCGCGCCATGCTTCTCGATGATGTCCTTGAGCAACGTTTGCACGGCGCCGGCGAGTTTCGCCGGGTTGCCGCCGGTCGCCTTCTCGAGCTCCGTGGCGACATAGTCGATCGATTCGGCGACGATCGTGTTCATCGCCACCAACGGACCGGCAATCGATTGACTCGATCCGACCGCGCGGAACTCGAACCGATTGCCGGTGAAGGCGAACGGACTGGTGCGATTGCGATCGCCGGCGTCCTTCGGCAACGGCGGAAGGATATCGACTCCGACGGTCATCGTCCCTTTCCCCTTCGACGACGTGGCGCCGCCGGCCTTGATCTGCTCGAAGATGTCGGTCAACTGCTCGCCGAGGAAGATCGAGATGATCGCCGGCGGCGCTTCGTTGGCCCCGAGGCGATGATCGTTGCCCGGCATGAGCCACGACGGCTCGCAACAGCGGCGGATACTTATGCACGGCCCGAATCACGGCCGCGCAGAACACCAGGAACTGCATGTTCGCATGCGGCGTGTCGCCCGGATCGAGCAAGTTGCCTTGCGCTGTGCTGCCGAGCGACCAGTTGACGTGCTTGCCCGAGCCGTTGACTCCCGGCGAACGGCTTTTCGTGCAGCAGGCAGGTCATGCCATACTTCTCGGCGACGCGCTTGAGCGTGATCCCGACAAGCTGCTGATGATCGGTCGCCAGATTCGAGGTCTCGAAGACCGGAGCGATTTCGTATTGCGCCGGGGCCACTTCGTTGTGCCGCGTCTTGATCGGGATGCCGAGCTTGAACATCTCGCGCTCGGCTTCGAGCATGAACGCCAATACCCGTTCCGGAATCGCGCCGAAATAATGGTCCTCGAACTCTTGTCCCTTCGGCGGCTTCGCGCCGAACAACGTCCGGCCGGCGGTGAGCAAATCGGGCCGGGCAAAATAGAAATTGCGGTCGATCAAGAAGTATTCTTGCTCCGGACCGGCCGTCGACGCCACAACCATCGCGCCGTCGGTGTGCCCGAACAGCTTCAGAATCCGCTGGGCCTGGATGTTCAGCGCCTGCATCGAACGGAGCACGGGCGTTTTCTTATCGAGCGCTTCGCCCGTCCAAGAAACGAAGGCCGTCGGAATGCACAGCGTCGTGCCGTTTGGATTTTCGAGAATATACGCCGGGCTGGTCACGTCCCACGCCGTGTAGCCGCGGGCTTCGAACGTGGCGCGGATGCCGCCCGAGGGAAAGCTGGATGCGTCGGGCTCGCCCTGGATCAGCGCCTTGCCCGAGAATTCCGGAATCGCGCCGCCGTGGCCGTCGGGCGAGAGAAAGCAATCGTGCTTTTCGGCGGTGAGACCGGTAAGGGGGAAGAAGACGTGGGCGTAGTGCGTGGCGCCCTTTTCGATGGCCCAAGATTTCATGGCCTCGGCGACGACGTCTGCCGACGTGCTGTCGAGTTTATCGCCCCGCTCGATCGTCCGCTTCAACGACTTGAAAACGGCCTTCGGCAGCCGCTTCTCCATCTCGCTCAAACCGAAAACATTCGACCCGAACAGCTCGCCCGACGGGGTTTCCGCGAAATTCATCGGCGGAGAGATGGGTTTGTAATTGGTGACTGCCGCAATTGCTTGCATTCTTGCTGTGCTACCGCTCATAGGTCGTGGTCCGCCTGGGTAAAAAGGAAAGGAACCGCCGCGCGCGTGCGCAGCCTTAAACACCGCCGAAATAGCATATTTTGTGCCGTCCAACTTATCGGCGACGGCAGCAGTTCACAAGTGGCTGCCAGCCAAACGCTTATGAGAGGCGACTCGATAAAAATCATCTTCCCATGCAGCCTCCGGGATGCCGCGCATTTAAGCAGCACTCACTAAGCGCGAAGCGTTAGCGAGGGAGAATGCAACCAGGCGCAATTTACTTCCGATCCGCCTGCGGAACATATTTCGGCAGCATCTGCCGGGCAAAAATCGGCTGCATTCGCGCCAGCCGCTGGCGGCCGCCGATCATTGGCAAGCTGACCATATCTTCGCCGACCAGCGGCCGGGCGTAGCGCACGAATTCGTCGGTCACGTCGAGACCGTCGTTCGTGATCCATTCGGCGGGAAAGTTCCGCTCGCTGGCCGCGACTTGCTCCAGCGGCACTCGGTCGTACCGCACGCCATACACCGGCCCCGGCTCGCGCAAGATCGTCGCCATGAATCCGCTTTGCCCGCGCCGGCCAAGAGCGCGGCCGTCTGCCCGCTGCGGTACGCCTCTTCCAGATCGACCGTCGAAGCCAACGCCATCGCGTGCCGTTGATCGGTGCCCGACACATTCCCTCGCGCGGCGCCTTTGCACGCCAATCCGACGCGATTCAGATGATTCACCACGATTTGGCAAACCGTGGTCTGGCTGGAACTGAAGGCGACGTGCCCAAACGAATCGCGAACTTCGCCGACGCTGCCGACGTCGAATCCCTCGCTGATCACGACGATCGCCCGGCCGCTGCGCCGCAATTGATCGTTCACCTGATCCGCGAGTTGCTCGAGCGAGCAGGGCGACTCGGCGAGATAAATTTGCAGCGGCATTTCGCGGCCTGGATCGGCAAGTCGCGCCGCGGCGGGAATGAATCCGATTCGCCGCCCCATCGCCTGCAACACCAGCACCGGATCGGCCGGCGAAGAGCCGGCGTTTTCCTCGTTGGCGTTCTGCACCGTGTGCATCCAGTATTTGGCGACCGAACCGTAGCCGGGCGTGTGGTCGATCAGCTTGAATTGGCTGTCGCCCACGTCGTTGTCGATTGTCTTGGGCACGCCGACGGCGATCAGTTCAAGCCCGCGCTCGCGAGCCAGCGCCGCCACTTTATGGGCGGTGTCCATCGAGTCGTTGCCGCCGATATATAAGAAATAGCCGACATCGTGAGCCCGAAACACTTCGATCACGCGCTCGAAGTCTTCGGTCTGAGCCGGCTTGAGCTTGTAGCGGCAGGTGCCGATCGAGCCGGCCGCGGGCGTGCAGCGCAGCAGCGCAATCTCCTCCGCCGGCTGCGCCGACAGGTCCGAGAGTTCTTCCTTGAGAACGCCTTCAATGCCATGCCGCGCGCCGTAGACCGTGCCGATCTCGGCCAATTCGCGGGCAATCTCGACGATGCCGCGCAGACTGTTGTTGATCACCGGACTCGGCCCACCGCTTTGGGCCACGACAAGATTCTTGGCTCGATTCATCGCGGCATTCTATCGCCGGGCAAATCGATTCGCAAATGGGCGAAGAAGGGGCGAGGGACGAGGGCGCGGGGCGAGGGGACGAAGAACGAAGAACGGCCGCGCTCGCCGCAAGCGATCTTCTCAATCGAACGGCGTATTGAAGCACGCTTGCGGTTTCGCGCGTCCCTGACCCCTGGCCCCTGATTCCTAACCCCTCACATTTTTCTGCTTGAATTTGGGCCACCACTTATGGCATATTCACGGGCCGTAGACGACTCGGATCGAGGCACTTGTGAGAGGCGACGCGGGAGGCTTGAGGTGAGAGGCTTGAGACTTGAGGCTTGAGGACGCGCAAGCGGCCGCTCCGCGCGTTCTTCGTGCCTTCGTACCTCAAGCCTGTAGCCTCAAGCCTCAAGCCTCCCGTAAAACGCGATGCCGGCGGTTGTTCCTGTCCAAAAGCAACGCTAGTCCCTCATGCTGTGCGAGGTTGAATTCGGCTGCTGTTGAACGGCAGTTCGCGTTCTTCGTAGCGCCGGCCCAACTGTTTGCCGCTCGTACAGCCGCAAAACAGACCGAGGTAGTGAGAACCGAGTCGTGGATCCTCAGGCCCCTTCCCCGCTCATCCTGGGGTTATCAGGATAGAGCCCGAGCGATACGTGAGAAGTTGGCGATGAAAAACGTTGCATCAACAACCGATCGCGTGCCGTTCACAGTGTGGGTAAAAGTGGGCTTCCCCGTGGGGATGATAACCCAGTGCGCTGCCGCCGATGCTCGAAACTGGAGGAGACCGTGACACGAAAGCCTGAAGCGCAAGCGAAGGGAACACCAACCCGAAGCGTTAGCGAGGGAAGGGAAGCCTGAAGCGCGAGCGAAGGCTTTGGTCACACGGTATCCACCGTGCTTCGAGTGCGGACGACACTCGTCAATAGGGCGTGAGTGGGACCTTTCCGGGTCGCGTGCCCTAGTCACGAGCGGAGTTGGAAGACTCGGGCGGACGTGATTGAAGCTTGGATGCTTCGATCATGGCCGCAACCCGCCGTGCGGTTTAGTCACGGCCCTTTGGCTGCGTAAGGCTTTATGCAGTGCGGAAAACACGAACACTGCCAACTCCTACGGGCGGCGGTGGCGCACGAACTGCGTTTGCGTGGTCGATGTGACAACCCACTCGCGCAATGGCCGCGGTGCGCAATCACCGCGGCCTTGCTGCGCGCGGACGGAAGGCCTGAGGCTTGAGGCTGTAGGCTTGAGGTACGAAGAACGAAGAGACGAACAAAGCCGGCGGGGCCGCATTCTCCGCGAAATCGAAGGCATCCGTCGCTTTCGCGTAGTTCGCGTATTTCGTGGCTAATTCTTCTTCTCGTTGGGCTTCGCCTCATCCTTCTTCAACTCGTCGCGATACGGCTTGCCGGCTTTGTAGAGACCGAGCGACTTTTGCGCTTCCTGCTTGTCGGAATCCTTCGTCGCCAGTTCGAGGGATTTTTGCTGCGACTTGATGGCGCTAGGAAAATCACCAATTTCGGCGTAGGCCGCCGCGAGGGTTCCGTGCAGATACCACTCCGGGGCTTTTGAAATGTCGCAAGTGTGCCGTGCCAATTCCACTGCTTTGGCGCCGTTGCGAAACCGGTTGTCCGGACAGGTCGCGTAGAGCCAAGCGAGGTTGTTGCAAGCCGACACGTAATTCGGATCAAGCCGCGTTGCGGTAAGCAGGTCGGCAGTCGCTTTTTCGTACTCACCTTTGCGCCTCCAAGTTGTTCCGCGAACGAGGTACGCGTACTTATACTTTGGATCAATTCGTATCGCACCGGTAAAGTCCTCGATCGCATTATCCAGATTCGATTTCATCACCCAAACACGCCCTCTAGCCGCGAGCGCCTTCACGTCAGTTGGATTCAGTTTGATCGCCTCGGTCAGATCCTTGATGGCTTCGTCGTACGCGCCCTTACGCTCGCGCGCCATGCCGCGGTTGGCGTAAGCCGGCGCACACTGCGGGTCGAGGCCGATGGCGCTCGTGTAGTCTTCGATCGCATTGTTCCACTCTAGTTTGCGCTGCCAAGCGAGCCCGCGATCGAAGTACGCGATCGTGCTGTTTGGATTGATCAGAATTGCCTCAGTGAAATCCTTGACGGCATTGTCGAGATCGCGTTTCCTTTTTAATGACAAAGTGCCCCGCGCATGGTAGGCAATTGCGTCGTTCGGCGCGGCCTTGATAGCCGTGTTCAGGTCTTCGATGGCCTTGTCGATTTCCCCTTTCTTTGCCCAGAGTCCACTCCGAACGACATAGGCCGCTGATTTTTTCGGGTCGAGCCTGATTCCTTCCGTCAGGTCTTTGAGAGCGCTGTCGAAATCGCCCTTGACTTCAAACAGACTGCTCCGATCGATGAATCCCTGAGCGAAGGTTGGGTCGAGTTTGATCGCTTCGTTGTAGTCGGTCATCGCGCCGTCGAAATCTCGGCTATTTTGCAATGCAGTACCTCGAAACGTGTAACCGATCGCTGCATTCGGTTTGAGCCGAATTACCTCCGCGTAGTCCTTTACGGCATGACTGAACTCCCCTTTCCGTTCCCAGACGAAGCCCCTTCCGAGGAAAGCCCATTCTGAGTTTGGGTCGAGCTTGATCGCTTCGGTGTAGTCGCTAATTGCGTCGTCGAACTCGCCCTTGATTTCCAAGGCGCCGCCACGATCGCTATAGGCTTGCGAATTCTTCGGGTTCAATCGGATCGCTTCATCGGCGATTTGGATGGCTCGATCCGCCTTTGCAATTTCCGCCGGTGAGGCCTTCCATCGGCTGAGCGAACTGGCATCCCAGGCGTGACCTGCCGCCGGCTCAGCGGCGGAGATGCTGCCTTGCAACGCAGCGGCAACAAGAATTGCGATGAGGGAAGATGAATGCCCCATGAACGATTTCTCCAAGCAATGGAGTTGCGGCTGCGGACCTTCTCAAAGCACGCCCCAATATAGGAGCGAGCGTTCTCCGGCGTCAAGAAAATGAGGGGAAGGCTGGCGATTAAAGTGACTGAGAACGAAGAGACGCGCGAAACCGCAAGCGAGCTTCTCAATCAAACCGCGTCCTGAAGCTCGACTGCGGCTTCGCGCGTCCCCTCTAGCCCCTAGCCTCTAGCCCCTCGCCCCTGTTCACATGCACCACCTTCGCCGGCGGAAAGCCGTTGAAGTGCGTCGACGAGGCGTGCGTGTACGCGCCGATGTTCTCGCTGTAGACGAGATCGCCGAGTTCCAGATCGGGCAGTTGCTCGGCCAGCGAAATCGTATCGAGCGCGTCGCACGTCGGGCCGAAGACCGAGCAGACTTGCGTCGGGCCTTCTTTGAAGGCTTGGACCGGATAATGGATGTGATCGAAGATCACGCCCGAGATAGGTGTGATACACGCCGTCGTTGATGTAGTAGCACTGCTTCCCGTCGCGCACCGCCTTGCCGATGACGCCGGCGACCGAAGTGGCGGCCGTGGCGACCAGGAACCGGCCCGGCTCGGCCAGGATTTCCATTTCCTTGCGGGAACAGGCGGTCGAATTCGGCGTTGATAGTCTTGGCCAATTCGCGGAACGGTTTGACGTGCTTGATCGTAGGGCGCGGGAAAGCCGCCGCCGATGTCGAGAATTTTTACCTGCGGATAGCCGCGCGCGTGGGCCTCCTCGAAAATCGCCGCCGTGAGATTCAGCGCCTGCACGTAATTCGTAAAGTTCGTGCATCTGGCTGCCGACGTGAAAGCTGAGCCCTTCGACCGTCAGCCCGGCCTCGAACGCCGCTTCGATCAGGTCGACCGCCTCGCCCGAGGAAGCGCCGAACTTCGACGACAGCTCGACCACCGCGCCGGTGTTCGGCACGCGCATCCGCAGGATCAAGCCGGCGTGCGGCGCGTATTTCTTCAGCTTGGCGATCTCGGCGCGATTGTCGTACGTCACCAGCGGCTTGTAGGGATCGAGCTCGACGAGCGTCTCGATGTCCTTGATCGGATTGGCGTAGATGATCTTGTCCCAGATGAAATCCTGCCGCTCTTTGGCCGGCAGCGACTTGATGTTCTCGTGGACCATGTGAAACTCGGCCATCGAGGCGACGTCGAAGCTCGCCCCGGCTTCGTAAAGCGTCTCGACGATCGCCGGATCGGAATTCGCCTTCACGGCGTAATAGGCCTGCACGCGCGGCAGGTGCTGTCTTGAACATCGCGTAGTTCTTGCGCAGTTCGTCGTGGTCGACGACGAACAGCGGCGTGCCGTGTTCTCGCGGCCAGTTTCTTGCAGCGTGCTCGGTCGGTGATCATCAGTCGCGGTCCCCGACGAGGAAGTTCTTGAACTGCCACGGATCGGTCGGGTCGATCGACGGCCGGTGCGTAGCCGCTCGAAGACGTTCGTGTAATGCTTCAGCGGCGTCCAGTCCGACGGCGTCGAGATGAATTTGCCGAGATACGGCTTCGAGATTTCCAGAATGTAGTCGTGCGGCAGATCGTCGGGCACGCAGACGCCCTGCGTCCGGATTCTCGATCATCCACATCACCGCCGCCACGACCGAGATCGCCACCTGCATCGTCGTCGCGTTCTGATGCGGCACGAGCCGGCGCGATTCCTCGATGCTCAGGTCGCTGCCGGTCCACCACGAGTTGTAGGCGTGGCCCATCAGCAGCGCGCCGAGAATGTCGGCGCCGCTGGTGATCTCGTCGTTCATGATGCGCAGCTTGGGCTGCAACTCGATAATCGTAGCCGCGCAGTTCGTTGAGCGAGGCGATCGCCGCGTCGCACGGGCAATAGGCGTAGTGCACCGTCGGGCGATAGACGGCCTTGGCCGTCTTCCCACACCGTCAGCTTGTCGGAGATCGTGAACGCCTCGCCGTGGCGCACGACCATGCCGCGGATCGTGATAGTTCGGCACCCAAGAGCGGACCCAGGTGTTGATGCCCATCTGCGCGAGGCAGATCTGGTTGCGCGGGCCGTCGTTGTGCTCGTAGGCGCGCGGCGGCAGCTCCTTCTCGTGCGTGCCCCAGCCCATCTCGGCCGTCGTCGTGCCTTCTTCGCGAAAGCCCTCGATGCTCCAGGTGTTCACGAACTCGTCGACCTGCTTGGGCTCGGTCGGAGATCTGCGTGTCGCGCTCCGAGCAGTGAATCACCTTCACGCCGAGCTTCATCGCCAGCTGATTGAATTCGCGGCTCGGCGATCGACTGCTGCAATCTCGTCGGCCGCGGCGCCGGCGACCTTCTTGTCGGCGAGCGCACGCTTGCCGATGTCGAGCAGCGCCTGCTTGGTGAAGTGCGAGATCAGGCCGGGATTCGCGCCGTGCTCGAGCACGGCCGTCGGGCCGGGCTTCGTCCAACCTGTCGCGCATCCGCCGGACATTCATGTGCCGCCAGTAGAGCGTCCGCTGCGTCGGATGCGAGTAGAGCTCGCGGTCGTACGGATCCCAAACCTCGACCGACGTGTTGAGGTACAGCACGCCGTGGTCGTGGCACCACTGGACGATTTCGCAGCAGTCGATATTCCAGGCCAGGTCGATCAGCATGTCGCCGGCCGAGAGATACTTGCCCAGCACCGCGCCCAGGTTCTCCGGCGCGATCTTTTCGCGAACGAAGCGACACGCCCTTGGCGATCCAGGGCTTCAGCAGCGCCGACTGATCCTCGAAATCGATGACCGTGATGTTTTGCGGCGGCACGCGAACGTGCTTCAGCAGGATCGGCAACGTGCACTGCGCGACCGAGCCGTAGCCGACGAACAGAATTTTCCTTTTGAACTCAACCATTCTTCAGCAACTCCGAGAAGACATATCCCGCGCAAATTCGTTACCGGCGCCAGCGCCGCCTCAAGCCCAGCGATGGCGGAGCGGATACTTCGACTTGAAAAACACGTCGCCCGCCTTCCCTGGGATTGCACGGCCGCGATCGCAGCGGACGCACATTTTGCGATGAACCGCCGCGCCGGTCAACCATCCTCGCGGGTTTCTAACGTGCGGGAGTTGAAAAAGGGGACTGGCTCCGAGCACGCGAGAGGTTGCGCCTCGAGTTTCCGTCGCAGCTCGGTGCCTGTCCCCTTTTTCAACGGGGCGCCAACGTCAATCGCTCTCTGCACCCGGCCGTTCGCGGCGCTGCTGCTTTCGGCCGGACGTTTGCCGTTTTTGCGTCAACCGTCGCTCGATGGCTCCGCGGCTCGGCTTGGTTTTGCGTTCGACGGATCGGCGCGACGGCCACGGCGGCGAGCATGGCCCGGAGCTTTTCCAAGCAGTCGTCGCGGTTCTTGGCCTGATCCCGCGTTCGCTGGCTCGAGATCAGCAATTCGCCGGCGATCGTGAGACGGTTGCCGTAACGCGCCAGAAACCGAGCGCGCACTGGACCGGTTAGACTGGGGCTCGCGGTGACGGGCCAGCGCAGCAGAGCCTTGGTGTTCACTTTGTTGACATTCTGCCCGCCCGGCCCGCTGCTGCGGACGAACGTGAATTGGAATTCGCTGTCGGGAATCGAAATGCCGGGAGGAACGAACATCGTCTCGTTACGCCACCGTCATTTCGGCCACGTAGCGATCCGTCCAGGAAAGCAACTCCGCCGCGCCTTGGCGGAAACAAAAGTCGCCGAAAGTCTCGCCGTTTTGCCGCGCCTGCTTGAAGTAGACGAACAGCGGCACCAACGTCGGCACGACCTCGCTGGTCGGCACCATGTCCTTGTAGATGAAATTCAGTCGATCGCCCAGCAGCCGGCCGCCGACGAACACCGTGTACTTGCCGTGCGCCTTGCCGACCAGGCCGATGTCGCAATTGTACGGCCGGGCGCAGCCGTTCGGGCAGCCGGTCATGCGGAGCGTGAACGTCTCGCTCGACAAGCCCGAGCTTGGCCAGTTCGACTTCCAAGTTGATCGATCATGCCGGGCAGCGCCCGCTCGGCTCTCGGTGATCGCCAGCCCGCAGGTGGGCCAGGCGACGCAGGCCATCGACCAGCGGCGGACGGTTGGAAATCTCGTCGATGCAGCTTCACGCCGATGCTCGCCGCAGAATCTCCTCGAAGCTTGCCCGATCGGCGGCGCGATGTCGGTGAACAAGATGCTTTGATGCGCCGTCAGGCGGATGCCGGGCCGATAGCGTCGTGCAGATCTCGCGCAGCGCCGTCTTCAGCTGCAAACTCGGCGATCGTCGTGAATGCGGCCATTCTCGACGTTCAGACCGTAGAACCAGCGGCCGTCGCCTTGCTCGTGCCAGCCGAGGTGGTCGTCGAAGCCGTGCACGTCGTCGGGATGCGGCTCGGGCAAGCGTCTGGCCGTAGTACTCCTCGACCTTGGCCTTGAACTCGGTCGAAGCCCCAGTTGTGGATCAGGTACTTCAGCCGCGCGACCTTGCGGTCCGACCGATTGCCGAAATCGCGCTGCACTTTGATGACCGCCGTGGCCACGTCGATCACCTGATCGGGCCGGACGAACGCCATCCGCTTGGCCACGGCCGGGAATGTCTTGTCCGCGCTGGGCGTGACGCCCATGCCGCCGCCGACCAGCACGTTGTAGCCGATGATGCTGAAATCGCTCGCAAATCGCCATCAGGCCGAGGTCGTTGGCGTAGAGGTCGACGCAATTGTCGCCGGCCAGGCCGATGGCGGTTTTGAACTTTCGCGGCAAATAGGTCGGGCCGTAGATCGGCTCGACCGGATCGGGAAGATCGCCCTTCGCCGACGCATGTTGCGGCACGTAACCATGCGCGACGCTCCACTCCGAGGCCGAACCGTTTGCACGGCCATCGTGCATGGCATGACTGGCGTGTCCATTGCCGTTGTTCAAGCCAAAAGGATCGGGGCTGCTGCTGGGTCCGCCGGCAACGAGATGGTCTTGGCCCGTGTCGGGATCGCGCAACCAGATTTCGTGATAAGCGCGCGATCGCGGCGCGATGTGCCGCAGAAGCTCAATAGACAGGCCGTACATTTCCTCGTGAACCGGGTCGTTGTGATGCGGCGCCGGGCAGCACATGACATTCCGCTCGACATCGCCGCAGGCGGCCAGCGTCGAAAGCTGCACTTCGTTGATGCGGCGAATCACCTGATGCAGATTCCGCTTGACGACGCCGTGCAGTTGCAATCCTTGCCGAGTCGTAATCCGCAACGTGCCGTTGCCGCACTCGTCGCAGAGGTCCAATTCCGACAGCAATTGAGCGCTGGTCAACCGTCCGCCGGGAATCCGCGATCGCACCATGAACATGTATTGCTTGACGCTCTTGCCGCCGCCCTCGCGGGCCGTGCGGGCTTCGCGATCGTCTTGCTGGTACGTGCCATGGTGCTTGAGAAGTTGGACGTTGGCCTTCGTGAACAGGTCATTGCCATCGACCAATTCCTGCTCGATCGTGCCTCGCAGATAGTTGCTGTTGATCTTGGCGATCTCGACCGGGCTCGGTTTTTTGGTCGGCGCTTCGTCGCTCATTTTGAAAACTGCTTTGAAAGGACAAACTTCCAGCGGTCGAACCAGAGCGAGGTCAAGCGCCGAGGCCGAAAAACGTCACTATGATTACCGCTATTATTGTCATTTGAGCCAGCATGGTCAATGAATTTAGCAGGGGAAGCCGATTCGGGCTACGGGAAACTCGTACGTCAGCCTTTCCAGGCTGACGGCGACCGCGGAAAGTCAGGCTGGAAAGCCTGACCTACGTAAAACTGTATCGCGGCGATTATTGGTCAAACCGTGCCGCGGAGAGGAAGCCGATCGGCAGCGTGGTGACGCCGTTCATTGCCAGATCGGCCAGGGCTTCGCCCAGAACGCAAGTGAACTTGAATCCGTGGCCGGAAAGCCCGGCGGCAAAGACGATCCGCGGATCGGCTGGATGACGGTCGACGATGAAATGCTCGTCGGGAGTCAGCGTGTACATGCAGACCGAATGACGCAGCAAACGGCGATCGACGCCGGGCAGGTAGCTCGCGAGAAACGCCTCGACGCGAGCGTTGTCGGCTTGATCGAAGCTTCGATCGACGTTCAGCGGATCGACAACCGGCTGGCCGCCGGTATGCTCGGCGACTTTCAAGCCGCCGCCGTTCGAATCGCCGCCTTCCACTTGCGGCAGGCCGTAGAAAATCCCCTCGGGAGTGTCGAAGAGAAACGCCGGACAGTTTTGCTCGGCACGGTAAACCGGGCTGGCGGGATACCAGTATTGAAGCTTACGGCGAACGGTCAGCGCGATCGACCGACCGTTGAGCAACTGTGCGGCCCATGGACCGGCAGTGACGACCAATCCTCGCGCCTGGAATTGGCCGGCATCGGTCGTTACCTCGATGCCGTCGGCCACGTCGCGCCAACCCGTGACCGCGATGCCGGTGCGCAGTTCCGCCCGTAGCCGCTGGGCTTCTTCAAGATGGGCGACGACACAATCTTCAACGTCCAAATACCCGGCCCGGCGTTCGAACAGGCCGGACCAGCCGTCGGGAACCTGGAAGCCCGGAAACTGCCGTCTCGATTCCGCGGCCGACAGTTCGTTGACATTGAGCCGATGCTGCTCGGCGCTGCGTCGCACTCCAGCAAGAACGCCGCTCTCCGCTGGGCCGGCCTGAAGCAAACCAATCTCATGCAGCAGCGGCCGACCGATACGCTGGCCCAACTCGGCCCACAATTCATACGCCCGAAACAGCAGCGGCACATAGTCGGGATGTTCGTAATAGGCCTGGCGAATGATCCGCGTTCGGCCGTGCGAACTCCCCCGATCGTGGCCCGGCGGAAACCGGTCGAGCCCCAACACCCGCGCTCCGCGGCTCGCCAAGTGAAACAGCGCCGCAGAGCCCACGCCGCCGGCGCCGATGACGATGAAGTCGAACATAGGGGCTAGGGACTGGGGGCTAGGGACTGGGGAACGAAGAAAAAGGAACGAAGATGACCGTCTGCGCGTTGCGTCCGCCCGCGCGTCCCCTCGTCCCTAGCCCCCAGTCCCTAGCGCCTATCTGACCTTCAACCCCACTGTTGACTGCCCGATCTTGTTGCTTTGCGTGTCTTCGATGGTGAGTTGTAGCGTGTAGGAGCCGGCGGCGATTTGTTTGGGAATCCAGATGTGGTAGAGGATGAAGAAGTCGCGGCGAGCGTTGGCGCAGAAATCGTCGGACACGGGGAATTCTTGCTCGGCGATGCGCGAGCCCTTTGCATCGAGTATCTCGTAGCTCCCCTTGACCGCCGTGTGGTAACCGCGGTCGGTCGAGGCGGCTTTGAGGTTTTCCAGTTCGCAATATAACAAAGCTTCGTCGCCCGAGGCGAATTCGTAGTTCGGGAATTTCGTGTAAACGCCGAAGCTGGTCACTTCCTTGCAGAACGCCAGATTCCGCACGACCGGCGCGGCCAATTCGCCGAGTTGCGCCGCCGCTTCGCGCAAGTGCATCGTCGCCTCGGTCGCGCGGCGCTGCGGGTCGGGCACTTTTGTCGCGTCGCGGAATGTCGCCAGGCCGTATAGTTCCTTCGTCCAAAACTGCTGCTGATCGGGCGACATCCCAGAGATCGGCCGCATCGCATCGTCGCGCCGGCCAGCGACGAGATACAAAAGCCGCAGATTGATTTGGCGGTCGATATCGGCTGGCGTCGTTCCGCCGCTCGCGGTTTGGCTTTCCAGTTCGAGGATCGACGTGGTCAGTTGATTTTGCCAGGCGTCGGGCGTCGCGCTGGTTTGCGCGGCGGCTTCGGCGGCCGGCGGTTGAACGGTAGCCTTAGCGGTCGGCTTTTCGACTTTCGCATCCGGCACGGCGACATTCGATGCGACCATCGCAATCGGCTTGGCCGGCTTGGTTTCGAGAGTCGGCTTCGCATTGGAAACCGATTTGGCATCGGCGGTTGGGGCGGCGACTTGCTTTGCCTGGGCAATTGGTTCGGAATTTCCATCCGAACCGGTCGCGCCGCCGGCGAGCTGCGCCACGGCGGCGCTCAAGGTTGCCGTCGGCAACGTCGAATCCGATTTCGGCGTTCCTTGCGAAGTGGCCGCCATCTGTTTTGGATACGAAAGCGCCATCTTGTACTGGCGGACCAACTGCGGCCAGAGCTTTGGATCGCATTGCTTCAATTCGTTGAACAACGCTCGTTGGGCCTCGGGATCAAGACCACCCATCGCTTGGACTTCGCTGATCAACGCCGCGAGTTGACGTGGATCGGCGCCGCTGTCGACGGGCGGAGCCGGATTCTGCACTGGCGCCGTGGCTGGCAAACCGGCGGATTGACTT
Source organism: Pirellulales bacterium (assembly GCA_963738955.1). Taxonomy (GTDB): domain Bacteria; phylum Planctomycetota; class Planctomycetia; order Pirellulales; family DATAWG01; genus DATAWG01. The sequence continues at coordinate 206,231 of CAVTYW010000017.1, read as the reverse complement.
GCGGAAGGCAATGGCGGCGTCAATACAGGCGGTCGCGGATCGAGCGGAGGCGCCAACGTGGGCGCTTGGTCGACGGGCTTGGTATCGGTGATCGGCGCGATTATCGGCGTCAACTTGCCACTGCTCGGATCTTTGATTGCGTAATGGTCCGAGGTTGCCAAAACCTGATATGCAAACGGATTGGTCGCGCAGCCCAAACAGAGCATCAGCGCGCAGACCAGCATCGCGGTGCGCGTGCGGACGGCGATGGTGGGGAGCGGCGTCATAGCTCGTCGGCGAGCTTGTTCCACGAAGGCGCGAAAGCGAGGCGAAAAGAGGGGCGAATCGTAGGAGAATCCAGCTTGAAACGCAAGGCCGAGAGAATCTTCGCCAGCAGACGCCTGGCTCAATTAAAACCCTCGCCGATGGGCCGCTAGCATGTTAGAATCACGCTCACTCGCAATTTCACCCTTTTGGGGCGCGTTTCAATGAGCCTGGCCACGTTCGAACTTGGCGCTGTCCCGGCCGCTTGGACTCGGCGGCATCTGTTGGACTTGGAAAGTCTCTCGGCCGAGGAGATTAACATCATCCTCGACACGGCCGTGTCGTTCAAGGAAGCGACCGCCGGCTGCCAGCAAAAGCTGCCGCTGCTGGCCGGCCAGACCTTTGCCAACCTGTTCTTCGAGACCTCGACCCGCACGCGAACCAGCTTTTCGCTGGCCGCCCGGCGGCTGGGCGGCCGACACGATCGATTTTTCCGCCTCCGGCAGCAGCCTGTCGAAGGGCGAGACGTTCATCGACACGGCCAAGAACATCGAGGCGATGGGGGTCGACGTCGTCGTCGTGCGGCATCGCACGCCCGGCACGCCGCAACTGCTCGCCCAGAATCTGGACTGCTCGGTGATCAACGCCGGCGACGGCGCCGCACGAACATCCCACGCAGGGCCTGCTCGACATCCTGACCATCCGCGAGCGCCGCGGCCGGATCGACGGGCTGACCGTCGCCCTGGTCGGCGACATCGCCCACAGCCGCACGGCCCGCTCGAACATCTGGGGCCTGAAAAAGCTCGGGGCGCACGTGATCGTCTGCGGGCCGTCGACGCTGGTCTCGCCGCGCTGGGAAGAGCTGGGCGTCGAAGTGTCGCACAATCTCGACGACATCCTGCCGCGCTGCGACGTGCTGAACCTGCTGCGGATTCAGTTCGAGCGGCAATACGACGCGGCCGTTCCCCTCGGTCCGCGAATACGCCCTGCTCTACGCCATGAACCGCGAGCGGCTGGCCCGGGCCAAGGACGACATCCTGATCCTGGCCCCCGGCCCGATCAATCGCGGCGTCGAAGTCACGCCCGACGTGGCCGACGGCCCGCACTCGGTGATCCTGGAACAAGTCACCAACGGCCTGGCCGTGCGCATGGCGGTGCTGTGGCTGATCTGAGCGGCGTGAACCGGCGAGTGCCGAACGAGGCAGACTCGACATGCCATCGAGCCTGCATCCTGATCCAAGGCGGCCGCGTCATCGATCCCAGCCAGCGGCTGGATCGCGTCACGAATCTGCTGATCGAAGACGGCCGCATCGCCGGCTACGACGTGCCGGCCAACGGGCAGGACGCCGTCATCGACGCCGCGCGGCAAGATCGTCTCGCCGGGCCTGATCGACATGCACGTCCACCTCCGCGAGCCGGGGCGCGAAGAGGACGAAACGATCGCCACCGGCACGGCCGCGGCGCTGGCCGGCGGATTCACGTCGATCGCCTGCATTCCCAACACCGAGCCGCCGATCGACACGCAGGCCACGGTCGAGTTCATCCAGCACCAGGCCGCCCGGGCCGACAATTGCAACGTGTTCGTCGTGGCCTGCGTCAGCAAGAACCGCGAAGGGAAGGAACTGGCCGAGATCGGGCAGCTGGTGCAGGCCGGCGCCGTCGCCTTCAGCGACGACGGCGCTCCGGTCTACGACGCCGAGCTGATGCGCCGGGCGTTCGAATACTGCCTGATGTTCGACAAGCCGATCCTCAACCACGCCGAAGTCCGCGAGCTGACGCAGCGGCGGCGTGATGCACGAGGGGCTGGTCTCGCTGATCCTTGGGCTGCCCGGCATGCCGGCCGTGGCCGAAGACGTGATGATCGGCCGCGACATCGCCCTGGCCGAAGCGACCGGCGGCCGGATTCACATCATGCACGTCTCGAGCGCCGGCAGCGTCGAGCTGATTCGCCGGGCGAAAGCGCGCGGCGTGCGCGTCACGACCGAAGTCTGCCCGCATCATTTCACGCTCACCGACGAATGCCTGCGCACGTTCGACTCGAACTACAAGATGAGCCCGCCGCTGCGCGAGCCAGCGGCACGTCGACGCCTGCATCGCCGGCCTGGTCGACGGCACGATCGACGTGCATCTGCACCGATCATGCGCCGCACGCGCGCGAAAAGAAGATGCGCGAGCTCGACCAGGCGCCGTTCGGCATCGTCGGCCTGGAAACGGCGCTGGGCCTGGTCGTCACGCAAGCTGATCGAGCCGGGCCATCTCGACTGGCCGCAGGCGCTGGCGAAGATGACGATCAATCCGGCCCGCGTCCTGGGCATCGACAAGGGGACGCTGGCGATCGGCGCCGACGCCGACGTGACGATCATCGATCCCGACGCGCGCTGGACCGTCGATCCCGACGAGATTCCGCTCCAAGAGCATCAACACGCCCGTTCGCCGGCTGGAGTCTGCCGGGCCGCGCCGACACGGTGATCGTCGGCGGACGGATCAAGTTCTCCGCGCGCAGGGCCGATAGCGTAGTAATGCTTGGTCGTGAGCCCGTCGCGATAGCAACGGAGTGCGGCATTCCAACTCTGCGATGAGAACGCCGTCGAGGATCGCCATGGCGCTGCTGATCGACGGTTACAACCTGTTGTACGCCAGCGGTGTTTTCGGATCGTCGAATCGGCGCGGGCCGGGCGGATTGGAACGGGCGAGAAACGCATTGCTCAATCTGCTGGCCGAGTCGCTGCCGGCCGACGAATTGCGTCGAACGGCCGTCGTGTTCGACGCGTCGGAGGCGCCCTATGGATTGTCGCGAACGTTCGATCACAAAGGGCTCACGGTTCATTTTGCCTCGCGCGATTCCGATGCCGATAGCATGATCGAGGAGTTGATCCTCCAAGATTCGGCGCTGCGCCGGCTAACGGTCGTCTCCAGCGATCATCGGCTGCAAAAGGCGGCGCATCGCCGCAAGGCCACGGCCGTTGATAGCGATCGATGGTTGGCTCAGTTGCTGCGCGAGCGTCAGACGCGCCAGCAAGCCGGGCCGAGTGATAGCTTCAAACCGGAAGGGCCGCTGTCGCCCGGAGAAGTCGAGTTTTGGTTAAAGCAGTTCGGCGGCGGCGAATAAGGAGAACTGCGCGAGGCCGCAAGCAAGCTTCAACACGCATTTTAATAGGAAGCTTGTTTGCGGCTTTGCGCATCCAGTCTTGACCCACAACCGCGGTTCTCCTACTCTCCGCACCTCATGTCAGGCCGTTTTGCGCTCATCTCTCTGGCGACGATTCTCTTCTGTTGTCGGCTGGCGGCGGTGTGGGGTGCCGATCCACCGCAAGTCGCGGAACAGTTGGTCATGCTGCGCAATGGCGAAGTCCTCCGCGGCCATGTGACCCGGCAGGATGATCATTACCAAATCTCGATCGCCGACGGCGAATTGCGGCTCCGCGCGGGCGATGTCGATTTGGTTTGTCAGTCCATCGAAGAGGCCTACCGAGCGCACCGCGCCCGGCTGACGCTGGGTCGGGCGGAGGATCATCTCGATCTGGCCGAATGGTGCCTGCGGCAGAATCTGCCGGGCGATGCGGCACGGGAGCTTTCCAGCGCGCTGGCATTGGATCCCACCAACCCGCGGATTGGATTAATCGACCGTCGATTGCACGAAGCATTGGCGCCGCCGCCCGCTCCGGCTGCCGGCAAAAGCGTAGCCGCCGGTCCAAGAGTGACCGATGAAGACCTCGATCGAATGCTGCGAGCGTTACCGTCCGCCGCGATCGAGTCGTTCACGACTTCGATCCAGCCGCTATTGATTAGCAGTTGCGCGGCGGCCGGATGCCACGGTTCGGCGAGCAAGGGAAATTTTTCGCTGATCCGCGTGCCGCTCGATCGGTTCAGCAGTCGCCGCCTCACGCAGCGCAACTTGCAAGCGGCGCTGTCGTGGATCGATTTTCAGAATCCGCAGCAAAGCCGGCTGATGGCGGTCGTCAGTCAGCCGCATGGCACGGTGACGTCGGCCGTTTTCGACGCTCAGGGAACCAAGTATCGGCAGCTTCTGCTGTGGGCCGGCATGGTCACGCAAAAACCGGTCTGGGAATCCGACATCGCGAGCCAGCCCCCCACGATTCGCCCCGTCGGCATCAATCCTGCGCATCCGGGCATCCCGAGAATCAATCCGGCATTCGGCAGCGCGTCGCCGGTGAGCAAGGCCGATGGCGAATGGCCGGCGGACGAAATCCCGGCCACCGCGGCGGCGGACGCGGATACGCGGCCGGTTCGGCCGGCTCATCGGGTTCGACTGGCGAAGCCCGCGCCAACGCGAACCGAAGGCGCGTCGATTGACAAGAGCACTGCGCCGCCCGCCGCGCCGCGAGCAGCACCGGCAACACCGGCGCCGCTGCCGATCGGAGCCGACCCGTATGACGCGGAGGCGTTCAATCGGCAAAATGCGGAAACCGCGAAAGCGGGTGCGAAGTAAGCTGTCGGAACGTCACGTCAACTCGATCTCCCCGCCACAGATCGCTTCCAAAAAACCGGCGTTCCCTTGCAGCAAATCGGGATGCGCGAGAATCTCGCCCGGCGCGAGCCAGTGGACCGATTCCACTTCGGCCGGATTCGGAAGCGGCGAGGCGTCGGGCGGCAGCGAGGCCAGCCACCATGCCAGCGCGATCCGCCAAGCGGTTACGCTCCGCCACAGACAGCGCACCGGCAGGACCTCGACCGCTAGTTCCTCTTGGAGTTCCCGGATCAAAGCTTGCGGCTCCGATTCTCCCGGTTCGATCCCCCCTCCCGGGAAACAAATCGCCCGAGGGGCCAGCACGAGTTCCGATCGGCGGATCACCAGTAGTTCTCCGCCGCGCGGCACCACGGCCACCACGCCATATCGCACCGGTTCAAGCGAATTCGGAATCGGGTCCATGCTTGCTCCGGCCGCACAGCCTGCATATTCGTCACCAGCGGAAGCAACTTGCATCGCGGTCGTTGTACGGCTTCAAGTAGGTCACGCTTTCGAGGCTGACTTTCCCGGCCGTGGTCAGCCTGGAAAGGCTGACCTTCGATCCAATCGTAGACGAATCGTGCCGACCGTGCGATACTAGGAGATATCATGCCGGGCTCGCAGCACGTTGGCGGACTCTTGGGGAGAGGCCGTAATCGTGCTCGTCGCGGTCACTTCCGTCCGGCAAGCAACTTCTTTCTGAGCTTCAACCATGAAGGCGGGTATGCGGGAGCAATTGGCGATCAAGAGTCGTTTGCGGTTGACTGGATTGCACTGGGTGATCGCTGGTTCGTTGGCGATGGCGCTGGCGGCAGGCTGTCATCGCGCGGAAACACCGGGCAATGCCGAGGCCAAAACAAGCGACAAAGCCGCGAGCACTGCTTCGTCGAAGCCAGCCATACCGACCATCGATCCGAGCGATCTGTTTCCCGACGACAAGGCCGGTTCTGGCAAACCGGCCGACGACAAAGGTCCGCCGCCAAAGTTCGTCAAGATCAAGGAAGTGACCGCCCAGTTTCCGGATAAAACGCCGCAGTCGACCTGGACCGTGAAAGTGTATAGCGACGGCACCGAGATCAAGGATGGTCCGTACAACGAGTTCTATTTCAACGGCAAGAAGCTCATGGAGGGGCAATACGTCGCGGGGCTGAAGCAAGGCGAATGGAAATATTGGGGGACCAACGGCAAACTAATCAAAACCGAAACCTACCGGAATGGAAAGCTCGACGGCGCCTGGACATTATTTCACGAAGACGGCAGCAAAGAGCGCGACGAAAGTTGGAAAGCCGGCAAGCGCGATGGAAAATGGGTCTTCTACGATTCGGCCGGCAAGAACAAACCGGTCGAGCAAAACGAGTTCAAGAACGGCGCTCGCGACGGAACCTGGATTCGGTGGTATCCCGATGGAACGAAGGCATCGGAGGAACATTATGCGAACGCAAAGATCGACGGCGATCAGACGCGCTGGTATCCGAACGGCAAGAAGCAGGAAACGCAGACCTTTCAAAATGGCGTGCCCAACGGGAAGCGAATTCGTTGGAAAGAGAATGGCGAAATACGCGAAGAGACGGTTTTCAAGGATGGCCAGCCGATTGAGACCAAAGCGAGCAGCGAAAAGTGAAACACTCCCCCCACGGCAAACCGGCGCCCCGCTTTGCCAAACGAGATTCGGGCATCTGGCGGTGATGCTCGCCGGCAACAAATGTCAGTCTGCCGCGACAGCGAGGTTCGTTTGGCACCTAACCATCGGCCGCTGCCGCGTTTAAGCGGTGGAGTGGCTAAATCGGCGGTCGCTAAGCAGCCGGACTTGCGATACAATTCCCCATTCAAATCATGACGCTCGAAAAGGTCCGCAATGGATACGCAGTTGCCCGGCAACGGGATACCCCCTGAAGGCTCGGGATTACCTCCTGGCGGCGATGGCTTGCCGCCAGCGGGCGGAACCCCGCCGAACGGCGATTTGCCGGGCGGCGGTTTTCCGGGCGGCGGTCCCGCGGCCACGCCGCCGCGGCCACGCATGAATTCGTTGACCGTGTTGTTGGCGCTGGTGCTGTTGGCCGTCATCGCGTTTATCTTCTTCGGGCAATACACGGGCGGACGGTCCGAAATCAGCTATACGTTTTTCCGGCAGCAACTGGCTGCCAGTAATATTGCCGAGGTCGAGCAAGATCAACAGGTTCTTACCGGCCGATTCAAAATTGCGCCTCCGATTCCAAAGGCCGCGCAAACCGTTGCCCTGGGAGTGGAACCGGCCGATCTCGATTCGACGGGCATTTCCGAATCCAAGCGCGATTTCGAGGACGAAACCGAGGATTCCGACGCGACGGACGCCCAAGACTCGGCTTCGAATCAGGTCGATGCCAAGCCGGTGGATGCCCCCAAGCCGCCTGTCGTCAAATCGCCTGTCGCCAAGTCACCGGACGCGAAGCCCGCGATTCCGCAACGGAAAAGCTCCGATTCGAAAACCGCCGGCGCAAAGTCGAAAGCCGCCAAGCCCATCTCGTCGGTCGCACTGAGTGTGGCGAACCCCGAGGTTCCCGGCAGCGATAAAGCGTCGGGCGACCCGGCGGCAAAGTCGGCAGCGGCAAAATCGGCGGCGGTCGAACGCTATTCTATCGATTTCAAAGTGATCTTGCCCACCGCCGAACTAGACGACAAGGCTCTCGTCGAGGAAATGACGAAGCAAGGCGTCGTCATCCATTCGCGCGTGCCGTCGGAAAACTCAGGCATGTTTCTGTTCATCTATCTCATTCTTCCCATATTGCTCATCGGCGGATTATGGTGGTTCATGTTCCGCCGCACCCGCGATCAATTCATGGGCGGCGGCATCCTCTCCGGCTTCAGCAAGAGCCCGGCCAAGCGCTACGAAGACACGGCAAGAAGCCGATCACGTTCGCCGACGTGGCCGGCCTGGAAGGCGTCAAGCACGATCTGCAAGAAGTCGTCGAGTTCCTGAAGAACCCGGAAAAGTTCCAGCGCCTCGGCGGCCGCGTGCCCAAGGGCGTCCTGCTGATGGGCCCGCCGGGCACCGGCAAGACGCTGCTGGCCCGGGCCGTGGCCGGCGAGGCCGGCGTGCCGTTCTTCTCGATCAGCGGCTCCGAGTTCATTCAGATGTTCGTCGGCGTCGGCGCCAGCCGCGTTCGCGACATGTTCAAGACGGCCAAGGAAGCCTCTCCCTGCATCCTGTTCATCGACGAAATCGACGCCGTCGGCCGCGTCCGCGGCGCCGGCCTGGGCGGCGGTCACGACGAGCGCGAGCAAACGCTCAATCAGATCCTCAGCGAGATGGACGGCTTCAGCCAGACCGAATCCGTCATCGTGCTGGCCGCCACCAATCGCCCCGACGTGCTCGATCCGGCGCTGCTTGCGCCCGGGCCGTTTCGATCGCCACATCACGGTCGATCGGCCGAATCAAAAGGGCCGCGTGGCGATCTTCAAGGTCCACATCCGCGACGTGCCGCTGGCCGACGACGTCGATCTCGAACGCCTGGCCGCCGGCACCGTCGGGCTGACCGGCGCCGACATTCGCAACCTGGTCAACGAAGCCGCCCTGTGGGCCACGCGCAACGGCAAAGACAAAGTCGACATGGACGATTTCGAATTCGCCCGCGACAAGGTCCTGATGGGCCCCAAGCGCGAGGAAGTGCTCACCGGCAAAGAAAAGAAGATGACCGCCTATCACGAAGCCGGCCACGCGCTGCTGGCCTGGATCCTGCCCGGCGTCGATCGCCTGCACAAGGTGACGATCATTCCCCGCGGCCGCGCGCTGGGCGTCACGCAACTGCTGCCCGAGGAAGATCGGCTCAACATCGGCGAGATCGGAGCTGCACAGCCGGCTGGTGTTCATGCTCGGCGGCCGGGCGGCCGAAAAGCTCGTCTTCGACGAATATCAGCGCCGGCGCCGAAAACGATCTGACGCAGGTCACGCAACTGGCCCGGCGGATGGTCGCCCATTGGGGCATGAGCGAGCGGCTCGGCCCGGTCGCCTACCGCACCAGCGAAGAGCATCCCTTCCTGGGCAAGGAAATCTACGAGCAGCGCGAATTCAGCGAGCACACGCGCCCAAGTGATCGACGAAGAGGTCTCGCGCATCCTGCACGATGCGGCCGCATCGCCCAGCAGCTGCCTGATCAGCATCGCGACAAGCTCGATCTCGTCGCCCGTAAATTGGAGGAGAACGAAGTGCTCGACGACGTCGAGATCGAGGAGCTGATTGGCCCGTCGTTGCGCCAGCAGGCGGAGAGCAACGGCAAGGTGGCCCACCCGGCTGACGCCACGGTGAGCCCGGTTTGAGCGCTGTGGTTTCCTCTCGCTATTGTCTCGGCTTCGCCGGTCGTTGTGTTTTGGGTCGTTGCTACCATCGCGTGCCGGGGCGGATTACACTAGAAACAGTTTCAAAACCGCCGGGGACTGTCCCCTTTGCCTTTCGGTTTTGAAACTGCTTCTAGCAAATTGCCGACGCTTTCTAACCCGCTCCTTTCCCACAAATCCAACGAGGTGCATCATGTCAGCCGTTCGCGCCATGGCCGTTCCGACGTTGCTGTGCTTGTTGAGTTTGTTCTGCTTCCAATCGACAGTGTCGAGTCGCGCCGCTGCCGCCGAGCCCGCCGCCAAGGGGCCGATGCTGGCGCACATGGTCTTCTTCACGCTCAAGGATTCCAACGCCGAGAATCGCAAGAAACTGCTCGATGCCGGCCGAGAATATCTGGGTGGCCATCCGGGCGAAATCTACTTTTCGATGGGCACCATGGCCGACTTGAAGCAGCCGGTCAGCGTCACCGATTTCGACATCTCGTTGCACATCGTGTTTGAGAACAAAGCCGCGCAAGACAAATATCTAGTTTCCGAGCGGCACCTGAAATTCGTCGCGGTCGCCAAAGAGCTGGATAAATCGGTGCGCGTGTTCGATTCGTATCTCGAACCGATGTCGAACAGCGAAGTCAGCTCGAAATAGCGTGGCAGAAGCGTTGCGACGGAGGAAACAGGATGCCGCACGAGGCGGAATGAAATCAGACTGCAATTGCCGGATCGGTGGTAGGCAATCGAAACAGATGACTCATGGCGACTAGTCCGTTTTCCGCCGCCGACCTGTTTCTCTTCAACGAAGGAACGCACGTCCGGCTGTATGAAAAGCTCGTGCGCATCCTTGCAAACCTAACGTACCCGACGAGGGCGGCGGATCTGCTTCCGGCGGCGCCGATTTCGCCGTTTGGGCGCCCAACGCCGCTCGCGTTTCCGTCGTCGGCGATTTCAATGGTTGGGCGAAGGATCGCCATCCACTAACGAATCTCGGCAGCTCCGGAATTTGGGAAGGCCGCATTCGCGAAGCCAATTCGGGCACGCGCTATAAGTATCACATCGTCTCGAAATTCAACGGCTATGAAGTCGATAAGGCCGATCCGTTTGCCTTTCACACGGAAGTTCCCTCGCAAACGGCGTCGATCGTCTGGAGCCTCGATTACACCTGGAACGACGCGCGTTGGATGGCCACCCGCGCCAAGCGGCAAGCGCTCGACGCTCCAGTATCGATCTACGAGATGCATTTCGGCTCGTGGATGCGCCCGCCCGCAGCGCCGGCCGAGGGTCAACCCGTCGAATTCTATTCGTATCGCGACATCGCGCCGCGGTTGACCGAGTATCTCGAGCAGCGAGGATTCACGCATGTCGAATTTCTGCCCCTGATGGAGCATCCGTTTTACGGCTCCTGGGGCTATCAAACCTCGAGCTACTTCGCCCCGACCAGTCGTTACGGTCATCCGCAAGACCTGATGTATCTGATCGACTATTTGCACCAGCACGGCATCGGCGTGATTCTCGATTGGGTTCCCTCGCATTTCACCACCGACGAGCATGGTCTCGGCTTTTTCGACGGCACGCATCTCTTCGAACATGCCGATCCGCGGCAAGGTTTGCATGCCGAGTGGGGCAGTTATGTGTTCAATTACGGCCGCAACGAAGTCCGCGCGTTTCTGCTCAGCGACGCGATGTTTTGGTTCGACAAGTATCATATCGACGGCTTGCGCGTCGATGCCGTCGCCTCGATGCTCTATCTCGACTATGCGCGCAAGCCGGGCGAATGGGTTCCCAATCGCTTCGGCGGCCGCGAGAATCTCGAAGCGGTGCAGTTCTTGCGCAGCTTGAACGAGCAGGTGTTCGCCAACTATCCCGACGTGTTGACGATCGCCGAGGAATCGACCGCGTGGCCCGGCGTTTCGCGGCCGATTTACGTCGGCGGCCTCGGCTTCGATTGCAAATGGGACATGGGCTGGATGCACGACACGCTCGAATACATGCGGCAAGACCCGGTGTTTCGCAAGTTTCATCACGATCGGATCACGTTTCGCGCGATTTACGCCTTCTCGGAGGATTTCGTTCTCCCGCTTTCGCACGACGAAGTCGTCTATGGAAAAGGCTCGCTGCTGACGAAAATGCCGGGCGACGCCTGGCGGAAATTCGCCAATCTTCGCTTGCTATTGGGCTACATGTTTGCCCAGCCGGGAAAGAAGCTGCTGTTCATGGGAGGCGAATTTGGGCAGTGGAAAGAATGGAATCACGACGCAGAACTCGATTGGGATTTACTTAAGCAACCGGAGCATGCGGGCATTCAACGCTGGGTCGATGATTTGAACCGCGCGTATCGCAGCGAGCCCGCGCTCTATCGCTTCGATTGCGATCCGCAGGGTTTCCAGTGGATCGATTGCCACGACAGCGACCAGAGCACGCTGACGTTTCTCCGCAAGGGAGGTCCAGCCGATCCTGATATTCTCGTGGCCTGCAACTTCACTCCCGTCCCGCGCCGCAATTTCCGCATCGGCACGCCGAGCACCGACCGTTGGCAAGAAATCCTCAACAGCGATGCCGCGATCTACGGCGGCAGCGGCATGGGCAATCTCGGCGGCGTGACGACCGTGCCGGTCGCCTCGCACGGTCAACCGGTCTCGATCGGCCTCACATTGCCCCCGCTGGCAATTGTTCTCTTTAAAGCCTGCAAATAAGACGGTTGCACGGCCGTTGGGTTTCGTCTATCGATTGCGGTTTCGCGCTTCGGTCAACATGGTAGAATCTCGACGTCTCTTGGATGTTCGAAAGCATTCGCGGCGAAAACGGACAGGCAAACAATGTCGTGGCTATGGAGCGACACGCCGTTTGTTCTTTTCGGTCCGGCGCACCTCATCGCGCTCGGGCTGATTGCCGCCGCGGCGGTACTTTTGGCATGGTGCGGCCGTCGGCTGCGCGGCCGGCCTGGGCAGAAATGGATCAGCAGGGCTTTGGCGATCACGATTCTCGTTTGTTTCGGCGGCATGCAGACGGTAATGCTTTTGCCGGAGCATTTCGACGTGGGCAAGTCGCTGCCGCTGCAGATCTGCGACATCGCGGGGATCATCGCGATCTATGCACTGTGGACCGAGCGCCGCTGGGCATTCGGCCTTGTCTACTATTGGGGCCTTTCGGCGACGCTGCTGGCGATGGTCACACCGGATTTGCGTCATGGCTTTCCCCATTTCTCTTTCTTGCTATTCTACGTTGGTCACGGCGCCGTTGTGGTCGCGGCGATTTATTTGTGCTGGGGCGTTGGATTGCGGCCCGATTGGCGGTTATTTCGCCTGGCGGTCGTCGTAACGATCGCGTATGCCATCGGTATCTTCTTCATCAACACAATTCTTGACACCAACTTCTTCTGCATCAACCGCAAACCGCCGCCGGGCACGATGCTCGACTACTTCGGACCTTATCCGATGCACATTCTCGTATGCACGTTGATCGCCCTCGCCGCTTGGGCCGCATTGACCTGGCCTTGGCAACTGATGGCCGCCAGACAACCGCGGTAGTCACAATGAACAATAATGAGGAGACGACATCCATGCCGGTAAAAACCAAGGCCGTTCACGGACGGCGCGACTTGCATTTCAACTCGCTGGAAGAGGTTCTCGCCGACGCCGAGAAGCTTGTGGCCTCTCCGAACACGAAGACGCTCGGCAATTGGCCGCTGGACCGCTTGATCGGTCATCTTGCGACGACCATGAACGGTGCGATCGACGGCACGTCGTTCAAAGCGCCCTGGTTCATTCGGCTCGTGGCGCCGCTGTTCAAGCGGCGAATGCTCACCAAGAAGATGCCGGCCGGCTTCAATTTGCCGAAGTCTGCCGAAAAGGAGTTCTATCCGCCCGCCTCTTCCGCGCAAGATTCATTGCGAAACCTGCGCTTGGCCGTGGCTCGATTGCAAAGCGAAAAGATTGCCCCCAGCCACCCGGTCTTCCGGAAGCTGACCCGTGAGGAATGCATTCAACTTCATCTACGCCACAGCGAACTGCATCTCAGCTTTGCCGTTCCAGGTTGAACGAGCAGCATTGAATCCGGCGCTATCGCTTACTTGCCGATTCGTTCACGGACTGACGACCGCGGTTGTCGCCGGCGGGTCGCTTGCCGGGAACGATTCCTCCGAAGCTTCCGCCACCGCATCGTAGGGTTCAGCGATCAATGCTTCATCCGCGGGAGCGTCCAGTACATGTTCGCTGCCGTTCACTGCCTCCGGTTCGCCGATCGGCGCCAACTCAATTGGATTCGTCTCAATGGCGATTGGGTTGTCGGAATTCGCGCTCGCCGAGATCGGTGTCGAAGTGGGCTCGACAGCGGCCTGCATCGTCGTCGTTGCGCGCGGCGCCTTCTTCTTAATCGCGGCCTTCTTGGGCGCCGTTTTCTTGACGGAAGCTTTCGCAGCGAGCGCCTTTTTCTTTGGCGCGGCCTTCTTCGCGACGGTTTTCTTTTTCGCGGCGAACTTCTTTTTGGGCGCCGCCTTGGCCTTTTTCTTCGCAGCCTTGATGATCGCCTTTTTGGCGGCCTTTTTCTTGGCCCCCTTTTTCACCGATCCCTTCTTCACCGTCCCCTTCTTCTTCGCGGCCTTCTTCACGGCAACTTTCTTGGCCCCCTTTTTCTTCGGGGCCTTTTTCGCGGACTTTTTCTTGGCCATCGGTCGGTCCTCGTGCGTGCGGTGGTTCGGGTGGTCGGTCGATCTAGAAGCAATGCCAGTATACTTCCCGGCGAATCGGGCAGCAAAGTTTTGGCGGCCAGATACCCTGGGAAAAGCAAAAAACGGGGATAATTCCCTTCTGCCAAGCGGTATTGTGAGGTTTCCATCGACGCCGCGGCACCTTGCGAAGGATCGGCGCTTGCGACACGATGAGGGCAAAACATCCTTCAAAGGGCTTCCGCACCGGCAGCCAAGACCCGTCCTCGGAGCCATTCGGCATGCGCGTTGACCATCAAATCATCCAACGGCATTTTCGCCGGGCCGATCCGGTTCTGGCCAAAGTCATCAGGCAGGTCGGGCCAGTGACGCTCAAGCCCCAGCGCGACCGTTTCAAGATCCTGGTTCGGTCGATCCTTTCGCAGCAGATTTCCGTCGGCGCGGCCCGATCGATTCGCGTTCGACTGGAAAACCTTCTCGAGCCCGACGGCGTTCGGCCTGATGCGATCGCGCGTCTTTCGCTGGACGAACTGCGCTCGGTCGGCGTGTCGCGGCAGAAGGCCGGCTATTTGCTCGATCTGGCGCAAAAATGCGCCGATGGCACCGTGCCCCTGAATCGGCTAGGGCGGATGAGCGATGAGCAAGTGATCGAGGAGCTAACTCAGGTTCACGGAATCGGGCGCTGGTCGGCGCAGATGTTCTTGATCTTCGCCCTCGGCCGGCCGGATGTTTTTCCGCTCGACGATTTCGGCGTTCGTTCGGCGATCCGCCGGCTTTACGAATTGGATGAATCGCCGACCAAGGATATCTTCCTCGAAATCGGCAATCGCTGGCGTCCGTACGCCAGCATCGGCAGTTGGTATTGCTGGCGGTTCTTGGATTTGAATCCACGCCAGGCGACCGGCAGGAAGGTTGCGCCACTATAGCGCACACATTCCTCATGCAGCGGTCAGCCAGCGACCGTGCCCCGGCGACGCTTGCCGGCGACGAGAACCAGGCCGATCGCGCCCAATGCAGCCAGCATCAGCGCCGATGGCTCGGGAACTAGCACGGCGGGCGTCGTCGAAATAAACGAACTGGTGAAGTTGAAATTGTATTGGGAAGTCGCGTCGATCGTTTCGGTGAACGGCACCAAAGCAAACGGGCCGACTGTTCCCGTACCGATGTCAACATATGGGTAAGGAACGTTGGGATCGGGGATCGAGGCAGTGAAGCTGGGAAAGTAGAGGCTCGTCCAAGTAGACGGCACGGGGAGCACGACGCTCGGATCAAGAGTGCCGTCCGGGCTTGGGACGCTCCAGCCATTTCCATCCGTTGAGGACCAGGCGTTGCTGCCCGCGTAGGTGAATGCCGTCGAAGCGTCGAACATCCATTCGTTGAAGTACTTGACATTGAGGTAGGTCTGCCCGGTCAGGTTCTTCGCATTGCCGGAAAGTGTCCAGACGCCACTCGTGTCGCCAAGAAAGGCGTTGTTAGGCGAGAAGTTGAGCGACGTGGGCACCAATTCGATCGGCCCGTTGAGCAGAGTTACGTTGTCGACGTTGTAATACTGAAGCGCACCGGCGTACACATTGCCGGCGACGAATAGTGTCGCAATCGCGGCAACGAAACGGACCAAGGTCTTGCAATTCATTAGCGGACTCCTCGAGGCAAGTCATGGATGATCACTTCAAAACACAACTCAGACAGTCGGCTATCTTAGCAACGTTCTCGGTCTAGGTGTGTTTTTCGGGCCAAAAATCTCCTGATTTTCTTGAACGGGCGGCTCCCCCTTCCTGGGACTGTGGCCTAGCGTGGCCCCGTCCGAGCATCGGCGGCAAAGCGGAACGGCTCGCCGCCGATGATTTGGTCGCTAGTCAACGTCGGGCACCAATACTTCTCGATGAATTCGATCATCAAGTCGGTCCCGGAAAAGTGGTCGACAAAGGGCGATTTCTTGGGATTGTACATCGTGTCGGTCATGTCTCGCATCAAGGCGACGCGGAGCCCCTTTTTCACGAAGGCCTTGATCGCATACGGCCGATTGAGAACGCACATGTTCGTATGCACGCCCATCATGAGCACGTTCTCCACGCCCTTTTGGCGCATGAAATTGTAGACTTCGTCGCCGTTGTCGCTGATGCCGTCGATCGGCTTGATTTCAATTGTGGCAATCTCCCGAGTCCAAACGCGGCGTTCCGGTCCAGAAACATTGTCGGAGCAACCGCCGTCGGAAGCGTCGATCGGACACGGCCCTTCGGCGATCACCGGCCCGCGGCGCTTCATCGGCTCGGCATGGGGCGCCGCCTGAGCCGCCTTGCGGGCCGGATTGTCGGCATAAAAGCTCATCGTCTCGCCGGGGCAATGAATGATCAACACGCCTTGTTCGCGAAGTTTCTCCACGACCACGTTCATGCGCGGCGCCATTTCCGCCACTCGCACCTCGGCCGCCTTGCACCAATGGCGGTCCCACATGTCGCAAATCACGACGGCCGTTTTGTGCGGATCCCAGTTTTCCTTGCTGGTGACCATTTCGAACTTTTCGGAGCCCTCCGGCTTGGCGACGCGGCTACGAAGATTGAGGTCCAAATCCGCGGCGTGGGCCGCGGCGGCGAGTCCGAGGAACACGATGGTTGCACCGATTAGTCGCGTTTTCATGTTCGAGGCCGATGCTTGATCTGGTTGGCGGATGGTTCAAGACGCTCGGGCAATTATCACCGGAGCCATTGTCCGTGTAAACAGTTTCATCACTTGGCCGAACGAATACACAGTTGCCGGCCAGGCTCACTTGGCGATTTTTATTGAACATGGCCAGCGATCGTGCTACAACAATGCTCAGCGGGGGACTTTCTCGCATCGGTAGCTAGCCGATGCTTTCAGCCGTTCGGCATTTTGCCGCGGAGGTAGAAGCCATGACCATGACAAATCAATCGCGTCGGGCGTTTCTGGAGGACGTAGGTCGAGGGATGCTGGTCGCCAGCGTCGGAGCCGTGCTGGCGGACGACTTGGGTCTCTCGCCGGTTTGGGGCGGCGAGCCGACGGCAATGCTTCAATTCGGCCGGCTCGAGCCGCTGGTCGTGTTGATGCAAGAAACGCCGCCCGACAAGCTCATGCCGATTCTTGTCGAGAAGCTGAAGAATGGGACCGACCTGCGCACGCTCGTTTCGGCGGGAGCATTGGCCAACGCCCGATCGTTTGGCGGACATGATTACATCGGCTTCCATTCGTTCATGGCGCTGTCGCCGGCCTTCCACATGGCAAAAGAAATGCCGAGCGGTCGTGCGCCGCTCCCAGTTCTCAAAGTCCTCTATCGAAACACCAGCCGCATCCAGGCCTGCGGCGGCCGGGCGAACGAGATCCTTCATCCGGTCGAACCGGCCGATTTGCCGAGCGACCTCGGAGGCCTTGATCCGCTGCAACAGGCGACGCGCAAGGCCGACATGGAAGCGGCCGAGCGAACATTCGCCGCCCTGGCGCGCGGGCCAGCCGGCGAGGCGTTCAATCATTTGCAGTTTTCCGTGCAGGACGAAGCCGACGTGCATCGCGTCGTGTTGTCTTGGCGAGCCTGGGCATCGCTCGACCTCACCGGACAGGAACATGCCCACACGCTGCTGCGGCAATCGGTGCGGTATTGCGTCGATCGAGAGCAGGAGGCCAAAAAAGATGGCCGTACCCCATCGCCGATTCGCACGCTACTGCCGAAATTGCTCGATCAGTACAAATTGCTCGGCGCCGCTTCGACGCAGCGTCGGGCCGAAGATGGCTGGATCGACAAGATGGGCCAACTGATCGCCGATTCTTCCCGGCAGCAGGCCGCCGAAGCAGTCGCCGCGGCTTTGGCCGAAGGAATTGCATCGGAAGACATCGGCGCGGCGATTTCGCTGGCGGCGAATGATCTGCTGCTGCGCGATCCAGGCCGAACCTCGGGGCCCGTCGACAAACCGATCGGCAGCGTTCATGGCGATTCGGTCGGCGTTCATGCTTCCGATGCCGCCAACGCCTGGCGGAATATCGCCCGCGTTAGCAACCGGCGAAATGCGGTCGCCAGCCTGATCGTCGGCGCGTTCCACACGGCCGGCCAATCGGGCCGGTTGAACAAGGATCGCTTTCCGCATCCAGAACATCTGGAAAAAGTCGCCGCCACCGAGCCACAACCGCTGCTCCGCGACCTCGAGGCCGCCATCAAGGAGAAAGACCAATTCCGCTGCTGTGCTCTCGTGCATCGCTACGGCCAACTCGGCCACGCGCCGCGGCCGGTATTCGAAATGCTGCTGCGCTATGGCGTCAGCGAAGACGGGTCGCTGCACGCCGAAAAGTATTACCGCACGGTCAGCGAAGAGTTCGAAAAGACGCGGCCCGTGTTTCAATGGCGGCAATTGGTCGCGCTGGCCCGCGTGACCGCCAGCGAATACGGCCGCCCAGCGCCGGGCTATTCGCAGGCTTGCGAGTTGTTGAAGGTTTAGGATTAAGCTCGGCCAAGTTGACGGGCCGCGCGCCATCGCCGCGCTGCCGCAACCAGCAGCGATACCACTAAAAGTGCTACGGCCAGTCCCATCAGTCAACTCATGCGGCCGACCAGGGAACTAGAGACGGTTTGCGCGGTGATCTCCGCCTCGCCGCGGGGTGTGGTGAACAGGTACTTAACGCCGCGCGGATGGAGGTCGAACTTCAAGGCTGGCCAGCGCGGCTGGAGCGACGGAAACGCCTTGCTCGGCATTGCCGATTTGCAGCTTGCCGGTCTGCGTTTGGTTGTTTGCGGCCTGCGGATTGCCGGCTGGTTGCGCACCATCCGCTAGCATGCCGCTGTACGTGTTATTTCCGGAGAGCACGAGCGTGCCGGAGCCGGTCTTCGCTAAAACACTTGCACCCGCGTTCGGGGTGTCAACGAAACCGCCGGTCACCGTTGGTCCCGCAGTCGGCGTCGTCGCATTCGCATCGCCGCCGTTCAGCGAGTACGATTCTGGCCCACGATGCGGCTGCTGTTGTTGTGCCAGTCAACCGGCGTAGCGCTTGAGATCGCTTTGGGCTCTTCCGCCGCCGGATTCTTCGAATCCCGGTTGATTCGAATCGCCGCTGCTGTTACTTAGGCCCGTCAAAGCCGGAGTCGAGTCGGCGGGCGGAGGAACGTTCAGCGTTGTTGAACCGGCGAGGTTTACGCCGGCGCCACTGCCGCCCAAGCTCAGCGTTCCGGAACTCACCGTTGCGTTATTGAATGTCACAGTTGGCGCGGCGGGTTGTCCGTGAAATTCGTTTGAGAATCGGGATAAGTTATCGTTATCGCCGTTGATGTATCCAAGATTGCCGGCCGTCGTGGCAGTTCCGAGTTGTCCCGTTCCCTTGTTCGGGCCACCTTGCCCAGACGCCGGCCGACCGAGCGGGTCTGCCACGACGTTGCCGAGAGCAGACGATGGTCCAGGTCCCTGTTCCATTTCCTTGCCTCGCTCTCTTCCGAAGTCTTTGCCCGAGTCCTTGCTTGCCGGCCGAGTCTGCGCTGCCGGCTCCGCGAAGTTTTCGCCGGCCGAATTGACGATTTCGTTGGCCCGTTTGTTGAGTTGAGATTTGTAGAAGCTATTGAACCGATCGCGGTTGTCGCGGTCGTCGGCCAATTTGGCTGAATCGATCGGCTTGTTCACATCCTCGCTGAGCTTCATTTGGATCGAACTGTTCGCTTGCAATTGCTGGGCAACATCGGCATTCTCGCGGTATCCTTCGGCCGATTGCTTGAGAGCATCGGATTCGGCTTGCAGGGATTTGAGATTATTCGTGGCCCGAGCTCGCGAGAAGGGATCTCCGCTTTGCCACGCTTGAAGCGCCAGGTCGATCTGCCGCGTGTTGTAGGCCAGCCATCCGGCGGCCAAATCGCCTTCGTTTTGAACGCGCCGCATCGTGCCGCCGAAGTTGAACCAGTCGAAATTCTCCGGCACATACAGCTCGACCTGACTCAGCTCGACGTGAATGTTCACGGTGCGGATCAGCGGAAACCGCACGCGGTCGATCGCGCTCAACGGGCCGAGTTGGCCGCCGTATTTCAGCATCACCGGATAGTCGGCGTCGCCGTGGGCCGTTTTGATCAGCGGAATTCGCACCACTGTGCCGGCGGTTCCCGCGGCTTTGCCAGCAGCGGGTTTCACCGGCTCGCCGGCCACGTGCGCCGTCCACAATCGCGCGCCGGCTGGTAACTCGATTTCGAGGAATTGCTCGAGACTATTGTCAACGCGATACAACTGCGCGCCGCGGTAGGCGCCGTTCGCATCGACGACCAGCATCGCCTTGGCCAGCCCGATCCGAGCGCCGGCCGTTTCGACCGCCGCGCGATTCTGGGTGTGCAAAATCAGCTTCGGCTCCGCGGCGCTGGGCCGCACGAGATAGGCTTGCGTCAGGCCGCGGCCCAACATGGCAGTGAGCATTCGCCACTCGGTCTGTTCCTGGCTGATCGGATCGACGCCGTCGTGCGCGTTGACCACGATTTCATCGCGTCCGGAACTTTCGAGCGTGATATAGCGGTGGTCGGTTTGCCCGGTCTCGACAACCGTCGCGGGAACGGTGTATTTCTCGCTCGTCAACAATCGATCGCCTTCGATCAGCACGCGCAAGCTTCCCATGACTTCTTCTTGCAACTCGATCGTCACGCGCACTTGAGCTGGCGTGTCTTTGCCCACCAGTTCGATCGTTTTCTGCCGCAGCATCGGCGAGCTAATCCGCGCGGTTCGTAGCGACTCAGGCAGCAGGAACGAAAGGCTGCGAATTCCCGCTTCGCGGATCGTGAAGTCGAGCAGGATCGTCTCTTCCACGGTCCGCTCGTTCACGCGGATATTCGTGAACGTGTCGCAGTGGACGATCGGCTTGCGCGGAGAGAGTTGCAGTTGGGCCGAGTAATCGGGCGTGCGGAATCGCAGCGCCAACCGCGCCAGGCTTTGTTGCGCGGGGTTGAGCCAGGTGTTGACCCGCTCGAGCAACTCCGTCTCGCAATGGACGAGCTTTTCCGCGCGGATATCGAGCGACGGATCGACTTCGATCGCGATGTCGCCCGATTGCTCGATGGATTCTTTCCGTTCATCAGCATCGACGATTTCCAATTTCGGCGTGTCGATCGAGTCCACTTTGCCATACTTGCCCAGCGAGCCGGCCAGGACGATATCGAACGATTGCCGATGTCCGGCGGCAAAGTAGAGGTTCAACAGACGGCGTTTGCCCTCTTGGTCGACGACCCATTGGAAGGGCTCGGGCGCGTTGACGCGGTCGAGACGCAAATCCTCCGGCAGCGCGATTCGCAAGCGGTAGACCGGCCGCTTATCGACTCTCATGCGAATGCGGCTTTCCATGGTGCGCTGTTGCTCGGAGATTCGCAGCACGGTTTGGAATTCGGCCGAGACGTGGGACGCGACCGGTTGCGCCGAAAGTTTGACGGTGAACGGCGTCGTGGCGAAGCGGTAGACTTGGAACGGCACGATGCCCAAGGGGCTTTCATTGCCGTCGGAGTTGGCGTTCGCCGGCGTCGTTTCGCCATCGGCGCGCGATGCGCCGCTCGCGCTTTTCGGCGCGCAGTTCCAAGAGCGGACTGCGGCGGATCGTCAGTTCGCCCGACTGCTGCGCGGCGCCTTCGACACTGAGCACCGGCGCCGGGAACTGCGCCAACTCGCCGCTGCCGACGGCGCCGCGCCGCGCGAGGGCCACGGAAAACGACTCGGCGTCTTGAGCCGCCTTGAGCAGGGTCACTTCTAGCTTCCGCAGTCCTCCGGCCTCTTTCAGAATCCAACCGCGCACATTGGCGCCGCTGACTTTCTCGACCAGATATCCGTCGGGAATGTCGACGACGAACGAATCGCGCTGGCCGCCGCGAAACTCCAGATTGAATTGCCACGCCAGCCGCAAGCCATCTTCCTGAACATCGAGCAATGCGGCACCGTGGGCCGCAAGACTTTGATCCACCGGCGCCGGCCCCGACTTGGCTCGCCACTGGACGCGAAACGCTCCGTTGGTTGCAAGCGATCCATCAGACGCTAGTGCCGTTTCCACCGTCTCATTGTCGTGATGGGTTTCGAAATTGCCATGATCGACGCCGCCCGACAATACGACTTCCGTTCCCGCCTTGGCGACTTGCAAAGTGAGGGCGGCCGCGGGCGGCGCGGGCAATCGTCCTTCGGCAATCTGCCAACCGCCGCGCCGCTGCAAGGGAAATCGCATCGCGAATACCACATGCCGCCGCCCCGCACCTGTGATCAACAAGGCCATGCGGCCTTCGGCAGCTTGCGGATGGGCGGCCGATTTTGATCCATCGTTCGGTTGAGGCAGTCGCCGGAATGTCTTTGAGAGCAGCCACCACGCCCGGCTTCCCATCGACTTCGGCCTTCGTCAGCACTCCGCCGCCCAGCGACAGCGGAATGCTCACGGCATGATCGACCAGCACGTCAATATCCAATTGCCCTTCGACGAGCAGCGATTCGCCGCCGTCGAGACGAGTCGTGAATCGCCCGCCGGCGAACGCATATTCGGCGGGCGGCGCCGGCTTGACGATTTCGTCGGGATGCGCGGTGCGCTGCAATTCCAGATACCTTTTATAGGGCACGAGTAATTTCTGCGACTTGTCCATGCCGAAGACTTTTGCTTTGTGCTTTTCCGCGTCTGGCTTTGTCTCGGCCGACAGTGCCTTGATGGCTTCCAAGAAATCTGGTTTATCGGGATCGTAAGGCACGATGATCGCGTCGGGCGGAACTGCGATCGACGCGGGGGGATCTTCGGCCGACGCCGAGCGAGCGAACAGCAGTGACAGCAATCCGACGATTGCGACCGCGGCCGGCGCTCCGCGCATTTGCGACATCGCGCCTCGGCCGAATCGCGAGATCCGTTTGACGATGCCCGCAGCGAGGTAATACACCACGAGCCAACAAGCCGCGTAAAATGCCATATTGCAAACCGGGCTGATCAGACCGGTCCACGGCAAGATGAGCGGCAGCGCGAACGACACGACAAGCGTCGTCGCGACAAATCGAAATCGCCGCCGACGTGGCTGCATCGTTAACGCCAATCCTCGCAAGAAAACCAGCAATCCCACGCACCAGGCGAGCAAGTTGAGCCGCTCGCGATCGACCACCGTGACGCTGAGCCGCGGCTCTTCGCCGAGGCTTTGAAACGTGGTTTGAATTCGCTCCGGCTGGAAGTCGATGGGCAAACTGCGCACGCCCTCGAGCGCCCACAAAGATTGTCGTGTCTCTGCCGATTTATGCTGATCTAATTCTGTGGCAGAGGTTTCGCCGGGCGGCATTTGCGGCTTCGCTGGGACGGGCGGCGGTGTGGCCTTCGTCTCGGCTGGTTTGCTGTCTGGCGCTAGCGCCCCCGGCGGCAGATCCGCGGACTTCATGTCCGCCGGCATTTCGGTCTTATCAGCTTTCGACGCTGTGCAGCCGATTTGGCTCCGCTTTGCCGGAATTGCACATCGCCGAGCGGTGTTGTATTAAATCCTCCTCCGGTTTCTTCGGTCGGCATGGAAAGCGAACTATCGACCGATTGAATTTTCCGGCGCGGATTCGCGTGCGCTGCTGACTCCCGGAAAGACACTTCCCACCACCGCAGCGACACGCGTCAGCGGCGACTCGCGCGCCGCTATGTCTCCGCTGAACACCGTTCCATTGCTGCGCACGACCTTGAAACCATCTGGCGTGCTTAGTTGCCAAACTAATTCGGCCAACGGCACTTCCTCGCCGGCCGCGCTCCGCTTCGCGCGCAAGAGCAGTTTCGGGGCTGCCAGATCCAAACTGCTGGCCATCCCGAGCGCGTTGACCTGCGTTTCGTAGACGAGCTGCAAAGTGCGCCGGCGCGCTTCGGACGCGGCGGGCAGATCAATCAACAAACTAACGCCTTCGCGCTGCGGCTGCGTCGGCGTGCCGTCGAGATAGGCCGACCAGAGAGTCGAGCCCGTGGGCAATTGGACTTCAATCAATTGCGCCTTGGAACGCAATTGAAATCGCGCGACCGTCTGGCTCCGGCCGCTGGCCGAAACCACCGTCAACAACTCCGCCCGCTCGACAATTGTGGTGGGCAGTTCGTATCCGGGCGGCCGGGCGATCGCCACTTTGACTTCGGCGTCGACGCCTCCATAACCGAAGGCGCCGAGCAACCGCTGGCCGGGCTGATAGTCGGCGGCGGCGAGAAAGCCGACATCGACCTTGCGCAGATCGGTTTTCACTTGCACGTCGCTATCCGAGCTTCCCTCGACGGCGACCATGCCCGTTTGATACGCCACGCGCAGCGCTCGCACCAGCGGCAGCGTTACATCATTGACGGTCGCCGCCGGCGCGGTTTTCTCGTCCTTCACTGCGGGCGGTTTTTTATCCTTGTCGCGATCGCCGAGCGGCTGTTGGAAATCGACCGCCAACCGCAGTGCGCCGCGCTTCGATTCGCCGAGCAGCACGGTCCATTGCCGTTCGTTGCCCTTGACGATACTTTTCGATTCCTTGATCGTCACGCCGGCCAGACCATGGATCGACAACTCGGCGGGCGTGGTTGCCGGCAATGCAAAAGTCAGACGGCTTGCCCGAGCCTCGGTCACGTCGTAGGCAATTTCGTAATGCGCCGTGAGCAAATCCGGTTCGACGCGGAAAAACGAAAATGCCCGCGCGGTCAGCCGCGGCTCGACGCGCTCGACGGCGAGCGTCAAACCGTAGGGCGGCGCGTCGTAACGATAGGCCAACTCCGTGGTCACGTTGGCCAAGCCGTATTTGCTCTTTTCGTTGGAATCCAGCGGGGTCAGTCGCGTAACCTGATCGGCATGGGCGCGCAAATCGTCTTGCGATTGAACCGCAATGGCGCCGCCATCGCGCGTCGCGCCCGTTACTTGAAACACCGGAAATGTCACTTGCTTGGCGGTCCACTCGTTAAGCCAGCCGCCGGGAGTGCTTACCGCGCGAAAGTAGACATTCCTCGTTTGGCCAAGTGGCGACGCTTGCGGCAGCCGCACGTGAATTCGCGTGCCGCCATCGTCGGTCGGATACGTTTCGAGCGGCAACGCGGTTCCGCCATCCTGCGTCAATTCGGCCACCTGCCAATCGGCCGGCACCGAAAAATCGAACTCGATCAATTTGTCCGTTGCGTTCAATAGCGCGAAGCCACCGCGGGCTTCGAGCTTTGATTCCGTGAGCGTCAGCAGCACGTTCGTGGTGACGCGCAGCTCGGCCGGCGGAGCCGCAAAGCGGGCTTTCAGTTCGTAGTCGCCGCGCGGAGCGTAGAATGCCGCGACGGGCGCGATCGCAGGTGCGCCGGCTTGATTTTCCTGCGAACCGGCAGTGATGGCTTTCGCCAGCGCGCCGGCGTCGATCGAAATCAGATTCTTGGGCTGCAAATCATGCGGTTTCAGGCGATTCTCCAGCAACACTCCGACGACCGCCGCCTCGCCCGCCACGTCGAGCGCCGTCAGCTTTGGCAATTCCCACTGCGCCAGCGCCGCGGGCGTGTGAATCGCCGAGACGCTCAACGTAACCGTTTCTGATGCCGGCTCGCGCAAATGCACTTCCAAAACTCGCTGCCCCTTTGCAGTCGTCACGGCCCACCGCGCCACTTGCGGAGCGGCGACACTGGTCACTTCGAATCCGTCGGGCAGGACAAAGCGAAATTCATCCGCCACTCCGTGCAACACCGACATCGACTCCGTCACGTGCAGCCGCTCCAAGGCCGTAGTGATTTCATCGATCAGCACCGCATGCGCGACGACCACGCTTTTCTTTCTGCAGTTGGTGATTGTTCAGCGACATCACCACGCAATTCTGTCCACGGCGAGGCAGCAGGTCGAACGTCGTGGCCGGCCGCTCGTCGAGGTCTCGGCGAATGATCGTCGCGCCGCTCTTGATCTCGACGTTGCCCGGCACGGTTAGTTTCAACCGCGTCGCCGGCGGCGTGGGAATTCGGAAGGAGAGCGTGCGCTGGGCGGCGGCCGTATCCAGCGGAGCCAGAATCTCCAGCTTCAGTTCATGCCGACCCGCGCCGCTCACGAACAACACCGGCAAGCCCGCCGGATTGCGGCCGAGCGCCGCAGGCTTTCCGTCGAGCGTGGCCGCGCGCAGCGCGACGCCCGATAGATCGAGTTCGACGGCGCTCAGGGCGTCATTGGGCGCGGTGACGACGAGTGTTCCGATGATTCGGCGCGGTTTTCCTCGATCGTGGCCACGTAGTCGGCGCTCAGTACGGCCGCCGGCTGCTCGACGGCCTCGGGTCGAGCAGCCAATTTGGCTTTTGCCGCTAGCGCATCATACTCCTCGCGCGTGACGAACACGCGCTGCACGTCGGACGACAAGATCACATGCAAATCGTCGAAAGGAACGAATATCTCGCGCTGCGGCGGCCCATCGGTCGGTGAAACGACCGCGTCGGCGGCCAGCGCGTCGGTCGCGATCAGCATGGCAATGAAGAAAGCGACTCCGGCGAAAGCAAATCGTGCCGAGCAAACCGAGTGGCAATTGGTCCTAACCATGAATATCACCTCCCGTGCTCGTCTCGCCTGCCGCCGGAGGGCTCACGCGTGGTGCAGTATTCGGCGGCGGAGCGACGCTTTCGGGAACCGCCGGATTCGATTGAGAAGGCGTTACAACATGTACGGCGACCGGCGCGGGTCGCGGCCGCTGGCTTCTCTCGTACAAGAACCAGGCGGACCACATTAAGACCGTCAATACGGTTGCCATCAGAAGGCCGCCGTTCAAAACCTGCATGGCAAACGTCGGCAAGAACACGCCCAACAGCAGCAACAGTATCACCAACAAGGCCAGCGCCGTTCCGCGCGTCGCCGGCGACTGCCGCAACAGCGCCAGCCCGATCGCAATCATGAACGCGAAAACCAGAAACTCGAGCCAATTGCCGTTGAAGCTCGTCAACCGCAGAGCGCCTCTTCCCCGGCCGCCGGCCTCAGAGTGCTAAACTCATAAAGCTGGCCATCGACGGGAAACGAATCGCCCGGATTGTCGGCGACGGAAACTCCTTCGCGCACCCAACTCACCAGAGCGGTATCGGTGTCGCGCGATGAACGTATTTGCCGAAAGATCGAGTGATCGTAAGCCTCTTGCTCGTCGGTCCACGGGCCGTGATAACCGAGCAATGCCTGCTCCTCGGGCAAAAATACCGACACATACACCTTCTGCACCGCCGGCTCCTCGGGAAACGCCGGCAAATCGACGCGGGCGCCGACGCCCGTCAGCGTGTAACGAAGCTCTAGCAGAAACGGCGCGTCGCCGCCACGTCCCACCAGCGGTACGTAAAACTCGTCCTTCGCGCCGCGCTCCAGCGGCGTCGCACTGCCGTTGATCCGCAGCGGTGCCGTGTCGAACTCGACGCCAGTCGGCAGCGTCACCTCCAGCCGTTGTCCCGAGCTGCGCATCCGATACAACGCCTGCACCGCCACCTGACCGCCGCGCGTGACCACTGCACGAATCAGTCCACGCTCGATGCTGGTGTGCTTCACGGCTTCGAGTTGATACCGCGTGGCCGCCACGGTGAGCGACCAATCGTCTTGAAACTCGAACGCCTGGGCGGCGTCAGGCACATTCGCTCCGGGCATCAAATCGTGCTGCGCGTCGATCGGCCGCAGACCGCTCGGCGTGGCCGAGGGCAATAAATCGATCGTCTCGGCCTTGACGAGCACGATCTGACCCCATGCGCGATCCGCGCCTCTCGGCGCAGATGGGGCATCGCCAATTCAACGCTTTTGCCCACCTCCAAGTTTTCCAGCCGCCGCTCCCATGACAATCGGATTGCCAGCGGCCCGATCAGTTCGCCTTCGCTGGCGAAGCTCCAAGCTACGTCGCCCTTCGCCAAATCGGCGGGCGGCGGATCGAGCGTTTTTTCCGTGATGCCGTGCGTGTTGTTGCGGATGTCGGCCGCGAGATCGGCCGGCACGTCGATCCGCAGATTCTTGACGCCGCTGTAACGAATGTCGTAGAAGAAGGTCGCTTCGTACTTTGCAACGCCCGGATCGACCTTGGCCACGAGCAATTGCCCCACCGTGACG
The DNA here is from genome assembly GCA_963738955.1 of Pirellulales bacterium. Classification (GTDB taxonomy): domain Bacteria; phylum Planctomycetota; class Planctomycetia; order Pirellulales; family DATAWG01; genus DATAWG01. The sequence goes on along the minus strand of CAVTYW010000017.1, from coordinate 178,589 downwards.
TACGGCTTGCGGCGCTCGACGAGCAGCGAAAGCTCGACCGGCGCCTTAGTGTAAACGAAAGTAGAAACAGGTCGGGCGGCCGTCGGATGATTCACCGGCGTCTGCATTGCGCCGGCCATTGCCTCGGCCAGCGACACGCTCCGCAATCCAATCTGCTTGCCGGGATTGACGCGCAAGCTCTCGGGAGCGTAGACCACGAGACGACCGCTCGTGCGCTCGATCGTCTCCGGCGCCACGCGAGGCAATTGCAGCGGAACATCCGAGGTCTTGCCAGTCGGACCGAGCAAATTGGCGTCGTCGAGCCGCTTTTGCAATTCCACGAAAATGCTCACGCAGCCGAGCGCTTTGTGCGCCAGGTTGACCACCAGGCGCGTCTTGTCGGCGCCTTCCAAATGGTGCGAATCGACCTGAACGGCCGCGGCCCCGCGACAAGCCTCGCCGCGAACCTCACGAACGTCGTAGCCCGCGGGAACGTCGAACGCTAAATCGAACACTCCCGCTCGTTCGATCGTGAACACCGCCTGCAATTGCAGCGTGAGTTGCTCCGGCTCCAGATAGGCCGTGACCAATTCGTCGGCCAGCACGCGCGGCTTGATCTTGACCACGTCGAGCGAGAGCTGAAAGGGAAGCCCGGCGTAGCGGTACGACAATTCATGCGGCTGCTTGGCCAGCGCCGGCGGCAAATCGGCGGCGTCGAGTTGCAGCAGGCCGTCGCGCGTGTGCGATTCGACCTGCAGACCCTCGGCAACATCGACCACCACGACGCCTTGCTGCCGCGATACATTCAGCGCTTTGACGACGGGCACCTCGAGTGTGCGCCGCGCGGAGTCGGGGGCTTTGGCCGGGGCCGCGTTGGCCTTCGGTGGTGCTTCGGCGCCCTTTGGTGGCGCTTCGGCGGCTTTTGTGGCAGGCTGATCCGCATATTGCACGAGGTCGATGTCGATCGATTCCGCTTGCCGCGCCGGCTCGAACAATTGCACGGTGATTTTCTGCGTCTTGCCCGTCGTTTCGACCGACCATTGTCGCACATTCGCTCCGGCAATGTTGACCACCTTCTGATCGGCTGGCACTTCCACGGTTAGCACGGACAATTCGGCTCGGCTGATCGAATAGTTCAGCCGAGCATGGGTGCGCAGAGCGGCTTCTTCGACGCGCACCTGTTGCTGCGCTTCGACGCTGGCGATCGCAGCCAATCCGCTGGCGCCTTCGGCCTTGGCCGTCCAATCGATGCGCACGGTCGGCGCCGCGCCGACGAAGGCGAGCAACACCGTTTCCTCGGGCGCTTTTTTGTCGACGGCTTTCTTTTCGGCGTCGGGATTGTCGCCCTTCGATTTGTCGTCGGCCTTTCGATTGTCGTCTTCCCGCGGCGCCTGCTTCGCGCCGTCGTCAGTTGCTTCGGTGGCCGCGATCATCGGCTCGATGTGAACTTTCGCTCCGCTCTCCGGAATCCGCACCTTCCAGCGATTCACCGGAGCTTGCGGGGCGGCGAACGACACGTCGTTGCGACCCGGCGTCTTGTTGAATGCCTTGGCATACTCCAGCCGCAGCTCGATTTGCCGAGGCGCTTTGGTCTTGTTCTCGATCAACAGCTTGTAGCCGCCATCGGCAGCGACCGCCAATCGCGCCGGCTCTTCCTTGCCGTCGGGCGAGATTAGGCTCGCCGAAATCACGCCCGCGTCTTCCAGGCGCAACGGCACTTCGATCCAACCGCTCGCCAACAAATCGATCTTGAGCCGCGCCACGACTCGGACCACTTCCTTGCCGACCGTGGCTTCGCTGTCGGCCAGAGTGATGACCGCGGCCGTCGGCGGCTTGAGCTCGGCGGGCTTGCGCTCTTGCTCGCGCGCGGCCTTCCAAAGCTCTTGGAATCGCTCATAAGGGATGAACACGCCGCGGCCATCCTTTTCGAATGTCTGGCGCAGCTTTTCGTAGGGGATGTAGATCGTTTGCTCTCGCGGAGGCACTGGTGCCGCCGCTTCCTTGGCGACAGGCTTGTCGGTGGCCGGAGCGACGGGAGTGGCAGGCGCTCGATCGTCGGCGGCCCACAGCGGCGGCGTCGCAAGAAACAAGAGGCTGCAAAGTAGAACCAGACGGCAGCGATGGAGAGACATGCGTGAATCCTAAAGCGAAGAAATCCAGTGCGAATTGACGTCGATACGCCACGATCGCAAACGGCCGCGTCGAACAGTTTTTCGACATCGCCGGTTTTGCGAACAAGACAAAACCGATTCAGACAAGGATCGAACGAGGAGTAGGTGCTATCGTAGCAAGGTATTCAGCGCCGATTGGCGCAGTGGCGCGGACGGCATCGCTGAAATGCCCAGACAATCGTGAAAAGAAGCGGAATGAGGACACGGCGGCACGGCAAAACAGCCGGCCGTGCGGCCGTCCTTTCCTGTTAGACGCAGGGCCCCGGCAAAAGGTTCGTGACGGGTAGGTAATAGTATTGCCGGCCGTTGACGGAGCACGAAATCACCACTCGTGATCGCGTCTTAGCAATTCCGACCGCATACTCGCCGTCGAGCGGCAAATGCCAAGCCGACGCCACCCAAGGCGGCCAGCAGTAGCGTCGAAGGTTCCGGAACCGCGGCAGGGCTTCCGCTGAAACTCGCGCCCGCCGCAAATGTGGCGCTCGCTCCGCTCGAACCCGAATCGAAGGCACTGGTGTCGGCGGCGAGCAAGCTGGAACCGCTGTCGGCCAGTGGCGAGACTTCGGTCGAAGGCAAGATCGACGAAGAAGGCAGCGCAGCCAGGACTCGGCTTTCCAAAAGGCTCACGTCCAAGCCAGGATCGGACGCCGCCAGTCGCTCGATCGCGGCAATCCGATTCTCCAGTCGCTGGCCGGTGGAACTGCTGATCGAGCCGGAGGCGATCGCGGCTTGAATGGCCGCGAGCGGATCGTTGCCGGAATCGCTCTCGGCCGACGAGGCGCTCGATGCCGCAGCGGCCGATGGGCCGGCGCTGGCGACGGCCATCACGGCGCCGGCCGACGGCGCGATCGTCACAGTCGAGTTGGCATTGATCGTCAACGTGTTTTGCAGAATCTGCGTGGCCGTCAGATTGGCGGCATTGGTGCCGTCGCCGACGGTCGTGTTGCCGGCATAAACCGCGGCGCCATCGCTATTGGTGGCCGTGTCGCCGGTGACGGTGCCGACCGTTTGGCTCGTCGTGCCGACGACGCTCAACGCTCCATCGGTCGCGTTAAACGGAAACGTGCCGTGCGTGACGACGTTGGCCGGGTTGCTGCCGTCGGAATTCGAGAGGGCCGAAACCGAGCCGGTCAGTTGCAGTGTCGCGGCGCTGGCCACGGTCGCGGTCGCGCCGCCGGCCTGCGTGCTGCTGGCCACGTTGAGCCTCAACGTGCCCGAGCTGACCGTTAGCCCGCTGCTGCCGCCGAGCGCGAGCGCGCCGCTGAACGTGCCCGTGCCGGTTTGACTGACAGACAGAGTCGTGGAATCGGCGACGTTCAATTGGCTGCCGACCGCGCCGGACAAACCGCCGACGGCCAGCGATGAGCTGTTGACATTGACGATGCCCGCGGCGCCAATGGCCAACGGACCGGAGCCGACGCTTGCCGCTGGATTGTTCGCGCCGATCGTCAGCGTGCCGTTGGTCACGGTCGTGCCGCCGGTGTATCCATTGACGCCGTCCAATTCCAACGTGCCGCCGCCGGTGAGCGAAATCTGCTGGCCGGTGACAGTCGCCGATTCATTGATCGATCCGCTGACGTTCAGCGTAGCGCCGCTGCCGATGTTGAACATCGTGCTTTTCGTGGAATCGGACAGCACCAGCGTGGTGTTGATGTTCGGCGTCAATCCGGCAGCCACATTCACGGCGGCGCCGGCCAGAGAATTGAGAGAATTGTCCAAAACGAGGCTGCCGCCACTGGAGATTGTATACACCGCGTTCGGATTCGAGTTGCCGGTGTTATCGAAGTCCAACTGACCAACCGTGTAGCTACTCCCGCCGAGCGAGATCGTCGTCTTGCTGCCGCTGCCGAACGTGGCGATTTGGCCGGCGCCATTGGGAACGGTTGCCGGCGTCCAATTGGCTGAATTGCCGTAGACCCCATCGCTGCCGGGCGAATTGCCCGACCACGTGGCCGAGCCGCTCTTGAGCGACACCGACAGATCGAACTGGCCGGCAGTCGTGGTAACGAACTGATAATTATATTGAGGCTGGCCGCCGCTGCCGATCGACCATTGCGTGGCATCGCCGAAGAGCGTGCCGCTGTAGTCAACCAATTGGTAAGTGCCGACTCCCAAGCCGCCGCTTGTGGCGTTGATATTGAGCGTGCCTTGGCCGAGCAACGAAAGATTGCCGCCGACGGCGACGTGGTCGTTCGACGCATTGGGAGCGACGACGCCGTCGGGTGAATTGCTGAGATTGAAGTCGAGCACCGATCCGCCGTCCAACGTCAGACTTCCACCGACATGCAGCGTCGCCGCCGACGTGCCGGTAAACCCGCTCGGGGCCAGATGACCGGCTGCGCCTCCGAGACCGAATATCTCGAGCGATCCGTTGATCGTGCCGTTGCCGACCAAGGTCGGAGTGCCGCTGGCCGAGGCTCCGCCGATCGTCACGGCGCTGCCGCTGGCCAGCGAACCGGTGAGTCGCAACGTGCCGCCGTTGACGTTCGTCGGGCCGGTGTAGCCGTTCGATGCGGAGAGCGTCAACGTGCCGGGCCCGCTGAGGGTCAATCCGCCGCCGCCGCTGATTCCGACCGAATTGACGGCCGTGTTGCCCGCGCCGGCAAAGGTAAGCAAATTACCGTTGTTGTTAATGCCGCCGGTGAGCGTCAGGCCATCGCCGCCGGATGCCGACGACGACGTAATCGTGGCGCCGCCGCTTCCGATCATGATGGCCCCGCCGTAGCTATTGGCGCCGCTGACGCTTTGCAGCGCACCGTTCGCATTGCCGGACAAGCCCGCGCCGGCAATGGTCAACGGGATCGAGGCGACCACGATTCCGCCCTGCAATTGCAGAGCGGCTCCCGACGCGACCGAGACTCCGCTCGAATTGCCGAGCGCATTCGAGTTTTGGATGTTCAATTGACCGGCGGAGACACCAACCGTGCCGGTGAAGCTATTGGCACTTGTGAATGTCACGGTGCCGGTCCCCTGCAACGAAATCGAAGTCGAACCGCCAATGCCCACCGTGTCGGTCGGGCTCGCGTCGGACACGATGTAATTCAGCGCCGAATTGCTGAACGTGACACTCCCCGGCGTAACGCCAGTGCTTTGCACCGTCACTTGCACGTTGCCGCCGGTCGAAGCGACGGGCGTGCTGCTGGGCGGGAACGTGTCGCCGAACACAACCGGAACGCCGTTGGAGTACATCGTTGCCGATCCATTGGCATCGACCCAACTGGCTTTGTTCGACGTGTCCCACGAAGGATTCGCGCCGGTCCAATTAAGCGTCGCGCTGGTCACGATCAGGTCGAGGTTGTTGCCGACGACGGCGATCGTGTCGTGATGGGTCGCGATGCCGGCGTCGTTGTTCGTGCCGATCGTCCAGCCAGTGCCGTTGAGGGGCGTGGTGCTGCTGGAAATCAACGTGTAGGTGCCGGTGGCCAACGAGCCGTCGTAGGCGTTGATGTTCAATATGCCGCCGGTTCCGTAATCGACCGCGCCACCCGTGACATTGACAATGTCGTTCATCAGACTGGGGCCGCCGGCACTGTCGGGAGAACCGCTGAGATTGAAATCCAACATCGAGCCCGTGTTCAGCGTCAGTCCGCCGGTGAGACTCAATGCCGTGGCGGTCACGCCGGTGAAGCTGCTGGGAGCGATATGGCCGGCGGCACCAGCGCCCGAGCCGGAAATCACGACCGGGCCGGCAATCGTGCCGCCGCCGGCGAGCGTCGGGCTGCCGTTGGCCGACGAGCCGCCGACCGTGATCGGAGCATTGCCGGTGGCGGAACTGCTGGTGACGCGCAGCGTGCCCGCGTTGACTTGGATCGGCGAGACGAACGTCGAAAGTGAACTGCCCGAGAGCGTCAGCGTGCCGGCGCCGATTTTCGTAATCGATTCGGTGGCCGTGCCGGTGAAGCTGCCGGCGAAATTGCTCGTGGCATCGCCGCTGCCGACGAGCAGGCTGGCGTTGCTGCCGGCGAAGAGATTGACGGCGCCGGAACCTGTCAGGCCGCCGATCGTCTGCGCGGTAGCGCCTGCCGCGAACAAGATCGAGTTCGACATGATCGGCGTGGTGGCTGCCGTGGTCGTCCCCGCAGCGAAGAAGTTCTGGTAGCCGTCGTTGCCAGTGCCCTGATAAAACGCGGTGACGATCGGATAGTATCCAGCGGCGGGGAACGTGTATTGGCCGACGACTTGCGGCTGGCCCGCGGTAGTGTTGACGCCCTGGTACATGTTGTTGTTGACGGTGGGCGTTCCAACGCCGGTCACAGGGTCGCTGCCGCCGCCGTTAACGTAGATCACGCTTCCGTCGTCGCTGTTGGCGCCGAAGGTGTACGTGCCCGCCGCTGCAACGTAGATGAAGCCGCGATAGACCGATTGGAAGTTCTGAGGGGTCGTGCCGCCGACCGTGGCGAATGGCCCGGGGAAACTCGCGCCGGTTGTGGTGAAGTCGAAGTTGCTGCCGGCTGCTGTCGTGTTCGACGATAGCGTTGGAGTCAAACCGGCAAAATAAGTGTTGAGCGTTAACAAACTTGCCACGTTTGGATTGCTGTTGTTTGTATTTACCGGGGCCACATTATAGTAAGTGCCGACCAAACCTTGGGATAGGCCGACGGTCAAACTGCCAACGGAACCGACGTTTACGGTGCCCACGCCGAGGGCGGTGCCAACGCCGCTGATAAACATGTTGCCGCTGACCGTCGTTCCGCCAGCGTAACTATTTGAAGTGCTCGTGATCGTCAAGGCGCCGGCGCTCAGCGCGACGCTGGCGCCGGGAGATCCTTGGATAAGACCGCTGAAACTCGTGCTGGCGCCATTGGAAACCGTCAAGGCGGTGCCGACCCCGCCGTTGCCGGTGAGGTTCAACTGTCCGGCGCCGGAAAGCGTCGACACCGACTGGGCGAGATTCTGAAGCCTTACCGTGCCGTTGGAGCCAATGCTCAACGGACCGGTTCCTAGCGTGCCAGTCGGCGCGACGATCAACGTTCCCGAGTTGACCGTGGTCGTGCCGGTGTAGGAACTAGCGCCGGAAAGAGTTAGCGATGCGGGCGCGCCGCTATCGATCAGCGTCGGGCCGCCGGCGCCGCTATTGCCGATGCCGTTGGCATACGACACCGTATTGCCGTTGAGATCGATCGTGCCGCCGTTGGCGCCGAACGTAACCACACGGCCAGAAACGTCGGTATTCGTCGAACCGGCGCCGTAGCGCAGCGTGCCGCCGTTAAATGTCAGTGCGGCGATCGTACCGGTCGTCGAACCGATCTGATTGTTATTGGTGATTTGCAGAGTTCCGGAATTCAGCGTCGTCGCGCCGGCATACGTGTTGACATTGCTGAGGATTTCGGTGCCGGTGCCAGTGCCGGCGATCGTTAGCGTGAAAGCGGTATTCGTGGCACTGCCCGTTCTTCCCAACAGAGTGACTGGCTGGATAACGCCGTTGTAGGTGTAGGTTTGCCCATTTGCGGGAGCGATTGTCAGCCCCGCGATGGCGGTCCCGTTAGTGCTGCCGATCACGCCCGTTCCGTCGCTATCGACCAATCCCGCGAGTTGCTGGGTCGAGTTGCCGTTATTGAAGACGAACCAACCGTTGTTTTGCAGTGTCAGAACCGTCGTTTGGGGCAAGATATTGGCGGGACCGTTTCCATTTGCGATGTTGAAAAAGCTCACGGTCGCATTGTTGATTGTCGTATTGCCGTTGTACGTGCTTTGGCCACCCAGTTCGAGGAGATAGGGAGCGGCGCCGCTATTGGTGCCGCTGCCGCCGGTGACGTTCAAGTTACCGCCGGATGTGCCGGCGATGACTCCCGAATACATGACCGCCATTTCGCTGGTATTAAAAGTTCCCGTGCCGACCAACGGAATATTGATCGTCCCGCCGGCAGCGCCGAGCGTGATTCCGCGGTTGGTGTTAATCGTTGAGGTCCCGTAGAGCGTGCCTGCGTTTACTCGTAATGTGCCGCCGTTGATCACGACCGAGGCTGGCTGCACGGCGGAGGGAGTGGCGCCGAGTTGATTGCCGTTGGAGATGCTGACGGTAAGGCCCCCGCCGATGCCGGCGGCGCCACCAATCGTCAGCTCGGTGGCGTCGGTCGACGTGGAGTTGCCAAACGTGTTGGCCGCGTTGAAAGTCAACATAGCGCCGGCGCCGCTGCTGTTGGAGAGCGTGAGTCCGCCCGTGCCATTGTTGCCGATCGAGCTTGCATACGTGACGGCATTGCCGCCGAGATCGATCGTCGCGCCGCCGGCGTTGATCGTGACGGTTCGGCCCGAAATATCGGTGTTCGTCGAGCTAGGGACATACCGCAGCGTGCCGCCGTTGAATGTCAGCGACGAACTGGCCGCGCCGAGCGAATTATTGTTGCCCATGACGAGCGTCCCAGCGTTCAACGTCGTGCCGCCGGTGTACGTGTTCGGCCCGACGAGAGTCACCGTGCCGCTGCCATTCAAAGTGACGCTGGCGAAGGCGCCTGTAATGCCCGTATTCGAAGTGTCGCCGGTCGTGTCGATCGAGTAGGGAACGCCGTTGTTATTGAACGACAGGAAGCCGGGAGCGACACCGCCTTGAGCGACATTAATATAGCTGTTTTGCACCGCGGGTCCGGAGCCGGGGCCCAATTGCGTGTCGTAAAAGAAGACGTCGTTGCCCGTGGCGAACGTGGTCGAAGTCACTCCGCCGGAGTAAAAGTTTTGGGTGACGCCGGTGTCCCAAATCGCATTGCCACCGCTGCCGCTCTGCCCGCCCCAGGTGACGGATTGGCTGACGCTCAGGTCGAGATTCTGTCCGACCACGGCAATCTGATAAAATCGCGAGGCACTGCTGAAGTCGTTATTCGCTCCGATCGTCCAGCCGGTTCCGCCGGTGGGCGCGGTGCTGCTGGCGTCGCTGATCAATGTGTAGGTGCCGAGGCTCAGCGCTCCGCCGTCGTAGGCATTGATGTTTAGCACGCCGCCGGTTCCATAATTGACGGCGCCGGAGCCGGTGACGCTGACCTGGTCGCTGCCGCTGCCGGGACCGCTCAGATTGAAATCCAAACTCGCGCCACTATTGATCGTCAGCGCGCCGCCGAGATTCAGCGTCTGGGTAGCGCTTGTTGCGCCGGTATACCCGCTGGGAGCCAGATGACCCGCGACGGAACCCGTCGCCGCGCCGATGACAGTCACCGCTCCGTTGATCGTGCCGCTGCCGGCCAACGTCGGCGTGCCGGCGGCGCCGCCGGCGACCGTGCCGCCGACCGTGACCGCGCTGCCCGACCCGATCGAACCGTTGACCCACAACGTGCCGCTATTGATCTGCGTGACGCCGCCGTAGGTCGCGTTGAGCGTTGTATCGAGCGTAACGGTGCCCGCGGAATTCTTCGTCAGCGATGTGGTGGCGCCGGTGATCGTTCCGTTCGACAACGTGTACGGCGCCGATGTGCCGTTATTGAACGTGATCGAGCTCGGCGCGAACGTACTGCCGCCCAAACTAATCGTCCGGTTCGTGCCGTTGTTGTCGAACACGATGCGATCGCCGTCGGCGTAGTTGCCGGGCGTCCAATTCGCCGAGGTCGTGTCCCAAATCGCGCTGCCGCCGCTGCCGGCATTGCCCGTCCAAGTCACTTGCGGATTGGGATTGTTGACGACCAGCAATTCCAAGTCGTTCGAGCCCGACGGATTGGTGTAGGTGCCCTGGGATTGTCCAGGAGCCAGGACGTAGTAAAAGAAATTCGAGTTGGCGGCATTGATGTTGAAGTTGGTGGGGTTCGCTATGTTGATCGAGCCGCCGCTGCCGCTGGCGTCGATCAGGTCGTAGAGGCCCGCGCCAAAGCCCGCGAGCGGCGTGATATTGAGGACGATCGGCGCGCTGTCGTTGGGAATTGTTAGATTGCCGTTACCGCCCGTGACTTTGATCAGATCGGACGCGCTGAACGACGAGGTGCCTCCATTTCCGGCGCCGAAATCGTAATCGAGGATGGCGCCGCCGGAGATGTTCAGGGGGTTATTGATCGTGAGCGTGCTTATGCCGCCCGCCGAATTATTGGGCGAGAGGTGACCTTTGGGATTGACGAACACTGATCCAGCGATCGTGCCGCTGCCTGCCAAGGTCGCACCGGTGTCGGCGCCGTTGCTTAGTCCGACCACGAACTGGCCGGTGCCGGTCGGCGACCCGCTGATCAGTAGCGTACCGGCGTTGATCGTAGTATTGCCGCCGTATGAGTTATTGCCCGAGAGAGTCTGCGTTCCACTGCCGACTTTGGTGAAACTACCCGTTGCGCCGGAGATGGTGCCGCCATATGTGGTCGAAAGGTTGTTGCTGCCGGTCGTAAATGCGCCCAAATTGGTAATCGTCCCCAAGCCAGTGCCACTAGCGCCCGCCGCGCTTGCGAGCGAACCGACAGTTTCTGCGAAGCCCGCCATGTTGACCGTGCCGGCGCTTGACAAACTCGGTCCGGTGACGGTGACGGCGGAACTATTGGGAATTTGCTCGGCAAGCATCCACGTGAGATTGCTACCCGACTTAGTGAAGAGGGTTGTCGCGCCTTGATAGTTGCTGCCGTTGGCGACGGTGTCGAGAATAAACGTCGTGGAGCCGGCTTCCGAATTAGATGAAAACGTCATGCTGCCGGGGCCAGTGACCTTTGACGTAAACGTCAACGTGGCGCCGCCGATATAGCTCATCGCGCCCCCTTGGGGACCGACGGTGATTCCTCGGTTCACGTTGAACGAGATGCCTTTAGTGCTCTCGATTTCGCCGCCATTGAGGACAATGGCAGCGGCATTAAACGCCGCCGGTACGGCGCCAAGATCTGGGTCGTTGTTGATTAACACGGAACCGCCGTTAATCGTGAACGGGCCAGTGTTGGTGCTCGAAAGTTGGTTGTTGTTGCCGTCGGCGAGGTCGAGGAGACCACCGCCGGTCTTCGTGATGCCGGTGTGGCTGATGAACGCTTCCGAACTGGTCGTGCCGCCGCTCGTTGCCGAACCGGCGACCGTGAACTGCGTGGCGCTGAGAATTGCAGTAATCGTTTGCGTGCCGGAGAGTCCGGTGAGGCCGGTGACGGTGACGCCTGGATAAAGCTCGGACGTATTAGCCACGGTGACGATATTGCTGCTTGTCGTTGTTGTCGCGGAGCCGACGGCGCCTTCCGTTGGGTTTGCTCCATCTTTGAACGTCGCGCTGATTTGCAGGGCGCCAGTATCCGTGGGGGGTGACGCCGAGAAGTTTACACTTCCAGCAACGTTGATAACGACGTCGGGCACGCCGACTGCCAGTGGTTATTACAGTTGCCTTATTTCCGCTCGTCCCGGCGCTGAACCCATTTCCGCCCAATTCAGTGGCGTTGGTGACGATGCGATTGCCGTTAACTGTGTATGTACCCGTGCCAATGTTGGAAAGAATGCCGCCGTTGCCAAGTGTAATCGTGTTGGCTGCACCGGCTGTCCCGGTGCCAATCACGTCGGCGGCGCCCGTGAGGTAAATCGAGTTAATTCCTACCGCGGCCGGGATCGTCTGGGAGCTACTAACTTTGACGTTGCTGCTTGTTGTCCAAGTGGCAATCGCGCCTGTGTTGTAAGTGCTATAGGGAACGATATTGCCGCCGGACACCGTGGCGTAATCCAGGGCTCCCGACCCGCTAATCTCGTCTCCAATGGTTGCCCAAGCGCCGATCAGGCCCGTGCTGTCAAGCGTCACCAAAGGGGCGGCGATCGTGCCGTTGGCGGTGTTAGAAAAATTCACCGTCCCACCCGGGGCGGTCCGCCTAAAACTGCTGATCGAACCGGAGCCAAACGTCATTGTTGCCGCGTCGCGCCCGGCGTTACAACAACCGATGTCGCGCCTGAGCCGATTGTGAGCGTGCCAACGGTCTCCGTCGTGACGGAATTGTTTCCGAGGAGCGTGATCGTGCCACCATTCGAAGTAATTCCGAGGTTGTCGGCGAGGCGGTTCGCTGAGTTTGCGGTCGTATTGTCGAGCGTCAGTGAAGCGCCGCCGTTAATCGTGAGGGCGGACGTGTTCAAGATGCTGCCGCTGCCGCTGAGCGTTAGCGTTGTCAGTCCGGAACCTGTCAGGCTTGATCCGACGCCGATGCCGATCGTCGTGCTGCCGCTGTACGTGTCGGCGTTGGATAAATTGAACGACCCGCTGCCAATGTACGTGATATTGTTGCCCGACGAGCCGGACAACACGCCGGAAACGTTGACAGGATTGGAACTGACGTTCGTCCATGTTTGCGAAGCGCCCAGCACCGTGTCGGCCGAGAGCGTGATGATGCCGTTGCCCTGCTGATCGGAAAGGCCGCCGGAGCCCAAGGTGAGCGAAAACGTACCGCCGCCGTCGATGGTCGCCGCCGGCGTGTTGCCTAGTCCGCTTAGGAACGTCAGGCTGCTGATCGACGTGCTGGCGCCGAGCTCGGTCGTGACACCGCTTGTATACGGGAATGCAAAGAAGAAGACGTTGTCGCTATTGGCGTTATTGTTGTTTCCCGGCAGCGTGCCTGGGTCGGAGATCGAACTGGAGCTATTCGACCAGTTCGTGCCGCCGGAATTGAAATTCCAGAAATTGTTCGTGGCCGCGGTGCCGTCCCAGTAGTAATTGGCGGCCGCCACCGAGCGCGGGAGAGCTAGCGCGAAGAGCACCGCGCAGGCCAGAAGCCGCCCGATGCGGCGGCGAGATGTTCGATGGCTAAGTGAGAACGGGGATGTGCTGTGCGAGAGAAGCGACCGAACAGTCATTAGCAAGGCCCTCGAATGAGTTACCAATGCGAAATAATTTCAACGTCAAACCGCGCTTCGCGGTGTTGCCGACGCCAAATTCCTGAAAAGTTTCAACTCCGTCGCGCGAAAACTTTCGCCCGCACGATCTGATCTTGCGCGAACACGCTCTTGTCAGCAAACGGCCCGCTGCCGTCGATCCCCGCTCGACAATCCCCGCGAGTGGTGGGCTAAATGCGCAGTTCCGCACTCCGCGCAAAATAATTGCCGAGGGTGAGTCTAGTTAGCGACTTTGGGGCTGTCAACAAAAATGCGCTTTTCGCAATAGCCGTCTCGCTTTGCCGTAGGTCAGCCTTTCCAGGCTGACGGCAACCGGTGATTGTCAGGCTGGAAAGCCTGACCTACGCAAAACCGTACCGCTTCGCGACGGGCGTGGCGATAGACCCCACCGAATCGCACAGCTATAATCGAGGCTCCGAGTAAGACTTATTCCGCCAGTCTTTCCCGCCTAACGCAAAATCATTCGGGTCGCGCATCCCGAGACCCGGTTCACGAAGCCCGTCAGCAGGGAGCAACCGATGCGGCAACGCACGTTGGTTTTCGGTTTCGCGTTACTGACCGCCTCCGCATGGCTGAGCGGCACGGTTGCCTCGCCGGCCCGCGCGGCGAGCGCCGATCCGTCGGCGAAAGTGCAATTCAATCGCGACATCCGGCCGATTCTCTCGGAGAATTGCTTCCGCTGCCACGGCCCGGATAGCGCTTCGCGCAAGGCCGATCTGCGATTCGATCGACGCGAAGTGGCGGTCAAGATCGGGGCGATCGTGCCGGGCAATACGGACAAGAGCGAATTGATCCGGCGGATCTATTCGACCGATCCCGATGAAAAGATGCCGCCGCCGTCGCACGAAGATCGTGCTGACGCGACAAGCAGAAAAGCCTGCTGAAGCAATGGATCGCGGCCGGCGCCGAATATGAGCCGCTGTGGTCGTTCATCGCGCCCAAGCGGCCCGAATTGCCGGCGGTCAAGAACGACGGCTTGGGTCAAGAATCCGATCGACCGATTCGTATCCTGGCGAAGCTGGAGCAAAATGGCTTGCAGCCGGCGCCCGAGGCCGATCGCCGCACGCTGGCCCGCCGGGCTGTGCCTCGATCTGACCGGCCTGCCGCCGACGACCGGAGCAAGTCGAGAATTCGTGAACGACAAATCGCCCGATGCCTACGAAAAATACGTCGATCGTTTGCTGGCCTCGCCGCGCTAGGGCGAGCATCGAGCCCGCTATTGGCTCGACTGCCGCCCGCTACGCCGATTCGAACGGCATTCACTTCGACAACTATCGCGAGATCTGGACGCTTCCGCGATTGGGTGATCAACGCCTTCAATCGCAACGAGCCATTCGATCAATTCACGATCGAGCAACTGGCCGGCGATCTGATTGCCGAACCGCACGCTCGATCAGCAAGTCGCCTCGGGCTTCAATCGTTGCAACATCACCACGAACGAAGGGGGCGCGATCGACGAAGAATACCGGTGATCTACGCCCGCGATCGCACCGAAACGACGTCGCAGGTGTGGCTCGGTCTGACCGCCGGCTGCGCCGTTTGCCACGACCACAAGTTCGACCCGCTCTCGCAGCGCGAGTTTTATTCGCTGTCCGCGTTTTTCAACAACACGACCGAGCCCGCGATGGATGGCAATATGAAAGACACGCCGCCGGTCATCTTCGTGCCGCAGCCGGCGGATCGAAAGCAGTGGGACGCACTTGCAGCGGAGATTGCCGATCGTCCAGCGGCAAATGGACGAACGCAAGAAAGACGACCCGAGTCGAATTCGACAAATGGCTGAGCGACGCGTCGGCCGACAAAGTCGCCGCCGTGCATTCCTTCCGACGGCTTAGCTCTGCAAGCCCGGCTCAACGAAGGCTCGGGCAAGACGGTCAAGATGACCGTCAACGGCCAATCGCGATCGCTGTCGATCAATTCGGGAATTGCCTGGGACGCGGGCCATGTGGCCGATCAGAGTTTCAAAGCCCAGCCGGGCGAAGCGCTCGAGATCGCCGACGCCGGCGATTTCGACAAGAACCAACCGTTCACGGCCGCCGCCTGGGTCAAACTCGACGCAAGGGCGGCCAATTCGGCTCCGTCGTCGCGCGGATGGACGATCAGCACGATTTCCGCGGCTGGGATCTGTGGATCGCAAAACGGGCAAGTCGGCTGCCATATCATCAACCCTTGGGACAACGATGCGATCAAGGTGCTCTCCAATCGCGCGGTCAATCCGAACGAATGGAATCACGTCATGGTCACCTACGACGGCTCCGGCAAAGCCGAGGGCGTGAAGATCTATATCAACGGCGAACCGCAGCCGACGCACGTGATGGTCAACAAACTGAAGAACACAACGCGCACGAAAGTCCCGTTCAAGATTGCGCAGCGCAACACGACTTCGCGGCTCGACGATGCGCTGATTCAAGACGTGCGAATCTATAATCGCTCGCTCTCCGCGCCGGAAGCGACGCAGCTTGCCAAGGCGACGCGGGCCGTTTGGCTAGCGGCAATGTCGGCCGCGAAGCGCTCGAAGGCCGAGACCGATGAACTGTTTGCTTGGTGGCTGGTGACGGAGGACAAGGCGATCGCAGGAATTGGTCGGCCAGTTGGCCAGCCTCAATTCTCAGCAGGCCGCCATCACGGCTCGCGGCACGGCGGCCCACGTGATGCAAGAGCGCAACGGACCGGCGATGGCCTACGTGTTGTATCGCGGCGAATACGACAAGCGCCGCGAGGCGGTGAAGGCCGACACGCCGGCGATGCTGCCGCCGATGCCGGCCGAGTTTCCGAAGAATCGCCTCGGACTTGGCGAAGTGGCTGGTGCGGCCGGAGAATCCGCTGACCGCTCGCGTCACCGTGAATCGCTTTTGGCAGGAATTGTTCGGCACCGGCATCGTCCGCACGACCGGCGATTTCGGCATCGACGGGCGAATCGCCCTCGCATCAGGAATTGCTCGACTGGCTGGCGGTCGAATTCCGCGAGTCGGGCTGGGACATGAAGAAGATGCTTCCGCCTGATGGTCACGTCGGCGACCTATCGGCAGGCGGCGACCGTGACGCCGGAAAAACTGGAAAAGGATCCAGCAGAATCGACTGCTCTCGCGCGGCCCGCGATTCCGCATGGACGCCGAGATGATCCGCGACTACGCGCTGGCGGCGAGCGGGCTGCTCGTCGCCGAAGATCGGCGGGCCGAGCGTGCGGCCCTATCAGCCGCCGAAGGCGTGTGGGAAGCCGTCGGCGATGCCCGAAAGCAACACGCGCGATTACGTGCAGGACCACGGCGAGAGCCTGTATCGCCGCAGCATGTACACGCTTCTGGAAGCGAGCGGCCCCGCCGGCGTCGATGGAAATCTTCAACGCCCCAGCCGCGAGAATCTGCACGCGTTCGCCGCGAGCGCACCGACACGCCGCTGCAAGCGCTGGTGACGCTCAACGACACGCAATTCGTCGAAGCGGCGCGCATTCTGGCCGCAGAAGGCGTTGAAGACGGCGGCGCGACGACGCGAGAACGCGGCTCGATTTCATCGCCCGCCGACTGCTCGCGCGACCGTTCGCGGACGGAAGAACTCGGCGATTGTGACGAAGGTCGAGCTCGCAACTTGATCGCGACATTATCAAAGCCGATGCCGAGGACGCGAAGAAGCTGATCGCCGTCGGCGAGATCGAAGGCCGATGCGACGCTCGACTCGGCCGACGCTCGCCGCCTGGACGATGCTGTGCAATGAACTGATGAATCTGGACGAAGTGTTGAACAAATAATGTCGTCGAGTAGTCGAATGTCCGAGAGTCCGCATCGAAGCAAGGGCTGACTCGACTTCGACTCGAGTGAATCCATGAATCTCATCGAAGACTGGGTCCGTCCACGGAAACTCGCCGGCAATTCTTCAGCCGCGGCGCGAATGCCGTCGGTTGGGCGGCGCTGGCTTCGCTGATCGGCAGGACCGATCGCCTAAGCGGCGGAACCGAAGAAAAACCCGATCTGCCCGCATTTCGCCCCCAAGGCCAAGCACGTCATCTATCTGCACATGGTCGGCGGTCCGCCGCAGATGGACCTCTACGACTACAAGCCGAAGATGAAGGAGTTGTTCGACAAAGACCTGCCCGATTCGATTCGCATGGGCCAGCGGCTGACGACGATGACCTCGGGCCAGGCGCGGTTTCCCGATCGCCCCGTCGAAATACAAATTCGCCCAGCACGGCAAGTAGCGGCATGTGGGTTTCCGAGCTATTGCCGTACACGGCCAAGATGGTCGACGACATGTGCTTCATCCGCTCGATGCACACCGAAGCCATCAACCACGAGCCGGCGATCACGTTACATGCAAACCGGCAACCAGATCACCGGCCGGCCGTGCCTCGGCGCGTGGGCTTCCTACGGCCTCGGCTCGCTCAACGAAAACCTGCCGACGTTCGTCGTGCTCGTCGCCAAGCCGACCAACACCGAGCAGATTCAGGCCATCTCCGCCCGGCTCTGGTCGGCGCGGCTATCTTGCCGAGCGAACATGCGGGCGTGTCGTTCCGCTCCGCGGGCGATCCGATCCTGTACATCAACAATCCGGCCGGCGTGTCGACCGACGTTCGCCGCCAGACGCTCGACGGCCTGCGACAACTCAACGAAATGAACTACCAGCAAGTGGGCGACCCGGAAACGCACACCCGCATTCGGCAATACGAACTGGCGTTCCGCATGCAAGCCAGCGTGCCGGAGCTGACCGACACGACCGCCGAGCCGGCATCGACCTTACGCACTCTACGGCGACGAAGCCAAAAAGCCCGGCACGTTCGCCAATCGGCTCTGTTGGCGCGGCGGCTGGTCGAGCGCGGCGTGCGCTTCGTGCAGATTTATCACAACAATTGGGACACGCACGGCAACGTCGCCGGACGCTTGCCGATCGCAGTGCAAGGACGTCGATCAGGCCTGCTACGGACTGATTCAAGACCTGAAGCAGCGCGGGCTGCTCGACGAGACGCTGGTCATCTGGGGCGGCGAATTCGGCCGCACGATTTATTCGCAGGGCCAACTGACGCACGACAACTACGGCCGCGATCATCATCCGCGCTGCTTCACGATGTGGATGGCCGGCGGCGGCATCGCAGCGCGGGCACGATCTACGGCGAAACCGACGATTTCTCCTACAACATCGTCAAAGACCCCGTCCACGTCCACGACTTCCACGCCACCGTGCTGCGCCTGCTGGGCTTCGACCACGAACGATTCACGTTCCGCTACCAAGGCCTCGATCAGCGACTGACCGGCGTGGAGGCGACGAAAGTGGTGCAAGAGTTGATCGCCTAACCTGCTTGTCCGCCGGCAACGGCGCCACGGCGCCGCCGATCACTCATTCCCTTTGAGTTGCTTGACGATGGCCTTCACCGCCGCACACTCTTCGGCCGAATCGACGATGAACACCGCTTCCACCGGCTGGTAGGGCGGCGAGCGATGATCGCCGAACGAAACCGACGGTGCCTCTTTGTTCCAGACGTACAGATCTTTTTTCCTGGTCGAATCGACCACGCGAATGCAATCCGCTTTGCGAATCAATCTCGTCTGCGTCGCGGAATCCAACTCACTGAACTTGTCGTACATATCGCACCGTCCGTATCGGAGTGATGGCATGGGCGCCGGACGTATTCTACTCCGACGACCGCCGCCATCCCAGGCAAAAGAAAAAGTCGTTCCGCGATAATTGCCGCGGAACGACCTTTCGATGGAGACGAAGAGGCTCGAACTCTCAACCCCCGCCTTGCAAAGGCGGTGCTCTCCCAATTGAGCTACGTCCCCAGAACGGCAGACCAAACGAACTGCGTCGGCGCGGACCGCCTGCCGACCGAACGCCGCAACGCGGTGGGAGCTAATCGCGAATGCGCGCACGAAGATTCGAACTTCGGACCTCGTCCTTATCAGGGACGCGCTCTAAACCAACTGAGCTATGCGCGCAATTTCCGCCATCTTGGCTCCCATGCTAGCGGCCGGGCATGTCGGAACCATCAGGCAAGAACAGAGTATTCTAGGTTCCGTCGTATTGCTGTCAAAGGGGTAACTTAGCCACGCGCAGCCGGCCGGCGGATGTTCTCCCGGCTTGCCCAAGTTGCGCGACCGAATGGCAAAGTCCCCCTAACCGGAAAATTCGACCAGCCAGGATCATGTTCCGCGATCGTTTTGGCCGAAACAGAGAGGCGAGCGCGGTGCCGCCGAAGGGATCGCGCTTGCGGTGCAGCTAATGCCGCTTCGGCCACGGCCGAACCTTGCTCGGCTGCCATTTCCCCCTCACTTCTCGAATCAGGGAACTCTCCCAATGGCTGCGACGATCGGCAACAAATGGCGTTGGATTGCAGTGTCGGCGGTGGTGAAACTGCTGCTGACCGGGCTGGCTCTTGCCTTGGCTGCGTCGCCCGGAAAGTCGGCATCGCCGACGGCGGAGCAGGCCCTCAAGCTGACGCCGATGCAAAAAGACGTTGACTGCGATCGGCCCACGCCCGAGGAGATCGCTCGTTGCACGATGAAGGCCGAGAAGCACAAGGGGCAAACCGGTTGGGTGATCCGCGATGGCGACGGCAAGATGCTGCGCGAATTCGTCGACACCAACGGCGACAATATCGTCGATCGCTGGAGCTACTTCAAAGACGGCGTCGAAGTCTATCGCGACATCGATCCGAAATTCACGGGCAAAGCGACCGAGCATCGCTGGCTGAACACCGCCGGAAGCCGCTGGGGAGTGTCGAAAGGAGGCAGCTCGCCGATCGAGCATTGGAAAATGATCTCGGCCGAAGAAGTGTCGGCGGAAGTCGTCGGAGCGCTGCGCGATCATGACGCGGCTCGATTCAATCGGCTGCTGCTGACGCAATCGGAATTGAAATCGCTGGGGCTAAATGCCGCCAAGACGAAAGAATTGGCCGACAAGATTTCGGCCGCCGCTTCTGCGTTCGCCGATCTGGCCGATCGACAAACGGCCGTCACCGCCAAATCCAATTGGGTCCATTTCGGCGGCAATCGGCCCGGCATCGTTCCGGCGGGAACGTTCGGCGCTCCGGCCGATTTCGAGGTCTATGAAAACGTCGTCGCGGTCGTCGATACCGACGGCAACGACACGCAAATCCAAATCGGCACGATGATCAAGGCCGGCGATTGCTGGCGCATCGTCAACGTGCCGGGCGTGCCCGAGAAGGGCAAGCTGGCCGACTCGCAGCCGGGCATTTTCTTCGTCGCCGCCCCGGTTCACAATGCCGTCGCGCAAGATACGGCCTCCAGCGGCGGCAATGAAAAGATTCAAAAGATCATGGACGAGCTGCAGAAGCTCGACCAGCAAATCACCGCCGCCACGTCGCCGGAGCAGCAGGCGAAGTTGAACGACGAGCGCGCTGATTATTTCGAGCAAGTGATTGCCGACGTCGCTCCGACCGAACGGGCACAGTGGATTCGCCAGATGACCGACACGATCAGCGCGGCCGTCCAATCGGCGACGTATGCCAAAGGCGCCGAACGATTGAAGGCGCTTTATACGAAGTTGGAAAAGAGCCCGGGCGACGGCGATTTGGCCGCGTATGTCGAATTCCGCGAACTCTCGGCCGAATATGCGTTGGCCTTGCAAGGACCAAATCCGGAGTTTTCGAAGATTCAAACGACCTGGTTGCAGAACTTGGAAACCTTCGTCGGCCGGCATCCGAAAAGTCCCGACACGGCCGACGCGTTGCTCCAATTGGGCATCGCCCAAGAGTTCGCCGGCCAGGATGATAAAGCGAAGCAGTGGTATCACCAGATCGTCAGCGATTTCGATTCGACGGCGGCGGCCAAGAAAGCCGCCGGCGCGATTCGTCGCTTGGAGTCGGTCGGCAAGACGATCGAACTGGCCGGAAAAAGCACCGATGGCGAATCGGTCGATCTCGCCAGCCTGAAAGGCAAGTTCGTGCTGATTCACTATTGGGCCACGTGGTGCGAACCGTGCAAAGTCGACCTGGCCTCGCTCAAGGAACTGCAAGCCAAGTATTCCGCCAACGGATTGGCGATCATCGGCGTTAGCCTCGACACCAATCGGCCGGCGCTCGACGACTACCTGTCGAAGAATCATCTCCCTTGGCCGCAACTTTTCGAGCCGGGCGGACTCGACAGCCGTTACGCCAACGAGATGGGCATTCTCACGCTGCCGACGATGATCCTGATCGACGCCGACGGCCACGTGGCCAACCGCGGAATCCATATCAGCGAGTTGGATAGCGAATTGCGCAGCCGGCTGAAATGATGCCGTCGGTGGGCGGCGCGGGCCGTAGCGAGCCGTCGCCCCGCTCGCCCTCGCTAACGCTTCGGGTTAGTGTGCCGGATCACACCAACCCGAAGCGTTAGCGAGGGCGTAGTGTTTGAGTCGTGCGAGATTCATTACGGCGACTGCTCGGCCGACAGCGCTTTCAGGATTTCTTGCTTCGTCTTGTATTTGTCGCACAGAGCCCGCAGTTCATTCCGGTTTATCACGCGCGAGCCTTCCAGTTCGAACTCCGCGAATTCATCGACGGGGATGACGTAATTCGCGGGGCGCAGTGTTTCGAACTTTACATCTTGCCACGCGTTGGACGAACCGGCGACGCGAACCTTGGGCGGCGCGGCGTATCGCGCTCTCAGCGGCGCAAGCCGCACGCCGAGCGTCGCCCACAGCCGCGTCTTTCCGTTCTGATAGTCGATGTAGATCGGCACCGCGACGCGTGTATCCAGGGCAAGATCGGGATCGTGCGGCGAATCATTCAGCCATTGGAGCCCAGCTTTTTTCGCCGCGGCCGCATCGACGTGTTCGTCGGCCATCAACTCCGGCGGCATTCCAATATCTTCGCACGAGACCAGGTAGAAGCCATAGAACCGGTCGCGCATCTGGTCGAGTTCCGCGGACAAGGCAATTTCGCGCGTCCCGCCTTCGCGCAAGCCGTGCAGTTTCGCTAAACGCTCCTCGCCAACGGTCGCCATCAAGAAGTTTTTCAAGAATGCATAGGCTCTGGCGGTCCGGAGATAGAATGTTGGCGATGGCTCGAGTCGCAGCCGGGGCTTGACCGCTTTCAATTCATCAATCGGTGGCGGAGCCGCTTCGGACTTAGCGGCTGGGTAAAGTTGCCGCACGTGCGTCTCGATGCGCTTCGTTACCAGCGCTTTGAACGCCTCGACCAATCGCTTCTTGTAGCTCGCGCTCAACAGCAGCTTGTCTCGCTCTTGCCCGCGCGACGGCATGAGCAGTGTTTCCAAGGCGTAGACCTGATATTGAAACCAACCGTCGTTTTCGCCCGGCTTGAGATTCACTTCGCCGGAGCGGACTTTTTGAACCAGCGTCCGCATCAGATCGCTGCCGGCCGGCAAGCCCAGCGGAAAAAGCTCTTCGAACAGTTCCGCATGGCGACTCGTCGATGGCGGGAAGAACGCGACGGCTTCGTGCCTCACACCCGCTGCTTTGGCTCGCGCAGTGATGTTGCCGCTTCCCGTGAGCAATGAGTCGATCGACAGGCAGTTTCGCGGATTCGTCAGTCGCTCGTAGAAACCGTTGATCGCGCGGTATTGGGTTAATTCCGGCGGATCGCCGCTGAAGGCCACGACAATCGGCGCGACGACAGCTATGTCATCGTCAGTGAATTCTTTTTGCAAGAAGCGATAGAATCGCCAGACTTTGGTCAGCTCTGGCGTCCAAACGTAAAAGCTGATCGGCTTGCTCCGCGCTTGATCGGCCTCGAATTCATTGAGCAACGCTTTCTTGCGCGATTCCTCCGTCACGCTCAGCGAAACATTCTTGCCGGCCAACTCGAGCGCGGCCGCGAGATAGGGCCTTGCCCGACTGGCCGGACGCAATTTGTCGAAAGCGCGCTGCACGACTTCGGGCGCAGATGCGCCGAAACCCAATTCACCCTGATAACACGCCAAATCAAGGGCCGCATACAAACCGTCGTCGAATTGCTTCGCCGCGCCGTCGACGAGATTCGCGCTCGGTAGGACATTGCCATGCCGACCATCGCCAATCGCGTCGGCATACGATTTCCGAAGGACCAGCAAGTCGCCCTGCGAATCCGGCTTAATGATCGGGCAATCAAGGCCAATCACCGCCGCGCTGGCGTTCACTTCCCAATCGCCGAACGGCCGACTGTTGACGAGCTTTGGATCGAACGGCGGCAGCCGCTTTTCGTCCAGTTGATCGTCGGCGAGCGATTTGTCTTGCTCGGGAGGCGGAGCGTGGTAATCCGACTCCTCGGTTGTGTACGTTTCTTGATTTCGCGAACAGCCGAAAACCGCGAAGCCCGTGACAAACAAGAAACAACCCAGATAAGCCGTGGTCGATTGCCGCCGCATAGCCAATCTCCTCGGATAGGGATTCCGCCGAGCCCATGCTCGTTACCCTATCAGATTGCCCGGCGCCGAGATAGCTTTTGCTCGCGCGGTCAGATTTGCGAATACGGCGTCGGCTTGAGTGTCAGGCTGCTGATGTTGGCGATGATTTCGGGATCGGTGTAGCCCGGCGTGACGCGGAGTTTTTGCCAGGCCGGGTCTTTGCCGAATTCGCCCCAGGCGTGACCATGCGCGGCGGCGTCGGGGAACGTGAGCATGTACGTGATGTTGAACATATCCGGGCCGAACAACATTTCGCCGAAGAAAACCGGCGTCAGTCCGACGCGGCGGAAGATCGTCAGTTCACTCGTCGCGAACATTTCGAGCTTCTTGCGAAATGCCGCTTCGCTCGGATTGCGATAGCGGCGCAGCTCGAAGATGCGAGATTCTTTCTTCTCCGGCGCTTCGAGCGCGGGCATGAAACCGGCGGCGACCATCAGTCGCGCTTCGTGATTCAAATACGCGGGATCTTTCGGCGGAGCGGCGAGAAAAGCCGCGCCGGCTTTCTGGTATTTGGCGTCGTTTTCGAGCGTCGTGGAAAGTGCGGCGACCGACTCGATGCCGGCATGCGGGATGAGAACGTAAACGACCGGCGAAGCGGCTTTGCTCGATTCGACGAAAACGCCGGTGGCCCCAATTCCAGTGCGGCCGAGGGCCGGGAGAAGGGCGTTTTGAAAATAGCCATCGGCGCGCTCGAGCATGGCGCCGGCCGTCATGTGAAACAACCACAGTTCGTAATACTGGCGCTTGCCGGCGGTTTGTGGCGCGGCAATCTGCGCGCTGCGACAGCGTCGAAACGCCGACTGCGGCAGCAGCGCCGACCGCAAGCGTACTAGCAAGAAACTCTCTCCGAGGCGCCGATGAGCTCATGGATATTCTCCGCCAAATTAAGCGCGGCGAATTTCCCCGCCGCGATGGGAAGCAAGCATTGTAATCCGAGCCGGGTTGAAACGCGATTTACCGTAGGTCAGCCTTTTCAGGCTGATGGCGAACGAGGAATGTCAGGCTGGAAAGCCTGACCTACGGAACGGCGGTTTGTAGAATTTGCCAAGATTCAGCGACCGGGGTTGAGATTGCGGCCTGCTCGACGGCTCGTCCCTCGGAAAAATTCGAAATTGCAAACCGCGCTAATACCGCGACTTAAATTGCTGCTAGCTGTCCAGTTTGCAATCGGCAGCGTCTCGTTGGCACGCGAATCGCTCTTCGGCCGCGATTGTCCGGCAAGGAAGTCGGACTGCGAGACGGCACGCTATGCCCGTCGAACGATGTTTTGGAGTGCGCAAGGATGCCAGCATTGGATGCGACCGCGGGTTTGTGGCTATTCGGGGGCGTGCAACTGTTGGGGATGACGAGCGCTTGGATCGCTCGGCTGAGCGAAGGCACGATGCACCAAGCAATCTGCCAACGCCTCTTTTTTCTGAGCCTCGTCCTGATGGGACTGGCGACCATGCTGACGGCCACGGCTCGGCCCGGCTTGTGGATGACCTCGGCGGTGACTTTGGCATTGTCGCTGCTGGTCGTGATCTGCGATTTCCGCCACGCCAGCCGCTCGGCTTGGACGTTGTCGGAGTTTTAACGTCCGTTTGTCAACCTACCTCCTGCCTGTTACCTCCCGCCTACAGCCTCCCGCCTCCGGTCTCCTGCCTGCTTTTGATTGTCAGCCCACCGCGCAGGGCGTATACTCCCTTAGTCGAGCCGGCGCGTTTGTCGCGGGCCGCCAATTGGAGGATTATTGCGATGCGAAACACTGTGCGGCGGGTGGCGATTGGATTTGGGTCATTGGCGGCATTGGTGATCGGTGTGGTGGCGCTGCGTGGTCAACCACCGGTCGCACAGCCTGCGGCGCCAACAGCGCAAGCGGCGGCTGCCGCCAAGCCGGACAAGGCGGCGCAAGCTCCACGCAAGTTGATTCGCCTGGTGCGCGACATCCACGGCGATCCGATCGCGCTGACCACGCCGATCATTCATCTGACGTCGAAAGACCCGAAGCGAGCCGGCCTGTCGGTCGATTTGATCGGGGCGGTTCACGTCGGCGAAAAGGCGTATTACGCCAAGCTCAACAAGGCGTTCGAGCAATACGACGCCGTGCTCTATGAATTGGTCGCGCCCAAAGACACTCGGCCGACGGCGGGCGTGCGCAGCGGCAGTCCGATTTCGGCGATTCAGGTCGGCATGAAAGACTTTCTGGAATTGCAATTTCAACTCGACGAAATCGACTACAAGAAGAAGAATTTCGTCCACGCCGATATGTCGCCCGATCAGTTTGCCAAGTCGATGGACGATCGGGGCGAAAGCATTTGGACGATGATGGCGCAAATGATGGGCGCCGGAATTGCCCAGCAGGCCGGCCGGGCGAATGGCTCCGACACCGACTTGCTGCTGGCGTTGTTCGACAAACATCGGGCCATCCAACTCAAGCGATTCATGGCCGGGCAGATGGAAGACATGGAAGGCGCGATGGGAGCCCTCGACGGCCCGCGCGGCTCGGCGATCATCACCGAGCGAAACAAAGCGGCACTGAAAGTCTTGGGCGAAGAAATCGGCAAGGGCAAGAAAAAGATCGCCATCTTCTACGGCGCCGGCCACTTGGCCGACATGGAAAAGCGCGCCGACGCGGATTTCAACCTGCAGCGCACCGGCAAGATCGAATGGCTCGAAGCCTGGAATCTCCGCCTGCCGGGCCAAGACGCGAAACCAGCGCCGGAGCCGGCGGATGACGGGCTGGATGCTGGGAAAAAGTCGAACAAGGGGTGAGGGGCGCGGGGTGGGCTGAGCAAAATGAATTCATTTGATACTTTGAAGTTTACCCCGTTTTCGATTCCGACGTTGAGCCGACCGCGTTTCGGGCGACCGACATTTACGCCAAAGGCGTTTCGTCCTCTAGCCCAGCGTTGAACGCCCAAGGCGGTCTACGCTGGGGAGACTTCGAATACGATCATCCTCTACCCCAACGGGGTTTCGTCCATATTTTGCGCTCGGCGGACGCAACGCCATTGGCGTAGGAATCGTTCGCCTTGCTTTCTATTCAAGGCGTGATTCTTTGGGGGCAGGGAGGCGAGAATCCGCGCGGGGCGATGTATCGGCCCGATTTCGACGTGCTACCGCCCTAGGTCGAGGCCAATTGGCCGACGCTCGTCGAACGGTTTCATCGGGCCGGGCTGAAAGTCGGCGTTTGCACGCGGCCGTCGGATATGGCCGTCCAGCGCGATTGGAAGTCGGACGAGATCATCGAAATCAACGCCGACGACCCTGGCCACCGCGAAATGCTCCTGCTCCGCTTCCAAACGATGATGAAGCGCGGCTGCACGCTCTTCTATCTCGACAGCTTCGGCTCCGATCTGGAGCATGTGAAGCTGATGAAATATCTGCGCGAGCAACTCGGGCCAAGTATCCTGACATTCGCCGAACACCAATGCGACGCGCTGCTCCCCTTCTCCGGCGGCTATTCGGAGACGACATTTCATGCGCCCCAGCCCGGCGAACCGCCGCAATACGATCTCTGGTCGGGCGAGCGGAATTGGGAAATCTACCAATGGCTGACGCCGGGCTCGCAAATGGCCTCGCGGTTCATGCAAGAAGTGCCCAAGAAGCCGCAATGGAAGGAATCGCCGGACGAGTTTTTCTATCGGAATCGAGTGACGCCGCTTCTACCATTGAGCGACATCCAGCGCGCGGACGCAATTGGAAAGATTCAGGCGAAGTGGCTCGATGAGGCTGGCGTGTGGAATCGGTGAAGTGTCATCCGAGCAACGATCAGACGTTCGATCAATCGCCGGAATCGACAGCGCGAACGAAAACGCGCCGATCGCAACCAGCCCCGTTCACGGGGCTTCCCGCGCAGCGGTATTAGGCCCATCATTGATGATGGGTTGATTGACCCGCGCACCGTTTTTTAAGAGCCCCGTTCACGGGGCTTCTCGTTGTTCGGCTTGAGCCAATTGCATGTGATTGATTGGCCGTCGAACGGAACGGCTAAAGCCACCACAGCGAGAAGTCCCGTGAACGGGACTCAGCAGCGCCACGCTCTCTCCCGCATCACCCGACGTAAACGTCGGGCCTAATACCGCTGCGCGGAAAGCCCCGTAAAACGGGGCTGGAACGCGGAACGCCGGATTTCGATTCAACGCCCGCAAGACCGGCAGCGATCTCGAAACGGCGCGCGCATTTGTGCTACATAAGCGCCGCTCAGCGCCGGACAACCGAACGGATATCGCGGCCGAGTGAATTCGGGGCGCGTCGCAATACTGTTCGGCACGCTATTTGAGCAGTTGAATTAGCACGGCGGCAAGTGGTTCTTGGAATTCTTTCGAGCGGAAGGCCTGCGGGATTGGCAGGCGAGATGCGTGGAGGTGGCAGACGCCGCCAAGCCGCAAACGGCATTTCAGCGCAGCGTGAAGCGACTCGCGACGCGCTTGCAAGAGGCGGCCGAGCTCAACCGAGTCAGATTTTTTTCGCAGCCGCGTCGTGGGCCTTAAGTTTGGCCAGATGTGCCAGCAATTCTCCCTCGCTGGCCAGCCCCGTGAAGTAGTAGCAAATCATTTCGTAGGTGCGAAGCGTTGGTTTACGCCCGGTCCACAAACTGATCAACATGCAGGCGATGATTGCGCAGTAGGTTTGAATCTCGATCCCCTGTTGACTGTGGCTGAGCAAGTGCCGGCAACCCAGCACATGTTTGAAGAACCGAAAAAACGTTTCAATCGTCCAGCGATTCAGAAAAATCAAGGCGATCACTTCCGCGGGCACGTCGAGCAGGTTGGTCGCGATTCGCAGGATGCCGTCGCTGTCGGGGCCGGTCGAGCCGCTGCGGTTTTTGCCGCGGCTGGTATGTGGGCTGATGCGAACGGTCACCAGGCGGATCGGGTGATCGGGCCGAGTCTCGGCCTTGCCGCTCTGTCCAATGCTGACGATCTGATCGCCGAGCACATTCAAAGCACGATCGGCGTCGGTGAGCAGACGCTGTTCCAAGATTTCATAAACGCTGTTGTCGCGCAAGCGGCACACGTAGCTGCTGCCCGCCTTCACGATCTGATTGAACAGCAAGAACTTGGCATAGCCGCGGTCCATCACGTAGGTGCGATCCGCTTCGACGGTGCGCTCGAGCACGGCGCGCTCGTCGTACGCGCCGCCGCCGTTGGGCGTCACGTCGATCCGCGTGGGCACGTAGCGATCCACCTCGAAATGCGTGTGCAGCCGCCATTTGACCAGACCGCTGCCGGTGGAACGTTTCAGAAACGAGGCCTGCATTAACTTCGGCAGCACCGTGAGCAGAGAGCCATCGACGGCCGTCAAGGCGCCGGGCACGTCGCGGAGTCGGGGGTCGCGACCGAGCGGCTGTAGCTCGGCGCCCAACTCGGCGACAATTTCCTTCAGCCGCTCGGGATCAAACACGCTGGCCGCCTCGGAGAGCGAGCCCAGCGACGCTCGTGGGCAGCCCAGTTTCTTCTGCACCTTGGCCAATTCGCTGGCCTGCTGCAAGCCGCGCAGCGAAGTCACGACCGGATTGAACAAATACAGCAGAATCAACAGGCAGTGTTGATCGTAGTGCAATTGCCGGTTGCCAGCGCGATCGCGCGCGCAACCGTCATCGTGAAGCCGCTCCAGCAAGGGCGCGAGCTTGTCGAAATACTTCAGCCCGGTGATCTGCCGCTCCGTAATATCCTCGCGCCTCTTGCCCGCCATGGCGGCCTCCTGCCAAAATGACCGAAACAATCCGTGTCATCGCGCAGGCGCAAATCTCGTGCCAAGGGTGAATGAAGTCGTGAAATTCGCTGGCGCAAATCGCGTGCCGAACAGTATTGGGCGCGTCGCCTACTTAGTGCCACGGACAGTCGCACTATAGACGGTGCTGGGCGATTGCCACGCGATGAACCCGACGTTGTGAAGTGGCATCTTCCAACCGGGCCGTTGGCTCAGAGAACTCATGTTTCCCGTCCAATTGACTAGTTCCTTGTCGTCGAGAAAGCAGTGGATTTCCGCGATCCCACGCTGCGTCTTAACCACGATTCGCACTACGTAATGATGGCCGTTCTCCAAGGCGCTGGGCGAACGCGCGGTTGGATTGGCAACTCCGTCTGCATTTTTTCCATCGAGCACCTCAAGGCCAGACCACCGGCCTCCCATATTGGCCAGCATGAGCGAGCAACCGGTGTCGCCAACAGGGAAATTGACCACGACGCAATCGTCGCCCTTGTCTCGGGAGAATTCGACCCGCAATTCATATCGCGCCGCCGCGAATGAAACCGGAAACGCGATTTTTGAGACCGAATTGTCGGAGACAATCGAGTTTCCTTGCCTCGCCCAATGACCTTCGGTTGTATCGCGGTCGGTGTCGACCTTGGCTAGCAAATCGACTTCCTTGCCAACGGTAAGTTTGCCCGCGGCGAGAGAGTTTTCGGATCGATCCGCTCCGCGAACAAGTTGCGATGGCGAAGCTTGCGCGGCTTTTGGGTCCAGTGACGCATGCCCAGAAACCATTTTTAGCCGAACGGAATGGAAACTGACCTCACTGTTCGTTGCGCCGAGCGCAAGTCGTTTCGGATTTGGCATCGCCCAATACGAATGCATGCTTAAATCTGCCGGATCACCTTCCCAGTGCGGCAGATAGCGATTGCCATCAAGCGATACATCAACGCTAGCGCGGCCGCTCTTCGGCATTCGCACGCTTGCCACGAGGCGGTACCGGTGCCCATTTTTCAGCGTCCCAGGTCGCACGGTAGCCGGGTTCTGCGAATCGTTGATCTCGTGGCCGTTGACGTTCATCAACCCGCTAAAGTCACCGGACCATCCGCTCAGCCCCGCCATACATTCGTGCGACCCGACGGGAAGAATTGCGACGACAAAGTTATTCCCGGAAGTTCGTGTGAATTCCACTGCTACGTCGTAGCCACCGTCAATTTCCACCGGCAGTTCAATCCGACTAGCGGAGCCGGAGGCGCAACTCAATTCCGCGCCATTGCGGACCCATGTTCCATTGACACGATCCCGCCCAATGTTAACGAGCGCTAGAATGTCAACCCATTTATTCAAGGGAAGCTTGACGGCGCCCGCCGTTTTGCCCGCGGGGTTTGGGTCGTCCACGGCGATCGATGTCGGCAGTGGCCTCAATTCGGCGACCTCCGCCATTCGCTTCTCGATCGCTGCCTTTTTCAAGGCCGACCCGAGGCTGGGCATCGCCTGTTGATAGATATTGCCGGCGTGAAGGTGGAGCGAATCTCGCGCGATGCCGGCTTCCTTTTGAGCCACGTCCCACCAGCCGTCGGCGATTTGAACTTGTTGGTCGGCGTCGGCGGGAGCTTTGACCTCCTGGTCGGCGAGCGATTTCAGCTTTTCGTCGCTTCCCTTCCCCAACATCGGCAAACCGGTCGTCCAATCGCCTTTGCAAAAGCAAAGCCAGCGACCGACGGTTAGATTGGCTTCCGGATCGGCCGGATTTGTTTCCAGCGTTTGTTGCGCTTTTCTTAGCCGCGGCGTAAATCGGTTCGAGAAGACGGATGTCGCGACGACGGCGGGTCAATCGCTCTTCATCTTCTTTGTGGGTTGCGATCTTCGATTTAGTAACTGCTTTGCTGGCCGATGTGGCCAGCACGACGGCGATGTCGAACCGATCGGCGGACACGGCTTGATCTGCGAGTTGCTCGGCCGTCGGGATTGCGATCGCCACTTGATCTGGCTTGCCCGCGGCGATGAATTTTTCCAAGAGCTTTTGCTTGAGGTCGAGTGCGTCGATATCGTAATCGGCATCCAGCGTATCGATGCCTTGCAGCGACAGGTTCAAATCTCCGGTCGCGGCGGCGATTTCGGCGGCCTTTATCAGTAGCATGTAGCGCTCGGCGGGAGAGCTGCCGTCCTTCGCGGCCACGTCGTAAAGTTCTTGCGCCTTGGCCGGGTCTTTCGAGCCCGGCTGCGATGTTTTGTAAAGATCGTTCAACTGCTTGGCTATTTTGTCTTGTTCTGCTGCGGCGGGGATTGGGAGTTTTTTCGCAGGTTGCGGAGCGGTTGTTTCCACGGGAACCGGCGTTTCGGCGACCGTCGGCGCGGTTGCGATTTTCGTTTCCGGTGTCCACGTCGGCTTGATCGCGCTTTCTGCTCCGGCCGAAAGATCGACGGAGCGGTTGAATGGTTCGAAGCCCGTGCGAGTAATATGAACGACATGGCGGCCCGGCGGCAGCGTTACTTCGAACGGCGCGCTGTCGGATTCGGCGGCGACGGTTTGGCTGCGGCCATCAATGGTCAATTCGGCATCTTTCCGCTCGGCGGCGGGCCAGTCGAAAACGAGCTTTGCCGTCGTCGGAGGGGCCGCGATCGCAACCAATTCGCGCCCGTCGGCCGCGACGGTCGCTGTCGTTTGGATCGGGTTGAAACCCTTGCGCGTGATCACGATCGTTCGCCGGCCTGGTTCGACTGGCACTTCCAGCGGATCGTGCTGTGAAATGGTTTGAACGCGGCCGTCGATTTTCAATTCCGCCCCGCTTCGCAGCCCGAGCGGCCAGCTCAACACCAGCATGGCCTTCGGCTTCCAATCGGCGGCAACTGTTTGCTGACTGCCCGCGGCGAGATCGACGTGCGTGTCGAGTTTGTAGGCCAGATGGTCCGCGACGATGCGATGCGACCCGGCAGGGTAGCGATATTCCCACGGACCGCTGGCGGGAATGGCCTGCGCGACGCCGTCGATCGAGATGGTCGTGTCGGTCCGATAGGCGGCCGGCCAATCGAACACGAGCGTTCCCTCCGACGACGAGCCATTGAGCAGAAACAGCCCGATGCCCACCACCGCGACGAGCGCCACGGCGACGCCGATTCCGATCGCGAGATTGCGATTGTTCGCGCCACGTTTGGCAGCGGCCGATTTAGCGGCGGCCGATTTCGCCGACTTGCCGCCCGCTCCGGACGGCGATTTGACGTCGGGCTGGCCGAGCAGACTGTCCCACGGATCGGCTGGCTGCTGTGGCAACGCCGCGGCCGTCGGAATGCTGGCGGCCGGCGACGCCGGAACCGGACCGGTTGTGCGGCGAGGAGGTTGGCGCTGGATGGCCGAACCGCCGGCGGCGGGCAGTTCCGCTCCGCTCGCAGCATCGGGCGAAGCGGCCGCCAGTTTGGCTCGAAGTTGCTGGTCGTAAACCGCCCGTTTTTTGGAATCGAGTAGGCAAACCCGCGCTGCGGCGACTTCGTTCAACAGCCGCTGGGAAAGCTCGCCATGCTTGCCGACTTGAATCGTCCGCAGATGCGCCATCTGCCGGTCGGCGGCATTGTCGATAACGTCGGCACTGGTCTCGAACAGGTTGATGCTCAGCAGCCGATAGTGATTCGCCGGCTGATCTTTCGGCGGGATGCCGAGCCAAACATGGTAAGGATTGAAATCATCCGCCATCGCACCCCCCTCGCACACAACGGACGCTATTCTCGTGGGAAGGGTTGATTATTGTGGAAGCGGTGGAGGGTTGCAAGGGAGGGACGAGAGATCAGTGGCTAGCGGCTAGTAACTGGTCGTTAATGGCTAATGGCTAGCCCTGCCTCTTCGTAATTCCCTCTCTTCTTCGTTTTCGCGTCATTCGTGTGTTTCGTGGTTCCTCCTCGTCGTATCCGCGCGTTTCCGTGTGATCCGTGGTTCCCCCTCTTCCTCTTCGCGTGCTTCGCGCCTTCGCGGTGAAAATTCTTCGTGGTCCGCGTCTTGAAATTGGGCCACCACTTATGGCATATTCACAAGCCGTAGACGACTCGGATCGAGGCACTTGTGAGAGGCGACGCGGGAGGCTTGAGGTGAGAGGCTTGAGACTTGAGGCTTGAGGCTTGAGGACGCGCAAGCGGCCGCTCCGCGCGTTCTTCGTGCCGTCGTACCTCAAGCCTGTAGCCTCAAGCCTCAAGCCTTCCGCATGACGCGCTGCCGGCGGTTGTTCCTGTCCAATGGCAACGCTAGTCCCTCATGCTGTGCGATGTTGAATTCGGGCTGCTGTCGACGGCAGTTCGCGTTCTTCGTAGCGCCGGCCCAACTGTTTGCCGCCCGTACAGCCGCAAAACAGACCGAGGTAGTGAGAACCGAGTCGTGGATCCTCAGGCCCCTTCCCCGCTCACCTTGGGGTTATCAAGGTAGAGCCCGAGCGATGCGTGAGAAGTTCGAGATGAAAAACGTTGCATCAAAAACCGATCGCGTGCCGTTCACAGTGTGGGTAAAAGTGGGCTTCCCCGTGGGGATGATAACCCAGTGCGCTGCCGCCGATGCTCGAAGCTGGAGGAGATCGTGACACGAAAGCCTGAAGCGCAAGCGAAGGAACACCAACCCGAAGCGTTAGCGAGGGAAGGGAAGCCTGAAGCGCGAGCGAAGGTTTTTTGTCACACGATATCCACCGTGCTTCGAGTGAGTACGACACTCGTCAATAGGGCGTGAGTGGGACCTTTCCGGGTCGCGTGCCCTCGTCACGAGCGGAGTTGGAAGACTCGGGCGGACGTGGTTGGAGCTTGGATGCTCCCGTCGCGGCCGCAACCTGCCGTGCGGTTTAGTCACGGCCCTTTGGCTGCGTAAGGATTTATGCAGTGTGGAAAACACGAACACTGCCAGCTCCTACGGGCGGCGGTGGCGCACGAACTGCGTTTTGCGTGGTCGATGTGACAACCCACTCGCGCATAGGTCGCGGTGCGCAAGCATCGCGACCTTGCTGTCGCGCCGCGATGATTGAGGGCGGGCCGAGCAAAACGCAACCAGTTGGCGTGTGCGCGAGCGACCGGGGCGTGCGCCGTTCGGGACGGCGGATTAAAATGGATCCCCTTGCCCGGCACGCGCGGCGAGATCGACGCCATCCGCGATTCTTTCGAGCAGAAAGTGTCCGATGGGAAAATCAAGCAATTGCGCCAGCGGCAGGCGACGGCCGAAGCAGTGCGCGAAGCGGCCCCCAATTACCGGTATCTGCATTTCGCCACGCATGGGTTCTTCGCCGATCCGAAAGTCCGTTCGGCACTCGTGCTCGCGGATAAACCGGAGTCGAACATGGACCGCGGCGCGTTGTTGCAGCAAGCAACCGGTGAGCACCCTGGCCTCTTGTCCGGCATCGTGCTGACTGGCGCGAACCAGCCGACCGTCGACGGAAAAGGGGATGGCATTCTCACGGCGTTGGAAGTCGGAGAACTTGATCTCTCCGGCGTCGATCTGGCAACGCTGTCGGCCTGCGAATCGGGGTTGGGAAAGACAGCCGGCGGCGAAGGCGTGCTGGGGCTGCAACGGGCGTTTCAAACCGCTGGAGGCGCGGACGACCGTGACGTCGTTGTGGAAAATTCCCGACGATGCAACGCGGAGCCTGATGATCGACTTCTATGAAAACCTGTGGTCGAAAAAGATGTCGAAGATCGAGGCCTTGCGCCAGGCACAGCTCAAGTTGATGCGTGAAGGTGTCAAGATACGAGCAGGGGCCAGCCGGGGGATCGAACTGCAAGCCGATCAGCCGTCCGACGCCGACCACCGCCTGCCGCCTTATTATTGGGCCGCATTCGTCCTCAGCGGGGATTGGCGGTAGGTTCTTTGCGCGAGTGGCCGAGCCCCTATCTCCGAGTCGTGGGCATGGCATCCTCGGCCCTGTCGCGCCTATAATTGTTGCGACGGACTGCCATGCCTAATCTGCCGGAGCGAGCGATGGACGACGCCTACGAGCCGCTCTATCTCGAAGGGATCGAGCATTTCAACGTGTGCGATTTCTACGAGAGCCATGAGATTTGGGAAGCTCTGTGGACGGAGTATCGCGGTCCGTCGCGGAAGTTTTATCAGGGGCTGATTCAGGCGGCGGTGGCGCTCTACCATTTCGGCAATGGCAACATCCGCGGCGCCAAAAAGTTGTATTCGAGCACGCGTGGTTATTTGGAACCGTATCGGCCGAAGCATTTGGGTCTCGACGTCGACCGGTTTCTGACGCAATTCGACGATTGTTTTGCCGAAGTGGCCGTGACGACCGAGGAATTTCCCAAGATCGATATCAACGCGGAATTGATTCCGGAGATTCACCTCGATCCACCGGCGGTGGAACAGTAGGGAACGCCCTCCGTGGCGGTCCGTTTTTGGCTTTTGGGGATTCAAGTGTTGTCGGAAGATTTATCGTTTTCGCCGGAAAGTTTTTCGGGCAAGGTGCGCTTGTTCCCGTTGCCGAATCTAATTGTGTTTCCACATGTGATGCAGCCCTTGCACATTTTCGAGCCGCGGTACCGCGCGATGCTTGAAGAGGCGTTGGCGGGCGATGGATTGATTGGGATGGTGTTGTTGGCGCCGGGTTGGGAAGCCGACTACGAAGGGCGGCCGCCGCTGCGTCCCGTGGGCTGCTTGTGCCGCGTGGCGACGCATCATCGCACGAGCGAGGGCTCGTACAATGTCTTGGTGCTGGGGTTGCGGCGGATTAGGATCGTGCGTGAGTTGCCGCCCGAAAAATCTTTCCGCGAGGCAGATGTGGAATTGTGCGAGGATGTCTATCCCGCCGACGGCGCCGCCGCTCGCACGAAGCTTCAACTCCGATTGCTGGAATCGTTCAAACGCATTTTGCCGAAGATTCCTGAAGCGCAGGAGCAGTTGGACCAATTGCTGGGGGGACAGATTCCGCTGGGGATGTTGACCGATATTGTGGCCTACACGCTCGATATCGAATTGGAATTCAAGGAACGGATGCTTGAAGAGACGTGCGTCGACCGCCGCGCGGAGCAATTGCTTGCGTTTTTGGCGCGGCTGCGGCGGCTGGCGTTTCCACCGGAGTTCAGTCTTAACTGAACGCCTGATCGACCTTTGCCGCCAGTTCAAAACGTCGCGACAAGTTTGACCCCATGAACGGAACTCCATGAATCCAACGAAACCTGATTCTTGTGTCGGTAGCATTGCTGCGGAAATCGACGGAGAGGATCGTCCAGTGCCGTCGGGCGTCGATTTGCCGCGCATTGAGCGGGCCGTGCGCGAAATACTCGCGGCTGTCGGCGAGGATCCAGATCGCGAAGGGCTGCTGGAAACACCGGCCCGCGTGGCGCGAATGTATGCCGAACTCCTGTCCGGATTGCGGGACGATCCACGGCAGCATCTGAAAAAATTCTTCCAGGAAAAATACGACGAGATCGTGCTGGTTCGCGACATTAGTTTCAACAGCCTGTGCGAGCACCACTTGCTGCCGTTCATCGGGCAAGCGCACATCGGCTACATGCCCAATGGCCGCGTGATCGGGTTGAGCAAGCTGGCGCGCGTCGTCGAAGTGGTGGCTCGCCGGCCGCAGGTGCAGGAACGGATGACGGAAACGATCGCCGATTTGTTGGTCGAAGAGCTCGACGCCAAGGGCGTGGCCGTGGTGATCGAGGCGAGCCATTCTTGCATGACGATCCGCGGCGTGCGCAAGCCGGGCAGCTTATGCGTCACTTCGGCGATGAAGGGGATTTTCCGGGCAAATCTTTCTAGCCGTTCCGAAGTGATGACGCTGATTTACGGCAATCGGCGGTAGTTTTGCGACTTTTTTGTGGTCTCAGGTCGCGTCTTTCGTGTCGCAAGCATATACTTCAAACATGAGCAGCGCAAAACACGAACCATCCCACGACCCGATGGAAAACGGGAAAATCGAGCGTATGGCCGAATCAACGGTCGATTCGATCCTTCGCCCGATTGCGCCGCATCGGCGTCGCCAATCGTCAAGACCCCGAACATCTGCGGCGGATCGGCGCGAGTGAATGGTACACGTATTCCCGTTTGGGGAATCGAGGTCAACCGCAGAGCCGGCGCTTCGGCGGCATCGATCGTTCGCACGTACAGCGGCCTGCGGTTCGCCGACGTTCTGGCGGCCTTTTCCTACGCAGACAGCCATCGCACGGAAATCGACCTTGAGATCAAGGCGAATGAGGACGCTTGAGCGATGGCGCTTCGATGCCAATCCTGATCCAATTCCTGCTTCGCGCCTCATTCGGCCTCGCGGTGGCGATGGCCATTACGCCGCCGCGCAAGGTGACTAGCGGGTTTTATCGGAATCATTTGTACGTGATTTTGGGAATGTGCGTGCTAGCCAGTCTGGCGACGTTCAGCCTTCCGGGTAGCGAGCGAACTTGGCTGCCGCTCGTCGCGGCTGGTCTGAGCTACGTCGGCGCGGTTGCGTGGCTCTATGAAAAGCGGACGGCCGGCGTTGCGCTGCTCGCGTCGGTTGCGGTCGCGGCGTTGGCCGGGGCATGGTCGATCAGGGCGCAAAGTGACGGATCGGGTACGCCGGTTCTACAGAGGATCGACGCACCGACGGCTGGATTGTTGTTGGGTTCGGTGCTCGGTGCAATGTTCTTGGGGCATTGGTACTTGAACACGCCGACGATGGAGTTGGCCCCGTTGCGACGGCTCGTCGCGTTGGTCATGGCGGCAACGATCGCACGGGCCATCGTTTGCGGCGCCGGCTTGGCGCTGCAAGTCGAACACGGCTCGACGCCGACAATCGCCTTTGTCGCCTTGCGTTGGCTGGCCGGATTGATCGGCGTCGGCGTTTTGGCCGTGATGACCTGGCAAACGCTCAAAATCCCCAATACGCAAAGCGCGACCGGTATTCTCTACGTCGCGGTGATCGGCGTGTTCATCGGCGAGCTAACCTCGCAACTCCTATCCGCCCATGCGACCTATCCGTTATGATGGATTGATTCGCAAACTACTTTAGCCATCCGTCATCGGCCGCCATGAATCTGACGTTTGCTTGTCCGCATTGCCACGAACCGAGTCGAGTGGAATTGCCCGCCGGCGCGACGGAATTCGCGTGCGCCGAGTGCGGGCAGAGCATTTCGATTTCTCCGGAAGCGCTGGAAGGCGACCGATTGAATCGCTGCTTGGTTTGCCCGAGCGCCGACTTGTTTGTGCGCAAAGATTTTCCGCAGCGGCTGGGGGTTGGGTTGGTTGTGTTCGGGCTGGCCGCCAGTTGCGTGAGTTGGGGATTTCATCAAACCAACCTGACGTTTGCGATCTTGTTCGCCACTGCGCTCGTCGACTTGGCTTTGTATCTTGTGGTTCCCAATGCGCTGATGTGTTATCGCTGCGGCGCTCAGTATCGAGGCTCGGCGGGGCAAGATTCTCATGGGCCCTTCAATCTCGAAACCCACGAGCGGCACCGCCAGCAAAAGGCTCGATTGGAGCAGCAGCGTGGGCAAACGACGGTGCATCGCTGAGTAGGTGTTGAAAAACGGGACGGGCACCTCACGGCGGCGCATGAACTACTGCAAACCAAGTTTGGCTCTCAGAGCCAATCCCCATTTTCAACAAGCACGCTCTCTTCAAGCGGCGGACTGATGGACCCGGAGCGGCAACGCATACAGGACGATTTGCGCGGGCTGGTTCGCGGCGACGTGCGCTGCGACGACGTCTTCTTGCAGCTTTACGCCAGCGACGCAAGCATCTACGAAATTCGTCCGCTCGGCGTTGTCCGGCCCCGCAACACGGCCGACGTCGTGGCTTGCGTGCAGTATGCCGCGGAAAAGCGGATCCCGATTCAAGCGCGCGGAGCCGGCACGGGCTTGGCCGGCGAATCACTCGGGCGTGGATTGGTGATCGACTTCAGTCGCTATATGCGGCGGATTATTCGCGTTGACGACGATCAAGTTCGCGTGCAGCCGGGCATGGTTCATGCCGTCTTGAATCAGCATCTGGCGGCGAGCGGACGGCTCTTCGGGCCCGATCCGGCAATGAGTTTGGTGACGACGATCGGCAGCGTCGTGGCCATCGATGCTTCGGGAAGCCATTGGTTGCAATATGGTTCGGCCCGGCGTCATGTGAAAAGCTTGCAGGTGGTGCTGGCCGATGGCACGGTCTGGGAAGTAGGCCGCGAGCCGATACCGGCAGCCGACGATACAACCGCGACGTCGCGTCGGCAAGAAATGGTTCGCCGTCTGGCCGACCTGTTGACGCAGCGAGCGCAGCTTATTGCTGATCGAAGTCCTAAAACCTTGCAGAATCGCTCTGGCTATCAATTGACCGACGTATTGGATGCGGGCAACTTGCATTTGGAGCGGCTGTTGTCCGGCAGCGAAGGGACGTTGGCGTTGATTACCGAGGCGACGTTGGCGACGGTAGTTCCGCCGCGGCATCGGGGCGTCGGAATAATGTTTTTCGAGTCGCTGGAGCGGGCGGCCAAGCCGTGCAAGAGATTCTCCGGTTCGAGCCATGCGCCTGCGATCTGCTCGACCGCCGGCATTTGAGCCTCGCGCGGGAGAATTATCCCGAATATGCGCTGTTAGTGCCGGCCGAGACGGAAGCGTTGCTATTGGTCGAGCAATCCGGCGACGATTCCGTCGCGGTGCGCGATCGTCTGACGCAAACCGTCGATCGAGTGCGACGCAGAACGCATCTAGCCTTTCATGCCAGGCAAGCGTTCGATCGCGAGGAAATCGAAATCTACTGGCAATTGGCTCGACGCGTCGTGCCGACGCTGCATCGCATGAAAGGCTCGACGCGGCCGTTGCCGTTCGTCGAGGATTTGGCGGTTCCGCCCCCCGCGTTGCTCGATTTTCTCGTGCGCATGCAAAACACATTGAAGCGACATCAGGTGACCGCGTCGCTGTATGGGCACGTTGGCCATGGCCAGCTTCACGTCAGGCCGTTTCTCGATCTGACGAACGCCGAGGATGTTCGCAAGATGGAGGATCTCGCGGCCGACTTATATCGCGAGGTGTTCGAGGTCGGAGGAACAATCAGCGGCGAACATGGCGACGGCCTGAGCCGCACACCGTTTATCCGACAGCAATTCGGCGAGCTTTACGACGTTTTTCGCGAAGTCAAGCAAATCTTCGATCCGCTCGGCATCTTGAATCCAGGCAAGATCGTCGGTGACGAAGGGCGCTCTCTCACGCGCAATCTGCGACCGCAAACGCCGTTACCGGAAGTCAATCTGGCCGCAGGCGGCGGCACGACCGGTTTGACTGGCTCGCGTGGTTTTGGTGCCGCTCTGTCCGTGGGGAGCAAAACCGAATCTCGCCCCACGGACTCGGCGGCGACGAACGGACGTGAAAAGCAAAACGCCGCCGCACTTCCGAGCGCAATGTCGCTCGAAATGCATTTGAATTGGACCGCCGCGGAGATGTCCGCCACGGCGCGGGGGTGCAATGGTTGCGGCGTTTGCCGGGCCCAGTCGAGCGATTTGCGAATGTGCCCGATCTTCCGAGCCAACCCGGCAGAAGAAGCTTCTCCGCGGGCAAAAGCGAACTTGATCCGCGGCGTTGTGGCCGGCAGATTCGATCCGGCGATACTGGCGACCGACGACTTGAAAGAAGTCGCCGATTTGTGCGTCAATTGTCATCAATGCCGGCTGGAATGCCCGGCGGGAGTCGACATTCCCAAGCTGATGATCGAAGCAAAGGCGGCCTACGTCGCAATCAACGGGTTGCGGCCGAGCGATTGGCTGCTGGCTCGATTCGATCTGCTGAGCGCTTGGGGAAGCCGGTTCAGCCCGCTGGCCAATTGGGCGGTCGGCAATCGGCAGGCTCGTTGGGTGTTGGAGAAACTGCTGGGAATCGCTCATGGACGAAAGTTGCCGCGATTCGCTTCGTCGAGCTTCTTGAGGCTGGCGGCTCGAAGGCGATTGACCAAGCCAACTCGGCGGAGCGGCCGCAAGGTGCTGTACTTCGTCGATACGTATGCGAACTATCACGACCCTAAGCTGGCCGAGGCCTTGGTCGCCGTGCTGGAACACAACGGCGTCGCCGTCTACGTGCCGCCGAACCAGCATCCATCGGGCATGGGAATGATCTCGATGGGCGTCGTCGAACCGGCGCGGCGATTGGCGGCCAAAAACATTCCGCTGCTGGCAGAAGCCGTTCGGCAAGGCTATCAAATCGTGGTGACTGAGCCCTCGACCGCCCTTTGCCTGACGCACGAGTATCTGAATCTGATCGACGACGACGAAGCTCGGCTGGTCGCGGCCGGAACCGTCGAAGCTTGCACGTATCTGTGGCGCCTCCATCAAAACGGAAACCTTCAACTTGATTTCCAGCCCGTTAATGCGGCGCTGGCTTACCACATGCCGTGCCATAGCAAGGCGCTGACGGGCGGAGAATTGCCGACGGGCTTGACGGCCGCGACCACGGCGCCGGCGGAAAGCCTGCTCCGATTGATTCCCGCTTTGGGAGTGCAGCGAATGGAAAAAGGATGCTCGGGAATGGCCGGCACCTATGGATTGAAGCGTGCCAACTACCGCAACAGTATTCGCGCCGGCTGGGATTTGATCTCGCACATGCGAAAGCCGGAGATTCAAGCCGGCACGACCGAATGCAGTGCTTGCAAGATGCAGATGGAGCAAGGCACCCACAAACCAACGCTGCATCCGTTGAAAGTGCTGGCGCTGGCGTATGGATTGATGCCGGAATTCGCTGACAAAATGACCGGCCGTGGCGAGGATTTGTTTGTCACTTGAGTCGTCGTATGAATGTTACAGTAAGATTATTTGCTTTGGCCCGTGAGGTTTACGGCGCCGAGACGGTCGTCGTCGAGCTGCCCGCGGGAGCTACCGTAGGTGAACTCCGGAGCCGACTGAAAGCCAGGATACCTGGACTAGACACCCTAATGAGCCAGATCCTCATAGCCGTTAACTCCGAATATGCTTCCGACCAAATTCCCCTCGCTGAGGGGGACGCTGTGGCTTGCATTCCGCCAGTCAGTGGTGGATAAAATAGGGCAGGCGGATTGCGGCTGCTCCAAGATGCGGCGCAGTCGAGAGGGAGTACAGTTCACGCTTGGAGGGCGTCATGAAAAAGCAAGAAGTTTTAAGCTTGCTAGAACGGTTTCCAGACTTGGTCGATAGCGATGAATTGATCCACGATTTGTTCACCGAAGCCTGCTGCGATGGCGCTGCTAGCTGTAGCGCCTCGGATTTGGAGCGACCGCCGCATGCCGAGCGAACGGCGACGAGCAGACCAGCCGCCTCCGGCGACACGGCCGATCCGTTTTCGTCGCGCCCTCGCTAGCAGTGACTCCTGACTCTCGTCAGCCGCTGGGGCTCCCAAGCCATTGCTAGCTTACCTGCGGCACCTCAATTGGCAGTGCACACAATTGGCCAAACTTCATGGTGGAAGTTGGATTCGCGCCCAACCGTTCATGGCGGGCTCACGATGATCCGACTGACGACCGAAGCAATTGATCCCGCGATTGTCTTGGCTGAAGTGGCGTCTCCGGCGGCGGGAGCGGTGTTGCTTTTCTTGGGCACCGCACGAAACCAATCCGATGGCCGGCCGACCGCATCGCTCGACTACGAAGCGTATAATGAAATGGCGAGCAAATTGTTGGCCCGCCTGGAAGCCGAGGCTCGGCAGCGGTGGCCGCTCGTAGGCTGCGCTGGTGCATCGACTCGGTCACGTTGAAATCGGCGCGACGAGCGTGGCGGTGGCCGTGAGTTCGGCGCACCGCGGCGTGGCATTCGCCGCCGGACACTGGTTGATTGATACTTTGAAAGAGACTGTTCCGATCTGGAAACGCGAGAATTGGTCCGATGGCAGCAGCGATTGGGTTCATCCAGGGCCAGCGGACTTGAAAAACACCGATTCTCCATCCCCTGCCGTCTAATTCTTCTTTGAAGCTCTTTGCATGACGCTCGTCGACGGCTTTGGCCGCATTCATACGAACTTGCGAATCAGCGTCACCGACCGCTGCAACCTGCGGTGTTTCTATTGCATGCCGGCCGACGACGTGCAGTTCAAACCGCGCCATGAATTGCTGAGTTACGAGGAGATCGAACGATTTGTTCGTGTCGTGGTCGGTCTGGGTGTCAACAAAATCCGGCTCACCGGCGGCGAGCCGCTGGTGCGCAGCGGGATCGCGGAACTTGTCCGCCGCTTGGCTGCGATCTCCGGCATCGCCGACCTGGCGCTGACCACCAATGGATTGCTTCTGCCAGAACTTGCAGCCGAGCTGCACGCGGCGGGTCTGCATCGCTTGAATATCAGTTTAGATGCCCTCGATGAATCGACAT
This sequence comes from Pirellulales bacterium, assembly GCA_963738955.1. Lineage (GTDB taxonomy): Bacteria > Planctomycetota > Planctomycetia > Pirellulales > DATAWG01 > DATAWG01. The sequence goes on along the minus strand of CAVTYW010000017.1, from coordinate 135,455 downwards.
TCCGGCAAATCGCCCGCCGCAAGGGATTGGATCGAGTGTTGGACGGGATTCTAACGGCGCAAAGGGTCGGCTTTCGTCGAATTCGATTGAACGCCGTGTCGATCCGCGGACTGACGGAGGCGCAAGTCGTTCCGCTGGCGCGGTTCGCCCGGCAGCATGGTTTCGAACTCCGCTTCATCGAATACATGCCGCTCGATGCCGACGGCGGCTGGCAAAACGAACAGGTTCTCTCGGGGGACGATGTCCGCGCGATGATCGAACGCGAAGTCGGTCTCCTGGAACGTGTCGTCGCCGACGATCCGAGGCAGCCGGCGACCGATTTTCAATATCAAGATGGCGGCGGCCGGGTCGGATTCATCAACCCCGTCACTCATTCGTTTTGCGGCAACTGCAATCGGCTGCGGCTCACGGCCGAGGGTCAGATTCGCAACTGCTTATTCTCGACAACTGAGTGGGACGCTCGCGCTGTTGCGCGGCGGCGGCACCGACAGCGAATTGGCCGATCTCGCTCGATCCGCCGTCGGCGCAAACGAGCCGGGCACGGTATCGGCACCCCCGATTTCGTCAAGCCGCAACGGGCCATGTATCAGATCGGCGGCTGATCCCTTGGTATAATGCGACGATGAACGGGCGCCTTCAGTTCTCGCTGCGCTGGATGTTGGCAACGATGGCGTTGTTCTGCATCGACGCATGGCTCTTTTCGATCTTTCCGGATATCGGACTGATGGGGCGTTTTCTGCTGCTCGGTCTCCCAATTTCGTTGGTCACTGGTGCTGCACTGGGATACTTTTCGGGCAGGCCGCTCGTCGGGGCGGCAGTCGGCGCAGGAATCTATTATTTGGTGTTTTTTGCGATTGCCGCTGTGCTGTTGTTGTTGGATGTAATTTTCCCGTCCGTTCATTGATCGCCATATCAATGAATCGACGAGACGGGAACGAAATACGATGTCCATGCCGCCCCGCCGAATCTACCTCGATAATGCCGCCACAAGCTGGCCCAAGCCGGGTTCGGTCTATTGGGCCGTCGATCGGTATCAACGCGAGATCGGCGCCGCTGCCGGACGCGGGGCTTATGCCGCGGGCTTGGAAGCGGATCGAATCGTCACGGCGGCTCGCAATGGCATTGCTCGGCTAATCGGAGCCGGCGAACCGCGACAAATCGTTTTTACCGCGAGCGGCACCGACGGCTTGAATCTCGCCTTGCATGGTTGGCTCCGCGCGGGCGATCACGTCGTCACCACCGCCGCGGAGCACAATTCGGTGCTTCGGCCGCTCAGCGAACTAGTCGAGCGGCGGCAGATTGTCGTCACTCGCGTTCCCTGCGATGCGGCCGGATTGGTCGATCCCGGCGACATCCGTCGCGACTTTGCGGCCCACCACGCGGCTGATCGCGTTGGTCCACGCTTCGAATGTAACCGGCGCGATTCAACCGGTGCGGGAAGTGGGCCAAATCGCTCGCGCACATAATGTGGCGCTGCTGATCGACGCGGCCCAAACCATCGGCCATCTGCCGATCGCGGTCAACGACATCGGGGCCGATTTCCTCGCGGCTCCTGGTCACAAGGGTCTGCTCGGTCCCTTGGGAACGGGAATTCTCTACATTCGCGATGGCCGCGAGCGCGAATTACAAAGCTTTCGCCAGGGCGGGACCGGAACTCGCAGTCAGGAGGATCGCCAGCCCGATTCGCTGCCCGACAAATACGAATCCGGCAATCTGAACATGCCAGGGCTGGCGGGTCTGGCTGCGGCCATCGAGTTTCTGGAGCACGAAGGAATCGACGCGATCGCGGCACGGGAATCCAACCTGGCGGATCGGCTGCGCAACCATTTGCGGGAAATCGCTGGCGTGACGCTCTATGGCCCGGCCAAGCCGACTCAGCGAGTTGGCGTTGCCAGCTTCAATCTCGCGGCTTACGATCCACAAGAGGCGGCGATGCTGCTCGACGCGACGTTTGGCGTTCAAGTTCGCGGTGGGCTACACTGCGCCCGGCAATGCACGAGAATTTGGGCACACTAGCCCACGGCGGAACGGTTCGCTTCAGCGTCGGAGCCTTCAACACAAGGGCCGAAATCGACGCAGCGATTGCGGCTGTGGCGGAATTGGCCGCGAACGCAATCACGTGATTTTCATCGAGCATATTTCCCCATGAACGACAGCCCTTGGTTCAAAGACGGCTTGCGATTCAAATGCACCCAGTGCGGCAATTGTTGCACGGCGCGCCGGGCTTCGTCTGGGTCAACAAAGGGGAGATCGAAGCCCTGGCGGCCAGGTTCAAGCTTGCCGTCGCTGATTTCGAGGAGAAATACGTCCGGTTGGTGGGCATTCGCAAGAGCCTGGTCGAGTTTTCCAACGGCGATTGCGTCTTCTTCGACAACAAGAGCCGCCGCTGCACGGTCTACGAAGACCGACCGCGGCAATGCCGCACCTGGCCCTTCTGGGAATCGAACATCCGCACTCCCGAAGCATGGCAGCAGACGTGCGAAGTCTGCCCCGGCAGCGGCCAGGGCAACTTGGTGCCGTTGGAAAAGGTGCTTCAGCAGGCAGCCCTATTCCGTCTCTGAAGCAACCATGCCACGTCGCACACAAGCCTGATGCGTTAGCGAAGGAATTCAACGGGCGCAAGCCTTGCGGTGCCTCCTTCGCTTGCGCTTCAGGCTGCCACGACTGATCCCGGCCAAAAGTCTCGACTCCAACTTCCCTGCTCAGATTTTTCGGTCTGGATAAAGTTTGCCGGTTGTATCGGCCGATAATGGTGGGCAGCAGGAATAGCGACCTGCTGCCGCGCTTTCCAGCAAGTCGGGCCGGTTTCACGCCTAACTCGAAACCAGTCAGACGCTTGCGTAGCGAAGACCGGACAATCGGCGCAGCCTGTAGACTGCTAAGCTCTTTGACAATTGATACTTATCGTCGTTTTTCGGGCTCCAAACCGGAAAACGAGATCATTCCAAGCGTAGTTCAAATGCCACACGGTCATTGCAAGACATAGAGCGATTCAGCTTGACACTACTTCTTATGCCACCTACACTTGGAGCATGACTCGGCGATCGAGCGCGGACGCGGCGCTAGCCGCATTCCGGCCGCTACCTCTAAGAGGAGAATCGAAGTCGTGACCAAGAAAGAGATCGTCAAAACGATATCGGAAGAGATTGGGCTGACTCAGCTCAAGACCAAGGAAATCGTCCAGAAGACCTTCGACGCCATCGTCGAAACGCTGGTCGAGGAACGTCGGATCGAATTGCGAAACTTCGGCGTCTTTGAGGTCAAACAGCGAGCCGCCCGAAAGGCCCGCAATCCCCGCACCGGAGCGAAAGTTAGCGTTCCCGAGAAATTCGTAGTCACTTTCAAGCCGGGCAAAGAAATGGAAGAACGGGTCAGGGAGTTAGAGCGCCAAGCGGCGGTCCGGAATGCAAGTGATTCCAATGGTCCGCCCCAGGCTGCCCTCCAAAACCCAGACACAATACAACGTCCAGCCCCGGCGGCGCCAAATCCCGCCCCGGCTTACTCGACTCGACCCGTCGGATAGGATTCGCCGGCGTCCAGCCAAGTTTCAGGAAAAATTTGCTCTCGGCGCAACTAGCGGAAAACGGTAATGTCTCGCTTCCCGTAGGGCCAGCGGACTCATCATCAGCCTTGCGGTAATCGGTCGTTCGACCAAACAATTCAGTTTTCGGTTCTCGTCGTTCGTGTGTTTACGCTTCCGGTTCGCAGCAACGCCTCGGTCGAGGTTTTGTGAACGACGGCGGGCGTAAGGGCAGTTCTCGTTCAATCAATCGTCGCGACAGCAGCAGGACGCTGCACAAGGTTCCACTCCGCCATCCGCGCGGCGTGCTTGAAGTCTCAGGGAGGAGTTGTTTCGATGCGCAGGCTCTTATTGGCTGCGACCCTCGGGCTTTCGCTGGCCGCCAACAGCGGGTGTATTCTGCCGGCATACTCGGCCGATCCACCCCGGCGGACCGACGAATTGCTGAATACGTCGGAAGATTTGCGATTGCTGCTGGACGAATGGGAACGCTTTTGGTTCCTCGATCAGCCATCGCACATGACGCCTTATCGCACGCACGGCGGCATTTTGTAGTAGTCGCACGGCTCATGGCGGCAGTTGCCGTTTAATAGCCGTGCGCCATTCCGCACCGCCGCGTCGCGATCGGCGGCCGGACGCGCTCCATGCCCAATTCTCCACGCGCGAATCCAACGACGCGATACGCTCCTGCCGTCTCATTTCCGTCCTATTCCTACGTGACTGGGCGGTTTCCTCACCCGATCGGCGACCCACGCGGCCATAGCTTTGGCCAAGTGCCGGAAAAGCCGAACTGCGCGCCATCCGAACTTTGGCGAGATTCGCAGGCTTTTTGCTTCGCCGTGGATCTCTTCAACCACGGCTATTATTGGGAAGCCCACGAGACTTGGGAATCGCTGTGGCACGCAAGCGGCCGCGGCGGAACTGCTGGCGACTTCTTCAAGGCGCTCATCAAGATTGCCGCCGCAGGAGTAAAAGCCCGCGAAGGACGTCCCGACGGCTGGCGACGGCATCTTCGCCGGGCCGAAGAGCTTTTAAGAATGACCCAGCAGCGGATCGGGCCAAATGTGCCAAGATACTTTGGGCTGGAATTGGCCGAATTGACGGCCGCGCTTGCTTCGGCGCGCGACGCTGGCCCGCCAGCCGACGCAGCGACGGACGATGCCGTTCGCGTCGTTTTCCCGTTTCAGCTACTGCCGCAGTGAACCGCCGGGGACTGCCCCCTTCTGCCAAGCGTTGGCGAGAGTCGGCCGCCGCCGCATTACTGGCAGCCGCAAGCCGGAGTGCATTGCGAGCAAGTCGCGGGCATTTGGACAACCGCCGGCGGCTGATAAACCACCGGAGGAGTCGTCGCGCATCCGCAAGCCGGGGCAGGATAGGCGGGCTGGGCGTAGGTCGTGCCGTAACCACGGCAGCAGCCGGTGCAGCCGCTATTGCCAGCAATTCCCAACGCCACGCCCAGCAAGACTAACGTCCATTTCATACGCGGTTTCCTTGAAAAGCAAGCGGAGCGAGCCACTGAACCGGAGTCGCATGACGAATTGCCGCAACGAACGACGGCCTGCGCATCGATAAGGGCTGGAACGGTAGGCGGATTCGATAGGTCGGTCAAGATCAACCATTCGCAATTCTTCGCCGAATCTCGTGCCCGACTTGCCAGTTTGATTGCTATGTCCGGCAAAGCACGCCTGCCTCTCGTTGCCGCGCCAGAGTAAAATGAGAAGAGAGGGAAATCCGACCGAATCGGCAACCGCAGGCCAAAAATGAGCACGCAAGACCGCTGTCAACGACGGGTCAACGCCGCCGCTGAGTTCGATCGACACGAGCAGCGCGGCGATGGCGCCGACGTCGTCAATCGTTTGGCCGATGGGCTGAGCATGTTGCGCGATCTTTTGTTCACGCGCATTCACGGCGACGTGGAAACTCTCTTCGGGCTCGACTCGATGTTGATGCCGGCTTCGTCGCTGAAAAGCGAAGCCAACACCAAGACCGAAATCGAAATCTACCAAATCGCCGAATCGACGACCGACGCCGTCGCCAACCATTACATCAGCGCCGACGCGTGGTGCATGGATTGGCTCGGCCGACTTCGATTGGGCGACGCTATCGCTTCGCCGGCCGTTGTCCAGCGGCTTGGTTTGTATCGCTCGAAATCGCCCGACGATCGCCGGCGAGTCTTTTCCAGCCAGTTGCAGAAAGTGCATCCCGAGGCGGTGCGAGCGCCGCTGGTGATGTATCGACTTTTGCCGCTTGCCATTTCGATCATCACGGCGCTGGCCTTCGGCGACCATCCGCGAGCCGAGGAGACGCGAAAACGCCAAATGACCTGGCTGGCCAGCATCGCCGATTGCCATGCCTGCCACGGCCGGCTGATGGACATCGGCGAAGAATGCCCGCAGTGCGGCAACCCGATCTGGAAATACAACTGGCTAACGGCCGATTAATCGCTTTGCACGATTTTGGGAGTGTGATGAAGAGTCTTTAGGGAACGGCCTCCGTGCCGTTCCGGGGACACGCGTTGGCCCGGAACGGCACGGAGGCCGTTCCCTGCAACCGCGTTCCCAAGGAACGGGCAAGCTCACTTATCTTTCGCTCGGCACTTTTTTCGTGCGGTGCTATTTCTCTACCGTCCCCGCCTGATCGGTTTCGATGGCTTTGATCACCGCGGCGGCGACGATTTCGTGACCCTTCGCGCCGAGATGGACGTTGTCCCAGCCCCAATACTGCAGTTTGCTCGCCGCGTCGGCCGACGGCGCCTTGCGAAATTCGCCGGCGATATCGACAAGACCGGTTTTCTTCTCGGCCGCGACTTCGCGCACGGCCTGCTCCAATTCCTTCATCGTTTCCCAGCGGGCATGTCCGGGCAGCGTCGTCATCAGCAGAATATCGGCGCTGCCGTGCGTCTGGCGGCGCATCTGATCGACGGCGAGTCGCAGATACTCGGCAAACCGAGGGCCACGCACGTTCGAATCCCAGTCGTTCCCGCCGAACCAAACGGTGACCAAATCGGGCGACGGCGCTTCTTTGTTCCAGCGCGGCATGATGGCGATATTTTGGCTGAGCGTCGTGCCGCCGATCGCCGGGTTGACCAACGTCACCGTGCTATCGAAGTGGTCTTTGATCCCTTTAACCAACAATCCCGACCAAAGGATCGGATGATTTGACCAATGATGCGGATCGCTCAACGAATCGCCCATCGTGACGATCGTGATCGGCTTGTGCTGGCGAAGTTTCGCGGCCACGCGTTTTAGGCCCGGCTCGATGGGCGGCGCCGGCTCGGCGTCGATCTTCGACTCCAAAGCAATCGGGCCGACGGTGTACGATTCTGCCGGATATTCGCGCCAAAAAAACCATTTGCCGAACGAAAAATAGCCGAACCCATTTGGATCGTAGCCGCCGTTGACGCCGAGCGACGGGCCGGCAAGTTCGGGCACCAAATCACGCCAGGCAACGACGATTTTTCGCCACTCGGTTGAATCGATCGGGAAGCAATAGGCGTAGCGCAGCGCGAAGTTGTCCTTGTCGATCAACTCGATGCCGCCCCAATGGCTCGAGCCATCGCCCTTGATCCAAAAACTGAATCCATCGGCGAGATCCCAGCCGGCGGTTGACGGAATATGGGCCATCATAAACCCGCCGCTTGCGCCTTCGACGAAGGAAAGTTTCATTGCCTTGCCAAACTTGGCGTCGTCGATCGATTCGATCGTGCCGGCGGAGACTTTATGGTTGTCTTTGTTGGTGAATTCGCCGGCGTGGAAGGGGATCGTCTTCAAGTCGAAAATCGTGGCAGGCGACGGATCGGCGGCGGCGCATTCCGCGGAATTCAAGGCAAGTCCACTCGGAATCGAGAGGATTGTCAGCAGAACGATTGTGTGGAAAACAAACGATGCCCGCATCGTGATATTCCTTTCGTTGCCATATCAATCGCCGTATCGAGCTTCCGCGATTCCGCGCGGTTATTGCTGCTGCAAGTCGGCCGGCTTCGTTCCCTTCTTGAGTGTCTGTGTCGGATGGCCGACCAGATCGACGCTGGCCTTTGCCGGAATCTTGTCTTCCATCCCGACTGCCCAATACGAAGCATTGACCAACATCCGCCGCAGCGCGGGGCTTTTGATCAAATCGTCGGCGCTGCCCATCGTGGTGGTGAAAACTCGGCCGGTTTTGCCCTCGGTCAACGAATAGGTTCGAGTCCAGGCGATCGGCATCATCGGATCGTTGAGCTTGCCGACGGCCGGCTTGCCCGTCGGCTTTCCTCCCTCGATCACTTGCCCATACAGGAGCGGCTTGCAATTGGCCAACAGCGGCAGGCGGACTCCATACACGCCGGTGCTGCCCCAGATTTCGCCGTCGCCGATGCCGCGAAGAATCGGATCATCCGCCGCTCCCTTGGCAAACAGGCCGCGCGTGCTCGTGCTGCCGTTGGGCGCATGGTGCGTGATCCAGGTTTCTCCCAACACCTGCCGCCCAAAACCTCCTTCGAATGCCCGGTCGTGGTTGTCCCAACTGAATTTCTTGTAGATGCTGTGGCTATTGCCGGGATAGGCGAACGCGTGCGTGGCGGTGCGCATGCCGATCACCGGCTTGCCCGCTTCGAGGTAGCTGACGACGTGCTTCATTTGCTCGTCGGTCGGCTTGGTGAATCGGGCGAGGATAATCATCAGATCTGCATGATCGAGGGCTTCGAGGCCCGGCAAATTGTCGCTCGTGTTCGGATCGATTTCGCCGGCTTTGTTCAACGTGAAGAGCACGGTGCAATCGAAGCCGTGTTGGCCGGCGAGAATTTTGGCCAATATCGGGAGGCCCGACTCCGGGTTGTATTCATTGGCCCCGGTAACGAAAACGATGTGCTTTCCTTTTCCCGGCCCTTGCTTGCCGTCCAAGGTCAGCCATTGTTGCGACCCCGCCGGTTTCGAGGCGTCGGTTTTGGCATCGTCGGCCATGGCGCGGTCGAAAAGTCCGAATAGGATTGCGAACGACAGGGCAATTAGCAAACGGTTGTGCATGATGACGCCTCGGTTGGTGAGCGACACGCCGGCCGAGCAATCCGGCCGGCGAAAGAATGGGGCGAATTCAGGTGGGCTCGCAACAGTTTAACTTGCTGTCGTTCGGAAAGATAGCAAGCTCGTAATCACAGCGAACCGCTGCGCAACGATTCCGCCACGGCGGCGACGGTCGCGTCGATATCTTCCATGCTATGCGCCGCCGAGACGAAGAAGGCCTCGAATTGGCTGCACGGCATGTAGACGCCCCGGTCGATCAATTTCCAGAAATAGCGGCCATAGCGAGCGGTGTCGCAGCGGCTTGCCGTCGGCCAGTCGCTGACCGGTTCGCCGCTGAAGAACAACGTCATCATGCTGCCGACTCGGGCCAACGTGTGCGGCACGTTCGCCGCGACTGCCGCGGATTCGAGGCCCGCGGCCAGTCGAGACGCAAGCTGCTCCAAGCGCGGATAGGGCGATTCGTCGCGCAGCAGTTTGAGAACGGCGATGCCCGCGGCCGTCGCCAAGGGATTTCCGCTGAGCGTGCCGGCTTGAAACACTTTGCCGGCGGGAAGAATATGGTCCATGATGTCGGCCCGGCCGCCATACGCTCCGACCGGCAATCCGCCGCCGACAATCTTGCCCAGCGTCGTCAGATCGGGCCGAATGCCGAACAACTCTTGCGCCCCGCCATACGCGACGCGGAATCCGGTCATCACTTCGTCGAAAATCAACAGCGCCCCATCGCGCTCGGTCAACCGCCGAGCCGTTTGCAGAAACTCGATCCGCGGCAGCACGACGCCCATATTCCCCACGATCGGTTCGAGGATCACGCGGCGATTCGGCCGGCGTGACGAACGAAAGCTGCAGCAAGCGCGGCCGGATCGTTGTAGGGGAGCACGAGCGTGTCACGAGCAGTGGCCGGCGGTGACGCCCGGCGAATTCGGCACGCCCAACGTCGCCGCCGCGCTGCCGGCGGCGACAAGCAAGCTATCGACGTGCCCGTGGTAGTTTCCGGCGAACTTCACGACCAAGTCGCGGCCCGTGAAGCCGCGCGCCAATCGCAGGCGCTCATCGTGGCCTCGGTGCCGGAACTGACGAGCCGCACGCTTTCGATCGACGGCACGGCGGCGATGATCAACTCCGCCAATTCGCTTTCCGCCTCGGTCGGAGCGCCGAAGCTGGTGCCGCGCTCGGCGGCGGTTTGCACGGCCGCAACCACTGCGCGGATGGCGCGTGTCCCAAGATCATCGGACCCCATGAGCCGATGTAGTCGATGTATCGATTGCCATCGAGATCGTAGAGATAGCGCCCTCGCCGCGCTGGAAAAAGATCGGCTCGCCGCCGACGCCGCCGAACGCCCGCGCCGGGCTATTCACGCCGCCGGGCATGAGCGCTTCGCCCGCTGGAATGCGGCAATGCTTTTGTTGCGATTCATTCGTTTAATTCTCGGCGAGCCAGCGGGCGGCGTCGAGGGCCCAATAGGTGAGCAGGATCGACGCGCCTGCGCGGCGGATGGCAATGAGCGATTCCAAGGCGGCGGCACGTTCATCGAGCCAGCCGTTTTTGGCAGCCGCCTTGAGCATGGCTATATTCCCCCGACACGTTGTACGCAGCCAGCGGAACGCCCGGAAACGCGGCCGCCACGTCGCGGATGATATCCAAATACGCCAGCGCCGGCTTGACCATGATGATGTCGGCGCCTTCGGCCAGATCGAATTCGACTTCGCGCAGCGCCTGAGCGGCCGCGGCGGCGGGGTCCATCTGATATCCGCGACGATCGCCGAATTGCGGTGCGCTGCCGGCAGCCTCGCGAAACGGGCCGTAAAAGGCGCTGGCGTATTTCGCCGCGTAGCTCATGATCGGCACATGCGACAGTCCGGCGACATCGAGCCCGCCACGAATCGCGCCGACCATGCCATCCATCATGCCGCTGGGCGCAACCATATCGGCGCCGGCCCGCGCGTGGCTGACGGATTGTCGGGCGAGCAGTTCCAGCGTCGCATCGTTATCGACATCGGGCCGGCCGGTGCGAGTCATTGACGATGCCGCAATGGCCGTGATCGGTGTATTCGCAAAGGCAGACATCGGTCACGACAAGCAATTCGGGAGCGATCCGCTTGATGGCGCGAATCGCTTGTTGCACGATTCCGTCGTCGCTCGTGCTATCGGTTCCAGTCGCGTCTTTGTGGTCCGGAATGCCGAACAAAAGCACTCCGCCCAGCTTCAATTCGACTGCCGCGTGAATCGTTTCGTCCAACCGATCGACCGACAGTTGAAAATGCCCAGGCAGCGAATCGATCGGCCGACGGACGTTGCTGCCGGCATGGATGAACAGCGGCAGCACGAGATTATCCGCGACCAGCCGTGTCTCCCGCACCAACTGCCGAACCTTCGGATGGTAGCGCAAGCGGCGCAGCCGAGTGGCGGGAAAACCGGGCGGCAATTGCGGATCGGAGGACATTAAATCAATTCGGCGTGTTCAATTCGGCGTGTTCAATTCGACGGCGGCGTGGACTCGTTGAAATGAGCGTCGAGCCATTTGTCCCATTCCGACGACTGTTGCTTGTTCATCGCATTTTGGTTCTTCCGCAAAGCGGTGCCAACCAGACGAACCATTTGGCGGTCGAGAAGGCGTTCCAATTTGTCGGGCTCCAATCCGTTGGCCAAATTCCCCAATTTGGCCGCGGCCTGAGCGCTCTCTTCTTGTTTATGTTGCAGCGAATAGACGACGCACTCGCCCGCAAAGCCGAATGCACGCTGGCGATCCTCAATCTTGTCGGAGCCGGCAAACTCTTGAAAGATTTGCAAAGCCGCGGGATAGTTGTCCTCCCGCAAATACAATTCGGCCAATTGTTCCCGCGCCATGGGAACCCACTTTTTATCCGCCGGATAGTATTCGGCGACGCTCTTGAACGCCGCTTCGGTCTCCAGCAGCGTCGCGTACGTATACTGCATTGCGGCCGAGCCTTGGTTTGGAACAACGGGCGCTGAACCCTTCGGTACGTCGAGCAGGAACGATTGATTCGGCAGCACCGCCGCAACGGCCCCGATCGCAAACGCCGCTATCACAACTCCCATCGACCAAGTAAGCCAACTTCGCCGCCGCTGGACCGCCAGCGCCTGTGTCTTCATCACGGAACTCAAGCGGCGCGTCGCTTCCGACGGGGTGCCGACCGTCGTTGCGCCAACAACGACCGTCGGCGTTTCCGCCGGCTCGACCGGCCAATCGACGTCGGAGCCTTCCAAGCCTGTCGCACGCAAGTCGCGGAGCAAGTCGCGAGCATCGGCATATCGATCGCTCGGTTTCTTCGCGAGCATTTTATGAACGATGCGGCACAGACCGGTGGGCAAGTCGGGCCGGCGGTTTTCCAATCGATCGGGTTGCTTGCGAACATGCTGCACGGCAACGCTCAGGGCCGTCTCGCCGCGGAACGGCGGCTCGCCGGTCAGCATGTGATAGCAAGTGACGCCCAGCGAATAAATGTCGCTCCGCGGATCCAACGCGCGGCCTTCGACTTGCTCGGGGCTCATGTAGAGCGGAGTGCCAAGCGTCATGCCGGTTTGCGTAAGATTCAGTGTGTCGCCGTTGCTGATGACGCGGGCCAGGCCGAAGTCGGCCACCTTCACCTCTCCGTCCGGCGAGAGCATGATATTCTCGGGCTTGATGTCGCGGTGGATGATTCCTTGCTCCGCCGCCTTGGTCAAAGCCGAAGCCGCTTGACGAAGCACCGACACCGCCATCTTCGCCCCCAGCGGACCGCGGCGGCTCACCAACTCGCGCAAGTTCTGCCCGGCGACATATTCTTGGGCGATGTAGTGCGTTCCATCCGCGCAACCGACCTCATGGATCTGCACGATGTTCGCATGAACCAATGCAGCGGCCGCTTGGGCCTCCATGTGAAAGCGGCGGACGTACGTGTCGTCTTTCGCCAGTTCGCGCTTGAGAACCTTGAACGCGATCTGGCGGCGCAACGATTGCTGTTCGGCCAGATAGACGTCGGCCATCCCGCCCCGGCCAAGCCGGCGCAGCAGCCGATAGTCGCCCACCTGGCGGCCGGACAAATCGAGATCGAGCCCACCGGAGCCCGTTTGGCCTGTTTCGCTCATAATCTAAGTATGTCAAGGGGAGCGGTCAGGGGCCAGGGGGCAGGGGGCGGGGAGCAGGGAGCGGGGAGCAGGGAGCAGGGAGCGGAGAGCAATGGCAGGGACTCGGAGGACGCGCCCCTTCTCCGCTTGCGGCGTCACGATCAACGATGCGCGAGGATTTCGTCCATCCGCGCATTGAATTGGCCGCGTGTGAACACTTCGTCGCAACCAGCTTCGGTGGCCGCCGCGAGCAGGCCTTCTTGCACGTGCGGACCGTAGGCAAGGATCGCGCTGGGAGGATTGACCGCCTGTCGAAACAACGGCACCCAATGCCGCGGATCAAAGGCCCGGATGGTCAAGTCAATCACGACCAAGGCGCCCGGTTCGGCCGTCATGAGTCGTTCCAACAGCATTTCGGGCGTCGCGGCGGTTTGCATGCGCCGTGCCGATCCGCGCCGCGGCGCCGGCAACGCGCGAGGCGAACATCAGATCAGCCGTGAGCATTAGGATTGCCATAGTACCGGCGTCGAAAAAGGGGACAGGCACCGAGTGGCGAGCCGGAATTGTTGGTCCAAGCTGGACTGGGGCTCGGAGCCAGTCCCCTTTTTCGACAATTCACACGGCTTCCGGCCCGCGGACTTCGCCGAAGAGTTGGATCGTTTCGAGCGCCGGCAGCACGAAGATTTTCCCGTCGCCGATCGTTCCATCCGGACCGGTGCGCGCGACCGTGGAGATCGTTTCTATCGTGCGATCCAGGAAATCGTCGTTGACGACGATCTCCAGCGTGATCTTCCGCAGCAGGTGCGTCTTGTATTCGTGGCCGCGAAACAATTCGGTCCGCCCTCGCTGCCGGGCATACCCCTGGGCATCGCAGACGGTCATCCGCGTAACTTCGAGTTTATTGAGCGCATTGCGCACCGCGTTCAGCTTCGTCGGCTGGATAACGGCGATGATCATTTTCATTGCGTAACTCCATCGGCGCACGCGGAACGCCACAGAGGGCGTTCCCTACAGTACCATTGTAGGGAACGCGCTGCGTGGCGTTCCGCGGCTCACATCTTATTCCTCTAGCCTAGCACCTTCTCTCCGCGGATCAAATCTTCGAACGTCTGCCGGCTGCGAACCAAATGGGCCTCGCCATTGTCGATCAGCACTTCGGCGGCCAGTGGTTTCGAATTGTAATTCGAGCCCATCACGAAACCATACGCCCCCGCGACTTCGAGTACGAGAAACTCGCCGACTTCGGCGGCGGGGAGCGAACGCGTGCAGACGATTCCGCCTTCCTCTTGCGTAAAAATATCGCCCGATTCGCAAAGCGGACCACCGACGACCACGTCGTGCAACGGCCGAGCATTCCGATTGCCGTCGGCCGGAACGATCGACATCGGATGATAGGCTCCATACAAGATCGGCCGAGCCAGATTGTTGAACCCGGCGTCGAGCAGGTAAAACGTGTTTCCGCCCATGCGCTTGATCGAGCGGATTTCGCTGACGAGATAACCCGATTCCGCGACCAAATACCGTCCCGGCTCGATTTCGAGCGAGAGCTTGTGCCCGAATCGATCTTGCAGTCGCCGCCGCACTTCGTCCCAAAGCTGGAAGTAGGCCTTCAAATCGACGTAGGTTTGCGAAGCCCGATACGGCACCGGCAAGCCGCCGCCGGCGCTAAGCGTCGTCAGCGAACGGCCGACGTCGATCGCGGCGCTGCTCCATCGCTCCACAAACCTGGCGAAGATGCTCCAAATCGGTGCCCGAGCCGATGTGCATGTGCAGGCCGGCGACTTGCATTCCGTGGAAATCGGCCAGCCGCAAGCATTCCGACAACTGCTCGTGCCAGATGCCGTGCTTCGATTGCTCGCCGCCGGTGTTCGTCTTTTGACTGTGACCGTGGCCAAAGCCGGGGTTGATCCGCAACGTAATCTTGCTGCCGGGCACTCGAGCGCCCAGTTGCTCGATCATGTCGGGCGAGCCGCAATTCACGTGCAAGCCCAATTCCACGACGAGATCGAGCCGCTCGATCGAAGATGTCGGCCGTATAGACGATCGGCGGTGGATCGCCGTGCGGCACGTATCCCGCAGCCAAAGCCCGGCGCACTTCCCCTTCGCTGACCGCGTTGACGACGACGCCCTTGCGGCGAACGAAATCGAGAATCGCCAGATTGGAGCAAGCTTTCTGGGCGTAGCGGATTACATCAAACGCTTTCAGATCATCGATCCGCTCGGCAATCTTCGCGGCGTCGTAGACGTAGAGCGGCGTGCCGAACCGGCCGGCAAGATCGGCAACGGCGATGCCGGCAATTTGGGTTCGAAGCAGGGCGGAGGACATGCGATGGACTGCAATTGGGATTCGTGAATCGTCAACCGAATCGCGAGTGTCCCACAGACGCCCCCGGTGCTGCAAGCCCGTACCCGTAGGTCAGGCGTTCCAGCCTGACAGTCCCTGATCGCCGTCAGCCTGGAAAGGCTGACCTACAGTGAATTACGGCGTCGCTCCGGCGGCCGGCGCGGCCGCGCCGGGTTGACGTGGGCGGAACGAATTCTGGAACGCGTTGTTCGGAGCGCCTTGAATCGTCCCTTGGATCGTCGCGCCCGCGGCGCCAGGGCCAACGCCCACTGGAGCCACGTAGCCGATCATGCCCAGAAACTTGTTCAAGCCAATCTGCTCGACGTGCAACCGGTTGGCTTCGGTGATGAGCGTCGTGGTC
The DNA here is from genome assembly GCA_963738955.1 of Pirellulales bacterium. GTDB lineage: Bacteria > Planctomycetota > Planctomycetia > Pirellulales > DATAWG01 > DATAWG01. Next base: position 120,165 of record CAVTYW010000017.1, on the reverse strand, counting down.
GCCGCCAATCGGGCAGCGCCTTCGGGCGTATCGACCTTCGGGTCGCCGAGGATCAGGTAGCGAGTGTTGATCGTGATGGCGCCTTTCACGCGGCCAACCAGTTTATTCTCGTCTCCCTTCGACGTCACCACCTCGGCATCGACGATGCCGCCTGTGGCCTCGATCATTTCGCGCAGCTTATGGGTTTGGTCGCCGCCGTTGCCGGCCAGGTCGATCACGCCGCCGATCGCGTAGTGCGGATGCTGGCCGGGCGCCCAGCCGATGGTATGAACCAAATCGCCGGGCAACAGCGGGTCGCCGATCGGGTTCTCGACGATCCGGGCCTCGCTCGTGTGCGTCCCGGTGATGTTGGTCACCTCGACCTTGCCCTTGGGGACGACGCCCGTGACATTGGCGGTTCCCGCGGGATAAACGTTGAACGTGGTCTTCCGTTGCAGGTTATCGTCCGAACCGAGACTGAGGAATGCGACATTATCGCGCTGGTTCACCCACAAGATTCTGCCACCGGAGACCGCGGGGTTTGGCCTGTTGTAGCTGTCCAACTCGTGCTTGAGATCGGTGTTTTCCTTGATCAACACGGCGACGCGTGCGCCGAATTGCGCGATGTCTTTTTGATTCTTGGCTTTGAGTTCATCCATCGTTTTGTTGAGCACGTTCTTGTCGAGGGCCAATTGATCGCCCGTTTTCTTCAGCTCGATCACGGCATCGTTGTACTTCTTGGTTTGCTCGGCCAATTGGGCCACGGCGGCATCGCGCGCGGTGGCGACTTCAGCCGTGTTGGCCGTGGCCTTGGCGATGCCGTCGTCATAATCCTTCTTGTTCTTGTCCATCGTGGCTTTGGTTTCGGCCACGGTGGTGTTTGCGGCCTTGATCGTGTTAACCAAACCCTTGACGACTTTTTGAAAAGTTCGCTGATCTTCGGGAAGCTGGGCAAAACCAAATTGTGCGAACGAGTCGATACTTTTCTTGGCGGCTTCGATCACATCCGCAACCGGATCGGTCGGAGCGGCGCCGATGAGCGTCAGTAAGTCGCCTTTCTCCTTCGTGGCTTTTTCCTTATCCGCGGCAGCGGTGGCGGCATTGGTTTCCGCCGCTTTGGTTTTGGCGATTTGCTCCTGCCAATGGCTGTAGACCATGTAGGTGCTGACCACCAGCAGAATCGTCAGCATGACGAACACGATCAGCGCGATCTGAAGTCCCTGATTTTCCCTGGCTGCCATGATGGTGCTCTCCTTCTTCCTTCTCTGTTACCGGTCGCTTTCGGCGAATGCCGAAGTTCCTAGCGATCGAGACTGATCTGGACGTGGTAAAATGAATTCCGCCGCATGAGGAACCCGGCCGAAGATTCGTGGTTCGCAATGCGGAGGCGACGTGAAAAGCTTGCTCGAATTGCCTCTGCGACCGTGGCAGGACGCAACCGGCCGGCAATCGCAAGGTCAACGGACCAAAAGACCTAAGCTCAATCATAAACGTCCGGCGGAATACTGTCAAATTTTGCTCGGGCGGTCCGCGATTTTCCCGTTCAGCGGCACTCAATTCATGACAAACCCGGCGTGTTTGACCGATTTTCAATGGCTTTTGAGCCCCCAGGCGGTTCCTTGGCTGGAATTGGCGGCGAATGAACTTGTGCCGAGTGTTTCGAGTGTCGCCCAGTTGCGAAAGGAACTGTCGGCCGAGCGCAGTCCATTTAGTCGTTCAGCAGGCGGCGCTGCGACACCGCGCGGGACAAATTCGCCGCCGCCGAGCGGATGTTTTTCACCCCACTCGGCTTGGAGCAAGCGACCGACGAAGCGATCGCCCTATACAAAGCCGAACGGTTCGCAAAGCGGTTTGGTCGCGGCGGCGCGGTGGCTGATCTCTGCTGCGGAATCGGCGGCGACTTGATGGCCTTGGCCGGCGCGGGCCGACGGTCGGCATGGATCGCGATCCGATTGCCGCGATGGTGGCGGAAGCGAATCTGGCCGCCTGTCGATTGCCGAACGGTTCGGTGCAATCCGCCGAATTGGCGACGTTTCCAATCGCCGAATTTGCCGCCTGGCACATTGATCCCGATCGCCGGCCTGAGGGGCGTCGAACGACACGAGCGGTGTTGCACGACCCGCCGCCCGATGCGATCGAACGTTTACTGGCCGAGTGCCGCAACGGCGCCGTGAAATTGGCGCCGGCCGCCGTGTTGCCGGATGGATGGGAGTTGCGCGCGGAACTCGAATGGATCAGCCGCCGCCGCGAATGCCGCCAACTCGTTGCCTGGTTCGGCGATCTTGCCGCTGGTCGCGCCGGAACGCGCCGGGCCACGATTCTTTCGCCGCGCGCGAGCCGCGAAGTTTCGTCGGACAGGCGGACATTCCCGTGGCGGTCGCCACCAACATCGGCCGCTATGTCTTCGAGCCGGATGTCGCGGTGTTGGCCGCCGGGCTTTGCGGCGCGCTTGCCGCGGAGTGCGGACTCGAGGCGGTCACAGCGCAAGCGGCCTATCTGACCGGCGAGTCCGGGGCGACCGTGATGCAAGATGCGGTGCTAACATGTTTTGAAGTGCTGGAGATCATGCCGCTACGAATCAAGGCGCTACGGCAATGGCTGCGCGATCGGGGAATCGGCCGAGTGGAAGTAAAGAAGCGCGGCGTCGATATCGATCCGCAACGTCTCGCCGCCGAATTGCAAGGCCCCGGCGAAGCTCGCGCGACTCTATTGGTTTTCCGCAAGCGCGAAAAGACGACGGCGATCATCGCCCGGCGTTGTCGGCCATTGGAGACAGCGATCAATCTCTCGCCGCCAGCTCCCTGATCCCAGGGAAGGCGGGCGGCGCGTCGGCCATTTGCATAGATCGTTGGCCGCCATCCCTGGGCTTGGTCCGATCGCTCTTCGTCCACTAGCCGCCAGACGCTGCTGCCTTTGGCGCCAATACTTCGGTAAACCGCGCCACATAATGCATCGAACTTTCCGGGCCCGAGAAGTTGAGCACTCGCTCATCGAGATCGGTGCGCTGGCTGACCATGCGGCCGGCGTCGATGTCGAAACGGATATGGCCCTTCCAAAGACGTTGGATTAGCTGAGCGCGGATTTTCGGATTGCTGACCGGCGTGATGATTTGCGTCTCGACGGAAATCGTCGCGATGCCGTCTTTGACTTCTTCCAATTCATACCGCTGCCGCGTTTGAATCACTTTAACCGACCCATCCTCGAGCGGCACGTTCACTTCGCCCGGCAACATCCAGACATATCCGATCGCCACGGCCTCCTTCGGCAGCGGCATGACCAACACGCTGCCGCTCGCGTCGATCGCCGGACGATGCTTTTCATCGCGCGAGAGCACGGTGCCGGCCGAATCGATCGAAACGACCGCCAGCGGCGTGTTCAGCGACTTGGCGACATCTTCATAACCCGGCGGGGCCGCTTTGTCGGTCTGGCTGTTGTAATGGACTTCTTGCCGGCCGGACATTTCGTTGCGCATGTTGACATTCTCGACGAGATGCTCGAACGTGATCTTGCCCGCGGCATCGACGCTCTTGATTCGCCACAGTTTCGTTGAGAGGCTGATCATCTGCGTAGTTTGCGTCGAGCCGGAGATGGTCGTTTCGATCGTCGCCAATTGCGAGACTTTGGTGCGAATCTCTTCGCCCTGGCGGAGCTTGTAGCGGAGCGAGTAAGTTTCGCCTGCCGCGGATTTCGGCGAGGCTGATTTCGTCGAGGCGACTTTGACCGACGCCCCTTCGTTTTCCGCGGCATCGATCGTCGCCGCCAAGATACCGAGCGCAATTGCGCCGGCGATGAACCCGATCCAAACGACGCGCTCCAGCAGAACAGATCTCATCGGCTCGCATCCTTTCGAGCAAGAGTCACGCTCTAAAATTACTTCCGCCCCAACCAAGCTTCTCCCGCAGCGTCCGGTAATAGCCGCGCCCCGCGACTTCCACCAACTTGAATTGCGGCGCCGCTCGTTGAACGCGAATCCGATCGCCCGGCTCCAAGCTGCTCAGCACCCGCCCATCCACCACCACGGCCGTGCCGGCATGTGGCCGCGGGACGATCAATTCGTACACGCGATCGGCCGAGTCAACGACAGGCCGATTCGTCAAAGTATGTGGACTGATCGGCGAGATCACGAACGCCTGCAAATCCTTCCGCAGGATCGGTCCGCCGGCCGAAAGGCTATGGGCCGTCGAGCCGACGGGCGTGCTAATGATCAAACCATCGCAACTATAGGTAGTTACCAATTCCGCGTCAACGTAAAGATGGACGTCCAGAATGCAAAACGGCCGGCCGCCTAGAACCGCCGTTTCGTTCAGCCCAAGCTGCTTCTGAAGCTGCTTTCCGTCGCGTGAAACGGTGCATTCAAACATCAGATGTTCGACCGTTCGAAACTCGCCCGCAAACACCGTCGGCAACACGTCGATCAACTCGTCGGGCGTAAGATCGGCCAGGAAGCCCAATCTCCCCAAATTGCCGCAAAGCACCGGCACTTGCCGATAGCACATCTGCTTGGCGGCTCGCAAAATTGCGCCATCGCCGCCAAGCACGACCGCCATATCGGCCTCGGTCGCCGAGAGGTCTTTGTATTCGCCGAGGTCCGACAGCACGATATCGGCATACTTCTCGATCGCCGGCCGCAACCGCGCCACTTCCTGCGCGACCAAAGCCGCGTCGCCATAGCCCAATAGCATGACGCGCAAGCGTCGCGAGGCATCTGACGGCGGTTGACTAGATTTGGCGGTCATGCAAGCGATCCTAGCGGATGTCGAGCACGCGGGGCAAGTGGACTGGTTGGGGAGTCGCCGCGCCGGTGGTAGAATTCATGTGTCGTGCATCTTTCGCACACAGGAGGACCAACTTAGATGCCCACGTTGATCAATTTTCCAGAACTCGAAGAACAGATTCGCGCGGACAGAGCCGAACGGAAAATCGATCGGCACGACGAAGTTTGGGATGGGACGTACATTATTACGCCTCCTCTTGACGTGGAACACCAGGAAATTCGGACGGGGCTGATGACGGCAATTCACTTGGCGTTCGGTTTTTCTAGTCCCACCCGCATTTACCTCGGCGTGAATATTAGCGACCGTTCCGACGATTGGATGCAGAATTATCGGTGCCCCGACGGCGTCGTAGTGTTACCTGGAAGTACTTCTCGCGAATGCGACGCATACTATCTCGGCGGGCCAGATTTCGTGATAGAGATCATCAGCCCAAGTGATCGAAGTCGCGAGAAGATTCCGTTTTATGGGCAAGTCGGTGTGCGCGAATTGTTGCTCGTCGATCGCGATCCATGGGCATTGGAATTACATCGGCTGCACGACGGCCAACTGGAAATCGCCGGCCGATCGACACTCGAACGGCTGGATGTCTTGCCGAGCAACGTTCTGCCAATGGCGTTTCGATTAGTTCCGGGCGATGAGCGGCCGGCGATCGAAGTGACACACAGTGACGGCGTGCAGAAGTGGGTCGTGTGAGCTCGAGGCCGCGATTAACTTACTCGGCGGCGGTCGGTGTCTTTGCAGAGGCCGAGATCGTCGGCTAGCGCGCGGCAGGTGTTCGCGATGCCGGTCGGTGTCGAGACCGAGTGCGGCGAGCAATTCGCCGCGCTCGCCGTGCTCGATGAATCGATCGGGAATTCCCAGCCGGCGAACGTGAGACGTGTTCAGGCCGGCATCGGATACCGCTTCCAAGACGGCGCTGCCGAAGCCGGTCATCAGCGCGCCTTCTTCGACCGTCACCACGAGCGGGCAGCTTTCGACGGCGCGCAGGATCGTTTCCGTGTCGAGCGGCTTGATGAATCGAGCGTTGATGACGCCGATATCGAGCCCTTCCTCGCGCAATTGCGCGGCCGCTTTGAGGCAGTTGCCCAGCAATGTTCCGCAGGCAATCAGTACTCCGTCCGCGCCCCAATCGATCACTTCCGACCGGCCGAATTCGAGCGGGGCTCGGCGGCGGCGCGCTCTTTTCGGCCGTCGCTTTCGGATAGCGGATCGACGCCGGGCCATCATGCGACAGCGCGAATTCGAGCATCTCGCGAAGGTCGTCTTCGTCGCCCGGCGCCATGACCACAAGGTTCGGAAACAGCCGCATGTAGCCGAGATCGAAGACGCCATGATGCGTCGGACCATCGGGGCCGGTCAGTCCGGCGCGGTCGAGCAAAAACGTGACTGGCAGATTTTGCAGCGCAACTTCTTGGAAAATCTGATCGAAACTGCGCTGCAGGAACGTGCTGTAGATATCGACAATCGGCCGCAAACCGGCCTTGGCTTGCCCGGCGGCGAACGCGACGGCGTGCGACTCGCAAATACCGGTGTCAAAGAACCGATCGGGAAATGCCTCGCGGATCGGCTCGAGTTTGTTTCCCTGGCACATCGCAGCCGTCAGCACCGTGACGCGCGGATTGCGCTGCATCTGGTCGGCAATCGCCTGGCTGGCGACGTCGGTATAGGCGCGCGACGAGCTAGCTTTGATCGGCAGCACTTCCGTTCCGCAGGCAAACGGCGCGGGAGTGTGAAAGTACACCGGATCGGCGGCGGCCGGCTCGAAGCCGTGGCCTTTTTCCGTCACGACGTGCAACAGCACGGGACCATCGACGGCTTTCGCCAGCTTCAAGTATTTGCGCAACTGCGGGATGCTATGGCCATCGACGGGGCCGACGTATTGGAAACCCAATTCCTCAAACAGCATTCCGCCATGCATGCCGCCATGCAGGCCGGCTTTGATCGCGTCTTTGATGGCGACAGGAATCGCTCCACCGGATCGCCGACGACCGGAAGCTTATCGAGAAATCCGGCGACTTCGTGCTTCAGCCCGGCGTAAAAGCGATTCATCCGCAGGCGATCGAGATAATCCGCGACGCCGCCGACCCGCGGACAGATCGACATTTTGTTGTCGTTCAGCACGACCAGCAGCTTGGCCGGCTTCTTGCCGCTGGCGTTGTTCAAGGCTTCGAACACGATCCCGCTCGGCAACGCCCCATCGCCGATCACGGCTACCGCATGGCGATCTCCTTCGCCGAGAAGATCGTCGCCGCTATGCAATCCGAGCACCGTCGAGACGCTGCATCCGGCATGGCCGGTCATGAATAGATCGTAGGCGCTTTCATTCGGATTCGGGTAGCCCATCAGGCCGCCGCGGGTGCGGATCGTGGGAAACTGGCTGTAGCGGCCGGTGATGAGCTTGTGCGGATAAATCTGATGGCCGGTGTCCCAAATCAGGCGGTCGCGGCGGAAGTCGAACGTCGTGTGCAAGGCCAGGCAAAGCTCCACAACGCCGAGGTTCGAAGCAAAATGGGCCGTGCGATCGGCGACGACTTTGCACAGGGCGTCGCGCATTTCGCCGGCGAGTTGCTTCAACTGCGGCAACGAGAATCGCTGCAGGTCGAGCGGCGATTGAATGGTGGAAAGCAGGTCGTCCATCATTGATTCCTTTCGAGGACGAATCGCGCCAGGGCCGCCAACCTTCCTTCGGCCGGCCCAAGGGCGCTAGCGCGGCGACGGCTTCGTCGATGAGCCGCTTGCGCGTACTGCTGGCTTGCTTCGATGCCCAGCAGTCCGGGAAACGTCAGCTTTCCGCGATGCGCGTCTTTGCCGAGCCGCTTTCCCACGGCCGACTCCTCGCCCCGCACGTCGAGCAGATCGTCGGCGATTTGGAAGGCCAGCCCGAGTCGGCGGCCGTAAGTCTCCAGCGCCGCTTGCTGCTGCGGATCGGCTGCGGCGACCAGTCCGCCCAGCCGTAGCGAGACGTGAAACATCGCGCCGGTCTTTCGCTGGTGGATCGATTTCGAGTGCCGCGAGATCGCCCTCTCGTCGGCATTTGGCCCGGCGCGATTGGCCGGCCAGATCGTCGGCCTGCCCGCCGACGAGCGCCGTCGCTCCGGCCGCATCGGCCAATGCCGCGACGCATGCGGCGGCCGTTTCGGCGCGGCTGCACGCCGCGGGCCAGCGTCTCGAACGCCAGCGCCAGCAAGGCGTCGCCGACCAGGATCGCGTTGGCGTCGCCGTAGACTTTGTGACATGTGGGCCGTCCGCGACGCAGATCGTCGTCGTCCATCGCCGGCAGGTCGTCGTGGACCAGCGAATAGGTGTGGACCATCTCGACCGCGCAAGCCGCCGGCAGGGCCGCCTCAACAGTGCAACCGCAAGCCTCGGCCGCCCATAACACCAGGATCGGCCGCAGCCGTTTGCCGGGGGCCAAAGACAGTAGCGAATCGCCGTCGCCAGAGCTTGCCGGGCAACCGGGCTCGAAGCGGGTCAGTTCATCGAGAGCCACATCGATCCGGGCCGCGATTCGGCCAACGCGGACGCGAGAGTGGATGCAAGCGGTGGGCGGCCAATGGAGCCATCAGATCAGAGACCTTGCCATTCCCCATCGATCGGCGAGCCGGGAGCATGTTCGCCCCATATCCGTCGGCAGACCGTTCAATCTTGATATTGTGCCTCATGGTAAAAATTCATTTTAGAACAGACTGCCGGGTACGTCCATCTTGGACGGGCCGGATGGCGGGGCGTCGCTCGGGCTGCTTTGGGGCGGTTGCGAGGAAGACACGGGTGGATTGGATGAATCAGTCGATGGTTCGGTGGCAAGCGGTGGCGAAGCGGTTCGCGATGCTTTGGCGGGTTTGGCTGTTGTAGTGCTGCGAGCACGGCTGCCGCGGAGTGCCTTGTTCGGCGCGCTCGGCCGAAGCGGTGTCGTCGTACGGTGCAACGATTGGATTGCCCGCGGCGTCGATGCCCGTGAGCAATTCGATCCGGCGTTCGGCGGTTTCCAGCAGGCCGAAACATTGCCGCAGCAGGCCGACCCCCTCTTCATAGCGAGCCAATGCCTCGGCCAATCCGATTCGGCCTTCTTCCAATTCGTACACGATCGCTTCCATCCGAGCCAATGCGGTTTCGAAGTCGGGCGGGGCGGTTGGCCCGGCTGCCGACGGTGGATTGACGGCTGGTGAGTTCATCACTTGGAGCGTTCCTGATTTTGAGTCGCTTTGGTGCCGACGCTTTCTATCCGACTGACGGCTTGTCCGCGAGCAAAACGAGTTTGGATTTGTTCTCCGATCGCCAATTCCTCGGCGCTGCCGATCAATCGGCCGTCGAGATGCGTGGTCAACGTGTATCCCCGAGACAACACGCCTAGCGGGCTGAGCGATTCGAGACGAGACGAAAGCGTGACCGCGTCTTGCCTGGCTCCGCGCCACACGCTGCCGCACGGCTCGCTCCGCGCGGGCCGACCATTGATCCAATTGTTGCCCCAATTCATGCAGCCGGTCAAACGGCTTACGCAGCACGCGCCGATCGGCCAACGCTTCCAGCCGCCGCCGAGCATCGCCGACACGATTCCGCAGCGCGGCAACCATCTGTTGCTGCCGGCCGCGAAGCTTGGCTCGAATATCATCGACCGCGGGAACAACCCGCTCGGCGGCTTCGCTGGGAGTCAGCGCTCGCAAGTCGGCAACGAGATCCGCTAACGTGACATCGATCTCGTGGCCGACGGCCGACACGACCGGAATCCGCGAGCCCGCAATGGCTCGCACGACCGCCTCCTCGTTGAAAGCCCACAGGTCTTCCAAGCTCCCGCCGCCGCGCCGACGACGATCACGTCGATCGGGCGTCAGCAGTCGATTCACCGTCGCGATGGCCCGCGCGATTTCGTCGGCCGATCCGACGCCTTGCACTCGCACCGGCACGATCAGCACGTCGCATCCTCGCCAACGGCGGCTAAGCACCTGGAGAAAATCGCGGATGGCCGCTCCGGTCGGGCTGGTAATGACGGCGATTCGTCGCGGAAACGTCGGCAACGCACGTTTGCGGCCCGCGGTCGAAAAGCCCCTCCGCCGCCAGCTTTTCGCGCAGCTGGCGCAACGCCTGTTCAAGCGCCCCTAAACCCTTGGGCTGAATCTCGTCGATCACCAGTTGATAGCTGCCGCGCGGGGCGTAGAGGTCCAGATGCCCGCGGCAGATGACTTCGAGCCCGTCGTGCAAGTCGCAGCGGATGCCGGCGGCCGTGCCGCGCCAGACGACGGCCCGAATTTGGGCCTGGTCGTCTTTGAGCGTCAAATAGCAATGGCCCGACTGCGGTCGCGAAAAATTGGAGATTTCGCCGCTGACCCAAACCAGCGGAAAGCTCCCTTCGACGACTTCCTTGATCAAGAGCGTCAGCGCCGAGACCGTCAGCACCGGTGGCGACGACGGGCGATCAGGCGATAGTGAAGCGGCATCCATGCGGAGAATATAGAGGCCGGAGGCCGGAGGCGGTAGGCTGGAGGTCAGAAGCGCACCTCCGTCCGCCGCACTGAACCCCTGGCCGATAAGCGCTTTGGTCCACTATACTCTGGCAGCGTGAACCAAACACCGGCGGACGTGCTGCATAGCGCAGTCAGTTCCCTCCGACCTCCGACCTCCGACCTCCAGCCTGTTCATGCCGAAATACGTGGTTCGATACGGTGCGATGCGGCAGTTGGGCGTGATGAACGTGCGCGACGAAGCTCCGTATTCACGCGGCACGCAAGTCGTTGCCCGCACCGAACGCGGGCTGGAGACCGGCATCGTGCTCTGCGAGGCCACGCCCGAGGCGGTCAAGCAGCTCACCAATCCCGGCTCCGGGCAGGTGCTGCGACCGATGACGCCATCCGATACCGTCGAGCAAACGCGCATCCTGGCCCAGCAACGAGCCGAATACGAATCTTGCCAGCGGCACATCGAGCAATTGACCTTGCCGATGCAGATGGTCGATATTGAGCATATTTTCGGCGGCGAGCGGATCGTGATTTATTATCTGGCGGAGAATCGGGTCGATTTTCGCGAGCTCGTGCGGTTGCTGGCCGCGGAATTTCAGACTCGCATCGAAATGCGCCAGATCGGCGTGCGCGACGAAGCCAAGTTGCTTGCCGACTATGGCGACTGTGGAAAGCCGGTCTGCTGCAACACGCATTTGAACGAGATGCCCCCCGTTTCCATGAAGATGGCGAAGCTGCAAAAGGCGACGCTCGATCCGACGAAGATTTCCGGCCGTTGTGGGCGGTTGAAATGTTGCCTGCGATACGAATACGATACCTATGAGCAGCTGCAGAAGGATCTGCCGCCGGTGGGCTCCGACGTGTTGACGCAGACCGGCCGCAGCCGAGTGCTGGCCCATGAGATTCTGGCCGGGCAATTGCTCGTGGAAACGGAAGATCATCGCCGCGTGTTGATTCCAGCGGCCGACGTGCTGACGGTGCTCAACCGCGGCGCTGTGGACTCGGGAAATTGAGACTGTTTTTGGGCGATTGGCCGCCGATTCCTTTTTGAAGAATGGTTGTTTTTTAATCCATGTCGATGCTCGATCCCTCCCATCCGCTGGCCCAATTGTTGAATCGCGATCGTCGTTATCGGCTTGATGCGTATGCCTTCGTCGAGGAGGCTTTGGGATACGCCCACGAGGCCTTGGGAATGGGCCGGCCAAAGGAATCGGAGGAGGAAGAACAGCCCTCGGACGAGCCGCCCGCGGGTAAACACCAGCCCGAACGGCATCTCACCGGCCAGGAGCTGTGCGAGGCGATCCGCCAATATGCCGTCGAGGAATTCGGCTATCTTGCCAAGTCGGTGTTGAACAGTTGGGGCGTATATAAGACGCGCGATTTCGGCAACATCGTGTTCAATCTGATCGAAATCAACCGGATGAAGAAAACTCGCGACGACCGCTTGGAAGATTTCGACGATGTTTACGATTTTGATGTCGCCTTCCGGAAATCGTTTCACTTCCGGCCCGGTTCGTCGGAGTAGCGCAGTGGCAAAGCCAAACCGGCGAAAGTCGCAATCCTCGCGCCGGCAAGCACCGCCGGGAAGTCCAGCTTCCGCAAACTCATCTTTCGGCTCACAGCCGATCGAGCGAACCGGCAATCCGTCGGAGCAAAGCGAAACGCCGCGACCGCCGCCAACCAGCCGGCAAAAGCTGCTGTTCGCCTTGAGCCTGGCGGCGTTTTTCGCTTGGCTGGTCTGTTTGGCGGCCATGGCGCTATTGCGATCCAAATAGCTTCGGTCGATTAGTGGCTTCACGCGGCCTGCACGGCTGCTTCGGTCGATTGACGCCGCCCGCGGCTGACGTAGAATTGCACACGGCTCAAGCGGGGGATGCATTCGACGTGGAAGGCGAATTATTAGCCGGCCTTGGCGAATATTTCGACGCTCGCCATGCGATTCACTGATTCGGATTGACGCTTGTTGGCGCTGCGGGACGGAAGTCCACGGCCCAAAAATCGGACAATCAGCGATTGTCCGCAACGGCTGCGGAACTCAGGTACGGAAGTTGCATGGTAATTGAAGTTTAAGCCGCAGATTCGCTTCCGCGTTTCGCCCCCGAAGCGGGTCGATTCCAACGAACCACGAATTCAAGGAGTAACCAAAATGGTCCACAACAAGTTTTTGGCCGGATTGGCCATTTGCGTTCTCAGCGTGAGTTTCGGCGCGAGCGCGCGCGGACGACGCGGCTTCGAAGGAATCCGACGCGAAGCTCTACCAGAAGACGGTCGATCGGGGCGTGGAATATCTGCTCACCAAGGGCGTGCAAGAAGACGGCTCCTACGGCAAGGACCTTGGGCCCGGCATGGCGTCGATTTGCACCGCCGCCGTGCTGCGAAGTGGCCGCTCGCCCGACGATCCGGCGGTCGCCAAGAGCCTGAAGTGGATTCAGACTTTCGTTCACGACGACGGCGGTATCTATTCGCCCAATTCTCCGGTCAAGAACTACGAAACCTCGCTGGCCGTTCTCTGCTTCACCGCGGCGAATGCCGACGGCCGGTATACCAAGCTGATAAAAAGTGCCGACAAATTTCTCAAAGGCATTCAATGGGAGGGTGAGAAGTCGGACGTCAAATACGGCGGCGCCGGCTACGGCGGCCATAAACGGCCCGACCTGTCGAACACCGGCTTCTTCATGGATGCGCTCAAGGCCGCCGGAAATGGCCCCGACGACGAAGCCGTCAAACGGGCCTTGGTTTTCGTGTCGCGTTGCCAAAACTTCGAATCGGCCGACAACACGACGCCGTTCGCCGCCAAGAATCCTGACGGCGGCTTTTATTACACGCCCGACGCCAAAGGAGGCAGCGAAGCCGGCGACACTTCAGACGGCGGCCTGCGGAGCTACGGCTCAATGACCTACGCCGGCCTGAAGAGCATGATCTATGCGGGTGTCAAGGCCGACGACCCACGCGTCAAGGCCGCGGTCGGTTGGGTGAAAAAACATTACACGCTCGACGCCAATCCGGGCATGCCCGTCGGCGAACAGGGGTTGTACTACTACTACAACACGTTTTCCAAGGCGCTGGCGGCGATGAACGTCAACGAAATCACCGACGACGAAGGAAAAACGCACAACTGGCGGCACGATCTGCTAACCGCGCTGGCCAAGCGGCAGAAAGACAACGGTTCGTGGGTAAACACGAGCCCTCGCTGGCTGGAAGGGAATCCGAATTTGGTGACGGCATACGCCCTGTTGTCGCTGGCGAACTCGAAGGCGAAGCATTGAAGTTCGCCACCACCAGTAAGCCCAGGGATGGCCGCCCAGATCCATTTAATCGCAACACGCGACGCCGGCCTTCCCTGGGTTTGGGAGGCCGCGCGGTCTCACTTCTGCCGCACAATAACTTGCCGCCCCTCGATTTCCACCCGCCCCTCGGCGATTAACCGCAGCGCCTCGGGATAAGCCGCGCATTCAGCCTCGAACACTCGAGCCGCCAAAGTCTCGGGCGAATCGTCGTCGCGCACCGGCACGGATCGCTGCAACAAGATCGGTCCGTGGTCGTATCGATTATCGACGAAATGAACCGTGCAACCGCTCAGCTTCGCGCCGCATTCCAACACCGCTTCGTGAACCCGATGGCCGTAAAAGCCCTTGCCGGCGAAGGCTGGTATTAACGCTGGATGAATATTGACCACGCGGTTTTCGAAATCGGCTGGGATCACTAGCAGTTTTAGATAACCGCCCATCACGACAAGATCGGGCGAGACGGCTCGACAAGCATCGAACACGGCGGCGCTAAAATCCTCGATCGAATCTAACTGCCGCCGTTCGATGACGTCGATTGGAATTCCGGCCGTCTCGGCGAATCGCAATCCGCCGGCATTCGGATTGCTTGAGATTACGCGAACGATTTGCGCCTCAAGCTCGCCGGCTGCGATTTTCTCCAAGAGATTCCGGAGCGTCGTCCCGCCGCCGGAAATCAGCACGACCAATCGTAGCGGCCGGCGCGGAGTGAAGCGAAATGTCGGCATGATGTCTTGCGGACAGATTTACCCACGCGCAACGCGCACAAACAATTTTGCATGATGTTCGCCGGTCACCAATTCAATTGCTTCGACGCCGGGCGGGATAATCTCGTTGATACTAATCGCCAGCGTTTCAGCGCAAACGTATTCGTGGAATTGCTCGACGGCGGATTTCAAGTCGGCCGAATCAGTCTCGAGAAATATGTCGATTCGATCCGTATACTCGCACTTTTCGTCCCTGCGCTGCGTTTGGATCGCGTGGACCACTTCCCGCGCGTGCCCTTCCAGAATCAACGCCGGCGTCAATTCGGTCGAAAGCACGACGACGCCCGACCGGCCTTGCGCCGCGGCCCAGCCGGGCTTGGCTTGCAGGCGAACTTGCAAGTCCTCGCCGTCGAGCGTGACCGGACCGTCGGGCAAGTCGAGCGTCGACCTGCTTGTCGCGCTTCCAGCTGTGCCAACAGTTCGCCGCGCGTCGGCCTTGGCCAGCGCCGCCTTGAGCGCCGGCAGCCGCTTGCCGAGCCGCGGGCCGAGCCGCTTCAGGTCGGGCAGCACCGTGTAGCGTGATGTACTGGTCGGCCTGCTCGGTGAACTCGACCTGCTTGACGTTCAGCTCCTCGCGCATCAGCGCCGCGTGCTCGGCGAGCCAGGCTTGATGCGTGCGATCGGCCAGGATCACTTCGACCTTCGCCAGCGGCTGGCGCACCTTGAGCTTGGCCCCCATGCGGGCGGAGCGGCCCAGCGAGACGATCTCGCGCACCAGGCTCATCCGTGCCGAAAGCGGCTCGTCGATCGCGCCGCGCATCGCCCGTCGGAAAATCGCACAGATGCACGCTTTCCACGCGCTCGCCTGCCGAACGGCGCCACGGCCAGATTCTGCCACAGCGCCTCGGCCAGAAACGGCACGAACGGGGCGACCAGCTTGGCGGTCGTCAGCAGGCATTCGTACAGCGTCCAATAGGCGTCGAGCTTGTCGGCGCCGTTGCTTGTCGTCGCTCCAAAAGCGATCGCGGCTGCGGCGGACGTACCAATTGCGCAGTGCATCGACGAAGGCGGTGATCTGCCCGCAGGCGGCGAAATTGTCGTAGGCGTCCATGCCGCTCGATGACGGCGGCGGCCGTGCGATGCAGCTCGCTCAGAATCCAGCGATCGAGCTCGCCCCGCTCCGCGAGCGGCGCGATAGTCCTTGGCCGCGCGCAAGATCGGCCGGCTCCAAGTTCGCCCGACGTCGCCGGCAAGCGCAGCGCCGCGGCCGGATCGAAGCCGTCGATGTTGGCGTAGATCACGAAAAAGCTGTAGACGTTCCACAGCCGCAGCAGGAACTCGGGAATGCTGTCCTTGATCGCCTGCTCGCTGTAGCGGATCGACGTCCAGGGGGGCTGATTGGCGAAGAAATACCAGCGCAGCGCGTCGGCCCCGTAGCGGTCGAAGATCTCGCTCGGCTCGCGGTAGTTCCGCTTGCTCTTGGACATCTTCTGCCCGTCTTCGCCCAGCATCAGCCCGAGCACGATGCAATTGCGAAACGGGATGCGGCAGCGCCTTGTGCGGGCCAATCGGCGGTTCGCTGTTCGACGCCTTTTCGATTCGGATCGCCGAACAACAGCGTGCTGATCGCCAGCTGGCTGTAGAACCAGCCGCGGGTCTGGTCGATGCGCCTCGCTGATGAAATCGGCCGGAAACTGCTCGCGGAATTTCTCGCGGCCTTGTGTGCGGATAGCCCCACTGGGCGAACGGCATCGCGCCGGAGTCGAACCAGCAGTCGATCACGTCGGGCACGCGGCGCATCCGCGTGCCCGGCGGCACGCTGGATGCGCGAGTCGTACGTGACCGCGTCGATGTACGGCTTGTGGACTTTCAGATGGTCGGACGAGTTCGGGATTCGTCCGCTTCGCCGCTTCCCAGACTTCGGTTCCGCGAACGCCCGGCTTGGCGAGCAGCTCGTCGTAGCTCGCCGACGGCTTCCGTGAATGCCGGTCTGCTCGCAGACCCAGATCGGCAGCGGCGTGCCCCAATAGCGCTCGCGCGACAGGGCCCAATCGACGTTCGTTTCCAAGAAATTGCCGAACCGGCCGTCGCGGATGTGCTCCGGCAGCCAGTTGATCTGCCGGTTGTTGGTCAGCATCTGGTCCTTGAACTGCGGTCGTGCGGATGAACCAGCTTTGCGCGCGGATACTGGATCAGCGGATCCTCGTCGGCCCGCCAGCAGAACGGATATTCGTGCAGGTACTGCTCCTGATGACAGAGCAGCCCGCGATGGCGCAGCTCGCGGGTGATGTCCTTGTCGGCATCCTTGACCCAGCGGCCTTGATAGTCGGGCGCTTCGGCCGTGAACTTGCCGTCGGGGCCGACGGCGCAGATCAGCTCGCGGCCCTTCGCCTTCGGCGAAATCGCTGCTGCTCGTCGCATCAGCACGTCGAAAGTCGACTTCGCCGAAGGCCGGCGCTTGATGCACGACGCCGGTGCCGCTGTCGATCGTGACGAAATCGGCCGCAACGACGCGCCAGGCACGAATTGCTGCTCGCCGGTCCTCAGTGTGCCTTGTTCATCGCCGCGGCGACCGGCCTGCCGCCGATTTGCCAATCCGGCGTCTGTCGTAGTAATAGTCGAAACGGCGGCAGATACCGCCGGCCGACGAGTTCGGTTCCCTTGACGGTCCGCTCGACCTTCAATTCGCGTTTCACTTTCGTCGGCGAGCGTTTCGACCAGGGCCGACGGCGACGATCAGTCGGCGATCGGCGATTCTCCGGATCGCTGACGACCGAGTACTCCAACTCCGGATGCACCGCGGCGAACTGGTTGCTCGGCAACGTCCAGGGCGTGGTGGTCCAGACGAGCAGATCTTCGCCGGCTTCCTGGCCGTCTTCGTTCGAGCAGCGGAAAGCGCACATAGACGCTCGGATCGGCCACTTCGCGATAGCCCTGGCCCACTTCGCCCGACTGAGCGCCGTGCCCCCTTGGGCCCACCACCAGACGATCTTGTGTCCCTGGTAGAGCAGCCCGCGATCGAACAGATTCTTCGAGCGACCACCAGACGCTTTCGATGTAGCTCTGATGGTACGTGACGTAGGCCTCGTCGAGCTGGATCCAGAAGCCGAGTCCGCTCGGTGAGCCGCTCCCACTCCTGCATGTAGCGCCAGACGCTTTCCTGGCACTTGTGGATGAACGGCTCGACGCCGTAGGCTTCGATCTCCTCCTTCGAGTGGATGCCCAGCTCCTTGCAGACCTCGACCTCGACCGGCAGGCCGTGCGTGTCCCAGCCGGCCTTGCGTTCGCAGAGATAGCCGCGCATCGTGCGATAGCGCGGGAAAAGGTCCTTGATGGCCCGCGTCAGGCAGTGGCCCGGATGCGGCATGCCGTTGGCCGTCGGCGGGCCTTCGTAGAAGACGAATTTCGGCGCCCCGGCCCGCTGAGCGAGCGTCTTTTGATACGTGCCCGACTCTTTCCAGAACCGCAGCACCTCGGCCTCCAAGGCCGGAAAGTTCACGTTGCTCTGGACCGAACGAAACATCGGAAACCCACGAGGCGACAGGACGGCCAAACCGCGAATGAGCAGTTTAACAACCCGAGCCGCGCTCGACTACGGGCGCAGCGTTAGCGAGCCCGTCGCCAGCGAGGGATCCCGAACTGCGACTCCCTTGCTAGCGCTGCGGGATCGTTGGGGAGCGCACCGCCAATTATTCGTTCAACATCTCTTCGACGAGCTTTCTTGGCGCCCCGATGTCGGCGATGTGGAGTTGGCCGGTGTATTCGGCCGCGCCGGAGACGAAGAAGCCCGGTTTAGCGGCGACGAACGTGCAGGTGTGCGTCGCGCGGATCGTCGGATGGGCGGGCCGGCCGGTGTCGCAATCGAATCCGCTCGGCAAGTCAACGGCCAGAATCGGCTTGCCGGCGGCATTGATGCGTTCGATCACTCGGTCAAGCGGCGGTCGAGGATCGCCGGTGCTGCCGGTGCCGAGCAGGGCATCGACAATCCATGCGGCGGCGGAAAACGTGGCGTCGAGTTCGGTCGCATCCGGTTCGCCTGAAAAAACACGAATCGGCACAGCGGACTTGGCCAGCACACGATAGTTCGCTGCCGCGTCGCCCGTCAGAATTGCCGAATCGGCAAAGCAAAGCACCTCGACCGGCACGTGCCGCAAGTCGAGGTGTCGAGCGACAACGAATCCGTCGCCGCCGTTATTGCCTTTGCCGCAACAGATTATCGTCCGCCCGCCATCGGCCAGTGTGCAAAGCAAGTCTGCCACGCCGCGGCCGGCGTTTTCCATCAGCACCAAGCCGCTCAGGCCATACTCGGACGTGGCCCGTTGATCCAACCGACGCACCTGCTCGCGACCAAGCGTTTTCATGGCATGTGGTTGGAGTTCGCGCGTTAGCGTGCGGCCGACAACCTAAAAACCCCTCACAAAACCACTCGGCGGAAGGGGACAGTCCCCGTTTTGCTCCGCGGACTGCGCAAAATGGGGACAGTCCCCGGCGGTTTTGTGAGGGGTTCCTAAAGACTGAACTCCAACGTTATGGGAGGAGCGTGACCACGCCGCCGACCGCTCCGGCTTCCAGGATCGCTCCGCGAACACTCAGCGGAATCGGATCGATCATGTAAGGAGCACAATCGCCGGGCCGGTAGTAGCCCAGCGAGTATTGACATTCCATCGGCGGATCGACGCCCATGTAATAGGGCAGCAGCGGAACGGTGATGAAGAAATGGGCCGCCGACAACAGCGGCTCGACAATCGGGCCGGCCGAGTGGCCGTCGCGCTCCAATTGCACTTCTTCGAAGTACAGCGGCTTGTGACAAAGAGCCGAGGCCTTCCAAGTGTAGGTGATCAACGGCCATTGCCGCGCCGCGAAGACAACCCCATCGCCGATGCTGCAATCGCAGGGGAGATTGTCGCCTTGTTTTCCCTCGATATTGATATTCAAGCCGATCTTGCCGATCGTGTTCTGCATCAGCGCCTTTTCGTCTTCGTCGCAATGGTGTTGATGGGCAGTGCAACTCAAATCCTCGACATCCGACGGACTCGGATTGATGAACGGCGTGATCGCCGGGGATTTTTTCGTCGGAGTCACTGGAGCGGCGCTGCCTGGGTCCACTGGATTCAACCGAGCCGGCACTCGCGGCCGCACGGCGCTTGGCGCGGGTTGAATCGGCGCCTCGGCAGGACCAGTTGCGTCGGGAATCGTCGCCGGCGGCGCCGGCAGCGGTTTCGCCCCGGGCGTCGGCTGATCGTCGTTAAATGGGTTGGTTTGCGGATCGGCCGACTTAAGGGCTTGCGCCTGCACGATGGCCGGATCATAGACCGTGCGGCTCGACGACTGCTTCAGCAGCAGCGGCGTGGCATCGGAAAACACGGGTGATTCGTCGCTCGACATTGCGGTGTCGCTCGAGACCGAAGCGGCGCTGTGCCGGCTCGGGCCCCATTTGAGCTTGGTCGCATGTGTTGACGAGATCGGCGCGGAATCCGTTTGCGACGCGCTCGGGCTTTGATCGAAGTCGTCGTTCGCACGGAGCGAAGCTGCGCTCGCGAGCAACGCCGCGAAGATGGCGATTGCGATCAGAGCGGCTCCGGGCATTCCAGTGCGCGGCAACCGCGTGAAAGCCGGCCACGCGTGGCGCGCTGAACGGCTTCTGACTCGGCTTCGACCGGCAATCCGATCGGCCAGCGAGGGTCGGCCACGATTAGCCGTTTTCGACCCCCGTGTATTCAGCGCTGTAGTTTGGTGCTTCCTGCGTAATGGCGATGTCATGAGGATGACTCTCCCGCACGCTCGCCGGCTGTGACTTGGATGAATCGCGCTTCCGTGCGCAATTCCTCGATCGTTCGCGTGCCGCAATAGCCCATGCCGGCCCGTAAGTCCGCCGACGAGCTGATAGACGAACGTGCTCAACGGGCCTTTGAACGGGACCCGCCCTTCGACTCCCTCGGGCACGAACTTGTCCGGCCCGCGTTCGCCGCCGCCTTGGCGATAGCGTTCGCTCGAGCCTTTGACCATCGCTCCCAGCGAACCCATGCCGCGATAGACCTTGAACGTTCGTCCTTGATACAGGATCTGTTCGCCCGGGCTTTCGGCCAGGCCGGCGAACAATCCGCCGATCATCACCGCGTGGGCCCCGGCGGCGATCGCCTTGGTCAGGTCGCCCGAGTAGCGAATGCCGCCGTCGGCGATCGATCGGCATGCCGGCCGCTTCGGCGGCCTCGGCGGCCTGGTAAATCGCCGTGATCTGCGGAACGCCGACGCCCGAAATCACCCGCGTCGTGCAGATCGACCCGGGCCCGATGCCGACTTTGACGGCGTCGGCGCCGGCGGCGATCAGGTCGCGGCATCCCTCGGCGGTGGCGACGTTGCCGGCCACGACGTCGATATCCCAACGCTTCTTGATCTTCTTGACCGTCTCGATCACGTTGGCCGAATGGCCGTGGGCACTGTCGACGACCAGCACGTCGACGTCTTTGGCGATCAGGCTTTCGGCCCGCTCGTAGTCGTGCACGCCGACGGCCGCCCCGACCCGCAGCCTCCCTTGCCTATCTTTGCAGGCATTGGGAAACCGCTTCATCATGTCGATGTCTTTGATCGTAATCAGCCCGGTCAGTCTGTAATTTTCGTCAACCAGCAAAAGTTTCTCGACCTTATTTGCCATCAAAATCTTCTCAGCTTCCTCAAGCGTTACGGTCCCCGTGGCAGTCACCAGGTTCTCGCGGGTCATGACCTCGGAGATTTTCAGGTCGCTGGTCTTCGAGAAACCGCAGGTCGCGGCGGGTGATGATGCCCACCAGCCGGCTTGCCGCCGGTCGGTGATCGGCACGCCCGAGACGTTGTGCTGGTGCCATCACCTCGCGGGCCCGGCCGACGGTGGCATCGGGCGGCAGCGTGACCGGGTCGAAGATGATGCCGTTGGCGCTGCGCTTGACCTTGTCGACCTCTTCGGTCTGCCGCTCGATCGACATGTTCTTGTGGATCACGCCCAGGCCCCCTTCCTGGGCCAGGGCGATGGCCATCTCGCTCTCGGTGACCGTGTCCATCGGCGAGCTGAGCAGCGGGATGTTGAGCCGGATGCGCCGCGTCAGCCGGCGTGGTGACGTCGACCTCGGCCGGCACGACGTCGCTAGTAGCGCGGCTCGAGCAGCACGTCGTCGAACGTGATGCCCTGATAGGCGAGCTTGTCGCTCATGGGAGGCGTCCTCGGGAACTGGTTTGGCCAATTCCAGATTATCGCGGCCGCGCGGCGATTTGGCCAGAGGCGGCGGAAGTATCGACTATCGGACGGACTCGCGTCGTCGCGATTCTACGGCGCCGGCGGCGTGGCGATTGGGCCGCCCGAGACATCGACATGATCGAGAATGAACCGCCGCGCCCGGTGCGGCGGTAGCGTCGCCGGCCTGCATCGGGGGCCTGTTCTTCGACCGCGCCGTAGTCGACTAGTTCGACGGTGGTGCGCCGAGTAACGTGCCCGCTGGCATCGAGTTGCTTCGAAGTGCGATTGACGATTCCGCCCGGCACGTTGACGCTGGTGACGTTGACAGTGATCGTCGTGCCGAGAGAATCTTTCTGCACGACCCGCTCGAACGAAACCGGCCGGATTTCCGACTGCACTCGATACGGCTTATCCACGGCGATCACTTCCGAAGTTTCCTCGTGATCGGCCGTCGGATTCGCAGCATCGGTAAAATGAGTTTCGCGGCGTAGCAAATAGGGGGCTTGAGCGCCGGTCTCAAAGAACTTGTTGACGATCTTTTGCTTGCCGGTTTCGATCAACGCCTCGCGCGTTTGAACAGGGATATTGCGACCGTCGATGACAACGGCGCCCTTGCCCAAATCGCGAACGCGGGCTGCCTGGTCGGTGCTTTCGCCGAAGTATCCATGTTCGATAACCTGCGGCGCGGTGTCGAATCGCCGGCCGCCGGCGTCGAGTGTCATGACGACGCGGAGCGTGATATGCCGGCCATCGACGCGGGTGAGAGTCGTGCGGACATCGGACGCGGTCGTCGAGGTGACGTGGCCCGCTGCGTCTAGCGCTTCGGTAACGACGTGCGTTTGCTTCCAACTACCGGCGGCGAAACGGCCCCAGACGTCCAGCTCGCGTGGGGTGGGAGCGTCGTCGCTTTGGCGCAAGCCACCCCGGCGCCGGCTGCCCAAACCCAGGCAACCGCGCAGCCGCCAAACAAAGCCGTCGCCAAGTCGCCATCGCGATTCCTGCTGCGACCAAAATTGACTGACCGCCCTGCGTGCTATCATACCCCGCTGAGCGCTGGTTGACAGCCTCAAATGGCAAAAAAGCCAACGGAAAAATCGTAGCGAACCGGGCAGAATCCGGTCAAGACAACCCACCTATCGTAGGGGGGTTTTGGCGGCGGTGATCGAAAAAGGGGCACAGGCACCGAGCGGCAACCAAAAGGCTCCGTCTAAACCGCTGTGTCGCTCGGAGCCAGTCCCCTCTTTTCCGCCGCGCTCTATGGCGCCGGACGTTGCTGGCCGATGAATTCGCTGGCGGTTCTCGGCCGGTTGTCTTGCGCGGGCGTGTCGGCGGCGCAGCCGCCAACAATCGCGGCTAGTCCAAGGAAAACCAGCGCGATCCAAGCGATTCCCGCTCTTTTCCAGGATTGCAAGACCGTTTGCACCGCTCGTCCTTCCGTTAGAATCCCGGCCGTGGCCGGGCGATGAATTGCGACGCGGTGCTGGGCTGCTTTCCGGCAGCCGAACCGCTATGCGTGAATTGCGATCCACCCGAGGGCTTTCCAAGCATGAATTTCTTCGGTGGCGGAGCCGGCGCTGGAGCGAATAGGCTTTTTGTCTTGGAAAACAAGTTCGACGGCGCCGAACCGATGCGGCTCAACAGCGACGGACTGCTCGACGGCACCGGTGTGACGGAATTGACCGGGTGCATCGGCTTGTTGTTCAACTGTGGCACCACCGTTGTGCCGGCCGAAGGCATGGAACTTGTTTTGGTATTGTATTTCGACGATCCGAGCGATTTGGACAACGAAGCCGAGGAGCCCGGCTCGACCCGCTCCGACGAAGCCGAGCCGGATGCGGAATCGCTCGAACTTTGCTTCGAGGCGAAGGGATTCAAGTTGCTCAGCCAGCCCGCTCGCGCCGGAGCAATTGCGACGAACGGAACGGCCAGAATTAGCGCGAGACGGCCAATGGTTGTCACGGTTCCGAACCTTTGCGTTGCTGGCGAAAAGAAAGATCAAACGATTTGATGGAACGATTCGGCCGCTGAGAAACGGCGACACGGATAAGACGAACGAGAAGGGGCGGAAGTCTTGCAAAACTCGGCGCGTCGGTCCAGATCAAATTCCCGATTGCGAAATGCCGCGGTTCGCCCCGCTTATCCAGCCTTTCCCGCCCGATTGTCTATTCCTTCGGTTTGGCGTAGCATGGGGCCGTGACGGTGATTTGGGTGCCTGTTGAAAAAGGGGACTGGCTCCGAGCTATCAGGCAGTTTTCCCGATTACTATTTTGGTTGCCGCGAGGTGCCTGTCCCCTTTTTCAACACGCTGGTCGGACGCAACGCATTCGACGATGAACGAACCGACGATTTCGCAATCCCTTGGATTCATTGGCGCCGGCCAGATGGCCCGGGCTTTGGCCCAGGGGTTCGTTGCGGCAGGACTGATTGAATCACGCCGTGTTTCGGCCTACGATCCGGTGCCGGCCGCGCTGGGCGATTTTTGCAGCCTAGTGAGAGGCTCTTCCGCGGCTGCAAGCAATCGGCAAGTCGTCGAGCGATCTGACGTCGTGCTGTTGGCGGTCAAGCCGCAGATGATCCCGGCCGTCGCCGCCGAATTGAAGGATCAGCTTGTTCAACAAACTTCTGATTTCGATCGCCGCCGGCGTGCCGCCTGAAAACGCTTGCCGAATCGTTCGGCACGAACCGCGTGATTCGAGTCATGCCAAACATGCCGGCTCTCGTCGGGTGCAGTGCCAGCGGGTATAGTTTGGGGGCCGGCGCTTCCGCAGAGGATGGCCAATTGGTCGAACAGCTTTTCGGAGCCGTCGGCCGCGCGGTTGCCGTTGAACGAGAAGCTGCTGGATGCCGTGACAGGGCTGTCCGGTTCCGGACCGGCGTTTGTGTTCGTGATGATCGAGGCGATGGCCGACGGCGGCGTGCGAATGGGCCTGCCCCGCGCCGTTGCCTTGGCGCTGGCGGCGCAAACCTGCAAAGGAGCGGCCGAAATGGTGCTTGCGACCGGCGAACATCCAGCCACGCTGAAAGATCGCGTCGCCAGCCCGGGCGGCACCACGATCGCCGGCTTGCAAGCGTTGGAGAGCGGCGCCGTGCGTGCGGCGATGATGGCCGCCGTCGAAGCGGCGACGCGACGTGCCACAGAACTAGGAGGCAATTGAACAGCGACCATGTCCATTTTTTGCGTTATCGACGATAAGAACATCCCGTTGTACCGCGTAATGTGGGTCGCGGCGACGCCCCATTTCTGCGGCAGCGACGACTGCGAGCGCGAAGGCCAATACGAGATTCGCCTCGAGCAAGGCGAATCGGTTTGGGCCAAGATTCAAGAGCGCGACGCGCTGCTCGAAGCCCTGGAGACCTGGCAGGGTAGCATCGGACCGGAAGAGGAAGAGGACCTCCCGTAAGGATAGCGATCATGTCGACCTTCGAAAACGAACAATACAAATGGCGCGAGACGTATTTCGTCTTGTTCAGTGCGGCCAAGCGGCCGACGCTCGCCAAGATGACCAAGGCGCTGCAAAGTCTTAACTCGCGATTCGAGCTAAGCAATACGCTGGCCGACGACGACGGTGGCTTCGAGTCGCTTACGCTCCGCTCGCCGCAAGATTATTCCGCGCTCGATATCAGCTATGTCTCGGGCGAAGAAGTTCAAACGCAAGGCGTCGAATTGGTCGAAGAGATGCGCCCGAACGCGACCGATCCCGAGGAGCGAGCCAAACTGGCCCGGCTCCCGAAGTGCGACGCCCGGCTCGACATCCTGCATTTCGAGGAAATCGTTGGCGGCGGTGGCGGCGCCGATGAGGAAGGCGATGAAACGCTCGATCCGAGCACGCTGCTGAACGTGCTCGATGCTTTAGTGCGAATGACCGGCGGCGTCGGCGTCGATCCGCAATCGGGGTCGGTGATGTAATCAGAGAATAAACCAAGGTAGTTCAATGGAAGATGCCGCGTTGGAATTCTTGCGGAAGGTTCTGGAAACTCCCAGCCCGTCGGGCTATGAGCAGCCGGTTCAGAAAGTCGTTCGCGAATATGCGTCGAAATTTGCCGACCGGGTGACGACCGATACGCATGGCAATGTCATCGCCGTCAAGAATGCCGGCGCGCCGGTGCGCGTCATGCTGGCCGGGCATTGCGATCAAATCGGCCTCGTGGTGCAGCATATCGACGCCGAAGGTTATCTCTATTTCCAACCGGTCGGCGGCTGGGATCCGATTCAATTGGTCGGCCAGCGAATGACGGTTTGGACCGCGACCGGCCCAATCGGCGGCGTCATCGGCCGCAAGCCGATTCATTTGCTGACCGATGAAGAACGCAAGCAGGTTCCCAAGCTCAAGGACCTGTGGCTCGATATCGGCGCCAAAGACAAGGCCGAGGTCGAGGAAGTCGTGCGCATCGGCGATCCGATCACGTTTCAACTCGGCTTCCAGACGATCGCGCAACAACCAGGCCAATTCGCCCGCGATGGACGATAAATGCGGGCTGTGGGTCGTGATGGAAGCCTTGCGGCGCGCCAGCCTCAAGAAGCTCAATTGTGCGCTGTATGCCGTTTCGACCGTGCAAGAGGAAATCGGCTTGCGCGGCGCGACGACCAGTGCCTTCGGCATCGACCCGCATATCGGAATCGCCGTCGACGTGACCCATGCCACCGATTGCCCGACGATCGACAAGAAGCAAGAAGGCGACATCGTGCTCGGCAAAGGCCCGGTGATCTATCGCGGGCCGAACATGAACCCGATGGTGGTCGAGCGATTGATCGAAACGGCCAAGGCGGGCGAAGTGCCGTATCAATTGGCCGCCTCCGGCCGAGCCACGCCGACCGACGCCAATAGCTTGCAAGTGAACCGCGCTGGCGTGGCCGCGGGCCTGGTTAGTGTTCCCAACCGCTACATGCACAGCGCCGTGGAAACAATTTCTTTAACCGACATCGACCACACGGCAAATCTGTTGGCGGGCTTCGTTCTGCGGCTCTCTGGTCAAGAAGATTTCACGCCGTCGTAGCCGTATCGATGGAGATAGTCGCCGC
The DNA here is from genome assembly GCA_963738955.1 of Pirellulales bacterium. Taxonomy (GTDB): domain Bacteria; phylum Planctomycetota; class Planctomycetia; order Pirellulales; family DATAWG01; genus DATAWG01. Next base: position 93,743 of record CAVTYW010000017.1, on the reverse strand, counting down.
AGCGGGCCTGTATCTTCGCCGCCAAACCCGCTTCGAGCTCGTATTTGTTCGTCCGATAATTCTTCACGCCCTCAAGATACTTCATCACCGCCGGCCGGGCCTGCTCAAAATCGCCTAACTCCAGCCGCCGATACATCTCTTCAAACTGAGCCATCGGATCGGCGATCAAATCCTCGTAGTGCAATTCATAGAAATTCTGCTCCGGGATCAGCGATCGGTCTTGCTCGAAGCTGTCATACATCCGCTCGAACATGTCGAGGATATGGTCGTCGAGGGGCCGCTCGTGGCGAATTTGCAGCGACACGGCGTCGGTCATCCGCACCCAGGTCCGGATCGTCGATGGGATGACCACTCGCGGATCGCGGACGATATGCACGAACCTCGCGTTGGGGTAAAGTTCGAGAATCGCCTTGACTCGCGCCGTGTGTCCGGGCGATTTGACGACGATGCGGGCCGCGGCCTGCTTCAGATTCTGCCGCCGCATGAACCAATCCATGGCGCGCTGCCAATGTTGCCGCTTCTCGGCGGGCAGAGCACGGAGCGTGAGAAACTCGGTGTGAAACCCGCGATTGGGAAACGCCCATTCCAGATACGGCGACCCGGCCCCCAGATTCATCAGTGCGAATTCATCTTCCTGCGGCCGATCGAAGCCGACGGCCATCTCGTCCATCGGCCGCGTCTTCGGCAGCAGCCAATTGAACCAGCGCGACACGATGCCCGCCGACAGCAGAAAGTGTCGCGGAGCCATGCAGTCATAGGTCGTGGGAAAGACGAACCTCGCGTCTTGCACGAGCAGTTCATGCAAGAGCGTCGTGCCGGTCCGCCAATGCCCCAGCACGAACAGCGGCGGATGCGCGAGCGGCGTTCGCCGCGCGTGCCGCCCATAAATCGCCTCGCTCATCCAAGCCAGCAGTAGATCCAGCCAGGTGATGATCGAGATTGCAATCGCCATCGGAATGCGCGTCGGAGAGATGGCGAACCGGTTGGTCCACAGCAGCGGAAACCAGATGCCGGGCGTCATTCCATGCCAGGGCCGGGGCGACCGCATCGGCAGCGTTTTTGGTCCGTCTTTGCTCATGGTTGCACGATACATCGTCGGAGCCGCGCCAACAGCCGCAACATCTTCAATCGGCCCAGCAGCCCGCGCCGGGGCGTGATGAATTCGACTCGCTTCCAGAACTGCGCCGAAGTCGGCCCCACGTCGCGGGCCACGAGAATACGCCGGAAATCGGCCTCGGTCGCGCGCATCACGACCTCGGCCCTGTCGTCTATGCCCGGCGCCACCTCGCCAATTCCGCGGCGAATGAAAAATGTAAACTTTTTCCCCGTATCGGTAAACTCGTAACCGATCGACGTGCTGAAGCTCGCCGCGCGAACCGGATCAAGCCGCGCGGGCATGAGCCGCACGATTTGCTCGACCGGCATTTCGGCGATCGTGGCGCCGTTGATCCGGGGTTTGCCCGGCAATTCGCGGCGATCGCGGAGCAACTCGGCGTCGGAGCACATCCAGTTTTTCATTAGCGGATTCGCGCAATCTCGGGCCAATCGGTCGAGCAGATCAGCCTTCTTGCGGCGGATCGTTTTGTTGGTAGGATCGCCCGCCAGCAGCATTTGGGCCAGCCAAAGCGCCGAGCGCGTGTTTCCATTGGCCTGGGCCGCGTCGATCTGGCGGAGTGCCTTGTCGGCGCCGCCCAAGAGCGGAAGCAGATTCTCGGCGACTTTTGCCGCCGGCAACGGATCGAGATTGGCGGCATCGCCGTCAAACCAGCCCATGTAGCCGCAGTAGATGCCGCGAATCGCCCCGCGCAACGTGCCGTATCGCTCTTGCAAATGGGGATGGGCCGCGAGATCGCGCGGCAACTGAATTTCCTCGACCAATTGGTCGGGCGTCTTGCCGGCGTTGATTCCCGCCACCACGCCATCGTGTACCCGCGCGATGGCATCGCGATAGAGTGTCAGCAACTCGCGAATCGCCGCGGCGCCGCGGATTGTTTCGGTATGGCCAAGCACCATCAACTCGGGCGGCGGATCGAGACGGCGCATCGCGTCGAGCGAATCGATCCAGGCACGCACAGGCCGCGGCGGCACTCCGCGAATCGCATACAGATTGGGAAACGCCCGATAAATGTTGTCACCCGCGAACAACACTCGCTCCTCCGGCAGCCAGATAAACAAATGGTCGTGCGTTTCGCCCGGTGCGCCATGCAGTTCGAATCGCACGCCGCCGATCTCGACCGCCGAACACGATTCGACCAGCATCGTCGGCAAGCGAATCGGCGGCCGCGCCGCGTCGCTCAATCGAAACGGCGGTCCAATTGTATCCGCGGCGACTTCCTCCCGCGGCAGCATTGCGCCGAATTGCTTCGCCGCGCGTGAAATAGGCGGCCGGCAAAAGCTGCGTTATTTCCAGTTCGGCGGCAAACCCGCGCTGCGCCAAATCGGCACTCCCGGATCGCAAAACGCATCGGCGCCTCCGATATGGTCCGGATGCGAATGCGTGTAGATGACGGCTTGCGGTGCGCCGTCCGCGCGAGATTCGAATTGACGGCGGATCTCGCGCCGGATTCCAGCGTCGACGCGGTGTCGATCACGACATATCCGCCATCGACCGCCACCATCGCGACATTCGCCAAATCGTAGTCGAGCGCGAAGAAATCCGGCCATCGGTCTCGATCCGCGGGGCATAAGTATCTCGCGGCACTCCGCACGGACCCGGATCGGTCGGCAAACCGGAAGTGGCGAGTTTTGTCATGTGGCGAGACGCAGTCCGTTCTCGATTGAACGAGTTTTGATGAAACGCCGTGGCTCAACCTTCGTCGGAAGCGCGGAGCCAGGGCGTTATCGTCGGCGCGTATTCGTGAATCTCTTCCGGCTTGAAATAGAGCGCGATTTCGCGCTTGGCCGCTTCTGGGCCGTCGGAGGCGTGAACCAAATTCATTTGCCGGCTGGAACTGAAATCGCCGCGAATCGTGCCGGCCATGGCCTTCAATCCGCTGGTGGCCCCGAGCATCTCGCGGACGACCCGAATCGCTTCTAGTCCTTCGATCACCGTGGCGACGACGGGGCTTCCGGTGATGAATTTTTCCAGTGCGGGATAGAACGGCTTTCGAACATGCTCGGCGTAGTGCTGCTTCGAGAGTTCCGGCGTTATCCGCAGCATTTTCATCGCCACGACATTGAATCCCTTGTCCTCGAATCGCTCCAAGACACGGCCCACGAGCCGCCGCTCAACGCAATCGGGCTTCAACATGACAAACGTGCGTTCCATGACCGCGATCTCCTTGTAAAGCTGGAAAACGCGGATTCTAGCCCGTCGCGGCCGGGAAAAGAAGGGGCCAATTCGCCACTCTTCGTGATGAAAAAGGGGACAGGCACCGAGCGGCGATGCGCTTGCGCAGGTCAAATCTTGATCGTTGCTCGGAGCCAGTCCCCTTTTTCAACGCAACTAGGTATACCGCACGCCGCGATGCTCCGGTTCGAAGAACGGCGGGAGCAATCCGTCGGCATGCAGCAGGCCGGCCCGGGTCAGACGGATTTCGTCCCCCTCGAAATCGAGGTAGCCGTCGGCCTGATGTTGCTCCCAAACATCGCGCCAATCGTCGAGGATGTCGACGCCGAATTTGCGGCGGAAGTAGCCGGCGTCGAGCCGGCCGGTCTTGAGTTGCAAGATCATCTCGCGCACCAGCAACTGATGCGGCGTCGGCCGCATGCCGCGGCACAGCGGCAACTCGCCGCGCTCGAGCGCGCCGACATAGCTGCGGCCAATCGGGCAGGTTCTGATAGTGAACGCCCGAGACGTGCCCGAAGCTGGCCACGCCGGTGGCCAGCAGATCGCTGCCGCGCCACAGATTGTCGCGATAGCTGAAGTTCACCTTGCTCTTGTCTTTGACCAGCGTGTAGGCGCTCGAAACGCGAATAGCCGGCCGCGAGCAGTTCGTCGAAGGCGTAGTCGACCCAGGCCCGCTTGGTCGGCCAATCGGCCACCGGCGTTTCGATGTGATTGCCCAGGATGTCTTGCGAATAGACCGTGTTGAACGGCAACTCCATCTGATAGATCGTCACGCTGTCGGGCGAAAGCTCGATCGTGCGGCGGATGTTGTCGCTGCCAGTTGTCCCACGTCTCGCCGACCATGCCGGAGATCAGGTCGATGTTGACGTTCGGGAAAGCCGGCGTCGTGGATCCAATCCCACGATTTGTAGACCTCGCCCGAGAGATGGGCCCGGCCGTTTTCTTCGAGCACCGCGTCGCCGAAATTCTCGACGCCCAGGCTCAGCCGCGTGACGCCCAGCTCCTTGAGCGTGTGGACCTTCGGCTGCGAGAGCGTGCCCGGCTCGCACTCGAAGGTGACTTCCTCGGCCTGGTCCCAATTGATGTTGGCCCGCAGGCGATCGACCAGCGACGTGAGTTGCTTGCGCGCTCAGGAACGACGGCGTGCCGCCGCCGAAATAGACGAAGCGAAACGGCCGCCCGCCCATCACCGGCAACCGGCTGACCAGCTCGATCTCGCGCGACAGGGCCGCGACGTAGTGCTCGACGTCGTGCGCGTTCTTGTCGGTGTAGACGCGGAAGTAGCAGAACTTGCAGCGCTTGCGGCAGAACGGAATGTGCAGGTACAGCCCCAGCGGCACATCGGCCGGCGGCGATTCGCATGCGCCTGCGCGAACGTCGGCCAGCGCCTCGGCCGTCCATTGCGAAAACGGCGGATAGTTGGCGATGAAATAACTGCCGACTTCGGTCTTGGTCGTTTCGGTTGTCATAAGAAAATCCACGCGATCGAGGTGGAAACAATCGCGCCAAGTGGGAGGGCGGGGGGCGCACGACAAGCCCAGGGATGGCCAACGCTTATCACTTTCAGCGCCAAACGCGTCGCTGGCCTTCCCTGGGTTTAGCGCAAACGGCGGGAGGCACACACGACGACGTTCACTTCGCTCCAAAACAGTATACTACGCCGTCCTCGCTGGCGATAACCATCCTCTGGGCCGCCACGGCTGGCGACCCGGTGAATTCTCCGCCGGCTTCATACTGCCAGACTGGCTTTCCCGTGTGCCGATCCAAGCCGTAAATCCGCCCGTCCGACGAGCCGACAAACACGCGCTGTCCGACAACCACGGGCGACGAATCGACGCGGCCCCGCGTCGGTTGCTCCCAGAGAACCTTTCCGGTCAGCGGATCGAGAGCCCGCACTCGTTTATCGCGGCCGCCGAAGATGACCGCCTCGGGCGTCACTGCGGCGCTCGATCGCATTGGATCGGTGCGCACCTTGTCGAGCCAGCGCCAGATGATTTTGGCTTGTTTCCAATCGATGGCAAAAAATGTTCCGCCTTCGGTGCCAAAATAGACGATCGAGCCTTGCACGGCCGGTGTGCAGCCGGTGGGAGATTCGATATCGACGGTGTCGTCCGACTCGCCTTTATCGACGTCGATGATGTGCAGTTTTCCATCGCAGCCGGCGACGAACGCCCGGCCATCGACGACCGTCGGCGTGCAGCGAATTTGATCGGCCGTCTTGTGCGTCCAAACGACTTTGCCGGACTTGGCATCAAGGCAATAGAGGGTCGAATCTTGCGAACCGAACAGCACATTGTCGTGGAAGAAATTCGCGCTGGAGTCGATCTCACCCTGAGTCTTGAAGGTCCACAGCGGCTTGCCATCCGCCGCATCGAGGCAATAGAAAACGCCGTCGGAATCGCCCAAATAGAGCCGCCCTTGGCGATACGCGGCCGACGCACTAAAGCCGGACTGCGCGGTGAACTTCCATTTCTCGGTCCCCTTCGCCAAATCGATGGCGCGCATCACGCCGTCGAGATCGCCGATATACACCACTCCATCGACGATCACGGGAGTGGCCCCGAAAGCGCCCTTGGGAACCGTGAATTTCCAAAGTAGGACCGGCGAATCGGGCAGCGTCGACTCGGCAACGCCCGTGGCCAGCGCGTCGTTGCGAACCAGAGGCCAATCGCGGCCGGCGACAGTCGATGCGGGTTGAGAAGACGTCTTTTCTTCGGCGGCCGATGTATTCAATCGCTGCCAACCGGCAACCCACAATAACGCGACCGCCGTTGATAGTGTCACCATGCGGCGCATAGGCCAACCTCGATTCTCGCGCAAGGAGTTAGTGGTTCTCACCAACCCATGACCATGTTCGACTCGATCACTTTGCGAGCCCGCTCCAAGTCGGTGCCCGTCTCGTGCATGTAGAGCCGGATGGCGTGGACTTTGTCGCCGGCGGCCTTCGAGAGGCAGTCGCGAGCGGTGTTGCAGGGGTCGATGCGGCCGGTGAGTCCAAGGGCCGATTTGGAAATGACCCAAGTGTCGCGCGGACGCTTGGTCATGCGGATCAAACGTTCGCCGGGATAGGCGTCGTTGACAACTTCGGTGGCGGCATCATCGTCGGCCGCCCAAGTGATGATGATATGTGCCTCGGTCTCGACTTCGAATAGCGGCATGGCAACGTCCCTCGGAGCTAACGGTAACGGACAAAACTGGCCTGCGGAATTGCGGATGCGTGCCTTCACGCCCAAGAGTTTTGCAACCCAGACCGGCCTCGGCCGAGCCCAGCTACGGCGGCAGTTTTTGTCGGCCAATGTCCGGCGGTCGTAAAGTCGCAAAGCTCCGCCGCGCCTCCACCACGATGGTATCCCTCCAGCCGGATTTCGTCAACGCACGGATTCTGGCGAAATGCCGCCCAAACTATTTCCCAGGCCGACGATCGCAAATGGCTGTTGCGGTCGCCCGTATTCGGTAGAATTTACTATCTGGCGACTCGTCGCCGGCACGCCGGATCACGCCCCAGCCCAATCCCACCCCGACGCAATCTCACCGTCATGCCGAATCTGACCGTCGAGCAGCTTGCGAAACAATATCCGACTCGGGCCGAATCGCTCGAAGTGCTGCGCGGCGTGTCGCTGGCGGTTTCGGCGGGCGAGAATCTGGCGGTTCTGGGCCCCAGCGGGTCGGGAAAAAGCACGCTTTTGTACATCATTGGCACGCTCGAGCAACCGTCGGCCGGGACCGTGCGGCTCGACGGGCAGAACCCATTTGAACTGAATGAACGCAAGCTCGCCGATTTCCGCAGCCATCGGATCGGGTTCGTTTTTCAAGATCATCATTTGCTGCCGCAATGCACGGTTTTGGAAAATGTGCTGCTGCCGTTGCTAGCCAATGGTGGGATCGACGACGCTTCGTCGGAGCGAGCGAAAATGCTGTTGGATCGCGTCGGCCTCTCCGGTCGGCTCGAACATCGGCCCGCCGAGCTTTCCGGCGGCGAGCGTCAACGCGTCGCCGTGGCGCAGCGCTTTGATTCGTAAGCCGGTGTTGCTGCTGGCCGATGAGCCGACCGGCAATCTCGATCGCACGACGGCCGCATTCCGTCGGCCAATTGCTGCTCGAACTGCAACAGCAGGAACAGACGATGCTGATCGTCGTCACGCACAGCCTGGAGCTGGCTGCATTGTTTCAACGCCGCTTGGAACTCGACGAAGGACGGTTGAAGGAAGTGACGCGTGTTTGAGGGGGTCCGGCACATTTTTCGGCGTTACCGCCAACAGAAATTCCTGCCGCCATGAGCCGAAAAATGAGCCAGACCCCGAGCGCCTTCCGCTTCATCCTCGAAAGCCTCAATTTCCGCCGCCGCGTTCATATCGCCGTGGCGCTGGGCGTGATGACGGCCACGGCCGTGCTCACCGGGGCGCTGGTCGTCGGCGATTCAATGCGCGGCAGTCTGCGGCATTTGGCCTTGGACCGATTGCAGGGGATCGACGAAGCGCTCGTCGTGCCGCGATTCTTTCGGGCCGAGTTGGCGGATGAACTGGCGGCGAGTCACGATCCGCTGCATCCCGAGGCAAAAGTCGTCGCCAAGCCGGCGATTCTGCTGCAAGCGACGCTGTCGCATAGCAGCGGGTCGAACGAATGCGAATCGCCGTCTGGCGGGTAAAGTGACGGTGTTGGGCGTCGGGCCGGAATTTTGGAAGGCGTTTGCGGAGAATGGCCCGGCGATTTCCAGGCCGCTGGGCAGTTCCGACATCGTGCTCAATCAACCGCTGGCCGATAAGTTGAACGTGCACGTCGGCGATGAAGTGATTCTGCGTTTGCCGCGGCCGAGCGATATTCCGGCCGATAGCGCGCTGGGACGAAAAAGGAAACGGTCCGTTCGCTGCCGGCATTGCGCGTCGTGCAAATTCTGCCGGCCGAAGGTTTGGGCCGCTTCGGTTTGTTTCCGACGCAACAACTTCCCGATGATGCATTCGTCGCCACGGCCACGCTGCAAAACGCGCTCGATCAGCCGGGCGGAGTGAACGCGATTTTCGCATCGGTCGGCAAGGAAGGATCGCCAGTGACGGCGGCCGACACCGCGCTGTTGACGCAATCTCTGCATCCGCAACTCATCGACTACGGCCTGTCGATCAAGCGAGTTCGCGAGGGCTATTTCAATTTCACTTCGGACCGAATGCTGCTCGATTCGACGATCGAGCGCGCCGCCGAAGAAGCGTTCGAGCCAATCGACGGCCAGCCGACATTCACTTATCTGGCGAATTACATCTTGGCCGGCGGCGATGGAACAGATGACAAACCGGTTGCCAAGATTCCTTATTCGACGGTCACCGCGATGGACCTGCGAACCGATCCGCCGCTGGGCCCGTTTGTCACGGCCGACGGCGACACGATCCAAAAGCTTGCCGACGACGAAATCATCCTCGACCGTTGGTCGGCCGACGACATGGCCAAGCAAGGCGTGACGCTCAAGCCGGGCGATCCGATTCGCCTTCAATATTTCCAGCCCGAAAGTTTACACGGAAAGTCGACCGAATCGACGGTCACACTCCGATTGAAAGCTATCGCCGAAATGACCGGCCCGGCCGCCGACGGCGATCTTGTGCCGGAATTGAAGGGGCTCACCGACCGCAAGTCGATCGCCGATTGGGATCCGCCGTTTCGGTTTTATCCGGACCGAGTTCGCAGCCGCCCGCCGAACGATCAGGACGAGCAATATTGGAAACGCTACAAGGCGATGCCGAAGGCGTTTGTTTCGCTCGAATGCGGCCGGCGGCTGTGGAGCAGCCGCTTCGGGCAAACGACGAGCTGGCGAATTCCGCCCCGGCCAGGGATGACGGTGGAAAATCTTGCGGAGCGACTTCGAATCGACCCGGCCGCCGAGGGCTTCAAATTCCTGCCGGTCAAGCAACTGGCGTTGGAAGCGGCTTCCGGCACGACGCCGTTCGACGGTCTGTTCTTGGGCTTCAGCTTTTTCATCATCGCCGCGGCGGTGATGCTGGTCGCGCTGTTGTTCAAACTGGGCATCGACGGCCAAGGGTCCGAGATCGGCTTCTCTTGGCAATCGGATTCAGCCGGCGAAAAGTCCGCGGCTGCTGCTCGCCGAGGGATTGATCGTGTCGCTGGTCGGCGGCATTGTGGGCGTGATCGGCGGTGTGTTTTATGCGTGGCTGATGCTCGTCGGACTGCGGACCATTTGGCTGGCCGCGATCGTGACGCCGTTTTTGCATTTGTATACGACGGCGGGCAGTTTGATCGAAGGATTCTTGATCGGCGTGCTGGTGTCGCTGGCGACGATCGCCTGGTCGCTGCGGCAACTGCGCAAGATTTCCGTCCGGCGATTACTGGCCGGCGAAACGAGCCAGCCTGTGATCGATCAAGCCTTCGCCAAGAAGAGCCGCGCTCTGAATATCGGGATCGCACAGACGCGCCGTCATCCAACGTCGCCGGTCATGACGACTTCGACCACTCGCCGCGCCATTTGGCCTGGTGGCGCACTCGTTGGGCGCCGGTCGTCAAATTGTACAATCGCTGGCGGCCTGCGAATTGGCCGCGCACGCTTGGCAAGATCATGCTCGGGCTGGCATTGCTTTTGGCCATTGCCGCGATCGTTCTTCAACTTCGCACCAGCGAAGCACAAGCCGAAACTTTTTTCTCGGGAGCTTCGTTGGTGCTGATCGCCGAGTTGCTGTTGATTTGGGACCGGCTGCGATCAGACCGTGGTTCGACGCTTGTGTCCAGCGGCCGATGGGCACTCGTGCGGCTGGCGGTGCGGAATGCAGGCCGGCATCCGGTGCGCAGCACGCTCACGATCGGCCTAATGGCTGCCGCGACGTTTCTGATCGTCTCGATGAGCGCAGTTCCATTTGGAGCCGCCCGCGCACGGCCCGAAGCTGGCCAGCGGCGACGGCGGGTTCTCGCTGTTCGCCGAAACCGACTTGCCCATCTATCAAGATTTGAACACACCCGATGGTCGGGCCGACTTAAGCTTCGACGAGAGATCGGAAGCATTGCTTGCCGGCAGCCAAATCGTGTCGCTGCGAGTTCATTCGGGCGACGATGCAAGTTGCTTGAATCTCTTTCAAGCGCGCAGCCGCGCATCTTGGGCGTTCCGCATTCGTTGATCGAGCGCGGCGGATTCGCCTGGTCCGACAGTGCCGCGAAAACGCCGGAAGAAAAGAAAAATCCGTGGCTGCTTCTCAATCCACCGAAAGGGCGCGTTGAAGCTCCACGCGGCCGCGGCGAACTCGAGCCCGACGAAACTACTGGCGAGCGGCCAACACCCGTCGTGCTCGACGAAACCACGGCGCTCTATGGCCTGCATCTCGACGGCGTCGGCAGCACGTTCGACATCACGGCCGCCGACGGCCAAAAAGTGCCACTCATTGTCGTCGGGCTGTTGCAGAACAGCTTGTTCCAGGGAGACGTGCTGATGTCGGAGTCGGCGCTACTGCGATATTTTCCCGGCACAAGCGGCTATCGCTTTTTTCTCATTGACAGTCGCGATCAATCGGCCCCCGCCGTGCGCGACGCTCTGGAATCCAGTTTGGACGATTACGGCTTCGACGCCCAACCGACGGCCGACCTTCTGGCGGCATTCATGGCTGTTCAAAACACCTATCTTTCGACGTTCCAAAGCCTCGGCGGCTTGGGGCTGTTGCTGGGAACGATCGGGCTGGCGGTCGTGCAGTTGCGGAGCATTTTCGAGCGCCGCGGCGAATTGGCCCTATTGCGAGCCGCCGGTTTCCGCCGCCGCCGATTGGCCGCAATGGTGATGTGGGAGAACGCCGCGCTATTGCTCGCGGGACTCGGGGCGGGCGTGTTGGCCGCGATCATGGCCATCGCGTCCCAGCTTTTCGCCGGCAGCGCGGCCGTGCCCTGGCTCGAACTTTTGATTACACTGGGAGTCGTCCTGGTGGTCGGACTCGCTGCCGGGATGATCGCCGTCCGAGCAACGTTGCGGGCGCCGTTGATTCCAGCGCTGCGCGGCGATTGAGCCTGCGGGCCACACTCCACTCCCCACTCTCTGCGTGATTTGCTAAGTTATGGGCGTTCAACGCCCGCCTCCCCGAAAAACCCACCTTCTCTCTTTGGAGCCGAATCCCGCCATGAAAGGTTTCTTTTACATCCTGCTATTTATCTTGGTGGCGATTCTGAGCTGGGGCGTTTATGGGCCGATGTTGAAGGTCGGGCAAACGGATATGCACGGCGCTTGGCGGCCGTTCATGTGCGTCGGCCTGGCTTATTTCGTGATCGCCGTGGTCGTGCCGACGATCATGCTGCAATTGTTCGGCGAAAAGGGACATTGGTCGGCCGGCGGCGCGGGTTGGAGCCTGTTGGCCGGAGTCTGCGGGGCCGTCGGCGCTTTGGGTGTCATCCTGGCGGCAAAAAACGGCGGCAACATGCTCTACGTGATGCCGCTCGTGTTCGGCAGCACCACGGTCGTGAATAGCTTTCTGACGATCTTTCTCGCGCGGTCGTACAAGCAGGTCGGACCAATTTTCATCGCCGGATTGATCTTGGTCATCGCCGGATCGGTGACGGTCCTGCTGACCGCTCCTCACGCTCCGAGCACCGGCGCCGCTTCGCTCGGCGCGGCGCAACTGGCCTTGGTGTGCCTATTCACGGCAATGACGGCGGTTTCGTTTGGTTCCTACGGGCCGACGTTGCATAAAGGACAAGTCGCGATGGCGGGAAGCCGGTTGCGGCCTTTTCTCTGCGTCGGCATCGCCTATTTTCTCGTAGCCGTGCTGGTGCCGGCATTGCTGTTGGGCACGGCGGGCGAGGCGAGCAATTGGACGTTCAAGGGAACCACTTGGAGCGTTGGCGGCGGCGCGGTCGGAGCAATCGGAGCTTTGGCCGTCATCATGGCGTTCAACATGGGCGGCAAACCGATCTATGTCATGCCGCTCGTGTTCGGCGGCGCACCGGTCGTCAATACATTCGTCGAGGTGACGAATCACTCAGCCTGGAGCAATATCGGGCCACTCTTCTACGCCGGTTTGATCATGACCGCCGCCGGCGCCGTGACGGTGCTCGTCTTCGCCCCGCGATCGCACGCCCCAGCGCCGGCAGTGACCCCACCAACCCCACCGCCGCCACTGCCGCGCAAAACAGAGCCAAAACGCGAGTCCGTTTAGCCACGGCGCCGCGATCCCACGAGCCATCGATCTGCCGCGGGTCTGTCTTCGTTCTTCGTCCCCCCAGCCCCTCGCTCCCAGCCCCCTGCCCATCCCATGTCCTCCTCCGAATCCTTCGATTCCGAAACGCTTGAAAGCGTGCCGCGCCACGCGGATGGGGATTTCGCTCGACTGGTGGTCGGTCATTATCGCCATCGCGCTGGCCGTGTTGCTGCGGGCAAATATCTTGCCGGCGATTCCGTGGGATACTTCCGCCCCGCCGGCCAAAACTGCCGCGCCCGTGAGCCATCAGGAAACGCATCAATGAGCGATTCTTCGCCGGCGCAACTGGCGGTGCGGCAAAAACTTCAGTCCCGCCGCCCAAGAACTTTTTGGTCGCTCTCTTCGCGGCCGTTCCAGGCTTGGTGCTCCTGTTTGCAATCGGCTATGCCGGCAAATGGATCGAGGCCGCGATCAAGCATTACGGCGCCGAGCACAAAGTCGCCCTGCCGAATATCGAATACGTGCTGTGGGCGATTCTGATCGGCGTGGTCATTGGAAATACTGTCGGCGTCATGCGCTGGTTCCGAATTCTCGCGCCCGGTGTCGAGACCTACGAATTCTGGCTGAAGCTTGGCATCGTGCTACTCGGCTCACGGTTCTTGCTGCGCGACGTCGCCAAGCTCGGCGGCCTGAGCTTGGGGCTTGTGGCCATCGAGATCATCCTTTCGATCGCGATGATGATTCTCATCGGCCGCCTTTTCAAACTCACGCCGAAGCTGACGGCGCTGCTGGCCGTCGGCTCGTCGGTGTGCGGCGTGTCGGCGATCATCGCCACGCAAGGCGCCATCGACGCCGACGAACGCGAAACGTCGTACGCCATCGCGGCGATCCTGGCTCTCGGCGCGATCAGCCTTTTCACCTATCCGGTGATCTCGCGGCAGCTCGGCATGACCGATCAGGCCTACGGCCTTTGGGCCGGCTTGTCGGTCGACAACACGGCCGAAGCCACGGCCGCCGGCGCGACTGCGCAGTGAAACGTCGAAAAACATCGCCGTGCTCACGAAGACCACGCGAAACGCCATGATCGGCTTCGTCGTGCTCGGCGCGGCGCTCTATTTCGCCACTCGCGGCGGCCATCAGCTTCAAGGCTCAAAGGCGATGTTCGTCTGGCGGGCATTCCCAAAATTCGTGCTCGGGTTTTTGCTGTTCTCCGCCGCGGCCAGTCTCACCGGCAGTTGGGCAGTTTTCGAGCCCGGACAAGTGAAAAGCCTGGAGAACTTGAGCCGCTGGGCGTTTCTGCTGACGTTCGCCGGCGTTGGGCTGCGCACGAACTTTCGCGAACTGGGCCATCAAGGCTGGCGGCCGTTCATCGTCGGCGCGCTCGGCGAAGTGTTTATCGCCGCGCTAACTCTCGGCCTCGTCATGGCCGCCGACAAATGGTTCGGCCTGACGTTCACCGTGTGAGTGGGCCGCCACCGGAACGCCGCGGAGGGCGTTCCGTGCCCCGCTGCTGTTCACGTTCCGCGTGTATGCCCAAACCACTCGATATGCCGGCGAGGGCAAAACACGAAGCCACGCTCAGCGCATAGGGGTTCCAGCCATTCGGCCCGTGCTGCCAATTCACGGGCGTCGATTCCCTGCGGCATCAACAGCACGCGGCAACGGTCCACCTCCGGAAACTCGCATAAATAAGTCTCCACTTCATCGCAATCGGCCGGCGCGTCGATCACGAATTTCAGTTGATATTCGTATTCAGTCATCAGCCGCCGGACGACGTCCGGCACGTGCCGCGTGCCGTTCGTGCCGCCGACTGCCAGCGAGGATCGCGCTCTGCCGGCGGAGTGGAGTTCGACAGCTTCGGGCTGATCGACATCAAATCGCAGGCCACCGGCAGATAGAGCGTGCCGGCCGTTTCGATCGTGATGTGCCGGCCAGTCGCGTCGCAGCGATTCGGCCAACGGAATCAACTCGGCGAACAACATCGGCTCGCCGCCGGTGAGCACGACGTGCCGGCAATCCGCACGCGCCGACTCGCCGCAGAATCTCCTCGATCGACAGATCGTCTCCCTCCGGCTCCCAAGAGGTGTACGGCGTATCGCAAAACCAGCAGCGCAAATTGCAGCCGCTGGCGCGCACGAACACGCTGGGCGTGCCGGCTGAGCAGGCCTTCGCCTTGCAGCGAACGATAGATCTCGGCGATTCGCAATGCACTCACCCCGCCGCGTACTCCAGCGGATCGCTCAATCCCGCGTCGATGAATCCTTGTCGTCGAATCAAGCATGCGTCGCAGCGACCGCACGATCGGCCGTCGCTGGCCGGGATCGTAGCAGCTATGCGTCAGACTGTAATCGACGCCCAGCTCCATGCCGCGGCGAATGATCTGCGACTTTGGTCATCGTGATCAGCGGCGTGTGGATTTTGAATTGCAGCGATCCTTCGACGCCGGCCTTGGTGGCCAGGTTGGCCAACCGCTCGAACGCCGCGATGAACTCCGGCCGGCAATCGGGATAGCCGCTGTAGTCGACCGCATTCACGCCCAAAAAAATATCGGCGGCCCCCAGCGTTTCCGCGTAAGCGAGCGCGAGCGACAGGAACACCGTGTTGCGAGCAGGGACATACGTGATCGGAATCCCCTCGGCCATTTCTTCCCGCGACCGAGCCTTCGGCACCGCGATCGCAGCCGTCAGCGCGCTGCCGCCGAGCGCCGCCAGATCGATCCGCACGGTGATATGCCGCTCGATGCCCATCGCCGCCGCCACACGCCGGGCCGCCTCCAATTCGAACCGATGCCGCTGGCCATAGTCGATCGACAGCGCATGGATCGCCGTAAAACCCTCGGCCACAGCAATCGCCGCCACCGTGGCCGAATCGAGTCCGCCGGACAAAAGGACCACCGCGGGTTTTGGCATGGGAGTCTATTGGTGATTCAAAGGGGCCAAGCACATTTTTCGGCGTGGCGTCGATTCGAACGGTCTGGCCGTCGCGAGCCGAAAAATGAGCCAGACCCCGACGCGCAACCTCGGGCCGGCCACTTCCAGCCGGCATTCCATCATGCCAAAATACCAATCACCCGAAAAGGAGCTGCATGTGTCCGACCCCCTCGCCCCTCGCCACTCGTCCGTGACCCCTTCCCTCCTGGAAACGTTCGAAAACCAATACGTCGGCCGCGACTATTCGATCGAGATCGTCTGTCCCGAGTTCACTTCGGTCTGCCCCAAAACGGGCCAACCCGACTTCGGCACACTGACGATCACGTACACGCCCGAGCTGCGCTGCGTCGAATTGAAGAGTTTGAAGCTTTATTTGCAGCAGTTTCGCAACGAGGGGATATTCTATGAACATGCCACCAACCGGATTCTCGACGACCTCGTGGCCGCAATCCAGCCGCGGCGGATAACGCTCGTCGCCGAGTTCACTCCCCGCGGCGGAATTTCGACGAAGGTGACCGCGCGGTATGAGGCGTCACGATAGTTGCGCGAAAATATCGTGCATCGCATCGAGATATTCGCGGGCTTCTTCCGGCGGCATGATTAGCGGCGGGGCGATGCGGACGACGGTGCCGGCTAGTGGGCCGAGCAGATGGATGGCCCGGCCTTTATCGTCGCCGAGGTAACAAGCGGCCACCGCGGCGCGGGCAACTTCCGCCGCCGAACGATTGCCGAGCGGGGCGAATTCGATGCCCCAGACCAGTCCTTCGCCGCGAAGATGCGCGATGGCTGGCAAATTCGCCAATCGTTCGAGTCCCTCTTGCAAGACGGCCGCGAGCGCCGCGCCGCGCTGCAATACGTCGGTCGATTCGAATTCATCGAGCGTGGCCAGCACTCCGGCGGCGACCAACGGATTGCCGCTATACGTGTCGCTTCCTTCGCCGTATGCGAGCGAGCCCAAGATATCGGCTCGGCCGGCGACGACGGCCACCGGCATTCCGTTTCCCAGCCCTTTGCCGAGGCAGACCAAATCCGGCTCGATGCCGTAGTGAGTGAACGCGTACATTGGGCCGGTGCGGCCGAAGCCGGATTGGATTTCGTCGAGAATGAACACGATGTCGTGCTCCCGGCAGAATCGCTGGAGCAATCGAAGATATTCGGGCTGCGGATGAAACGAACCGCCGCCGCCGAGATAGGGCTCGGTAATCAACACGCGGATTCGCGAACCGTGCTGTCGCCACAGTTCGTTCAGTTCCGCCCCGTATCGAGTCGTATCAAGCGGCTCCGCGCGGCGGGCGGTGTCGATGCACTCTTCCCGCGGGAAGCTGATGAATCGAACACGGGCGTCGCGCTCGGGGTCTTTTTCGCTGCCCGTCGTGGCGCCGGCCAGACCCTTTTTTCCGTGGAAGCCGAATCGCGTGGCAAGGATGATTTTCTCGTCATACCAACCCGAAGCGTTAGCGAGGGAGATGCTGCGTTGGCTTTCACCCTCGCCCTCGCTAACGCTTCGGGTTGGAGTTGGCGGCGGCTCGTTTGCGGGTCGCCAAGCCATCGCTGCCCAAAGAGCTTTTTGCACCGCTTCGCTGCCGCTGGCGGCCCACAGGACTTGTTCGCAACGCGCGCCGCCTGGCTGGCTGCGCAGGTTGGCGATCAGCCGTTCGGTTGCCTTGACTTCGATTTCGCCAGTGGCGTTGTAGGTCGTCAGCGGCGACGCGATTGCAAAGCCATCGTTCGTTGCCGGCAAATGCTCGAGCCCGAGATAACGCCAGACCGCTCGCCACCATGCGACTGGATTGTGCCCCAGATTGGCAACGAGCACACCCGAAGTGAAATCGGCCAGTTTGCGGCCGTCGCACGTCCAATGATAACAGCCGGCGCTGCGAGCGATTGTGGCCAGGCTGGGCGTAAAAGTGCGCTGCGACCGCGGCTCGACCTCCGCCAGCCGCCGGCGAACATCGTTCGACAGTTTTTCGCCGGGATGCTCGATCGCGTGGGATTGCGTGATGTCGGGCATTTGCTTCTCACGGTTGGCCGCCGGCGGTCGATCGTGTGCGACTGGCTCGGCCAGTGCGTCCGGCGCGGGTCAAGGCAACGTGTGGCGAGCACCGGCGGAGCCAGTGGTGCGCACGCGCTTCTGAACTGAATTGTTCAGCCCGCTTCTTTTCTTCGCAAGGGGGATGGCTGCGGAAGATGGTCCCAATGCGGACCGCGGAGAATGGCCGGCGCTGTGGGCTCGGCGCTTTCGGAAGTGGCAATTGCGGAGACGGACGCCCTCGCTAACGCTTCGGGTTGGTGTGCGGCGATTTTGGCGAGTACACAGTGGGCCGCCTCGAGTGCGGCTAATCCCGCTTCGCCGGTGACTCGCGGCTCGCGACCGGTGCGAATGGATTCGACAAAATCGCGTTGCTCTTCCAGCAACGCATTCTGCGGCGCGGCTTCCACTTCGCGCTGCGGCAGCAGCGTTTCGAATCGACGATCGGCCGCAGGCGCTTGGCCGGGCGTCAGCGGCAACGCGGCGACAGCTTGCAAACCCCGCTCGCCGCCGGTTTCGACGATCGTCGATCGCCGTGTGTTGAAATCGATTTCGATTTGTGCGTCGGCCGTCCAAAGCTGCATCTGCCGCCGCGGCCGATGGCTCACGCGCGACGCCGTCAGATTTGCGACGCAACCGTCGGTAAACTCAATTCGCGCCTGTGCGAAATCGTCTTGGCCTCCCATCACCGTCCAACCGACCGCCGCGACATTGCGCAGGCTTCCGCCCGTGAGCCACAGGGCAAGATCAAGATCGTGAATCATCAGGTCCAGCACGACGCTGATGTCGGTCGAGCGGAACGAATAGGGCCCTTGCCGCACCGCTTCGATGTACCGGGGCCGAGCTATTCGGGGGAGCAGCGGCGTCAGCGCCGGATTGAATCGCTCGATGTGGCCGACTTGCAGCACGACGTTTTGCCATCGCGCCGCCTGCACCAATTCGCTCGGCCTCGGTCACGGTCGAAGTGAGCGGCTTTTCGACCAG
This sequence comes from Pirellulales bacterium, assembly GCA_963738955.1. GTDB lineage: Bacteria > Planctomycetota > Planctomycetia > Pirellulales > DATAWG01 > DATAWG01. Next base: position 75,407 of record CAVTYW010000017.1, on the reverse strand, counting down.
CAGATGAATGCCGTGCTCGATCAATTCCATCGCGACGGCGTGGTGGAAACGCGTCGGCGTGGCGACGATGGCCGCGTCGATCCGCGGAATCAACTCGCGGAAGTCGGCCGTTTCGCTGATCTTGTTTTCCGCGGCGACCGCGCGCCGCGCTTCGGGGACCGGATCGGCGACGCCGACGAGCTCGACGCCTTCGAGGCCCGCCAGCAGTCGAGCATGGATGCGTCCCAGATGTCCGGCGCCAATCACGCCAATTCGCACGGTCTTCAAGCGGCTCTCCTCCGTTCGCGCGCCCGGCCATGTTTGCCTTCCTGCTGATCCTGAACGAAGCTCAACAGCTCGTTGACGTGCGGCACCAGCTGATCGTTGCCGCAGAATCTCGCGGGCATGATCCAGCCCGACCTTCGCCCGATAGAGCAGCCGATGGGCTTCGGCCAGGCAGTGGATCGTCTCCGCGGAAAACTCATTTCGCTTGAGCGCCACGACGTTGATGCAGCGCGGCCGGGCCGGATGGCCGTCGACGAGCATGAACGGCGGCACGTCGTGCAGCACGCGGCTCAAACCGGCAGTGAACTGTAGCTGCCGATCGTCGCATAATGGTGAACGGCCACGCCGCCGGAAAGCGACGCATGATCGTGGACGTGCACGTGGCCGCCCAGCAGCGTGCCGTTGGCGATGAGGATGTGATTGCCCAGCCGGCAGTCGTGGGCCACGTGGGAGCAGGCCATCAGAAAGTTGTGGCTGCCGACCGACGTGATGCCATCTTCTTTTTCGGTGGCGCGATTGATCGTCACGCATTCGCGAATGATGTTGCTGTCGCCGATGATCACCTGCGTGTCGGTGCCGCGATAGCTGATGTCTTGCGGCTCGCCGCCGATGACGACGCCGGGAAACAGGTGGTTGTGCTGGCCGAGCGTGACGCGGCCCATCAGCGTGACGTTGTTTTCCAGCCGCGTTCCGCGGCCGATGCGCACGTGCGGACCGATCGACGCAGAAGGGGCCGATCTCGACGTCTTCGTCGATCTCGGCCCGCGGGTCGATCGAAACGTGGTCGGCGATGCGCATACTCATCGGCGAAGGCTCCGCGAAATTCTACGGGTATCACAGGATCAAGTCGTCGTGTTGAATCGTCACTGTCCTCATGCGGTGCGGCGCCATTCGTAGCGTTCACCTTCCTGCAACAGCACTTGCACCAGCTCCGCGTTCAGCCGGTGCCCGCTGCGATGGGCCACGAAATGTCCAATCAAATCGCAGCCGGCCAGGGCCAGATCGCCGACCAGGTCGAGCACTTTGTGGCGGACGCATTCGTCGGCGAAGCGCAGTTCATTGTCGATCGGCCCGTGATCGTCGAACACCAGCAGATCGTGCAGCGTTGCCCGGCTGCCGAGGCCCTGGGCCAACAGCCAGTCGGCCTCGGACTTGAGCATGAATGTGCGGCAGGGGGCCAAATCGGGGCGGAATGTTTCCGGCATCACGTGAACCTGGTATGTCTGTCGGCCGATGCCGTTGCCCAGGCCGTAGTCGAGGTGATAGCGTGCGGAAAGGCCGCTGCCGGGAGTCGCGGGGCGGGCTTCGATCCAACTGTCGCTCGTGCCGACGCGGATCGTTCGATTCACGAAAAGTTGATTGCGCCAGGCATTCTGAACCACCGTGCCGGCGCGATCGAGGCATTCGACAAACGGCTGCGCGGAACCGTCGCAGCCCGGCAGCTCGGGCTGATCGATCCAGACTTCGCAGTTGTCGATTTGCAGGCCGTACAGCGCCGCGAGCAAGTGCTCGACCATTTCGACCGTCGCGCCGCCGGCGACCAACGTCGTGCGGCGCGGAACTTCGACGCGATGAAACACGCTGACCGGAATCCGCACGCGGCGAACCAAATCGCCGCGGACGAACACAACTCCCGAATGCTCGGGCGCCGGCCGGAATTCGACGCGAACGTCTTTACCGCTCCAGTATCCGAACCCTTCCAACGACGCCGGCTCGGCGATCGTGCGCTGTTTGCGGGGCGTTTGGACCAAGGGAAGGCGTCCGTAGGCAAGATGAGGCGCGGGCAGGCAATTCGGATTCATCGGTGTGGCGCTCGCAACAATCGAACGGGGTTGGCCCGCGGAAGGAGCCGCACTCATCGGCCGCCGGCGGTCGGCCAATTCCATTTGGCGCGACCGGCTGGCCATGCCCACGGCTGTCGTCGCGGGCGGATAATTCAAAAGCAAGATAGCGCTAGCCGAAACGCTTGCCGCGCAAGAGCGGCCGAGCAATCCGGCGCTTAATGCGGAATGCCGACGCCTTGCAGGGCTCCACCATTGGTGTTGCTGCCGACGTGCGGCGCCGAGCGATTCAGGGCGGCCAGAATGTCGTTCGTGATATCCAGGCCTGGATTGACGAACACCACTTGACGATGGGCGCCGTTGAGAATGGCCTGCGGATCGGCGCCGTCGATCGGTGTGCTGTCGTATTGTATGACCAGCCCGATGTTGTATTGCGCCGAGAACTGCTTGACGGCGTCTTGAACCTCGCGATAGGCGCCCGAACAGCATCTTGCTCTGCCGCTCGACAAGCTCTTTGTTCTTCAGCGACTTTCGTACGTTCAGATCGGCCGAGCCTTTGGTGATTTGCTCGTCGAGGCGCTTGTAGTCGGGCGTGTCGGGGGCGAATTGCTTCTGTTGAATCTGGAGATTCTGAAGATCCTTGGCCTGAGCCTGGAGCTCCTTTTCCGTGGCGACCACCTCGGCTTGCAGAGCGCTCATTTCCTGTTTGAACTTTTCGTCGTTCTTCAGGATCTTGCCGATGTCGATCACGGCGATGTTTTGGGCATTGGGGGCGCCGCCTTGGCCCTTCGCCGTGGCGCTGAGAAACACGGCGGTGCCGCCCGCCAGTGACAAGACGGCCAGAACGGCCGACAACCGAATCGATACACGAGGAATCTTCACGGTAAGCGCTCCTTGCTAGCCTGCTTGTCGTCCATGACAGCGGCGCGGTCGCAACAAGCGACGGCGCGACATCGTTTGGGAGTGCCCACGTGCCAAACCGGCGAGGGCACTCCAAAACGAGGCGGCATTGTGTCGAGAACCGCGAATCAGGTAAAGGCCAAAATTAGGGGCGAGGGGTGAGGGGAGACGGTACGAAGAACTCGCGGAACCACAAGTGAGCCTAACTACGAAACGGCGTGGTGGTGCTCGCGTTCGGTTTCGCGCGTCTTTGCTCCCTGCTCTCTGCTCCCTGCTCTCTGCTCCCCGCTCTCTGCTCCCTGCCGCTACTCCTCCTCCTCCGGATGCAGCACGGCCTTCTCGATGATTTCTTTCTGCACGTTGCCCGGCACGACGTCGTAGTGGCTGAATTCCATCGTGAAGCTGCCCTGGCCGCCGGTGATGCTCGACAGGCTGCGGGCGTAGGTCGTCACTTCGGCCAGCGGCACTTCGGCGATGACGGTTTGCAAATCGCCGCCGGCCGAATCCATGCCCAGCACGCGGCCGCGGCGGCCCGACATGTCGCTGTTGATGTCGCCCAGCTTGTCGCTGGGCACGGTGACGTGCAGCGTCACGATCGGCTCCAAAAGCGCCGGCTTGCGCCTCTTGAAACACGTTGCGGAAGGCCATCGAGCCGGCCGTCTTGAACGCCGCTTCCGAGCTATCGACATCGTGATGCTTGCCGAAATGAACCTCGACGCCGACGTTCTGCACCTGATAGCCGGCGATCACGCCGCGCTCGATCCGCTCCTTGAAACCCTTTTCGACCGCCGGCAGAAAGTTGTTCGGAATCGTGCCGCCGACGATCGAATCGACCCACAGAAAGTTGTTCTTCGGGTCGTAATGGAACTGCCGCATTGAGGGGAACCGTTCCTTGGTGCAGAATTCCTCGGGCTTGGTTCCGGCCGGGAACGGGAACATGCGGATGTGCACTTCGCCGAACTGGCCGCGGCCGCCCGTTTGCTTCTTGTGCCGATAGCTTCCTTCGGCGGTGGCTTGAATCGTTTCGCGATAGGGGATCTTCGGTTCCTTGGTGTCGACCTCGACCTTGTCGCGCCGCTTGAGCCGCTCGCGGATCACCTGCAAATGCAGCTCGCTCATGCCGGTCATCACCAGTTCCTTGGTCTGCGGATCGCGGTCGAGGTGGAACGTCGGGTCTTCCTCGACGATCTTGTGCAGCGCGCCGGAGAGCTTGCCTTCGTCGCCGCGGCTCTTGGGCGTCACGGCCAGGCCGACCATCGGCGTCGGAAACTTCAGCGGCGGCATGACGAGCGACGCCGAGCGTCGTGCCGGTGTGCAGTTCTTCGATCTTGGCAACCGCCACGATGTCGCCGGGCCGGCGGCGTCGATCGGCGTGCGTCTCGCTGCCTTGCACCTCGAGCAGCGGGCCGACTTTGACCGTCTTCCGCGCGCCGGAGGCGTGAACCGCTGTCGTCTTTCTTGAGCGTGCCGCGATAAACGCGGATGAAGCTCAGCTTCTGCACGAACGGATCGATGCGGGTCTTGAACACTTGGGCGCACGAGCGGGCCGGCCGGATCGGCCTTGATCGTCACGTCGTCGCCCGCTTCGTTCGTGGCGTTGCCGCACGATCTTGTCCGGCGGCAGGCTGCAGAGCGCCAGCGCGTCGAGCAACTCCGTCACGCCGACGCCGGTCTTGGCCGGCCACGCAGACGATCGGAATCAAGCTGCCGTGGGCGATCGCCTCGACGATCAGCCGGGAGATTTCTTCGTCGGTCGGCAGTGTTCCCTCGAAGTACCGGCTGGTCACTTCGTCGTCGACCTCGATGATCGATTCGATCAGCGGCTGATTGATTTCGGCCGGATCGATCACGGCGCCGGCCGCGTTGCCGGCGAGCTTGAGCGTGCTGGCGACGCCCTTGAAATCGTGCCCGCGCCGATCGGCACGTTGAGCGGAATGCAGGCGTGCCGAACATCGATTGGATCGACTTCGAGCAGCGCCGGGAAAGTCGATATTGTCCGCATCCATCTTGCTGATGACGATCATCCGCCCGCAGCCCGCCTTGCCGGCCTCTTGAAACATGCGGCGCGTGTTCACGCTCGATGCCGGAGTGGGCGTTGATGACGATGGCGGCGGTCTCGACCGCGCGCAAGGCGCCGATCGCCTGGCCGATGAAATCGGGATAGCCCGGCGTGTCGATCACGATTGAAGCGCTTGCCGCCGTGGTCGAAATGGACCAGCGCCGATTCGATCGTGTACTTGTGGGCTTTTTCGTCTTCGTCGAAATCGCAGACGCTGGTGCCGTCGTCGACGCTGGCCGGCCGGGTGATCGGCGCCGGTCTTGCAGCAGCTTGTCGGCCAGCGTCGTCTTGCCGGCGGCGCCGTGGCCGCAAAAAGCAATGTTGCGGATGTCCTGCACGTTGTAGCTTGGGCATAGGGAGAATTCCTTTGCTGATCGACGCAGTGGGACTTGTCGTATTCTTTCGGTGTTCTTTGTGTTCTCTGTGACTCTGTGGTTAGTCTGCGGCGGCGGCGAGCGCCTCGGCGAGTGTGATTCTGTTTTCGTACAAGGCGCGGCCGATGATGCAGCCGGCGACGGCGAATCGCGGCCAGGGCGGCAACGTCGTCGGCCGTCGTCACGCCGCCGGAGGCGATCACCGGCAGCTCGACGGCTTCGCTGCATTCGGCGCATTGCCGGCAGGTTCGGTCCGCCGAGCATGCCGTCGGTGGCGATGTCGGTGTAGATGATCGCCGCCAGCGGTTCGTCGTCGAACTGCCGGGCAAGATCCTCGGCGGCGGCACTGCTGGTTTCCAGCCAGCCGTCGGTCGCCACGTGCCCGTCGCGGGCGTCGATTCCCAGCACCAGTCGGCCGGGACAGCGCGCGGCACATGCTCGCGAAACCAATCCGGCTCGCGCAGCGCCGTGTGCCGATCACGAGCCGCGCGAGGCCCATGTTCAAGCAGCCGCTCGATCGTCGTCTCGTCGCGAATCCCGCCGCCCAATTCGCAGGGAACTTTCGACGGCGGCCAGAATCGCTTGAATGCTGGCCCAGATTCGACGGGCTGGCCGTCGCGGGCGCCGTCGAGATCGACCAGGTGCAAGCACTCGGCGCCCTTGCTCGACCATGCGCCGGGCCATGGCCGCCGGATCGTCGCCGAAGACCATTTCGCGGCGATAGTCGCCCTGCACGAGGCGAACGCATTTGCCGCCGCGCAGGTCGATGGCCGGCCAAATCTGCATGGCAACCGCGGCTCCCCCGGGCGGACGCTATTTGAAGAGTGAGAAAAACAGAATATGTCACACAATCCTAACGGTTTCAAGCGCCGGGATGCGAAGTGCTAGCAACTGTTCCAAAATCGGCCGGCGAACCGGCGTAAATCGATGGCATAGGCTGGTCAGAGGCGGCCGGTCAAGTCGAAATCAATAGATGCTTCGTGACACAACTGAAAAGCTGGTTTGGCCAGTTGCGGCCGATCAAAAACCCCCAATTCGCCGAGCTTAGCAAGCGACGCATGGCGATCCGCATTGTCAATTTCGATCCCTGCCGTTAAGAATTAGCCCCCAAAACTTGCCTCCAATGTGATCCGACCGCGAGCATGGAAGCTAGCCTGTCTGACACCACGCCCCGACCGCACAGCCGAGCGCCAACGCCCGCCGCTGCTGGCTCTCGGTCGCAGCGGCGGCGAGTGATTCTCGCTGCCGGCTTGCTTGCCGCGTTTGCCACGGGCTGCCGTCTCACGCCGCTGACCAACCGCGATTGGGCTCCGGAATTATCGCGGATGGCCGCGGCGGATTTCGACGGTGACCACGTTCGAGTTCACAACGTCCGAAACTCGAACTACCGCACCGACACCGATTTCGACTTGCGTTACGAAGACCGCACTTACGATCTCACCAAGCTCGACTCGGTCGACTACATCCTCGTGCCGTTGGCCGGGATGCCGCGCGTGGCACACACGTTCATCAGCTTCGGCTTTCAGGGCCAGGATTATCTGGCGATCTCGATCGAAGTACGGCGGCTGCGCGGCCAGCCGTTTAAGCCGCTTTACAACTTCCTCAACGAAAACGAAATCATCTACATCGCCGGCGACGAACGCGATCTGATCCGCTTGCGGTCGAATTTCCGCAAGGACGATGTCTACGTCTATCGCGCCAAGCTGACGCCGAATCAGTGCCAGGGGCTGTTCGTCGATATGCTCCAGCGAGCCAACTCGCTTTCCACCAAGCCGGAGTTTTACAACACGCTGACGAACAACTGCGAGACGAACCTGATCGCTCATTTGAACCACGTCTTGCCGCAGAAGATTCCGTATAACTACGAGGTGCTGTTTCCGGGCCTGTCGGATAGGCTGCTGTATGACGTGGGCCTGATCCGAACGAGCGGCACGTTCGACCAAACGAGAACCGCCGCCCGGATCAACCACATGGCCGAGCTCCATCCGAACAGCGCGGATTTCTCGCAGCAAATCCGGCGATTCTAAGGGTGCCCCGGATGCAGCCGAAGCCGAATTTGTGAAAACTCGGTGCCGGCCCGTCCAACTCGGAATTCTCACAAATTCTGCTACCGAGAGGAGTCGGCGGTCCGGCTTATTCCGCCATCCCAGCCATTGCCCAATCTGCGCATTCGGAATAGTTGCATCCGCGGCGGCTACGGCGTAGCATTGGCTGCGGACGTGAATCGACCCATCCACCCCACCCCAGAAGGACCTCGACATGCGACACTTGCTTGTTGCGATTCCGCTGGCGGCCGCGCTGCTTCTGGCATTGTTCCAGGATGCATCCGCCGGACGCCGTTGCCGCCATCGCTGCTGCGAACCGTGCCAGTCTTGCTGCCCCTCGACTTGTGCGTCTGGTTGTACGAGTTGCACGACGCCAGCGGGAAACGGCACCGCCGACGTTATTCCGCCACCGCCGATCGTAGGACCGACGACGCCACCGCCGGATGTCAAGCCACCGGTATCCGTCACGCCGACTCCGGCGCCGCCGAAGCCGCCGGTGACGAAATCGCCGTCGGACGTTCACGCGGCGCCAGCGCCTCCGGCGCCACCCAAGGCGCCAGCGCCTCCATCTCCGCCGAAGTCGGCCGCTCCGACAACGACTCCTCCAAAATCAGCCCAGGACCACTCGACCGCCGCTCCGGCGGTTGACGTGGCCCACTGGACTTCGCTTTTCGACGGCAAGTCGCTGGGCGATTGGAAGCCGAGCGAATTCGGCACCAACGGCAAGATCGAAGTCAAGGACGGCCAAATCGTCATCGGCGCCGGCGAGGGCTGCAGCGGCATCACCTGGAAGGGCAAGTTTCCGAAAACCGATTATGAAATCAGCCTCGAAGCGAAGCGGGTTGACGGCTCCGATTTCTTCTGCGGTCTGACGTTTCCGGTCGGCAAAGACCCTTGCTCGTTCATCGTCGGCGGCTGGGGCGGCGGGGTGGTCGGCCTCTCTTCGATCAACGGCGACGACGCCTCGGAGAACAGCACCAGCCAGTACAAGAAATTCGACGACGATCGCTGGTACACGATCCGCGTTCGCGTCAACAAGGTCCGCATCGCTTGCTGGATCGACAAGGAACAGATGGTCAACGAACCGTTGGAAGGCCAACGAATCTCGATCCGCGCCGAAGTCGAAGCCTCCAAGCCGCTCGGCATCGCCACCTGGCACACCACCGGCGCGATCCGCAACATCCGCTGGCGCCCGCTGACGGGCGAAGAGCGAGAATAGCCCCTCCAAGAATTCCCGCGCTCCCGCTGATTACTCTGGTGGTCTACTCCGGCTCCTTCTCGCCCGTGGCACCTCAAGGGTGCGGCCGTTGGATCGTGTCATTTATCAGTGGGCAAGATGCCCAGCAGCCCAAGCACTCCGACCACCAAGACGGCGAGTGGAGCAATCAGGATTACCGCATTGACCCACCAGACCATCGGGCCGCGCAAGAGTCTGATTTGCAAATCCTTAGCTGGTCCATAGATGAATGATTTGTCGATGGCTGAGCAAAAACTCGCCATCAGCGACGCCATACCAAGCCATAAGCCGTATATGATTGGCCAACCGGCCACGCCGACCAAGATTGCACTTCGCTCCCGCAAGTAGATGCTGATGATCAGCACGATCCACGCAAAGCCTGCGATCACGATTGAGGCCCTCAGGACGGGCCGGCGGATCGGAGGGCTGCGAACCACGGACCGATCGTCACTTGCGGTACGCCGCTGGCTTGCCTCTGGCGATTTGTTCAGCTTCTCGTCCATGGCCGGCATTCTAGCATAGGGACAGGAACCCCACACACGGGCTGTCGCTTGATTTCGCCCAGTGTCCCCCCCTATACTTGTTGCAATCGCCCGACCGGCCACCTTTCTTTCACCGGTCGCGCCAACCTTGCCGATGCCGTCCGACCGCCTTCGCCGCCAGATCGCCTGGGAAGCCGCCCGTCTCATGTATGGGCGGCAGGAATCCGAATACTATCGGGCCAAACTCAAAGCGGCCCGTCGGCTTTGCGGCGGTTGGGTCAAGCCGCACGATCTGCCCACCAATAGCGAAATCCGCGACCAGGTGCAGACGTTCGCCCGGCTGCACGAAGGCGACCAGCGGACCAAAAACTTGCGCGAAATGCGCATCGAAGCCCTCCGCCTGATGCGGATTCTCCGCGATTTCCGCCCCCGGCTGATTGGCAGCACGCTCACCGGCCATGTCCGTCAAGGCTCTGACATCGATCTGCATCTCTTTTCCGATAGCCTCGAAGCCGTTACCGGCGCGCTCGACGACGAAGGGATGGAATACGAAGTCGAACGCAAGCGGGTTCGCAAACATGGCGACGAGCGAATTTTCACGCACGTCCACATCCCCGACCGCTTTCCCTTCGAGCTGACGATTTACGCCTCGAATCTGTCGAGCTTCCCGTTCACCAGCTCCATCACCGGCAAACCGATCGAACGGGCCAGCATCGCCGAATTGGAAAAGCTGCTGGAAACGCAGTATCCCGAGATCGAGTTGGATCAGGCCGTGATCGAGGCGGAGTCGAAGATCGATCGGTTCCAGATTTACCGGATGCTGCTGTTGCCGTTGGAGCGAGTGCGGCAAAGCCCGAAGTATCATCCCGAGGGGGACGCATTTTATCACAGCTTGCAGGTGTTCGACCTGGCGTGCGACGCACAACCGTATGATGAGGAATTCTTGCTCGCGGCATTGTTGCACGACGTCGGCAAGGGCATCGATCCGCAGGATCACGTCGCCGCGGGCTTGGAAGCCCTCGGCGAATCCATCACGCCGCGCACGGCCTGGTTGATCGAGCATCACATGGAGGGCCATGCCTTGGCGGATGGAACCCTCGGCGTCCGCACGCGGCATCGTCTGCAAGCCGACGAGAATTACGACGACCTCGTGCTATTGTCGCAATGCGATCGTCGGGGCCGGCAAAGATCGGTCGAAGCCTCCGAACTCGACGAAGCGCTCGAATACCTGCGCGACCTCGCCCGCACTTGCGGTGAATAGCCACCTTCTGCTCGAATGCTGAATTCGGGCGAATCCAGCTACCGCGCGGGGGGCGAATCCGTAGCTGGATTCGCCAGAATTCAGATCGAGCGCGCGACGAGTGCCTGCGGAAGAACCGAGGTTCTCTCTCGTGGCGTCCAGACTCGTTTGACGCCGTGGCTCACTTGCGGTTTCGCACGTCGGTAGTCTATCCTTTCAGGCATGACTCCCACCGCTGCTACAAAAGGAAAGATCCTTCGCGCCGGCATGGTCGGCATGGGGATGATTTTCGACGAGACTTACCGACCGGTGTTCGAATCGCTGCATCGCCGCGGATTGTTCGATCCAGCGATCGGCGACGTCTGCGCCGTCGAACTCGCGGCCGTCGCCACGCGCACGGGCCATCGGGCCGAAGCCTACCGCCAATCGGCCGGCGACCGGATCGGCCGGCTTGCCAGTTATTACGGCCCGAACGCCGTCGCTGAATTGCTAGAGCATCGTGGAAGCGGCGGCGGCGATGGTTCCACCGACGTCGATTTCGTCTGCGTCGCCACGCCCGACGACCGCCATTTCGCCGCCGCGCGGGCAGTGCTCTCGGCCGGCAAGCATGTGCTGATCGAAAAGCCGTCGGTGCTGTCGCTCGCCGAACTCGACGAGCTCGATCAGCTCGCCCGGCGGAACGGCGTGCTGGCCAAAGTCGTCTATCACAAGCTGCTCGACCCCGATCACAAGAAGCTGCGCACGCTGGTCGCCGACGGCGAGCTGCGGCACGTCAACAACGGCTACTGCTCGCTGCTGGAGCCGAAAGCGATCAGCGCGGGCCAGTTCGCCGAGTGGATCCGCGGCCGCAACCCCGGCACCTACGTCGCCGTGCATTACATCAAGCTGATCGATTTCACGCTTCGGCGGCCGGCTGCGGAGCGTCGCATGCACCGGCCAGCGCGGGCTCGTCGGCCCGGCCGACGGCCCGACCTGGGACTCGACGCAACTGCGCCTGGTCTACGACTACGACGACGGCCGCGAGGCGGCGTTCGACATTCACACCAGTTGGGTCACGCCCGACAATTTCCCCGGCTACGTCGAGCAGGAAGTGCAATTCCGCTTCGACAACGGCGTGTGGAACGCGCACAGCCGGCAAGCGCGGCGTCGAATGCACGGTCGAAGGCCGCACGCCGCTGGCGCGCAAAATCACGATGAACAACCACTACAACGGCACGTTCCTCGAACCGTGGGGCGAACGCGCACGCGCGGCTACGGCATCGAGGTGCTCGAGCGGTTCGTGCGCGAAGTGGCCATCGTCGAATTCGGCGGCCCGGCCGCAGCGACGCCCGGCCCGCCTGGAAGCCGCCCGACGACTGGCCTACAACGACCTCTCGGCCGATCGGCAAACCGTGGCCGCCGTGCAGGCGATGGAAGCCATCCTGGCCCGCCATGCCGCGGGGATGCCCGACGCGGTGGCGTATGTCAACCATCAAGCCGGCGGGCTGGTTTTGTTTTCGCCGGGCAACAACGCCGCGGAAGTTCTTTACGCCGATCGAGTGTGAACTCGAAACTCTTCGTCGACGATGAATAAAGCCTTTGTTCGCGAACCGGACGACATTTCCGCGGCGCGCTGCCCGCGCTGCGGGTCGCTCGGAATCGCGGTCGGCGCTGAGACATTGGCGGCTCATCTGGACGCCGACGCGCTGCGGCCGCTGGCCGACGCGGCGTTTTACTGCCCGTTTCCCAAGTGCGAAGTGGGGTACTTCGACCAATATGAGCAAACGGTTGCGGCCGATCTTTTGCGGCGACCGGCGTATCCCAAGGATCCGACGGCGCCGATTTGCAATTGCTTCGGCTTCACCACCGCGGAGATCGACGCCGACATTCGCGAGGGTTCGCCACGGCGGGTGCGGGAATTATTGGCGCGAAGCAAATCGGCTGAGGCTCGTTGTCTGACGGCTGCGCCCGACGGCCGCTGTTGCATGGCGGAAGTGCAACGGTACTATCTTCGAGCGCATGGCGCGAGCGGCTAAAAGAAGCCACCGGAGGGCGCCGTTCCGCCTTGCTGCTGAATGCGCACGTTGAACATTTGCCTGCCGAGTGTCCACTGGGCTCGATGGGTTGGCGGAATGTTGGCGATCATTTTCTGCCAGCCCTGCATTCTCTGGGCATCGGAGCGACCACCGTGACCGCCTGGCCCAGCGTTCGCCGTCGAAGAAGAACCGGAAGAACCGCTGGAAGCCACCGCTGGCGAAGAACCACCGCCGGTCACACCGGAAAGCGCTTCCTTCGCCTTTTGCAACGCCTCCATGGCTTTCATGCCGAGAATTACTTTATCGAGCTCGGCCAGTTGGTCGGCGCTCGACATTCCAAAGAACTTGTCGAAGTGCGCTTGAAACATGCCGCGGCCCTTCTCGGCGATTTGGGATTTCAAATCGTCGGGCAGATCCTTCATTTTCTCGCCGATTTGCTTCCGCAGATCCATCGCTTCCTTGCTCATTGGATTGTCGAGCTTGCCGGCTTGCGCCATGAGATCGGAAATCTCGGCAAGGCGCGGATCGGGTCCGCGGAGAAAATGAAACAAGGCCCAAACGGAACCGCTGAGCAGCGCGACGACGCCCAGCGAGAGCAACGCTCGACGATAACGGTGTTTCGACGGCGATGCCGATTGCGAATCGCCACTCGATTGCTGCAATCGCTGTCGCTGCTTCAAGGTCAGGTTGGTTTGTTCTTCGCTCATCGCTCATCCGTTGTTGCGATTTGGAATAGGAGAATCCCGATTAGTGTCCCATCGACACTTGTTGCTTCACGGCATTCCTCATTTGGTGCATAAGCGTGCCGCCGCCTCTCTGGGAAGGAGGATGATTGGCCAAGCCCTGCTCTTTCCGTTGGGTTCGTTGCTCGTCGCTTCTGCCAGCGCGGCCCTTCCTCTGGCCGCCGCCTTGGCCGTTGCCATTGCTATTCGCCTGGGAAGAATCGGCGGGTTTTGCCGCTGCATTGGCCGCCATTTCCGCTTCTCGCTCTGCCCGCCGCGCTTCGCGCTCGATTTCACGAGCGGCCTCTTTTTTCAACTCGGCCAACTGGTCGGCCGTCGACATGGCGAGGAATTTTTGGGAACGCGCCATGTCGCGCTCCTCCGGATCGCCGCGCATTCCTCCTCGTCGCCCGCGCAAGTTCGCCGGAATGTCGTCTTCAACCGCCATTCCTAATTCGCGCCGCAGTTCGCCGGACAAATTCGGATCGGACATGATCGCCTCCATATCGGCCAGTTCCTGCAAACGCGGATCGGGCCGGAAGTAAATCATTCCCAACGCGGTGCCACCGCCGAATGCGAGCAGTAGCAACAAGATGGCCACCATCCGCGAGACTTCCTTGCGGCCGCCGCCCGCGCCGGCCGGCTTCGACGCCGCCTGAGTTTTTCCCTGCAAGCGTTGGCGTTGCTTGAGCGTGAGATTGGTTTTCATCTCATTCATGGTAGGCAACCTCAACTGTTCGGCAAAAGAGAGGGTTGATGATGCAGCGCCGTGCGACGCCACGGTTTCGACTCACGGACCGCGATTGGCGACTCCGTTATCGACATGTCCATCGGCATAGAGAAAATTCATGGAGACACCGCTGCCAGCGGGGCCGTGGAAATCGTCGATGTCGTATAGCCAGAGCACCAGCGTGCTGCTCATCGGGCTTGCCGTGCCGCCGCGCCGCATCGAGACCCCGCCCCGATTGCGCTGGATGCCTTGGAAGCCGACGATGTGCAAATCCTTATCCGTGATCGGGCTCCAGTAGGAACCGGGGCCGTCGTAGCTAGTGCCGGTGGCCTGGAAATAGGAATTCGGCACGGTCGCGGTGGTCGTGTTGCCGCCGGCGTCGGTCATTTGATAAGTGCCGCCAACGTCGTCGGGGCAATTGAACACGGGCATCGTCGCCAATTGGGCCAAAGCGGCCGGCTGATTCTGCGTAATCGCCGGCTCCTTGGGCCCTTCGCAATAGGGGGCCAACGCCTGGGCGATGTTGGGCGGATAATACGTGATCCCATCGATCCACTTGTACGGCATGATCCCGCCGACGTGCGGCTGGCCCGGAGGAACCGGCGGCGGACCGAGATTCCAATCGACCGGGTAGACTTTGTATTGATCGAGATACTGCTCGTAGGCCAAACCAAGTTGCTTCAAATTCGACTGGCACTGCTTGGACCGAGCCGCCTCGCGTGCCGATTGCACCGCAGGCAGCAAGATGGCCATCAGAATGCCGATGATCGAAATCACCACAAGCAGTTCGACGAGTGTGAACCCAGCTCGGCCAGCAAGCGGATTGCCGACCGGCCTGCCGCTCTCGCTGTGCCGGTAAGCATTGCAGCGATTCAACTTATGACGATTCTTGCCCATCGGCTAACACACTCCGTTGACCTTTTTCTAACATATCCACAATCAACCCTAGCGATTTAACCCCCAGGATGGACATCGGTTTCGCAAATTCGACCGCGAAAGGAGAGAAATCGGGTGTCAGTCCGTCTTCCGTTCAAAGCTCGTCACCATCGTCTTTGGCCCGCCTTTGGCGACATGGGCTCGCTCCTCGTAGACCACCACGAGCAAATAGCTTTTGAAAGCGCCGCGATACCGGTAGGTTTCCGTCACGATCTTGTCGATATGGTTCGGGTCCGGCTTTTCCTCGCTGGCGTCCGGTTCGCGATTCAACAGCGTGTGGATTCGCTCCGTTGATAAGAACTGGAAATCCTTGCCGATCGCATGTTCCGGCGGCGTGGCTTTCGATTTACCCTTGGCGGTCTCATCTTCCTCGGGGCCCATTTCAGTGGCAAGCAGATTATAGGCCCGGTCGCGCGGCAAACGGCCATGCAACCAGTCCACTGCCATCAGCCCGACCGCCACCGCCAAAAGCGCCAACAGGACAATGGTCGACAGCGGCAGCTTCCGCCCCGAGGCGCTGGCGACTTGCGGCGATTCTGGCATTTGCTCCGGCATCGACATTTCCTATTCCTTCCGCACGTATTTCAAAGCGGTCGCCGGTTGTTTGTCGCCCGCGGTGTTTTCCAGATACGTCACCACCACCGAATAGCTCTTGATGATTCCAGGATACTTATAGGTTTCAACGATGATCGGCTCCATCTCATCGTTGATGTTGCCGCTCTTTTTTTCCACCAGATCGGGCTGACGGCCGAGCAGATCGTGAACGCCTTCGGTCGTGAGCGGCTGCGATTCCTTGCTGCTTCGGCCCCCACCCATGCCGCCGAAGCCGCCGGAATCGTCGGATTGCTGGTGCATTAACTTGTTGTTGACCAACTCAAAAGCCTTGCTTTGCGGCATCCGGCCGCGGAACACGTCGCTGGCCAGCGCCCCGATCGCCACCAGCAACAGCGGCACCAGAATCATCCACGTCAGCGACAATCGCCGCTTGCGCGGCTCGGCGCATCCGGCGACATATAGGGATCGGACGCACTATCGGGCAATTCTTCCGCCATGACGGCACCCTCGCGGCATCGAAGCCAACCGCTCAAACGAAACCGCGCACGAACCACCGGCGCGGCGGCGCTCGAAAACGTTAGTCTAACCATCGGCTGGTATAGTTTCCAGCCGATCTGGGGCAATTGAGTTGGGGATCGAGCGAAAGTCGTTTCCGTAGCCCAGGGCTTTTAGCCCTGGGGACCGTGCAGGAAAAAGGGCGCGCGTCAGCCCGCTTTCAGCGGGCTTATCGAAGCGGCTTCAGCCAACATGTCGAGCCGAAACACGTCGGGTCTTGCACGCTCGAGAATTATTACGGACCATTGATGCACGAACCACCCAATTACGTGGCCTGATGGCTAAGGCCAGCGGCAAGCCCCGTGAACGGGGCTGGAAAAACAATGATCATTTTCTCCGCGCTCCCCAGGCGTAAAACGCCTGGACTACGGAAAAGCTGTTGGGCCGAGTGAACGTGGACCATGCGACCCATCATTCCCGACTTGCTTTGGATCGGCAATGCACTCGACGCACGAACCATCGAGAAGGTTTTGGCGCTCGGAATCAGAGCCGTCGTTGACTTGGCTGCGAGCGAGCCGTCGATCCAATATCCGCGCGATATCGTGTATTGCCGCTTGCCACTGAATGATGGGGCGGATAACGAGCCCGGAATGCTCCGCCTCGCTGTTCATACCACAGTGGAGTTCATCCAATCGCAAGTGCCAACGCTGATTGCCTGCACGCGCCGGCATGAGTCGATCTCCCGCCGTCGTTGCGGCGGCAATTGCACTTGTCGAACGGCAGGCTGCTGATGATGTGCTACGACGAATCGCGTCGGCCGGACCCCATGACGTAACTCCGGCGCTATGGTCCGATATCAAGCGGATCTGTTTCGGTTCAGACGCGATTGTGGCGAGCGTCTTGCCTGGGCATGCGCAGAATTAAGCCGCGGACGTGCGGTGGCCGTGAACTGCTTGGCGGGCTACGATCTGGACGCGGTGGCGCAACTTGCTTTCGATCAGCTCCTCAGATTCTCCTTCGCATCGATGCCAGAACACCGAACTGCAATTTCTTGGATCGAACAAAGCGCCACGCTGTGTAAACAGGGAGATCGCGTTGCGGCGGCGGCGGCTTTGCGGGAGGCGATTGCGATTGAGCCCGGCGTGGCGGCCTGGCATTGCGATTTGGCGGTGCTTTGTCAGACCACCGGGCAGCTTGACGAGGCGGCGGCCGCTTATCGCCGGGCGGTCGAGTGCGATTCTTCGTTTCGGCAGGCTTGGTACAATTTGGGCTGTCTGCTGAACGAGCAAGACCGCGAGGCCGAGGCGCTCGACTGTTTTCATCAGGCCGTGCGGCTCGCGCCCGATCATGCGGCGGCGCATCACAATTTGGCCCAGTCGCTGTTCAATTTGGGAAACACCGACGAAGCGATTGCCCATTATCGGCGAGCGGTTGCGGTCGGCGGCGGAACAAAGCCGGAGACGATGCTTGCGCTGAGCATTGCCGTCAGTCCAACGGCGACGGCCCGCGAAGTGCTCGAAACCCGCCGCAATTGGTCGCGCGGCAATTTTCCGCCGCCGCCGCAACAATCCGCGCCGCCCCTCGACATTGCGCCGCCTCCGCTTGCGGTTTCGCGCGTCGATTCTTCGGAGCGCAATTGCGCCTGGGCTACGTCTCCGCCTACTTCGACTATCCGAACTGGATGAAGCCGGTCTGGCCAGTCATCAACGGCCACGACCGCCGCCAGTTCGAATTGTTTCTTTATTCCGACGGCCGAAGTGATTCCTTGCCAGCGGGCTTCCATCCGCAGGCGGCCGATCATTTTCATGCCACGGCGTCGCTCGACAACGCGGTGCTGGCCCGGCTTGTCGCGAGCCACGAGTTGGACGTGTTGGTCGATTTGAATGGGTTTAGCCGCGTGCAGCGATTGCCGCTATTCGCGCTGCGGCCGGCGAAAATCGACGTCGGCTGGTTCAACATGTTTGCCACGACCGGCATGGATTGTTTCGATTATCTGATCGGCGACAGCACGGTACTCGCGCCGGGCGACGAGACCGATTATTGCGAAAAGCTGGTGCGGCTCGACGGCTGCTATCTGGCGTTCGAGGTGGATTATCCGGTGCCGGCGGTTTCGCCGCTGCCAAGTCTTTCCGGACGGCCGTTCACGTTCGGCAGTCTGGCGTCGATGTACAAGATCACGCCGCAAGTCGTTGACCTTTGGTCGCGGGTTCTCAAGGAAGCTCCCGGCAGCCGGCTGCTGATGCGGAACCAGGGATTGCGTTCGGCGGCCAACCGGCAATATCTTGCCGAGCGATTTGCCCGCCGCGGAATCTCCGCCGATCGGTTGGAATTATTGGGGCCAACCGATCATTTTCAATTTCTGCAAACCTACGACGCGATCGATTTGGCCCTCGACCCCTGGCCGTATAATGGCGGCACGACGACGAGCGAGGCATTATGGCAGGGCGTGCCGGTGGCCTCGCTACGGGGCGACCGTTGGACATTGCGCGTCAGCGCGTCGCTGCTTTCAGCGGCCGGTTTGCCGGAATTCATTGCCGACGACGCCGACGCCTTCGTGGCGGTCACCACCGCGGCCGCCGCCGATCCAAGCCGCCTGGCAGATTTGCGGCAAAACCTGCGCGGCCGTTTGCGCCGGTCAGCCGCCTGCGACACCGCGAGCCTGACTCGCCAACTGGAAGAAACGTACCGCAGCATTTCCTTGACCAGCGGCCCGCTTGCGACGGGGCAATGACGAATGTCTAATGACGAATGTATAAGGCCCTCAAGCCTCAAGCCTCAAGCCTCAAGCCTATTCGGGAGTTCCGTGGATGTCGCGCAATTCAATCGTGTTGGTTATCTTTTCGCTTGCAATCGGCTCGTTGGCCGGATGCGGAGGCACGAACGATCCGTTTCCTTATGTCAAAGAGCATGGCAAAGTGACGTACACCGATGGCTCGTTGATTCCGGCCTATCGGATTAGCGTGTTGTTCGTTTCGGAGTCGCCGCCGGCTGACGAGAAGACCAGCCCGCCGTTGGGCGTTGCGGAAGTGAACGTCGCCGATGGCACGTACGACAAGGTGATGAGCCACAAGAGCGAGGGCGTAGTGCGCGGCAAACACAAGGTATTGATCCGCTGCATGGACAAGAACGATCGGCCGATCAAGGTCGTCGCCGACGAGTATCTCGACAAGAACAAGACGCCGCTGGAAGCCGACACCGACCACCCGGAGTCGTTCAATTTCACCGTCAAAAAATACGCCGGGCCAGCGGCAGGACCAAACGGCCAACCCGTGCAAGGCAATCAAGGCCATGGGCGGCGGTAGCGTGCAGGCCCCACGACCCGGGTGAAAGAATGGGGACAGGCACCGAGCGAATGGTCTGTTGAAGCGCGCCGCTTGCCGGGCGCTCGGAGCCAGTCCCCATTCTTTCACAACCCCTGCTCCCTGCTCCCTGCTCCCTGCCCTCTGATCCCCAGGATCAATTCCACTTCGCCGACCTGGCTGCCGATTTGATTGGCAATTGTTGCGGGCGACAGGCCCGCGTCGGCCAAGGAGTAAATGCGGTCGAATCGCGGTTTGTCGGCCGCACTTGGCAATTTGGCGATAACGGCATTCGTGACGGCCAGGGGTGATTGCGGTGCCCGCTCGCCGGGTTTTTTGCCGTTCGCGGGCGCCGCGGTTGAGCGAACCGTTTCTCGCGGCGATTCGACATTCGCCCGCGCGGAGCCAAAGTGGATTCAAGCCGGCCCGCGACTTTGTCCGCTTCGCGAATCAATAACTCCAGGATGCGTATTTTGCTGTCCAGTTGGCCCGACAGATCGCGGGCCAGATCGTGCATGGCGACTTCCCATTTCTCGAATTCGCGCGGCGGCATCGTTGCGGGATGCGGGCCGCGCGGCGTTGACGATGCGTCGGGCCGAGGAATTTGATACTGCGTCACCTGTCGAAAATAACGCCGCGAGCGAACCAACAAGACGACGATCAACAGCGCCAACCCGACGAGGAATATCTCCTGCGCCGTGCTGACTTCGCCGAGAAGGGGGACCAGGAAACTCATACGCGTCATCCGTGTTAGCGTCTGCAAAAAGCGGACAGTTTCATAATTGCCCGAGATTTACAGCATTTTGTTGACAGCTACCATTGCTGGCGTTATCTTCAATACACCCGTTTGTACACCCGACACCGCAGAAACCGGAGGGATGGGCCATGAAGATAGCGACGACCGCCAAGGCGAACAAGGCAAGTAAACCCGCGAAGCCCCGGGCCGATTTTCCGCTGTTCATCCACGCCCGCGGCTACTGGGCAAAGAAAGGTGCGCGGCGAGACCCTGTACTTCGGCAAAGTGGCCGACGATCCCGACGGAAAGGCGGCGATTGAAAAGTGGCTGAATGAGAAAGATGACCGGCTGGCCGGCAGGGTGCCACGGGCTCGACGCGAAGGGCTGACGGTCAAGGAACTCGTGAACCAATTCCTGGCCGCCAAAGAGGCCCGCGTCGAATCAAAGGAGATCACCAAGCGGTACTTTGACGAACTCTTTACGACCTGCGAGACAATCATCAAGCAGTTCGGCAAGAATCGACTTGTGACGGACCTGGCCGCCGAAGACTTCGAAGCATTGCGGGCAGCCCGGGCCAAGACGTGGCGCGGCACCGCTCTTGCAAATGCGATCGGGAAAATTCGCGGGGTTTTCAAGTTTGCATACGACGAAGCTTTGATTGATTCGCCGATTCGATTTGGCGCTGGCTTCCGTCGCCCGAACAAGGCCGTGTTGCGCCGCGAGCGTGCCGAGAAGGGCGAACGCCTGTTTGAGCCCGGCGACTTGCGATCGATCATCGACGCCGCGGGCATCCCCTTGAAGGCGATGGTATTGCTTGGCATCAATTGCGGGCTCGGCAATTCGGACTGCGGCCGGCTGAAACAACGCAACGTCGATTTGGTTGGCGGCTGGTTGACATACCCGAGGCCCAAAACTGGCATCGCACGCCGGTCAAAGTTGTGGCCCGAAACTGTCGCGGCGATTCGCAACGCGATCGACAAGCGGCCGGCGCCGAAGAGCAAGGCCGACGCTGAACTGGCTTTCGTCACGATATTCGGCGCTCGATTCACGCAGGACCGGGCCGCGAATTCTGTGTCGCAAGAATTTCGCAATCTGCTGCGGTCGCTCGAACTGCATCGCCCCGGCTTTTCGTTTTACACGCTGCGGCATCAATTCGAGACGATTGCCGGCGAGACTCGCGATCAAGTCGCCGTCGATTACGCGATGGGCCACGCTGATCCGTCGATGGGTGCCCAGTATCGCGAACGCATCGGCGACGATCGGCTGGCGGCGATTGCCGATCACGTTCACGCTTGGCTGTGGCCGAAGACGACGGAGAAGGCGACGGCGCCGAAGTCGAAACCAAAGGCGACAGCAAAGCCGAAGCGGAAGCGGAAGGCGACGCCACAATCCAAGAGCAGGCCGGAAGTTGACGACGCTGGCCCAGTGCTGCTGCGCATGTTCGGCTGAACGTGTCTTTTCAACGGAGGTGGCGACGGCGTAAAATTGGATCATCGGGCGCCGCGACGGCGGCACAACTGACCCGGACCGGCTGGCGAGTCTCTCCAAGTGCTCGCCCGCCGGCCTGGTCGGCCCGACTTACTTGGAGGATTCTGAAATGGCAAAGGCCAAGGCTCAATCGCGCCCGACGGCGCAAGCCGAAACCACGCAAGCCGGCAGCAAGAAAAACGGTACAGGCCGCGGCGCCAAGTGAAAGCCGCGTTGTCGAGCCGACGGAGGCGCGGGAATTCCGCACGCTGGCCAGCCGGTTCGATGCGATCGACGCCAGCAATCCGGCCAACGGCGAAACGGCCGTGTGCGAACTCTCCGTTATGGCGGCGAAGGCTTCCAAACGGGCCGTCGATGGCGGCTTGATTACCGGTTTCCAGCTTTCCCCGCTTGATTTTCCGCTGCCAGACCCGGCAAAGCCGTTCGAATCGCAAACCGACGTTGATTTGTGGGCGATGGCTTGGGGCAATGTGGCGCGGGCCGTTTGCCATGCTCTGCCGAGCGAGGCACCAATCGACCCGCTTGCGCCGCGCTGGGGCAAACTGTCTCGCATATCAACCAGCCGCTTGACGATGGCGTGGACCGTGGCAGGCGGCCAGCGACCGGCCCATGCGTTTCCGCGATTACGGTCGGAACCATCGCGCCGGAAGATTGGCGAAAGCGTGCTACGCGGTTCGCCACGGTTTGCGGCTTGATTGCGGACAAGATCAACGGCCGGAACTCCAGCGGGCTCGCGTTCTATCTCGGCGACCGAAAATTGAGAATCGGCAACGCTCCGCCCATCATGTTGGCGGAGCAACTTGACCACGTGCTGCGCGGCTTGCTTGAACTCGGCGGCTGCGCCGACACGGCCGCATTGAAGAAGCAAACTGGCATGGACAACTTCGCGCGGGCGTTGCGTGAAGGGATAGGGCGGCAACCCGAATTGAAGCCGCTCATCATGCTGCCCGGCGCCAAGTTGCGCGGGGGCTATCGCACGACGATTCGACGCGGCAGCTAGCGCGCGACAGAATCGGTACAGAATGCGGTCTGCAAAGTTTTTTGGCTTGCTCCGACAATCTGGGCATGGCCAACGAACAATCAGCAACCGAAATGCTCCGGCGGCTCTCCGCCCAGCAAATCCGCGACCGGCTAAGCGAGATTGACGCCGAAGCCCGCGCGCTCAAGACGCTGCTCCGCGCGGCAATCCGCCTGAAAGATGGCAAGCCGGCGCCGCGGTTGGAAGAGGCCGTCCGATGACCCCCGCCGTTGCACCCCGCCGCATGAAGACCCCGCCGCAAGTCGCGGAGGAGTTGGCCGTCGATCCTGAGAAGATCATCGGGTTCATTCGCAGCGGCGAGCTAATCGCGATCGATATTGCGACCAGCGGAAGCCGCCGGCCGAGGTGGCGCATCGACCCGGAAGATTTGGCCGCATTTCTCGCGCGGCGTCGATCGACTCCACCGGCGCCGAAGCCGACGCGCCGGCGACGGTCCAGCGCGACCGTCAAAGACTTTTTTCCAGACCTCTGAGGCCAATGAAAAACGGCGGGTGCTGCCGACCAAGCAAAACACCCGCCGCAAATTCGAGTCAACACCATGAGCATAGCACGGTCAGGGACCGACCATCAAGCCACGCGGACGCGCACATGGGCGCGGCGAGAGCAAGCGGCTGAAATCGTCGCCCATTTCACATTTCTGATTCACGCGCGGTTGACCGGCCAACGCGCCAACGCGACCCGAGCGAATGACAATCTGCGCCGGCTCGGCATCGAAGTGCGGTTCGCCGGGGAGGCAGCCCGATGACAACGGCGATAGCAGGCACCGCGTCCGCGACACGATCGACCGACCTGGCCGCATTCTTCCGCTTGCTTCACGCGCCTGGCACCGTTGCCGAAATTCGCGCTCCGAATTGTCCCGAAAAGCCGGGCGGCACATTCAAGGCCACGGCCAGCGGCTACGTCGACAACCCCGAGAGCGCGGCGAAGCTGGCCAAGTCGATCGACGCCAAGCAACCGGCGGGTGTTTACGTCACGATCAACCCCGTCGCGCTGCGCTGTTCGCACGGTCGGCGAACCGGATCGACTGGCGGGCCAAGAGTACCACGGCCGACGTTGACGTTCTCCGTCGCGTCAATCTGCTGCTCGATATTGATTCGGTTCGTCCGGCCGGCGTGTCGGCGACGGAAGAGGAAATGCAAGCTGCGATCGAATTGGCCCGTGGCATCGCGGGCGAGCTGTCGGCCGACGCCTGGCCGACGCCGATCATCGGAATGAGCGGCAACGGCGGCTATCTGTTCTATCGAATCGACTTGCCGAACGATCCCGCGGCAACGGATTTGTGCCAGCGCGTTTTGGTCGGCCTGGGCGAGCGATTCGACACCGCTGCGGCGAAGATCGACCGCGGCACGTTCAACGCATCGCGCATTGCGAAGATACTTGGCACGACGGCGCGGAAGGGCAGCGACTTCAAGGGCAGTGAATCGAATCCGGCGCGACCGTGGCGGCAATCGTGGTTTGAACCGCCCGCCGGCGAGTTGGCGCTTGTGCCGCGCGAGCTGCTCGAATCTGTCGCCAGCGATCCCAAGCCGGCGCCGGCGATCGTCGGACCGGCGACGTTGACCAATGGGCACGAATCGAGCAACGGCAAGGTATCTGCGATCGACCGATGCCGGAAGTATCTCGCAAAGATGCGCGACGCAATTTCCGGTCAACACGGACACGACGCCACGCACGCTGCGGCTTGCGAATGCTACCGCTTTGGGCTTTCCGACGATCAAGCGCTGTCGGCGATGCAAGAATTCAATGCCACGAAGACCGGCGGCGAACCATGGACCGACCGCGACTTGGAGCACAAGCTCCGCGACGCGCGGGCGAAGGTCGAAGCGGCCGGCGAGTTTGGCTGCCGGATGAACGATCGGCGACACGCGCGGAATGGCTCGGCACCGCGGCAACTGCCCGCGAAGGCCGACGGCAAGAATTCGGCTATCACCAACGCCGAAGTTATTGAGGCAGCCGACCCGGAAGGCGGCGAACCGAAAAGGACGGTTGCCCCTCTGGCGATTGCCGACGTTCTAACACGGATCCATGCGGCGACGGCCGGCTGGCCGCGGCGGATCGGCTCGGCTCTCTTCACGCATGAACCGGCTGGCCTGGCCTGGCTGACAAACGAGGCCGCGCTATTCGGCTGGCTCGGAAGCCGGACCGGGATAATCCAGTGGTATCGCGCTTTGGGCTGCCCATCGAAGGGAGAAGTCTTTGCCGAACTGCAGCGCACGGTCGAACGGTATGAGGCGATTGAGGAACTGCCGCACCATCCGCCGATCGCGCGGCACTATTACGCCTGCCCGTCGCCGACGCCCGGCGATGGTTCGGCCCTGCGCGGGTTGCTTGAACGGTTCACCCCGGCGACACCGATCGACGGCGACTTAATGCTGGCGGCGCTGTTGACGATTTTGTGGGGCGGCTCTTGCGGCTCGCGGCCGGCTTTCGTGTTCACCGCCGACGCTGGCCGCGGGAAAGGAAAGAGCAAAGCGGCCGAGTTGCTGTCGCGAGTGGCGGGCGGCACGATCGACTTTTCCGCCAACGAAGATATGGGGCAGATTAAGACGCGGCTGCTTTCGCCCGATGCTCTGCCGAAGCGCGTGGCGCTGCTGGACAATGTGAAGTCGCACCGCTTTTCGTGGGCCGAACTCGAAGCCCTGATTACGGCGCCAGCGATCAGCGGCCGGCGAATGTATGTCGGCGAAGGGACGCGGCCGAACACGCTCACTTGGATTGTGACGCTGAACGGTGCCGCGCTGTCCACCGACATGGCGCAGCGATCGATCATCGTGAAAATCGGTGAACCAAGCCGCAGCCGATCATGGGAAGACGACACGACGGCATACATCGAGGCCAACCGCCAAGCGATCATCGCCGACGCCATTGGAATCCTGTCGGGGCCGCCGCAAGCCGAACTGGCCCGCTACTCGCGCTGGGCGACGTGGGAAGCCGGCGTGTTGTCTCGGCTGCCCGATCCGTCGGAGGCGCAAGCGATCATTTTGGAGCGGCAAGGGGCCGTCAACGTCGAGGCCGAAGAGGCCGACGCGATCGGCGAATTCTTCAAGTCGCAACTCGAGCGATTGGACTATTCGACCGACCGCGACGTGGTGTTGATTCCGTCCGCTGTCGCGGCCCGTTGGCTTGGCTGGGCAACCGGCGAGCAGCGATCCGTTATTGCGTCATGCCGCACTATTAAGCAGCTCTGCGACGAAAAACGGCTCGCGCGGATTAGAGCAAGCGAACGGCATGGAAACGGGCGCGGTTTCGTTTGGTCCGGCGAACTCGCCGACATTGAAGAACGCATGAAAACCGATGTGGCCGAACGACTTGCGACCAAAGATCGACAAAAAGTGTAATCGACGAATGGGACGGATGGGACGGATGTTTGGCGTTGTTAGCAAAACACGGAGAGACACATAGATATACGTGTAAAAGGCGCACAATAGAAAACATCCGTCCCATGTGTCCCAAGCGCTTTTTGTGTGCAACGCGATTGAGCGGCGAAACGATCCACCTTGCAGTTGAAAATATGCGTGTTGAGTTAGTCATCGAGTGTCGAGATGAACGCGGTCGGCCGCCGGCGATCAACAGACTCAGGTCGGCGCTAAAAGCGTTGTGGCGTAGTTATCACATCCGAGTTGTCACGGCACGCGAGATTGAGCCGGCGGCGACCAACAGCATGGCGACGGATGACGACCGAACAACGGAGGATCGACGATGAGCCGAACACTGGAAGAGCAACGCGAGCGAGCCCACCGGTTGCTGGACGAAGCGGAGCGGCTCTTGGAACGAATCGAGGACGCGGAGCAAGACGACCCCGAACCGTGGGCAAGCGATCCAGATGCTTGGAGAGCATGAGCATGGCGACCTCACCCGCGAGACTTTGCAATCGGCCCGGATGCCGCGGGCTTGTCAGGCAAAGCCAGTGCAGCGTATGCGGCCCGCGGCCCAAACGGATTGAACGGCGGGAGTCGGCGAACGCTAGGGGCTACACATCCTCATGGCATCGGCTGGCCCGCGTACACAAAGCGTGCAATCCCTTGTGTGCGTTGTGTGAGGCCGAGGGACGGACAACGGTAGCGACGATCTCGCATCATCTCACGGCCATTGCGTCCGGCGGCGCCGTGTTGGTCGGCGCGGACGAACTGCTTGCCGTGTGCGATGAATGCCATCAGCGCGTAGAGGGACTAGGGGCCGATTGGCGAAAGGTGATTCGATGACCCGCGAACAAAGCGCACCCGGAAGGGGGGGTTTTCGGTATAGGCCTGCGCATCGTTAAACCGCTCATCAGTTTTCCGAGCGCACCGCCAAAATTGGACCACCGGACCAAAACCGTTAACTGACACCGAAACCATGAACACCGAACCGATCAACTTTGCCGACTCACTGCCCGATTTTCCAATGGACGGGATAAAGCCGTTCTTTGATGAACTGGCCGGACACGAAAACGACGCGGCCCGCGGTTGGGTGGGCGATCGGCGGCACGTCCGGCGCACGGACAAGAAAGTCTTGCTCGATGCCCGCCGGTTGGCCGATGCAGTCAGGCATATCGGGCGACTTCCCGAGCCGGGCGAAGCCTTCCACATCGTCACCGCCAAACGCTACAGCCTTTGGAACGTGGTTCAAGCCGTCCTACAGTTGGCAGCGCCGGCGACGATCAGCTATTTCGGCGTAGCGACTTTGGGATTCTCGAAACAGAACCTTGAGGAGCTTCTCGCCGACCTGGACAGCGGCCGGATAGAGAAGGTGGATTTTCTTTTCAGCGTCTATTTCAAGTCGAACGAAAAGGAAATCTGCCAACGGCTGGCGCATGAGCTTGCCACCCGAGGCCACAGAGTTGTGGCCATGCTCACGCACGCGAAGATTCTGCTAATCGAACTGACAGACGGCCGCGCGTTCACCGTCGAATCGTCGGCCAATCTCAGGTCGTGCGCAGTTGATCGAGCAGCTTTGCATGACGCACGACCGCGAGCTATTCGACTTCCACCGCCGATGGATTACCGAAATCATGGAGGCCAAAAAGTGAAAGGCCGCATTCCCAAACCTACCGCGCTGAAGAAGCTGGCCGGCACGCTCCGCAAGCACCGGCAGAACCTCGACGAGCCCCAGCCCGAGGCCGGCACGCCCGAGGCCCCCGCCGACCTCGACGCCCGCGCCCAGGCCGCTTGGAGCTATTACGCCCCGATTCTTGCCGGGTGCCGGGTGTTGACCCTCGCCGACCGCGAGATTCTGGCTTGCTTCTGCACCGCGGCCGGAAGGCGCCGCCAGGCGGAGGAAGAACTCGCGAAGACTGGGCCGGTTGTGAAATCGCCCGCCGGGTTTGCCGTCCAAAATCCATGGCTATCGGTCAGCAACAAAGCAGCCGAGCAGTTGCTCCGATTCGGCGCCGAGCTTGGCTTGAGCCCCGCGAGCCGGCAGCGCGTTAAATCACTTCCAGCACCCAAGGCCACGGCAGGCCGCGGAAGGTTTTTCAAGACCGTAGGATAACACATGGCCATCACCAACAAGCGGCTTGACCAAATCATCCAGCAGTTGCCCGGCGGCTACGATCCGGTTGCCACCCGCGGCGACTGCCATTTTGATTATCAGGCGGCGCGAACCGCGATCGAGTTTATCGAGGAGTGTTGCACGTTCACGCAGGGCGCGAAGGCCGGCGAGCCGTTCATCTTGGAGATGTGGGAAAAGGCGATCGTCGGAAACGTCTTCGGATGGAAGCGACCCGATGGCGCCCGTCGCTTCCGCGAAGTGCTGCTATTCGTCGCCCGCGGCAACGGCAAGAGCGAGCTTGCCGCGGCGATTATCTGCGCCGTGCTTTTCCTTGACGAGGAGCCCGGCGCACAGTGCTACAGTGCGGCGGCGAAGCGAGACCAGACGCATTTTGTTTTCGACCCCGTAAGGAAAATGATTCTCGCCTGCCCGGAGATGAAAGAGCAGGCAACCGTCTTCAAGAACAGCATCGTCGTCAAGGACCGTGTCTACAAGTGCATCAGCCGCGAGGCCACAAGCGAACACGGAGGTAGCACCCATTTTGCCGTGGTCGACGAACTCCACGCGCAGCCCGACAGGGACTTGGTCGACGTCTTGTATACGTCCACCATCAAACGCGACAACCCGCTGATTCTCTACGTCACGACGAGCGACTTCGAGCGGCCCGGAAGCATCTGCAACGAAAAACACGATTACGGTTGCAAGGTGCGCGACGGCATCCTTCAAGACGCATCATTCTTGCCCGCCATCTTCGAGGCCCAGCTCGAGGATGATTGGCAGGCCCCGGCGACGTGGCGGAAGGCAAACCCAAATCTAGGCGTCAGCATCAAAGAGGCCGACCTTGCCAAGCTATGCCAAAAGGCAAAAGACATCCCCGGTTTCTTGAACACGTTTTTGCGCTTCACTTGAATGTCAGAACTCAATCCGACGTGCGCTGGCTCAGTATCGAGCGATGGGACAAATCGGAAGCCGCCGGCAGCTTCAATCCCTCAGACCTTGAAGGCAAGCCTTGTTGGTGCGGATTCGACTTGAGTACGACAACGGACTTGTCGGCCTTTGCGATGGTTTTCAAGAGGGAGCCCGCGGGATACGACGCGCTGGTCAAGTTTTGGGTGCCGGAGGAACGGGCCCGGCAGCGCGAGAAGCGGGACCGGGTGCCGTACACGCAATGGATCAGGGAAGGTTGGATCAAGGCCACTCCCGGCGACAGCATTGATTACGACATCATCCGCGCCGACTTGAACGAGCTTCGCACGCGCTACGACATCCGCGAGATTGCGGCCGACAGGTGGAACGCGACGCAGATCATCGGCCAATTGGACGGCGACGGATTCACCATCTTTGCGCATGGCCAAGGCTTTCGCGACATGAGCGCGCCGGCGAAGGAGCTCGAACGCGCGATCATTGCCCAGCAGATTGCCACCGGCCGAAATCCCGTCATGCGTTGGATGATTTCCAATTGCAGCACGGAAGAAGACGCGGCCGGCAACATCAAGCCGAGCAAACGGAAGTCAACCGAGCGAATCGACGGAGTTGTTGCGCTGGTCATGGGCGTAGGGCGCGTAACCGTCGAAGCGGGCGGCGAGTATACGAGCATCTACGAGACACAAGGCGTGAAATGGGTTTAGCAAATTCACCGCCGGCATCATTCACCGGCACCGCGCCGCCCGGACGGCGGAACTTTTTTGGAGAGTTTTTTTATGAACGAGACAATTCAGGGCCCCGCATTTCGTTCCGTTGGGTGCAACTCCGACGACGACGGAGCGAACAATGTTCAACACGTGGATATGAGCCGGACAGGCTTGTTCTCGCGCCTTGGCCGAATTTTTCAGTCGGAAACGCCCCCAGCGCTTCCGAAGCCGCGACCGCAGATTTCGCCCGTCGAAGAGTTGAAGCAGCAAAAAACCTTGCTCAGTCATGTGGAAAACCAGCTTCACAAGGCGCGGGCGATTCTTGCTGATAATCCCACCAGGCCGTCCAGTACCGCGATTACGGCCGTCGCCGCGACGATGGCCCAATATGTCAAAATGCTTCAGGACAATGTTGACGTCGCCGGAATGCCGTTCGCGGACGTGCCGCTTCTCGTCACTATCCTCATGCGTCCCGGTGAAGGGCTGATATCCACTGTCACTCAGCGAGTGACACAGCTCGAAACCCAGCTACGTCCGCCGGCGATTCGGAGCGACGAATACAAAAAAGTGATTGCCAATGCTCTCAAGAAAATGAAGGCCGCCGGGCTTTCTATCGAGTCGCTCGACCGGTTCGAAGCCGACGAGGCAAACCGCTTTACCGTCGGAATGCGGCACGAGTTTCGAACGCGCCGCCCGGATTTTGGCCCCAACCTAAACCACTTTGACCGGCGCGAACTCCGGCGATTTGCCGCGTTTGTCGCCGCCCTGCCTGACCCTGAGTAGCATCCGCCCGGTGCGCACTCGGCGCCGGTTTTCATTTCCCCAAACCCGAGGAATCGACCATGTCCACCGAACTTTGCAACGAAGATTTTGTCGACCGCCCCACAGGCTTAGTGTTCCGCGCCGGAACGGTCACCCGCGCTTTTCGCGAGCTATGCCGACGAACCGAAAACATGCCAATCCAAGATCGTCAACGGCTGTTTCGCGCGCGGCATCGGCAAGCGAGTCGCTCCACCGCGCGGGAAACTCGCCGCGACGTTGACGATGGCCTGCAAGCGTACCGGCTGTGGAACCAAGATTGCATGACCGCCGCTGCCGACACGCGGCGCACTGGTTACTCGGGCCCGTATTTCGACGAATGAGCAACTTTGATGACCACGACAGCGATGAGCCGAACCTCGCCTGAGTACCGCGGCCACCTCGCCGACGGATATTTTCTATCCGGCGGCCGCTTGCAATATCGACCGCCGGCCGATCCGCAAGGCGCGCGCCGTCGCATAATCGAGTTAATCGGCGAACCGGAGGCGCCGCTTGTAGCCGGCTTTGCGATCGACGGCCGGCTGCCGACGTGCCAACAAGTCGCGGCAATCGAGCATGAGTTACACAAAGCCCCGTCGCGCGTCGTGCAAGACTTCCGGGCTCGCGGCGGGAAAATCGAAGTCATCGCCGGAGTGAATGCAAAGCTGCATCCAGTGACGGCGAGCAAGCGCAATATGAATTCGTGCGGCGGGTGGTACTGTCATCCGTGGACATTGATTTGCGTCGCGGCCGAAGCCGATCCATTGGTGTTGCTCCACGAAATAGCGCACCACTTCGACCGCTCCGATTGTGGACCAGGCAGATTTTCCAGCCTTCCGTTGTGGCGACAGATTTCCGAGCCTGGACGTTGGGAACCACGGTTCCAAAGCTGTTGGGAGAAATTTGCGGAGTCGTTTGCGTTGCATTTTCACAGCGACGCGACGCGCGACCGACTCGGCGATTCGATTCAGGATTTCATTGAGAGGGCTTGCGAATGAACACACAAACACAACGGCCGCCGACGGCCCCGGTAAAACGCATCGGCACCGTCGGCGCCGAACATCGCGGCGATACCGGACTGTGGATTAGATTCGGCGGTTACAGCGGATCAAGTTGGTTCGCGCCGTTCGACTGCAATCCAAACATCAACGCCAACACGCCCGACAACACCGCCGTTGAATTCCAGGTCGGCGAAAGCCGCGGTCGGCCAATCGCAATCAACGTCCAATTGGTGAACCAATGAGTAACACCGCAAGACGATCCGCCGGCACGATCCACAAGCGCGGCGTTGTCGTTTTTCTCGGCAACCGCACCGGCTTGATTCGAGAGCATGACACCGGCCGGCAAATCATGTTTCGATTGAGCGAAAGCGAAATCGACCGCGACGGCGCGGAAGTAGAATTCGATGCCGGCTTTGATCCGCGGAACGGCCAGCGAATCGCAACCAACGTGCAGCGGGCGCCATGAGTACCATCGACGATGCCACTGCTGCTACCGTATTGCCCGCCGCTCGGCATCGACGAGGACGTTGACTTGGCATTCCCGCCGAGTTGCCGATCGAGGCCGTGGTCGCAATCCAAGATTCGCGCGAACAGCGTCCCCTCTGTCTCGATCCCCTGCGCGTCGAGATTGCCGGTTTGACGACAGGGGACTATTCAGTAAAGGGCTTGGAATCCATCGTCGCCATTGAAAGAAAATCGCGCGACGACCTACTGGCTTGCGTCGGCCAAGAGCGCGAGCGATTCGACCGCGAAGTTGTCCGGCTGTTGGCGTATCCCGTTCGCGCGTTGGTCATCGAATCGACCTGGCCGGAACTAGAGGCCGGCAATTGGCGCAGCAAGATTACGCCCGCGGCGGCCGTCGGATCGTGCATCGGTTGGATTGCGGCTGGACTGCCGATCATCCTGGCCGGCGATCACCAACGGGCCGGGCGATTTGTGGCGAAGCTGCTCTACACGGCGGCCCGGCGACGATGGCGGGAAGCTCGAGCGCTGGCGGGCGGCATTGTGGAGCGCGAACGCATTGCAAGCGATTAGCCGCATTGCACCCGCCAATGTGTCAAACCACGTCCAAGGGGCTCGGAACGCGGCAGCGAGCGAATGGCGAGGGCAGATTTTCGTGCGCTAGCTACGCCGCACAAGCTTGGCATCGGAATCAATGTCTCCCTCTAAAATATCTTCGACCTGTCGGAAGAAAATCTCGGACTTCATAATCGCGGTTTCAAGAATCGGAATGAAGCCGAGTTGCCCATCGTCGCGAACCACCTGAACAAGCGCGAATTGCTTGTGTTCAGCATACGCTCGTTTGAGGCGCAAGAGTCTCCGAACCGGGCGGAGGGTTCATTCTGTGGATGCGCGATACCAACAGCGCGGGCTCCTTGCCAGATAATAGCCCATGCTCGCGGCCTAGCCGAAACATGGTTGGGACGTTAGTTCCGATTCGGATGTTGTAACCGGGGGCCGCACCAACGATCGACCCCTCAACGATCGTCACCCGCAATTGATTGTGTTCATCAATTGAACCAAGCCGCCTTTTCCATCCCGCGAAAATCTCCGTTCCGGCGGCTTGGTTCTCGAACAGAAGCCCCAACCCTGGCGGATCGTCGGGAGAGCAGATCACCGCCACGCCCAACCAACGGGCGCGGTCCCAAAGCGGAATGTCGATGAAACTCTTTAGGCTGAATTGCTCCGCCATGCGAAACCCCTTTGCGTAGAGAAATGAACCGTTGCCAAGAGAGCAAAGATTCTATCGCAGAGCGGGTGTACATACACCCGGCTAGCCAATTTTCTGCCGTTTTGCACCGGTTTTCTCCGAACGGCTGGAAAGCGCGTTTCGCACGGCAAATTACGGACTTTCCCGCGATTTATAGGCCCATTACGATACGGCCGTTTTCGTTATCCGTGAAGGTTTACTTGCGAATTCGGCGCGACGGACGGCGTTCCCTACAGTCGCGTTGCGGCGTTCAATGTTGGAGTTCAGCCTTTAGGCGCCCGCGGCAGG
Organism: Pirellulales bacterium; assembly: GCA_963738955.1. Taxonomy (GTDB): domain Bacteria; phylum Planctomycetota; class Planctomycetia; order Pirellulales; family DATAWG01; genus DATAWG01. Next base: position 42,112 of record CAVTYW010000017.1, on the reverse strand, counting down.
CTGCAGCCTGAACTCCAACGGGCGTTTCCTACATTTTCGTCCTAGTGTCGACATTGTTTGGATCGAATGCTCTTTGGGCCGCTTCGATGACGACGCGCAGCGGAAGTTGTTGTTCGTCGGCCACGCGGCGGCAGGTTTCATATTCCGGCGAAAATGCCGGCGTTCCACCGGGCGGATTCCAAAGCACGCCGTCGATCGGGCCCCACGGCGTGGCCACTTCGTGCCGTCGCCGCGCGAGTGCTCGGCGGTTTGCGGCGAAACGGCGCACTCCCAATGTCGGGGTTTGTTGGAACAGGATCGTTTCGAGCCGTTCAACATCCGGTGGACGGCACAACACCGTCAGCAACACGCCCGGCCGATTCTTTTTCATCTGCACCGCGGTCGTGTAGACATCGAGCGCCCCGGCGGCGAGCAACAGGCCCGTGCAATAGCCGACGATCTCGCCCGACGTGTCGTCGAGTTGCATTTCCAGCGTCCAGACGGTTTCCAAATCGTCGTTCGAGTCGGCCGGTTCGCCGAGCAGCAGTCGGAGCAAATTCGGCTGAACCTTCATATCGCGGCTGCCGGCGCCATAGCCGATCCGGTTGATGCGCATCGAGGGCAGCGGGCCGAAGCCATTGGCGAGCGTGGCCACAATCGCGGCGCCGGTGGGCGTTGTCAATTCGGCTTCGATGTCGCTCGCGGCCAGCGGCACGCCGGCCAGCAATTCGGCCGTCGCCGGCGCCGGGATGCTGCACCGGCCGTGGGCAATCGTAACGAAGCCGTGCCCCGTCGGAACCGGCGAGACGATCAGCCGATCGATGTGCAAAAGATCCCAGCCGATCGCGGTGCCGACGATATCGGCGATGGAATCGACCGCGCCGACTTCGTGGAAGTGAACCTTTTCGATCGTCGAGCCATGCACTTTGGCCTCGGCCTGGGCCAATCGCAAAAATATCCGCCCGGCCAATTCCTTTTGCCGCGCCGAGAGCCGGCTGCGATCGATCATGGCCGTGATGTGATGCAAATGTCGATGCGTGTGTTCTGGAGCGAATTCGACTGAAATCTGCAGGCCGCGAAACGCCTGCCGCTTCACGTCGCTGGCCACGAGCCGGCAACTCGGCAGCCCAAGCGAATCGATGCCGGCTTGAATGGCGGCAAGATCGGCGCCGGCGTCGACAAGGGCGCCGAGCGTCATGTCGCCGCTGATTCCGCTCGGGCAATCCAGGTAGGCCAAGGTCACGATCGATCCGTCCGAGGTTCTTTGAATTTTTTGCCGCCATTAACTGATGGCGGCGATAGTATACGCCAGCGTGCCGATTTTCGGTATGCGGATTGGGACCGTTGATTTGACGTCCTTCCGCGTCTTCGCGCCTTGGCGGTAGAAATCGTTGCGGTTGCGTTGCCGGCAGTGGTAGATTATCGACTCATCGCAGGATCGCAAATGAACTGGCATTCTCGGATACTTCGCGTCGCCGCGGCTGTCGTCGTCTCGCTCATTGCGGCGGTGCCTTTGTTTGCCGACTCGCCTCCGGCACCGTCGTCGCGGCGCGAGCCGCGCTATTATTACCCGCTGCCGAAGGCCGATCCGCCGCGGGTTTTCAAGGCCGATGTTTGCATCTATGGAGCGACGCCGGCCGGCGTGACGGCGGCGATTCAATGTCGACGAATGGGGAAGACGGCCGTGCTCGTCGAATTCGGACGGCACGTCGGCGGCATGACTTCCAGCGGGCTGTCGAAAACCGACGGCGGCCGACACGCGGCGGGGATTTCTCGCGAGTTTTATAAAGTCGTCGGCGACGCCAATTTCAAGCCCGCCGCGGCCGAGGCGCAGTTTCGGCACATGCTCGATATACCGGGCGTGTCGCTCCATCTCGAAGAGCGGCTCAAGAACGTCGCCAAAACCGGCGCTCGAATCACGCAAATCGAAATGGAAAGCGGCAATCGATTTCAGGCCAAGATGTTTGTCGATGCGACCTACGAAGGCGATCTCATGGCCGGCGCCAAGGTGTCGTACACGGTCGGCCGCGAGGCGAACGCGACCTACCGCGAAACGCTCAATGGCATCACTTCCGGCAACACCGCGGCGCATAACTTCCGCTTCCCTGTCGATCCCTACATCGTGCCGGGCGATTCATCAAGTGGCTTGCTCAAGGAAATCTCAAACGAGTCGCGCGGCAAAGTCGGCGACGCCGATCGGCGCGTGCAGGCTTACAACTTCCGCATGTTTCTCACCAAAGCGGCCGATCGCTTGCCGTTTCCCAAGCCGCGCGATTACGATCCGAGCCGCTACGCATTGCTCGCCCGCTACATCGCCGCCGGCGCCGGCATCGCCGATTTCATGCAGCTACATGAAGGGGATTCCAATAACGAGGGCGGATTTTCCACCGATCATATCGGGGCGAGCGACGAGTGGCCCGAAGCGGATTACCGAGCACGCGAACGAATCTATCAAGACCATGTCAGCTACCAGCAAGGCTTGATGTGGTTCGTCACGCACGATCCGTCGGTGCCGGCCGCGATGCGCGAGAAGATTTCCGCCTACGGCTTGTCGCCGACCGATTTTCTTGAAACCGGGGGCTGGCCGCATCAGTTGTATGTCCGCGAAGGGCGGCGGATGGTTTCCGAATACGTGATGACCGAGCATCACTGCCGCGGGCAAAGCGTCGCCGAGGATTCCATCGGCTTGGCGGAATACAACATGGATTCACACCATTGCCAGCGGTTCGTGTCGATCGAGATGGACAAGGCCAAGGGCCGCAAGCGCGCGATCGTTCGCAACGAAGGCGATGTCGAGGTGCCACCGGCAGGGCCGTATCCGGTCGCATATCGTTCGATCGTGCCGAAAGCGGCGGAGTGCGAGAATCTGTTGGTGCCGGTCTGCCTGTCGTGCAGTCACATCGCCTATGGCTCGATCCGGATGGAGCCGGTGTTCATGGTGCTGGGCCAAAGCGCGGGCACGGCGGCGGCGATGGCGATCGACGCGAACGAGCCGGTGCAGAAGGTCGATTACGCGGCCCTTCGTGCGCGACTGTTGGCCGATCATCAATTGCTCGACGCGCCGGCGAAGAAAAAACAAAAGCCGTAACCCATTCACTCATTTGGAGAAACCAGCCATGTCAGCAGCCATGCAGAAAAAGAATTGTTCGCGGCCTGATGAAACGCGCGAATTCCCCGCGGGCCGAGTGGAGCTGGTGACGCTGGGCGGCGTGACCTTTGGCCGGGCGACGCTGCAGCCGGGCTGGAAGTGGTCGACATCGCTCAAGCCCCTCGCCAAAACCAACAGTTGCGAAGCGCCCGATCTGCAGTACCACATTTCCGGCCGGCTCGTCGTGCGGATGGACGACGGCAGCGAAGCCGAGTTTGGCCCGGGCGACGTGTCGCTTCTGCCGCCAGGCCACGACGCCTGGGTCGCCGGCGACGAACCGGTGGTGGTAATCGACGTCAAGGGAATGGGCGAATACGCGAAGCCGAAGTGAGATCATCTGGCATACGGATTCAATACCACATGCACGTTGCTCGCGGCCTCTGAACCGACATCGGGTAGCGCGACCGCTACGGGGCTTGGAAGCGACTCGATCGACGAATCCGCTTCTTCCGCCAGCGAAGCCGTGCGTCCGGCGGTCGGCTTGACCGATTTCGGCGTCGGACTGGTGGGCGCCGGCGGCGTTGGGACGGTCTCGGGCGGCGTTGTCGTCGATGGGGTTGCATTGCCCGGCGTGGCATACGGGTTGATGATTGTTTGCGGGCCGCAATCTGCGCAGCCCGGGCCGTAATAGCCAGGCGGAGAAGCGAACGGGCTATCGCCATACGGCCGGGCGATCGGATAGCTGTAATAGACCGGCGGATGGAGAGCGTAGTATGGAATGCGATCTTCGTTGCCACCTAGCTCGACGCCGAACAATTCGCCACCGAAACCGCCGAAGGAATTCGCGCCGTTGAAGCCGTGATTGAAATTATTGTGGTGCAATCCGCTGTGCGATCCATGACCGCCCGCGGGAGGCGCCGCCTGCGCGGAAAGCCCAGCCGTTGCCCAAACCGCTCCGGCGCAACACAATGTCAGTAGTCGAAAACGCAGCACGCTGTTCATGTTATTGTTCATGGTTGTCACCTCAAAGCGAGCAAAGGAAGCGAAACACCGGTGCGACAGAAATTGTCAGAATCCATCATTTTTCCCAGACTTCTACACTAAGCAGCCGCACCCGCCGGGTCAAATTTCGCTTGTGGCCTCGCTCATTTTTCGGCCCGCTTGGCCTGGAATTGCCAATTGTCGCCAGTGGCGGAAAATGTGCCAGACCCTTTGTCCGTGCCAATGATCGCCAAAGCCGCCCGCCTCACCGACGACCTCAAGGCCGAAGCCAGTCGGCTGGGGTTTGCAATGGCGGGGGCTTGCCCGGCGGTCGCGCCGCCGGGGAGCCAGCGGCTAACTGATTGGCTGGCCGCGGGTTACGCCGGCGAGATGCACTATCTGGCCGACCGGGCTGCCGCGTATGAGAATCCTCGCTCGATTCTCGATGGCGTTCGCAGCGTACTGATGTTGGCGATGGTGTATCGCACCGACGATCCGAAACCGGCCGCGCCGGGCGAAGGACGCGTTTCACGATACGCCTGGGGAGCCGACTATCACGAACTGATCCGCGAGCGGCTGAATTCGCTTGCCGACTTCGTGCGGGCCGGCAATCCAGAGGCGAAAGTTCGCGGCGTGGTCGATACGGCTCCGTTGCTCGAAGGCGAGTTCGCACAATTGGCCGGTCTAGGCTGGATCGGCAAGAACACGCTGCTATTGAACAAGCAACTCGGCAGTTGGTTCTTTCTCGCGGCGCTGCTGACCGATCTTGAATTGCAATACGATGAACCGCACGTTGCCGATCATTGCGGCACCTGCCGGGCGTGTCTCGATGCTTGCCCGACCGGGGCGTTCGTCGCGCCGTATATGCTCGACGCTCGGCGCTGCATCAGCTATCTGACGATCGAACTTCGCGGCCCGATTCCCGCCGAGCTACGCGGCGGAATGGGCGATTGGCTGTTCGGCTGCGACGTGTGCCAGGAAGTTTGCCCGTGGAATGATCGTGGACCGGCCGCGGAAGAGCCGGCGTTTCAACCGAGCGAAGGCATGAATCCGATTCGGCTCGCCGAGCTATTTGCACTCGACGACGAATCCTTCCGCCGCCGTTTTCGCCACACGCCGCTGTGGCGCGAAACGCCGCGGCTTGCTGCGCAACGCGGCGATTCTGTTGGGCAATCGTCCGCACGTTGCGGCAATCGAATCGCTGATCCGCGGCCTGAACGATGCCGAGCCGCTTGTCCGCGGCGCTTGCGCATCGGCGCTTGGAAATTATTCGGAGCCGATCGCCGCCGAAGCGCTTGCGCAACGATGGTCGATTGAAACCGATCCCGATGTGCTCGCGGAACTGAACGATTGAGGAGATTCGAGTGTAGCTGGATTCGCCAGAATTCAGCAAAGGCGCTGTCTCAGCGGCTAAATTCTGGCGAATCCAGCTACCTCCGGCGGCGCGGATGAAGTGCTGCAAGTTTAGCGGAGTTTGTGAAAATCCCCTGCGCCGGCGCTCAAATTACTCCGCCGTCGCCAGCCGCAGGGCGACGCGGCAAGCGCCGCGAAAAGCGGCCAGATCAAGTCGTTCGGCAGGGGTGTGACCGGCGATTTGGCCGCAGCCGAGGGTGACGGTCGGAATGCCGCGCTCGGAGAGCCAGTTGGCGTCGAGGCCGCCGTTGCTGACGTGTCGGATTGGCACGATTCCCAACGAGCGTGCCACTTCCTCGGCCGCCGTGACCGACGGATCGTCGTCGGCCAATCGAAACGCTTCGTAATCAAGCCGGCCGTCGATTTTCACTTCGCCCCGCTTGCCGTCGGCGTTGCGAACTTGTTTGGCGGCGCGGCGGAAAGCCGTTTCGAAAGCGCGAATGATACGCTGGCGAAATGCCGGGTCGTGACTGCGAGCCTCGGCCTGCATGCGAACATGATTGGTGACGACGTTCGTGGCCGCGCCCCCTTCGATCGCGCCGATATTGCTCGTGCCGCGATTTTTTCCTTTGCGAATGTCGCCGTGCCAACCGTTTTCTTGCAGCTCGGCGATCGCCAGGCCGGCGATGGCGATGGCGCTGATGCCCATCTGCGGAGCGACGCCGGCATGGCTGGCCAAACCGGTAATGTCGATCGTCATCCGATAGCCGCCGGTGGCGCCGATCGTCATCCGTTCCAAGCTGCCGCCGTCCCAATTGAAGGCCAACTTCGGCGCGCCAAGGAGCGCTAGATCGGCGTGCCGGGCACCGTAAAGTCCGATTTCTTCTTGGATCGTCCACAAGAACGTCAGCGGTGGATGCGAAAGCTTTCGGTGCGCGATTGCCATTGCCGTGACGAGCGTCACTGCAACGCCGGCGCGATCGTCGGCCCCCAGCGCGGTCGTCGGATCGGCGGAGCGGACGAAGCCGTCGTGAATCTCCGGCCGCGATCCGACGCAAATTGGCACGGTGTCCATGTGCGACATCAACATGCGGCGCGGCCGGCGAACGGTTCCCGGCAGCCGCAGAATGAGATTGCCCGTCTGCCCGGCAATCGGCGTGCGTCGATTGGCTCGATCGGTGCGAATCGCGGAGGCCGGAAATCCCGCGCGGCGCAAATGCTTGGTGACAAACTCGGCCACCGCACCCTCCTGGCCGCTTGGCCCGGGGATGGCCATGAGCTCCATAACCAATTGAACGGCTTCGTCGAGATCGGGCTCGGGCTGCGGCATGGGTGGACCGTGGTTGATGAACTGTGAACGGCGGGCTGTTAACTATCGTCGGCCACGATAGGATATGCTTCGCGGCGGCACAAGGTTTCGCAAGTAGCGGGATTTGTGAAATTTCCGCCCGTCGCGTTTCGTCAATTTTCGGTGGATTGGCTTTCTCCATGAAATTCTTCCTCGCCGGCATCATGCAAGGCTCGCACGTCGGGGCCGTGTTGCATAATCAAGACTACCGCGGCCGAATCAAGCAACTGCTGACCGCGCACATTCCCAGCGCGGAGATTTACGATCCGCTGGCCGACCATGCCACGTCGCTGGAATACGACGACGACCTGGGCGCAAGACGTTTTGGCATCACAACCGCATGTGCCGCACGGTCGACGTCGTGTTGGCGTTTCTGCCGGAGGCATCGATCGGCACGGCGATCGAAATGTTCGAAGCCTACGAACATGGCCGAATCGTGGTCGTGGTCAGTCCAATGCAACACAACTGGGCTGTGAAGTTTCTCAGCCATCTTCTCTATGGCGATTTGGAGGAATTCGAGCGGGCGGTGACCAGTGGCGAATTCGGCCGCAAGTTAGATGAATTATCGCGGCGGCCGCAGGCGGGGACGAATCAATTGTCGTAGATGATTCCGCGAAACCGAGCGTTTGACTTGTCGCGCGCTTCATGCACAATGTAATACGTGGTCTTTTGGCCATATTATCCGAAAGCCGCTCGACAATAACAACTGGCCGACGGTTGTCGTGAGTCGTTGGAGTTTTGTGGCGCGAACAGCGCGAGGCGAGGCAGGCCCGTTTACGGGCCTTTCCGCGAAGCGGTAATAGGCCTGCCGTTTACGGCAGGTTTTGCGACGAGAGTCTCATGCAACACATCCTCGAGCCCTCCAGCAACGCGCTCACCGCTTGGTTGGCCGAGCGAAATCTGCTTGCTTATCGGGCGCGGCAGATTCGCGGGGCGCTGTTCGAACGGCGGGTTGGCGATTTTGCGGAGATGACCGAACTGCCGAAGGATTTGCGCTCGCAACTGGCTGCCGATTTTCGCATCTGGACGACGACGATCGCCAAGCATCATCAAGCGGCCGATGGCACGGAAAAGCTGCTCCTGGAATTGCACGACGGACAGCGGATCGAATGCGTATTGCTGCGCGACGGGCCGCGGCGGACGATTTGCATCAGCTCACAAGTCGGCTGCGCGATGGGCTGCGTGTTCTGCGCCAGCGGGTTGGATGGCGTGGCCCGCAATCTGACGGCCGGCGAAATCGTCGAGCAGATGCTGCGGCTCGCGCAATTGCTGCCGAAAGACGAACGGCTGAGCCATATCGTCGTGATGGGAATGGGCGAGCCCTTGGCGAATTTGGATCGACTGTTGGCGGCATTGGGCGAGGCGACCGATCCGACTGGCCTGGGCATCAGCCATCGCCGGATCACGATTTCGACCGTCGGTTTGCCGCCGGCCATCGACCGCCTGGCCGAACTCGACGCGCGGTTTCAATTGGCCGTGTCGCTCCATGCGCCGGACGACGAATTGCGCAGCCGGCTGGTGCCGGTCAATAAGAACATCGGCCTGGCGGCGATCCTGGCGGCGGCCGATCATTATTTCGAGGTGTCCGGCCGGCGGCTGACGTTCGAGTATGTGTTGCTCGGCGGAGTGAATGATGAGACGCGCCATGCCCGCAAGCTGGCGGATTTGCTGCGCGGCCGGCTGGCGCTCTTGAACGTGATTCCATACAACGCCGTGGCCGGTTTGCCCTATCGTTCGCCGAATCGAAACGCTCAGGAGCGGTTTCTGGAAATTCTCCGCGACGCGGGCTTGAACGTCCAAGTTCGCCAGCGCAAGGGAGACGCGATTGACGCGGCCTGTGGGCAACTGCGGCGCACGGCGGCGGAAGCAACGCCCATGGAAATAATGCCCAATGTCGAATGACGAATATCTAAAGAATGACGAAGCACGAATGACGAAAATCTAATGATTTCGATGGTTCAGCTAGGCGGAAAACCCAACGCTGGTGTATGCTTTCCAGCGGCGGGACGTATGATACTATCGGGCAAGAAAACCTCCGGCCGGTCGCGCCGGAACAATTCGGCTATTTTTGAATTCCCCAGGAGAAACCGTCATGCGTTCCAACCGTTGGCTGACAGGCGTTGCAATTCTCGCGGTCGCGTGCTGGGTCGGCTGGATGAGCGCGTGCGGACGGGCCGACGACAAGGCGGCGCCGGAAAAGAGCGCGCACGCGGAATCGGGCGCGGAAGGTGACGACGCTTTGGTCGTTCCCGAAGGTTCGCCGGAAAAACTGCTCGAATTCATCGGCAAAGTGCGGGCCATGCAGCCGCCGCCAAGCCGCGATCTCCTCAAGCCCTTCGTCGTGAAGACGCGAGGCGCCATGCTCAAGGCAGCCGACAAGGTTTTGGCCGACAAGCCGACCGGCAAGACTCGCTTGTCCGCGATTCATGCGAAGCTGGAATCGCTCGGCACGCTTGAAAACTACGCCGACGACGAGAAGGCCGGCAAGGAATTGCGAACCTTCGTCGGCGAACTGCAAAAAGACGATCAAGCGGACGTGGCCAAGCTCGCCGGGCAATACGAATTGCAATTCCAACTCCGAGATCTCATGGAAGGCAAGGGAAAGCCGGAAGACGCACAGAAACTCTGGGATGGCATCAAAGCCAAATTGGCCGCCGCTCCGGAAGACAAGCAGAATATCCAAATCGCGATGATGGTCGCCCAGGCGCTTGAGTCTTCGTCGAACACGAAGCTAGCTGTGCAGGCTTACCGCGATCTGGGCGCGGTTTTCTCGAAGAGCACCGATCCGCAAATCACCGAAATGGCGAAACGATTCGACGGAACGATACGCCGCCTGTCATTGCCCGGTCACCCGATCGAGCTCAAGGGAACGTTGGTCGGCGGCAAGCCGTTCGATCAATCGTCGCTCAAGGGAAAGGTCGTTCTCGTCGATTTCTGGGCGACCTGGTGTGGGCCATGCCGGGCCGAATTGCCGAACGTCAAGAAAAACTACGAGAAGTATCACGGCCGCGGATTCGAAGTCGTCGGCATTAGTTTGGACGAGGATCGCGACGCCCTTGAGAAGTTTCTTGCCGACGAAAAAATCACTTGGCCGATCATTTACGGCAGCGAAAAAGAGCCGCACGGCTGGGACGAATCGATTGCCGTCTATTACGGCATCGGCTCGATCCCGGCGACGATCCTCATCGATCAGACCGGCAACGTCGTGGCGCTGAGTGCCCGCGGCAAAAAGCTCGGCGAATTGCTAGCGCAGTTGCTGGACAAGCCATAGAGGAAGGGTGAGGGTGTGAAGTGAGGCGACGCGCGAAGCGGAGGCTGGCTGCTGATTGAATTGCTTCGTTCTTCGTACCTCAAGCCTGCAGCCGCACGCCTACTGCCTGTTCTGCTAGCGGTTGCAGGCTGCCACGGAGCGGCGGTCGTCTGCCACTACGTCAGGGCTCTGGGAAATCGTTTCCCACAAGGCAAACTGCCGAACGACGGCCATTCCGGCGCGGCGCTGCCGTTCCGACCGGCTCCAGCCGGCCCGGATTCGCTGGCATTCTGAATTGATTTCGCCGATTTGCCCCGATTGCCGCGGATGGTTTGTCGTATTGCGTTTCATGATCGGTTCCTCCGTTGAAAATTCCCGAATCACCAATGGAGCATTTTCGATGCCAAATGCGCTGCGTGTGACGACAGCGGATCTTTCCATGGCTCGCACGCTCTGCCTGACAGCCGCGTGAAAGCATGACACTCCGTCGTTTTTCCGCAAGCGGCCCAGCCGTGCCATCAACGTCGAGCCGCCCAGAAAACGCGCGGTGACCGCCGACGTCTGCACGATTTCAAGCCGTACATGATGTACGATTATGCCGCAGCGCTGGTCGCGCGTTGATCGCTGCGGCGGCTGCGCATTCCCGGATGAAGAATCTCTGTTTGGAAAGTCCGCGATTCGAGCGGATCCTGCGATTGACAACGAGTAATACGATTACAATAATCGTGTTAAGCGAGACTTGCTTGTGAGTCGACGTCTCGAATTCGAACTTTTGAGGGTATGATCGCCATAAGCGCCCCGCAATCAGGAATCCAAATCAAGGAGAACGGCAATGTCCACCCGACACAAGACGCTACTTGCTTCCGCGGCCGCGATCTTCATGTTGGCCGCCGCCACGCCGGCCTTTGCGCATCCGGGCCACGGTGGATACGAGTTCGCCGATGGTTGGCAGCATCCGTTCAGCGGGGTCGATCATTTGCTGGCGATGGTCGCCGTCGGGTTGCTTGCCGTGCGCATCGGCGGCAAGGCGATTTGGATCATGCCTTGCACGTTCATGGCTAGCATGTTGGCGGGCGGATTGCTCGCCGAAGCCGGAGCGCCGATGCCAGGCGTGGAATGGTGGATTTCGGCGTCGGTGTTGGCGCTGGGCCTAATGGTCGCCGCGACGGGCGTCGTGCCGTTGAAATATGGCGCAGCGCTGGTGGCGCTATTCGCCATTTTCCACGGCCACGCGCATGCGACCGAAATGCAAGGAACTTCGATGGCTGCTTATGCCGTCGGATTTCTATTGGCGACCGCGGTGTTGCACGCCAGCGGAATCGCAATCGGGCTGGCCATGAGGCAATGGGGCAAGCCGATTGCGATGCGCCTCGCCGGCGGAGCGATCACGGCGATGGGCGTGCTGCTGCTGTGCGGAATTCTGCACGGATGATTGGTCATTCGCCCCGCTACGGCGTCGCTTTCGCATTGGCCAACACAAGTTGCCCTTGCCGGATTCCCTTCAGGCCCTTGAGTTGCGAGGCGACTTGGCGGAGCTTTCCCGCTTTGCCGCGGAGGATGATGACTTCCAGACAGTTGTGGTGATCCAAATGGACGTGCGTCGTCGCCACGACAAGATCGGTGTGCTCGTGCTGCAAATGGAGCAAGGAATCGGCTAGATTTGTCCGGTGATGGTCGTAAACGATCGTCAGCGTGGCGGCGGTTTCCTCGTTGTCCGACTCCCAAGCCTCGGCCGTCAGCGTTTCGCGAAATATCTGCCGGATCGCTTCGCTGCGCGTCGCGAAATGGTGTTCCTTGCAATAGCGGTCGAATTCGTCGAGCAAATCGCCTTCGATCGAGACGCTAAATCGCACGATCGTGTCCATGTTCGCCGCCTTTCCAACCTATTTTCGATGGCACCGGCGGCTAGCGCCTCGCCGCTCACGATTGCCGGTCCGCGTGCGAGCGGCAAGGCGCTAGCCGCCGGTGGGCCGCCGCAACGCTTTTACCCATCTATTCCCTGCGCGACAGTCCATCAGATTCCATACAGTGGACCGAATTTGCCGCGCAAATGGGCCAAAAGTGGCTCGTGCGACAGCGGTTTCCCTGTGACCTTTTCGACAAGCTCTGTTGCCGTGTTGCAGCGGCCGACCGTGTGGACCTTGCTCCGCAGCCAATCCAACAGCGGGGCGAATTTGCCGCCGGCGAAATGCTGCGACAATCCGCCCGTGTCGCGGTCGGCAGCATCGAACAATTGCGACGCATACAGATTGCCGAGCGAATAGGTCGGAAAATAACCAAAGTACCCGGCGCTCCAATGCACGTCTTGCAACACGCCTTCGCGATCCGTCGGCGGAGTGATGCCGAACAGTTTTTGATATTTGTCGTTCCACGCGGCCGGCAGATCGGCGATCGAAAAATCGTCGTTCAACAGCGCCTGCTCCAACTCGAAGCGGATGATGATGTGCAGGTTGTACGTCGCTTCATCGGCTTCGACGCGGATCAACGACGGCCGCACGTCGTTGATCGCGAAATAGAAATCGTCCAGCGAAACATTGCCAAGCCCCTCGGGAAACGCCTCCCGCGCTTGCGGATAGAAATAATCCCAAAATGCCCGGCTGCGGCCGACCAGATTTTCCCACATCCGCGATTGCGATTCATGGATGCCGAGCGAAATCGAATCGCCGGGCGGCAGCCCGAAAGCGTCGGGCCGCAAGCCTTGCTCATACATGCCGTGGCCCGCTTCGTGCAGAATCCCGAAAAAGGCGCAGGGAAAATGATACTCGTCGTAGCGCGTCGTCAGCCGGCAATCGTTCGGGCCGAGGTGCGTGCAGAAGGGATGCGTCGTCACGTCGAGCCGGCCGCGATGGAAATCGAATCCAATTCGCCTGGCCGCCGCTTCGCCGAAGCGACGTTGCGCGTCGATCGGATAGGTTCGCGTGAGAATCTCGAACTTCGATTGCCGGCCGCTGTCGGCGATCGCCGCCACCAGCGGAGCTAGCCGTTGCCGCAATGCCGAGAGGACGCCGGTGATTTGTGATGTCAAAGCGCCAGGCTCGTAGTCGTCCAATAGCGCATCGTAGCGGCATTCGGGAAAGCCGAGCGCGTCGGACTGCTCGCGCTTGAGCCGAATCGTATGCTCCAAGATCGGGCAAAACGCGGCGAAATTGTCGTCGGCCCGGGCTTGCACCCAAGTCTGTTGCCCAAGCACCGACGTGCGCGCCAATTCCTCGACGAGCGCTTGCGGCAGCTTGACGAGTTTGTCGTATTGCCGCTTCAGTTCGTGGATCGTGGCCCCGGTGTCGGAATGGCGATCGGCGGCGAGCGGGCTTTGCAGCAATTGATCGAGCCATTCGCCGAACCGCGGGTCGGTGCGCCGGCTGTGAATCAATCCGGCCAGAAACGTAACCTGCTCGGCTCGATAGGCGCCGCGCCCAGTGGCATGTAAGTGCGCTCGTCCCAGTCCAGCGTCGATTCGACGCTCGAGAGCAGGGCCGTCTGCCGGGCGTGGGAGACAAGCTGATCGTAGATCGCGGCATGAGTTTCAGTCATACCGCGAGCGTAACGACCGGGCATTCACTTCGCAAGGACCGGCAACTGTGCGGTGTCGTCAACTGTAGGGAACGCCCTCCGCGGCGTTCCGCGCGGCTGGGACCAACCGTACCCTTGCGGAACGGCACGGAGGCCGCTCCCTACAGCGCTCGGCGATCGGACCACTACTGCACGCCGAGATCCTTTTCAATCTGCCGCGACTTGGCCGACGTGCCGGCGAATTGATCGCTGCCTGCCGGATCGGGCTGGCGCGCATTTGGCCCAGCGCCGGCGAAATCGCCGTGAAGCTGATCGCCATTCACCGCGCTCGTGGCGGCCTGCGGCGATTGCTGCTGGCTGGTCGTGGCGCAACCATTGCACCCAGTGCCAAGCAGGCACAACGCCAGACAAAAAAGGCCACGGAAAGAAGACAGCTGACGCCGCGAAACTCGGGGCGCATGGAATGAAGGCATGGCAGCGACCGAATGATCCTGAGAAAAGATACCGCGAAGAGTGCGGCAACCTTCCCAAATCGTGCCCCCCATGTCCAGACCAACTGCACAATCCGGCCGTTCTAGGAAAGCCGGAATCCGACGCTGTCGCCTGTAAACCGTCTCGCCTCTGTTGGGCGTCCTTCGGGTCCTTCGCGGTAAGTCCGCCCCGTTTGACAATCGCCCCCAGACCGTTACGATGGCCGAAGGCGCCTATCGTAGCAGGCACTCTCCGAGTGCCGTCCGCAGTCTGGCCCGCGTTACGGCACATGGAGTGTGCCTGCTACATTATTGCGATTCATCACAAGGACTCTCTCCGATGACCCAAATCGAAATTGCCCGCGGCGGACAAATCACGCCGGAAATGGAATTCGTCGCCCGGCGCGAAGAGCCTCGAGCCGGAGTTGATCCGCGCCGAAGTCGCCCGCGGCCGGATGGTCATCCCGGCCAACAAGGTCCACCTCAAGAAGCGGCTCGAGCCGATGGGCATCGGCATCGCCGCCCGCACGCAAGATCAACGCCAACATCGGCAACTCGGCCGTCACCAGCAACGTCGACGACGAGCTGGAAAAGCTGCACACGGCCGTCCACTTCGGCTCCGACACGGTCATGGACCTGTCGACCGGCGGCGACATCGACCGCATCCGCCAGGCGATCATCGACGCCTCGCCGGTGCCGATCGGCACGGTGCCGATCTACCAGATGCTCGAAGAGCTCGGCGGCAACATCGAAGACATGACGCCGCAGCACTTTCTCGACATGGTCGAGCATCAGGCCAAGCAGGGCGTCGATTACATGACGATCCACTGCGGCGTGCTGCTCGAGCATCTGCAGCTGACGATCGAGCCGCGTCACCGGCATCGTCAGCCGCGGCGGCTCGCTGATCGCCAAGTGGATGATGGCCCATCGCCAGCAGAATCCGCTCTACACGCACTTCGACGATCTGTGCGACATCATGCGCGCGTACGACGTCACCTGGAGCCTCGGCGACGGCCTGCGCCCCGGCTCGATCGCCGACGCCAGCGACGAGGCCCAATTCGCCGAGCTCAAGGTGCTGGGCGAACTGACCCAGCGGGCCTGGGAGCGCGGCACGCAGGTGATGGTCGAAGGTCCGGGCCACATCCCGATGGACCAGATCGACATGAACGTCAAGAAGCAGATGCGAGTGGTGCCACGAGGCGCCGTTCTACGTGCTCGGCCCGCTGGTGACCGACATCGCCCCCGGCTACGACCACATCACCAGCGCCATCGGCGCCGCGTTGGCCGGCTGGAGCGGCGCGGCGATGCTCTGCTACGTCACGCCGAAGGAGCATCTGGGCCTGCCCGACCGCGAAGACGTGAAGCAAGGCGTGATCGCCTACAAGATCGCCGCCCACGCCGCCGACCTGGCCCGGCATCGCACGGGCGCCCGCGATCGCGACGATGCGCTGAGCCGGGCCCGCTTCGCGTTCGACTGGAACGAGCAGTTCCGCCTGTCGCTCGATCCCGAAACGGCCCGGCGAATGCACGACGAAACGCTGCCGCAAGACATGTTCAAGAGCGCGCACTTCTGCAGCATGTGCGGGCCGAAGTACTGCTCGATGAAGATCACCGAAGAGATTCGCGCGATGACGGACGGCGGCGAGGGGGAACTTCACGAAGTCCGACTGGCCAGCAAAGCGCAGCCGGTGGTAGATGTTGGATCGACGCGATAACGACTCGTGGAAACCAGACGAGCTGCGGCGGATCTCGATGATTTGGCGCAAATCCGCTTCTTGCTCCAACTCTATTCGTCGCAGGCCGCATGGACGGATCGCCCGTGGGCCGTGCGCCGCAGCCATCCTGACATTTGTTTATGGAATATCGGAAGTTCGAAATCGCTGTCAAAGCGCCTGTGCGTTCACTCTGCTGGAATGGCGACTCGCTCATCGACTGGGCGGGCGGCAACCGCATTTTTGAACTCGATGGGAAGGTTTCGCACCCGAGCGTATCGTGGGCGTATCGCTTTGACGCCGCAGTGCAGTCCCCATCAGGGCACGTCGCGGTCATATACGAACGGCTGGGCACTAAGGCGATTCTTCTCGATCGTGGGAAGTGTATTCGTGAACTCAATCGCAGTTTCTACCACGCACACGTTTACGAATATCCAATTGTCCTCTTCGAGCACCCCGACGGGCGGGAACTCATTGCGCATTGTCCCGAGGACTATAACCAGCTTGAAATCGAGGAAGTCGCCACGGGGAAGCGTCTTACAGAATCGTCCTCGCGTAAACCTGCCGACTTTTTTCACTCCCGGCTTCAAGTGAGCCTCGACCAAACTCGGCTTCTTAGCGCAGGTTGGATATGGCACCCTTTCAGCACGGCTTGCGTTTGGTCGATAGCTGATGCGCTCGCTGATGCTGGAGTGCTCGATTGCATTCGGCAGCCGCGCCAAGCTTGCGATGCCGAAATCAATTGCGCTGTGTTCGTGGACTCGAATCGAATACTGTTAAGTTCAAACTCGGATGCGGACGTGCTAGGGAACGATGAGACGACGTCATTCGCCCCGGGCAGCTTGGCCATTTTCAATCTGGAATCCGCCACCTTCGAAACGGTTGTGAAGACCGATGAATATGTCGGCAGCCTACTGTGGCTCGGCGATGGGCAGATTGTCGCCTTCTATGATTATCCAAAAATGATTGACATAAAAACCGGAAGAGTGGTCTTTCGGTGGTCCGACCTCCCGACGGGGAAACAGACCAGCAGCATCATCGGTCACGCCGGAGCGATCCCGCCGCTTGCGTTGGACTCGGCACACAAACGATTCGCAGTCGCATCCAGCGACAGAATCACGGTTATTCAGATCGAATAGCGCGAGGCGGCGCAACCGGGCCGTTACTTTTTGCCCCAACGGGGCTGCGCCGTTAGCCCAGCGTTGCCCGCTTTGGCGGGCTACGCTGGGTTGACGAACCGAGCAGACCGGTTTACCCCAACGGGGTTGCGGCCGCTTCTTTATCGCGTGGGCGCAACTCTGTTGGAGTTGATCGCAATGGAACGCGTGGGCACCGAGGCTAGTCCGCCGAGGGCGGACAACCCTCGGCTAGCAGACATAGCCCCGTCGGGGCAAATTTGGTTCGCATTTCGTCGCGGGTAAGCTGAACCATTTCCGTGGTTATATTGTCAATGCGGGACACGTATCGTGTTGCCCATGCTACTACTTCGACGGACGATCGAATGTCACTCAAACTGACCGAGCACAGCGATCCGCGTGCCTTTCACGACACGGTTATCGACTATCTGATGCAGTCGGAGGTTGAATGCTGCATGCAGATTGGCCTGATCCGGCGGATCGCGAGCGATGGGTATTCGCCGGTTTCGGTTGACGAGTTGGATCGGCCGCTGCTTTGGACGATCCAAGATGGGGCGCGGATTGAACTGGTCGCGGTTCAAACGCTCAAGAAGGCGATGATCGTCACCCGCGTGCCGGCGGCTGCAATGGCGTGTCTCGCGGATGCGCTGGTTGCGCGGCAATGGCAGGGGACGTCGTTGATCGGTGTTTCGCCGTCGATTGCTGCGCTGGCCGAGCGATATGCGGAGCTTTCGTGGCGAGAGCGCCGGCTGGCGCTCCGTCTTTGCGTGCATCAGCTTGAGCAGGTCGTCTGGCCGAGTCCGGCGAGCGGGGTCATGCGGCTTTGTCGCAGCAAAGATCGCGAAGTCGTTGCCCGATTCATGGCCGGCTTCGAGGCCGACACCGGCGAGACTTCGCAGGAAGACACGCTAACCAAGGCCGACCGTTTGATTGCCGAACGACGGATGTTCGTGTGGGTCGATCCCGAGCCGGTGGCGATGGCCAGTTTTTCGGGCGCCACGCTGAACGGCATCCGAGTCAACTGGGTCTACACGCCGCCCGAATCCCGCCGCAAAGGCTACGCGACAAATCTGGTTGCCCATCTTTCGCAACAGCTTCTCGACGAGGGGCGCAAATACTGCTTTCTGTTCACCGACCAGGCCAACCCGACGAGCAATCGCATCTACCAGAAACTCGGCTACGAGCGCGTGTCGAAGAGCGAGCGATGGGAGATCGGGGAAACAGCTAGTCATTAATCAGACTAGCCACTAGGCACTTGCCGCTTCGTCCCGCCAGGCCCTTGCGGAGGCGCGGTCTCTTTAGGAAACTGGTTGCGAAGAAATTGAATTCCGAGGCGGCAAGGGCCCGCGGTCATGCCTCAGATTTTTCATCCGGCCTTCAACACGATCTCGAAGGTGACGATCGTCGCCGCCGTGTTCGTGCTCTGCATTCTTGGTTGGGTCGGCTGGGTCGCGTATGGTTCTTCCTACGTGACGGTCGCGGAAATCGCGCATCTACAGCCAGTGCCGTTCAGCCATCAACATCATGTCGGCCGGCTCGGCATCGATTGCCGCTATTGCCACACGTCGGTCGAAGATTCTTCGTTCGCCGGCGTGCCGTCGACCAAAACTTGCATGAACTGCCATTCGCAAATGTGGGTCGGCAGCGAAATGCTGGCGCCGGTGCGGGCCAGTTACGAAAGCGGCAAATCGATTCTTTGGCAGCGCGTCCACGATCTGCCCGACTTCGTTTATTTCAATCACAGCATTCACATCAATAAAGGCATCGGCTGCGTGACGTGCCACGGGCAAGTCGATCAAATGCCGCTGACCTGGCAAGTGCAATCCCTGCAAATGCGCTGGTGCCTGGAGTGCCATCGGCATCCGGAGAAATTCGTTCGCCCGCGAGAAGAAGTGTTCAGCATGAATTGGACGCCGCCGAAGGATCAGGCCGTGCTGGGAAAAGAGTTGGTTGAAAAGTATCAGATCAAAAGTCTCACAAGCTGCTCGACTTGTCATCGGTAGCGCCGCATGAATTCCCCACAAACTACGAATGCCGGTCTTGAATCTGCCCGCGAGCGGCTTGCGGCTACGCGGGGAAAGGAGTATTGGCGGTGTTTGGAGGAATTTGCGACCAGCGATGATTTTCAGGCCGAACTTTATCGACGCTCGCCGCGACATGCGGTCGCTTGGAGCGAGGGGCTCAATCGGCGGCAATTTCTGACGTTGATGGGGGCGTCGTTGGCGCTGGCTGGGCTGAACGGCTGCGATGTTCAACCGCCGTCGGGGCATATCGTGCCGTATGTGAAGCAGCCGGCGCAATTCGTGCCGGGCAAGGCACGCTATTTCGCAACGGCCATGCCTCTCGGCGGAGCGGCCACGGGGTTGTTGGTCGAAAGCCACGAAGGCCGGCCGACGAAAATCGAGGGGAACGAGCTTCACCCGGCGAGCCTCGGGGCGACCGACGTTTTCGCCCAGGCGGCGATGTTGCAGCTTTACGATCCCGATCGCTCGCAGACGGTGACTTCGCGCGGCGAGGTTCGCTCGTGGGACGAAGCGATTGCGGCGCTGCGCGCGGCGCTCGAAGGTCAAAAAGAAAAACTTGGCGCCGGCTTCCGGCTGTTGACCGAGACGATCACGTCGCCATCGCTCGCCGCGCAGATCGACGGGCTATTGGCGAAATATCCGGCGGCGAGCTGGCATCAATACGACGCGGTGTCGCGAGACACGGTTCGCGAAGGGGCTCGCATGGCGTTTGGCGAAGTCGTCGAAACGCATTACGACTTCAGCAAGGCGGAAGTGATCGTGTCGCTCGACGCCGATTTTCTTGCTCCGGGACCGGGCCATTTGGCCTACACGCGCGAATTCATCGCGGGCCGACGAGTTAAAGCCGGATCGAACGCCGTGCCGAAGGCGATGAATCGGCTGTATGTCGTCGAATCGACTCCGAGCATTACGGGAGCGAAAGCCGATCATCGCTGGCCGATGCAGGCGTATGACATCTTGGTGTTTGCGCGATTGCTGGGCGCAGCAATTGACCCGAGTTTCGCCGGCACGGACGACCCTACGCTTGAGTTCACCGACGCGGGCAAATGGGTCGCGGCGATTGCCGCTGATATGAAACAGCACCGCGGAAAATGCTTAATTTTAGTAGGCGACCATCAGCCGGCGGAAGTTCATGCGATTGCCCATGCGATCAACGACGTCTTGGGAAATGCGGGCCAAACGGTGGTATACACAGACCCGATCCAACCGCAAACAGTCAAGCCGCCGGGAACGCTGGAAGAATTGGCGAACGACATGGATTCGGGCGCTGTGGATTTGTTGCTGATCATCGGCGGCAATCCAGTTTACGACGCGCCGGTCGATTTTGAATTCGCGAAGCGATTGGAAAAAGTTGCGCTGCGGGTCGCATTTGAGCTTGTATGAGGATGAAACCTCGGCGCTTTGTCATTGGCATTTGCCGGCGGCGCATTTTCTGGAAATGTGGAGCGATGCCCGCGCGTGCGACGGCACGGTGTCGATCATTCAGCCGTTGATCGCGCCGCTTTACGGTGGCCGATCGGCGCACGAGCTTTTGGCCGATTTGACGCTCGACGCTTCTCGCTCGGCGTACGATCTGCTCCGCGTTTATTGGCGCCGCGCATTGGCCCGGCGCTGCAGTGGACGGCGCGGCATTCGAGGCCGCATGGAAGAAATCTTTGAATGATGGTTTGATTCAAGACAGCGCGTTCAAGCCGCGTTCGGTTTCGGCAAAACCCCCGGCTGAAAAAGCCGCCGCGGGTGCGGCCGGTGAATTGGAAATTGTGTTCCGCGCCGATGCCTCGGTCTACGACGGTCGCTTCGCCAACAACGGCTGGCTGCAAGAGTTGCCAAAGCCATTGACGCGATTGGTGTGGGACAATGTCGCTCTCGTCAGCCCGGCGACGGCAAAAAAGCTTGGCGTCTCGCAAGAAGTGACGGGCCACGGCGGCGAGCATGGCGCGGTGGAAACCGATGTCGTCGAACTGAATTATCGGGGCCGGTCGATAAAGGCGCCAATCTGGATTATGCCGGGTCAGCCGGACGATTCGATCTCTGTCACGCTCGGCTACGGCCGCACGCGTGCCGGCCACGTCGGCAACGGCGTCGGCTTCAATGCTTATGCCTTGCGCACGTCGGAAGCGCCGTGGTTCGACGGCGGATTGAAAGTCACCAAGACGGGCGAGCGCCACGTCGTGGCCTGCACGCAAGATCATCATCTGATGGAGCATCGCCATCTTGTTCGCTCGGCGACGCTGGAGGAATATCGCGACAATCCGCAATTCGCCAACGCGCCGAAATGAAGGAGAAGAAAGAAGGCATCGCCGAAACGCACGGCCATCCGGCGATGTCGCTCTATCCCGAGAAAGAACATCCGTACAACGGCTACAAATGGGGCATGGCGATCGATCTGACGGCCTGCATCGGCTGCAATGCCTGCGTCGTCGCCTGCCAGGCGGAGAACAACATCCCCGTCGTCGGCAAGGAGCAGGTCGACGCGCGGCCGCGAGATGCACTGGATTCGCGTCGACCGCTATTACGAGGGCGGCCTCGACGAATCCCGACGACGCATTTTCAGCCGGTGCCGTGCATGCAGTGCGAAAATGCGCCGTGCGAGCTGGTCTGCCCGGTCGGGGCGACGGTGCACAGCGACGAGGGGCTGAACGACATGGTCTACAACCGCTGCGTCGGCACGCGCTATTGCTCGAACAACTGCCCGTACAAGGTGCGGCGGTTCAATTTCCTGCAATACGCCGACTTCACGACGCCGAGCCTGCAAGCTGCTGCGCAATCCCGACGTGACGGTGCGCAGCCGCGGCGTGATGGAGAAATGCACCTATTGCGTGCAGCGGATCACGCGAAGCGCGAGATCGAAGCCGACAAGGCAGGACCGGCCGATCCGCGACGGCGAGATTGTTGACGGCCTGCCAGGCGGTCTGTCCGGCGCGAGGCGATCGTGTTCGGCGATCTGAACGATCCGAACAGCCGCGTGGCGCAAGTGGAAAGCCGAGCCGCTGAACTACGCGCTGCTCGGCGGAGTTGAACACGCGGCCGCGCACGACGTATCTGGCCGTCGCTGCGGAATCCGAATCCGGACGATTCGCGACGACGGAAACGGCGAGGGCCGCAGCGAATGACCACGCCGCCAAGATCCGCCGACCAGTTCCCGAGGCGCGATCGCCGATGGCCCGGTCATCGACACGACGGCCGTCATCGGCCCCGGCTACACGTTCGGCTCGGTCACCGACAAGATCAGCGCGATCGTGCTGACGCGGCGCACGCCGCGCGGCTGGTGGATCGGCTTCGGCTGTCGCTTTGCGCTGGTGATGATGCTGCTGTACGCCATCGCCTATCTGCTGTGCGAAGGGCGTCGGCATCTGGGGCATCAACATTCCGGTCGCCTGGGGCTTTGCGATCGTCAACTTCGTCTGGTGGATCGGCATCGGCCACGCCGGCACGCTGATCTCGGCGATTCTGCTGCTGCTGCGTCAGAAATGGCGGACGTCGATCAACCGCTTCGCCGAGGCGATGACGCTGTTCGCCGTCGCCTGCGCGGGCTTGTTTCCGCTGCTGCACTTGGGCCGGCCGTGGTTTTTCTACTGGCTGTTGCCCTATCCGAACACGATGGACCTGTGGCCGCAGTTTCGCAGCCCGCTGGTGTGGGACGTGTTCGCCGTCTCGACCTACTTCACCGTGTCGCTGTTGTTCTGGTACGTCGGGCTGATTCCCGATCTGGCGACGCTGCGCGACCGCGCGAACAACCGCGTCGGGCGAATCGTCTACGGCATTCTGGCGATGGGCTGGCGCGGCTCGGCGCGGCACTGGCAGCGCTATGAGACGGCCTATCTGCTGCTGGCCGGGCTGGCGACGCCGCTGGTGGTGTCGGTGCACACGGTCGTGAGCTTCGACTTCGCCGTGGCCATCGTGCCCGGCTGGCACTCGACGATTTTCCCGCCGTACTTCGTGGCCGGGGCGATTTTCTCCGGCTTCGCGATGGTGCTGACGCTGGCGATTCCGCTGCGGGCCTTCTACGGCTTGCAAGATTTCATCACGCTCCGGCACCTGGAAAACATGGCCAAGATCATGCTCGCGACCGGCCTGATCGTCGCCTACGGCTACGTGATCGAGGCGTTCATGGGCTGGTACAGCGGCAACCTGTTCGAGCAGTTCATCGCAGATGAACCGGATGTTCGGGCCGTATGCGACGTCGTACTGGGCGCTGATCGCCTGCAATGTCGGCGATGCCGCAGTTGCTGTGGTTCAAGCCGCGTGCGGTCGAACCCGATCATTGTTGTTTTTCATTGCGATCGTCGTCAACGTCGGCATGTGGCTGGAGCGGTTCGTGATCGTCGTCACCAGCCTGCATCGCGATTATCTGCCGTCGTCGTGGGGCATGTATCACGCCGACGGTCTGGGATTGGGCGACGTTCATCGGCACGATCGGGCTGTTTCTTTGCCTGCTGTTCCTGTTCATCCGATTCCTGCCGATGATCTCGATCTTCGAGATGCGAGACGCTGTTGCCCGAGGCCGAAGTGCGGGAGGAAGGCGAATGAAATTGAAACCGACGGTGTGGGGCCTGCTGGCGGAGTTCGATTCGCCGACCGAATTGATCGCGGCGATCATGCCGCGTGCGCGAAGAAGGATATCGCCGGATCGAAGCGCATACGCCGTTTCCGATCGAGGAATTGCCCGAGGCGCTGGGATTGCCCAAGCGGCGGTCGGTGTCGCGGGTGGTGTTGATCGGCGGAATTCTCGGCGGGCTGACGGGGTTTTTCATGCAATGGTATTCGGCGGTGATCAGCTATCCGGTGAACGTGGGCGGGCGGCCGTTCAATAGCTGGCCGTCGTTCATTCCGATCACGTTCGAGTTGACGGTTTTGGGAGCGGCGATTTTCGCGGTCGTGGGAATGTTGGGATTGAACGGCTTGCCGATGCCCTATCATCCGCTGTTCAACGTGCCGCGATTCGCCCGGGCAACGCGCGATCGGTTTTTTCTGTGCATCGAAGCCGACGATCCGAAATTCGAGTTGGCGGCGACGAAGCAGTTTTTATTGGAGCACGCGAGCAAGAAAGTATTCGAAGTGCCGCCCTGAGAGGCGGTTCGCGAAGGCTGGAGTATCGAGTGATTTCGTGGATTCGAGGTGGCGTATCGTGGTGCGAGTTCTGGAATTATTGATTCGGCTGATGAATTGTTGCGTCTCAAACTGTGCGCGCCGGGTCGCGATATTTTTCCGTAGCCCAGGCGTTTACGCCTGGGGACAGCGCGGCCACAGAACCCGTTTTATAGCCCGCTTCAGCGGGCTTCTCGCTGCGACGGCTTTAGCCGAACGGCGCTGGCTAAAGCCGACGCAAAGCCCCGTGAACGGGGCTGACGAAGGTAGTGTTGGCCGGACCGCGACCCCAGGCGTAAACGCCTGGGCTAGGGAAAAAGGAACGATCGTTTTTGGAGACGAGGAAGGTATTGGGCGGACCGCGACCGCAGGCGTAAACGCCTGGGCTAGGAAAAAGCGATCGTTTGTTTTTGCAGCTCTAGTGATCGGTGTCTCGGCCCTTGTTGGTTGCCAGCAAAAAATGGCGAAGGAACCAAAATATCTGCCGCTTTCGGAGAGCAGTTTCTTCGGCGACGAGCGCTCTGCGCGGCCCGATGTTTCCGGCACGGTCGCACGGGGATCGCTCGAAACCGAGTCGCCGGAGTTTCAAGGATTGCGCTCGCCGCCGGAGGAGGGCGCTCCGCCGCCGACCAGTTTTGGAACCGTCGGCATCGATTCAACGCCAGAGCAATTGCGCAAGGCCTACGTTGACGAATTCCCCATCCCGATCGACCGCGAAACGCTCGCGCGCGGACAGAGCCGGTTCACGATTTATTGCGCCGTTTGCCATGGCACGCTCGGCGACGGCAAGGGGACGATCGTCGAACGAGGTTTCACTACTCCGCCGACCTATCACAGCGATCGCTTGCGGCAAGCGCCCGTCGGCTACTTGTTCAACGTGGCCACGCACGGCTTCGGCGCGATGCCGGCGCTCGATTCGCAGATTCCGCCCCGCGATCGCTGGGTGATCGTCGCCTATGTTCGCGCGCTGCAATTGAGTCAACATGCGCCGCTGAAGGATCTGCCGGAGGAAGAACAAAAGCGAGCAACGGCTGAACTTTCCAAAACTCAGGCGACCGATGATCGAGCCGGAAAATAATCTCGATTCGGGCGGTTTGGCGAGCCGATCGCTGTTGGTCGGCGTTGTCGGGCTGGCGCTTGCGCCGTTGGTGGCGTGCTGTATCCGGCACCGATGTTGCGGGCTTATTTGGTCGCCTGCAATTTGATCTTGGGAATGGCGCTCGGATGCTTGCCGCTGTTGATGTTGTATCACCTGGTCGGCGGGCATTGGGGTTTGGCGATCCGACGGATTTTGGAAGCGGCGACGCGCACGCTGCCGCTGCTGGCGATTTT
Source organism: Pirellulales bacterium (assembly GCA_963738955.1). Taxonomy (GTDB): domain Bacteria; phylum Planctomycetota; class Planctomycetia; order Pirellulales; family DATAWG01; genus DATAWG01. The sequence goes on along the minus strand of CAVTYW010000017.1, from coordinate 16,841 downwards.
GTTTGTCCCAATGGCATTTCGGCTACCGAGGCTTTATCGTTGGGCGCGGCCCGAGGCGATCGACGATCCGGCGATTGCACACAAGGCGCGATATTTGAACGTGCCGGCGTTTCTCGAGCGCGGGGTGATTTATTTTGCAGTGTGGATCGTTCTCGCTTGGCTATTGAATCGCTGGTCGCGGCGGCAAGATGAATCGGGCGATCCGCGCAGGCGGGTTGGATGGCGACGATCAGCGGGCCGGGGATCGTGCTCTACGGGCTGACGGTGACGTTCGCCGCGATCGATTGGATCATGTCGCTGTCGCCGGATTGGTTTTCGACGATTTTTCCGGTGATCTTTTCGCTCGGGCAGATTCTGAGCGCTTTCGCGTTCGCGGTGTTGGTGGCGACGTGGCTGGCGCCGCGGCGGCCGATGTCGCACGTGCTCACCGGGCTAGTGATGCGCGATTTGGGCAACTTGCTGCTGGCGTTCGTCATGCTGTGGTCGTATGTGTCGTTTTCGCAGTTCTTGTTGATATGGTGCGGCAATTTGCCGGAGGAAATTCGCTGGTACGCGCCGCGATTTCAAGGAGGTTGGCAGGTTTTTGGTTGGGCGCTGGTCGGTTGCCAGTTCGTGTTGCCGTTCGTGCTGCTGTTGTCGCGCGACATCAAGCAGAACCCGCGGATGCTGTTTCGCGTCGCGGCATTGGTGTTGGTGATGCGGCTGGTCGATTTATTCTGGCAGGTCGTGCCGAACTTTGCTCCAGGCGATTTGCCGGGGCACGCGCTGGAGGTCGTCGGGACATTGGTGGCCGTGGCGGGAGTGGGTGGCGTCTGGCTGGCGGCGTTCGTTTGGCAATTGCGTAAGATGCCGCTCTTGCCGTTGCACGACGCGGAATTGCCGGAATTCCGGCCGGAGGCGCACCATGAGTGAAATGCAGGGACGGACGGCCGATGCTGCGAGCGAACCCGAGCGTGGGCCGGGCTATGAGACGACCGACGTCAGCGGCCGTGTTGCGCCAGGCGTTGCCATCGTGGTGATTGTTGGAGCGATTTTGCTGTTGCCGGGGATTTGGTGGATGCTCTCGGCGATGTTGGCTCGCACGCAGGCGCGGCAGCCGGACGTGTCGCCGCTGGCGGTGCGCGAGAAGGATCGGCTGCCGGCGCAGCCGCGATTGGAAGGGATCGAATTGCCCGACCCGGCTCGATTGCGGCAAGCGGCGAACGCGAAGATTTTGCACAGCTATGGCTGGGTTGACAAGAAAGAACAGATCGTTCGGATACCGATTGATCGCGCGATGGAGATCGCAGCCGAGACGCTGAAGGGCGTGTCGAAGAAAGACGGTGGCCAATCGAGCAATGAATTCGAGATGCCGCAAGTTTCCAATTCGGGGCGGCGGATGAAAAAGGAGGTGTCGCCATGATTCCATTCTCGAGGCAAACGTTTCTCACTGTAGGGAACGCCCTCCGTGGCGTTCCGTTCCTAGCCGTCGCGCTCGCCGTACTTGGCTTCGCGCGCGCTCGCGCGGCCAGCGATCTGCCGCCGATCGTGAAAAACGTGCGCTTCGACCAGCGGCTCAACGAACAAGTGCCGCTCGATCTGCGGTTTCGCGATGAGCTCGGCCGGTGGGTTCATCTGAGCGACTACTTCCAGGGCAAGCCGGTGATTTTGATCATGGCCTATTACCGTTGCCCGCGGCTTTGCAATGAAGTGCTGCAAGGGCTGTTGAAGAGTCTCAAGGAGATGTCGGCGTTCGACGTCGGCAATCAGTTTCAGGTCGTCACCGTCAGCTTCGATTCGCGGGAGACGCCCGATCTCGCGGCGGGAAAAAAGCAGAGCGCGATCGAGCGTTATGCCCGGCCAGGCACCGACGACGGCTGGCATTTTCTCACCGGCACGCAACCCTCGATCGATTCGTTGGCCAAGGCGACTGGCTTCAAATTCGTTTACGACGCGGAATCGGAGCAATTTGCCCATGCGGCGGGCATCATGGTGCTGACGCCCGACGGCAAGCTTTCGCGATATTTCTTCGGCATCGATTTTCCCTCGCGCGATTTGCGGCTGGGGCTGGTCGAGGCGTCGGCGGGCAAGATCGGCTCCCCCGTCGATTCGCTGCTGCTGTATTGCTTTCATTACGACTCGGCGACGGGGCGCTACACGGCGAGCGTGTTGAACTTGGTGCGGCTATCCGGCGGAGTGACGATCGCCGCGCTGATCGCAATGATGGCCGTGTTGACTTTGCGGCGCCGAAAGCCAACGGCCGCGGCGCGTCCCACTTCTTCCGAAACGAGCGAGGCCCGATAGACCGATGTTCGCGCAAGTCCCCTTATTTCCGGAGCAAGCATCGACCGCCGCGGCGCGCGTCGATGGGTTGTTCTTTTTTCTCATGGGGGTCAGCGGGTTTATTTCGATCCTGGTCGCCGGGCTGATTATTTATTTCGCCATCAAATATCGCCGCCGCGCGTCGAATCTGGAGACGCAGCGAATCACTGGCTCGACAAAATTGGAAGTATTTTGGACCGCCGTGCCCGCGATCATCGCCGTCGTGCTGTTCGTGTGGGGAGCGAATGTTTATGTGTTCATTGCACGGCCGCCGGACAACGCGAGCGAAGTTTATGTCGTGGCCAAACAATGGATGTGGAAGCTGCAGCATCCCGAAGGGCAGCGCGAGATCAATGAGTTGCACATTCCGGTGAATAGGCCGGTGAAGTTGATTCTCACTTCCGAAGACGTGATCCACGATTTCTTCGTGCCGGCGTTTCGAGTGAAGGTCGACGTGCTGCCAGGGCGGTTTGTTCATGCCTGGTTTCAAGCGACCAAGACAGGACGATACCACCTGTTTTGCTCGCAATATTGCGGCACTAACCACTCCGGCATGATCGGCACGGTGGTCGTGATGGAGCCCGACGAATATCGCCGCTGGCTGACGACACGCTCCGAAGGTTCGTTGGCGCTCGAGGGTCGAAAGCTGTTTCTCAAATACCAATGCGTCAGTTGCCATAGCGCCGATGCGCACGCCCGAGCGCCGGTGCTGGAAGGTCTGTTCAATCAGCAAGTCGTGTTGGAAGGGGGCGGAAGAGTGATCGCCGACGAGACTTATTTGCGCGAATCGATCGTGCGGCCGGATGCAAAAATCGTCGCCGGCTGGCGGCCGATCATGCCGAGTTTCAAAGGCCAGATCGAGGAAGAAGAGTTGGTCAAGCTGATTGCGTTCATCAAGGCACTGGGTCCGGGTCAAACGCCACCGCGGATCGACACGGCGAAACAACCGGAGGCGAAAGCGGAGACGGGACAATCGGACGACAAGGCAGCGGGCAAAGAATCACCAGAAAAGAAAACCGGCGACAACAACCCGTAGCGGAATTTCTTAAACAGCATGACACCCTTTGAGCAACCACCCGAATATCTTCCCACGCCGCCTCCGCCCGAGCCGGTGCGCGAGGATTATTTGAACGTCGATTTCAGCCTGCGCTCGTGGCTGCTGACGATCGATCACAAGCGGATCGCGATTTTGTATCTGATTTCGATCACACTGATGTTCTTTCTCGGCGGCGCCGCGATCACGATCGTGCGGCTGAATTTGATGACGCCCAACGGCGAATTGATCTCCGCCGACACGTACAACAAGCTGTTCACGATGCACGGCATCATCATGGTGTTTTTCTTCCTGATGCCGGCGGTTCCGGCGGTGCTGGGGAACTTTTTGGTGCCGATGATGATCGGGGCGCAGCGATCTGGCCTTTCCGCGGCTCAATTTGTTGAGCTGGTATGTCTATGTCGTCGGCGCGGCGCTGTACTTTGTTCGCGGTGTTGAGCGGCGGAGTCGATACCGGCTGGACGTTCTACACCCCTTTAGCACGTCGTCGTCGCACATGAACGTGATTCCGACGGCGCTCGGCGTGTTCGTTGTCGGCTTTTCGTCGATTCTGACCGGCTTGAATTTCATCGTCACGATCCACCGGATGCGCGCGCCGGGGCTGACGTGGTTTCGCTTGCCGCTCTTTATTTGGTCCATGTATGCCACAAGCATCATCTTCCTGCTGGGCACGCCGGTGTTGGCGATCGCCATCGCTCTGCTGGCGAGCCGAGCGGATTTTGCACATCGGCATTTTCGATCCGGCGCTCGGCGGCGATCCGGTGCTGTTTCAGCATCTGTTCTGGTTCTATTCGCATCCGGCCGTGTACATCATGATTCTGCCCGGCATGGGCGTCGTGAGCGAGATCATTCCCTGTTTCGCCCGCAAGAACATTTTCGGCTACCACTTCATCGCGTTTTCGAGCCTGGCGATCGCGGTGCATCGGGTTTTTCGTGTGGGGGCATCACATGTTCGTCGCCGGGAAGTCGGTTTATGCGGCGATGGTCTTTTCGGCGCTGAGCTATCTGGTGGCGATCCCGTCGGCCATCAAGGTCTTCAACTGGACGGCGACGCTCTACAAAGGCTCGATCTCGTGCGCACACGCCGATGCTCTATTCGCTTCGGATTCATCGGCCTGTTCACGATGGGCGGCCTGACCGGCTTGTTCCTGGCCGCGCTGGGGCTCGACGTGCATGTTCACGACACGTATTTCGTCATCGCTCATTTCCATTTCATCATGGTCGGCGGCATGGTGATGGCCTACATGGGCGGCCTGCATTTTTGGTGGCCGAAGATGACGGGGCGGATGTATCCGGAGGGTGGTCGGCAAGATTGTCGGCATTGATCATTTTCGTCGGATTCCTGCTGACATTCTTGCCGCAGTTCGTGTGTGGGCTATCTAGGCATGCCGCGGCGCTATCATCACTATGCGCCGGAGTTTCAGGTGCTCAACGTGATGTCGACCGCCGGGGCGTCGATCCTGGCGGTCGGCTATCTGCTGCCGCTACGTCTATCTGACCTGGTCGCTGAAATACGGCAAGCCGGCCGGTCCGAATCCGTGGGAAGCGACCGGGCTGGAATGGCAAACGCCCTCGCCGCCGCCGACGCACAACTTCGAGGAAATTCCAATCGTGACGACAGGACCTTATGAATACAGCACACTCCCCGGTAGCGACGGACACTGAGCCGCGTTCGTCGGCTTTGGAAGCCGATTCGCTTCCGGCGATCCAATTCGAAACGCTTCATCAGCAGCGCGAAGCCGGCTTGTTCGGCATGTGGATCTTTTTGGCCACGGAGCTGATGATCTTCGGCGGATTGCTGACGGCGTATGCCGTTTATCGGGCGGCGTATCCGGCCGAGTTCATCGCCGGCAGCCAGCATTTGAACCTACTGATCGGAGCCGTAAACACGGTGGTGCTGCTTACGAGCAGCTTGACGATGGCGCTGGCCGTGCGCGCGGCGCAATTCGGATTGCACAAGCGGACCGCGTGGTTGCTGCTATTGACGGTCGCGCTCGGCGCCGCATTCATGGGGCTGAAAGGCGTCGAATACTATTCCGACTATAAGGAAAACCTCATGCCCGGCGTGGCGTTTCAGCCCAAAGAATGGTCGGACCTCGGTTTGGTGCCCGAGCATGTGCAGTTGTTTCTGATCTTGTATTACTTCATGACGCTGCTGCACGCGCTGCATCTGACGGTCGGCATCGTGCTGCTGTTGATCATCGCGCATTTCGCCTGGCGCGGGCGGTTCACGCCGGCGAATTACTCCGGTGTCGAAGTGTCGGGCCTGTATTGGCATTTCATCGACATCATTTGGATTTTCCTGCTGCCACTGTTGTATCTGGTTGGCACGCGAACGAGTTGGCTATAGACCATGAACGAAAACACATCGACGATCGAGAGCGATGCGCCGGCGCACACGACATCTCGCATGTGATGTCGATGGGTAATTATCTCGCCGTCTTCGGCGGGCTGATCGTACTGACACTGCTCACCGTGGCGCTATCGTTCGTCGAACTGCACCAATGGCACGCCTGGCTCGGCTTGGCGATCGCTTCGGCCAAAGCGGCGCTAGTGATTCTATTCTTCATGCACGTGCTGCATAGCCACCGATTGATCTGGAGCGTGATCATCGCGGCATTGCTCTGGCTGAGCATTCTAATGGTGCTGACGCTGGCGGATAATCTGACGCGAGCTTGGCTGAGCTATTGATAGCTCCAGGAGGGCAATGACGATGAAACGCATTGCTATCGAACGCCGGCTTACTCCTGTGGAAGTCGCAACGTACAACGCGGTCCGGGAGCAAGTCGCTAAGGAACTGCCCCAAGCGGCGTTGGAGTTCGCGTTATTCTAGTGATCGCGGGGCATGATGTAGCTCGACTTCCGTGACACGGCATTCGACCGTGGCCGGGCTAGGCGCACCTGGAACGTCAATCTTCGCAGTCAGGTAGCCGGGGGCATAGCCGATCCTAACGACGGTCCCGCTTAGACCCTTGAAATGCCCTTCGACGACGCAGATTCTGTCCAAAACCTTGAAGCGCGGCTCTTCCATGCCGGGATTCTACCGCGCCCGCGACGCGCGGCGGAAGATATTGCGAACCAACACCGAAATGTGTTGACTTTGCCCAACTGGCTGCCTAATTTAGAGACTTGGTGGGGTTGTCTTCATTGGGAATGGGTCGGCCGCTGCGCAACTTGTTTTTCCTCCATTGAATCGGGTGCCGCGCAATATGCGATCGTTCGCATTGGGAATTGTTGGGGCGTTTCTGCTCGCTGGTTTAATGCAGCCAGGGCTGATTGCCCGCGCGGGAACGATCTCCGCGGTCGGATTCACCGGCGATGCTGATTCGGGCGTTTCGGCCGCGGCGACGTATACGCACGCGATTGATTTGAACGGTCCGGGCGAAACGTCAATGGCGTCGCTTTTGCCCCCGGTGGCACCAGCGGCAGCAATTACACGCTGTCGATCCCAGCCCTGGGAGCCTTTGTCAACAACGGGAACAATCTAACCGGCAGCGTCAACACGCTTGCCCAAAACTTCTATTACGACGCCAACAATCCGCCGGGCGAATCCGAGACATTGCAACTCACTGGCCTGACGCCGTCGACCACTTATTTGTTCACCGAATACACGGTCGGCTTTGGCGACCCCGGCACTCGTTTGCAGAACGTCTCGGATAGCCAAGGGGGATCGCTCGCCAATTTCGACGAAAACGCGGCGGGCAGCGGCAACGGCCAATTGCTCCACGATCTTTACACGACCGATGCGAGCGGTCCTGGTAGCACGTCGATCACGTTTACGTTCACTGCTGAAGGCGCCAATGCTTCAATGCATGAATATGGCTTCAGCAATCAGGGCGTGCCCGTGCCCGAGCCCGCTTCTTGGATGCTCTTCGGGCTCGGCGCGATCGGCCTTTTGGCCGTGATTCGTCGCGGCAAGAATTGAATTTGACGCGCCACGCGATTTACGCTTCGCGCCTCGCGCGAAGCTGCTGAATTCTGGCGAATCCAGCTACCGCGCCCGCTACGAGTCCGTAGCTGGATTCGCCAGAATTCAGAGCGGCGGCGTTTCGACGCCGCGAGGCTTTCTAGCGAGGATAGCCCACAGGGGCTTGGTTGGCGACGTACGGATTGCCGCCGGGCTGCGCGGCGGCGCCGACCGACCGGGGTGACGCTTGCTGCTGCGGCGCTGCGCTGGTGCCGATCGAAACCGTGTCGATCATCCAGCCGTTGCCGACCCGTTGAAACGCCAGGCGAAATTGGATCTGCAACGGTTGTGTCGGGAAATAGCCGACTAGATTCAATTCACCGGCAACGAAAGCGGCGACGAAGTTGCGAGCAGCAAGCGATCGAACCGCTTACTTCGTGCTCGGCGCGTACGTTGTGGCCAGAAGTTCATAGTGCGAGTGTCGGCGAGATGCTCGGCGTTGGGCCACGCGCCCCATTTCTCGAAGCGGATTGAATTGCCGTCGAGGATGCCGAGCCAGATTTCCCCGGATTTGGTCCAGCCGGCCAGATTGTCGCGGGCATCGCCGTTGAACGCGCCGACTTGGATACCGTCGTCGAGCGCGGGATGACTTGGGAATTGATGTGTCGTGAATTGCGCACCCTCTAGTGCGGCAATTGCCAGGCGGCCCGATTTCTTGTCGAGGCCGACGATTCCTTGGCGGCGATCATCGTTGAAATGGCCCGTCGCGACGTACTGCCAGTCGGCGTCGATGGGCCATTTTCCGGCAGTGTGACAATCGAAATGTTTGCCGTTGGATTGACCGAGTTGCAAATCGCCGGTCGTCGGATTCCATGCGGCGACATCGGTTCGGCCGTGGCCGCTGAAATCTGCGGCCAGGATGTGGCGCCAATCGACACCGGGACCGAACGAACCCCAAATGCTCGTCGTGAATGTCGCGCCGTCGGATTGCGAGACGAGCCAGTCGCCGGTTTTTGAGTCGAGGCCGGCGATGTCGGCCCGGCCATCGGCGTTGAAATCGGCGATACGGATGTTTTGCGGCGGGATTGTAGCGCGCTCCAGTGTGCCCAGGAGCGAAATGCGAAACGCCGGCCGTCGGAAAGGCCGATCCACCATTCGCCATCGGCCGAACGGATCGCCAGATCGTCGAGCCCATCGCCGTTGAAATCTCCGACGCCGACGTAGTCGATCTTCGTCGGCGGCAAATCGATTGGGCATTTTTGAAACGCGATTGCGTTGCCGTTCGCCAAGCCAAGCCACCAAGTTCCGTCGGTGAATTGGCCCAGCAAGTCGGCCATTCCATCACCGTTGAAATCGCCGCTGACAAGATGCGTCCAGTCGCGCGGCGACCAATAGCTGAGCGCGGTCGGTTGAAACTTGTGGCCATCGCTGATCGCGATTTGCCAATTGCCGTCGGTCGTATCGCGAGCCACCAAATGCTCGATGGGCCGCGACGGCGCGGCGATCGGTTGCGGGCCGACGAACAGCGAATCTCGCGTAAGCTGCTGCATGATCCGCCAATCATCGCCGAGCGAACGAATCGCCGGCCAGTTCGGCCAGCGCATGACGCTGTTGTTCGCGACGGAGCGCGGGCTGCCAGGCGAAGTTTGACCCTCGTAGAACACCGTGCTCACCGGCAGCCGAGTCCAATTCGTCAGATCGACGCGGCGGCAAGACTCGATCCGCGCGTCGCCGTCGAGACTAACAGAGCAAGTGTATGGCCGCGGATCGCCGTATTCGCCTCCTTGGTCGCACGTGACGAAGAAAAACTGCTCGCGGTTCGGGTACAGCAAATGCGTCGTTTCCAAAACGCGCGGCCAACACCAATCCTGTGGAAAATGAACGTGCCGGCAGAGGAGCGCCCGGGATTCGGCCCGGCAGTAATCTTGAGCAAATAGCCGGCGGCACTTTGCGTGCTGCTGGGTAACTGGTTGACGGCGAAAACTTTGTCGCCGTGCAGCGCCTCCGGCGCGGAACGCTCCGTTGGGCAGCTTCTTGAATCGCGGCGATGAGATTTCGGCGTTCGTGGGTGCTGACTTCGTAGGCCACGAGACAGGCGAGACCCCACAATGCAACCGTCGCTCCGGCGACAGTGAACCAAATCCGTAGCGATCGCCCTTGGACACTTGCGATGGCTTTTTTCCAATTGGCCGGCCGCAGAAGCGTCAATATTCTCCAGATGCCGATGCCCCCGAGCACCGTCATCGGCAGCAGCAAAACGGCGCAGTGCTTCTGCTCGGGCAGCACCAGCAAAAGCGCCGCAGTTTGTAGCAATGTCAGTCCGCCGAGAAGTGCCGCGTGCGAGCGCGCTGCGCCAAAAGTTGTTGCGACAAAAAGTCCGAGCAGAAAGAACCACGGGAGATGGTCGGAAACGGGATCAAGCATTTTACGATAGAGCCACGCCATTCGCGGCAATCGGCCTTGTCGCAGTTGCTCGGTGTCGAGCGTTTCGAACGCCTTGGGAACGATCAACCCATTCATCGCCTTCCAATAGACTTGCGGAAACTTTGAAACGAATCGGTAGGCGTTGTAGCGCAATTCTTCCAGGAAAATGCTACGACAGATTTGGCTGAAACCGTGGCCTTTGTAGGCAAGCGGCGGAGAATTGGGATGATGCGAGTGCTCATATTCGCGGGCCAGAAATAGCGTTGCCCGGTCGCAGCGCTGGATTTGAAAGCTGTTTTCGATTTGCAACAAGTTGGCGCGGCTGAAATCGGCGTAAACGGCGTTTTGAAATCCGTTTTGTGAATCGAGCTCGCGTTCCGATGATAGCGCGAAGATGGCCGCATGGCAGCAAAACGCGCCGACGGCGTACATGGTCAGGCCTGACAGTATTTGCCGCCACGGCAATCCGCGCACCCAAGAAAGCACAAGGAGCGAGAAGCCCAGATAGACGACCACCAAAAAAATGTCGGGCCGCCAGCCGATGCCGAACATTGCCACAATTCCCAGCGCCGCGCATGCCGCCAGCCGCCGCGCCGGCGTTTGAACACGATCGACAACGCAGAGCAGAAAGCAGAATCCGGCCGTGGCGAACCAAAGCGGACTGGCGTCGCGCAGCGACCACGTTTCCAGATAGCTCGCCAGCGGCGAGGCGGAAAACAGCGCGGCGGCAATCAGCCCTGGCCAGAAGCTCCCGCCGATTCGACGGCCAATGAAGAACATGAACAGACAACTCAACGTGCTCATCATCACCGCGAACAGAAAAACCGCTTGCCAGCGAATTCCGAACAGCCGCCACAGTCCGGCGACGACATGTTGATCCAAAATCCGCGAAGAAGCCCAAACGTTGTGCTCGCCGGCGTCGGTGTCGTAATCCTGCGGGCCCGGATTGGCGAGAAATGCTTGAAATTCTTGCCGTGTAACGTGGTCCGACTCCTTCGCGAGAAAGCGGGCGATCGGCGCGGCCTCGGGCGTCGGCGGCACGGCCAGATTGTGAAATCCTTTGCCTGCCAACAGCGACAGACTATAGGCATACGTCTGTTCGTAATTGTGGCGGTCGGTCAGCGGCATCGACAGCGCATGATGCCAGCGGGCCGCAAAATGAAACGCCAGCAGAGCGACGACCAGCGCGACTTTGCCCGCCGCAATGAATCGCGCACGGCGTTGAGCGAGCAACGGCTTCGATTTCGACTCGGTCGCGCTTTCACGAATCGGGCTCGTCGGCCTGATGCCCCTTGCGTGCTCGGCGAGTGTCGATAGCTGATGCATTGAATTACGCGGCGCGGCGATGGGGTGTCGCGTCGGCGGTATAGCCGTATTCCCGCATGAACTCGGCCCAGCGATGGGAAATCTCCGCGCGTGTTTCCGGCAATAGATCGAAACGGTTCGTCTTGGAATCTTTCTCGCCGCCAGAAATGCTTCGAGATTCGGTCGCATTCGATCGAATTCGCCGAGGTTCAATTGCCCGTAGATCGCGTTCATGGTTTCGAGCGGATCGCGAACCAAATCTTCGTAGCGCACTTCGCAGAGATTCCCAGCCGGAATCAAGTTCTTTTGATCCATGAAGGCCCGATGCATCCGCTGAAAATTGCGATAGACGAACTCTTCCAAACCGTCGAAACGCGGCCACTGCAAGCCATGCGCCCGATAGACCGACTTCCAAGTCCACACCATCGACGGAAACACCGCGAAGGGATGGCGGACGATATGCACGAACCGAGCGTCGGGAAACAGCTCGAGCAGAATGCGAATCCTGCGCCGTATGGGGCGGCGACTTGAGCACGATCGGTTTGCCGCTCCGCAGCGTCAGTTGCTGGATGAACCGTCGCAAGCCGGCCTTCCAGCGATTCACCTTCGCTGCTGAAACACTCGCGAAATCCAATAACTCCTCCCCCAGCGGCCGATTGGGAAAGGCAAACTGCGCGTAGGGCGATTCCAATCCCATGCTGCACAGCGCGAATTCATCTTCATGCGGAAAATCGACCCCGTCGGCCATGTTGTCCATCGGCCGGCGATTGGGATGCAAAAAGCCGAGCCAACGCCGGACGAACCAGCCCGTCACCAGCGACGACTTCGGCGCGAAGCAATCATAGTTGGTCGCAAACGCAAAGCGATCATCTTGCACGAGCAAGCGGTGCAACAGCGTCGTGCCGGTGCGCCAATGGCCGATGACGAAAATCGGCGGCTCGCGAATCTCGGTCCGAGCGATCCTCCGGCCAAAGAGCACTGATTGCAGAATCGCGAGAGCCGAATTGAGGATCGACACCGCGGTCACGCCCAGGGCCACCGGCCACAGACCGAAATCGACAGCAAATCGATTTCGCGCCAGGAGCCGGAGCCAGACGCGAAACGTCATGCCGTGCCAGAATTTCGGCGCCCAATAAGGCTTCCGACTTGCGCCAGCTTCCGTCGGCCGTGTCGTGGAGGAATCGCGTATTGGTGGAAGCTCTGCCATCGGCGATGCCGCTGCGCGTCCCTGAGCCCGAGTTTCGGCCGATTTTGTGCGGACGGCAAAGTAGGCGAACGCCGCAATCGGGTCAAGATCGGGTTGCGGCTCTCCGCATTCCTGGCGTTTTTCGCCTCATGAAAGTGGTCTTGCCGGTGCTTCGGCATCCGACTATTCTTCCGCCCTCTTCAAATCTCTTTTCTTGGGCCTGCCCGCGGGGCCTGCGTTTCGGCCGTCCCTTTCGAGGAATCATCGATGGACCGCTCCGCTTCGGGCCGCTCCGTTTCAGCACATCGCGTAAAGGTGGCAGCGCGATGCGCGATTTTGTTCAGCGCAAGTCTGTGCGGCTGCACCGTGTTGTTGACGCTGGCCTATATCGTTCACGACGACAACACGCCGGCGGAGTTTCCCGGACTGGCCAATAAAAGGGTTGCGGTCGTTTGCCGGGCCGCCTCTCAATTGCAGTTTGCCGATTCGAGCGCCGCGCCTGTCCTGGCGGCCTTGGTCGGAGAGCAGTTAGCCAAGAATGTCAAGAAATGCTCCGTCGTCGAGCCAGGTCAAGTGGCCATGTGGGCCGACTCGAACAATTGGGACGAGTATGCCGAAATCGGCCGAGCCATGAAGGCCGACATGGTGGTCGGCATCGATTTGGAGCAATTCAGTTTGTACGAAGGGCAGACGTTGTACCAAGGCCGGGCGGAAATCCACCTCTGGGTGTACGACATGCACACCGGCGGCCATACGGCAATTTGGAACAAGAAGATGCCCCAAACCATCTGGCCGTTGACTGCCGCGGTCTCGGTTTCCGACCGATCGGAAGACGCCTTTCGCCGCGAGTATCTCGACGTGATCGCGAACCATATCGCGCGCTACTTCTACGAGCACGAACGACTGCTGGAGTACGCCACCGACGCCGATTCGCTGAAATAGGATGATCCACTAGCCGAGCCCTGCCTCGGCGCGGTAATCTCCGAATCAAGGAGAATTCCCGCCCATGAATCCCAGCGATGCGACGCCCAATCCCACCAGCGGCCCGTCCCAAAGAAATCACAACAAAGCCAAGCGCAAATCGGTCGTCAAAGGCGATTTCACCGCCAACATTCGGCTCGTCTGGCTCTCTGTCTTGGCGGTTCTCGTCGGCATCGCCTGCGCCGTCGTGGCGCTTGTGCTGCAGCGGCTGATTGCCCTGTTCACGAACGTGTTCTATTTCCAGCATCTTCGAGATTCCGCAACGAACTGATCTCGCCGGTCGAACCATCATCTCGGTCTCGCGGCGATCCTCGTGCCGGTGGTCGGCGGGCTGATCATCGGCCTGATGGCCCGATTCGGCTCCGAGAAGATTCGCGGCCACGGGATTCCTGAGGCGATCGAGGCGATCCTGATCGGCGGCAGCCGGATGTCGCCGAAGGTGGCGGTGCTCAAGCCGCTGTCGTCGGCGATTTCGATCGGCTCCGGCGGACCGTTCGGCGCCGAAGGGCCGATCATCATGACCGGCGGAGCGTGCGGCTCGATCTTCGCACAGATTTTCCATCTGACGTCGGCCGAGCGGAAGACGCTGCTGGTCGCCGGCGCGGCGGGCGGGATGGCGGCCACCTTTGGCACTCCGCTGGCCGCCGTGTTGCTGGCCGTCGAATTGCTGCTGTTCGAATGGAAGCCACGGAGCTTTATGCCGGTGGCGATCTCGGCGGCCGTGGCCGGCGCTGTTGCGGCCGTATTCTTTCGGGCCCGATTCGGCGCCGCTCGTTCGACGTTTACCGGCCCATGCATTTCGCCGAGTCTGGACTTTCGTCGATCTTCGACGGTTTGCGTCGGGCTGAGCGTCGGAGTGTTGTCGCTCCTGCTGACGGGCCGTATACGCAGCCGAAGACGCATTTCATCGGTTGCCGATCCACTGGATGTGGTGGCCGATGATCGGCGGTCTGGCCGTCGGCATCGGCGGCTATTTCGAGCCGCGGGCATTGGGCGTCGGCTACGACGTGATCGCCGACTTGCTCGCACGGCGAATACGTTCTGAACGTGCTGCTCGGCCTGATGATGGTCAAGGCGTTGATCTGGGCGATTGCGCTCGGCTCGGGCACCTCCGGCGGCGTGTTGGCGCCGTTGCTGATGATGGGCGGGATGCTCGGCGCGGTCGAGGCGACGTTTCTGCCCGGCAACGATCGGCACTCTGTGGCGCTCGTCGGGATGGCGGCGGTGATGGGGGGCACGATGCGCGTCTCCGCTCACCGGCGTCATCTTCGCCCTGGAGATGACCTACGACAGTCGGCGTGCTGCTGCCGCTATTGATCGGCCACGACTGTCGCGCACGGCTTCACCGTGCTGACGATGAAGCGGTCGATCCTGACGGAAAAGGTCGCCCGCCGCGGCTATCACATCAGCCAGGAATACGGCGTCGATCCGCTGGAGCGGCTGAGCGTCGGCGAGGTGATGTCGAGCCCGGTGGTGACGATCCCGGCCGCAATGCCGATCAAGCAACTCGTGCGGCGGTTTTTCCTTGGACCGAAGGGAAAGCAGCATCAGGGCTATCCGGTCGTCGGCGAGGACGGCAGTCTGCTCGGGATTGTCACGAAAACCGATTTGCTCGATGAATGGGCCGACGGCTTGTCGGGCGACAAGCCAGCGGACGAAACGAATCCGAATCCGATCATCGCGTTCGACATGATGAGCAGCCCGCCGGTCACCGCACTGGCGGAGGAAACTTGCCGCGCCGCCGTCGAGCGCATGGTGCAAACCGGGATCGGCCGATTGGTCGTGGTCGATCCGGATCAGCCGGCACGAATCGTGGGCATGGTGACGCGCAGCGACGTGCTGAAATCGCGATCTCGGCTCGTCGATGAGGAAGAAAGCCGCGAGCGGTTCTATTTATCGCGCAACCGCGTGACCAAACAGGGCGACGGTTCGGCTCCGACCAGCGGGCCGCCGCGGAAAACGGCGTGAACGCCGCCACGGCGGCGCCAAGCCCAGGGTAAGCCGCCCACGAGATGTCGATTGCAAGGGGCCTTGGCTGCCACACCCGGATAGGCATGAAGGATCGTTGCAGCCGCTTCCCCGCGCGCCGAATGCCAAGTACGATTAACTGCGGTTCTTCAAGTCGAAATTCCCACTTTCGCCGTTTCCCGATCGATTGCGCGATGAGCCTATCCGAATCCCCGCCCGCTGCCGGCCGCAGCCTGCCCGACCCAATGCCGGCCGAAATCGCCAGCACGCAGCCGGGCGGCGGCGTTTGCTACCGCATCGAACTGGCCTGGGGGCGATTGCGGCGCTGGTATTCTGAAGACGTTTCGCCGCGGCTATGTCGAGCGGATGGGCGAGTTGCGGCACGGCGATCCGGCGGGCTGCCCGCACGAAATCCTCGATCCGCGCGATCTGAAATTCTGCCGCAATCAGAGCGACTGCCATTGGGACGCGGCCGACGATCCGTTTCGCTGGCGCGAGCGAATTCCGTTTGCCCGCTGGGGGCTGGCCGAGCTGCAACTGATGGGCTGGCCGCTGCTGGCGATCGACGATCGCGGCCGCGTTCTTGCATTGGTGGTCTGGCGATCGTTGCCGGGAGTCGGTGTTGTGCTTGGTCGTCTATTTCTTTCGCGATCCGCCGCGGCAGGTGCCGCAAGAGCCGGGCCTGCTGGTCTCGCCGGCCGACGGCAAAGTGGTCGAAATCACGCCGCTGGAGCACGACGAATTCGTCGGCGGGCCGGCGGTGCGAATCGCCATTTTCCTGTCGCTGTTCAACGTGCATGTCAACCGCTCGCCCTGCGCGGCGCGGGTGATTCGGCTGCGCTATTCGCCGGGCCGATTCATCAGCGCGCTTGAACCCGCAGTGCGCGCTGCATAACGAATGCATGTGGATCGGCGTTGGAAGAAGAGTCTGCCCCGTATCGGCGGCTCGCGGTGCGGCAGATTGCCGGCCAGGTCGCGCGGCGAATCGTGTGCGACTTGCGTCCGGGGCGAAGCGTCGAGCCGCGGCGAGAAGTTCGGCATGATCAAGCTCGGCTCGCGCACCGAACTGATCCTGCCGGCCGACGGATTGACGTGAGTTCGGCAGCATGTCAGGCGGTGCGATGCGTGCGGGCATGGGATACGGAATGACGCGCGTGGCTGCGAGCGAGCGATTCGCGACATCGCGATGCTCAGGCACGCAGTATTCCCCACTAATCCACGAACGCTCGATGCTGAAAAATTCGCACGATCGCCGTCTTGCCGACGCTGTTCACGCTGGGGAACCTCGTCTGCGGGTTTTTCAGCATCGTGGTGGCGTCGCGGGTCGATCGGCCGCGTGACCGAGCCGCGACCGCCGCACGAGTTCCGTGTCCGGCACCGATCGTGGCGGCTTCGACTCCGAACGATCCGACGCACAACATCATGCTCAGCGGCTGGCTGATTTTCCTGGCGCATGATTTTCGACGCCCTCGACGGGCACGTCGCCCGGCTGGCGCGCACGTCGAGCGATTTCGGAGCCGAGCTGGATAGCCTGTGCGACGTGGTGACGTTCGGCGTCGCGCCCGGATTTCTGTTAGTGAAAATGTGTCCGTATCTAGCCTATTATCATCCGGAGGCGATCTGGGTAATCGCGGCGGCGCTGCCGGTGTGTGCCGCCCTGCGGCTGGCGCGGTTCAACGTCGAAACGCCGGAGGACGACGACCATTTGAATTTCA